>JBEVWC010000016.1:0-26776 GCA_040506775.1 Candidatus Thiodiazotropha sp.
AAGCAGCTTTCATTGCTGCAATCGCCAGCCCTGCACGGATTCAAACCTCAGCCAGCAGACGGTCGATCATGGACTCCGCCTGCCCCAGGTAACCGCCGCCGAACAGGTTCAGGTGATTGAGGATGTGGTACAGGTTATAGAGGGTCTTGCGGGTCGAATAACCCGGTGACAGGGGCCAGGCCGCCTGGTAGGCATCGTAGAAGCGACTGCCGAATCCGCCGAACAATTCCGTCATCGCCAGGTCTGTCTCCCGGTCCCCGTAGTAGACTGCCGGATCGAAGATCACCGGCTGACCCGAGCTGTCATAGGCAAGATTGCCACCCCATAGATCGCCGTGGAGCAGTGAGGCTTCGGGTTGATGATCGAGCAGTACCGGGAAATGCTCCAGCAGGCGCTCCCCTTTACGCTGCAGGGCGCCGCTGTAACCGTTTCGGGCCGCCAGCTCGAGCTGGAATCCGAGCCGGTTCTCCCGCCAGAAGGCCACCCAGTCCGACATCAAGCGGTTGGGCTGGTGGGTGGAACCGATGGTGTTGTCCCGAGTCCAGCCGAAGCCGGACTGGGTGTGGCGATGCATCGCGGCCAGGCGCTCACCGGCAAGCGCGGCGCCGTCCCGGGCACTGTGCCCCATCTCGACGAACTCCATGACCAGATAGGAGTCCCCGTTGCTCAGGCCACTGCACAGGGGCTCGGGGATCCTCAGAGTACGGGTCTGCGCCAAGGCCCGCAGACCCTCCGCCTCGGCCTCGAACATATCCAGCAGGGCCGCCCGGTTCAGTTTGACGAAATAGTTGCGCCGGCCGTCACCCAGGCGCACCCCGGTGTTGATGCAGCCGCCGCCCATGCTGCGCGGTTCCTGGGGATTGAAGGCCTCCCCGGTGGTCTGTGCAATATGCTGCGCAATGATCTGCCAATCGGTCATGCTTGCTCCCCAATCGATAACCCGTGTGCGGTAAAAGAGTGCAAATCAGGATCCCGTTCAAGCGCTCCGAGAGATGCAAAACAATTGATCTGAGTCAACCTTATTCACACTCGCCTAATGTTGCACCACAGCAATCAGACAAATACAACTTTTATTACTATTAGAACTCTTTAATAAACTGTATCTTGTTGTATTTATTATCAATTTACAAAAACGGCAAAAAACTGGCCAATCTAAAAACATTTCAACGGACACAAGGACTAAGCACATTTGTCAAAATAGTTTCCACAAAGTTATCCACAGCTCCTGTGGACAAACATCCGGAGGTGAAATACCCGTTTCATGCACCCGGGTGGTGCAAAAAACCCGCATTCACAACCAATGGCGGAAGCGCATCCAGATTCCCACTCCGAGTGCCAACACGGCCATGCCCGCCGCGACCAGGACAAAGCCCCAGGGGTTGTTCACTCCGGGCAGGCCCATCACATTCATGCCGAACACCCCGGTAAGAAACGACAGGGGAAGAAAGATTGCGGTGACCAGGGAGAGCACATACATACGCTGGTTCTGCTGTTCGGCGATCCGGTTACGCAGTTCCTCCTGCATCAGGATCGCGCGCTCGCGGGCAAGATCCAGGTCCTCCACGTTGCGGGTGGTACGATCCGACCACTCCCGCAGCTCAAAGGCCTGGCGTTCGTCGAGCAGATTGGAGCGCAGTCGGTACATCGCATCCAGGGCATCCCGTTGCGGGGCGAGATAGCGTTTCAACTGGGCCGTGCGTCGACGCAATTCGGTAAGATCATGACGCACCCGGGTTGGATTGAGGGTATCCAGGGCCGCTTCAATGCCCTCCAGGGATTCCTCGGTTTCATCCACCACCTGGCCGATGCGGATCACCAGCCGCTCCACTACTTCGAGCAGGAATTCGCCAGTGGTAGCCGGTCCGCGCCCGTCATCCAGGGATTGACGGACATCCTGGATCGACATCAGTCGCCGCTGAGACTTGCGCGCCGTGACGATCAGCCTGTCGGTCAGCCACATCCGCAGGGAGACCATGTCCTCCGGGTCTGCGTCCTGGTTGAGGTTGACCCCCCGCAGCACCATCAGGACGCCCTCCCCCAGGGCGGTGGCGCGGGGCCGGGTCTCCGGGCTGGTCATGACATCGGTCACCTGTGAACTCAGGCCGAGTCCGGACATCACGGAGGCGCAGTCGGGATCGTCACTCTGCATGTGCACCCATAGGATCGGTTGCGGCGCACCCGGCAACTGCTCGAGTGACTGGGCGCCACCCTGGCCGTCGAGTCGATAGATATGAACGATGCTGTTTGGCTGAGGGATCGAAGCCATGGGTCGTCATCCAGGGTTGATGATTCCGCGAGTGGGCTGCGAAACACCTTAGGTGATTTACGCAGCGATGACCACCCCCTCACCGTCGGGGCGGAGCTGTCACAGCTGTTCTTTCTTTGCCACCCTTGAGACCTTCCAGGGATTCCAGCGATCCGCATAGGAGGCCTTGTGGATGAACTCCATGAGATAGGCATAGGTTCGCACCACCCGCAGGAACAGTCCGGTGTAGAGCGGCATCAGGGGCAGGTAGAGGATCAGCAGCAGATCCTTGCGGCGCAGGGTCTTGTTGAGCAGCACCACCGCCACCAGGAACTCCGCCAGGTTGGCGAAGGTGTAGAGCAGGTAGTTGACGACGATGATGTTCTGCAGCAAGGCCCCGTAGAAAAAGATCACCTGCACCACGTAGAACCACCACTTGATATTCAGAACCAGGTTGAAGAACAGGTTTTCCACCGAAGAGACGAAGTTCGAGAAGCGAAAATTCGAGGTGGGCAGCAGCACGTCGAGATGCTTGCGCGCCCGGAAGCGCACCATGGAGCGGTCCCAGCGGAAACGCTGCCGCGCCAGCACCCGGAACTTGACCGGGACGTTCGTGTAGCACACCGCGTGGGGTTCGTGCACCACCTTGAGCCCCAGTTTGCGGATCTTCATGGTGATGTCCCCATCCAGACCGGGACCCACGTCCCAGCCGCCGAGGCGGTCCAGCGTATCCCGTCGAAAGGCCCCGTAGGCGCCGGCGATGATACGCAGTATGCCAAGCATCGAGGAGACCGTTCGCCCGGTCGAGATGCCCTTGAAATACTCGATCGCCTGGGTACGGGTGGCCATGGTCGCATCCAGGTTGGCAACCCGGATGTCGCCACCCACCGCGGCCACCTTTTCATCCAGGTAGAAGGGCAGCAGGATGGTCTCGATGGAGTCGTGACGCAGCTCGGAATCCGCGTCCAGGTGGATGATGAACTTGCCCTTTGAATAGTAGAGCGCGGTATTCGCTGCGGAAGCCTTGCCGCCACGCACCTCGTTGCGCACAAACTGATCGATATGGCCTTCTCTCAACAGTTTCCGGCAGATCATCTCGGTGTCGTCATCCGAACCGTCGTCGACGATCACGATCTCAAGATGCTTGTAAGTCTGTCGGGTGAGAGATTCCGCCAGGCGTGGGATATGTTTGCCTTCGTTCTTGCCGGGAACGATCACCGAGACCAGGGGTTTTTCATGGTACAGCAGGCTGCGGGCCTTGACCCGGCGTGCCCGGTTGCGTTTACGTCTGGGCAGGTAGAGGGTCAGTATCAGCACATCGAAGAGTACGTAACGAGTCAGGTCGAACAGGAAGAACGGCCAGAAGTAGCTGATCAGCTGGGCTGTGGTAAGGCCTTCGATGAACCGATAGGTTTCAGTCAGCATGGTGTTCGTTGAGAAAGCCTTCGAGCAGCGGGGTCAGGTCCAGTGACGGCTCCACCGGGTGAATTCGCGAGAGGATCTCGGGACGGGTTCCCAGACTCGCCTCGAGCAGTTCCGAAACCCCCTGGTGCAGACGTTGCTCGACGATCCGCGCATCCTCCTGGGAGGTTTCGGTGAGCAGCATCAGGAACAGGGACTCATTGCGGCTGCTGACCAGGTCCGAAGTGCGAAGCATGGCGAAAAACAGGTTGGCCAGTTCCTCGTAGACTTCACTGGTGCGCTCCCCCAGGGTCAGGTAGATCGCCTCCAACCCTTTGACATCGAACAGCAGCAGGCTGGAGATCGATTTCTTATAGCGCGTGATACGCGCCTTTTCCACGGCGACGAAGCGTTCGAACAGATCCAGCGGCAGCAACTGCAGGCGTCGCTCAAGGATCGAGGCGAACAGGGACTCGAGTCCGAACAGTGCCGCGCTTTCACCCAGCATGCTCAGCTTGTAGGCCTCGATGTCGCGATGGGTCTGGTATTCCGGCGGCGCGGTTCTCTGACAGTCGTAACAGGTGGTGGCAATCTCCGGCTCCTGGAACCGGTGGTCGCAACTCAGGCAGTGATACATCACCGAGGGTTTGTCGTAGTCCACTCCGATCTGGCGCAGGGTGTGATCGCATTTGGGACAGACCAGACGCTCCGCCTGTTTGAAATCCTCCAGCTCGGCGGTGTAGCCACAGCGGAAATGGTGCACCAGGTCGTCCACATGCAGAGCCTCGGACTGACAGTGGGGACAGGTCTCCTTGAAGTTCAGAAACGCGCATCCGCAGCTGGTGCACTGGTGGGTCCTAGTGATGAAGCGGGTCTGCACCAGGTGTTGATCACGCAGGAATTCCAGGGTCTGCCAGAGGCTCTGATCGGAGTCGCCGAAGAAACTGTCCAGTCCCGGGTAGGCATAACCGCCCCGGCTGCGTATCGAGGGACGTGGCTCGACCTCCCGGTTGCGGCTATAGAGGTAGCGGATCACCCGCAGGGCGGGGTTGGTATCCGCCTTGAGGCGCTGCTCCTGCAGCCGGTTGACCCGACGGTTGATTGCCTCGATCCCGTCGAGCAGTTCCGAAGGCCAGGGCTCCTGCATCTGCCGGGGAGTGATCTGCAGATCGGCCTGGCTGATCAGCTCTTCGGGCAGATCATCCTGATGCCGGATCAGCACCAGGGGCTTGAGATAGATCGACGGCAGCAGCTTGCTTCTGACCTGGTTCAGGGCATGCCGGGCCACGCCCGGGTCGAGGGTATCGATCAGGAAACAGTCCGCATCGACTCCCGCATCCAGGCCACGCCAGTCGGTCCCACTGTCCCGTTCATCGAACGGCAGGCGCAGCGGGTTTTCCGCCCCGGTAATCAGCAGTGCCTGATTCATTTCACCCCCCTGACGGAGACATCCCGGCGGTCGAAATCGATCCACTGCCGGGCAGTTTGCGAATCCAGGGGACGGATCACGACACGCATCGATGTGGCCTCCGGCTGGTAGACATGAAACTCCCGATCGGGGAAACGGTAGGCGGACGCTTCGAACTCGCTCACCTCGCCCAGGCTGCGGGTACCATCCGGCAGGATCACCGCCACCTGTTGACCCAGGCTGACCGGGAGTGATTCATTGACCTCACCGAAGGCCTCGACCTGCACCCGCGGCTGATCCGGCATCAGAATCATCAGCGTCTCCTTACGCGCCACCACCTCATGCAAGTGCTGATTGACGGCCACCACCAGGCCATCGACCGGGGCGACAATCCGTTCCCGGCCACAGTCCGGATCGCTGGGTTGTTCCGAGGCATACACCTGGATCTGTTGCTCCTGCAGACGGATCTGTTCCTCGAGCAGGGTCTGGTCCAGGCCTGCTTCGTCGAGCTCCTGTTGCAGAGACCGTTCCGCCGCCCGGTCCTCCCGCTCCAGCTCCAGCACCCGACCCAGGCGGCGTTCATCCAGCAGTTGCTGCCGGCGGGCCTGAAGACGGGTTTGGCGTTGCCGCAACGCATCCAGTTGCAGACGATCGAGGGCCAATTGACGTTTCAGCTTGTCCAGGCTGCGGTCCTGCACCGGTTCACAGCTTTTTCCGTTATCGATTACCAGCAGCAGGTCATTGGCCTTGACCCGATCCCCCTCATCCACGTTCAGCGACAGAATACGCCCGCCTTCCAGTGACGCCACTTTGATGCGTTCGACCACGATCTGACCCGGGATCTGAAAGGTGGTGATGTAGTTGAAGGTGAACACGACCAGGTAGATCGCCAGCAGCGCAAGAAACGCCAGATAGAGCCAATGGGTGATCCGCGAGCCCAGTGACTTGGGCGCCTTGCCCTCCGGGCCGACCACCACAAAACTTTTTTTGTTCCTGATTCTCATTTATCGGCTATCGGTGACGTTCACATAGGTGGTCAGGTCATGCAGGGCAAAACGGGTCACCCCCAGTTCGGAGAATAATTCCCCGATCACCGCTTCGAGCCGAACCTCGTCGTGAAAATCCTCAGGCCGCAACGCGACCACCACCTCACGGGGATCAAGGAATGGCAGAACCTTGCCAAGCCTACGTTTGAGAGCGGCCGGATCGGCGATTTCATAAGCCATCAGGTAGACATGGTCCGCCAGCTCACTGATTCGTGCGTAATCACTGGCGTCCCAATGCAGGGGAACCGATACGGAAAGTGTCACCCCGGCACCGAGTGATTCACGGATCGCCTGTAACAGCTCAAGATAGCGGTCCAGGTATTCACGCCGACGGGTTTTATAGTCCGCCAGGGTGTGGGGTTCCACATCGATGTTCAGCTGTCCGGTCAGTCCCGCCAGGTATTGCAGCCGTTGCAACACCTCGGGCTGTCGGGCGGGTTCCAGCCAGG
Source organism: Candidatus Thiodiazotropha sp. (assembly GCA_040506775.1). Taxonomy (GTDB): domain Bacteria; phylum Pseudomonadota; class Gammaproteobacteria; order Chromatiales; family Chromatiaceae; genus Thiodiazotropha. The sequence goes on from JBEVWC010000016.1 coordinate 6,550, forward strand.
CGTTGTCACCGGTGAGTATTTCCACGGACACCCCCCGGTCACGGCACATCCCGAGAAAGCCCTCGAGTTTCTCCTGCATGACCCGTTCACTGCCGCTGACAACCACCCGGCCAATGCCTTTCGCCCTGAGGAACTCCATCAGCACATCGTTGCGCATGCCATTGAATCCCGCCGACCAGACATACAGCGCACGGGCTCCGTCCCGCGCCCGGTAATCGCTGCCCGGCATCGCACTCAGCCGCACCAGTTCCGGGCGGTACTCGATACCGGCCCTGGAGAATACCGTGTGCACTCTGCGGTACATCTCCTCCACCGCACGCAGCAGTTCCACCGAACCGTCGAGCAGGCTGGCCATGCGGGTCAGGGCGGTCTTCAAGTCAGCGGTTTCAGGGCGCCAGACATAACGCCCCAGACTCCTGCGCAGCTGCTCATGGGCGGCCAGGTAGCGGTAGTTCTGTCGCACCACCCGTTCGCGCTGTTCCAGCAATTCCGAGTAGGCCGATTCGGCCCGGTGCAGACGCAGCGCGAGGCGCTGCTCGTGAGATTGCATCGCCTCCCTGCTGAGGTAATCATGCGCCACCTCAGCCCTTTCGCCGGAGAGGATCGGCATGGAAAAGGTGGCGCCGACCGCAGGGCCGTTGTCCCGGCTGTCCTCCTGAACCTCATAGCGCAGATAGAAGCGCAACCGGGTATCATCGCTGGCCTCCCGCTGGGCATCGAGGATGGTCTGTTCCAGGACCAGCAGACGATCCCGGTCGGGATCCTGCTGGATCCGGGCGCGCAGCGAAACCATATCGATGTCGGGTAGCAGTGGCATCCCCGACAGACCGGCCTGTTCCATTGGAGAGGCGGGATCCGGCTGCAGGCGACGCAAGTGTTCCCGAGTCGCCTGGAGTTCCCGCTCGCTGTCGAGCAGATCATCGAGATAGAGGCCACCCATCCAGTAACTTTCCCGCTGCAATGCCGAGACCTGGGTTAGAAAGGTTTCCTTGAGGCTCAGTAGGGGGGTCCAGACCGGAGTAAAACTGTCCCGTGTGGCGTCATAACGGCAACGCTCGATATCCTCGGTCCGGGTAGCCTTAGAATGCAACACCTCCTGTTCGGCCCGGGCTTCCGCCAAACGGGCGAGATGACGCTTCTCTCGGTAGCCGTTCTCGAGCACCTGCCAGGAGAGACCTACATAGGCCCTCTGATTCTCGTCCACGGTGTCGGAGTCGGAGTCCCAGTTGTCGCGGATGCCCGCATCGAAGGAGAGGCCCAGGTCTTTTCGACTGACATCGGCCTCGGCCAGATAGGCCTGCTCACGATAGTTGACCGGTTGCGACTGGTCACAGGCGGTTTTCAGCAGCGCCTGTGACGCCCGCTCATCCGGGTCAGCGGACATGACCCGGTCGAGGCGATCCGCACTTTCCCTCAGCCACTGCCAGTAGCGGTCACGGGTTTCCTGCAACGCAGCGGTTTGTTGAATAGGGGGAGATTCCGAACCCGGCGCAACATCCGTCCTGATGCTGTTCGCCTCGGAACCAAAGCTCGTCAGTCCAATTACAGCCAGAAAACACGGAACGAAACGGCTCACTATTTACCAACGTAAATACAATATCATCCGCAAGGGTATGAGATCGTTTCCTGGTCCGTCAAGCAAACAACTGTGAACCGGGATCGCCCCTCAGCGCCGACACCAGGCATCGATTATCAGCCAGGCACTACCATGATAGAGTGCGCGCATGGAATCGGAGCCTATCCTGCAAATCGTTCTCGCCGGCCCCCTGCGGACAGCCTTCGACTACCTGCCTCCCGACCAGGGGGACTTCAACCCTCTGCCCGGTTGCCGGTTCCAGGTTCCTTTCGGTCGTGGCAGCCGGATCGGCCTGCTGATTGGAGTCAGTGCGGATTCCAGTTTGCCCGAAAAGTCCCTTAAACGGGCGATTCGGCAGCTCGACCCACAACCCCTGTTCACCTCCGAGGACCTGCACCTGCTGCATTGGGCCGCGGACTATTACCAGCACCCGCTGGGTGATGTCGTCTTCCATGCCCTGCCGATCAACCTGCGCAAGGATCGCCCCGAGCAAAGCTCCACAATACCCGGCTACCGGCTCACCGGTCAGGGCCGGGAAATCGACCTGGAAACACTCAAGCGGGCTCCGAAGCAGAGAGATATCCTGCATCGGCTCAGGCATGCCCAGGGAGGGTTGGCCACCCGGCAGCTGTTAGCCGAAGCCTCCGCCACCCACAGTGTGCTCCGGATACTGACGGAAAAATGCTGGATCGAGGCCTGCCAGCTCAGCCAGGACAGCACAACTGATTCTCCAACTGAGGTGAAACGCCACGCCCTCAACAGCCAGCAACAACAAGCCGTGGACGCAGTACGCGAACAACTGGGTCAGTTCCAACCCTTTCTCCTCGACGGAGTCACCGGAAGCGGCAAAACCGAGGTCTACCTCTATCTGGTGGAAGCCGCCCTGCAGTCCGGCCGCCAGGTGCTGGTGCTGGTACCGGAAATCGGCCTCACCCCCCAGCTGCTGCAGCGCTTTCGCAATCGCCTGGGCGATCGGGTCATGGCATTGCATTCCGGATTGCCGGATGGTGAACGGGAGCGGGTCTGGCAGGCCATGCGCAGCGCCCGGCAACCGGTGCTGATCGGCACCCGCTCTGCGGTATTCTGCCCCCTGCCGGAGCTGGGGCTGATCATCGTCGATGAGGAACACGACCTCTCATTCAAGCAACAGGAGGGATTCCGCTATTCCGCCCGGGATCTTTCCCTGGTGCGAGCCCGGCAGCACCATTGCCCGGTGGTGCTCGGTTCCGCAACCCCGTCCCTGGAATCCCTGCGCAACGCCCGGGAGGGCCGCTACAAGCTGCTGCAACTTCCCCACCGCGCCGCCCAGTCCCAGCTGCCGAAACTGCAGCTGGTGGACATCCGCAATCTGACCCTCAACCACGGCCTCTCCCCGGTGCTGATCCGGGAGCTGAAAAAGACCCTCGACAGCGGCGAGCAGGCGATGGTGTTTCTCAACCGCCGGGGCTATGCACCGATGCTGACCTGCCATGCCTGCGGCTGGCTCACCGACTGCCCCCGTTGCGATGCCCGGATGACCCACCACCGGCAGAAAAACCTGCTCTGGTGCCACCATTGCGGGCATCAGCAGCGGGTGCCGGAGCAGTGCCCGGAATGCGGCAGCCCCGATCTGCGACCCGTGGGGCAGGGTACGGAGCGGGTGGAGGAGCGCTTGAGGGAGCTGTTTCCCGACACCCCGTTGGCGCGCATCGACCGGGACACCACCCGGCGCAAGGGCAGTCTCGAAAAGATGCTCGGAGATGTCCGGGCAGGGCGGTTTCCCCTGTTGCTCGGCACCCAGATGCTGGCCAAGGGCCATCACTTTCCCGCGGTGACCCTGGTGGCGATCCTGGATGTGGACCAGGGCCTGTTCGGCGCCGACTTCCGGGCCGGAGAGCGGATGGCGCAACTGATCCTGCAGGTGGCGGGTCGGGCGGGACGGGCTGAGCGTCCCGGACAGGTACTGATCCAGACCCGGCATCCCGATCACCCGCTGATGCAGCTGTTGATCCGCGAGGGTTATCCGGCGTTCTCAGCGGAAGCCCTGGAAGAACGCCGACTGGCGCAACTGCCGCCCTTTACCCACCAGGTGTTGATCCGCGCGGAGGCCAACGATACGCGCCACCCGGAAGCCTTTCTTCAACAGCTTCTGGCAAGCGGCCCGCCCGCGAAAGACCTTCCGGGGATCGAGTTCTGGGGACCGGTACCGGCGCCCATGGAACGACGCGCGGGCAAGACCCGTGCGCATCTGCTGGTTCAGTCCACCCAACGCACCCTGCTGCACCGTTGGCTCAAGGAACTGCTCACGCGCATCGATCAGCTTCCCATGAGTCGCAGGGTGCGCTGGTCGGTGGATGTGGATCCTCAGGAGATGTTCTAGTGTGTCCCGAGCAGCGTAGCCCGGATGCAGCGAAGCGGAACCCGTGAACAACCCTGCATAATTCCGAAGCGGGTTGTTTATCTCGTTCCCACGCCCCGCATGGGAATTCAGACCCGGGTTTGCACATGCCTGACAGGTTTGGGTAATGCAATGTGATGTCGATAGGCATTCCCACGCAGAGCGTGGGAACGAGAAAAGAGAATCGCTCAGCCTCTTTCGATTTCCGAGGCGATGACTGACAGGTCCTCATGCCGAACATCCTTGCCGGTGACCAGGAAGATCACATACCCGCCGATGTTCTTGGCATGCCCGCCGATGCGCTCCAGGGCGCGCAGCGCCAGCACGATATCCACCACCAGGCCCACATTGCGGTGGTCCTCCATGATGAAGGTGGTGAGCCGCCGCAGACTGGCGCGAAACTCTTCATAGAGTTCCTGGTCCTGGCGAATCACCTCGATGGCCATGTCCACGTTCAGGTCGATGAAGGCCTGCAGGCTCTGGGTCAGCATCTCGTCGACGAACTCCGCCATGCTGTAGATATCATGCAGAATTTCACTACGCGGAGGATTCTTGCCATTGTCATAGAAGTGAATGGTCAGGTTGGCAATCTTGCGTGCCTCGTCACCCACCCGCTCCAGATCCGCCACGGTTTTCTGTACGGTGAGGATATCCCGCAGATCCTTGGCCATGGGCTGACGCCGGGCAATCAGTTTGATGATCTCTTCATCCACCTGGATGTCGATGTCATTGAGCTTGCGATCCCGGTCGATGACCTGTCCAGCGGCCTTGGGATTCTCGTCCTTCAAGGTCTGCACGGCCCGGCGCAGTTGGTCCAGACCCAGGTTTCCCAGTTCGAGCACCAGTTCGTTGAGGTGATCGAGCTCTTTGTTGAATGCCTTCACGGTATGCCCAGTAATCATATCGTTCATAGTTGTTCTCTAACCGAAACGGCCGGTAATGTAGTCTTCCGTCAACTTGTGTCGGGGTGCGGTAAAAATTTGATCGGTCTCACCCACTTCGATCAGTTTGCCCAGATGGAAGTAGGCGGTTCTCTGACTTACCCGGGCAGCCTGCTGCATGGAATGGGTGACAATGGCGATGGTGTAGTTCTCGCGCAACTCGTCGATCAGTTCTTCTATTTTAGCCGTTGCGATGGGATCCAGGGCGGAACAGGGTTCATCCATCAGAATCACCTCGGGACTGACGGCGATCGCCCGGGCGATACACAGGCGCTGCTGCTGTCCGCCGGAGAGTCCGGTACCGGGTTGGTCGAGGCGGTCCTTGACCTCATTCCACAGACCCGCCTTGATCAGCGAGGTTTCGACGATTTCATCCAGATGAGACTTGTTGTCGCTCAATCCATGGATACGCGGTCCGTAGGCGATATTGTCAAAGATCGACTTGGGGAAGGGGTTGGGTTTCTGGAACACCATCCCCACACTGGCCCGCAACGGCACCACGTCCAGACTGCCGTCGTAGATATCCATGCCATCCATCTTGATCGAACCGGTCACCCGACACACATCGATGGTGTCGTTCATGCGGTTGAGGCAGCGCAGAAAGGTGGACTTGCCACAGCCTGACGGACCGATCATGGCGATCACCTGGTTCTTGCCGATATCGAGACTGACATCGAAGATCGCCTGTTTATCGCCATAGTAGACATTCACGTTGCGACAGGTCATGCGGGGATCCTCGACATGGATCTCACCCACGGTGCCTTCGCCCTGCAGTTTTTCAGTCACTGTATCCCCTGCATTGCCAGATGTAGTCCGCACAAAACCTTCACTATTGACGGCTGTTGTTTCATTCATGATTCGATCCACGATAACCTCACTTGCGCGGTTTTACCAACGCCGTTCAAACTTCTTTCTCAGCCACACGGCCAGCAGGTTCATACTGATGAGAAACATCAGCAGCACCATGATGGCGGCGGAGGTGCGCTCCACAAAGGCCCGTTCCGGGCTGTCGGCCCATAGATAGATCTGCACCGGAAGCACTGCGGAGGGATCCATGATGCTGCCCGGAATGTCAACAATGAACGCCACCATGCCGATCATCAGCAGCGGCGCGGTTTCACCCAGGGCCTGGGCCATGCCGATAATGGTGCCGGTGAGCATGCCCGGCAGGGCCAGGGGCAGCACGTGATGGGTGATGGTCTGCATCGGCGAGGCGCCCACTCCGAGTGCCGCCTCGCGAATTGAGGGCGGTACCGATTTGAGCGCGGCGCGACTCGCGATAATGATCGTCGGCAGGGTCATCAGGGCCAGCACCAGGCCACCCACCAGGGGCACCGAACGGGGCAGGCCGAAAAAGTTGATGAACACCGCCAGACCCAGCAGACCGAAGACGATAGAGGGCACCGCCGCCAGGTTGTTGATGTTCACTTCGATCAGATCGGTCCAGCGGTTCTTCGGTGCGAACTCCTCCAGATAGACCGCCGCGGCCACACCCACCGGAAAGGCGATTGCCAGACAGATCAGCAGGGTGAAGAAGGAGCCGACCGCCGCGCCACGGATACCCGCCAGCTCCGGTTCCCGGGAATCCCCCGCGGTGAAGAAGGTGGTGTTGAAACGTTTTTCGATCCGTCCCTCTTCCTGCAACTTGTGAATCCAGCCCAGCTGATCGTCCTTCACCCGCCGGTCCGATTCGGGCAGGCGCAGGTCGATGTGCCCCTTGATCAACATATCGACATCGTCGTCCGCCTCGACCCACACGGACTCTTTGGTGCCGATCAGGGCCGGGTCGTCCATCACCCGCTCGCGCAGTTTGTGATCCGCGCCACTGCTGACCAGACCATAGAGTTTCTTCTTGTCACGCCGGCTCGACACATCCGGGAACATCTCGCGCATCGCGGCCTTGACCACGGCCCCGTAATTTCCCCGTGCCAGCACCTGGGGATCGGTCTCGCCTACGGGTGCAATCTGTTGCGGGTCGTAGCTGATGTCCAGCTTGATGAAGGTCTGCTGGAAGGCGGTGTAGCCATTCGAGAAGATGGTGACGAACAGGAACGAGACGAACACCAGGCCGGTGACGATGGCGCCGAGACCCAGCCAGCGGAAATGCCGTTCCCGACGATAACGCCTGTCGAGTCCCGCAGCGACCCGTTTCATGGTGGTCGCGTGTTGCTGATCTTGATTATTCATACTGTTCCCGATACTTGCGCACGATGTGCAGGGCGAACATGTTGAGCGCCAGGGTGATGACGAACAGCACCAGAGCCAGGGCAAAGGCCGCCAGGGTTTTGGCGCTGTCGAACTCCTGGTCACCCACCAGCAGGGTTACGATCTGTACTGTGACCGTGGTCACCGCCTCCAGGGGATTGGCGGTCAGATTCGCGGAGAGACCCGCAGCCATCACCACGATCATGGTCTCGCCGATCGCCCGGGATACCGCCAGCAGCACGCCACCCACGATACCCGGCAGGGCCGCCGGGATGATGACCTGGCGGATGGTCTCGGAGCGGGTCGCACCCAGTCCGTAAGAGCCGTCGCGCATCGCCTGGGGTACTGCGTTGATCACATCGTCGGAGAGGGATGAGACGAACGGGATGATCATGATGCCCATCACCACACCGGCGGCCAGGGCCGATTCCGAGGAGACGGTCAGACCTATGGCATGACCCGCGTCACGGAACATGGGTGCCACGGTCAAGGCGGCAAAGAAGCCGTAGACCACGGTCGGGATACCCGCCAGGACCTCCAGCACCGGTTTGGCCAGGGTACGGAAATGTTTGCTTGCGTATTCCGCCATGTAGATCGCGGCCATCAGACCGATGGGCACCGCCACCACCATCGCAATGAAGGTAATCAGCATGGTGCCGGCAAACAGGGGCACCGATCCGAAGACCCCGGAGGAGCCGACCTGGTCGGCGCGGATCGCGGTCTGCGGAGACCACTCGAGCCCGAACAGGAACTCGGTGATCGGAATCTGTTGGAAAAAACGAATCGATTCGAACAGCACCGACAACACGATGCCGATGGTGGTGAAGATCGCCAGGGTGGAACTCGACAGCAGGAAGAAGTTGATCGCCTTCTCAACCCGGTTCCGGGCCCGCTGCTCGGGGGTGATACGGCTTCTCGCCCAGACAGCGCCACCGATTGCGATACTCAGCGCAACCACGAAGAGTGCCGCATGGCTGATATTCATCAGATTGGTGTAGCGTTCAGCGGCCTGACTCATGGTCTCGTTCACACCGGATGAGACGATGTTCCCGTTGGCCAGGTTGCGTACGTCGTTGAGCACCAGTTCGAAACGGGATTCAGGCAGGTTTCGAATCTCCTGGGGCAGCCCCTCGACCACCAGGCCCATCACCACGCTCTCCTGGAAAACGATCCACAGGACCAGCAGGATCAGCGCCGGTACGCCACACCACAGTGCGGTATGAAGTCCGTAGTAGGAAGGCAGTGAGTGGAGGTCACGAACCCGGCCATTCACCAGACTGAGTGACCGTTTGCGGCCGAACCAGTAGGCCAGTGACATCAACCCCAACAACAGGATGATGAGCGTAGACGTATGCATAATCGCTTACCGAAAAAAACGGCTGCCTTCCGAGTTCGGGAGGCAGCCGCCAGGTCGAGCCTGATTAGAGTTTCAGGGTTTTCAGAGCCTCGACATCTTCCTTGAATGCCTTACGCTCGGCTTCGGGCATGGGAATCAGGCCCTTGTCAGCCAGGTAACCCTCTTCACCCCAGGCCTTATCGCTGCTGAACTCAGCCAGGTACTCTTCGATACCGGGGATGGTGCCCACGTGCGCCTTCTTCACATAGAAGTAGAGCGGACGGGAAACCGGGTAGCTACCATCGGCGATCTGCTCGAAGGTCGGGGCAACACCGTCGATCACGGAACCCTGCACCTTGTCGGAGTTCTGATCCAGGAAGCTGTAGCCGAATACGCCCAGGGCGTTCTTGTTGGCTTCCAGTTTCTGCACGATCAGGTTGTCGTTCTCACCGGCTTCGATGTACTTGCCATCTTCACGAATGGTGTGGCAGACGCCCTTATAGGCTTTCTTGTCCTGCTTTTTCATCGCCTTGATCCAATCGAAGGTCTTACAACCTCCTTCCATGGCCAGTTCGGCGAAGGCATCACGGGTACCGGAGGTCGGAGGAGGACCCAGCACCTCGATACCGATATCGGGCAGATCCTTGTTCACTTCCTTCCAGGTGTTGTAGGGGTTGGCAACCAGCTTGCCGCTCTCGGGATCCTTCGGATCCGGAACCTGCTTGGCCAGGGCCAGGAAGATGTCGCGACGGCTCAGGGAGAACAGGGGTGCGGCTTTGGAGTTGGCCATGGCGATGCCGTCATAACCGACTTTCACTTCCACGATGTCTTTCACGCCATTCTTATCGCAGGACTCGACCTCGGACTTCTTGATCCGGCGGGAGGCGTTGGTGATGTCAGGATGCTCGACACCCACACCGGCGCAGAACAGTTTCAAACCGCCGCCGGAGCCGGTGGACTCGATCTTGGGGGTTTTGAACTGGGTGGTTTTGCCGAACTGTTCGGCGACCACGGTGGCGAAAGGATAGACGGTAGAGGATCCCACGATACTGATGTAGTCACGGGCAGCGGCCATGCCGGCGAAACCGGTCAGGGAAACCGCGATCGCGGCGGAAATCAGCTTTTTCATAATCTTATTCTCCCTCAGAGAGTGTGTTTGCCGTCGCTGAACGGCGTACTGTAATTTCAGTGGTGCAGAGGATAGGCGTCCAACATGAACACTGGATGAGCGAAATATGACAGTTATGTTACAGACGCTCGGAAAACCGGTAGCCGGCACCCCGCACGGTCTGCAGCAGTTTGTCCTTGCCGGTGTCCTCCAGGGCCTTGCGCAGACGCCGGATGTGCACGTCCACGGTGCGCTCCTCGATGTACACATTGGTGCCCCAGACCCGGTCAAGCAGCTGGCCCCGGGAAAACACCCGCTCCCGGTGGGTCATGAAGTAGTGCAACAGGCGGAATTCGGTAGGGCCCAGGTCCACCACCTGCTCCTCGGAGGTCACCCGATGGCTCACCGGATCGAGTTGCAGACCCTGGCAGTTGAGCACCTCCCCGGCCAGCAGGGGGGAGACCCGGCGCAGGATGGAGCGAATCCGGGCCAGCAGTTCGCGGGCCGAGAACGGCTTGGTGACGTAATCCTCCGCACCGATTTCGAGGCCTTTGACCTTGTCGTTCTCCTCGCCTTTGGCGGTGAGCATGATGATCGGTATCGACTCGGTATCACTGTCCTGTTTAAGTCGACCCGCCAGTTCGATGCCGCTCATGCCGGGCAGCATCCAGTCGAGCAGGATCAGGTCAGGCCGTGACTTCTTGATGAAACCGATCGCCTGGGTGGCATCCTCGACTACATCCGCCTGGAAGCCGTCCTGCTCCAGGATAAAGCGCAGCATCTCACCCACCGCCGGTTCATCGTCCACAGCCAGAATTCTTGGTATCGCCATCTCCGTTTCCTAGTCATCTGATAGATCTGCCGGGTATTAAACAGGAGCTTTGTTACATCCAAATGACAACGCACGGTGACACCTGCCCCGCCGAAACCGGCGGGGCAGGAGGGGGAAATGGTGTTTTTCAGGGACCGGGGGTCAGCAGTGCAACACCCGAGGGGCGATGTTCAGTTGCAATCCAGGGCCGGATCCAGCAGCGATGAATTGACCAGGGCATTGGGTCGTCCACGAACCCCTGACTGGCTGATGGCCCAGTCGTAGAGTTCCGGCTGGGGTTTCCAGAACATGACTCCGATGCCATCGGTTTGGACATGGGTGACAACGCCCATGATCGACCATTGACGACCGCCGCGGAACAACTCAAGCTCAACCAACGCCCCGGTGAGCATGGTCAGACTCTCGGTGCTGAGGAAAATCCCCTGCATGGAACAGTTCACCGCCTTGGCGGGCATCAGCCGCTGCTTGCGGTAGCGGATATAGACATCGCCATCCAGGGGATAGCGCTTACTGTAGCGTTTTTCGACTGACATGATTTTCGTTTCCGTCTTTTGGGTACCGTATCAGTCTAGAAGGGCCAAATGACCGGTGTGTGACGGTGGAATGAAGCGTTTTTGACCCTTTGATGAGCTAAAGCAAGCCCAGCCGGACGCCCCGGCGCTCCCACGTTTCCGCTGTTTCCTGGTATCCTTGCCCACCCCAAAACAGGTTTTAGCCACAACAGCCATGAAGAAACAAATCGAGGACCTGGTCTATTCGGCACTGCAGCAACTCGCCAGCCAGGGTTTGATCCCCGCAGAGACACTGACCCGCCCCAAGATCGACCGTACCAAAGACAGCAGTCACGGCGACTTTGCCACCAACGCCGCGCTGGTACTGGCGAAACCCGCAGGTCGCAATCCCCGTGAACTGGCCCAGGCGCTGGTCGGGGCCCTGCCTGCCTCCAAGCTGGTGGAAAAGTGCGAGATCGCCGGTCCCGGTTTCATCAATTTCACCCTCACCCAGGACGCCTACCACGAGCTGATTCCGCAAATTCTCCAGCAGGGTCATGGCTTCGGCCGCAGCGATCTGGGTGCGGGCAGGAAGGTTCAGGTCGAGTACGTCTCCGCCAACCCCACCGGCCCGCTGCACGTGGGTCATGGCCGGGGCGCCGCCTACGGCTCCGTGGTGGCGGACCTGCTTGAGGCGGTGGGATACCAGGTGCACCGGGAATACTACGTCAACGATGCGGGACGCCAGATGGACATCCTCGCCACCTCGGTCTGGCTGCGCTACCTGGAGCTGTGCGACGCCACCCTGACCTTCCCCGCCAACGGTTACAAGGGCGACTATGTATGGGACATCGCCGCTACCCTGCATCGGGATCATGGCGAGGCCTATCGGCATGACGCCGCGGAAGTCTTCGACGGAGTGCCCGCGGACGAGCCTGCCGGGGGTGACAAGGAGGCGCACATCGACGGGCTGATCGGGCAGGCGAAGAAGCTGCTTGGCGGCAACCGCTACCGGTTCGTCTTCGAACTGGGGCTCAACGCCATACTGGACGACATTCGCGACGACCTGTCCCTGTTCGGCGTACGCTACGACGAGTGGTACTCCGAACGCAGTCTTACCGAATCCGGGGCGGTCAACCGGGTCATCGAGCGGTTACGTAGCGGCGGCTATCTCTACGAAAAAGAGGGGGCGCTGTGGTTCCGTTCCACCGATTTCGGGGATGACCTCGACCGGGTGGTGGTCCGGGAGAACGGCCAGACCACCTACTTCGCTTCCGACATCGCCTATCACCTGGACAAGCTGGAACGCGGTTTCGACCGGGTCATCGACATCTGGGGTGCCGACCACCATGGCTACGTCCCCCGGGTCAAGGCGGCGCTGAGCGCCCTGGGTAACCAGGCGGAGAAACTCGATGTGCTGCTGGTGCAATTCGCGATCCTCTATCGCAATGGCGCCAAGGTACAGATGTCGACCCGCTCCGGTGAGTTCGTGACCCTGCGGGAACTGCGCAAGGAGGTGGGCGCGGATGCAGCCCGTTTCTTCTATGTGATGCGTAAATGCGAGCAACACATGGATTTCGATCTGGACCTGGCCAAGTCCCAGTCCAGCGACAACCCGGTCTACTATGTCCAGTATGCCCATGCGCGCATCTGCAGTGTGCTGCAACAGGCGGCCGAACAGCAGATCGTGATCGAAAGCGATCCCCGGGCGGTGGACTACCACTGCCTCAACGAGGCCCACGAGCAGGCCCTCATGACCCGGCTGGCCAAATATCCGGAAATCCTCGAGTTGTCCGCCCTCAACGAGGAACCCCACCAGTTGACTCACTACCTGCGTGACCTGGCCACGGATTTCCACACCTATTACAACGCCCACAAATTCCTCATTGAGGATGAGGCACTGCGCAACGCCCGGCTGCAGCTGATCCTGGCCACCCGCCAGGTGTTGCGCAACGGTCTGGGACTGTTGGGGGTCAGCGCCCCGGATAAGATGTAACCCAGGACCTGCGAAAATGGCGGATTACAAGCATCGTGCCGGTGGCGGCAAGTCCCGCGCCAAAAGCAGCTGCAGTTGCGGCTTTCACCTGTTCGCCGGACTGGTGGCCGGGGCCTTCCTCATGGGGCTGGCCTGGCTGCAGCTTGGACCGAACCTGAGCGACGGGGATGTCCCTGGAATCAAGGCACGGCCACAACCAAAAGCCGCCCAGGAGACTTCACCTCCGGCGCCGAAACCCACCTTTGAGTTCTACACCATCCTGCCGGAGATGGAGGTGGTGATTCCCGACGAGGAGATCGTCACTCCCGAAGAGCCGCCCGCAGCACACAAACCGCAGCCCCGTGAGACGACCACTGCATCGATCCCGGAACAGGGGAGCTATATCCTGCAGATGGGGTCGTTCCGTAAATACCAGGACGCGGACCGCCTCAAGGCACGCCTGGCCCTGATCGGCATAGAGGCAGAGATCCAAAAGGTCAGCATCAACAACCGGGACACCTATCACCGGGTGCGCAGCGGCCCCTATGCCAGCCAGTCGCAACTGAATGCGGCACGCAAACTGGCCCGGGAAAATGGCATCACCAGCCTGGTGATCAAACTCAAGAACTAAGTTGCGGACCCCGTTTGCATGGGGTCTTTTCCATACGCCCCGCTGATCCCGGCACGAGATTCCCAGGATTCGTAAAACGGGCACAGCCTATGCCTATGGCTGCGCCGGGAATCAAGTCCGGAACCCCTTGTTTACAGCACATTTCAGGCCTCTCAAGACCGCATGGAACAGGGCCTGCGCACTCTCCGCCAGCCCGTTCATGGTGTATTGAAACATCCACCTGATGAACTAGAGTTACTGGTGTCTGTTACGATTGACGCGGTTGAATTCAAACCTTCAGGACAGCATCTCAAGACAGGATGCTTGAGCCCTCCACGGAATTTACCGGAAATCGTTTTCTCAAGCGCAATCCGAGCAAGCCAAAACATGTCAACACGAGCGATTCACGCTCAACCGGCGGGTTGGAGCGGGAATCACGTTCCGAAAAAAATAACGGGGTATGTGTAACGATGACCAAGAACAATTCACTCCTTGCCATGGCGATCAGCGCCGCACTGCTGGCGGTCTCACCGCTGATGGCCTCCGAAAACGCCCATGAAAAAGACTACTCAACCTCTGTCTCGAAAGACTATTCCACCGCTCCAGCCAGCCACGGCGGTGGCGGACATGGCGGTTCCTGGGGGTACCAGGGTTCCACCGGGCCTTCCCACTGGGGCGATCTGGGCAAGGAGTTCCGTCTCTGTAAGGACGGCCTCATGCAGTCACCCATCGATTTCAACCACGCCTTCAATGCCGGACGTATCAACCTGGACCTGAATTACCAGGCGGCACAACTCGAAATCGAAAACAACGGTCATACGGTCAAAGTTTCCTATCCCGAAGGCAGCTATCTGAGTTTTTCCGGGCAGCGTTACAAACTGCTGCAATTCCACTTCCATTCACCGAGCGAACACACCGAGGCGGGTGGTTTCCACCCAATGGAAATCCATTTCGTTCACCAGGCGGATGACGGCACTCTCGCGGTGATCGGTGTATTCGTCGATGAGGGGGAGGAAAATCTTGCCCTGAGTGAAATCTGGGATCACCTGCCGAACCATGCCAACAACAAGCAGAAGTTCAACAAGGAGGTGATCAATGCCTATGACCTCATTCCCAAGGATGTGGGCTACTACCGCTACATGGGTTCGCTGACCACCCCACCCTGTTCCGAGGGCGTGAACTGGTTTGTCATCAATCAGCCGATCCAGGCCTCCAAGGCTCAGATCGACGCTTTCAAAGCGGTAATGGAAGGCAACAACCGACCCACCCAGCCGGTCAACCATCGACTGGTCGTGGACCTGCTTTAACGCCACATGCATCCACCCGGCATACCATGCCGGGTGTTTGGTTGTTGCAACACCACTGAGATCTCCACTTCCCGGGCACCCATTCGGTTGCTGAGCATGTAGAATGCGCATGCTTGACTCGTCGATCACATGGGAACTTTGATTTCCCGTCGACCCTGTCAGCAACCCAGACACCTGCCAACGGAGAACAGCATCTCCAGCCAGGTGATCAATCTCGAGAACGGAGACACACACCAGCATGACAACCCTTCCACCCTGCCCGCAATGCGGTTCCGAATACACCTATCCTGACGGCAACCTGCTGATCTGTCCGGAGTGTGCCTTTGAATGGAGTTCAGAGGACAACCCCGAGTCAACCGGTGACACGCTCACCGTGCTCGATGCCCACGGCAACCCGTTGAGTGACGGTGACAGTGTCACTGTGATCAAGGACCTGAAGGTCAAAGGCAGTTCATCGGTCGTCAAGGTCGGCACGAAAGTGAAGAACATCCGACTGGTAGAGGGTGACCACAACATCGACTGCCGTATCGACGGAATTGGTGCGATGAAGCTCAAATCCGAGTTCGTAAAAAAATCCTGATTGTTTGTTGCGCCAGATCGATTCAAGCCAGACCCGGTTCACATCCCCGCTCCGTGTGGTCATGCGTGCGTGGGAACAAGTCGAGGTATCCAGCGAATCTCCCAAGATCCGGATGCGATGCGGATCGCCCCAATAAACTCCCTGTCACAAAAGATTCATCCCTCGATGAACGAAATGACACACGGGGACCTCACACTAGACAACTGCGGAAACGCTGTACAGAGAAAGGTGCCAGGGAGGCACAGTTACTGATAGGGATCTCGGTTACATAACACAAGCAAGGGAATGATCCGAATTTGAAGTGGCCATCCGGCCACTTTTTTTTACCCGTTTCTCAGATGGGCACAGTGAACGTCATGCTTGTGCTTCAGATTGAAACGGGGCTTAGAGCCTGACGGATTCACCCAGGTCTTCCCCGCTCATTCAGGACAATCCATCGCGCGACGCCCGTCGCGAATGCGCACCCTTGTCCTCATTCAAGCCGAGATATTGAAGGCGAGACCGACCCCTGCGGTCAACGCCATGGCCAGTGCACCCCAGAAGGTCACCCGTGCCGCAGCCCGCAGGACCGGGGCACCCCCCGCACGTGCGGCAATCGCACCCAAGGATCCCAGGAACAACAACGAACTCAATGCCACGTAGAGGATCAACTCGGATCTTGGCGCATACCAGGCGGCCAACAATGGCAATGCCGCTCCGACGGTGAAGGTCAGGGCTGAGGAAACCCCGGCCAGGACCGGTTGGGCCCGACCGGTTTCGGTGATCCCGATCTCATCCCGGGCGTGCGCCTCCAGGGCATTGTGCGCCATCAACTGATCCGCCACCTGGATCGCCAGGTTCTCATCAAGACCACGCGCCTTGTAGATCTCGGCCAACTCCTGCATCTCGAGTTCCCGATCCTCTTCCAGGGCCTTTTGCTCCAACTCCAGGTCAGCGGCTTCCATGTCCGCCTGTGAACTTACCGAGACATACTCGCCGGCAGCCATGGACATGGCGCCCGCCACGAGACCGGCCAGGCCGGCCAGCAACACATCCGACTGAGCCACTTGCGCAGCGGCCACGCCGATCACCAGACTGGCGGTTGATACGATTCCGTCATTCGCACCCATCACCGCGGCGCGCAACCAGCCGCTGCGGTGCGAACGATGGTGTTCTTTGTGTGGCATAGTGCCGCTCCTTCCAAAGCATAGGAAAACTGATTCAAACCAAAGACCGGGAAAGCCCCATCAGCAAGGCCCCGCCGATACGGACGCGGAAGATGATAGCGCAACCCACACCGATCATCAGGCGCTGTAAAACACCGCCAACCAGACAGTGATGACCTCCGGATCCGTCCAACTCACCCGGTGCCGGGTGTGTGCCGGTATCAGCAGATAGTCCCCCGCAGTCAAATCGATGTCCTGCTGATTCTCAAACGCCAACCGGGCACGACCCTGAAGCAGCAGCACCCATTCGTGTTCATCCTGGTCATACCATCCCGATTCGGGAGATGCCTGGCCATGGGAAAGAATACGCTCGATGCGCACCGGCCGATCCTTAAGCAGTTCATCGAATTGCTCACTGGGGAGACTCTCCGGCAGATGCTCAAACAGGTTTCCATCGGCCATGAAGCGACTCCTATCTAGCCAGGTTGATGCGCATCAACCCGACGGGGATTTGTCCGCCGGGACGCTGTCTGCACGGACGGGGTTCCCGGGCTGGGCATGCTTGACCGGGAAGTAGAGGGGGCGCAAAAAACGGTTTCGTTCAATCACCCGTTTGATGAGCAGCGGGAATGACACGCTGAACGCATAGGAAATCGTCGCCGTGAGCAGTATCCAATCCGCGGAGACCCAGTGATCGAAACCGGACTGCAGCTTTGCCATCAGCACATAGTGGAAGATGAGTATGAACAGGCTCGCAGATCCGAATGCCTTGAAGAAAGTCTTGATACGCGATACCTGTGAAATCAGGTAGGCGCTGGTCAGTACCAGGTAGATGCCGGACAGGGCGCCCAGGGTTGCGAGTACCGGTTCCCGGTAGATCCTGCGATTCAGATCAACAGCCGCATCGCTGAACAACACAATCGAGAAGAACACCACCATCATACCGGTCAGGAGCCAGGGATTGGGGGCAAATGCCTTGACCCTGCCACTGAGGAAATGGCCCAGCATGAAATAAGCCATGCTGATGAAAATCAGATCCAGGTTGAACGGCAAGCCTGGAAGGATGTAGGTCTGATTGAACAACCTGACCTCAGCCCCGCGAAACAAATCCATCCATACCACCCCAACCAGGAGCATCACTATCAGTACCAGGGACTGCAGCATGGCAGAACCTGCGTCGAGCCTGAGCCAACGAACCAGCAGATAGGAACCCATGAAAAGAACCCACAACATGGTCAGAAACCACATCGGAGTCCAGCGAATGGTGTCGCCGGTACCGTACAGAATACCGAATGCCTCTCCCAGGACGCCATCACGTCCCAACAGGATCGTGGTCAGCAGTAACAACCCAAGGGTGGCGAAATAGGGTTTGAGCAAGGCCTGCGTCTTATGCGCAATAAACTCACCGGGTGGTGCCAGCGCCTTGAAAAACACCCCTGAGAGAAAGAAGAACAGCGGCATGCGGAACAATCCCATGGCACTGCTAAGCCCGGAATACTGGGATGCAAGCTGACTGTGGTGAAATGCGACCAACAGGATACTCATACCCTTTGCCACATCGATCAGGTCGATCCGGTTACGCATGTACAGTCTCTAAGGCCAGTTAACACATATCCAAACAGCCACAGTCCTTCGGGCCAGAACTGAAAAGGCGCCACTCTGCGTTGTTCGTCGCACATTTGGAATAACCAAACTTCTCTCCTCGCGCCTGCTCATAGAGCGAGCTTGGGGACGAACACCCTTTGCGGATTGCCCTAATCCTATCCGGACGCTACGAACCGGTTATCGATTCTGCCTCAAAATGTTCATTCACCCCGGGAATCGCCGTTATGTCTCATATGCATGTGAACGACACTTAATGATCCATCAGGCTATCCATACCCGCAACGTGCAATTATCTCAATCCTGTGAAACCTTGGCGAGTGTCAGCCTCCCCGATTCACCCCAATCACCCCCTGTTCAGGCGCTAGATTCCCTTGCTGAATCTCCTGACAGTGGCCGATTCGGGATCTGGTCGTTAAACGGTTGCTGGCCTCCGGTGCTACAATCCCGCGCACGCAGAAGGACCGATCGTTTCCGGCTGATCCCGAAATCATCCCGAACGGTGTTCAGTATCGCACCCTGTGAACGTCACTCCGCAGCCACGGTCATAGGCAGGGTTTTCCCATCATTTCAGATTCACTATGCACGATCCACATCACTGGGCCTATCCGGAGCACGATAAAAGAGACCTGAGGCTCGACTTCATGCGCGGCCTGATCATGGTCTACGTGGTGGTGGTGCACCTTGAGTACTACTCCCTGTTTTCCATGCTTGCCTGGGAACGTTTGGGGCTTGTCTCCAGCGCCGAGGGGTTTGTCATGCTCTCGGGTCTGGTGGTGGGTCTGGTATACGGTAAACGTGCCCGATCGGAAGGACTGTCCGCTGCCGCGAACAAACTCTGGCAGCGCGCTTTCAAACTCTACCGGGTGAATCTGTTCGTCATACTCAGCATCGCCCTGATCAGCCTTTTGCCTTTTATCAACAGCTTCGATGTCACCCACTGGTGGGTTCCTGATCAACGAAGCCACTCCTTCTACCTCTACCCGTCCGACACCGCACCCTGGTGGATCTGGGTTTGGAAGGCCCTGACCCTGCAAATCGGTCCTCACCAGTTCCAGATCATCGGACTGTATGTGATCCTGCTGAGTCTCGCCCCCCTCGCCATCCGGGTACTGATACGCGGTCATCTGGCCTGGCTGTTGCTGACCTCCTGGTCGTTGTACATCGCCAACCTGTTCCTGGGACTGCAACTCACACCTGCCCGTTTCGAACTGGGCTTTCCCCTGATGTCCTGGCAAATGCTGTTCTTCACCGGCCTGGCGGTCGGTTTTTACCGGGAGCAGGTACTGGGATGGCTGGTCGCGGAATCCAACCGTTGGTTCGGACACCTGGCCGCGGCACTCTGCGTGGGTTTCATCCTGTTCGCCTACAACGCGCCCAACCCCCTGTTCTGGCCCTGGCCGACCTGGTCCTTCATCTCACCGGACAGCTACCTGGAGATCCGCGGTTTCTGGTTCGACAAGACCCTGCTTGGACCGGGCCGGGTACTCAACAACTTCGCCCTGTTCGTCAGCATGTATATCCTGTTAAGCCGCTATTGGCGGTTATTCGAGCGGGCCCTGGGCTGGTTGCTGATTCCCCTGGGGCAGTCCTCGCTCTACGTTTTCACGGTGCATGTGTATATCATCCTTCTGGCAAGCAACCTGCCGATTCCGATCCTCGGCAACCTGTTCTGGGGAACCCTGGTGCACGGGTCGGCGATCCTGCTGATCTGGCTGATGGTCAGGCATCGGGTGCTGTTCAACTGGATTCCCCGCTGAACCGACCTGTTTCACACCAAACGGATAACGATCATGAAAGACGAACCCGCCACAGATGGAACGACCTGCAACCTGCGCAGCGAACCGGACCTGTCCGGGGTGGAGGTTGTGAAACTGCATCCCGAGCCCCGCTTAACGGACTACCTGGCGGCCATGAAGATGGCAAACACGGAGGCGGACGAGCGCCTGGGAGAGCACATGCTGCTCTCCTGGTACGACCGGGACCGGGATTTCGAATCACCCCAGCATGCCAGCGAATGCCACCTGGACAGCGCCATACCGGGCTATGTGGACTACGGGATCTACCATGGCGCCACCCTGATGGTGGACATCGAAGACGGACGTTTTGTGTTTTTCTACCTGCCGGTGGATTTGTAAACCG
>JBEVWC010000016.1:26876-72555 GCA_040506775.1 Candidatus Thiodiazotropha sp.
GACTACGGGATCTACCATGGCGCCACCCTGATGGTGGACATCGAAGACGGACGTTTTGTGTTTTTCTACCTGCCGGTGGATTTGTAAACCGATCAATCCACAGTAGCCCGGGTGAAGCAACGCGTAACCCGGGAGATTAAGCACAGATCTCTCACAGCATTCGGTCGGGTTAGCGCAGTGTAAACCGAGATGAAGGGGATTGAGCCATTCGTCGGGTTACGCTGCGCTAACCCGACCTACGGTTACTAAGCAGTAGAGGTATTCGTTCCCAGGCTGAGCGTGGGAACGAGGCGATCAACCCGGACTTACCGAGGAACCTCTTCCAGGGAATTGATTCTTTGAATCCGTGGTACCCGGGAAATGCCAGCAACGCCGTACTCCTCTGATCTCCATGTGAGAGCAGAATGAAAACATCTGGAGCGTGTGTATGGATCCAGAGACCTTTGCTTAGTGCCGGATCCCGGATTCCACTTCGTTTCACCCGGGCTACATTGAGGAAGTCGGAATTCTGCGGTCGGTTTAACCGCGCCAGATGTAACGCTCCATGCTCGCAGGATCGCAACGGGTACAACTGGTGCCACAGGCCGCCTTGGCCTTGACCACCTCGATACGCCCCTTGCGTACCCACTGCTCGAGCATGCCGCGTACCGCATCAGGATCGGCATCCATATGCAATGCGATATCCGCCAGGGAGGCCTCCCCCCGTTCACGCAGATAGTCCCGGATCAAAGCGAGCATCAGACCGCCTCCGCCTCAGCGCCCTGCTGCTGCTTCAGGGACCAGTAACGCAATCCACCCACCACCCCGACCAGCAAGGTCACCAGCAGCAGAATCCAGAACAAACCGCTCTGGGGATGATCGCTGTAGGTGGCGATCTGGTAGAACAGACTGGCGGAGATGAACGCAATACCGGTCGACCAGGCGACCACGAAAGCGGCCCAGCGGGCGCCGGCCTCACGACGAATCGCACCGATGGTGGCGACACAGGGGGAATAGAGCAGGATGAACAGCAGGTAGGCAAAGGCGCCCGCCTGACCATCGAAACGCGCCGCCATGGCGCCGAACACATCCGCGTTGACCGCCTGGGACTCAGCGGCACTCTCCGCGGTGGAGAGATCACCCACATCCATCGCCAGCGGGTCCGTCAGCAGATCCTTCACCCCGAGCAGGTTCTCAGGAACCGTGGCTGCCGCGTCACGGATCGACTGCCAGAATTCGAAGGGTGCCTCCTCCAGGGAGACTCCGGCTTCACGGTTGGCGAGGTTGGTATAGAGTGCGTCCAGCGTCCCTACCACGGTCTCCTTGGCGAGAATCCCGGTGAACACCCCGACCGTGGCCGGCCAGTTTTCTTCGTGGATTCCGAGGGGAGAGAGCACCGGGGTCACCGCCTTGCTCACTGCGCTGAGCACCGAGTGTTCGGTGTCTTCATTGCCGAAACTGCCGTCGGTGCCGATGGAGTTGAGAGTGTTGATCACCAGCACCATGATCACGATGACCTGTCCCGCCTCCTTGACGAACAGTTTCACCCGGTCCCAGGTGCGCAGCAGAATGCCGCGCAGGGTCGGCATGTGGTAGTGGGGCAGCTCCATCATGAAACCGGCACTCTCCCCGGAGAGCAGGGTCTTCTTCATCACCATGCCGGTCATGATCGCCACCAGGATGCCGATCAGATAGAGCCCGAACACCAGGTTCTGGCCGGTTTCCGGAAAGAACGCAGCGGCAAACAGTACATACACCGGCAAGCGGGCCCCGCAGGACATGAACGGGTTCATGAGAATGGTCAGCTTGCGTTCCCGGTCGTTTTCCAGGGTGCGGGTCGCCATCACCGCCGGCACGTTACAGCCGAACCCCACGATCATCGGCACAAAGGCCTTGCCGGGCAGACCGATGGAACGCATGAAGCGGTCCATGACGAAGGCCGCCCGGGCCATGTATCCGGAATCCTCAACCACCGAGAGAAACAGATACAGGGCAGTGATGATGGGGATGAAGGTGGCCACCACCTGAATACCCCCGCCGGCACCGTCGGCCAGCAGTACCACCAGTCCCTGGGGCAAACCGATCTTCTCCAGCAGCAGACCGAACCCGTCGACAAAGATCGCTCCGGCAACCCCGTCGAAAAAGTCGATGAAGGCGCCCCCGATATTGATGGCAAACATGAACATCAGGTACATCACCGCGAGAAACACCGGGATACCGAACAGACGGCTGAGCACCACCTTGTCGATCCGGTCGCTGGCGGTCTTCTCGAAGCGACCGCGCTTGCGGGTCACGTTCTGGGCAATCGCATGGGCGTGGCTGAAGCGACTGTCGGCGATGTGAATGTCCACCTCCTCGTCGACCCGGTCCTCGATGACCTGGCGCCAGTGGCTGACCTGCTCACGCAAAGCCTCGTCGGCATAGTTCAGGGCGAAACTGTCCCACTCGAGCATCTTCAGCAACAACCAGCGGCGTTGCGCCTGATAGTGGCTGTCCGGGAGTTTCAACCCCGGCTCCATCTCGTTGATCGCCTGTTCGACCAGTTCCTCCTGGGCCAGAGGAAAGCCGCCGTTGACCCGGCCCGCGGCGAGATCCTGAATCGCGCCCTTGAGCTTGGTCACTCCCTCTCCGGTTACCGCTACGATCGGCACCACCGGACACCCCAGATCTTCGCTAAGCCGCTGCAGATCGATCTCGACACCCTGCTTACGCGCTACATCCATCATGTTGAGCGCCACCAGCAGAGGGACCCCCATCTCCAGCATCTGCACCGTGAAGTAGAGATTGCGCTCCAGATTGGAGGCATCCACGATGTTGACGATCAGATCCGCCTCTCCGGACAGCAGGTAGTCCCGGGTGACCTTTTCATCCAGGGAGGAGGCGTCCAGGGAGTAGATGCCGGGCAGGTCGACCGCATTGACCTCGTCCCGATCGATGGAGAACTGGCCTTCCTTGCGGTCCACCGTCACCCCGGGCCAGTTGCCGGTGCGCTGACGGATCCCGGTCAGGGTGTTGAACAGGGCGGTTTTGCCACAGTTGGGATTGCCCGCGAGGGCTACGGTCAGGGCGTGTCGCGTCTCCGGCTTGGCGGTTTCTGGGGTCTCGTGACAGGCCATTTCAGGACACCGGGTTCGAATCCTGAGGAAGATCCACGGGCTTCATGAGTAACTTTTCCGCCACGCCCGCGCCCAGGGCCACCCGGGTGCCTTCGCTGGCGACCACCACCCCGCCGCCACGGCGTTGCAGCAGTTCGATTTCCGAGCCCACCCGCAACCCCAGGCTGAGCAGCCGATGGGCCAAATGCCGCCCGCCCATGACGCGACTGATACAGGCACGGGTACCGACAGGAAGCCGGGAAAGAGCAAGCAGTTCGTTTGAGACCGTGGAATCCAAAATTACGTTTCCGTTTACTACCAGAGGTCGGCTCTAAATGTTAATGATTCTCATTAAAGCATGGCATTGGCCGGGATGCAATGCCCCATCGGGAGTATATGCCAATTCTCTAATGTTCTGACAGTCGCTTACGCACCACGTCGATACGATGGGGTTTGAGAAAATGCGCACCGTCCTCACCCAGATGCGCCAGGAAGGACTCGCGAATCTTCTGATAACGCAGCTCGTCGATCTCCAGGCGGGTATGGGTCACCTTGAGAAACCGGTCTTCGAACTGTTCCCAGGAGGCATAGGTTCCGGGCACATTGAGAAACACCTGCTCATCCCAGTCCATGTCAGGACGCTCGGCCAGGGAACGGATCGCCTCGAAAGCCCGCTCGCGCACCAGCTTTTCATCATGAATCTGGCTCATCAGGGCATTGAACGCACCCTGGTAGACCGGCTCGGAAAAGTAAGCCACCCCACCCGGCTTCAGAACCCGCGCGATCTCCTGCATGGCCGGAGCCATCAAATCCTGGGGAACATGATGCAGTGACTTGAGCATGAACACGATGTCCACGCTGGCATCGGCTTCGGAAATCGACTGAGCCCCTTCCAGACGGAATTCCAGGTTTGCCAGAGGTTCTCCAGTGAGGTTCTTGGCGTGCTGTATCCTGTCCACTTCAGTGGCCACGAAGCGGGCGTCCGGGTAGCGCTGAGCGAGTAACCGGGTCATCCACGCGGAACCACAGCCGAGTTCCAGCACCCGCGCCCGGTCGAATTTCAGAACCCGGGTCATGACATCGAGTTCCTCCCCGGTTTCATAGGCCTGGGGATTATCAAGCACCATCTGTTGGGATGACATCATCGACTCCTGGGTTTTCGACTTCGCCGGAAAGCAAGGAAAAAGGCCGAGCGGATCATACAACCCCCCCGGATAGGACAACCTTCCGGGAGAATTCTATCCGAATCGCCAACCGGTCTGATAGTTCACCCGGACGGTGTATCTGGAGCAGGCTCCACCTGCCCCCAGTTCTGGCAGAGGCAAATGAATGCGCAGCCGGCCTGAGCGGATCAGGTTCGACCCGAGTCAGATCGTCGCTGGAAGTACAGGACCGTCAAAGCCATCAGCCCTGAAAGCAGGATCAAGCCCCACAGATTCAGACTCGGTACTGGTACGGCTGCCACCGCAACGGGTGCCGCTGGAGCAATAAACTCACCAAACGCAGCCCCGTTGGGCACTCCGGGTATCGTCGCCGTCACCAGATTGGTTGTCGTATCCACGGCCAGTACGTTACCGGAGATGGAATGCGCGACATACAGAGTGGTCCCATCCGGGGTCACATCGACGCCATAAGGACCATCCCCGGCGATGATCGTATCGACAATGGCATTGGTGGCGGCATCTATCACCAGTACTTCGTCATTCCCAGGCAGACTGACGTAGACAAAGGTACCGGCAGGATTCAGCGTCACATTCCAGGGTACATTCGCCACCGGCAGGGTGGCGATCACTGCGTTGAGGGCGGTATCGATAACCGAGACGGTATTGACGCCGCTATTGGTCACGTACGCCCGCGTGCCCGCTGGATTGACGGCAACCCCCACAGGAAAAAATCCCACCGTGATGGTAGCCGAAACGGTGTTCGTGGCGGTGTCGATGACTGAGATTGTATCTGCGCCCCGATTGGTCACGTAGACCCGGGTACCCGCCGCATTGACGGCCACCCCACTCGGCGTCATACCGACCGGTACCGTGGCCACGACGGTATTCGTCGCGGTATCGATAACCGATACATTGTTATCTCCCAGATTCGCCACATAGACCCGGGTCGCGGTGGCATTAACCGCCACACCGATTGGCGACAGTCCGACTGCAATCGTATCAACCACCGTAAAGCTCGCATTGTCGATGACCGACACCGAGTTGCCTGCCTGGTTGGTGACATAGACAAACTGACCGCTCGGATCAGCCGCAACGCCGTAGGGACTGCTGCCGACCGCTATGGTGCTGACGATGGCATTGGTTGCCACATCGATCACCGTGACCGTATTGCTGCCCCCACCACCCACGTAGTTGGTGATATAGGCAAAAGGCGCTGCCAGTGAAGCACTGCTGACAAGAAAGAGCATCACGCCCCACAACAGTCGTTGAGAGGCATTCTGAAATTGTCGGGGAAGGGAGGGAATCGAACGTCCTTGTGAAACGATCCTTTTCCGGCCTGTCACTGCGAACCGAACTACATCAATGAGTTTCATATCAAGCCCTATTTACCGCATAACAGTGCAAGGATATAGCAGCACATTTCCGCGGGTCAACCCGGGGCCTGACGATTTCTACGCATGCACAGGCGAATGATTTGGTATGATTTTCCCCAGCATGCCATCCCATAGGTATTCCTGAAGTGATCCCCAAGATCCTGGTCAACTGGTTCGACAACCTGCGTCTGCAGCTCTCTCGACAGGACGCGTTGCTGATCCTCTCCTTGCTGGGTCTGCTGAGCGGTTTTGCCGCCGGCCTGGTGATTGTGCTGTTCCGCCTGCTGGTGGAATCGGTACAGTCCCTGTTACTCCCAGGCGGGATCCCGGAGAACTACGAAGCCCTCTCCTGGATGATTCGGGGCCTGCTGCCGCTGTTGGGCGGACTGGTGCTGGGACTCATGTTTCACCGCTTCGCCGAGGAGTTGCGGGTGCTGGGCGTGCCGCGGGTGCTGGAACGGCTCATCTACCATCAGGGACACCTCTCTTTTCGTGGGCTGCTGTTGCAGTTTATCGGTGCGGCTACCGCGATCATCAGCGGTCATTCGGTGGGCCGTGAGGGTCCGCATGTATTCCTCGGAGCGGCCAGCGGCTCCCTGCTGGGGCAGTATCTCAACCTGCCCAACAACATCATCCGCACCCTGGTGGGCTGTGGCACCGCGGCCGGCATCTCCGCCTCTTTCGACACCCCGCTGGCAGGAGTCATCTTCGCCCTCGAGGTGGTGATGATGGAGTACACCCTGATCAGTTTCATACCGATCATGCTCGCAGCGGTCAGCGCCAACAGTCTCTCGTTGATCGTATTCGACGGTGAACGGGTCTTCGATATCGGGGTGTTCCAGCTGGGTTCCCTGCACGAACTGCTGTTCATCCTGCTGCTCGGACTGGCGGCCGGGGCGGCATCCGCCGCCTATGTCCACCTGATTCAGATTATCGGCAACCGCACCCGCCTGATGTCCACCCAACTGCGCTATGCCCTGGCTGGCGTGCTGGCGGGACTGTTCGGTATCGCGGTCCCCCAGGTGATGGGCATCGGCTACGACACGGTCAACCAGATCCTGCTGGGAGAGGTCGGATTCGCTCTGCTGGCCGTTCTGGTGGTGGCAAAGATCATCGCCACCGCGTGCAGCATCGGGCTGGGCATACCCGGCGGTACCATCGGTCCCGCGCTGTTCATCGGGGCCGCCCTGGGCGGGGTGATCGCGCCCCTGCCCGGGCTGCTGTTCGACGGTCCGGTCTCGGACCCGGGTGTGTATGCGCTGATCGGCATGGGTGCGGTCACCGCTGCTGCCCTGCAGGCCCCGTTGGCGGCCCTGACCACCGCGATCGAACTGACCCATAACCCGGACATCATCATGCCTCTGATGCTGGCCATCGTGGTGGCGAGCCTGATCAGCCGGGAGTTGTTCGGCAAATCCTCCATGTTCCATGCCCTGCTGCAGACCAGCGGCCGGCACTACCACACCGACCCGGTGATGCAGTCCCTGCGGCGCATCGGGGCCGCACGCTTCATGAACCGCAGTTTTGCCCAGCTCGACGCGGCAGTGGACCGGGAGACCGCCCGCCGCGCACTCGACCAGGAACCGGAATGGCTGATCATCAATGCCCCGGAGAACAAAAAGATCCTGATGCCCAGCGTGGAACTGCTGCGCACCCTGGAACAGCGCCCCGAGGACGAAAACCTGGACCTGCTGGCGATCCCCGCCACCCGCTACGAACTGGCCCCGATCCGCATGCAGGCCACCCTTCAGGAGGCCCTGGAGCTGCTCGAACGCAATCACATCGATGCACTCTACATCGAGTGGTTCGACGCAGATCACTACTGGCGTATTCAGGGCGTTCTAACCCGGGACCTGATCGAATCCGCCTATCGCTTCTGACTCCGGGCAAACAACAAAACAATCCCGGTAAAAGCTCGCAAGGGCCTTCCGGGTTGGGCTATTCTTATAGGGATAACCTGACAAAAAACAGCACGAGGCAGCCCATGAGTGAAGACAAAGGCAATCCAGAGATCATTTACATCGATGAGCAACCCATTCGACTCAATGAACTGCTGTCGGATTACCATCAACTCAAGGCTGAGACGGAACTCAACCGGATGACCGAAAAAAAGGCGGTCCGCCGCTTCGAACGGGAAGAGGAGTTGAAGCCCTACCAGGCAGAGTTGATCCGCATGCAACAGTACCTGGAAGACACCAACCGGCGCATGATCATCCTCTTCGAGGGGCGGGATGCGGCAGGAAAGGGCGGCACCATCCGGCGCGTAACCCGTTACATGAATGAGAAACACTACCGGGTGGTGGCCCTTGGCAAGCCCACCGACGAGCAGAAATCCCAATGGTTTTTCCAGAAGTACGTGACCCAATGCCCCACCGGTGGCGAGGTCGTACTGTTCGACCGCAGCTGGTACAACCGGGCCATCGTGGAACCGATCTTCGGTTTCTGCTCGGAAAATGAGTACGACAACTTCATGATTGGCTGTCCCGGCTTCGAGAAGGATCTGGTGCGCCAGGGCACCATTCTGGTGAAACTCTATTTCTCCGTCACCAAAGATGAACAGGCACGTCGGTTCGAGCGGCGCAAGACCGATCCGCTGCGCCAATGGAAACTGTCTGAAATCGACGTGCAGGCCCAGGACCGCTGGGACGAGTTCACCAATCAGAAGTACGCCATGCTCAAGCGCACCCATACCACCCACGCGCCCTGGACCATCATTCGCTCGGACAACAAGCACATGGCCCGGCTGAATGCGATGCGGGTGATCCTCAACGCAGTGCCTTACCAGCGCCTCAATGAAGACCTCGACTTCGTGCCAGAACCCGATGTGGTGATCTCCGGGTCCAGAGAGCTGGAACTGATGGAGGCCCAACGGCTGCAGCAAGGCAAGTTCGTCAGCTGAACGTCCGCCTCACCCGGGCCGGTCATGCCTGAGATCTCGGACCTGGCAATTCTCGCCATCTGCTGGATCGGGTATTTCCTGATCCACTCATGGCTTGCCTCCCTGGGTGTCAAGGCGTGGCTGGCGAATCATGCACCAGAGTGGTTTCCCGCCTACCGCCTTGGCTACAACCTGCTGGCGGGTCTGTTGCTGTTGCCCCCCCTGCTGCTCATGTGGCAGTTCAGTTCGCAGCCCCTGTGGCGCTGGGAGGGCCCGCTGGCGGTCCTGGCGTACCTGTTGATGCTGCTCGCGGTTGCCGGGTTTGTCTGGTCTCTGCGCTGGTACGACAGCGGTGAATTCCTCGGTTTGAGCCAGTGGCAACGCCGCCAGCGGGAGACCCGGGACCTGGAACGGCTGCACATCTCCCCGCTGCATCGCTATGTGCGGCATCCCTGGTACAGCCTTGGCCTGATCCTGGTGTGGACCCAGGACATGGACCCGGCCCGGTTGCTGTCTGCGGTACTGATCACCCTCTATCTGATCATTGGCTCATGGCTGGAGGAGCGCAAACTGATCATCTATCACGGCGAACGTTATCGCGCCTATCTGAAACAGGTACCCGGTCTTATACCCCTGCCGGGTCGGGTGCTTTCGAAGTCTGAGGCCGAGGCACTGTCCCATTCCGAGGAGTGATCCAGTATTGAGAGCACTTGCGGATCGGGTCAACGCACTAAGGTAGGTCGGGTTCGCGTAGCGTCACCCGACGCATGGGGAAGTTTCTGATGTTTCCTGTCGGGTTACGCTGCGCTAACCCGACCTACAGCGGCACCGATACTCCGCTGATGGGGTTCAGCCGGATGGCATCCCCTCCCGATGGGGGAGGGGATGCCCGTCGACTTGAGGGGATTGGAGAGCGGGTTTACTGCTCCGGATTCCAGAAGTTACCCTGACCGTAGGGTCCCGGTCCGTAACCATAGCCCGGTTGTCCATAGGGCATCATGCCGGGTTGTGACCAGCCCTGGGGTCCCATGCCTCGTCCCGGCCCCATACCCTGACCAGGCCCCATGCCCATTCCTTGCCCGGGTCCCATACCCATTCCCTGCCCGGGTCCCATGCCCCGATGCCGTTGCATCATGGAATGACAGGCCGCACGCTGTTCATCGGTCATGCCCTGCATGATTTTCTGATGCTCAGCCCACTGCTCATCCATGGCCTGTTTGCGGGCCTCCCAGGGCGGGGTTTCCGGCATTTCGACGCCCATCTCTTCAGCCCGCTTGCGCATCTCCGCATAGCGCTCCTGACGGAAGGCATCACGCTCTTCCGGGGTCATGGACATCATCTTGTTGTGATGCTCCATACGCTCCTCCATGCTGGGGCGGACACTCTCCATGCGCGGGTCAGCCCAGGGCGGGGTCTCCGGCATTTCAACCCCCATCTCCTCGGCCCGTTTGCGCATCTCCGCGTAGCGTTCCTGACGATAGGCATCACGTTCTTCCGGAGTCATGGACATCATCTTGTTGTGCCGAGCCATGCGCTCCTCCATGCCGGGACGCATGCTGTTCATGCGCGATGCGGTCCAGGGCGAACGCTCGGGCAGCATGACTCCCGCCTCTTCCGCACGCTTGCGCAGAGCCTCGTACTGGGCGTCGAGCTCTTTCAGCCGTTGTGTACGGGGATCGTCGGGAGTTGCCGGTTCGCTGCTCGCGACACTGTCTTCACTGCTGCTCTCAACCGCGGCCGGCTCTGATGCACTGCTTTCCTCTGCGGCCGGTTCGCTGGCGCTGACGCCCTCCGTTGCCGCTTCCTCAGCCATCAGGGCTGCACTGAAAGGCAAGAGTGTTGCGACCGTCAGGGCCAACATTTTTTTCTTGTACATGCTCGATTCTCCTTCAATGTTCCAGAATTGGATTTTTTGTATTAATTGTAATGTGCGATCCCGGCAGTGCCGGCCGGGTCCCGCGGGAAACCTCGAACCGGGGTATGCCAACCCTTGCGAACCATGACGGGCCGGTGCTGCCATGGAACTGCGGATTGGACGATTCCATCCCTGGATGTTGTCTGCGCTGGCCGCCCGCCAAGAACCCGTCAATCAGCACGCCTCGGGTTGATGTTGCGATCATGGCAGCACACTGGCCTGATGTCCGCCCTGGGCTGCGGCAGCGCTCACATGGGAGGATAGAACATCCCAGCCATCTGTAAACGCCCGGTTTGGATGGTAAATCCCCCCGGAACGGCAAAACCACCGCTCAACGGCGACGTTGTAACCTCACCACATGGGATCAATTGACCGCCGAAGCCGGGGATTGCGCCGTTTCCTGATCTGATGTCGGCTGAGTCTCCTTCTGCAGGTTCTCCTCCTTGAGCTTGGCCACCTTGCCGGCCAGTTCAGCCAGCAGGCCGTCCATGCCCTGTGTCTTCACCAGGTTGCGGAACGAGGTGCGGTAGTTACTCACCAGACTGACCCCGTCCACGGTGACATCGTAGGCAAACCAGTCGTCATTCCGGTATCTAAGCTTGTAGCTCACCGGAAGTTCCTTGTTCGCAGACACGATGAAGGTTTGCACATCGGCCAGATTTCCCTTCAGGCGCTCCCGGCCCATGCGCACGGTTTGGTTGTCGTAACTGTCTACTGCTGAGAAATAGGTCTGCTCCAGGAGTTCCCGGAACAGCACGATGAACTGTTCACGCTGGGCCTCGGTGGCGGTACGCCAATTGGTGGCGAGAATGACCTGGGACATGGATTCGTAGTCGAAGCGCTTGCGGACCACGGCCTTGACCTGATCCCGGCGCTCGGTTTTGCTGAGGTTCGGGTCCTTTAGAAGCTCCAGGATTCGGTCAACCGTCTCCTTGACACGATCCGAAGGGCTGACATTGGCCGATGCCGGCAGGGTGAACGTCAGCAATAAAACAAAAACGAGTGATGCGACAGATCTGAACATGGTTCCCTTGATCCCTTGTTTGATGGTGGGGTTTTTTAACCCGGCGGGTCAAATTAAGACAACGACAGACAGCGATGGTGCGGCAGCATGGCCACATCCGGCAAGGTCCGGACCCTGATGTCCCACGGGAACATCCTATCCTACTCTTGCGTTACCTCTTGTGACAGAGTGCTGACGTCTTCTGATGAAGACTGCCCGGTTTCAGCCATGCGGCCATTGAAATCGCTCACATCCCAGCAGATCGCCACCCTTTGTCCCTCTCTGCCGTCCTTGCCATCGATATAGTGACTGAACTGCAAAAGGGTCTTCTCCCGGCCATCCGGCAGGCTGAAACTTAATTTCAAGCGACTCACGGCCCGGTCATCATCATCGAACAGGGACTCCAGACTGTCCCGGTCCTGTTCAGCGAGCAGCTTCAGGATTGCCTCACGGGTGGGGGTGAAATCGGCCGCATCAAGTGACAGCAGGCTGAACATTTCCTCGTCCCAGAGGCATTCACCACTCGCCGGGTACCAGCGCCAACTTGCGCTGGGCAGCAGGGCATTCATAAACTCCGCCTGTTTCGACAACTCCTTGGTGCGGTGCCGGTAGCGCTTGGTCTTGTGTTTGAGATGCAGCAGCTTCTGTTTCAGCAACTCCTCACGGCGCCTTAAGCGCCTGATCGATCGTAGGGTTTTCTCCCGATGATGGGCGAGTCTGCGTTTTGACCGACGGGTCACGATCCACACCAGCAACAGACTCCAGATCACCCACAGCAGGGTCCACAGGAGGAATCGTAGAAACCCGGATTCCCTGGGATGGGTATTTTCCACCCCGGGCCAGTTGCTCCAGACATCGTTGAGTTCATCCTCGTTGAACCGGTCGAGGGATTTCTGCAGCAGGGTATGCAGAGTCGGATTATCACGGGATGTGGCCAGAGCAATGTCCAGGGTGAGATCCAGGTCCTGCGCCTTTCTCAAACCTTCGTAGTGTCCCTCGCCACGCAGATAATCGACGCTTGCCGCATCCCCCAGATAGACCTGTGCCCGACCCGCCATCACTGCGCTCAGTGCCTGATCCAGGTCCTTGGCGGGAAGGGTGTGGGTGCCCGGCAGGTAATGGGGCAGGAACTCTTCCCAGATGCTTCCCGCCAGCACCGAAACCGTGAGACCGTCCATGGCCGACATACCCTGACCCTTGAGTGATCCCAGGGAATACAGGGCGGCCGGCAGGGTTACATAGGGACGGGAGAACTGCCAGTCCGGGGGACTCAGGGCGGTGTGCACAGTGGCCCCGATG
Source organism: Candidatus Thiodiazotropha sp. (assembly GCA_040506775.1). Classification (GTDB taxonomy): domain Bacteria; phylum Pseudomonadota; class Gammaproteobacteria; order Chromatiales; family Chromatiaceae; genus Thiodiazotropha. Next base: position 39,582 of record JBEVWC010000016.1, read on the forward strand.
AAATCCACCTCACCGGAACTCAGGGCATTGGCAAGTCGTTGATCATCCGGATACTGGACCAGATCGAGATAGAGTCCCAGTTTTGCGGCCAGCACCCGCAGATAATCCGCCGCCAGCCCCATCGGCTGACCGCTTTCGAAAAACAGGATTGGAGGGGTCATAGAGACCACCCCCACCTTCAATTTCTGATGGTCATCCAACCAGGCCTTTTCGGCCATGTTGAAGCGTGACACCTGGGCGGATGCCGTGCCGGCCAGGAGCAGCCCCAGCAGACACAACCACAGCCATCGCATGTACATCCTTGATCTCTCCCTCTCTGACTCTGTTCGACGACCCCGTTTCCGTCGACGACCGCAATCCCGAACACCCATGACACACGGCTCCGGACATTGCGTACACCCGACTATTCCACGAACCGCGTGGCGTGCCAAGTCATCGCAACCCGGATAGCGGGATTGCCAACGGCCGCACAGAAACCGGTCACACAAAACCTGCCACCCCGGCGTCCACCCTGATTGGGCCCCTCAGGCCCTCGCTCCTGCTCGCCCACTCGGAGTCCTGGAGGGCAACTAATCAGCCAACGTTCAATAACTTGCAAAATATACCAACTTGCCAGGAGGTTGACAGATCATTGGCATCAGTGTGATAAACAGTTCCCCATGCGGGGGATCGGTGGTTCCACTGCGACGAGTGGAAAATGCAAGCAGCCCTGACAGATGGTGTACGAGGCGCACTACGCCGCTTGAGCCCCGTTTGCATCTGCCGATAGGCATACCGGAGTGGATTGAAACCCGGGATTGCGCCGATCCGGGTAGAATTTGCACAGCCCGCACAATCAACCCCGCGGACAAACCACGGCTTCGAATATCACCGGACCCCAACCTTGATGACAGCCCAGCAGATCCATCCCTGGCACCTTCGCCTGGCCCGGCAGGTCATACATGCCGGGGGTTTGATCGCCTATCCCACGGAGGCGGTGTTCGGCCTTGGCTGCCACCCCCTCGATCACCACGCGGTGAGCCGTCTCCTGAAACTCAAGAATCGTCCGGTGGAAAAAGGCCTGATCCTGATCTCCGACAGTTTCGAGCGCCTCCAACCCTTCCTTCAGCCCCTGCCGGAAGCGCGCAACCGCTTACTCATGGAGAGCTGGCCCGGCCCCGCCACCTGGCTGGTACCCGCAGCCCCCACCACCCCCTATTGGCTCACGGGCAAGCACGCGACCCTGGCGGTCAGGGTCACCGGCCATCCCCTGGCGGCGGCGCTCTGCCGGATCGCAGGCACCCCGCTGGTTTCCACCAGCGCCAACCTGAGCGGCCGTCCGCCGGCACGCACCGCGTTACAGGTGAGATTGCGCTGCGCCGGGAATATCGACCTGGTTGTTCACGGACGCACCGGTACACTTGATCGCCCGACAGTCATCCGCGACGCCCTCAGTGGCGTCGTAATCAGGGCCTGAGACCATAGGTGGCCGGTTGAGCATTCGCCAAGTCAGGAAAACGCGGCACGAAAAAAAACCCACCCTGGGGGGGTGGGCTTAAAGCGCTTGTTTATCAGCGCCGGAGGAGGATCGAAACCATCAAGTACTCTTACCCCTTACAACGGCGGCGTGAACAAAAACTTTAATTTGTGGGTGTTTACCGGACCAAGCCAGGATCAGTATCTATAACTTATTGAATATTATGTAATATTAAAGCTGTCGAAACGTCAAACTCCACCCTGGACAGATCCCTGGAACGAATTTAAGTCACATCCTGACCGTCCGAAACCGTGGCGACACCCTGTGGGCCAAGATGTTCGCTGATCCAGTCCCGCAGCCAGTGACTCTGACGGGAGCCATGAAATCGACCGATCTCCTCCCCGTCACGGAACAGAATCACGGTGGGAAAGCCCCGCAAACGGTAGTGCCCGGCCAGACGCATGTTGTCATCCACCTCCACCTTGGCCAGTACCACCCGCCCCTCCAGCTCACCGATCACCCGCTCCAGAGCCGGGGCCAGGGAGAGGCAGGGAGCACACCATTCAGCCCAGAAATCGACCATCACCGGCTGCACGTGGGAGGCCTGTACGACCCGTTCCTGGAAGGTCGCTTCCTCAACGGAGTAGATTGCCGGATTTGGCTCGGATGCGCTTTTCATGGTGAACACCTCTCCCCGTGGCTGCTTCGACCGGGTTGAACATGAATCGGATGGAGCGGGTATGATAAGTTATTCCCGGCATCCGGCAACCGGATTCCGCAAATACCGATCCACAGCCGAGTCGAGGAACCCATGTCCAGCCACTACCGCCGCGCCGAATTTCCCGCCACCCGCATGAGACGCCTGCGGCGTCATGAATTCTCCCGGCGCCTGGTCAGGGAAACCCTCGTCACCCCGGCGGATTTCATCTACCCGGTGTTCGTCCTCGAGGGTCAGGGACAGCGGGAGGCCGTCCCGTCCATGCCGGGAGTGGAACGCCTGAGCATCGATCTGTTGGTTGAGGAAGCCCGCCTGGCTCACAGCCTTGGAATTCCCGCCATGGCCCTGTTCCCCGTGACCCCCCTGTCGGCGAAAAGCGAAGACGCCTGTGAGGCCTACAACCCGGACGGCCTGGCACAGCGGGCGGTACGCGCGCTCAAGGACGCGGTTCCGGAGTTGGGAGTGATCACCGATGTAGCCCTCGACCCCTTCACCACCCATGGCCAGGACGGTCTGATCGACGCCACCGGCTATGTGCTGAACGACGAAACCAAGGAGGTGCTGGTGCGCCAGGCCCTGTCCCACGCGGCGGCCGGAGCGGATGTGGTGGCCCCCTCGGACATGATGGACGGACGAATCGGCGCAATCCGCGAGGCACTCGAGCAGGAGGGACATATCCATACCCTGATCCTCGCCTACGCAGCCAAGTACGCTTCCAGCTTCTACGGACCGTTTCGTGACGCGGTGGGCTCCGCCGCCAATCTGGGCGGAGGCAACAAATACAGCTACCAGATGGACCCCGCCAACAGCAACGAGGCGTTGCACGAAGTCGGCCTGGACCTGCAGGAGGGCGCCGACATGGTGATGGTCAAACCGGGCATGCCCTACCTGGACATCGTGCGCCGGGTGAAAGAAACCTTCCAGGTCCCCACCTTCGCCTACCAGGTCAGCGGCGAATACGCCATGCTCAAGGCCGCCGCACAGAACGGCTGGCTGGATGAAAAGGCAGTGGTGCTGGAATCCCTGCTGTGCATCAAGCGCGCAGGCTGCGACGGCATCCTCACCTACTTCGCCAGGCAGGCGGCGCAGTGGCTGAACGATTGAACAACATCGAGGTTACGTGGGGAAATTTCAACAATCGGTTGTCAAATCAACCGTGAATTCTGGATCAAGGAGCCCGCATGACGCGCGATTTGTGGACTTTATGACCGTCACATTTGCTCGAAAAGCTATGATTTGATTCCCTGTTCAGCGTATTACAAACCCCTGTTTGCACGCGGGTCTATCTCACCACGAAGGACACGAAGGATCATAGAAACGAAACGCTTGAGCGGCCCGACGCCTCGTTCCCAGTTCCGCGTGGGAACGAAACGAACCATAGGGATCTTTGGATGCTTGCAGACTGGCAAAATCGACATCCGTTGCGGGTCCCGGCTTCCGCTTCGCTACAACCGGGCTACACGGGTGAGGCTTATGCCTCTTGAGATTCCCGTTTGTCCCGAGCGAGAAGCGCAGCAAAAACCGATCAGCGGGGCTGGCTGTTTGAGCGCAGCGAGTTCCAGCCCCGCCGGTTTTTGTGAGCATCGCAGCGGTCCCCGAAGGGGCGGGTCAGTCGGGCGCCCTTTCTTTTGGCGCAAAAAGAAAAGTGACTCGCCCAGGAGGGCGAAACCGGCGATATCCGGTATGAGGAGAACAGCGATTGAGAGCAATCAGATCCGTTGCTCCCTTAGATCCTCCCTTCCACGACCTGGGGGCAGTACCCAAACGAGCGACTTTGTGAACCAGCGTTCCCGGATAGGGAGAGGATGATCCAATGCCGATGAGCATAGCGAAAAAGCTATGATTTTCATCACTGTGCAGCATATTACAAACCCCGGTTCGCCGAGGTATTGCCCGGTTCGATGTGTTTGCATTAGCCTAGGTCTGCATTCCCACGCAGAGCGTGGGAACGAGGCGAAACCATAGGGATCACTGGATGCTTGCAGACTAGCAAACGCACTATCTATTCACGCCATTGGCAAATATGAAAAGCGTAGAAGAAGAGTTCAAAAAATTTGCAGATGAAGTCAATCATCTCTGTACTCATATAAGTGTAAGAGAAGATGAAAACGGCCCGTATATTTTTGCTCTTGGGCTAAAAAACACACATACCTTGCAGGTACGTAAACTGCCCTCCGATTATGTCCTTGAACTCTGGCATGGTGAAAATGCAGAGGTAGAGACTATCGTGGAAGAGTCCCGTTATCGTGACAGTAGATCTGCATTCAATAGGGCAAGAAAATGGCTAGAGCGCGATACCCTGTAACAACAACCAAAGGCTAGCTGCTACTAAACAGTTGTGAACAACTAAAGTAGTATTCCGAATTAAAAATTCAACATTAAAAATTCAAAACTCAATGGACAACTACGCAGTCATCGGCAACCCCATCGCCCACAGCAAATCCCCGGAGATCCACAGCGCCTTCGCCCGCCAGACCGGGGAGGCGGTGAACTACCAGCGGATCCTGGGTGATCCGGAGCATTTTGCCCGGGATGTGCGGCAGTTCTTCGCCGAGGGAGGCCAGGGACTCAACGTGACCGTACCCTTCAAGGAGGAGGCCTGGCGGCTCGCCGATGAACTCAGCGAGCGGGCCCACAGCGCCGGGGCGGTCAACACCCTGATCCGCCTCGAGGACGGGCGCCTGCGGGGTGACAACACCGATGGCATCGGCCTGGTGCGCGACCTGAGCGTCAACCAGGGTTTCCGCATACGCGACAAGCGGCTGCTGATCCTCGGCGCCGGCGGTGCGGTGCGCGGGGTGATGCGTCCCCTACTGGACGAGCACCCCAAACGCATCATCATCGCCAACCGCACGGCGGCCAAAGCCTTCTCCCTGGCCAGCGGTCTGGCCGCCTATGGCCAGGTGGCGGGGTGCGGCCTGGATGAGCTGGAAGGCATGCAGTTCGACCTGATCATCAACGGCACCGCCGCGGGTCTGCAAGGCGAAACCCCGGATCTGCCCGAAACCATTCTCGCCAAGGGCGGCTGGTGCTATGACATGCTCTACAGCGCCGGCCCCACCCCGTTTCAGCGCTGGGCACGGGAGCACCAGGCGGCCCGCGCTCTGGATGGGCTCGGCATGCTGGTGGAACAGGCCGCGGAATCCTTCCGCCTGTGGCGCGGCATCCTGCCCGAAACCCCTCCGGTCATCGAGCAGTTGCGCCTGAAACTGCTACAAGAGGCCGACAAAGCCGCCCAATAAGAATCGGATTCATTCAACTTGTGACGCAGTTCGCCGATACAGTGCGTATGGATTGAGTGGATTGGTTGAGGGAACACCGTAATAAAGCGAGGAGTTCCCAGATGCTGATTAAAACAAAACTCCGGGCCGGCAGTGTTCTGCTGGCACTGGTCCCTGCCCTGCTGGTAGGAGGACTCATCGGCTGGTACGCCGATGATCATGCAAAAACCGCCCTTGAAGATCAGGCCAAGGCGCGCCTGGTTGCTCTGCGGGAGGACCGCGCAACCCAGATCGTCAACTATTTCGACGCCATGCGCTCCCAGGCCCAGGCCTATGCCAAGGACCGCATGACCATCGATGCCCTGCGCCGCTTCCACAACAGTTTCCACAGCCTGCAGGACGAAGTTCCGGTGGATCTGGCTCAAGCCCGCACCACCCTGCAGGGCTATTACAAATCCGACTTCCTCGGCCAGTTCAGCAAACGCAACAACGGCGAGTCCACTTCGATCGACGCACTGCTGCAGAAACTGGGTGACCACGGCATCCTGTTCCAGGACCGCTACATCGGCTCCAACCCGAATCCACTGGGTAACAAGGATAAGTTGATCGACAAGCAGGACGGCAGCAGTTACGCCCGGGATCATGCCCTGTTCCATCCCGGCTTCCGGGAACTGCAACAGCGCTTCGGCTACTACGACATCTTCCTCATCGACGCCGATACCGGGGATGTGATGTACACCGTGTTCAAGGAACTCGATTACGCCACCTCCCTGAAAACCGGTCCGTATGCCGATTCGGGACTGGGCAAGGCCTTCCGCGGCGCCCTGGGCCTGCCGGATAACGGCTCGGTGTTCATGACCGATTTCGAACCCTACCTGCCGTCCTATAACGATCCGGCCGCCTTTATCGCCATACCCGTGTTTGATCAGGGCGAGCAGCTTGGCGTCATCGCCTTCCAGCTGCCCATCGACCGGATCAATCAGGTAATGACCGGTAACGGCAAGTGGCAGGATTCGGGACTCGGCGAAAGCGGCGAGACCTATCTGATCGGCTCCGACATGAAGATGCGCAGCCAGAGCCGTTTCTTTATTGAAGATCCGCAGGGTTTCCTCACTGCCATCGGCGGGGCCGGGGTTCCCGGTAACGTGCTGGATGCGATCCGCGCCAAGGAGACCGTCATCGGATTGCAACCCGTGAACTCGCCCGGTGCCCAGCGGGCGATCGGCGGTACCACCGGGTTCGACGTGTTCGACGACTATCGGGGCGTACCGGTACTTTCGGCCTACAAGCCGGTGGAGATCGGCAGTCTGAAGTGGGCAATCCTGGCGGAAATCGACCAGCAAGAGGCCTATGCCGCCGCGACAGAACTGCGCCATGACATCGTGTATCTGATGATCGGCACCGCGCTGGTGCTGGCGCTGGCCAGTGCGGCCATCGGCTGGATCTTCAGCATGGGCGTGACTGCGCCCCTGGGGCGTATCCTGGCATCCATGCGGGATATCTCCTCAGGGTCCGGGGACCTGACGGTGCGCCTGGATGACAAGAGCAACGACGAGTTGGGTCAACTGGGTGGCGCCTTCAACACCTTCGTCACCAAACTCGAGGGCATCATGGTCGAGGTCGGCCACTCCACCGACGAGATGGCGGTAGCCTCGGAAGAGCTTTCCACCATTACCCGGGATACCCGCCAGGGTGTGGAGCAGCAGCAGGGCGAGATCCAGCAGGTTGCCACCGCTATCGAAGAGATGACCGCCACGGTGCGGGATGTGGCGCACAGCACCAATGCCACCGCCGATGCCGCGCGCCATGCAGGCAGCCAGGTGCACGCGGGGCGTGAGGTCCTGGAGCGCAACACCTCCGCGATCCAGCTGCTGTCCCAGCGCATGAACGAGTCCAAGGAGATCGTGCATGCCCTGCATGCGGACAGCACCAAGGTCGGGTCGGTGCTGGACGTGATCCAGGGTATCGCCGAGCAGACCAACCTGCTGGCCCTCAACGCCGCGATCGAAGCGGCCCGGGCCGGCGAACAGGGACGCGGCTTCGCGGTGGTTGCCGACGAGGTGCGCATCCTGGCCCAGCGTACCCAGCAGTCCACTGAGGAGATCCGTGAGACCATCGAGACCCTGCAGTCACGCAGCGCCCAGACCACCCGGATGCTCAACGAGAACAACGAGGACCTCGGCACCACGGTTCAGCTCACGGAACAAACTGAAAAGGCCTTCGGCGAGATCGAACAATCGGTTCAGGAATTGCTCGACATGAGCACCCACATCGCCAGCGCCACCGAGGAACAGGCCTCGGTCACCGAAGAGATCAGCCGTAACGTGGACAACATCTATCAGGTCGCCCAGAGCACCGCCAGCGGCGCGGAGCAGACCATGGCTTCGAGCGAGATGCTGGCCCGCCTCGGCGATCAGCTCAAGGCACTGGTCAAGCAGTTCAAAGTCAGCGGCTGAGTTACCGCGCATCGACCACCGGGCCGGCCGCCTCAGCCGCCGGCCCGGAACCACCCTCCCTGCCCGCCTGAGATCGGGCCTCCCGCCTCAAATAACCCCCGTATCACAGGGCAAACCCGGCTTTCAAAACCCTCCAGCGGATGCCATAGTAGGGCTATCCAATAAAAAACGGGATCCCGGCCACGCTCCGTTGCCAGGCCGCCCAGAACCCAAAGTGAGGCTGATGAGTGTATTTCCCGTGGTTGGCGTGGCCCGACCGAATTTCCTGATCCTGACCCCAATCTGTCTCTCCCTAGGCCTGGCCAGCGCCCTGCTGACCGGGATTCCCATCGACTGGACCCGTTTCGCGGTGATCCTGGTGGGCGGTCTGATGGCCCATGTGAGCGTCAACGCCCTCAACGAGTATGCCGACTTCCAGTCCGGGCTCGACTTCAAGACCGACAAAACCCCGTTCAGTGGCGGCAGCGGCACCCTGGTGATGCAGCCCCGGCTCGCCATCCAGGCCCTGATGCTCGGCGTCCTCTCTCTGCTGACCACCATACTCAGCGGACTTTACCTGGTGCAGCAGACTGGCTGGGGACTGACCCCCATCGGCCTTGCGGGTGTGGCAATCATCGTGCTCTACACCGGCTGGGTGAATCGCAACCGCTACCTGGTGCTGATCACTCCGGGACTCGGTTTTGGTCCCCTGATGGTGATAGGCACCCACTACGCCCTGACCGGCACCTACCAGGGCCTCGCCTGGCTGCTCTCCCTGATCCCCTTCTTTCTGGTCAACAACCTGCTGCTGCTCAACCAGATCCCCGACCGGGAAGCCGACCAGAGCGTCGGCCGGGACAACTTCGCCATCGCCTGGGGCACCGTCGGCACCGCCCAGCTGTTCCTCGGCTTCGCCCTGTTGGCCTACGCCAGCATCATCCTGGGCGTACTCGGCGGTATGCTTCCCGGCCTGGCACTGCTTGGACTGTTGACCCTGCCCCTGTCCTACCAGGTGTTCGTCGGAGTGCGGGAATCCAACGGAGACCTGCCACAACTGATCCCCAACCTGGGCAAGAATGTGGCAATCACCCTGGCGACCCCGTTGCTGGTTTCGGTCGGTATTTTCCTCAGCGCCTACCTGTAGCGGACGACGCATTCTCCGGTGAGATGAGCACAGACCGACTATCATGGATAGAAAAACGCCAAGGCCTGTTCAGACGAATCCAATATGCCCTGGTATTTAGCTGAGAAAGCCAAACACACACCAGAGCCGTTGCCATTGCATCTCGTATCAGTAGTCTCAATCCAGGAGTACTGAAAGATGATGAAACCCATGCTGTTCGGTATCGCCTTCTGTGCGATCGTTGCAGGCGGGTGCGCCGATCAACAATCCCTCACCCAGGAAGAATTACACAACCAGAGTCGTGTCGATGCGGTTGTGTCGGGTGTTCTGTTCGAAAACGAACTCGATGAGGTGACCTCCTACAACATCCGCAAAGATGGTTTTGTGGTCATCCGGTTCGCCCCATCGGTGCCTTCCGAAAAATACAATCAGGTAGTCGACCAGCTGCGTTCTGACGATGACGTCCCCGGTCTGCGTGCAGAGCAGGGCGGAAAAGAAATCTGCCCGGTAAACGGCTATCGTTGAACAGACCCGTCAGCTCGATAACAACCCTTTCAAATCCGTTTTCTTATCAGTGACTCAGTCGATTCGCACCTGGCGTGTTGTACTCAACACCCCAACCCTCCCCATCAGCCTGTCACACTCCGCCCGACAGGTTGATCGTTCATACCAAGGCGGAACCCAAGGAGAAAAGGATGAAAACAATAACAGCAGTACTGCTTTGCGCTTTCTGGTGCAGCGGCGTCCAGGCCGGTGAGCGATTATCAGCAGCGGACCTTAAGGAGTTGTACAGCGGCAATACCGTCACCGGGGTGCATTTCAAGCACGGCCCCGGACGTGTCTACTATTCCGAGGACGGTTCAGTCGTCAGCAATTCGGACAGCGGCAAAACACGATCAGGTAAATGGTGGATCGACGCTAAAACCGATACACGATGTGTGCGATGGGATCACATGGACAAGGATCTGTGTCATTACACGGAAAAAAATGAGGATGGCACCTATTCGCTGATCAATGCGAAGAACGGAAAAGAACTGGTCAGGATGAACGAAGTTCAAGCTGGAAATCAGCTCTAACCAGGCTCGGCGCTTGTCCGACCGGAGTCCGCACAGCTGTTCCAGGGCTCCGGTTTTTTTCCTCCTGGTCACTCACGAAATCAGCGCAGAGACCGGCAACCACGGGTTTAATGATCCCTGACTGAAAAGTCAGGATTCGCGGGACGCCTCGTAACGCTCCGACAAACGCACATAGTGGCCCGCCGTGTAGTCGATGATCTCCTTTTCCTTCTCGCTCAGCGCCCGCACCCGGCGCGCCGGTCGTCCCAGCCACAGGTAACCCCCTTCCAGGCGTCGTCCCTGGGGCACCAGAGAGCCCGCACCGAGCATCGCCCCCGATTCCAGCACCGCACCGTCAAGAATGGTGGAGTCCATGCCGATAAAACACCCGTCGGCGATCTCGCAGCCGTGCAGCATCACCCGGTGGCCCACGGTGACGCCCTCACCGATGGTCAGCGGGCGCCCCCCAGGCAGGTAGTAGCTGTCGTGGGAGACGTGCAGCACCGAGCCATCCTGGATGTTGGTACGGGCGCCGATGCGGATCCGGTGCACATCGCCGCGGATCACGCACATTGGCCAAACCGAGGCCTGTGATGCAATATGGACATCGCCGATGACCACGGCGGTTTCATCCACCCAGGCATCGTCTTCGATGCGCGGGACGTGGGTTTCGAAGGGGCGTATGTTGGACATGTGACTGAAGGGGGTTCCTGTAACGATGGAGATATTCAGCTTTGTAGTGATCGGGACGATAGTAGCAATCCTGATCTATGGTGTGATGATTTACAACAACCTGGTCCGGCTCAAACATGATGTAAGCAAGGCCTGGGCGAACATCGACGTGCTGCTGAAACAGCGTCACGACGAACTGCCCAAGCTGGTGGAAACCTGCAAGCAGTACATGCAGTACGAGCAGGAGACCCTGGAAAAGGTGATGAAGGCCCGCTCCGCGGTCCACAGCGCGGCCGCCTCCGGGGACGTCGGTGCCTTGGGTTCGGCGGAAGGACAGTTGCGGCTCGGACTCGGCAACCTGTTCGCGGTGGCGGAGAACTATCCCGATCTGAAGGCCAACGAGACCTTCCTGCACCTGCAGAGCCGCATCACCGGCCTGGAGAACAGCATCGCCGACCGGCGCGAGTTCTATAACGACAGCGTCAATATGAACAATGTCCGCATCGAGCAGTTCCCGGACGTGATCCTGGCCCGCATGTTCGCCTTCCAGCCGGCGGAACTGCTGGAATTCGACGCCTCTGAACTGACGGATGTGAATATCGGCACCCTGTTTCACTGATGCAGGCCGTCGCCAACCTCAGCTCCGGCGAATTCCTGTTCTGGAGCGGCCTGATGTCATTGGCCGCCCTGGCCGGGCTGATCACCACCTTCGTCACCTTCCATCGGGCACGCCTGATCGAGGACACCCCCACGGCGAAGATCCGCTCCGCACCCCAGGGCTACGTGGAACTGATCGGCGAGGCGGACATGATGCGCGGCGAACCGGTGATCGCGCCGCTCAGCAGCACCCCCTGCTGCTGGTGGAAGTTCCGGGTGGAGAAGAAAAACGACAACGGCTGGCGCACCCAGCGCACCGGGGTCAGCGAAAGTCTGTTCCTGCTGCGTGACGGCACCGGGGAGTGCGTCATAGATCCCGAGGGCGCCTCGGTGAACGCCAGCGAGCGGCAGGTCTGGCATGGGCCCAACCCCACCCCCTTCGCGGGTCCCGACCGGGGCCGGGGCACCACCCACAGCCGCTTCAAGCTGTTCGGCATGGAGGTCTCCGTCAACACCACCTTCGAGGGGGACTACCGCTACACCGAGGAGATGATCCTGCCCGGTGACCCCCTCTATGCCATCGGCCTGTTCAGCTCCCTGGGGGAACTGGACCGCAAGGCGATGCGCGACGAGCGCATCCGTGACCGTCTGCGCCAGTGGAAGGCTGATCACGCGGCTCTCCTGGAGCGATTCGATCGTAACCGTGACGGCAGGATCGATACCGCCGAGTGGGAGTCCGCGCGCCGCGCGGCGGAACGTGAAGTAACACGGGAGCAGATGCAGGAGGACCAGCAACCCCTGCACACCCTGAGCGGCACCGGATCAACCCGGCGCCCGCTGCTGATCTCCACCAAGGAGGAGTTTGCCCTGGTGAGACGCTATCGCCTGATTTCGTTTTTCAGCCTGCTGGGGTTTCTTGCCCTGGGTACCGGGGCGGCCTGGATGGTTACGCTCAGGCTCCTCTAACACGTATTCGAGCTGACCTAGACGGCGTTCATTGCTGCGGGCAGGTCGGGTTAGCGCAGCGTAACCCGACGTTGGCTGCGAACTTGGGTGCATTGCGTCGGGTTACGCTGCGCTAACCCGGCCTACGAGTGGGCCATCCCACGGGACGGGAACCCATGGGCATCATCGGGCTCCAATCAGCAGCGCTTGAGAATTTTTCCCAACATCGTTACAAAGCAGATTACCCGCGCCTCTGCCAGGCGCTATCCAGATGCGTCTCCCGTGGACCACGACACAACCAGGAATCCAAGTTGAATCGCCTTATCCCCATCCTGATCGCCCTTTGCATGAGCAGCGCCACGGCATCCGCCGGCAACATCCTGCTCGATGATCCGACCGACATCAAATACACCCCCGGCGCGGAAGAGATCTGGAAGGAGGGTGAGGTTAAGCTGCCCGAGAAGGTGCACCAGGACGCACTGCAGGCCTTCGAGGTGGGCGCCGGTGAACAGCGGTTCGAGTATCTGATCGATACCACCAGCCTGGAGACCGGCGCGGACGGGGTGACTCGCTTTCTGCTGGTGATCCGCTCCCGTAGCGGGGTCGACAACAGCTCCTACGAGGGTTTCCGCTGCAGGGAGCGCCTCTACAAGGTCTATGGTTATGGCGACGCGAACAAGCTCTTTCCCGCCTCGGACACGGACTGGCAGCTGATCCCCAAGGACGAATCCACCGACTACCGTGCAGCGCTCTACGACGACATGATCTGCAACCTGCTGACCGGCAAACCGAACGATCCGGATGAGGTATTCCGGGCCATGCGCAGCCATCGGAGGGTGAGCGAGTAAGTTGATCGCCACTGAGGATATCGGCAGTCACTCAACTCGCCAGCCTGGTTATCTCGTTCCCACGCTCTGCGTGGGAATGCGTTCCAGGATCAGGTTTTTGCGCGCATCACAGCAGTCATCGGTAGGTCGGGTCAGCGGAGCGTAACCCGACGAACAGCGGAACCCAATCCAATCATGTCGGGTTCCGCTTCGCTACATCTGGGCTACCAGGAGTGCATGCTCGGGTCTGACAGATGCAGAACATGGGGTCAGATGTCCTGATCTCAACCCTGCGATCCACCCTGTTAACAGGGCTTTCCTCACCACCCCCAGATGCGATTTAATCGAGACATCGACAGGAACAGACCAGATCCAATGGGAACCACTGAAATGAACAACCCCTTGCTAGACATGCCCGGCCTGCCCGCCTTCTCGCGGATTACACCAGAACTGGTGGAACCGGCCATCGATCAGTTGTTGAAGGAAAACCGTGCGCTGACCGAGAAACTGTTGAATCAGAGCGACTCACCGACCTGGGATAATTTCATAGAACCCCTGGAAGAGGCCGATGATCGGCTCAGTCGTGCCTGGTCGCCTGTCAGCCACATGAACTCGGTGGTCAACAACGATGCCCTGCGGGAGGTCTACAACGCCTGCCTGCCCAAGCTCAGCGAATACGCCACCGAGATGGGCCAGAACAGCCGACTCTGCGACGCCTACAAACAGGTCGCCGATCAGCAGGAAAAACTCGACGCCGCTCAACGCAAACTGCTGGACAACGCGCTGCTCGACTTCCGACTTTCAGGCGTCGATCTGGCGGAGGATAAAAAGCGGCGTTACAAGGAAATCAGCCAGGAACTGTCCCGCCTGACCACCCGTTTCGAGGAGAACCTGCTCGATGCGACCCATGCCTGGAGCAAACTGATCACCGATCCGCAGGCCCTCGCGGGACTGCCGGAATCCGCCCTGGCCCTGGCCAGACAGACCGCCACTCAGCGGGACCAGGAGGGCTGGCTTTTAACCCTGGAGTTCCCCTCCTACTACCCGGTGATGATGTACGCCGATGACCGGGCACTGCGCCATGAGCTGTATGAGGCCTATTCGACCCGCGCCTCGGAGTACGGTCCCCAGGGGGGTCAGTGGGACAACACCGAGGTGATGGAGCAGATCCTCAAACTGCGCCATGAGCAGGCCCAACTGCTGGGCTTTGATAACTTCGCGGAGCGTTCCCTGGCCCGCAAGATGGCCCGTTCCACGGATGAGGTGCTTGCATTTCTCAATGACCTGGCACGTCGCTCCCGTCCCCAGGCGGAACAGGAACTCCAGGAACTGCGGGATTTTGCCCGCAGCGAGTATGGAGTGACCGAGCTGGAGGCCTGGGACATCGGCTACTACTCGGAAAAACTGCGCCAGTTCCGCTACGACATCAGCCAGGAGGAGCTCAAGCCCTACTTTCCGGAAACCCGGGTGGTGCCCGGCATGTTCGCGGTGGTGGAGCGGCTCTACGGCATCGAGATCCGCCCGGTGGAGGGAGTGGACGTGTGGCACCCGGACGTGCGCTTCTACGAGATCCGCGACCGCAAGGGTCATTTGCGTGGCCAGTTCTACCTGGACCTCTATGCACGTCCGAAAAAACGCGGCGGCGCCTGGATGGACGACTGCGCCACCCGCTTCTTCAGCGAACGCATGGATCAGATACCGGTCGCCTACCTGACCTGTAACTTCTCACCCCCGGTGGATGGCAAACCCGCCCTGTTCACCCATGAGGAGGTGCAGACCCTGTTCCACGAATTCGGCCACGGCCTGCACCACATGCTCACCCTGATCGACTACCCCGGTGTGGCCGGTATCAACGGGGTGGCCTGGGACGCGGTGGAACTGCCCAGTCAGTTCATGGAAAACTGGTGCTGGGAGAAAGAGGCCCTGCAGTTGATCGCCGGACACGTGGATGATGGGCATCCAATCCCCGACGCCCTGTACGATCGCATGTACGCGGCGAAGAATTTTCAGTCCGCGATGCAGATGGTGCGTCAGCTGGAGTTCTCCCTGTTCGACTTCCGTATCCACCAGGAGTACGACCCGGCCCGGGGTGGGCGGATCTATGAGATCCTCGAAGAGGTGCGCGAACAGGTGGCGGTGGTGCGACCCCCGGCCTGGAACCGCTTCCCCCACGGCTTCTCGCATATCTTCGCCGGTGGTTATGCCGCGGGTTACTACAGCTACAAATGGGCTGAGGTGCTCTCTGCGGATGCCTTCTCCCGATTCGAGGAGGAGGGTATCTTCAGCCCGGTGGCGGGCGAGGACTTTCTCCACGAAATTCTGGAACAGGGGGGTTCCCGGGATGCGATGGAACTATTCGTCGCGTTTCGCGGCCGCGAACCTCAGATCGAACCGCTGCTGCGCCATAGTGGAATCAATGGTTAACCGGGTGTTTTGATTTGACGGGCGGGCTGTAAAAACGGCACAGCGAGATCTGATCAGGCTGACACGGGACTCGCGCATCCCAAATCCAAACGGCTGTACGAAGGGAAAAAAAACCGGGTGACGTGAAACGTCACCCCTGTGTTGGCAAGTCAGATGCCGAGCGCATCATAACCCCAACCAACACCACCTAAATCCACTTCCGGATGCTTGTTTCTGATATGGCGTTCGATCGCATTGATCCGCCAACGGGGCACATCCACCAGCAGCAGGATCTCCCCGTGACGCAATGGCACATTGAAGTCTTCCGGGTGCACCTGGGGCACCACCCGACTGGCGAAGCGGTAACCCAATGCCAGGCTGGTGATCATCATCGCCGCACAACCCGCCGCCCAGGCCCACTCTCCGGTCCACAGGGCCAGGGGCAACAGCATGAGCGCCACGAAGAACAACAGCAGTATGACATCCCAAAAGACATGCTCGACCTTGGCAGTCCAGCCTTTGCGCTGGCCCGGGCTCGCAGGTGGCAGACCTGTGATGTCCACACCGGGTTTGGCAATGGCGTGTATGTGCGGGCGCATGATCCGCTCGTAGATCAGATCCATGACCACCGCCTCAGCCTGATCCCGGTCGGGTACCAGCAGGTAGATACGGCTGAGTAACATGTCGGTTCAGCCTTCTGCCACGTAGTCTTCCGTGTCGTTGCCCTGCAGGACCTTATGGTCTTCCATTTCCATCTCCTGGTAGATGCGTTTGGTCTCTTCACTCTCGAAATAGATCTCTACGCCATGATCTCCATCGCCTTCGTACAGACAGGGGTGCTCCTGGGGGTTGGAGACATCGCGCAGAGTAATCGGGTCAGTGGTGGTTCTGATATTCATCCGTTCCTCTCCTCGCTGTTTTGTCGTACTTCAATCTAAATCTATAGAAATACCAACCAAAACAGTCAAGAAAACCGGCGGGATAAATCTGACAGGGAAATTGGGGGAGTTCCCCGGATCAGGCTTCGAAAATGACCTGCTCGCGAAGGGCCTGGAGTCCGCATACCCGGGCAGTGCGCGTGCAGTAGCCCGATTCAGCGGATGCACTGCGAGTGGAAGCACTCATCACTCAATGGTATTGCCTTACATCGCTACCCGTTTTTCACCAGGAATCTGATATCAATCGAAAAATATCACTTAAGCCGCGCTTGAAGACGTTGCAGGCCGACCTCAGACAGCCAGAAAAAGATCAAAGAACAGCCAGTAGACCAGACTTGCCAGAACCAGTCCGAACAGCATCACCGGCATTCCGGTTCGCAGCCAGGCCAGGGGGGTGATCCTTGCTTCGGGCATACCGCTCTTTTCCGACTCGGACACTGCAATGATGTTCGCCGTGGCCCCCAGATGGGTGCCATTGCCGCCGAGCCCGACCCCCAGAGCCAGGGCCCACCACAGCGGGGCTATGTTCACTCCACTGACCTCCAGGCCCAGGATGATGGGGATCATGGTGACCGTAAACGGGATGTTGTCCACCACTGCACTGAGCAGGGCTGCGACCCACATCAGAGCCAGACCGGTGACCAGCAATTTGCCGGGGTCCTCCGCCAGCGTCCCCAACTCCTCACCCAGCAGTTCCAGCAGTCCGGAGGATTCAACCCCGCCGACGATCATGAACAGGGCGGCAAAGAAAAACAGCACCGACCAGTTGACGGTACTGAACAGGGACTCCATGTTTGGTCGCATCAACAGTAAGGCGATACACAACCCGATGAACGAGGCATAGGCCGGCAGGATGTGCAGACTGTGATGGATGAAGAACAGTACGATCACCACACCCAGGGCGAAGAGGATCCGCTTCAGGCTCTTCATATCCTTGATCGCGTGGGTATCCACCAGGCTGTGCGGATCCTGAACAGGCTGCGACAGGGGTTCCCGGAACAGGTACAACATCATTGCCACGGTTCCCATCCACACCACCAGCACCGGCAGGCCCATGTGGATGAGGAAGGAGTTGAAGCTGATACCCCCGGCGCTGCCGATCATCAGGTTGGGCGGATCGCCTACCAGGGTCGCGGCACCACCGATGTTCGACAGCATGGCCTCCGCCATCAGATATGGCATCGGATTGATCTTTAACAGACGACAGATCAACACCGTAAGGGGCGCGAACACAATCACCGTGGTGACATTGTCCAGTATCATACTGATCAGACTGACCGCGAGGCTCAGGTAGATGAGCAGCAGCTTCGGATTACCCCGGGCCCAGTGGGTAATGTGCACTGCGGCGAAATCGAATGCGCCGGTGGGTCTGAGCAGCGCCACCAGCATCATCATCGCGGCCAGCAGCAGGATCGTGTTGGCGTCCACCGAAAGAATCGCCGCCTCCTGGCTGTAGAAGCCGAACCACATACCCACTCCGATCATCGCCACCGCGCCGAGCAGCGCCGCGATGGTTCGATGCAGCACTTCGGTGAAGATCAGGATATAAGAGACCGCGAGTACTGCGGCGGAGACCCACATTTCCTGGGTTATCTGATCATGCATGGGTTCCTACCTCCTCGCTGGCCCTTGGAATCTTCGTTCCTGCAGGTTCCGGATCGACGCTTCGGTTCTTCGTCCGCTTCAATCGATGCAACATTTCTTATCCACCAGGGCCCGGGCGATGCTCATTCGAGTGACCACGCCCCGATACTCACCCTCATCGGTCACGAACAGATATTCGGTTCCGAATTGTTCCATGATGGCCAGGGCCTTGATGGAATGAAAATGGGGCGACAGGCGAATCACGTCAGGAAAAATGAACTCCTCGACCGGTCGCTGCAACAATTCATCGGCCCTGATGCGGGGAAAATCGATATGTTCGATATCGTCCCCCAGCAAATGCGCACCTTGGAGAATATCGTTGGGGATACAGCAGAGCAGAAACAGGTGACGCAGGGAAAATCGTCCGTTCAATTCTCCCTCGGCATCCACGTAGGGGATTCCGGGCACATCCTTGTCGACACACTCCTGCATCGCCTCACCGACCGTCATGCCGGGTCGCGCCACCCGGGTGGGAATCGAAACATTAATGATATTCATGGGGGTGTTTCATCCATCAAAGGTTTCATTGCATGCAGCATATTGGCAAACAGATGGCGGTTGCCGCGCTCTTCCCGGGCCAGCATCTGCTTCATGTAGGCACGCTGGGTCGGTTTGGTGAAACAGGCCGGGCAGCTGTCGGGAATGATCGGCAGTCCCGCCTCAACGGCAAAAGCCGAGGTCTGGGTCTCCCGACAGTAGACCAGGGGGCGGATGATCCGGATATCCCCGGCATCGTTCAGATAGTGCGCTTTCATGGTGCGCAACTGGCCGCCGTGAAACAGGGACATCATCAGACTCTCCGCCAGATCATCCAGGTGTTGCGCCAGGGCGAGCACGTTATAACCTTGATTCCGGCAGGTGGTGTACATGATGCCTCTTTTCATGCGAGCGCAGTAGGCGCAGAACGAATCCCCGGACATGTTCTCCCGGGCCTCATCCATGATCGCCTGTTCCCGGTAAAACCAGGGTACGCCCAAACGATCGTAGTAAGCCTTGAGGGGTTCCGGATCGAATCCCTCCACTTCAGGATCGACAGTGATCACGCCGAGATCGAAATGCACGGGTGCATAGGTTTGCAGATGACGCAGTACCTGCAGCAGCGTGAGTGAGTCCTTACCCCCCGACACCCCCAGCAGGATCCGGTCTCCATCGCGTATCATGCGGTAGTCGGCGATGGCCCGACCCACTTTGCGTAACAGGGATTTGGGAGGTTTGAGAACTTCTTGCATGACTTCATTCTGACATGAAGCCCTGGGATCACCAATCCGCACATGCCCCGGGAATCTGCTTCTAAGCGGAATATAACCCTGAACTCACCAAGGTTAGGACAAGCGTGGGACAACTCGGTTCCGGTCTGTGCAACCGTCAGGGTAAAAAACCGCATAACCCGCTCTCCGGGCCGCAAGCCTGATCATTGAACTCATCAGTACAATGCGCTTATGGCAACAGCACCAGTTTTCCCTGCATCTTTCCCTGTTCGATCAGGCGGTGCGCCTGCGCCGCCTCAGCCAACGGCAGTTGCTGCTCCACATGAATCTTGAGACAGCCGCTGTCGATCATTTCGGCGCAATCCTGGAGTATCGCCACCTGATTGGCTCTTGCCTGGGGCAGATCCCTCAGCATGGGGGTCAGCATCAGAGTGAAACCGATCCGCAGATTCCGGTTACGCGCCTCTTTCCAGTCCAGGTCAGGACCGGGATCGAGCAGGGTCACCAGATCCCCGTAATGGGCGGTCGCCTCGATGGATTCACGGAACACCTCGGGACCCACGGTATCGAGAACCACGTCGGCGCCACGCCCATCGGTAAGTTCCAGCACCCGGGAGACCATATCTTCCTGTGGATAAAGGATCACCTCGTCCGCGCCCAGTGTCTTGACGAAGTCCCGTTTCTCGGGCGTGCTGACTGTGGTCAGTACCCGGATCCCTGCCTGTTTGGCCAATTGGATCGCTACATGACCCACTCCTCCGGCACCCGCATGCACCAGCAGGGTTCGTTCCTCGGTCATATGCGCCCGGCCGAAGATCGCTTCCCAGGCAGTGATCAAAACCAGGGGGGCTGCAGCGGCATGATCGAAATCAGCACTCGCCGGTTTGCGGCAGCACACCTCCTCCTGCAACACTGCGAATTCGGCATAATTTCCATGCAGTCCGCCAAGTCCGCCGTCGCAATACCAGACCTCATCTCCGGGTCGGAACAGAGTGACCTCATCACCGACTTCGACCACCTCACCGGCACCGTCACAACCAAGGATCGCCGGCAACCCCTCCGGGGTGAACACTCCCCGCTGACGCAGCTTGGTATCGATCGGGTTGACCCCGGCTGCCATGATCTTCACTTTGATCTCGGTGGGGCGGGTGATTTCGGGCTCCGGAATCTCTTCCAAGCGCAGTACATCCGGTTCGCCTGATGCTCGTAACAGGATTGCTTTCATCAATCGCCTCCGATGGCTGGTGGTTCGAAAATGACTCTGCCGCCCACCCCAATAGTAACCCGGATCAGGATGGCGTGCAGAACCCTGCCCCGGGGATCCTGTTCGCAGGCAGCAACACAAGCGGATGAACACTGTCCGATGTCACCCGCAAGGGAACCCGAAAATGCAATGCTCGGAGACAGTGACGTGATAGAGTGGCTCACACCCCACACCCTCACCTCACAGGAGCGAACCATGGTTGAAGAAGTCGGCAAGTTCACCCTCCACCTGGAACAGGAGGACGATTATGCCTTCCGGGTAAAATTCGATCTCAACAAAGCCCCGGACATCATCATGGACGAACCACCGCCACTGGGAGAGAGGAACGGGCCCAACGCCTCCCGCATGCTCGCCGCGGCGGCAGCAAACTGCCTTAGCGCGAGTCTCATGTTCTGTCTGGCAAAGGAAGACGTACCGGCAAGAAACGTGTCGACGGAAGTCACCTGCACCATGGTACGCAACGAGAAAAAGCGCCTGCGGGTCGGCCGCCTGGATGTACGCATCACCGCCGGCGATGAACTGCTCTCATCCCGTAAACTGGAACGATGCCTCGACCTGTTTGAGGATTTCTGTGTGGTCACCGCGAGCATCCGTGAAGGCATCAAAGTGGGCGTCGAGGTGGTCAACCCGGCAGGTGAGGTACTGCATAAGGCGGAGTAGGACTTGCCGTTGCTGCGACATCCGCGATTACGAACCCGGGCGATCCGCCAGACCCGGGACCGAAGCCTCGGTGACCTGTCGTTGCTTGATCGAGACAGTGACACGACTGTGCGCAACCCATAGTGAGATGATCATCAGCAGTACCGACAGGGTGAGTGACACCCCGCCCCAGAGGGTTTTCTGCGGTAACAGAATACTCTCCTGACGAGCCTGCAGGATCGCGACCACGAGGCGATAGCTGCGCTCCTGGCCGAAAGCCCCGTACTTGACGGTGCGAAATGTGAACAACCCCTCAGGGTCGTCAATCTGTCCGGTCTCCAGGCGCTGCATCTCTGCCCAGACCTTCGGATATCGGTCTTTGAATCGCTGATGCCTGACCGATGTCTCGGGAAACATGAACCCCCATTCCTGGTCTGCCGTGAACCCGCGCAGATAGTAGCCGGAGTCATCCAGCAGCAGCATCCGCCCTTCCACCAGTTGTGCATGTCGCGCCAGGTTATCGAAGATATAACTGGCCAGCACGTTGATCACCAGCAACCCGGTACGCTTGCCATCGCCATCCATCACCAGGGTTGCCAGACGCAGCATCGGTTTATAGGGTTCCTCGATCTCCCCATGTTCGACATTCAAATCGATGGGTGAGGCGTATATCTGCCCCGGGTAGAGGGTCAGGGCCTCCTGAAAATAGTAACGATCCGCTTTGTTCTGCAGCATGCTCTGGGGTGTTCTGGAAGCACCGTATGGCGTCAGATTGACCCGTATGCGCTCCTGACCCTGCAGATCAATCAGCCTGACCTGGTCATAGAGTTGCTTCTCTGCCACGAACAGTTCCCAGTCCGAGGCAATGCGCTGCATTGTCCCCGCATCAGGGTGAGCCATCACCCGCCCCACTCCGGGGTCTGCCGCGAGCAGATTCAGATCGGCACGTACATCGTTGCGTCGTTGTTCCAGCGCCATCAGGGTGGCATCGACGGACAGATTGGACAAAGCCTGCCAGTGGGCTCTGATGGTCGAAACGGAAATCTGATAGGCAAGCCAGAGGATCAGGTTGGCGATCACCAGCATCGGCACGGCGAACATGATGCCCCGCAGCAACACCGGGAGCAGGATCTTTTCGGATGAAACTCTGGCAGTCATTCGCATTCCCTGCGCTTTGGTTTCGGAACGACTCGGTGGCTTCACCACAAGACCTGTCTGTTTAAATTACTCATCTCGCGTACCACCATCCTGTAGGGATATAGCACATGTACAGGATTTTGCAGCCATGCTGATGATTTTCCTTGTTCGTCTGCCAGCATGCTCACCTGATCTCAAAATACCCACCCGAGGCTCCGCCGTGAAGTCAGTACAACTCCTCAAAACCCAAGAAAAACCATTGACTTGGGAACTTCATTCCCTAAGACTCGGGAAATCCGCTGGATAGGCCCAGGGAACCGGAATTGTCAGGTATGACTGTAGCGGTGATGTCGTCCGTACAATCAGGTCGAGCATCTTTGCAATAACATCAAAAATCCAGGCATTCACCGGCAAACGGGCTGTGTGTTCGGTGAAAAGCCTTATCACAACAACAAAGGAGACTGAGGTGAATCTCAAATCATCCCTTACCCAGGTCAGCGCGCTTGTGCTGACCCTGACTTGTGGTTCCGTCCTTGCTGATGGAAACCGCTACAACCTGGAACGTTTCTACCACTCGGAGATCAGTGCGGCGGAAGCCTTTCAGCTGATGGAGCATCGCGGCGGACCCGGGGTGCCTCACGTCCATCATCGAGGCGTAAAGCCGGTGCTTGTGGATGTACGTTCCATGGAGGAATACGCGGCAGGCCATCCGGACAGCAGTTACAACATCCCTTACCCCAGGGTGTGCAGCGGTTGTGACGCTCAGACCCCGGAAGTTTTCTACTGGGAGGTTCATAAGGCAGTACGCGGAGACACCGACCGGGAGATCTTCACCCTCTGCCGCACCGGCTCGAGAAGCGTATCTGCTGGTAACATCCTGGCAAACCCGTCCGAATACGGCATCGATGGCCCGGCCTTCACCCAGGTTCGTAACATCTGGGAAGGTTTCGTGGGCCAGTACAAGTATGCCTATGAAGGCGGTACGGTCATGCTCGACACGAATGGGGAACCCTTCGCCCTCGACCTGAACAATAACGGCGTGATGGACGATGACAGCGCTGATGTGTACCAGGAGCGCAACGACGCGAATCCGGACAAGGACGGCTGGCGTAACTTCCAGAAACTGCCCTGGACCACAGAGATCCAGCGCAGATTTGCCTACATGGGCGACACTGCCCAGTATCAGGAACTGACCCTGACTCCGGTCGACTGAGCCGTCGACCCTGTGACCGGCCGCTGGCTTTCGCCGGCGGTCGGGCATGCTGATACCGCGGTCCCCACTGAATCCTCACAATCTGACTCAGCGAAACGCCCGCTCCCCCGATCCTAGATCGATGAGCACAGGCTCCTGGTTGGAAGTCTTGGCAAGAAAACCCGATCGGGCCAGTCCCCATTCATCCCGCCCGAATTAATCCGGAAATCGCACCCCGGTGCCGCCCAGACCACAGTAACCTGCGGGATTCTTGGCCAGATACTGCTGATGATAGGCTTCGGCGTAATAGAAGCGTGCTGCCGGTATGATCTCGGTGGTTATCGGCGCTGAGGTGATCTGCGCGAGGGCGTGTTGATAATCGTCCCGGGAGGTCATCGCCTGGGCGATCTGCTCTTCATCGAAGGTGTAGATTCCGGAACGGTACTGGGTACCCACGTCGTTGCCCTGACGCATCCCCTCGGTCGGGCTGTGCGACTCCCAGAAACACCGCAACAGCGACTGATAGGAAATCTCCCGTGGATCGTAGACCACCAGGACGACCTCGTTGTGACCGGTCATGCCGGTGCACACCTCCTCATAGGTCGGGTTCGGGGTGAATCCGGCCGAATAACCCACCGCCGTGACATGCACCCCCGGGAGTTGCCAGAAGCGCCGCTCGGCGCCCCAGAAACAGCCCATGCCGAACACCGCCTTGCGGCATCCCTCCGGGAAGGGTGGAAACAGGCTTTGCCCGTTCACGAAGTGGGTTGCCTTACTCAGGATAGGCGTCTCCCGCCCGGGTAATGCCTCATCCTCTGTGGGCATCTGGGTCTTGCGGCCAAGTCCGAACATGGGTGGGTTATCTCCGCCTGAGCGCCCTGGTTCGGGGCCCGGTTATCAGGAACTTAGGATCAGGGAACGTCTGCAACCATTCTCCCGCTGCAGCAAATGCTTTAACAGCCCGAGGCGAAACGATCCGTTCTCTCAGGACCGACAGGCAATCCGTGCAGAGGTTCCCTACAGAAGGTAGTAGGCCCCGCCCGCCGAGGCCAGGAGCAGCACCACGAGCAAAATCCAGATGAGCTTGTTCCCCGACTCCTTGGGTTCCTCGATGCTCTGCCGGGCGAGATGCTGTTCGAGCATCTGTTCCACGGTTTCTGTGGCCACGGAATTGGCCACTTCCTGAGCGACCTGGGTGGCGGTCTCGTGGACATGGGCTTCCAGGGAACCCTCGGTGACCACCCGGATGTGTTCGATCATGTCGTTCTTTTCCGGAACCTGGGTAAGAATGCGCGCTTCCTGATCCTTCATCCGCTCGCTGATGTCTTCCTCCACCTGGGTGATCTGGGCAAACACGTTGGCGTGGATCAGTTCCTCGAGATCCCGTTGATTGATCTGACGGATGGAGTCCTCCAGATCCTTATTCACCCGCCGCACCACCTGTTCCTCAAGTCCTTCGGCATCGATCTGCGGAGCCGGCTGCTGGGCCAGTTCACGCTGAACCAGTTCCACAACCCGGGGCTCCAGCCGCTCGGAGAAGTAGCGATCCAGCGCGGCTTCAAGCCGCGAGTCGAAGGACTTCTCCAGCGCCTCCTCGACGCTTTGCGCCACTGCCTGCCGGGCCGCCTCGGCGGATCCCTCGGCAACCGCCTGCTGTGCAATGCGGCGCACCTCTGCCTCACTCACACCGGTATAGGCCGGTGTCTCAGCCGGCGCCTGGGCGTCCGCCACAGGCGTCTCGACAGGTGCTTCCTGCACCACTTCCGCGGCAGCCGGCGCCGGGCGCTGGCTGTCCATTATCTGAATGATGTCACCCAGGCTCTGTTCGGTCGGAGGCTTCACCAGGATACCCAGGGCGCCATGCTCCACTGCGGCCTTCACATATTCATCGCCTTCGTTGGCGGTACACATCACGATCGGTGTGTATTCAAACCGGGAATTCATCTTGATCCGCTTGATGGTTTCCAGGCCATCGATGCCATCCATCAGGAAGTCGACAAAAATGGCGTCCGGATTAAGGTTCTCCAACATCTCCAGGGCCTGCTCCCCGGATTCCGCCATTTCGACGCTCTCGAAACCGCTCTGCTTGAGCATGCGACTCAACACGATGCGCGCAGATTTTGAATCATCAACCAGAAATGCTTGTTTAGACACGCCTAATCATCCTTATCGTTTTATCGGTAGCAAAAACCGCAATGAACGCTTCGCCTTTCGTTCACGATTGGGATCCAAACCCTGTCAGCTCAGGCAGCTGATGAGTTCCGAACCTGTTTTTGTCTGTTGTTATACGGCGCTTATGAGCCGATAGGTGCAGCCCCGGCACCGTTGCATTCAATCATAGGCCAGCACCGATGGCTAACCCAACGCCGTTAACCCTCCCAATCGACAGGAAATTCCGACACTTTGTCCTCCACCGGGCGAAACCGGGTGAAGAATTCGCCAGTACAGCAACAGGGTCTTATAATTGGCGACCGTTTGACCCGAAACCTGAGACACTTGATGCCCGCCGAGACCCTGAAATCCGACCGTCACCCCATCGAAACCAGCTTGCAACAACGGATCCTGATTCTCGACGGCGCCATGGGCACCATGATCCAGCGTCACAAGCTGGACGAAGCCGATTACCGGGGTGAACGCTATGCCGACTGGGCGAGTGACCTGAAGGGTAACAACGATCTCCTGGTACTGACCCAGCCGGAGATCATCAGAGGGATTCATGAGGCCTACCTCGAAGTAGGCGCGGACATCGTTGAGACCAACACCTTCGGCGCCAACCGCATCTCCCTGGCCGACTATAACATGCAGGCCCTGGCCTTTGAGATGAACGAGGCCGGCGCACGTCTGGCCCGGGAAGCAGCGGACAAGTTCAGTACCCCTGACAAACCCCGCTATGTGGCGGGTGTGCTCGGCCCCACCAACCGCACCGCCTCCATCTCACCCGACGTGAACGACCCGGGAGCGCGCAACATCGAGTTTCATACCCTGGTTGAGGCCTACGCGGAGGCGGCCCGGGGCCTGATCGCGGGGGGCACTGACCTGCTGCTGATCGAGACCATCTTCGACACCCTCAACGCCAAGGCGGCGGTCTACGCCTGCGAGCAGGTGTTCGAGGAGGACAACATACGGCTGCCGGTGATGATCTCCGGCACCATCACCGACCAGTCGGGGCGCACCCTCTCGGGCCAGACCACCGAGGCCTTCTACAACAGCCTGCGCCACGCCCGGCCCATCTCCATCGGCCTCAACTGCGCCCTCGGTCCCGACCTGCTGCGCCAGTACGTGGAAGAGATGTCGCGCATCGCCGAATGCCGGGTCTCCGCCCACCCCAACGCCGGCCTGCCCAACGAGTTCGGCGAGTACGACCTGGATGCCGCCCACATGGCCGGCTACATCAGCGAGTGGGCCGACAGCGGCTTTCTCAATATCGTCGGCGGCTGCTGCGGCACCACCCCCCAGCATATCGCCGCCATCGCCGAGGCGATGCAGGGCAAGCCCCCGCGCGCCCTGCCGGCGATCGCTCCCGAGTGCCGCCTCTCCGGCCTGGAGCCCCTCAACATCGGTGACGAGTCCCTCTTCGTCAACGTGGGCGAGCGGGCCAACGTGACCGGCTCGGCCAAGTTCAAGCGGCTGATTCTTAACGAAGAATACGATGAGGCACTGGACATCTGCCGCGAGCAGGTGGAGAACGGCGCCCAGGTGGTCGACGTCAACATGGACGAGGCGATGCTCGACGGCGTGGCCGCCATGCGCCGCTTCCTCAACCTCTGCGCCGGCGAGCCGGAGATCGCCAAGGTGCCCTTCATGATCGACTCCTCCAAGTGGGAGATCATCGAGGCGGGTCTGCAGTGCGTGCAGGGCAAACCGATCGTCAACTCCATCTCCATGAAGGAGGGCGAGGAAAAATTCCTCCAGCAGGCCGAGCTGTGCCGCCGCTACGGCGCGGCGGTGATCGTCATGGCCTTCGATGAGCAGGGCCAAGCCGACACCCGGGCGCGCAAGGTGGAGATCTGCACCCGGGCCTACAAGCTGCTGACCGAACAGGTGGGCTTCCCGGCCGAGGACATCATCTTCGACCCCAACATCTTCGCCATCGCCACCGGTATCGAGGAACACGACAACTACGGCGTCGACTTCATCGAGGCGACCCGGGAGATCAAGCAGACCCTGCCCCACGCCCTGATCTCCGGCGGCGTCTCCAACGTCTCCTTCTCCTTCCGCGGCAACAACCCGGTGCGCGAGGCGATCCACGCGGTGTTTCTCTACCACGCGATCCAGGCCGGCATGGACATGGGCATCGTCAATGCCGCCCAGCTGGCGGTCTACGACGACCTGCCCGTCGAACTGCGTGATGCAGTGGAGGATGTGGTGCTCAATCGCGACCCCCAGGCCGGTGAGCGGCTGGTGGAGCTGGCGCCCCGCTTCCAGGGTGATGGCAAGGGCGCCGAAGTCAAAGAGGATGCCGAATGGCGAGCATGGCCGGTCAACAAGCGCCTGGAACACGCCCTGGTGAAGGGTATCACCGAGTTCATCGACCAGGACACCGAAGAGGCCCGACAGCAGGCCGCACGCACCCTGGAAGTGATCGAAGGCCCCCTGATGGACGGCATGAACGTGGTCGGCGACCTGTTCGGCGCCGGCAAGATGTTCCTGCCCCAGGTGGTCAAGTCGGCCCGCGTCATGAAAAAGGCGGTGGCCTACCTGGAGCCCTATCTGGAGGCGGAGAAAGCCGAGTGCGGCGTTAAGGCCCAGGGCAGGATCCTTATGGCCACGGTGAAGGGCGACGTGCACGACATCGGCAAGAACATCGTCGGCGTGGTCCTGCAGTGCAACAACTACGAGGTGATCGACCTCGGCGTGATGGTGCCCGCCGACCGCATCCTGCAGGAAGCCCAGGCCCGGAACGCCGATATCATCGGCCTCTCCGGCCTCATCACCCCGTCGCTGGACGAGATGGTCCATGTCGCCAAGGAGATGCAGCGCCTCGGCATGACCCAGCCGCTGATGATCGGCGGCGCCACCACCTCCATCGCCCATACCGCAGTGAAGATCGAGCCGAATTACGAGCATCCGGTGGTCTATGTGCCTGACGCCTCCCGCGCCGTCGGCGTGGCCTCGAACCTGCTCTCCAACGAACTGCGCGACGGTTATGTGGCGAAACTGCGCGAGGAGTACGCCGTGGTGCGCGAGCGCCGTGCCGGGGTCAACGAAGCGCGCAACCTGATCCCCATCGCAGAAGCCAGAGCCAATCCGACGCCGATCGATTGGGCGGCAACCGAAGCGGTTACCCCCCGGCTCTGCCAGGCTGAATTCCAAGCACCCGAAGGCAGCCGGGTAGTCCGTCTCGCGGAAGGTGATCCCGCCGCCAGCGCCCTGGTATTCGACGACATCCCGTTGAGCCCCCTGAGCGACTACATCGACTGGACCTTCTTCTTTCATGCCTGGCAGCTCAAGGGACGCTACCCACAGATCCTCGAAGACGCGGAAAAGGGCGAAGAGGCGAAGAAACTCTTCGCCGATGCCCAGGCCATGCTGGCACAACTCACTGATGAGAAGTGGTTGCGTGCATCCGCCGTCATCGGCCTGTTTCCCGCCAATGCGGACGCTGATGACATCCTTGTCTATGCCGACGATCGGCGTGAGCGAGTACTCACCTCATTCCATAACCTGCGCAAGCAGGGCCGCCAGCCCGAAGGCAAGTACAACGAGTGCCTGGCCGACTACATCGCCCCCCTAGCCAGTGGCAAGACCGACTACCTGGGCGCCTTCGCCTGCACCGCCGGCATTGGCATCGATGAAAAGCTGGCAGAATTCGAAAAGGACCACGACGACTACCACGCCATCATGCTCAAGGCCCTGGCCGACCGTCTGGCCGAGGCCCTCACCGAGTGGCTGCACGAACGGGTACGCCGCGACTACTGGGGCTATGCAGCAGACGAGTCCCTGAGTAACGAGGCGCTGATCGCAGAGCAATATGTCGGCATCCGCCCGGCCATGGGTTACCCGGCCAGCCCGGACCATACCGAAAAGGACCTGTTATGGGAGCTGCTGTCCATCAAAGAGCAGACCGGCATCTGGCTCACCGAGAGCAAGGCCATGGTACCCACCGCCTCGGTCAGCGGGCTCTACTTCAGCCACCCCCAGAGCCGCTACTTCGCGGTGGGCAAACTGAACAAGGATCAGGTCACCGATTACGCCGAGCGCAAAGGCATGCCGTTGGCCGAGGTGGAGCGCTGGCTGGCGCCTAATCTGGCCTACGAGCCGGAGGCTTGAGTACCCAGCACCTTCTGCGAAATCCAATCAGTCTGGTGACTTTTTGCAAATTACATCAACCGCTCTGTGCAGCAAGCTCGAAAAGCACGCCGTGTCGTGAACTGTTGAACTTCACTTATTGAGTTCGCTTAGCTCACGAATTGTATAAATACCCCCTCTTTCTGTCCCTCCCCCCTTGCGGGAGAGGGGCTTCAAAACCTGTCAGCCATGTAATGACATAAAATTCACCTGGATGCCTCTTGCCAGGGAAGCAGATGAATTGCCAGCATACTCAGTAGAAACAGGACAGACATACTCCACACTGGCTTCCTGCCCGCTGGCGTGGAGGGAGACGGCCGCCGGCCCACCTACCCGAGTAAGTAAGGCTACAGCTCCAAAATAAAGGAATATTCGAGATGAAGAGTTGGAATCCCGCAGTTTTGGCCATCAACGGCTATCAACGTTATATCTCCCCTCATAAGGGGTTCTGCTGTGCGCATCGTGTCTTGACAGGCGAAGCATCCTGTTCTGAATACGTGAAACAGGCGATTATGCAAAAAGGTCTGCTTGGTTCATGGAGTGATATCACAAGGCGCTTTGCCACTTGCAAAGAATCCGCACGCTATCTGAATGAGACCAAGGCAAAAGAGAAGGAACAGGCGACTGAGAAAAAGGAGTCGAAATCATCTTCTTCCGATGCGGCCTGTATCGCTGCGGACACACTGGCCTGCATTCCAACAAGTTGCGCCGACATCAGCCTGGGTTCCGTTGCGGGAAGCGCGGGGACTCTGGCAAGCGGGGGATGCGATGGCTGTGCATGTACGCCTTTCTAGCAGGCTGTCAGCAGAGCGCCTTGCGGCTTGAAATCGGTACTTCTGGAAGCTCGCCTGCCATCATATCCACACCAAATCACGCAGCGACTTGAGACCCGGTTTTCTCCGCCGCCAAACCACACCAATTGCAACCAGCATCACCAGCAGCCCCAGATCCAAGGCACCGCCACCTCCATAATCTTCATCACTGTCCCGATAACTGTCTTCCATCGGCAGCACTGCCAGATCCCGGTCTTCATACGGCCCGTAGTTGACCATCAGCAGATCGTAATCAGCGTCATACAGTTCGATCAGCACATCGTAGTATCCGGTGGGATATCCATCGAGCAGACGGGTCACCACCTCATACCGGTCATCAATGGCATCCCCGTCAATTGGAAACACCTCTGTGGTGTAGATGTGGTTCCAGCGACCGCCCTCCAGGCTGAGGTAGAGTTTCGCATACACCCAGGCCTCGCCACTCGACACATCCGCATCGAAACTGACCCGGATCCGGTGATAGAAACCATCATCATCGTCATCACGACTCAACACCGTGGATGCATCAAAGATGCTGTACAGTTGCCCGGCGGGATGCACCATGGTCCGCTGCATGAGTGCTGCTTCGGCCTCACTGCCGGCGCTGATCAAAGCCGGGGCTTCCACCACAGAAGCCTGATCGAGCTGTTGTGTATAGTCAGCAGGGGCATTCATTGCCATGCCCTCGACTGACTGGGAGTAACGTGGCAGAGAATCATCAGCCCACACTGTCTGTGACTGGCTCATTGCACACAGCAGGATCAGCGCGCCGAGCCACATGTTGTTTCTTGCAGAGGTCCACATATCACCACTCCTTCAATCTCAACGACGCCCGGAGTCATGCCGACCCGAGCCCCTGCGATCGTGATCATGTCCATAGCGATCACGGGACGGGCGGCCGTAACTCTCCTGGCGGCGATACTCGCGATGCTGATAGTGGGGATCGGGGCGATCACGGTAACCGTGATAGTGGTCGTGGTGTCCCAGGGCGAGCCCGAGAAAGACACCACTGATCAAGCCAACCGGAAAATCGATGTCTTCATGCGCCTGGGCGCTGCCACCGATGACCAGGGAAGCCACCAGAAAGGTGCTGATGAGCAGAGATTTGGATTTCATGATTCGTCTCCTTGGCTGAGTTTCAATTACAGCTTAGGGAGACATGGCTGAACGACCGCTTAACAGTGATGACTTAAAGTACCCGCCTCATGAACCGTCCCTGAGGGCGCGACTGGCCTGTTGGCAACCATTTGGGATACTTGTCGCGGTTGTAGATGCCGTGTGGCGTCTGAAGGGACAAGGCTGATCGAAGTAAAGACTGTCGGGGGATTTTACAAGCGTGTCTGAAGAGAATAGCTATCTTGCTGATTTAAAGAGAATCAGTCGAGTGGCACCCTATTTGCTAGTAACTAAACTCCTAAAGTAGTTGCATAGGAAGCACAATAATGAACAAAGGTATCAAGCTCGCGGGTCTTTCGGCCCTGTTATTCACCCTGGGCACTACCGCTCAGGCCATCCCGCTCTACTACACTGTCTCTGGCTCCATCAGCGCCTACGGTCAGAATGACCGCGCTGGTGTCATGCAGGAGATGGGGCTGGCAACCGGCGACCAGGTCTCATACACATTCCTGATCGATCTGGACAGTCAGATCACCAGTACCTGGACCGCTCGAACCAACAATCAGTTCGACGTCAGTCTGGTCGCCAGCAGCGTGTTTGACTCGGATGTCATGGCGCCGGAAGGTACCTTGAGGGGGGATCCCTGGACCGGTTCCGGCAGTACTTACTACCAGAATGCGGCCGGTCAGCATTACCCGGGAGAACCCTATTACGGAGAAACCGATATCACGGGTTATGCGCCGAATGGTTATATCAGTCTGATCAATGAACGCGACTATTTTCTCACCGGAGCCTTGACTCAGTTACAGCCGGGTGATTTTTTCTCGGCTTATAACCACACCATGCTATACAACGAGAGTGGCAACGCAGCCCGGTTCGAGGTCACTACGTTGACAGTGGAATCCGTGTCTTCCGAAAATCCCGTAAGCCATGTTCCGGAACCTGGGGTTGCCTGGTTGATGGGCGTAGGTTTATTGGGCGTGCTTACGCGACGCACGTTTTGCCTGTAGGTAAATTAAGTCTGATGCGCCACGGGTTCGGAATCGAACCCGTGCGATCCCTTTCAAGTCCGCACCAGAAGCCAGGCCGCCAATCCGAGAAAAATCAGGAAGCCTAGAGTGTCGGTGATACCGGTCAGCAGAATGCTGCTTCCCAGGGCTGGATCCTGGCCGTAATGTTTCAACCCTACCGGTATCAGCACACCGACCAGCGAAGCCAGCAGCAGGTTCAAAACCATCGCGCCCAGCATCACTCCACCCAGCATGGGCTGGTCGTAGATGCCCC
>JBEVWC010000017.1:0-70819 GCA_040506775.1 Candidatus Thiodiazotropha sp.
TACTTGTACGTCGTTCTAGGGCCTGGTTTTGGCATCGGTAGACTCTCCTGACTAGTTAGTTCAGGGTGTCCACTAAACCGTAGGAACTATCCAGTCCGACAGCAGCCGCTTGTTATGCCTTTATTAATCCTCTTTCAATAAAGACATCTTTAGCTATAAACATACCATTCAGTGCTGCCGGAAAGCCAGCATAGACGGCCATCTGTAATATTACTTCGGTGATCTCCTCAGGTGAGCAACCGACATTCAATGCTCCATTTATATGTACTTTTAGCTGTGGAGCACAATGACCGAGAGCGGTAAGTGCTGCGACAGTGGCAATTTCTCTTGATTTCAAATCCAGTTGCGGACGTTGATAAATGTCTCCGAAAGGAAACTCAATAATATATCTGGCCAGATCAGGGCAAATGCTCTGAAGGTTTTCAATCACATTCTGCCCCGCTTTCCCATCAATCTCTTCCAGTTTGTTTAGCCCAAACTCATATCTCGTTGCAGTCATGACTTATGCCTCTTATTTGATTTAACAAAGCAAGGCTACAAGTTTGAGTTAACTCTAAGTCAAGGGTTTATTTGATTCGTAATAGTCTATTTTTGCGTCAAGAACCTGCAAATGTTGCATTTCGCTTTCAATTCGTTGCTGCAGGATGTCTCTATGTTTTTGCAATAACAACTGTCGCTGTTCATAAGTTTCTTCACCTGCTGCACGTAAATTAGCATATTCAAGGATTTGCTCTAGGGGCATGCCTGTTGCTTTCAGGCGATTAATGAACTTCGCCCATTCGATATCAGCAGTAGTGTATGAACGATGACCGTTACTGTTCCGGGAAATATTGGAAAGCAAGCCCATCTTCTCGTAATACCGTAGGGTATGAGGTGATAGCTGGGTTAACTCTGAGAATTTTGAGATATTCACTCTCTTGTCCTAAAGGCATAACGCCAGAGTTTTGGGGCGGCCGGCAATAGCCGGGCGTCCCAGCCCCGAAGGGGCGACAAGAACGAATTGTTATGCGTTTTCAACATGCGTCACCTCGGCAGGTCAATATTCTCTTCCACACTTCAGGTGTACCGCTCTCCCACACACCGCCCAACAAACGACGAAAGCCCAGATTTTTCCTCGCTTGTATTTCTATTTCTTCAATTACTTGTTGGCCTGCATTTTCGATTAAATCTTCTAGCGGGCCTGCTGCAAGGACAGCTATTACTTTGTCTGAAGGATCAAGTTTTAAAATTGCTAAAATAGCTTTTAAACTATCTTCAGGAGCTGTGTCTCCGCCTCCTATGTCCATAAACTTTTCAATAGCCCACCATTTTGGGTGGTCTGTATTTAGGCCATGAGCTTGCTGTGCTTCAACATAAGCTTCAGCCCAGTTTTGTATCTCAGAATCATCCATAATTAAGCGCATAACGCTTCGCGTAACCGGATGCCAAAAGCTGCATAGCGAAGCGGCGCAGCTTTTGGCAGTCCGAGTTTACGCGATTGTTATGCATTTTTATGGCTTCCATACTCCCAACTTACCATAACTACCGCCCATAATGATCATTTGTCCACGCCAATCTACAAGTATGAGTTTTTCCGATGCATCTAGAGCCATGAATGACTTAGTTAATTCCTGATTTCCTTCGTCGGAATACACAGTAGCAGCAAGTGTAATAACTTGACCTTCTTGCTCAATGCCATAAAGTAGAACACCTTCACCTATGGATACGGTAAAGCCGTTTTTAACTTGGCCTAGTGGACGTGAAGCAGTAGTCAGGATTGGCGCCGGCTCTGCTTTTGCACCTTCAAGTGAGTTTAGCGTTATGAGATCTAGATTGATTTTGCTTCGAGGAATATTTCTCACATATATCTCTTTCCAACCAGAAGCAGTTCGGTTCTTAGATTCAAATATTTTGTACTCAGAAAGCTTACTCTGAATTTCTTCAAGACGAGACTTTGTGAAAAATTCTAATTGGCACCATTCATCTTCGTGAAACTGCGGCGCACCATCGAAAGTTTCTTTGCTCGGCATTTGATAATCGATTACATCCCCTGAAATCGTTGGCATTGAGTAAAGTATTTTGTTTACGTCGACTTTCTCAGCGGCTTGAGCGGCACTTACTGAAATGCCAATAGCGGCTAATAAGTTTGATAACAGTTTCTTCACTCGACTTCTCCTAGTGCATAACGTCGCATTCAGCGGCTTGTCCGCTGTAATGTTTTGTTAAATTTCAATTTTCTTTAACTCTTTGAATGCCCAGCTATCGCATTCCTCCTCTGACCACATATCACCTATTGCATGGGCTACCTCATGTAATAGAAGATGCATTAGGAACGCTAAAGGTTTATATAAAACTTCAGTGTCTGAACTAAATCCTCTAAATTCCAAAGCGCCAATTACGGAGTTTTGCATGTCCGGCGTTATTTTCTGTGCGAGCAATATTAAATATTCACCGGTTTCAGAATTCCTAAGGCACTTTCCAGTGCGAAAAGGATTGTCTTCTTCAATATCTTTACTTTTACACCAATCCATAATGCTCGGTACGGCTTCGATTTTTTCTAGTGGAAAATTATACTGTTTAGCTATATCTACTAGCTTTGATATATGCTCACTTGTATTTATATCTCGAAGGTTCATCTTGTAATTTAACGCCTAGCTCACCCGACGAAAACCGCGCAGCGGTTTTTGGTCGGGTGAAGCGACGTGTTATGTTTATCTATCATGGCTCAATCTAAGAACTCGGCAGGAATGGTTTTAACAAACTCAGTAGCTTGCTGCATTAGACTGTCCCAATCTGTTTGTGACCTAGCCCCAAAGCCATTACGCACCAATTCCGCCTCACACAAATCTTCTAGTGCCCAAATAGCTCTTTTCTCTTCTTCTGTGAACTCGTCCTTGTAAGGCGTTTCAGATAACCGGTTAGATAAGATGTCCCACACAACAAGAAGATGCCCAATAGGAAGTTGTAGCATCGCTGGCTTATCTAGTTTTTCATTATCCATAGATGCTCAATCCTTCTTGAACATAACAGTGGATTATGTGGACGTCGCGAATATTGACTTATGCCGACGTCTCGAATATTGAATTATGCCGACAAAAGTACTATAAATGTATCCATACAGGAGAAACACTGGCAAGGAGCATATTTTTCCATGGATACTCAAGATTCGTCCCCTGATCCCCGTGTTGCCCAGTTTTGGACGCAATACACCCACTTCCTCAAACGCTTCCGCATTCACGAACGTTCCATCCCCTGGTATCGACGCCATGTCGAAGGATTTCTTTCGGATCATAAAGGTGTCCGACTCAGATCCCATACGGCTGAGACGGTGGCTTTGTGGCTTGAAGGTTTGGGTAGAAACCCCGCAATTACGGCCTGGCAGTTTCGCCAGAAGGTGGATGCGCTCAGAATTTTGATGGGGCACTACCTGAAAATGCCCTGGAGCGCCGGGTTTGACTGGGAACAGTGGAAGGCGGGGGCAACCGCTTTGGAATCGGACCATGCCACGATAGCCCGTACCTACGAGATGATCGACAAGGCGATTGATGATCCTCAGAACCCTCTGGCCAGACGGCATCCGGAACTCTATCGGCAATTTCTGGTGGCGATCCGTTTGCCCGGGTACGCCCAAAACACCGAAAAGAGCTATCTGGGTTGGATCAATCGTTTCCTGATATTTCACTCTGACACTCATCCCTGTGATTGCAATGAAGCAGAAGTTGCCTCCTTTCTAGAACATTTGGCCCTGCAGCGCAAGGTTGCCCGTGCGACTCAAGCTCAGGCGCTTAATGCGTTAGCCTTCTTATATAAGCACGTTTTCGATAAACCCCTTGGCGATATCGGTCCTTTCACGCATTCGCGCAAACCCAAGCGGATTCCCACCGTGCTGAGCACTCAGGAACTGGATTCCCTGCTCAAACAGGCCTCTGGGCTCAATTTACTGATTCTCCAACTGATGTATGGCACCGGTATGCGTGTCATGGAGTGCATGAGACTGCGCCTGCTGGACCTGGACTTTTCTCAGCGTCATATCATCGTCCGGGGCGGTAAAGGGATGAAGGACCGTACTGTTCCCCTGCCTGAAGTACTCATTCAGCCTTTGCAACGCCAGATGGCGGAAGTAAAAAAGATGCATGAACGGGATCTTGCGGCAGGATTTGGTTCAGTATTCCTGCCCAATGCACTGTCGCGTAAATATCCGCAGACCGACAAGGAGTTACGCTGGCAGTTTCTGTTTCCGGCCTCAAGGATTGCTGCCGATCCGCGGACCGGCATCCTGCGTCGTCATCATCTGCATCAGTCCTCAGTCCAGAAGCTGGTCAAACGCTGCGCTAAGGCAGCGGGTATTCTCAAGCGGGTTACCAGCCATACCCTGCGCCACTCCTTTGCCACGCATTTACTGGAGTCGGGCTCGGACATTCGGACCGTGCAGGCACTGCTGGGGCATAGCGATGTGTCGACCACGATGATCTACACCCACGTCATTCGCCGGGGCGGTCATGGGGCGACCAGCCCGCTCGATCGAATGATCGGGCAAGCGTGTGTACAGGAACCCTTGCTGTCCTACCGCCCCAGTTACAATCGTCCTCACCCATGCCTCTGGGGAACCGGTTCCAGGGCTTTATGATGACCGCTCCCTGGCCCAAAACGCCCGCAACATAATCCACACAAAAAGAATCCCACCGATCACCGCCAGCAGACCGCCCAGCCCCATCACCCCCATGGCGGCTTTGGCCGAGAGACTGTCGAGCCCCTGCGCCGCACCGGCGGTTTTCCGCTGTATACCCATGGCACCGGATACCGCCAGCCCTCCGATGTGCAGTAACTGGCCAAACCCGTAGATCCAGGGCTGCCAGTCGGCCAGTCGGCCGCTCACCACGGGATACCCCAGACGGGGCAGCAGCAGGTAGGCCATACCCATCAGCGCCAGGGTGATGCCGACGATGGAACCGTGATAGTGGGCGGGAATGATGGTGTTGAGCCCGGAGATGAACAGGGCGATCAGCCCGCCCGAAAAGAACAGCACCATCGACATGACCAGGGCGCGCCGCAACGGGCGTTGCGCTGGGTCAGCAGTTGGCGCTCGGTAGAGACTGCCAATCACCAGCAGGCCGAGAGGGACTACCGCCAATCCGCCTCCGTACTGCATCAGATGTGTGAAGGCACTGCGGGATTCGATGCTAACGGTACTGTGCATGAGGTATATGATCGGTGTCCCCAACACCGGCAACACGCCGATCAGGAACAGCCCGGCATACCAGGCGCCACGCCCGGGCAGTTGCAGGCCCCCATGCCAGGCCAGCAGCAGCCAGGCGAGCATGATCAGTTGGGTGTAGGCGAACTGCAGGGTGTGGCCACCGCCCCAGAAGAGGTATTCGTAATAGGCCTGACCGGTGACTTCCCCGGGCATCTGCCAACCGGCGGTGAGCACCGAGGCCAGGGCGATCAGGACCGCTCCTGAGAGGGTGATACCGGCCCAGGCCGTCAGGTTCGCGGGATCGCGCCGCAAACCGATCCATGCGCCCCGCAGCGTCAACAGGGTCTGCAAGCCGATGCCCACAGCGAACACCCCCAGCATGCTGAAGAACAGGGGCCGTTGCAGCACCGGAACATAGTTGTTCATCAGCGGCGCCCCCTCACCGATGAACGCGGACAGGGCGATGCCCAGGGTGCCGATCAGGCACACAGAGAAAGCGAGCACCTGGGCGGTTTTCATGAGCGGTACGGAGGGGATGAGCATGGCGCCGACCAGCCCCGCCATGGCCAGGAACCAGATCAGCACCGACTGATCCACATGCACCACCAGGGCGGTGTGGAAGAAATCGATCCAGGGGAAGAAGCCCTCGCTGCCCGGCATGCGCGACACCACCAGCAGCACCGCGAACAGACCGGCCAGGCCCAGGGCGAGCACCCCCAGTTGCAGCCAGCGGCGCACCATGCCCCGCTGGTCCGGGGTGAGATCCTGCAGATCGAGGGATCGCGCTTCAACGGGCATCGGGGCATTCTCCCTGATCGTGTAGTATGGTTGGAACCGGGCGCCACGATGGAGAGTCGGACCATCGGGGCATCGGAACAGACCGTTAACCTCCCACGTCAGTGATGAAACCGCAACCCATGCTTATAGGCCAATTCCGTCTCAGCCTGCTGACCGCACTGCTCGCCTTCTGCGTGATCCTGGTGGGCGCCTACGTGCGCCTCTCGGATGCCGGACTGGGCTGCCCCGACTGGCCGGGCTGCTACGGCCAGATGGTGGTTCCCGACGCCCTGCCCGCGAGCCACCCGGACGATCCCTCGCAAACCCGGCCCCTG
This sequence comes from Candidatus Thiodiazotropha sp., assembly GCA_040506775.1. Taxonomy (GTDB): domain Bacteria; phylum Pseudomonadota; class Gammaproteobacteria; order Chromatiales; family Chromatiaceae; genus Thiodiazotropha. The sequence goes on from JBEVWC010000017.1 coordinate 6,289, forward strand.
CACCGGGGCAAGGCCTGGAAGGAGATGATTCATCGCTACTTGGCGGGGACCCTGGGGCTGATGATCCTGCTGCTCGCGGTGCTCGCCTGGCGCAACCGGGCCGACCCGGATCAACCCCGGCTGCTCCCGGGTCTGCTGCTGGGACTGGTGACCCTGCAGGCGGCGCTCGGCATGTGGACCGTGACCCTGCTGGTGAAACCGGCCATCGTCACCGCCCACCTGCTGGGGGGATTCGCCACCTTCGTGCTGCTGGTGCTGCTGGCGCTGCGTTTGCGCCAAACACCGTTGCTCGCCCCCCAGGGCCAGTCATCGGGCCAGTCACCGGGACTTCGCCGGCATGCCCGGATCGCCCTGCTGGTGCTGATCCTGCAGATCACCCTCGGCGGCTGGACCAGCACCAATTATGCCGCCCTGGGGTGCACCGACTTTCCCCAATGTCATGCCGGTCAGTGGTGGCCGCAAACCGATTTCAGCGAGGCCTTCACCCTGTGGCGCGGGCTCGGGATCAATTACGAATTCGGGGTGCTGGAACACGACGCCCGCGCCGCGATTCACCTCACCCACCGGATCGGGGCGCTGCTGACCCTGCTGGTGGTCGGCAGCCTGGGCCTGCGCCTGTGGCGGCAGCCCGCTCCCGGGTTGCGTCGCCTGGGTGGTCTTGCACTGCTGTTGCTGACCCTGCAGATCGTACTCGGGATCAGCAATGTGCTGGCGCAACTGCCGCTGCCGGTGGCGGTAGCGCACAACGGGGTCGCCGCGCTGCTGCTGCTCAGCCTGACCCTGCTCAACCGGAGGGAAAGCCACCATGAAGCCTGAGCGACGAAACGCTCCCATCATAGCGGGTGCGCTGCTCGGCCTGGCGTTGCTGCTGGTCGCCTGGTTTCTGCGCACCCCGCCCCCCTTGCCGGAACCTCCGAGACTCGAGTCCGCCACCCTGTTGCCGGAGTTGCGCCCCCTGCCCCCCTTCGCCCTGAAGGACGACCAGAACCAGCGATTCGACAACCGGCGTCTGCTCGGCCACTGGACCCTGCTCAGCTTCGGTTACACCCACTGTCCCGACATCTGCCCCACCACCCTCGCGACCCTGGCGGAGATGAAGCGCCAACTGCCCCCGGAAACCGCAGCCGTGCCCCTGGAAATCGGTTTCGTCTCCATCGACCCGGAGCGGGACGATGCACGGATGCTGGCTGATTACGTGGACTATTTCGATCCCGCGTTCATTGGCATCCTTGGCGACCCCGCCGATCTCGACACCCTGACCCGTCCCCTCGGCATCCTCTACCGCAAGGTGGTCACCGAGGGCAGTGCCCTGAAGTATGTGATGGATCACTCCGCCTCGTTGATCCTGCTCGATCCCCAGGGCCGTTACTGCGCCCTCTTCAGCCCGCCCCATGAGGCCGGTCAGATGGCCAGGGACCTGCAAACCATTCTGCACAGCCGATACTGCGAGGCCGGATGATCCCAGCCCCAGGGCGACTTCCTTCGCTGCACGGCTAGACCGTGCGGGGCTCTCCGCTTCGCCGCCCGCGCAACCCTGAGGCGGTGATTCATATCAGGATGAACACAACCCGGGATTCACCCAACCGTCGCCGGGAAATTGACTACACTATGTAATGTTGACCGGCCGCCCACAGCCGGATGACACGACAGAATAACAATCAAACCGAACAGAGACGGGGTAACGGGTTTAATGGAAGAGTCACTGCAACGGTTACTCGATGCCGAAGCCAAAGCACAACAGATTCACCAGAAAGCGGACGATCAGCGCGAACGCATGATTCACGAGGCCCTGCAGGAGGCCAAGGCCAAGGAATCCCAGTTCGAATCGCGCATTCCCGAACTGCACCACAGTTTCATGGAAAAGGCTGAATCCCGTGCGGAACAGACCATCGCGGAAATGAAGAAACGTTTCAACGAACGACACGCGCAACTTCGCGAGTATGCGGAGTCCCGGGAGCAGGATGCCCTTGATGCGGCGTTTGCAGTGCTGATTGACCCGAATGCGGATGAGGACTGACGCACGCCTGGGCAGAGTGAGCGGCATTTTGCGGGTGTTTGTACCGGCAGGGTCCGTCTTTCAAATCCGCCCTGACAGAGCCATCCAACCCGGCCGGTCGGCAGCGGGGGGAGGCCCCTTGTCATGAGTGCGCCGCGCAATCACGCCTATCTGAAAACCCGGGTGAGCATTTTCGCCTCCCGACTGATCTCCCCCGAAGATGTGGCGCGCCTGAAACAGATGTCACTCCGCCAACTCGGCGAAAGCTACGGCCTGCTGCCGATTTTCGAACAGGAACTCAGCACCGGCCAGAAGAGCGGGTTTGTGGAACAGGCCCTGATTCAGAACCTGATGGACGAACTCCTGGTGCTGCTCAGACCCCTCAGCGGCCACGCCCGGGGACTGCTGCTGTACTGGCCGCGCAAATATGAGCTGTACAACCTGAAGACCCTGATCCGTGGCAAGCTGCACCATCTGCCGATGCAGGAGATCCGCCACAACCTGTATGCCCTGCCGGAGAATATCCGCCTGCCCCACGAGTCCCTGCTGCAGGCGGAAAATGTGCTGGAGATGCTGCGTCTGCTGGAACAGGGTCCCTACTCACAGATCGCCCGCCAGGCACGTCTGGTGTTCGAGGAACATCATGAGAACTTCTCCCTGGGTGCGGCCATCGACCGGCTCTACTACACCGGCATGCTGGCCCGCGCCAACATGACCGACAGCAAGGACACCCGGGGCCTGAAGAAGGCCATCGGCAGCATGATCGACCGGCAGAACATCCTCTGGATGATGCGCTATCGCCTGGTCTACCACTTCGCGCCCAGTGAGGCCTACTACCTGTTGATTCCCTACGGTGGACAGATTCAGCGCAACAATCTGCTGGAACTGGCCAACCTGGATAGCCTCGAGGCCATCATCGATCATCTCCCGGAGCCGTTCCAGTCACTCCTGGCAGGGGTCGCCCACATCACCGAAGTGCGCCAGCGACTCGACCGCTGGGTGGCCCATGAACTGCATAAGCTGATGCGCAACAGCCAGGATGCCGTGGTCTCGGCGTTGTGCTACCTGATGATTCGCGACATGGATATCTGGCGGCTCTATGCCATCATCCAGAGCAAGCTGCTGGAGATGGATCCGGCGCTGCTCAACGAAGCAGTCCCGAGTGGCTATGATGGTTCCGCGATGAGTCATGAGGAGGTGGCATGACCCCGCGCCCCGGCCACACAATCGAGGTAATCCGGCATGTTTAGCGCGTTGCCGATGAAACACATCAACATCAAGGTGCTGACCGACGATCTGCCCAGCGCTTCGGTGATCCTGGCGGGACTCAACAGCTTCAGCCCGGACAACCGGCCCTATGAGGAATCCGCCCTGCCGACGATTCCCGGGCAGGATTTCCGCGAGCTGTACAACCAGGCCAAGACACGCTTCGACAAGATTGCCGCGCTGGTAAATTTCAAACCCGCGCCTTTCGACGGGGATGTCACGCCGATCTCCGAGGAACAGCTGGCCGCCTCCAACCAATGGCTGGGCAAAGCCTGGGAGACCGGCTCCGACTTCGAGGAACGCCAACGCAACCTCACCGAGTCCTACCGCAACATCGATCAGCTGAAGGCCACCCTGGCTAATTTCAGCAACCTGACCATCGACCTGGGACAGCTGCAGCAGGACCAGCCGTTTCTTGATATTTTGATCGGCATGGTGCCCACCCCCCGCCTGTCACAGCTCAAGGATGCCCTGGGGCTCGACGGTTACCTGCTGTTCCCCTTCCTGCAGGGTGAAAAAGAGAGTCATGTGGTCATCGTCGGCGCCAAGCAGCCCGGCCCCTCCCGGCTCAAATCCATGCTCGACACGGCGGGATTCCGCTCCCAGGACATCCCACCGGAGCTCCACTCTTCGCCCGAGACGGCCAAGGCCCGGCTCGACGAACGGCGCGCGGCCACGGAACACTCGGAGCAAGAGCTCAATGAGTCGATCCAAAAGTGGCGCGCCGAGGTGCTGGATGACCTGGAGCGGGTTGCCCGCACCCTGCACCTGGCAACCCCCTACATGGCCCTCGGTGAAGCCGCCCGTCAGAGTGGCGAACTGTCACGTCTGCAGGGCTGGGTTCCGGCCCAGGACCTCCCCCGGGTGACCTCGGCGCTGAAGGAAAAACTGCTCGACCCGTTTGTCCTGGAAAGCCGCGATCCACTGCCCGAGGAGCGCTCCCTGGTACCCTCGGTGATGCGCCATAACCGGCTCCTGAAACCCTTCTCCCAACTGGTCATGCAATACGGCGTGCCCCGCTACGGTGAGGTCAATCCCACTCACCTGTTCGCCCTCACCTACATCTTCATGTTCGGCATGATGTTCGGTGATGTGGGGCATGGCGCAGTGATTCTCGGGGTTTCCATATGGATGCGCCGCAAGCTGGGTGGCTTCACACCCTTCGGCATTGCCGCAGGGATCTCCTCCATGCTGTTCGGGGCACTCTACGGCAGCATCTTCGGTTTCGAACACCTGTTCCATCCGCTGTGGATCGCCCCACTCAGCGATCCGCTCTACATGCTCGGGGTGGCCCTGATGTGGGGCATCGGCTTCATCTTCCTCGCCTCGCTGCTGAACATCTTCAACCACCTGGTACAGGGTGACCGCCTGGGCGCCCTGTTCGGCGACAACGGTCTGCTTTCGCTGCTGCTCTACATCGGTCTGCTCGGCACCGGTTACAGCCTCTACGCCAACGGATCGGTGGGCGGCCTGTGGGCCACCCTGGCGATCCTCTCGCTGGTCGGCATCTTCGCCCACAAGCTGATCGAACAGGAGGCGCCGATCGGCGAGCGCCTGCTGGTGGCGTTCATCGAAACCTTCGAGACCATCACCGGCTACGCCTCCAACACCCTGTCGTTCCTGCGTGTGGCCGCATTCAGCCTGAATCACGTGGCACTCGCCATCGCAGTGTTCACCCTGGCCGGCATGATGGGCCAGACCGGCCACTGGATCACGGTGGTGCTGGGTAATGTCTTCATCCTGGTCCTGGAAGGCCTGATCGTCGCCATCCAGGTCCTGCGTCTGGAGTTTTACGAAGGGTTCTCGCGCTTCTATGCGGGGGATGGGAAGGCGTTTAAGCCACTCACACTTTGACTAAAGAGTTTTGAGTTATGAGTTTTTAGTTTTGAGTTAACCTGGCCAGTCAGCGCTTGGTTACTTGTTGATTCAAACAGGCATGAGCGAAGCGAATACCACAACTCAAAACTCATAACTAAAAACTAAAAACTCACCGAAAAACAGGAGATCAACATGTATTGGCTAATCGCAGTAATGACCTTGGGCATCATGGGCCTGATCATCACCGGCATCATCATGGAGATGCAACCGGCCAAGGCGGCCCGGCCCTGGTTCAAACCCACGATCGGCATCAATCTGGTGGTGTTCGTTGCGGCCCAGGCGGCGCTGATGTTCCTCGGGGTGCAGGATGTCATGGCTGCGGTGGAGCCCGCGATGGAAGGCGGCGGTGAGATCTCCATCGGTCTCGGCCTGGGTATCATCGGCGTGGGCATCCCCACCGCCTTGAGCACCATCGGCGCGGGCATCGCGGTGGGACCGATCGGCGCCGCTTCCCTGGCAGTGCTGGCGGAGAAACCGGAGATTTTCGGTCGTACCCTGATCTACCTGGGACTGGCCGAGGGTATCGCGATCTACGGTCTGGTCATGAGTATCCTGCTGCTGGATAAGATCTAAACGAACATGTCTGAAACCCCCAATCACAGCGTCAGAAACATCTTCGTCGGCGGGCATGCCCTGACCGACGGTTTCAGGCTGATCGGTTTCGAGACGCTCACGGACCCGGATGCGGAGCGACTGGACAAACTCCTCGTTTCGCTGATGCGCGAAAAGCAGCGGGCGCTGCTGATCATCGAACAGTCGGTCAGCCGGATCGACTCCAAGCTGCTGCAGCAGATTCGCGATGAGGGGGGGCATATCGTGCTCACCGAGGTTCCGTCCCTGCACAGCCCTGAGGATTTTCAGTCAGAGCTGGACGAAACCCTGAAACAACTGACCGGCGGCTAACCGAGGTAAACCAAGTGAACCAGGTCGAAGAACTCGAGAAAGCGATCCTGGACCGGGCCGAGCTGATGGCCAAAGAGTGCCACAGCCGCGCCGAGGCGGGACGCAAGAACATCCTCCGCGAGGCCAGCGAACGGCTGCAGCTGCGCGAAGAGAAAGAGACCCTGCTGGCCAAATCGCTGGCGGACCGGGCCTACCTGCGCAAGGTCCAGGCGGACGAACTGAAACTGCACAGCAAGATGGACCACATGCGCTGGAACCTGGTGCAGGTGGTGGTCGAGCGGCTCGAACAGCGCATGCGCGAGCTGTGCCAGGACGAGACCCGCTACTTCCAGCTGCTGCGGGAGCTCCTCGCGCAGGCTGCGCGCCACATCGATGCGCCGGAGTTGCGGGTGCGGTTCAATGCCGACGACCGGCACCGTCTGAAACCGGAATGGGAAAAACTCACCGCGGGTCTCGACCCGACCAAGTCGTTTCAACTCGACAACACCACCATCGAAACCCTGGGCGGCTGTCTGATCACCACCCCGGACGAACGGGTTCAGATCGACCACACCTTCGAGGGTCGGCTGAGCCGGCTGGAACGTAAGATCCACCAGGCCCTGGTTGAACGGCTGCTGCCGTCCCTGGGGGATGGACAGGCGCGGTGAACCGACATCAACACAGGGTAGCCCGGATGCAGCGAAGCGGAGTCCGGGACAGAACAGGCCACAGACCCACCCGGATTCCGCTTCGCTCCATCCGGGCTACAGGCACAGCATGAAAACAATGACACCCCAGAACAAGCAGGGCACGATCAAGGAGATCAACGGGCCGATCGTCACCATCCACCTGCCCGGCGTGCAGAATGGCGAGCAGGTGCGCATCGGCAGCCTCGGGCTTTACGGCGAGGTGATCTCCCTGGAAGGCGAGGAGGCCCTGGCGCAGATCTACGAATCCACTGAGATGGTCCGCCCCGGCGAACCGGTGGAGGGTCTGGGACACCCCCTGTCGGTGGAACTCGGACCGGGCCTCATCGGCGGTATCTTCGACGGTGTGCAGCGCCCCCTCGAGGAGATGTTCCTCAAGGCCGGTGATCAGATCCCCCGCGGCCTCAGCCCGCCGCCCCTGAACCGGGAGAAGCTCTGGCACTTCGTGCCCGCCGAACACCTGGAACCGAACATGCCGATCATCAGCGGCGCACGCCTCGGCAAGGTTCAGGAGACTGAAACCGTGGAGCACCGCATCCTGGTGCCGCCTAACATCGCGGGAGAGCTCATCGAACTGGCCCCGGAGGGGGACTATCACCTGGAAGAGAGCATCGGCCAGGTACGTGACCGCCATGGCCATGTGCACCATCTGAAGCTCTACCACCGCTGGCCGGTGCGCAAGGCCCGTCCCTACCAGAGCCGGGACCACGGCGTCGAGCCCCTGATCACCGGGCAGCGCATCCTCGACACCTTCTTTCCCCTGCTCAAGGGCAGCAAGTGCGCGGTGCCCGGCCCCTTCGGCGCGGGCAAGACCGTGGTACAGCACCAGGTGGCCCGCTGGGCCAATGCGGATATCGTGATCTACGTGGGCTGCGGCGAACGCGGCAACGAGCTGGTGGACGTGCTCGACAGCTTTCCCAAGTTGAAGGACCCCTACACCGGTCGCCCGTTGATGGATCGCACCCTGCTCATCGCCAACACCTCCAACATGCCGGTGGTGGCCCGCGAGGCCTCCATCTATGTGGGCATCACCATCGCCGAGTACTACCGCGACCAGGGCTACGACGTGGTCATGCTGGCCGACTCCACCAGCCGCTGGGCCGAGGCCCTGCGCGAGGTGTCCGGACGTCTCGGGCAGATGCCCGTGGAAGAGGGTTATCCCGCCTACCTGGCCTCCCGCCTGGCCGCCTTCTACGAACGCGCCGGACGGGTCGACACCATGGACAGCGGCAAGGGCTCGGTAACCCTGATCGGCGCGGTCTCCCCACCGGGCGGTGACTTCTCCGAACCGGTGACCAGCCATACCAAGGAGATCATCCAGACCTTCTGGGCGCTCTCCAAGGAACTCGCGGATGCGCGTCACTATCCGGCCATCGACTGGGTCGACAGCTTCTCCGCCGATGTGGGCACCGCCGCCGAGTGGTGGCACGAGAACATCGACCGGGGCTGGGAGAAACGCCGCGCCCAGGCCCTGGGCATGCTGGCCCGGGACGCCGAGCTGTCGCGCATCGTCAACCTGGTGGGTCCGGAAGCCCTCTCCTCCGCCCAGCGCTGGGTGCTGGAGGGTGCGGCGATGATCAAGGAGGGTGTGTTGCAGCAGAGCGCGCTCGACCCGGTGGACACCTTCTCGTCCCCGGAGAAGCAGTTCCTGCTGCTCGACCTGATCCTTTCGGTGTATGACTCGGGCGCGGCCCTGATCGATCTCGGGGTGCCGGTGCAGGAACTCTCCGAAATGCCGATCCTGGCCCGCCTGCGCCGCTGCAAGGAGCTCTACGATTCCACCCAGATCGATGATCTCAAGGCCTTCCGGGACGAGGCCCTGAACGACTTCAAGGCCATCCATTCCGAATACGCGCAACGCGGGGAGCAGACAGCATGAGCGCCAAGGAGTATCGAACCGCCTCCTCCGCCCGGGGCGGCCTGTTGACCGTCGCCAACGTACCCAACATCGCCTTCGGCGACCGGGTGCGGATCCGCGATCAGCAGGGCAACACCCGCAACGGTCAGGTCATCCGCACCTCGGATGAAGAGGTACTGATCCAGGTCTTCGAGGGCACCACGGAGCTCGATCTGGAGAACACCTGGGTGCGTTTTCTCGACGAACCGGTGGAGATCGGTCTCTCCCCGGAGATCCTGGGACGGGTGTTCAACGGCCTGGGGGAACCCCGGGACTATCGTCCGCCCATCGTCTCCGACCTGCGCCGCAGCATCAGCGCCTCCGCCTTCAACCCGGCGGCGCGCACCTATCCCCGGGAGTTCATCCAGACCGGCGTGTCCACCATCGACGGGCTCAACTCCCTGGTGCGGGGACAGAAGCTGCCGATCTTCTCCGCCTCCGGTCTGCCGCATAACCGCCTGGCCGCGCAGATCGTACGCCAGGCCAAGCTGCCCGACGACGACAGCCGCTTCTCGGTGGTGTTCGCCGCGATGGGCGTCTCCTATGCCGACGCGCGTTTCTTCCAGGAGGAGTTCGCCTCCTCAGGTGTACTGGGCAACGTGGTGATGTTCGTCAACATGGCCGACGACCCGCCGGTGGAACGCCTTACCCTGCCGCGTATGGCGCTCACCGCCGCCGAATACCTGGCCTTCGATCTCGACCGCCACGTACTGGTGGTAATGACCGATATGACCCACTACGCCGAGGCCCTGCGCGAGGTCGCCACCGCCAAGGGCGACGTACCGGCGCGCAAGGGCTACCCCGGCTATCTCTACTCCGACCTGGCGGAGATCTATGAGCGTTCCGGGCGCATCAAGGACCGCCATGGTTCGATCACCCTGGTGCCGGTGCTGAGCATGCCCAGTGACGACATCACCCACCCGATCCCCGACCTCACCGGTTACATCACCGAAGGCCAGATCGTGCTCAGCCGCGAGTTGCACAACCAGGGTATCTACCCGCCGGTGCATATCTCACCATCGCTTTCACGTCTGATGAAGGACGGCATCGGCAAGGACTTCACCCGGGAAGACCACCCGCACGTCTCCAACCAGCTCTATGCCCTCTACGCGCGGGCCCTGGAAACCCGCAACCTGGCCTCGATCATCGGCGCCGACGAGCTCTCCGCCCGGGACCGCCGCTACCTGGAATTCGCCGACGCCTTCGAGCAACGCTTCGTGCGTCAGAGCGAGGAGGAGGACCGCAGCATCGATGAGACCCTCAATCTGGCCTGGGACCTGCTCTCGGTATTCCCACCCCAGGCGCTGACCCGGGTCAACGAAACCGAAATCGCCAAGTATCATCGGCACAGCGCATGACCGGCAAACGCATCAAGGCGGCCCCGACCAAGAACACCCTGCTGAATCTCAAACGGCAGCTCAACTTCCTGGATCAGGGCCACAGTCTTTTGGAACGCAAGCGGGAACTGCTCACCCGCCTGGTCTACCAGCGCATCGCCGAATACCGGGAGATCCGCGACCAGGCCCACCAGGCGGTGAAACAGGCCTACCACTGGCTCAGCCTGTTGCAGATGCGCATGGGCAGCCGCGCGATCAACCAGAGCGCCCTGGGCATCCAGCAGGTTCTGGAACTGAAGATCCTGCCACGACGCAATCTCGGGGTGGAGTTCCCCTCGGTCAGCGGAGAGGTAAAACCGCTCCGTCCGGTGGGCCTGCTCGGCACCGACCCGAGCTTCGACGACACCCGCAAATACTTCGCCGAAGCCTCCCTGCTGCTGGCCAAGATGGGCGAGGTCTCGATGAGCCTCAACCGCCTGATCGCCGAGCAGCGCAAGGCCCAGAAGCGGGTCAACGCGTTGCGTTACAACATCATTCCCCAGTACCGCAACACCATAAAGTTCATCGAAAACGCTCTCGAGGAAGAGGAGCGTAATGCGCTGTTTCAGGTGAAGGTACTGAGAGAGCAGGAGCGGATTTAACCAGTCCCTGCCAATCCGTTTTTACATTTCATGACACGAGCAACCCGTAGCTCGGATGAAGCAACGCGAAATCCGGGATGCAGTGGCACCTACTCTGCAACCCGCCTCACAATATCCAATGAACCTCAACCAGAAGCATCCCGACGATGGTGCATTTCGGCATAACCGTAGGTCGGGTTAGCAAAGCGTAACCCGACGTAATGCATCACAAGGTACAGCCAATCTCGGGTTACGCTGCGCTAACCCGACCTACGGCCTGTTACATTCCCCATTGAGGGATAGGATTGAGAAATCAATCAAACGTTTAAGAAATGTCGAAATATTTTACACAGTGCTTTCGGCAGCTGTAGCTATCTGCCTGTTTTATAGTAACTAAACGTATCTGGCGAGCTTTATGCATGCATGTACGCGCAATACAACAGGGAGATTTTCTATGAAATTTGGAATTCCACGCTTAGCCGCCTCGGGCCTTACGGCTCTGCTCTTTCTGGGACCTGCCCAGGCCATACCGCTCTACTACACTTTTGAAGGTGCAGTCTCCTCTTACCCGTTTAATGATCAGACCGGGTTCCTGAGTGATATTGGTATCGCGGTCGGTGACACGGTTTCATACACCTATATGATCGACAAGGATCGGCCGGATACCACGACAACTCAACTTGATAGCAGAACAGTTAACGCGGATGGGGTACCGTTGCACTCCAATGTCTACGAAAACTACTATGCGGAACTTGTTGAATCTTCGGTATTCAGTCTAGTTCAGGATCTCTACCCCGAGCGTGGGAACGGTGAGACATGGAGCGGCGCCGGCTCTTCATTCTCAACCTATCACGAGGGCGTTTTATCGACTGAATTTAATGACAGTGAGGTTTTCTTCCAGGCGAGTTCTGACTCAATCGGTCATACTCACCAATATTTCTACAGCCCTATGGCACTATGGGAACAAACCCTAAGCGCCGTTTCGATGGACAATTCCACGGTCTTGTATGGGCATCAACCGGGAGAACAGGCCACGTTCAGGGCCAGCTTGTCTCTGATAAGCATTTCATCGGCTGACCCTTTCACGCTCATATCGAACATGACCGGTGACGATGAGGACGGCCAGAAATATCATTCGGTACCTGAACCTGCGACTTTCATATTGATGGGTATGGGACTGCTTGGAATGGGGACGAGACTCAAGAGGCGCCCGCTTAAGTAAATCTTGACAACGGACTGACCGGGATCAGAGCCTGAGCTCCAGATCCCGGATCTCAGCCGATAGTTACATCGCTTTGACCATAGCGGTCAGCTTTTCCCACTGATCCTTATCCAGGATCTCCAGCATACGATCACGACAGCGGGTCTTTCCGGCGATGATGTCCAGACGGGTCTGCTCGACCTTTTTGGCCATCGCCATGATTTCATCAGCACTGGTGCCTGCCATGGAGGCATCGGCCATCTGCTTTTCGCCTGAGATGACAGACATGACCATCTCCTGCATCGGGCCCGTGTTCGCCTTGTTCCAGGCCATGACCTCTTCCATCTGCGCATCGGTAATGTTCAGCGCTTGCGCATTTTTTCTTATAACCGCCACATAATTCGGGACAGGATTGGCATGCGCCATATACTTCATGAACTGGCCTTTGCCTTGCGGATTTTCAGCATGCACAGCAAATACGGAAAGCAACAGGCAGGCAAACAACATCATCGAAATTTTTTTCATCTTTTTTCCTTTTGGTACATAAACGGTAGCTAACAGGCATCAATGTCTGGAAACAACAGGGCCAAACATCCATTGAAATAACTGCAATTCCAATGGTTTCAGCGCACGTCCATGATAGCGTAACCAGGGAACTTTACGAACTCGCGGATTAAATGAGGCAGACGCTTCAATCACTCGGCATATTTTTGCTGTAGCGGGTCGTTTTGTAGGTCTCTGTCCACTGGTCCGAGGCATCCAGAAAGACGTCGTAATCGGTCCACTTGTAGTCGTGGGTCAGCGAATCGAGTTGACGACGTTCTTCATAAGTCTTGGTATATACCCGCACCGTTTCTCCGGGTTTTGCCCCCAGCAACGTGCGAACCGCACCTTTGAACACCGCGGATTCACGCTCATCGTGATCGAGGAAAGAGATCATTGAGTAGTCTTCCTCCTCCAGGATATGGCGTGCCTGGTCGGAGAAATGGCTGAGGTCCAGATGCGGCCTGACCGCTTCAGCAGACTCGCTGTTGCGATCCCTGTCATGACCTGTTCGCTTTCGGCCACCGAAAAAGACTTTGAAGATATTCATGACATCTCCATGATTCCGCGACTACTGGCCATCGATACAGCGCAGCAGACGTTCAGGATCGGGGGGCTGCAGCACCGGTTGCTGCGTCTCTCCAGGGGTTGCGAAGGTGTATCGCTGCTGCGGTTCCAGAGCGGGTGTACCATCGCGCTCGAACCCTAGTTCCCAGCTTTCGGCACGGCAATCGGCAGCGTCCGGTTTACACAGTGCCAGGATCTGCGGTGCGGCGACCCGCTGATTGCTCATCACCTCTACAAACACCCCGGTCTCACCGTAATCCGGATGCGACAGGAGATAGGCGTGCTGTTTGACGAAGATCCCAGTGAACGGAACCAGGATGAAGTCATAGTCGCTGACCGACTCCATGGTGACACAGCCATCGTCATCGGTTCGACGATCTGCGAACAGGGCTCCGGAAACGGGCTGCCGTGTCTTGCTGTCAAGCACCTGCAGGGTCAGTTCGGGCTGGGACCAGCGCATGGCGACACAGCCCTGCAGTCCCAACATCACAATCAGCGCAACACCCAGTGACCTCACTGCAACCCCCGGTCATTTGAATCACATCCGCACCCCGAATGGCGCAGTATATTCGCTTGATGTTGCCTATCTGAACAGCCGGGCACAATAGCCTGATTGGGGGTGGTTATTCAGCAAAACGGGCGTCTTCGCACTGCATGCCGGCCGATAAAAGGTTGGCCTTTGTTTCCGGCATGCTGCCTGGGGAGAACCACCCTAGCGGATCATCCGGGGACGATTTCGGAGTGACCCTGTGCTCGGCGCCTGCGAGGTGTACGGGAGGGTTGACAGGCTGTTAAACCCCCGCCTCGCGCAAGTCCACGAATCCTGCCGGACTCACGCGAGCGGATTGTCAGCCCATGGTCTTTTTCAACTTCTTGGTTGCGATATTGATGCTGCGGCGCATTAATTCGAATGAGCGGGTCAATGCTCCGATTTCATCATTCCGATCGGACATCAGGGGCAGATTACTGCGCCCCAGGCTGATGGCCTGGGCCGCCTCGGTGATCTCCCGGATGGGTCCGATAATGTTTCGCTCCACGATTCGGTTGAGCATCAACAACACACCCGCAAACAGCAATGTAATCACCCCGATGACGAACCCGGAACGTTTCAATACCGCCATGTTGAGATCAGCCACCGGAACACCCACCAGGCTTGCCCCGATCACCGTGTCCGGGGTCCAGTTGTAGCCCGATACTGTTCCATACTGCTCCGTGATCTCCTTGGGCGCTGCCCCCGGGTCACCATGACAGATCAGACAGCCATCGGTTACCCGGGTGGCTGCGGCTGAGATCAGGTACTGGTGACCGCCAATCTCCCCGGTCAGTTCGATCACCTGATCAGCATTGCCCCGTCTCAGGGTCTGCAACACTTTCATTTCCAGGCCTTTCGGCAGATTATCCTGATTCAGGGGATTGTCGCTGATCATGCGAATCAGGTATTGGGGCTGCAGGTCATGCAGTTGTGTGGCGAGTTCCTTGGCCATTACCGTGGATGAGACCACCGGTGCGAAGAATTCGCCCCTGGGCAGAAAATGCGGCCGGGTCCGTTTGCGCACGATGGCCCGTGCCGAACGCACCACATCCACCATCAGCTTCAATTCCTTGTCTGCCTGGGCGTACAACTCAACCTTTGTCGAGTAGTAGATGATCGGCACCACCAGCACCACGCTCACCAGATAGATGATCAGCATGGCACGCTGAAAGATTGTGGATACGGACTTCTCCTGAACGGTTTCCTGGGTCACGAAACTCTCCAACTTCCTGGTTTCTTTATTGATTCACATCCCGCTAGCAGCCGGGAGACTTCACGCCGGCCGAACAGGTCTGGGGCATGGGCGCCATGGAAACGGACACCACCGGTCGTTTCTCCAGGGTCCACTGATGCATGGAGCCGTCAAACAGACTCGCATGTGAATTGCCCATGAGTTCATGCTCGATGAACCAGGGCCCCGCAGCCATGTGTCCGCTGTTGCAATAGACAATCGCCGGTTGCTTCGTATCGACTCCGCTGATGGCCAGAATGGTGCGATAGGCATCCGGGGAGTAGAACTTCACGGCAGATCCATCCTGGCGATAGAGCACATCCGGGGGTACGGATTTCGAATCCTGGATATGCCCGTAGGCGTACACATAGTCCTTCTTGGAAAAGCCGTAGTGCTGAGCCGTACTGCGGGCATCGATGAGTTGTACCGATGCATCCCGTTGTGCGATCTGCTCTGGGGTCGCCGCCAGTTCCGGATGTACGCTGCGGACTTTCCAATTCCCTGTCCGGGCCGTCCCGGTCGCCACCGAAACCTCATGACCATCGGCAATCCAGGCGGCGAGGCCCCCATCCAGCACGGACACCTGATCCTCACCGAAGTACTTCAACTGCCAATACAGCCGGAGTCCTTCATCCACCGCCTTGGCAGTGGCACCACTGGATACGATCACCATCGGCTTACCGGAATCAACGCCTGCCTGCTGCATCAGGGTCTCGAAACGGGACCGCTCCGGTACCAGGTATTTCACGGTTTGACCGTCGATGAGTTTGTCGCTCCGCACCGACAGATAGGCCACGGGAAGACTGTTTGCAATGTGCCCGCCGATCCGGGTCACGAGCCTGCCCCCGGTTTCCGCATCAGTATCGACTTCCGGCTGCGTGGTGAAGGACTCCGTATCAGAGCGGATGTCGATGATCTGGACTTCGGCCTGATTGAGGGCCAGCCACTGGGTATCCACCACTGGGCCCGGCAGTTCGACGGCCCACACCTCCGTCCAACTCAATGCGCAGAGAGTTAAAATTCCAAAGTATGATTTGCAATCCTGCATCTGATGCTCCTTGTTTTGGTGTTCAATTATCCGTGGTTGAAAAGTATTTCCTTGCACCGACGAATGCATCCATCGGAATGGGGATCTGAGAACGTGACACTACCTGGGACGCGGGGAGGGATGACGATCGGACTGCCGGGGTCATCGATAACGGGCCAGCGCAATGAGCTGGGCCACAGCATGGCGCCGGACAGACAACCATCAATGATGAGAGGGAAAAGGTTTGTTGATCCGGTGGATTCAGCATTCGGAAAACAGTTCCGGTATTCCATTACAAGATCGGGTGGCGGACAATGCTAACAGGAACTAAAATCTTATGTCCAGTGTGGTTATTATTCCGTGAACATGGGGCGGTGTTTCCTGAACACGAATTTTTTGTTCACCGCCTTTTCATGACATGATGTTCAGACCACAAGGACCTTGATAACTACAAAAATCGATACATGGCAGTACCTACATCACTATTCAATCCGGCTTTTCTCAGCCTCTTCCGCGATCAGACCGACCAACCGACAGCGTCTTCCACACCCTGCCTGCGTGTGGGGATTCCTCCATCAATAACCATGATCAACTCCAATGAATCCTTCCTTTCTTGAATTACCGGACATCATCAACGAACTGCGCCGACTGGGACGGTCAAAGGCGACAGGCTCCTTTTATATCGTCAGTGACGAACAACACTCCGCCACCGTGGATCTGGAAGCGGGGCGCATCATTCTACTGCGCTGCCGGTTGCGCTTCGGCGAACAGGCAATACCCCTGATCGCCAGGATCAAACGAGGTTCGTTTCGTTTCGAAGCGACCCGTAACTTCATTCGCAAAGAGGATTACGGCGACAACGAGACGGTGTTTCAGCGCATCATGCAGGTCCACAAAGACCCCCCCTCCGCGCATCAGCCTCCCACGAGGCCGAATCGAAACACACAAGGCCCGAGGCCGACCGCAACCCTGCGCATATCCGCGAATCAAAGGATGCTCATCGAGCAACTGTTGATTGCCGAGCTGGGCCCGATGGGCAGTGTCGTCATGGAGTCCGTGCTCGCATGTCGTAGCCAGAATGCGGTATTCGATGTGATCCGCGACGAAGCGGATGACGACGACCTCGCCGAGTCACTGGCGTCCAAGATCAGAGCGATCCTGGAGACATCCTGATCACAGACCGGCATGCCGGAACGGACTGGCGAGCCAATCGCCAGGTCGCCTGTTTCACCACGCCCCGGGGATGGGGGCCCGCAGGATGGCGGACCACAGCTTGCCACTTCGTTCGCTCAACCGCTTTCAGCTGTGTGCACTGAGGGCCTCCTGTCACCGGGTCACTGATCGGACTGTAAATGGCCAGGTGTTCAGTAACCCCTGTGACCGCAATCGGAGATTAACACTTGAACAGCGCTAGGGTGATAAGTAATAGTCTGTCAACATCAACAACATCGTCGACTATCAGAAATGCCTTCACACCCCTGTTTTCAGCTGGATTCACCCGAGGAGGCCAGGGAGTGGCACGAAAAAGCGATTCACATACTCAATCAATATCAGATAGCACCCGCTCCGGTCTGCCATTTGATCGCCTATCAGTATGTCAGCGGCCGCGATCAGACGCTGACGAAACGAATCGACCAGAATATTGCCAGCCGGGCCTCGATCGATGGTCATCTGTTCCGCCACCTTTTCGAGGAATTGTATCTCGACGAGGACGCCCCCCAGCAGATGGACGAACACCTTACGGACCTGCACCACCTGCTCTACCAGGTTCTGCAGGGGGTTTCCGCCGCCTGCAGCCACACCGAACTGTTCGATGAAACCCTGCGCCAGCAGAGCGAGGCTTTGAATTCCAACCCCAGTGTGGAGGACCTGCGCTCCATCGCCAGTAAACTGCTTGAGGCCACGACCCGTTCCATCCAGAACAACCGCCTGATGCAGGAGCAGTTGCAGAGCGTCGAGCAACAGACTCAGCACCTGCAGAACGAGGTTCGGAAACTGCGTGACGAAGCCTCCACCGATCCGCTCACCGGCCTGTACAACAGAAAGGCCCTGAACCAGCGCATGCAGACCCTGCTGGAGTCGGCCATGGCGTCTGGGGGCGATGGCTTCAGTGTACTCATGCTCGACATCGATCACTTCAAGCGATTCAACGACTCTTTCGGCCACATCATCGGGGATGAAGTGATCCGGCGGGTGGGCAAGACCATGAGAGACTTGTTGCGGGAAGAGGATTTCCCTGCTCGCTACGGCGGAGAGGAGTTTACCGTGGTGCTGCCCTCAACCCGGATGGACGTAGCGGTTGAGATTGCCCGGCAAATTCACCAGGCCGTCGCGAAACTGTCCCTGGTCCGCCGCAGCACCAAGGAACGACTTCCCGGCATCACCATCTCTGTAGGCGCTGCCCAGATGCGCCCGGGAGACACCTGCGAGACCCTGTTGGAACGGGCAGACCAGGCGCTCTATCTGGCCAAGGAAGGGGGTAGAAACCGGGTCGTCAGCGAGGCACAGATCAATTACATGTAATGATCCGCTGCACACAGGCATCAACCTCTGGAATGCCATTCGGATCCAACCACATCAACGCCATATTGATATAAAAATCAGCGGGTTGAAGTTACCGCTCCAGACATCGGCATGAACGGGTCATTGGCCTTAATCGATAAAGTCCTGAATTTCAGCAAATTCGTCCAAACGGCGTTAAGATTCCAGGCATCAGGCCGATTCACTTAGCGGCTACCATTTTACATTGGAGAGAGATTATGGACGTTTCAGGGGTTGGCGCCTCTTCCATTACCGCACTGACCAATACCGCCACTCAGCCTGCCACCGAGACCGGTGTCGCCATGCAGAAGAAGATGATGGAGATGCAGAAAGAGATGGCCGCTCAGCTGATCTCATCGATCGAGCAGAGTGCTCCCAAACCCAAGGCTTCCGGGCCTGTAGGCGGTAATATCGACGTAATGGCCTGATTACAGGACATTCCCACAAACCACGCTCACCCGGCATGGCCTGACCTGGCATGCCGGTTGCGGTGTCCAGAGCTTAATCCAACCTGTTTTCGCTGATCCTTCCGGGATGCGGCGCTTCTGTGCCTGTAACATCGTGGGTGCCGCTGAGTCCGAACCCAAAGGATTAAAACTCCGGGCAGAACGGCCGATACAGAGTAAGTAGATGCGAGTGCAGGGAATACCGCAACAACACCCAGGGACTTAGGTTGTCACGAGTTACTCCTATCCGAAGTCACTGAGGACTGAAGTGCATTTCACAACGCTACTCATCCAACCGCCCGGTATCGATGCGCAGTTGCTGAATCTGATGCTCGCGCCTGAAAAATTCCATGTATCGAGCGCCGAATGCGGACTGGATGCGTGGAACCTGATCCTCACCACCCAGCCCCCGGATCTGGTGATCCTCGATGCCGATATGCCTCACAGCGGCGATATCCGCATTGGCGCGGTTCAGATCCTGGAATCGATGTCGAGCCGCCCCGCCTGGAAAAACACGGCCAAGCTGTTGCTCACCTCCCACCAGACTCCGACCCTGCTGCAACAGGCAAAAAAGGCGAATATCGACGCAGTGATCCTCAAACCCTATGACCCACGCCGGTTCGTCAACGAAGTATTCAACATTCTCAACCGGCTGCTTGAAACGCATATCAGTGAAGTCAACAAACAGCATGTCCGACTTGGCACCCTGATGAAGGAGGTCATCCAATCAGGGAAAACCGCTTCCAGCGAAAAGATGCAGCAGACACTCAAACGAATTCCCGACGCGATTGAAAGGCACTTCCGCTATGAAGAGCAGTTCATGTCACAGCACAACTATCCGGCGTTTCTCGAACATCACAAGAACCATGGCATTCTGTTGGCGAAGGCCCGCTCGATCACCAATGCACCCGGGACCTGGAAGGTCAGTGTGGTAATCGAACAGATCGACCGGCTCAAGGACGAACTGTTTCATGATATCGATGACGACCGCAAGTACATCGCCTTTCTCCATCAGTTGCAGGCCGGTCTGGCACAGCGCGCTGCATAGGTAACACCCGGGAAGCTCACTCCTGTCCAAGCAACGGCAGGACCATCTCATCGAACACCTGATCATCGAACACACCCCGGTGTGCCCCCGCGACCCGGCCATCCTTGCCGAACACCACGGTATAGGGAATCATGCCGGTTTCGTTACCCCAGGCCTGCAACAGCGAACGGCCCGATTCAGACCCGGCCACCAGCACCGGATAGTTGATCTGCAGCGAGCGTTGCACATTCTTCAGGCGCCGCGCCTCGTCGATACCCAGGCCAATCACCTGGATACCCCGGTCCGCATAGGTCTTCTGATAATTCACCAGGTGACGGATCTCGCTCAGACAGGGGGAACACCAGCTCGCCCAGAAGTTCAGCAGCACGACCTTCCCCCGCCACTGGTTCAGACGCTGGGCCTCACCGTTCAGATCTGGAAAGGCATCATCAGGCAGAACCGGTCGTTCCTGCTGCGTGGCCCAACCCGGTAACGCGGTCAGAATCAACAGGCCGATCAGCAACACACTACCGGCTGAAACACTCGCGAATCCGGCGAGTCTTCCCGGGTAGGGCTCAGGGCGCATCGGCCTTGTCCATCAGGTGCCAGACGACCTGATAGCGATCGGACAGTTGGTTCATGTAACCGGTCAGTTGCTGACTGATCCACAGCTGACGTACCCGGTCCCGTACCGACAGGTAGTTTTTCTGCCCCCCCGGCCGACGTTCGAGAATCGTCACCAGGTGAAATCCCATGGGGGTTTCGACCACCGGGCTGATCTCGTGATCCTGTAATTGATTCAGCGCCTGTTCCAGGGCCGGATGACCGCGTCCCTCCACCTGCCATCCCATGTCGCCCTGATGCTCACGGCCATAGGGGTCGACGCTGTAGCGGGCCGCCAGTTCGAACAGGCTTTCACCATCGTTGATCCGTTCGCGCAGGGACTCCGCTTCTTCCCGGGTGGCGCTGACCAGCTGCCCGATATGTCGCCGCTCCTCGATGCGGCCGATCTGCGGATGCGTTTCATAATAGGCCCGCAAGGCCGCTTCGTCGGCGGTCCACTCCAGCTGCTTGCGTTCCATCAGCAAGGCCGGGAGCCGCTCTTTGGCAAACGAGGCCAGTTTCTCACTCACATCCACTCCGGCCGCTTCAGCGGCCCTGGCCACGGTGACCAGCTCAGCGCGCTTGTAGAGTTGTTCACGCACCCACTCGGGATTGCTCGGCGGCTGGGGCTGATCCGCGATCAGCTCGGCATAGGTGATCCGCAGACCCTCCCCTTGCAGCAAAACCGTATCCAGCGGGATCGCGCCTGTCTGAATCCGACCTTCGTAAACTTCGATCTGGTAGCGATCACGCAACGACTGAATGGTGTGGTAGCGCAAGGCCCGGTACTCATCCGCCAGGTAGGCGGAACGGGCCGCCGCCAGGCCATCCGGGTCTCCGGCGAACTGGGCCTGCATATCCGCCTGAACCGATTCCGGCAGGCTGAGCTTTTCACGCAAGCGGTCCATGTAGTGGCGATACAGCAGGCCGAGGCGGAAATCCTCCAGCTCCTTGAGGTAGACGGGATCCTCATCGAGTCCGAGGCGCACAGCCTCCAGGCTCAACAGGCGGGCGGCGACCAGGCGTTGCAACATGTCGCCGCGCAATGCGGCCTGGTCTTTCTCGTCCATAGCGGGCACCCGGTCCGCAAAGGGAAAGCTCGAGAGCGCCGACTCCAGGTCCGTCGCGGTCACTTTGAGTGGTCCGACGCTCACCAGCACATCGGATTCCGCTACCGCGTAACAGGGTGAGGCCAGGGCGATGGCCAGCGTCAGCAGGCCGGTTTTGAGTAACTGTCTGGGTTTCATCGAATAGGTCCTGATACGCATGAACGGGGAAAGCAGACTTCCCCCGTTCATGTCATGACAACTCAGCAAGCCCGGCTCAAGAGCCGGGCACAGGCTTTCAGGCTTTAGTCCTGAGGAATCTCACCGCCCTCATCCGGAGCACTGGCATGCATCCAGGAGACCGCGGAGTCGTAATCCTCAAGGATCGACTTGCCTTTCCACACATGCTCCTCATCGTCCGCGATGAACGGCACACCGTTTTCATTCACCTCGTGACAGGCGGCACAACGGAACGGACCGTGGGAGCCGTCCGGATTGTACTGGGGTGCCTGACGATAGGTGGTGACATCGGTTCCGGGAGTAACCGGATAGAGTCCGTGGATCGACTGATGACAGGACTGGCAGGCAAGACCCGCATGGCCCTTGGAGTAACGCATCAGGCTGTGCTTGCCGGGCTGGTTGATCGGGAAGGCGACCCCGCCCTGACCCTCGACAAAGGGCGCGGCATGACAGTCGGCGCAGTGCGGGGCACCGGGGGACAGCCAGTAGTCACGGCCCTTGGTGGCGGCATCGTAGGGCACCGCGGCGGCACCGGTGGCGCCCTCGGGCAGTGTCAGGGAGGCGATGTCCACCGCCGGATTGGCGGACAGGGGCACCACGCTGATATCCCCGTCTTCATCCTTCGACACCATGGGTCCGTTACCCTTGAGCGCGATCACCGCGATGTCGGGCACCAGGCGTTCCTTGGCCCAGGTCAACAGAATGCCGGATTCACCCGCGGTGTCCTGCCCTTTCGCGTTGAGCACCACCTTGGGATCGAGATACTTCTCTTCCAGCACCTTGCGGCTCACGCCGATGGCTGCGGCGATCTCGTCCAGGGACTTGTTGCGCAGGGTCGCGCCTTCCTGCTTGAAGGCGTTGCTCAGGTTGTCGCGCTGATAGAGTTCCCGGGTCAGCTGGTTGTGGCAGTTGGTACACCACAGACCCTTGCCGCCCTCGTCATTGCCGATCTGGGAGACATTCGCCTGCAGCCATTCGCCGACGGAGTTGAGGTGCTCGGGGGTGCCGACACCGTCCTTGTCCTTGCCCGGATTGGAGTGCACGTCGCGGCCCACATAACAGCCACCGGCGGCATCCCGGTTGTCCTTGTCCGCATAGGCGTTCTTGCCGTCCGGGGTGATCGGATACTCGTTCATGTTGCCGTCCTGGCGGTGTGCCGGATGACAACCCTGGCAGGCGGCGGTGCGGCCCTCGGCGTCGGGCATGGGCACTGCGGTCTGATGTACGGTGTGAATCGCCTGGGTCAGCGGCGGTACGGATTTCTCCTCACCGGTCTTCTTGTCCTTGAAGGTTTTCGCGCCCAGTACACCGATGACGTTGTCCGCGTGACACTTCTGGCACAGCACCGGGTCACGACCGATGCGGTTCATCACGGCGCGGCTGTTCGGGTCGTAGTTCTTCAGGAACTCGGTACCGTTCTCATCGTCGTGCATCTCCAGGATGGAAACCGAGGTAGCCTTCAGGTTGGCCATCCAGTCACTCGCGCCGAGACCTTTCCAGAAGGCCCGCTCCTGTTTGTACAGGGTGTACTTCTCGCCGTTGGCTGTATCGTTGCTGTGGCAGTTGGCGCAGTTCGGCACATCGATCGGGTTAGTGCCGACGAAGGTGATCGGCTTGCCGCTGTGGCTGTCGAGCACCGGCGCACCGCTGTCCGCATCCACCAGACTCACCCAGGCCTCCTGGAAGGGCTGGATATCGCTCTCCACCAGGGTCAGGGGATCCTTGGCCGCGACACTGTCGTTGAACGGGGTCAGGGGCAGGCCCAGGGCATCCCAGATACCCGGGTTGGTGAGTACGATGGGCACGTTATCCAGCACCGGGGACTTGGTGAAGACGATGGTGCCGACCTCTCCGGTATAGTGCAGATGACCGCCCTTCATCGGGCTGGCCACGGCCGCGCCGCCTGGACCGTTGTCCCGGGGCACCGGAACCTGGATACCGACGTAGGCCTTTTTCGCATCCGCACTGGTGGATTCCGGGTTGCTGCCCTTCAGATCCTTGTAGACGTACAGATGGGTGAAATAGGCGTTGGCCACACTCTCGTTCTCACCATAGGTACCGTCGCCGTTCACATCATAGGGCACGTCCCAGTACTTCAGCTTGTTGCCTTCCGAATAGTTGTTGTCGATGTGGCCGTACTCAAGCTTGAAGCGTTTTTTGCCATCCACCAGCACTGCCGGATCCTCGGGATCGGCCTCAACCATTTCCGGATACTTGCGCTTGCCGGTGGCGGTCTTAATCACCTGGGACTGGACCGAGTTGTAGGGGGGCAGCACGCAGCAGTAGGTGAAATCGAAACCGGTACAGTGCATACCGAGTTCGTAGTTGATGGTGATGTTGTAATCGTTTTTCGGCTTGCTGGGGTCTTCCGCCACCATCGGACCCTGGTAGCTGATAGGCCCACCGGACTCCATGGCGGGTTCCGCCATCGACGGTTTGGCTTGCGTTTCGGAGGCTGCCTGATTGGACTGCTGGGTGGTACAGCCTGCCAGGAAAGTCAAGGCAAACACTGTTGAAAATATGGTTATTCTAACCATGAGAATCCTCCCTTGGATAATGGGATCCTCAGACTGCGAGGGGTAGGTAAACGATGCGTTTGTCCCCTCTTGTTCGTGTCTAGTTGTGGTGAGGGGCTTGGTTAATCATTACAGATATTAGGGAAAACATCAAAGAATGGTAGGGAACACCTATAAATCGTAATTTTATTGAATAGTGATATTTAGTTCCGGACAGGCGTGGGGACCCGGGAATACGGACCTTAAAAACGTGCTTGGCAGGCACCCCGCAAGACCATTCATGAACCGACCAGCGAACCCGTAAAACCCCTGGACTCCTGCCTCTGCGGCACCCAGACCGCCTCTTCCCAAACATTTCTGCAGTGACTGAAATCCGTACAGCTTTCATGGACTTGTGTAACACCTCCCAGGCCTATGCTATTTTTGATATAGCCAACGACCCTGTCGGCTCCAACTCTGATGTAAACGGTCCCCTGATCAGCGGCCCATTGCATTCTGTACCAGGGACCGACAGGACAATAAAAACCGGGGCTCCCGTATCGCACTGAGTTGAAGACGGACTCGCGCTTCCGCCGGGAGGACAAAGAAATTCGCTGGGGTCGCATTGCAGACATCATGAATCCTGATCGTTTTGCCTCATCCCCTCATCAAACCGACGATTTCAATTCTCAGGAATAAAGCATGGCGATTACCCTTGCCTTTGATGTCTACGGCACCTTGATAGACACCCATGGAGTTGTAACCCGACTCGAATCACTGATCGGCGACAAGGCCCGGGCCTTCTCCCAAACCTGGCGGGACAAACAGGTGGAGTACGCCTTTCGCCGGGGTTTGATGCAGATGTACGAGGACTTCTCGATCTGTATCCGGGATTCCCTGAACTATGCCTGTGAACTGCACGAGACGCCGATGAGTGTACGTCAGAAACAGGAACTGCTGGACCTGTACCGGGAACTGCCGGTTTTCGACGACGTACGAGAGGGTCTGGCTCTCCTCAGCGGGGCGAGCTATCGCCTGTTTGCCTTTTCCAACGGCACCCGGGACGATGTGAACTCACTGCTCGGCAACGCGGATATCGAGGACTACTTTCTCGACGTGATCAGTGCCGATTCCGTGCGTTCATTCAAACCCAACCCCGCCGTGTATTGCCACCTCCTGCGGGAAACCGAAAGCGCCGGCTGTGACAGCTGGCTGATCTCCAGCAACCCTTTCGATGTGATCGGCGCCCTGTCTGCGGGCATGCGGGGAGTCTGGCTGCAACGCAGTCATGACCAGGTGTTTGACCCCTGGGGATTCAAACCCACGATCCGAATCTCCAATCTGCGCGAATTGGAAGGACAACTCGCCCGTTTCCTGACCCACAAATAACCCTGAGAACAGCAATCATGAAAAAACACATCGTCTGGTTAGTGCTCGGTCTGCTGATCGCCCCCATTGCAAACGCCGAATCCTTTGCCTCACTGAAGGAAGCGCGCTCCGTATTCGAGCGAGCAATGAAGGCCTTTCAAAACGAGCAGATCACCGAGGGTTACAGCGTGCTCAAGCCCTATTGGCCGATGCCCGGCGTTGAACTCGAGAATCTGGCGAACACCACCAACACCCAGTGGCCGATGGTCAAACAGAGATTCGGCCCCTCCATCGGTACTGAGTTCATCCTGGAAGAGAAAGCCGGCAACTCCCTGGCCCGTTACGTCTATCTGCAAAAATTCGAGCACCACGCAATTCGCTGGATATTTCGACTCTACAAACCCAGGGACAAGTGGGTGATCAACGGCGTTTCGTTCGACGATCAGATCGAACAACTGTTCAAGTGATGCTCAGGATCCTCGACATTGTGAGATGCAACACGGATAGCGGAGCGCTGGAACGAAACCCTGTCCGTGCCATCTCATTAAGAAATCAGAGAGACATCACATCCACGAAAGGTTGACACGATGACCCTGCCCTCATCGCTCTTTTTCATCACCCTGGGCCTGTTCTCCTTTGGCCAGGCCTCTGCCGAACTGCAAACCGGGGAACCGGCTCCGGACTTCGAACTGATGGATCAGAACGGGGACACCCAATCTCTGCAAGCCTACCGGGGAAGCTGGGTCGTGCTCTACTTTTACCCCAAGAACGACACCCCCGGGTGTACCACTGAGGCCTGTCAGTTCCGGGATGATTATCTGCGACTCACGGAAATGGGCGCCCATGTGCTTGGGGTGAGTACCGATGAGGTCTCCAGTCATCAGGAGTTCGCCAACAAGTACCACCTGCCCTTCCCCCTGCTGTCTGATGCGAAAGGTGAGGTTGCCTCCCGCTATGGGGCACTGTTTCAGATTGGCCCGCTGCGCTACGCCAAGCGCCACAGCTTCATCATCGATCCGCAGGGTCGTCTGGCCGAGATCTATCGCGACGTCAATCCCAAGCGTCACAGTGGCGAAGTCATCGCTCGACTGGAATCGCTGATGGGCGAGTCCGCCGCAGGCAAGGAGTGATCCGATACCGGCAGCGAACCAGGGTCAACCTCCCGCAAGGGGTTTGCGGTATGGGATACCGAGCTCATTGAGTCGTTGTATCAGTACTTCGAGAGCCTCTTCGGCAGCACCCCGCCCGCGGAAGCCCAATTCGATCTTCGACCCAGCGCCGCTCTGCAGCTGCGGCAGGCTATAGAGTTTGAGCCCGGGAAACTGCCCTCCGAGCTGCTCCATCAGCGACACCAACTGACTCTCCGGGGTATTCAGCACCTCGACGAAGGCCTCCTCGATGCCCGCCGAAGCATCGAGGTAGTACGTTTGCATCACCCACTCCGCCATCGGCCAGGCCAGTTCCGGAAAGCCTGGCAGGAAGTGGTGCTCGGCAACACTGAAGCCGGGAATCTGATTGTGTGGATTGGGAATCAGCGTACACCCCTGGGGCAGGTCCGCCATGCGGATCCGGGTTGGGTAGGCCGAGTCGCCGAAGCGAGTTTCGATCAATTGCGCAGCCTGGACATGGCGGACCAGAGGTACACCGGCCGCCTCGGCCGCACACCCCCGGGTCAGATCGTCGGGGGTGGCGCCGATGCCGCCACAGACAAAGACCGGCAGATCCCCCTGCAGGGAGAAACGCAGGTGTTCCACCAGGACCTTTGGATCATCGGGTAACAGCCAGCAGCGTCCCAGGCGCAGTCCCCGGTCTCCCAGGAAACCGCGAAAATGTTGCATATGGCGATCCTGACGTTTGCCGAACAGGATCTCATCTCCGATGACGATGAGACCGAAGGCGTCAGGTGTGGTTATGCTCATGAACAATCACCGTGGTATGGATGGGAGTCTCGAAAAGGCGGTAAATCCCAATATTCTGCGCACATCATGGGGTTTTCAGGATTGTCCCCGTGCTTGCGGGGCGGTCCGATTCCTCTGTATTTTACGGAAGTGCGTGAACTGCCCCCAGGGAGCAAGTATGCCGCTGGCGTGTCATAGATACAAAACAACGAAAGGGCCTTGCAGTCTCAAGCCAAGGCGATGCAAGCCCAACGCTTATTGATGAGGATTTCCGATGGACGAGTCTTTACTGGTACCTCCCGCTGAACTGCTTGCATCGAGCGATAGCGACGGCGGCGAGACGCTGGAGCGCACCCAACGCCACAGTCTCTGCGCCCTGCGATTCGATCTGCAATGGCGCTCCGCGGAGGCACGTCACACCGACACCCAGGTTTCGCAAAAACTCAATCTGTGGCGGGACATCTTTCCCCCGGAGATCGAGGTCGGCATTCTCGACAAGCCCGTGGGTCATGTCGCATCACAGGATTACCGGGTGGGTGAATTGATCGGCCCATACCAGGAGCGGGACAGCTTCGAGGCCAAACCGCAAAATTTCAACCGCAGCTTCCGCAAAGGACAGTATGTGGAACCCCGTGCGGGGCGTTTCTACCCGAAGGGGTTCATCGCAGGCACACGGGGCATCTACCCCGAGGAGATGACCCCGTTCCGGGTCACCCGCAGTGACGACACCCTGGGGGTGGACCTGAACCATCCGCTGGCCCACCGGGACCTGCGGCTCTCCGCCCAGGTACTGAGCATCCGCCAGGCCGGCGAAGAGCATGGCGGCATGTGCCATGACATCGCTGAACTCTGTACCCTGAACGGACCCGGCATGCAGGCCCGCTGGCGGGAACAGGCCACGGATTTCTACTCAGACCTGCCTTTCGCCCGGATGTCCGGCGAAGTCGACACCTACTTCTACCAGATGCCCCGTCTGGTGGATCACATCGACGCGGAGGCAACCCGCCAGATCAGCGGCCTGTATGGCCGTCTGATTCCCTCAGGCAGCCGGGTACTGGACCTGATGTCGAGCTGGAAGTCCCACCTGCCGGAGGATCTTGCGCCGTCCCATGTCACGGGACTGGGGATGAACAAGGAGGAACTGGATGCCAATCCGGTGCTCTCTGATCGGTTGCTGCATGACCTGAATCTCAGACCGCAACTGCCCTTCGATGACGCGAGTTTCGATGCCATCGTGTGCACCGTGTCGGTGGAATACCTGATCAAACCCCTGGAGGTGTTTGCCGAGGCAGCCCGGGTGCTCAAGCCCGGCGGGCGCTTCATCCTGACCTTTTCAAACCGCTGGTTTCAACCCAAGGTGATCCATCTCTGGCAGGATCTTCACGAATTCGAGCGTATGGGACTGGTTTTGGACTATTTTATCCAGACAGGGGCATACACCCATCTGGAGACCTGGTCACTGCGCGGTCTGCTCCGGCCCCAGGATGACAAATATGCCGGCAAGCTGCCGTTCTCCGATCCGGTCTTTGCGGTATGGGGTGAGAAGGCCTGACAGCAGCATGAAATCCCGTTGTGGGATTGCGGGTGAGACGTCCTTGTGGTTATTCGGTAAACGCTCTGGATCTCCCATGTTTTGAGGATTTTGATCCGAGCCGGATTACTGCTCAACGGTGCGAACCTATGGCTGTTTTGACCTGGATCAAAATTCCCATCTCAAGTTACAGCGGTTTCTGGCGACACATTTTTTAATCAGTCAAAAATCGTCCGGATGACCTATGCACACTGGATTACACAATCCGGGTAATGTTCAAGCGACCCTGAGGGGAGCGCTTGCGGTTATCCTGCACCCCTTTTCGGCATGCCTCCCGATTCGCTGTCGTTACAACCACCACGACACCCTGTCCAGCGAGCCTCAAAGCCGGATTGATCCGCAAGCCCGAATCCCGGTGCTGTCCGATTTTCCACGTCTGATGCTGTTTCTGATCCTGACACTGCTATCGGGTCCCTCCCTGGCAGAAGAGAAGCAGTTGGCCTATCTGGTGTCTGATCAGCGCATCCCCTACTGGGACATCATGCAACGGGGTGTGGTGGAGCGCGCCACACAGCTCGGCTACCGGGTAACCACCTACAGCGCGGAGAACAGCGCCAAGCGGGAGCTCGAGCACACCGCCCAGGCGATTCAACAGGGCGTTGATGGGATTATCCTCTCACCGACCAATTCGTCGGCATCGGTCACCATCCTCAAGCTTGCACAATCCGCCCGCATTCCGGTGGTGATTGCCGACATTGGCACCGAGGGTGGCGACTACGTCAGCTATATCGCCTCGGACAACCGGGAAGGTTCCTACCAGATCGGCAGGATACTGGTAAAGGCTCTGCAGGCGCGAAACTGGGATCAGGGCACGGTCGGCATCATCTCCATTCCCCAGACCCGTGAAAATGGCCGGGCCCGCACCGCCGGTTTCATGCGGGCCATGGACGAGGCGCACATCCGTGGCGCGGGGATACGCCAGCAGGTCGATTTCTCCTATCGGGAAACCTATGAATTCGCCCGTCAGCTCATCGAAGCCAATGCGGATCTGCGGGCGTTATGGCTGCAGGGTTCCGACCGTTACCAGGCGGCGCTGGATGCCATGGCCGATACCGGACGTCAGCAACAAATGTTGCTGATCTGCTTCGATGCGGAGCCGGAGTTCCTGGAGCTGATTCCCAAGGGTGTGCTGGTGGGTGCAGCCATGCAGCAACCTTTCCTGATGGGCGAGGCAGCGGTCAACGCCCTGCATGAACACCTTCAGGGCGGGACCCCGCAGCACCAGACACTGCTGCCCATCCTGGCGGTCTCCAAAGACAATATCGAAGTGCTGAAACCACAGATCCTGCGCAATGTGCTGGGCATCGGGGAACAGTAGCCCGGGGTCATGAGCGCCCAGACAAGACAAAACCGGTCCCTGTACGGACTTCTGGTGGCCTTGATCGTCACCTCGGTGGTCCTGGTTCTGGGTGGAGACGCCACCTTCAACTATTTCATGCAGCGGGAGCGCATGCTCGAGGAGATGCGCGAGGACTCCGCCCTGAGCATGGCCACCCTGCAACAGAATCTGGCCGGCTTCATGGAATCCTATGCGGTAAACGAGTACGAGCAACTGGTCGCCACGGAAATCCAGCTGCGTCATCACTTCGCGATTCTGGTCACCGACTACAACATGGGTCGACTGCTCTCACGCACGGCCTACGTCAGCGGCAAAATTCGTGACCCACAGGGTCAGATCATCGACTATCAAGCCGATAATCCGGAACATCATCAGTGGCTGAAAACAGCCTTTCACACCACTTCCGCCATGGTGCTCGGTTCCGCGGGCAACCACCTGGGCGAGATTGCGATCTACACCTCCGATGCAGAGATGAAGCAGGCCTTGCGGCAACTGTTGATCAGGACCCTGTTCAACAATGTGCTGATCCTTGCATTACTGGTGTTGTTGCTGCTGCTGACCATCCGGCGTCTCCTGGTGCATCCCCTGAGGGATGTGGCACGGGTGCTCAAAAAACGGGACAGCGACGGATTGCCGACCGCACCCATCCCGCACATCGGGTATCGCGAGATCGCCGTACTGACCGACACCATGAACACCATGATCGAGTTGATCACAGCCTCCCGGCAGTCCCTGCGTGAAGAACGCAACCGGCTGGCGAACATCATTCAGGGTACCCAGGTCGGAACCTGGGAATGGGAGGTGCCCACCGGCCGGGTGATCCTCAATGATCGTTGGGCGGAAATGCTGGGATACAGCCTCGATGAACTGCACCCGCTCTCGATCAAGACCTGGGAGAACCTGTGCCATCCGAAAGACCTTCAGCGTGCCAAGGCACAGCTGGAACGCCATTTCTCCGGTGAAACCCCGATGTATGAATGCGAGATCCGCATGCATCACAAGGACGGCCATTGGGTCTGGCTGCTCGACCGGGGCCGGGTCAACAGATATGCCTCTGACGGCGCACCCGAGTGCATTTCCGGCACCCACCTCGACATCTCGGACCGCAAATACACCGAGGAGCGGTTGCGCCAATCCGCCAGCGTGTTCGAGCACGCCAAGGAGGGCATCATGATCACCGATTCAGAGGGGGACGTCCTGGATATCAACGAGGCGTTCACCCAGATCACCGGATACCACAAAGAGGAGGTCATCGGCCGGAATCCTCGCCTGCTCAAATCCAACCGTCAGAGCCCCGCCTTCTATGAAACCATGTGGAAGCACCTGCGCGAGCGGGGCCAATGGATCGGTGAGATCTGGAACCGGCGCAAGGACGGCACCCTGTTCGCCACCATCGAGACCATCAGTGCGGTACGCAGCGAAATCGGTACACTCACCTACGTGGCATTGTTCTCCGACATCACCGCGATCAAGGAGTATCAGTCGCGACTTGAGCGGATCGCCCATTACGATCCCCTCACCGATCTGCCCAACCGGGTGCTGCTGGGAGACCGCTTGCGCCAGGCGATGGCACAGGCCGTCCGTCACGACACACTCCTGGGGATCATCTATCTGGACCTGGACGGATTCAAAACGATCAATGACACCCACGGTCATGACGTGGGCGACCGTCTTTTGAAACTCATCTCCGAACGGATGCACGCGAGCCTGCGGGAGTGCGATACCCTGGCGCGCATCGGCGGCGACGAGTTCGTCGCGGTACTGATGGATCTTGAGAGTCCCCAATCAGGTATCCCGATCATCGAACGTCTGCACGACGCCACACTGGCTCCACTGCACCTGGAAGGTCTGGAACTGCGGGTCACGGCCAGCTTCGGCGTGACCTTTTATCCCCAGCGCGAAAGCGTGGATGCCGATCAGTTGATGCGCCAGGCCGACCAGGCCATGTATGTGGCCAAACAGGCGGGTAAGAACCGCTATCACCTGTTCGATTCGGAGCAGGACCAGGCGGTGCGCGGGCATTTCGAGGAGTTGGAGCAGATTCGGGATGCCCTGATGTGGCAGCAGCTGGTCCTCCATTATCAACCCAAGGTGGACATGCGCAGCGGCCAGGTGATGGGGGTCGAGGCGCTGATCCGATGGGACCACCCACAGCGCGGACTGCTGCTCCCCGGCAGTTTTCTGCCTGCAATCACAAACGACAAGCTGATGATCGAGGTCGGAGACTGGGTGATCGAAACCGCTGCCGCCCAGGTGGAAGCCTGGCGATCCCAGGGACTGTCGATACCGGTGAGTGTCAACATCGATGGTTACCAGTTCGCCCAGGCCGACTTCATCGACAAGCTGAAGGATTGCCTGCAGCGTCACCCGAGCCTGCAGCCGGGCGATCTGGAGCTGGAGGTGCTGGAGACCAGCGCCCTGGACGATATCGCTCGTATCAGTGAACTGATCGGGGTCTGTGAGCAACTCGGGATCGGCTTCTCCCTGGACGATTTCGGCACCGGATACTCGTCGCTGACCTATCTCAAACAACTGCCCGCGCGAACCCTCAAGATCGACCGCAGTTTTGTCAGCGACATGCTCGAGGACCCGGAAGATCTGGCCATCCTGGAGGGTGTGCTGGGGCTGGCCGATGCCTTTCAACGCCAGGCCATCGCCGAAGGGGTGGAAACCGTGGCCCACGGTTCCATGCTGCTTTCACTGGGATGCCGCATGGCCCAGGGATATGGCATTGCCAAACCCATGCCTGCCGAATCAGTGCCGCAGTGGATTGAAAACTGGCGTCCGGATCCGGCCTGGCACGCACGTCCCCGGGTCAATCGGGAGGATCTTCCGGTGCTGTTCTCCATGGTCGAACACCGTCACTGGATCAACCATCTGGAGAGATACCTGAACAGCGATCATCATGAGCATCCCCCCCTAGATCCCCACGACTGCCCATTCGGCAATTGGCTCTACAAGCGGGGTGTGGAGCACTACGGTGGCCATCCAGGCATGGAAAGAATCATCGCCCTGCATACCCAGACCCATACCCTGGCCGCCGAAGCGATGGCTCAGAAGCAACTGTCGGAGGATGGGGACTGGTCATCACGCCTGGACGAGATCAAGTCGATCCGGGATGAGATCCTCAGCCTGATGGAAAAACTCGTCTCGCCCTGATTCACACCCAGGCCCGCTTTCTGGAAAGTCACTCGCTGCATCCCCGAGCTTCGGTGAACTCGCCTTGCGGGAGTAACTCAGATGCTTCGCTCGTTCCCACGCTCCGCGTGGGAATGCATACCCGGGTTTCGGCGAACTCACCATACCGGGGGAGCCCCCATGCAGCAGCGAGTATGCGTTCCCACGCAGAGCGTGGGAACGAGTCGGACCTGGATAAGCCTTATGCTTTGCGTAACGCTCGTGACTTGTAAATCCGGCCTCGATCTGTTTCGTAAACGATGTTACCGGTTTGTAGCGTTTTCTCGTTCACTCGCAGAGTGGAGCAGGGTGGCCGTGACTACTCGATCAGATCCCCAGGCGTGGCCGGCAGACGAGGCATCACCTGCTCTGGAAATT
Source organism: Candidatus Thiodiazotropha sp. (assembly GCA_040506775.1). Taxonomy (GTDB): domain Bacteria; phylum Pseudomonadota; class Gammaproteobacteria; order Chromatiales; family Chromatiaceae; genus Thiodiazotropha. The sequence goes on from JBEVWC010000017.1 coordinate 40,122, forward strand.
CACCATTGAGCGTGCCAAGAAAGGCCACGATGTCCTCCACCTGATTGTCATCGAGTGATTTGCCCAACTGGGTTCGGGACATCACACGTACCGCCTCGGGGAGCGTCTTGACGCTGCCCGTATGCATGTAGGGTGCGGTATAGGCAAGATTACGCAGGGTTGGCACCCGCCACAGGTTTTTGTCTGCCTCGTTGCCAGTACTCGACATGCGTCCGGTATCGTCCATCAGCCCATATCGGGTCACATATTCATTGTCCGTAAAGGTGGGGAATTTCTGATAGAACCCCTGCCCGACCTTGAGCTGAGGACCGTCGAAATTGGCCCCACTGTGGCAGGCCGTGCAGCCCACATCGGCAAACGTCTGCATACCCCGCAACTGTTGCTCATCCAGCGCTTTGGCATCTCCCCGGGCATAACGATCATAGGGACTGTCCGGGGTGATCAGGGTGCGTTCATAGGCGGCAATCGCCTTGGCGATGGTATCGATGCTGATGTTGTCCCCGGTACCGAAGGCACGATCAAAATAGGGCCGGTATCCGGGTATCTTCTGAATCCGGTCGGCCACCGCGTCGAGATCGCTCATGCCCATCTCGATGGGATTGGCGGGCGGTCCCTTGGCCTGGTCCTCCAGGCTGGCCGCACGACCATCCCAGAATTGCACCGAGTGGTAGGCCGCATTCCATACCGTCGGTGCATTGCGGCCACCCGCCTGTCCATGCACGCCGATGGATGTGGAACGATGGTCATCCCCGCCTTCCATGACATTGTGGCAACTGAAGCAGGACACAGTGCCATTGGACGACAGGCGGGGATCGAAAAACAGCATTTTGCCCAACTCCACCTTTTCCGGGGTGGTCGGATTGTCGGCGGGTTCGGGTGCGGATTTGGGAAGTGCCTGCCAGGTCCCTGCCAGGGCAGTGCCGGCGGACAGGCAACAGGCGATCGTGAGCGCAGTGAATCGGTACATCTTTAAGCCTCCATAGCCAGTAATGGATCGTGTGATCGGAATCCTGAATACCCGGGACGGCCATGAAGCCCAAAGTCCCGGACCTCGCGAACCAGCCTACGACCCCGAATCTGAAACGAAACTGAAAAACAGTGTTCAGGATTCTCCTTTCGCTCAACTGCCGCACAGTTTCCTCCATGGCCTGCCGGTTGAACCCTGATCGGAGATCAGCCAGCCGACCTCCCGGTCGATACCCCGCGAGTCCGTGATAGAAGCGTGAAGATTATGTGATCACCCTGTGAATCCGAGCTGCGAAGCTAACACTCAAGCGAATCGGATAACGTGTTCGCGAAAGATCTATCAACGGATACGAGGAGAAACCATCATGTCCAACAAAACCTTGAAAACCAGCCTGACCCTGACCGCCACCACCCTTGCCCTGGGTCTCAGCGGCGCGACCCTGATTGCCCAGGCAGACAGCAACCCGTTTGGCATGTCCCAGCTGCCGTCCGGTTATATGGTCGTCGCCGACAAAGGCGCCGAGGGTAAATGCGGTGAAGCCAAATGCGGCGCGGAAAAGGCTCAATCCAAGATGACCGAGGGCCAATGCGGCGGCAAGTCCGAAGCGAAAAGCAGTGAAGCCAGCTGTGGCGGCAACAAGGGCGAGGAGAAGAGCAGCGAAGCCAAGTGCGGCGGCAGCAAGTAAAGGTCCGGACCATGAACCGATTCGAGACGAATCTTCATGGTGCGGGGCTCGGCTTGCGGCGGTCCCTGATGGGGCCGCTGGCCGAGGCGCCGGCCGCTGCGCCTGACTTCCTGGAAGTGGCACCGGAAAACTGGATCGGTGTTGGCGGCCGCCTCGGCCGGCAGTTCCGCGCCTTCACCGAACGTCACCGGTTTGTGTTGCATGGTCTGTCCCTGTCCCTCGGCGGCCCGACACCCATCGACCGTGAACTGGTCGGCGCGGTGGGGGCGTTGATGCGGACTCACGCCATCGCCCTATACAGCGAACATCTCAGTTACTGCACCGATCAGGGACATCTGTATGACCTGATGCCGATTCCCTTCACCGAAGCGGCAGTGGCCCACGTAGCTGCGCGCATCCGCCAGGTCCAGGATATGCTCGGTCAGCGGATCGCGATCGAGAACGTCTCCTACTACGCCGCACCCGGACAGGAGATGAGTGAAATGGAATTTCTCCTCGCAGTGCTCGAAGCCGCCGATTGCAAGCTGCTGCTGGACGTCAACAACGTCTATGTAAACGCCCACAACCACGCTTACGACCCCCTGGCTTTCATCCAACAACTGCCAGGGGAACGCATCGCCTACCTGCATGTGGCCGGACACTATCAGGAATCCGAGACGCTGATCATCGATACCCACGGTGCAGAGATCATCGATCCGGTCTGGGACCTGCTCGAACAGACCTACGCCCTGTTCGGGCCCTTGCCCACCCTGCTGGAACGGGACTTCAATCTGCCACCACTGCCCAATCTGCTGCGGGAAGTGGATCACATCCGCACGCTGCAGCGCTGCCAGGAGACCGTCCATGACAAGTGCGCATGACACCGCCGCATTGCGGGGGCCTGACTTCCAAACCCATCAACGGGTCTTCACGGCCCATCTGCGCGACCCGGATAACGCACCCTGCCCCGGGGATGTGAGCGAGCCCCGGATGCAGGTCTACCGGGACCTGGTCTTCAACAATATCGACGGGGTGCTGAGACAGGCATTCCCAGTGCTTCAGCGGCTCTGCGAGGCATCCCGCTGGCAGCGTCTGGTGAGCGGTTTTCTGCGTGACCACCGGGCCCACACCCCCTATTTCAGCAAGCTCCCCGGAGAGTTCCTGGCGTACCTGGAAGCGCACCCGGATCACACTATCGAGGACCTGCCCTTCCTCCTGGAACTGGCTCATTACGAATGGGTGGAGCTGGCCCTCTCCCTGACCGAACCGCCGACTGGGTTTCTACCCCTGGCGCCCCGGGACGATCCCCTGGAACGGATCCTCACCCTTTCACCCCTGGCCTGGCTGCTCGGCTATGCCTATCCGGTTCACCGGATCGGTCCCGCATACCAGCCCCTAGAAACACCCCCGCAGGCCACCTACCTGCTGGTCTACCGTGACAACAGGGACGAGATCGGCTTCCTGGAACTGACCCCGGTCACCGCCCGACTGCTGGAGTTGATCGACGCCAACACCGAGTGCACCGGCCGCCAGATCCTGGAGGGCATCGCCTCGGAACTCAATCACCCCAACCCCCAGGCCCTGATGAACCACGGCCGGGACATCCTGCAGGATCTCAAGTCTCGGGACATCCTGCACCAACCGGAGTCATCACCATGCGCACCTCACTGCTGAAGATCCACGCCTGGCTCAACCTGACCCGCGGTCTGGATTTTCTGGGCCCCCTGGCACTCCGCCTCTACCTGGTGCCGATCTTCTGGATGGCCGGCACCAGCAAGTGGTCTCACATGCAGGACACCATCGACTGGTTCGGCAATCCCGACTGGGGCCTGGGCCTGCCCTTCCCGACCCTGATGGCTTACCTGGCCACCCTGACCGAACTGGGAGGGGCGGTGCTGCTTCTGCTGGGACTGGCAGTGCGTTACATCAGCCTGCCCTTGATGGTCACCATGGTGGTGGCGGCCACCACCGTACACTGGCAGAACGGATGGCTGGCGATCGCCGAAGGGGCGCAGAGTCTGTTTGCCAACGAGCGGACCATTGGCGCCATCGAACGTCTCGACCGGGCCAAGGAGATCCTGCGCGAGCATGGTCACTACGACTGGCTGACCCAGAACGGCAGCTTCGTGGTGCTCAACAACGGCATCGAATTTGCGGCGACCTATTTCATTATGCTGCTGGTGCTGTTTTTCATCGGTGGCGGCCGCTTGGTCAGCCTGGACTACTGGATTGCACGAAGCATGCGTGAAAAATCCGCAAACCCAGGCCGCGAAGCGGCGACGAATGCAGGGTTTCATCAGCCGGCGACCGGCCGCTGACCATAACCGCCGATGGCCCAGCCCAGTATCGGTTCGGGGCATTCGTCCCGGCCGGTGCCCGCCACAACCCGCGGAATGGCTGTCGGGCGGGCGTCAGGATGGCCAGATCCCTGCTTTTGCCCTATTCTGGCGGCATACAGGGACGCATCTGTCGCAAACCCCATCCACTAACCCGGCTCCTGCCGGGCGGCTCCACACAGATCAGCGCCCCAATCCAACCGACTGCGCCGCGGGAGAGCCGCTTTGCAAAGATGTATCAGCACCAGCATCGCCAAACGCTTCGATTTTGACGCCCTGATCAACCGACTCAGCGAATCCTATCGATGCACCCGTTATCGGGACGCGCTGCACCTGGAGGATAGCGGCCATCTGTTTGTCTTCCAGTACGGGGTCATCGTCAACTGGGGCATGAGTCACGACAGTGAGATGCGCATCCGCCAGGAGATCACACCGTTTTGCATCAACCCGATCCCCGAACCCTTCGTGGATCACTTTAACTACGAACTCAATGCCCCACAGTCGCGCATCAGCGCCGACTGTATCCATATCGAAGGCGACGAGATCCTCAAGCTGCTCGCGGTGTCCCACGGACTGGCCCAGTCGAGCAAGCTCAACGAACTGGAAAACTACGCCCAGCAGACCATCGAGGAGACCGCGCATATCCCGCGCAGCATGGCGGTCAACGGCACCACCCATATGAGCCGCAAAACCCTGGCGAAGATGCGCGGCAAACTGTTCCTGGTCGAAAGCGACATCAATCTGCACCATGAACTCCTGGACACTCCGGAGTTTTTCTGGGAATACCCGGAAGTCGAGGCGCTGTATATCCTCACCGCCAAATACCTCGAGATTCAGCCGCGCATCGAGGTCCTCAACCGCAAACTCAATGTGATCCATGAAATCTTCAGCATGCTGGCCGATGAGCAGAAACACAAACACTCGTCCCTGCTGGAGTGGATCATCATCTGGCTGATCGCCATCGAGATCCTGATCTTCCTGTTCCACGACCTGTTGAAGTGGTTTTGAGGGCGTCACCAGGCATCTGAATGCGCCCATACAGCGGCTTTGCGTGCCGCCCCCGGCAGCACGCTTTCGTGATAAAAACGTGAATTTCTGACCATCATTTCGTGACAGCCACCTGACTATAATGACATTAACCCGACAATATCGGTTGGCATTAACACACTGACAACTCATAGCAAAAGTGGTCAAACCCAGTAACGGACCAGACAGCCTGGGACCGGACGCTGAAGCGGAGACCCGGCTTTCAGGCCGTATCGGATCCGCCATGAGACCACGCTCAGGAAACGACCATGAAGACTCTATCTGACTATCGTAAATTCGCACTGCTGGGCGCCGGAGGCCTGTTGCTTCTCGGCCTGGTGCTGATCCAGCCGGCCACCTTCGCGACCGGCAACCCGACCACCCCCAGCGATCCCAACCTGGACTCCATCGTACTTGGCATGGGCTGTTTCTGGGGTGCCGAAAAGCGCATGTCCGCCCTGCCCGGAGTGGTGGACGTGGAGAGCGGCTACGCCAACGGAGAGATCGACGCCAGTTACCGTTCGATTCTCGCCCACGAATCCCTGCGCCGTCTGGGTCTAAGCAAAAAGCGCAATCATGCGGAAGTGGTGAAAGTCACCTTCGACAAACGCAAGACCGACCTGGAACAGGTCCTGGCGGCGTTCTGGGAAAACCATGATCCCACCCAGGGAGATCGGCAGGGGAATGATGTAGGATCGAACTACCGCAGCGCCATCTATACCCACAGCCCGCAACAGCTGGCGATCGCCCAGGCATCCCGGGAGCGTTTCCAGAAGGCCCTCACAGAGGGCGGCTATGGGGCGATCACCACGGAGATCGCAGCGCTCGACAACTACCAGCCGGCGGAGGAGTACCATCAGGATTATCTGGTGAAAAACCCGGACGGCTATTGCGGACTCGGCGGCACCGGGATCCGTTACCCGGGATCCACCCAAATCTCCCAGGAGGAGCGGCCCATGCCCGACAAACTCGATGCCTCGACACTCGACCCCAAGGCCCAGCTGATCGTCTTCGAAGCCGAGGATTGCGCCTACTGCAAGCAGTTCAAGGCGGAAGTGCTGGATCACTGGAAGTCGGACGTGGCCATCGCCCGCACCCTGAATCCCAACCCGCCGGATGGCTGGAAGCTGGAGAAGGCCCTGTTCGCCACCCCGACCATCGTCCTGTTCAAGGACGGCGGGGAGGTCTCCCGCTACACCGGATACAACGGGGACAAATCCCGCTTCTGGAAATGGCTGGGCTACCAGATGCTGACCCCCGATCAGCAGCGTATCGCCTTCGAACAGGGGACCGAGCGGCCGTTCACCGGTTCCCACCTGGATGAGAAACGCCCGGGCACCTTCGTCGATCCGATCACCGGTGCGCCCCTGTTCCGCAGCAACACCAAGTTCGAAAGCGGCAGCGGCTGGCCGAGTTTCTTCAATCCGGTGGAGGGTTCCATCACCCTGCATGAGGACAGCAGTCACGGCATGCACCGGGTAGAGGTGCGCAGCGCCAGTTCGGGCATTCACCTCGGTCACGTCTTCGATGACGGACCGCCCCCCACCCACAAACGCTATTGCATCAACGGCAACGTGCTGAAATTCGTGCCGGACGATATCTGATGTCACGAAATGCCACGGGAGCAGGTCCCGTGGCATTTTTCATCAAGAGGTCCCATGCGTACCGTGGCCACCATAGGCTATCGATTTATCGCTCAGACTCCATGAATTCGTATCACACGGTCTGTGGATTCCCTGTTTCAACCATTCAGTGACACCCCGTTCTCACACTGGGGTATGATAGGTTCCAGACACGTGACAAGCTGAATCGATCACAAGGGACTAAATTCATGCACCGACTCCCCAGAAACCTGCCACTGATCCTCATCATTCTGCTGTTTTCCAATTCGGCCCTGGCCCACACCGACATCGCCATGGGCGGTGGAATGATGAACGGGTTTCTCCACCCGGTCTCAGGCTGGGACCATGTGGTGGCAATGATTGCCGTAGGACTGTGGGGGGCATTCCTGGGTCGGCCCGCGATCTGGGTACTGCCGATCACCTTCCCTCTGGTGATGGCCTTCGGCGGTGCGCTGGGAGTGGCAGGCATCCCGGTCCCGTCAGTGGAACTGGGTATCGCACTCTCCGCCGTGGTGCTGGGCCTGCAGGTGGCGCTGGCGAGCCGTCCGCCCCTGTGGCTGGCGGCGCTGATCGTCGGGGTGTTCGCGATCTTTCACGGTCACGCCCACGGCACCGAACTTCCCCAGGCGGCCAGCCCCATTGCCTACAGCATCGGTTTTGTGGTCTCCACCGGCCTGCTGCATCTCTCAGGGATCCTGTTCGGCCTGCTGACCCGCTGGCCTGCCGGCAAACTGGCGGTGCAAACCGGTGGCGGGCTGATCGCCCTGACCGGCGTGGGGTTCCTCACCGGGCTCGTCTGATGGCGTGACATGGATGCGTTCTATCACGGCCTGAGCGTGCCGATTCTCAATCCGGCTTATCTGCTTCTGCTGGTCTCAGCCGGCCTCTATCTGGGCCAGCGCAGCACGGGACACAACCTGAAACTTTCCCTGCTGCTGTTCGGTACACTGCTCCTGAGCCTGCTGCTCGGACTGCGCCTGGGCTGGGGCGGGATGCCTGGCGTCCTGCTCACCCCGGCCCTGCTGCTCGGCCTGCTCACCGCAGGCAGTGTGGCGCTGCCCGGTATGGCACAGATGCTCCTGGTCGCCCTATGCGGAGCCGCGCTGGGCGGATCACTGGCAGGAGAGGCCCGCAACGGTCTCGAAATCCCAGCAATCCTCGGCAGCCTGGTGGGCATGGCGGTGCTGTTCTACTACCCCATGCTGCTGGCGGAGTGGTTACGCAAACGGGAGTGGCAGCGCATCGGTGTACGCATCCTCGGTTCCTGGCTGGCGGCCAGCGCTCTGCTCACCCTGGCCTTTATCATCCGCAGCAACACAGCCACTTGAAGGATCTCTGATGCGCGCCCTGCTCCTGATCAGTCTCAGCCTGTTGTCCCTGATCCTGAACGCCGACAGCCTCGACAGCTTAGCGGAGTCCCGTCTGCAACATCCGGGACAGAGCGCCGTCAAGGTACTGGAGAAAGGGGAACATGCCCTGCTCACCCGCGCCTGGCTGACAGAGACCGCAGACCGCAGCATCGATGCCCAGTATTTCATCTGGAGCACCGACAACATCGCAACCCTGGCCAGTGAAAGGCTCTATACCGCCGCTGAACGGGGTGTGCGGGTACGGGTCATCGTGGATGACCTGCTGATCGACGCCGAACCGGTCACCCTGCTCTCCCTGGATGCGCACCCGAACATCGAAATCCGTATCTACAACCCGCTGCATTCGGTCGGGCGGGGATTTTTCTCTCGCCTCTGGCATCTGCTCACCAATTTCCGCGCCTCCAATCAACGCATGCACGACAAACTGGTGATCTACGATGGCCGCATCGCCATCACCGGCGGACGCAATATGGCGGACGAGTATTTCGATTACGATCACGAATACAACTTTCGTGACCGGGACGTGCTGGCGGCCGGTGCCGTCGTGCCGCAGATGCAGACGAGCTTCGAGGCCTTCTGGAACAGCCCCCTCTCGGTACCCCTCGCAAGCCTGCTCGAGGATGAACAACAGGATCTTACGCAGCAGCAGATCCAGGCCTATGTCGAGTGGCTGCACGCCTATGCCAGGAATCCGGAAAATTTTGCCCCCGAGGTGCGCCATGCGATCACTGATATGGGCGGGCGGGCGCAACAGATCCTTGCGGACATGCACTGGACGGAGGCCAGCTATCTGCACGACATACCCGGCAAGAACACCCGCCACCACGGCCTGGACGGCGGGGGACGCACCACCGACTCCCTGATCAGCCTGCTGGCTGGCGCACACCGGCAAATCCTCATCGAAAGTCCCTATCTGGTCATGCCGGAACCGGGTTTCGATTTTTTTGCCGAACTGATCGCAAGGGGTGTGAAGATCGCGATCGTGACCAACTCCCTGGCCTCCACCGACAACCTTCAGGCCTATTCCGGGTACATGAAACAGAAGCAGCGTCTGCTCGATCTGGGTTTCCAGATCCATGAGTTCAAACCCAGACCCGGGGTGGCACGGGATCTCATCGCGCGTCATGAAATGCTCGGCAAACAGGTTCCGGTGTTCGCCCTGCATGCCAAGTCCCTGGTGATCGATGAGCGGATCACCTATGTTGGCACCTTCAATCTCGATCCCCGATCCACCAATCTGAACACGGAGGTGGGGCTGGTGATCCATGACCCGTTGATTGCGCAACAGGTGGCGGCGGCCATCGAGGAGGATATGGGCGCGGAAAACAGCTGGGATGCGGCGTCCGATGCCGACCAGGACGTGGGCCTGATCAAGCGCATCGAAGCCGGGTTCTGGAGCCTGTTGCCCCTCGACCCGGTGCTCTGATCAGTGGCTCACAATTCCAGCCGTCGCAGGAATTCCGCCATGATCGTCTCGAACAGAGCGGGCCCGAGCACCGCGTCCTCGATGCCGGCATCGAGATTGGGATTGTCGTTGACCTCGATGACCACGACCCGCTTACCGATCTGTTTCAGATCCACCCCGTAGAGACCGTCACCGATCAGGTTTGCGGCCTTAAGTGCGGTCTTCACCACCGCCTCCGGGGCATCCGCCACATCCAGGGTTTCAAAGCCACCCTCGCGGGATTTGCCCTTGGCCGCATGATTGACGATCTGCCAGTGCTTCGCCGACATGTAGTACTTGCATACGTAGATGACTTTGCGGTTGAGCACACCCACCCGCCAGTCGAAATCCGTGGGGGTGAATTCCTGGGCCAGCAGCAGTTCGGAGCGGCGGAACAGCTTCTTCGCCGTCTGGCGCAGTTCGGTGCGATCCTTGACCTTGTAGACCCCGAGGGAGAAGGCCCCGTCGGGTATCTTCAAGACGATGGGATAGGGCAGTTCCTGCTCCAGGTCTCGCAGTGAATTGGGACGGATCACCACGCTCTTGGGGGTCGCCACCCGATGGGTGCGCAACAGTTCCGCAAGAAAGATCTTGTTGGTGCAGCGCAGGATCGATTCCGGATCATCGATCACCACCATGCCCTCCCGGGCCGCCTTGCGGGCGAAGCGGTAGGTGTGATGATCAATGCGCGTGGTCTCGCGGATGAACAGGGCATCGAATTCGGCCAACCGGCCGTAGTCCTGCTTCTGGATGAGTTCCGTTTCGATGCCGAACTTGCGCGCCGCCTTGACCATGGCGTTGATCGCCTTGCGGTTCGAAGGGGGCATCTTGTCATCGGGATCGTAGAGAATCGCCAGATCGTAACGGGCTGCCGAAGGTCCCTTGGGCCTGCGCCAGCGCTTGCCCAGATACTGCTCCAGCGCCTGACCGAAATCATAGCGCTCATATTCCGTCAGTTCAGACAGATGCCGGGTGCGTATCGAGGTGATACGCCAATCCCCGCCCTTGAGCTGAAACTCGATCAGCAGCAGGGGGGCCGGAAAGATTTCGAACACCTCCCGCGCCACCGGTTGCAGATTTGCCAGCTCCGACTGGCCGAAGTAGACATTGATCTTGAACGGTTCCTCGCCAATCCCCGTTTTGCGGCGGCTGAGAATCCGTTGCACCCGCTTGTTGATGTCCTCGGTATCGAGACTGTAGATCGCCTTGTGACTCAGGTCCTGAATGGTTCGGACATTCGGGATCACCCGGTGCCCGCGGGCTTCGGAAAGCAGTGAGGTATAGTAACCCACCCCCAGATAACGCTGACTTTTGCACAGGTTCACCACCCGCAAGCCACTGCGTTTGCTCCAGTCCGGGTTGGTCAGGTAGGACTTCGCGGTCACGATCGGCAGGGATGCCGGGGCATCGGGCCAGTCGTTTTCCTTGTCGGTTACAAGTAGGTAATCGCTCATTGTTCCTTACTCAGCACCAGTGCCGCCTTGAGTCCCGCCTTGCCGTAACGGGACATCTTCACGAACTGGTCTTTTTGTATCGGCATGTTGATCGAATCGGTCGGTGTCTCGCCCATCGGTTCATCCACGAACGGATCATGCATATAAACAAAGTAATCATCGTAGCCGGTCATGATCACCCAATGGGGCTCCAGTTCCCCATAGATCATCCAGGAACTGATCAGCACCAGTACCATGTTGCCCTGCGAGACCAGGCCTTCGATATCCTCAAGGGACAGGGAACCGTTGTGGATCCTGACCCCATAGCCCTGCAGTTCCTCGAGCATCTCCTCCTGTACCAGGCGCATCACTTCCCGCTTGTCATCGCTGCGCACGGTGTCGGCAAGCAGAATGCCCTTATCGTTCACATACACTTCCACCTCGAAGCCGCGACTGGCCGCGGCCAATGCCAGACCGTAGGGTCCGCATCCGCCGTGTCCCGAGGTCATGAAGATGGTGGTAGCCTCCCGCCACAGACGCAGTTCCAGGGTGCGGTTCATATCCATCGTGGGATTGAGTGCGTGCATCGCCATCATCAGGGCGGCGGGACCGCAGGTGAAATCCAGGGTCTGCTGATAGTAGGCGACCTCGTTCAACTGGGGAGAGACATCCGGATGCAGACGTTTCTCGAGACGCCAGGCATCCATGTGATCCTCGTAGTAATCCCGCCACTCGCCGATGCGGCGGTAGCCCTGATGCTCAAACAGGGTCAACGAGGCCGTGTTGTCCTTGCGGATCTCCGCACGCATATAGGCCCGGCGATGTTCCCAGGCACTCTCTTCCGCAGCTTGCAGCAGACGTGTACCCACCTGCCTGCCCCGCGCATCCGGATCCACCGCGATGGAATAGAGCCGGGCCATGGAGGTGGCCTTGCTGATCAGTACCGCCACGTAGCCGATCAGGCCGCCCGACGGCTCGTCCTCATCCACCAGCAGGGTCGCCTTGCCCTTGGTCAGCAGGTAACGCAATTGGCGACGCGATAGCCGGTCCGTGGTGAAGCAGATATTCTCCAATCGTTCCAGTTGATCGAGATCGGCCAGTTTGGCGGGTCGTATCATGACGCCTCGCCTGGAGTCAGCAAAGGAACCCGAATCGGTTCAGTAACCATGTTCAGTCACCGTGCAGAGTGGTAAGCCGCCGGGAGCGTGTCCGGCAATTCCAGGCACCCGGATCTCCGGGCATTCGGCGTCCTGTGGATCTGGCGAGTCCCTATCAAGGGCAGCCGTCACAGGCGGTAGGAGTCATCATCCGGATCACGTCACGCACACCTATCGTGATCGTGGCGGTATGCTGAAATTAGGCTTGGATCCGGTTGCTGTCAATCACTATTATCCGGACGTCTCGGTGTGTCTTTACACCCGGACACTCAGGCATGGCACTCTGGCAGGCGTTCAGCAGGACCAGAGCAGGAACTGGCCATCGACACCGGCACTGCGCGCACGTCCTCCGGTTTTTGCTTTGTACATGCGGTGATCGGCCAACTCGACCTGACTTTTCCAGTCATTGATGGCGTCCTCCTGCACCTCTGCAACACCGATACTGGCCGTCACCGGCTGATTATCGGGGCGCAATCCGAGACCGGCACCCATGATACGCTTCACCACATCATTGGCTTGTTGAGGATCGGCGGTAGGCAGAATCACAATGAATTCCTCTCCGCCCCATCGCACCACACTGTCGCCCTTGCGCACCGTCTTGCAGATCTGCCTTGCGGCGGTCTTGAGCACCTCATCCCCCACCTCGTGACCGAAACTGTCGTTGATGGTTTTGAAGTTATCCAGATCGAAGTAGAGGATGGACAGTGCGCTGTCATTCATCGCAGCGAGACGAAACTGCAGATCCAGCACCTCGATACCGGCTCGCCGGGTCAACAGACCGGTGAGAACATCGTAACTCGCACGGCTCACCTGAGAGAGCATGTAACGAAGCTGGGTCAAAGAAGAGAACAGCGCCACACCGAGAATGAGCAGCAATAGCCAGATGGTGGAAACTGCATGGGTCAGCTCTGCGGGACTTTCGGGCAGATTGCTCCACGCCACGACCAGAATCATCGGCACCGCATAGGCGAGAAACTCCACCAGGGTCAGAGGAAAGAGCGTCAACCCGGCCACCATCACAAAGGGCAGCAAGGCATAGAGCTCTGCCACTACCCGCTCAGTGCCACTCAGTTCATAGGCATCGATCCAGTGATTCGAGGCAAGATAGAACAGTGGCGTCACCGCAAGCATGACCGCCAGCAGCCAACGCGCCCGGTTCAGGGCCGGTTCCTTGCGCGCCTGCCAGGCCACAGCTGCAAAAATCAGTGCTGACAGGAGACGGATCGACAACAGCTCCGCCCACAACCCTGCCGGCAGAAACATCAGATCGACCAAGGACCACAAGGGTACGAGAACCGCAAACACCGCACTGAAGAAAAATGTGCGGCTCTGCATGATCGCCGCGCGATGACGGCAAATCGGTAGTGCGTGATGCCGATCATTGAACAACTCGTAGAGCTGATCGGCGGTGTAGATTCCCAGGGATTCGCTAAGAGTGACATACATGGTTGTTAGATACTTCATTCCTTTGCATTCCACTTTGACAAGCGGTTGCAACTATATCGTTCAAACCCATGCACAATTGACAGTTTTTCACATAAAAAGTGACCAAGATCAAAGTTTACACCCAGCCTCGCCCATCCCTGGCCCGACAGGTTCCGAACCACGCAACCCTTTCCGTCAATCCTTATCAGGACTGAGCACTGATCCTGAGCCGGCAGAATCCATACCCGATCAACTGGCAGTTGAGTCGTAAAAACACACTCAGGGTCTTGAACTGTATCCATACAAAGGGCAACAGGAGCATGAAATAAGCCGGCGACAGGGGAGCAACCAGTTTGTTCTTCAACAGACCGAAACTGATAAAGAAAAAGCCGAATACAAAAATCGCCACACCGGGACAGACCAGGGCAAAGCTGCCGACATCCCGTTTAGGTCCACGCAAATAGTCATCGAAGTATCCGAGTCTTTTCATGACCTGATAACCCAACAGGCCGGCCAGGATCTCCAATGACAGGATCACCGAGGTAAAGACGAACAATCCAGGCTTCGACAGTGGTTGCTCGAAGCCATGATGCAAGCCCATGATGATACGAATGGAGCTGATCCCGAACAGGGTCAGGATGGGTATCAGAATCCACAAGGTATAACTCGATTTCTGCGAAATACCGTGACGGAAGATCGATTTCACAGCCAGCACCAGCTTGACCATCGTGAGCAACATGGCCAGCGAGAGAAAAAACAGCGAGCCGAAGATCCCCATGGCATTGATCGTCAGGTTATGGCTCATGGCGCCGGGTCCGGCCATCCCGGTAGCCACCATGGCGAAGGCGAAGATCGCCATCAACTGACTCAGGTCGTTGTTACCCTCAAAATTGAAATCCCCACGGGTCAGCAGGCGCGTCAGGTAGTTGCCGTATATTCGCAAGGCGTAGATACCCACCGAGACGTACACCAGCAACGCCAGCGGAAACAACCATTCCACCACATGCCATAACCCGGGCACATACAATGCGCCCACCACAAGCAACACATTGACACTCATGCTCAGAGTCAGGGGTATTGCCATCAGCGAGACTTCCTCATTACCCATCCTGAGCGCTGTGAAGGCATCCGTCTTTCTAAATCGCCGGTAGGCCCGCAGACTTTTAGCCAGAAGATGAAAGTGAATGAAGGCAAAACCCAGAATCAGTATCAGATCGACTGCCAGCAATGCCGAGGTCCAGGGATTTTCTCCCAGCAGCACCGATTGCAATACTTCGAAAGTCACCATCGGCGAGGTCGGATGTGGAATCATGAACTGAGGATAAAGAAAAAATGAAATCGCCAACCCGCCCGCACCGAGCGCGGCGAGAAAGACCTGAGGATTGAATGACGCTTCTTTACTGCTGAGCATGTTGCAACCCCTTTGCGTACAACTTTAAAACAGGCGGCGATGCTACCAGCTGTACTTCACATCGATATGACAATGCGCAATTCCCCCGATAATTACGCGGTTCCCATACGACCCTGTGATGTGATTCAAGCATTCGCACAAACATCATCGCAGTCACGCGCGTTGCCAGCAGGCTTCAGCAGAACCCCCCTCCGGCGACATTCCCTCAGCACTTGTGTTCCTCGAAAAAATGTTTGAGCATGTGAAAAACCACAACCCAAGATCGATGATGAATTCACCCACAATCCTTCTGGCGGACAACGGTTCCCGACGTCCTGAGTCTGTAATAAACCTGCGGCGCATCGCAGGGATGCTTTCCACCGAGTGTGGGCGAACGGTTCTTCCGGTATCCCTGCAGCACGCGGACAGAATTCCAGCCGAGGCTCTCGACGGCCAACCCGCGGACACCTTCGCACCTCTGCTGGAACGTCTGTTGGGTCAAGGGGAGCGTGAGTTCATCGTCCTGCCTCTGTTTTTCGGTCCCAGCCGGGCGCTTTCATCCTTCATTCCCGAACAGGTGACACGACTCAGTGCGCAATACGGTGCGTTTGAGCTCAGCGTGGCCCCGGTACTCTGTCCACTCCCAGAGGGCGACTCCCGGTTGGCCGGGATTCTCGAGGCCCAGCTGCCGGCTCAGATTCAACGCATCATACTGGTCGACCACGGCTCCCCGATACCCTCGGTCACCGCGGTCCGACGCTATCTCGCCGACAGCTTGCGACAGCGGCTTGGCCCGTCGGTAACCCTTCATGAGGCGGTCATGGAACGCCGCACAGGGGTTCAGTATGATTTCAACGGAGAATTGCTCGAAGAGGTATTGCTCAGCGAGGGTGAACGGGATTCCATTACACCGATCGCGCTTTCCATGCTGTTTCTCTCTCCCGGGCGTCACGCCGGTCCGGGTGGGGATATCGAAACCATCTGCGAGGGCATCAGGCATCGGTATCCAAACTGGCCGATTCATATCAGTGGCCTGGTGGGCGATCACCCGGATCTGATCCCGATCCTCAAAGACCGGCTCGATTGCATGCTTTTGAATTAGCAGGCTGTTGACATTATTAACCCAGGAGTCAGGATTGGAAGCATTCATCACTTTCATCAGCCAGGCCTACTACGACAGGCTCGACCGGGTATTCAGCCTGTTCGATTATGGCGTACTGATCATCAATACCCTGATCTTCCTGCTCTCATCCCGGATCGTTACCAAATTCGGCTACCCTCCCGCTGATCGCAAACACGCGTCCAGTGTGTGGATCCTGAGGCTGGTCAACATTATTCTGTTTCTGCTCTATTTCCTGGCCGTTTTTTTCACCGACAAGGCCCGTCCCCTTTCGCTCACCGGGCTGACCCTGCTGTGCGCTTACCTGTTGGCCCACCTGTTTCAGCTGCAGGTCCTGAAGCGCTATGGCAGAACCCGCGAGATCGATGACAGGGAGGTACTGACCCACACCTACCAGTCGGAGATCATCGGTCTGATCGGATGGATCGTGGCGGGTGTCATTTCATTCCTGATCATCATCAACACCTGGGAGATGACCAGCTGGCTGCACGCCACCTCAGTACTGGGCGCGGTGCTGCTGATTGTCTATTCCACCAAGGATGTATGGGCGCCGGACAATATCAACGGCTTGATTCTCCTCTACAACAATGATGTGGAACCCGGCTCGGTGATTCAGGTCAGGGAACTCGATCTGCTGGGTGTGGTGATCCGCACCACCCTGACCCAGACCGTGTTCAAGGATCTGCGCAGAAAATACAAGATCCTGTTGCCCAACTCCCGATTCCGTGCCAGCAAGATCGAAATTCTAACCAGCGACTCGAACGGCAAACTGGATTGCTATGCCGACTTCAAGATCGGATACGGATATGACGGGGATGTGATCGAACGATTCCTCAAGCAGGTCTGGCAGGATGTAGCCGATTCAGGCTCCCTGATCGATCAGGAACGTCCCCCCAAGGTTGCGATCGTGGAGAACGGCGATCATGCGGTGACCTGGCGGCTCTCCTACCGGATCAGCAGCGCCTACCGTCTGATCGAAGCGGAATTCACAGTCAACCGGGCCGCTTATGACCGATCCATCCAGATGGACATCGGCCTGAACACGCCCTTGACGCACT
This sequence comes from Candidatus Thiodiazotropha sp., assembly GCA_040506775.1. Classification (GTDB taxonomy): domain Bacteria; phylum Pseudomonadota; class Gammaproteobacteria; order Chromatiales; family Chromatiaceae; genus Thiodiazotropha. The sequence goes on from JBEVWC010000017.1 coordinate 57,134, forward strand.
GGATCGATAATCTGCCGGACTAGGATCTGTTAACCCCAATCTGATAATTGGGACTTATTTCCCATTAGTACCGTGTCTCACATCACGGAACCCCTCTCGATAAAGCCTCAAGATAAGACCCTGCGCGGCGCAGGGCATTCTCCCTGTCCCTCGACAGAATGACCGCCCGTCAGGACGCACCGCGCGATCACCCGGTATTTACTGGAAAACAACTACATACGGAGAGTGAGAAACAATATGAAGTATTCAAAGACCTTACCCCTGTTTTGCCTGAGTCTGCCTCTCGCCCTGGGCACCGGTTCGGCATTCGCCTTTACATCCTACGCGCGTGATATCACAGGTTATTGCGACACCAGCGGTTATACGTTGCTACCCGAATATGCGAGCGATACCTGCGATGCCGCCTGCCACAGCAACCCACAGGGGAACACCGCCTATGAGAACGGCGATCTCGCCTATTTCTGCCCCCCGCCTCCGGTGGTCGATGAGCCGACCTGCACCGACGCGGATGGCGACGGTTACTTCGCGGAAGGCGAGGCCTGCGGAACCCTTGCGGATTTCGACGACGGTCACAGCACCGCTTATCCGGGCGCTGCCGAAAACTGCTCCGATGGTATCGACAATGACGGCAACGGCCTGATCGATTCCGCTGATCCCAATGCCATCGACTGTCCGGTCGAATGTGTTGATATGGATGCGGACGGATACAGTGCAACCGGTGGCAGCTGCGGACCGATCGATTGCAACGATATGGACAGCACCATCAACCCGGGCGCAACCGAATCCTGCAGTGACGGCATCGATAACAACTGTAACGGTCTGATCGACTCCGCGGATATGAACGCGGTGGATTGCCCGATCTCCTGTACGGACAAGGATCAGGATGGTTACAGTATCGAAGGTGGTAGCTGCGGTGTCGTTGACTGTAACGACGATGACGCCAATATCAACCCGGGCGCGCTTGAAGTCTGTGATGACGGAATCGACAACAACTGTAACAACCGTACCGACAGCGAAGATGCGGTTTGTCAGACCGGCAACGACGGAAGTGATGATGACAAGCCCTGGTGGCGGTGTCGTCAGTCCGAGGATCGGGATGAGAGTCATGAGCGCAGCCGTGATCATGACAGAGACCGTTCAGATGATGATCGCGAGGAAAAACAGGACCGGGATGGATCCCGTGACCGGAGCAATCGTCGGGACGATTGATCGTCAATAGTGACAGGAATGCGGCAGGACGCCGCATTCTGAACACCCTCACTGCGACGGCACCTCTGGATCCGAAAGCGATTGAGATCTGCCGCCGCAGGGGCGAACCCTTAACAGACCCTAAGTGAGCCCCATTGTTTGCTTCGACTGTTGCCGAACGGGCAGACAATCATCTTCAGGAAACCGCCCTGCGACCGCTTCCAGCCCGGTACCAATTTCTTCACTTAACCGATCCAGCATAGCGTATCGGTTACGGTACATTGAACGTTTCTTCGAAATGACCTCATTCAGGTTCCTGGTTACGGGTTGCGCAGGCAACTCGAAAAAAGCTGCGCTGCTGCGTATCCCGCCACGGTCTGACCAGACCTCGTCGTAATTGAGATACAGATGACTGTGCTTCTTTTTCAAGCAATAAAAGTAGTGCTTGTGTTGACGATGTGAATCGGCGATCGCATAGATCCGATCGATTCCCACCCGATGACAAAAGATCTGAAAAACCTCAACCATCAAGTCACGCGGACGTATGCCATGGGTTTTTCGGGTCATGTCACGATACAGCGTCTCGATGTTCGGCATACGCCGTCCCTGGATGGCGCCCACCAGGGCGCAAATCTGGTCTGAGGCATTTTTGTGTAGCGAGAATGCCAGAGTGAATATCCGTTCGTGGCCGACATAGGTGTTCAAGGTCAGCATCCCCTCCCTCATAAACAGACCATTCTTGTCGATCACGATACGCAACCCGGGATAGACATCATCGGCCTCGGCAAGAATTCTTTCCTGAGTGGCCTGGCAGTCGACCCGGTACGGCAGTTCAAGGAGGGTTGTGAAATGGCTGTGGAGATACTCCACCCGTTCAGAGGCACCCCAGTCCTTGCATTGATAAGGCCAGAAGATACTCGGGATGGCTTCAGGGTGCTGCTCCATCAGCACTCGAAATCGATCGACCGTAGCCTGACCCATTAACAGGATATCCTTGGCATTGAGTGATGCCATGGCAAAATAGGCGATTCGCCCTTTCAGGGACCCATATTTCAGGGGACTGAGTCTGGCCTTGCGTTGATCCGGCTCCAGGGTGATCTTTTCCGAAGACCTCAGTATCAGAGAAGCTCGTCTAAACATCCTGTGAATCCTTTCATTCAACGACTCCCGTGAATCATCACGCTGCGTCCCCACATTGCTTTAGGGGATATCAGATATTTCCATGCCAGAACATGCTTCCTTGATCCTATCACAAGCCAACGGGCGTGCTGATATCCGGGAACAGGCTCAAACAGCGTACTGGGTCTTAATTTTGTAAATATTCGTGAACGGAAGCACGAACCGCTTCCGATCTCGCCCGGGAGTGGAGGTAGCGCATGGCCATTCGTTGAAGAACGCTGTTCACTGAAGTGATCAAGTGCAATCAGACCGTCGATCGGTTGCCATACCGATCAACAAATCAACAAACCGAAAATGGATATAAATCGGGAATATTGAAACGGAGGACGGAACAGCCGGGTAGCCGGCAGAATGCCGGCACCCAACCCTGAAAGCCGATAGGAAAAAACGGGATCTCGTCCACGACCCGTCCCGTCAACCGCTTACCCAGTCCCCCTGAGGACGGAGGCGACCCTATTGGTTTTTTTCAGAAGCGATAACCCACTTTACCGAAGATACGGGTGTTCTTCAGATCATCGTTGGTATCGTCCAACTCCTGGGTCCATTGATAGCGGGCTTCAGCACCGAGGAACAGTTGCTCACTCATTTTGTAGTGCAGGCTTACACCACCCTGGATAGCCAGTACGCCTTCATTGACATGTCGACCATCCGCGTCCACATAGCCAATACCAGGGCCGACGCCGATCGAAAACCTGTCATCGATGCGATAAAGATAGTGCGGGTTTATTTCAAAACTGGTGATCTTCAGGCCGCTGTCGTCATACTGCATGTAGCTGAACTGCTGACGGATGCTGCCCTGGGGGGGATCCAGTAACAGACAGTTCATGGACAGTTCCAGGCCGAAAGACAGGTCCGCATCCAGTCCGTGGGGTAAGGGGTCGGTGATACCCCCCATCACGGAAAGGGTCAGATCCGGATCGAAGCCATCGCTTTTGGCCGGGAGAAACCCCCAGTTGTCTGCTGCCCAAAGCTGGTTATGGCCCAGTCCCAGGCCCGCCATGGCTACAAGCCCAATGATCGTTTTGTTCATGATTACTTCCTGGATTGGCTAAAACTACTTAAAATCCGGCGCATAATATAGCAAATTACTCTGGTAATCTGTGACACAACCTCCATGACATCCTGGAAAGTGCCGTCCGCCCACCACCGAGACATTGAGCAAGTGCACCTTGAGCTTCCAAAAATGTCCGGACTCCGCTATAAATTCATATGGGTAAAGTCCTGATTTTCAGGAGATTATTTCACCATTCGGAAGACAGCAACGGGATCACTGCCCAGCAGGCGGTTGAGATTCATTCAGACGAGTGAGTGACAAGGCGAAAACCTGCGAAAAAGCGCAGTTCACTGGAGTTAATGAGCATTTTGAGGCGGTTTTAAACGCAGCTTCGTAGCGTCTGAGTAGAATTTCACCAGCCTGCCAGGCAATCCATCAACCCGTGACTGACAACACTAATTCATTGTAATCACTGTATTTATATTCATAGAGGTGCGCATCATGACATCCCGACCCGGAATCTTCGCAGTGGTGCGCAAATGGCTGCCCTGGCTGTACCTGGTATTCAGCACTCCACTCATGGCGAATAAATTCGAAACCATCGGCAGTGGAGTCCAGGGATCGAGTCAGATCAAGATCGAGTATCTGCAGATCATCGCCTACGCGGCGGGGGGGATCTTTCTGATAGCCGGAATACTGGCCATCGTACTGCACAACAGCAATGCCCAGACCCTGAATTACACCATGTGGAAATATTCGGCCGGGCTGTTTTTTCTGCTCAGCATCGCATCCGTGGCAGCAGGCCTTTTCATGCACTAGCAAGCCGCTCGCTTGCGGCTCGACGAATATCCGGCTGTCAGCCGCTTGCCGAGGGCACCACGTAGAAGAGCACTGAAAAGAAGTGCAGCATGCTGCCCGCCATCACGAACAGATGCCAAACGGCATGATGATAGGCCAGACGCTTCCACACATAGAAAATCACGCCCAGGGAATAACACAATCCCCCTGCCAGGAGCAGCCACAGCCCCCCTGTTTCCACGGAATCGATCAACGGTTTGATGGCGATCACCACCAACCAGCCCAGACCCAGGTAAAGGGTCAGAGAGAGCCATTTGAAGCGATCCCGACGCAGGAACTCGAACAACACACCGAACAGGGCGATCCCCCAGACCAGTCCGAACAGCAGCCAACCCCACTCACCCCTCATATTCACCAGTGTGTAGGGGGTGTAGGTGCCTGCGATCAGTAAAAAAATCGCCGCATGATCCAGGCGCTGCAAGACCCGCTTGGCCCTTGGCATGGGGATGCTGTGGTACAGGGTGGAAGCGGTGTACATGAGAATCAGGGTGGCCCCATAGATACTGCTGCTGACCACATGCCAGACGTTTCCATACAACGAGGCGAAGGTGACCAGCAGGGCAAACCCCGCAACACTCAGCAGAATGCCGACACCATGGGTGATCGCGTGGGCGATCTCCTCGCCGAGTGAATATCGGCTGCCCGTGGCCTCAGTCTGCATGCCCAGCCAGCCTCCCATACTCCAGGGTGTTCCCGTTCACTGCTCCGTTACTCCGCGAATTCCAGACGTTCCTGTATCTTTTCCAATGCCTGACTGGCGCAAACCTCATCCCGTTCGCCTCCTGGTGCGCCACTCACGCCCAGAGCGCCCAGCAAGGATCCCCCCGAGGTGATGGGCAAACCACCCTGCAGCACCAGGATACCCTCGACGTGATTCATCTCCTGCTGGATGTCCCTGCGGTTGTCCCGAAACACACCGGATGCGACGCCGGAGAGGATCACCGCATTGGCCTTCTCCCGGGCGATCTGGATGGTAAACCGACTGGCAGCGGCATCCCGAAGCACTGCGGATTCCGCACCGTCGCGGTCCACGACCACTGCAGTCACCTGATAGCCCTGGGCACGGCAGGCATCCACCGCGTGCTTGACCAGTTCCCAGGCCAGGTCGGGGTTCAGACGCTTCATCATGATCACGTCACCGGCAAACACTACAACGGGCATCAGGCTACCGCAAATGAGTAGCCAGGACAGGCATCGCTTCTTCAGCACAGGGGGTCTCCGATCAGGTTGGAAATTCTCCGGCGTATTTTTCGATCCACTCCATGGCGGCTTCCTCTCCCGAGATGGTTCGATCCTCGAGAGTCTTCACCATTTGTTTGTACTGCTCAATATAGCAAAGCTGCTCGACCATGCGCACCGCGTAGGCCGTCTCCGATTCGATGAACTTGACCCCCACCAGGAACCCCTGCTCCTCCTCGCGGCACCAGACCACCACACCCGTGGCATGGAAGCGCGGGGGGGTAATCGGAATTGCAATATTGATTTCAGTGCCTGTCTCAATCGCCATTTCAGACACGAAACACAACCCACCGGAACTGTAGTTGGTAAGTTGTTCCCGGTTCATGCTCACCCGTCCACCGAGTTGAAAGTCGATGGGCACGTCCGTGGGATGTCGGATATAGAGGCGCATGGGCGTTGTGGCAGATTCAATAATCCGGGTTGGTTTGCTGATCCAACCGGGGGCGCTGGCGGGAACCCTTCAGAATGACACCCCGGTAATCAAGATAAAGCAAAGGTCTGACATTTTTTCAAGTATTCCATACTTCCTGCACGTAATACTTCCTTCCGCATAGGACATCCAAAAGCCCCGGATTGCTTACCGCAGCCGACTATTTTCCTGTTGCATGTTGCCTGACAAGATCACAGAATCATTTGCATGAACACCCCTCCGTTTCTTGAAATGCTCACCCGGCTCATCGGCGCCGCCTCCATCAGCAGCGTCAACCCGGACTGGGACATGGGCAACGCGCCGGTCATCGAATTGCTGGACGAATGGCTGCTGGGTCTGGGGTTCGCCACCGAAATCCAGGCGATACCCGGCTACCCGGGAAAACTCAACCTGATCGCCTCCGCCGGCCAGGGCTCTGAAGGACTGGTGCTCTCCGGACACACCGATACCGTACCCTGCGACCCGCAGTTGTGGAACCAGGACCCATTTATCCTGACCGAGCGTGACCAACGCTACTACGGGCTGGGTACTGCGGATATGAAGGGCTTTTTCGCGGTGGTCATTGAGGCGATCCGGGAACTGCCCCTCGACCGGCTCAAGCAACCCCTGGTGATCATCGCCACCGCGGACGAAGAGAGCAGCATGTGCGGCGCCAAGCACCTGCTCGACCTGCATCGCCAACTCGGCCGTCACGCGGTGATTGGCGAGCCGACCAGCCTGAAACCGATTCGCATGCACAAGGGCATCTCCATGGAGGCCGTCCGGCTGATCGGTCAGGCCGGACATTCCAGCAATCCCGCACTCGGTGTCAACGCCCTGGATGGCATGGTTCAGGTACTCGGTGAAATCATCCGCTGGCGGGAGGATCTGCAGCGCAGGTACCACAATCCGGCCTTCGAGATCGACGTACCCACGCTCAATCTCGGGCACATCCACGGTGGAGACAACCCGAACCGTATCTGTGGACAATGCGAGGTGCAGTTCGACCTGCGCCCGCTGCCAGGCATGGACCTGGAATCCCTGCGCGGGGAGCTGCACGAACGCCTCGCGGATACCTTGCGCGGCAGCCGGCTCAAATGGGAAAGTTTCCCTGTATTCGAAGGTATCCCTGCAATGGAAACCGCCCGGGATGCAGTCATCGTTCAGGCCCTGGAAAAACTCACGGACACCCCCGCCGGCGCGGTGGCCTTTGGTACGGAAGGCCCCTACTTCAACAGCCTCGGTATTCAGACCGTGGTGTGCGGCCCCGGGCATATCGATCAGGCTCATCAGCCGGATGAGTATTTGCCCATGTCGCATATTCAACCTGCAATTAACCTGATAAAGTCCTTGGTTAAACAGTTCTGTTTATAGGAGCGGGTCAGGCTGTATGGCACGGGCAGGCCGCAAGGCATCAGATAACTTCGTCGATTGGTTACGCGGATCATCCCCGTATATCCATGCCCATCGGGGACGCACCTTCGTCATCACCTTTGGTGGCGAAGCGGTTGCGGACGACACCTTCCCCAACCTGATTCACGACATCGCCCTGCTCCACGGGCTGGGTATCCGGCTGGTGCTGGTGCATGGCGCTCGTCCTCAGATCGAGGAGCGGCTCAATACCCGGGACGTGGAAACCCAGTTCGTCAACGGTATCCGGGTCACTGACGCGGCTGCCCTGATGTGCGTCAAGGAAGCAGCCGGATCGGTGCGGGTGGAGATCGAGGCACTGCTCTCCATGGGACTGGCCAACTCACCCATGGCCGGGGTACGCATCCGTGCGGCATCCGGTAACTTCGTCACCGCGAAACCCATCGGGGTGCGGGACGGAGTCGATTTTTCGCATACCGGACTGGTGCGTCGGGTGGATGCCGCGGGTCTGGAGCAAAGACTCGAGGCGGGCGCGATCGCCATCGTGCCGCCCCTGGGGTACTCCCCAACCGGGGAGGTGTTCAATCTGAGTGCGGCGGACGTGGCCGCCTCGGTGGCGACTGCCATAGGCGCTGACAAACTGATCTGTCTGGTGGAGGCAAAAAGCCTGACCGACTCGCGCAAGCGCCTGATCACCAACATTCAGCCCCGTGAAGTCGACAGCCTGCTGATGAAGCGGCCGAAGATGTCCCAGGATCTGCGTCTGCACCTGCAGGCTGCGGTGATCGCCTGTCGGGGCGGCGTGAAGCGCTGTCACATCATTGACCGGCAGGTGGACGGCGCCCTGCTGCGGGAACTCTTCACCCGGGACGGTGTGGGCACCCTGATCAGCGCTGAACCCTATGAGGAGACCCGTACCGCCAGTATCGACGATGTGGTCGGCCTGTTGGGATTGATCGAGCCCCTGGAACAACAGGGTGTTCTGGTTCGGCGCTCCCGGGAGTTGATCGAAACCGAAATCGATCACTTCACGGTAATGGAACGTGACGGCATGATCATCGCCTGCGCGGCACTCTATCCCTACCCGGATGAGGCGATGGCGGAACTCGCCTGTGTCGTGGTGCACCCCGAGTATCGTGGTTCCGATCGCGGTGAACGATTGCTCTCGAAAATGGAGACGGCAGCCCGTCATCAGGGCATTGGCAAACTGTTCATTCTCACCACCCAGTCCGCGCACTGGTTCCGGGAACGGGGGTTTGTGCTCGGCGCCCTGTCCGATCTGCCGATGAAGAAAAGGGCGCTGTATAACTATCAACGCAATGCTCAGGTGTTCATAAAAAACCTCTGAGCATCACGGCTCACCCTTGCCAAGACAGCCCGTCAAGGCACTCACGGTTTAATTCAAACGCTGTTATTTTCCGTTTTCGCGGACTATTATCGGGAGTTCTGGATAATCATAATGAGCTGGAGGGACCAAGAGCATGGGATATTTGGTATGGACGGATGACCTGGATACCGGGATCGACGTAATCGACGGTCAACACAAACGCATCGTCGAATACATCAACAAACTGCATGAAGCACGTCTGAATAACGACTCAAATGGCATTGGCGAAATCATCGCCGCCACCATCGACTACACCGTTTCACATTTCACCTTTGAAGAGACCCTGATTGAGGACGCGGGTTACGAATTCATTCGTCCCCATAAGAAGGTCCATCAGCTGTTCATTCGCCGGGTATCGGAGTTTAAACAACGCTTCGATCAGGGCGAAGATATCTCCGAAGAGTTGCATAACCTGCTGGCACGCTGGCTGTTCAGTCACATCCGCAACGACGATGCCGCCTATGTTCAGTCGGTGAAGAACAACATTCTTAAAATCACCGAAGACAAATCGGACAACGGATGGCTGGCCCGTTCATTCAAGCGTGTGTTTGGCGGTCGTCAGAGATCCGAGCGGGCTTAGCGTAAAGTTCAACTGGTTCACTCCTCGATACTTTCGGGGGGTGCCACCTTGAGGACCTCTTCAATGGTGGTCAGTCCTTTCATGACCTTTTGCGCACCGCTCAAGCGCAGTGGCCGCATGCCTTCGCCGATCGCTTGCCGACGGATCCGGTTGACATCGCAATCCGGGGTGATGAGACGCTTGATGGCCGGTGAAACCATCATCATTTCATAGATGCCCACCCGGCCGTAGAAACCTGTCTGGCGGCATTCGAGACAGCCGCTGGGTTGATACACATGACTCGGCTTGCTCTTCGCCCGCAGCGGGCAGATCAGACTGTCCCAAAGCTCCTCGTTCAACGGCACCTGCTCTTTACAGTGCGGGCACAGGGTCCGGGTTAAACGCTGCCCCAGTACGCCGAGCAGGGTCGCACGCAACAGGTAGGGCGGCACACCGATCTCCAGCAGCCGGGTGATCGCCGTGGGTGCATCGTTGGTATGCAGGGTGGAAAACACCAGGTGACCGGTGAGCGACGCCTGCACCGCCATCTCGGCGGTTTCCCGGTCGCGGATCTCGCCGATCATGATGATGTCCGGATCCTGGCGCAGCAGGGTGCGCACCCCGCTGGCGAAGTCGAGATCGATATTGTGCTGCACCTGCATCTGATTGAAGCTGGGCTCGACCAGCTCGATCGGGTCCTCCACGGTGCAGACGTTCACCTCAGGCCTGGCCAGTTCCTTGAGCGTGGTATACAGCGTGGTGGTTTTCCCTGAACCCGTGGGCCCGGTAACCAGGATGATGCCGTTGGGCCGATTGATCAGGGATGCCCACTGATCGGTCTCCGACTGGGAGAAGCCAAGGGCGCGGTAATCCTTGACCAGCACCTCCGGATCGAAAATTCGCAACACCAGTTTTTCACCGAATGCGGTGGGCATGGTGGAAAGCCGCAACTCGACCTCCCGACCCTGGCTGCTGCGGGTCTTAAGGCGTCCGTCCTGGGGACGGCGCTTCTCCGAGACATCCATGCGCCCGAGTATCTTGATCCGGGAGGTGACCGCGGTGCCCACCGACGGCGGTATCTGATACACCATCTGCATCACGCCATCGATACGAAAACGGATGTTGGTCTGGTTGCGGGTGGGTTCGATATGGATATCGCTGGCGCGTTGACTGTAGGCGTACTGCAACAGCCAGTCGACGATGTTCACCACATGCTGATCGTTGGCATCGAGTTTACCGCTGCGCCCCAGCTCCATGAGCTGCTCCAGATTCTGTACACTGGAGCCGCTGTCCTGTCGATCGTCATGGGCAGCGCGTACCGCTCGTGAGAGGCTGTAGAACTCGACCAGATAGCGTTCGATATCCACCGGGTTGGCCATGACGCGGCGAATCTGTTTGTTGAGAATCGGCTCGAGCTCCTCCTGCCATTCCCGCTGAAAAGGCTCCGAGGTGGCGATCGTTACCTCGTTCGGCCGCACCTCCAGGGCGATGATCTTGAAACGCTTGGCATAGGCATAGGACATCACCGCGGTGATCGCGGGCACATTGATCTTGAGGGGATCGATGTGCATCAACGGCAATCCGACCCGTTGAGAAAGCCAGGCTGTCAGACGATCCAGATCCAGAACGGTTTGCGGGTCGCGCTGATCCGGCCACTTGTGCTCCGCGATCATCACCAGAGGGTGCTGACTGCGCCGGGTGCCCTGATTCACCGCCTGGACCGTTTCGCCCAATTGATTGGAAATCAGGCCATCCTCCACCAGCCAGCCCAGCAGGTCTGCCAGTTCCAACGGCCGCTCCGTCAGGGTGGTGATCATCGTGCAATCCCAGTCATATCGATAAAGCCCTTACTCCTTGATCCGGGTACTCAAGATACCCCTGAACCCATCATTCAGAAACGCTACAAGCCCAACCTGTGGACTCCCGCGGCTGGATAAAGTTTTTACTGTTTCCAGGCGATCATCAAGCGCAACCCGGATTGCACGGACTTAAAGTCCTTAAACCGGTACTGCGGTGGTATCCACCACCCGGCGCAGCACAAAGCTGGAATGCACACCGGTCACCCCTTCGATGCGGGTGATCTTGTTCAACAGCAGCACCTGGAAGTCATCCATGTCGCGCACCACCACCTTGACCTGGTAATCCGCATCCTGGCCGGTGATCAGCAGGCATTCCAGTACTTCCGGCATGGCGCGCATCGCCGCCTCGAAGCGCTCGAACCGCTCCGGGGTGTGCCGATCCATGGAGATGTGGATCAGCGCCATCAGGTCGAGCCCGAGCTTGCGATGGTCGAGATGCGCCCGGTATCCGGCGATGATCCCGGACTCCTCCAGGGCCCGGACCCGTCTGAGGCAGGGCGACGGAGACAGTCCGATACGCTCGGCCAGCTCCTGATTGCTGATCCGACCCTCCTGCTGCAGCACCTCGAGAATCCGCCGATCGAAGCGATCCAGAGTTATGTTCATGTTCACTTTTGACATGAATGAACCTTTTATTTCAATTATTACGCAATTAAAGACATATTATTGCTCAATATCCGTAAATTGTCGCCATATTCGCAAACATCTGCCCGTTACTTTGCATTAGGCTTTCAACATCGGCCACAAGCCACAACCCACCCGGACCGCTCCCCACCAGGAAATCCCTGGGAGTCTCCGGGACGACCCGGCAGGTTACCCCCGCCGGGTCCTGTCAGAGCCTCACGAGGGCCTGACCCAGGATCGCCGCCGTCGGGAGATCACCACGGCGACCACATAATTCGACAAACAGGAGACACCCGTGAAAGCCTTCGATCATCGCAAATACCGCCCAAACCCGGTCGTCACCATGACGGACCGTCAATGGCCCGACAACCGCATCGAGAGCGCACCGATATGGGCCAGCGTTGACCTGCGTGATGGCAATCAGGCCCTGCTCGAGCCGATGAATGTCACCCAGAAGCAGCGCCTTTGGGATTTGCTGGTGAAACTGGGTTTCAAGGAGATCGAGGTCGGATTTCCCGCCGCCAGTGAGCCGGACTTCGCCTTTGTGCGGCGTCTGATCGAAGAGGAGCGGATTCCTGGAGATGTCACCATCCAGGTGCTCGTACAGGCTCGCGAAGATCTTATCCGCAAGACCTTCGAAGCCCTGCGGGGCGCCCGGCGCGCCATCGTCCACGTCTACAACTCCACCTCCACGGTGCAACGGGAACGGGTGTTCCGCAAGGACCGGGAGGGAATCAAGGCGATCGCGGTGAGCGGCGCACGGATGCTCCAGCAGGAGGCCGCCCGCTATCCGCAAACCGAGTGGGTTTTCCAGTACTCACCCGAGAGTTTCAGCAATACCGAGTGGGATTACGCCGTCGAGGTGTGCGATGCGGTGATCGATGTCTGGCAACCGACCCCGCAAGCGCCCTGCATCATCAACCTGCCCGCCACCGTGGAGAGCAGCACCCCCAATCGTTTTGCCGACCAGGTGGAGTACTTCTGCCGGCATGTCTCCCGACGCGAGGCGATCATCGTCTCCGTGCACACCCACAACGACCGGGGCAGCGCGGTTGCGGCGGCGGAACTGGCCCTGCTTGCGGGGGCGGACCGGGTCGAGGGGACGCTGCTCGGCAATGGCGAGCGCACCGGCAACATGGATGCGGTCACCCTGGCGATGAATCTCTACAGCCAGGGGATCGACCCGGGTCTGGACCTCTCGGATCCGGACGAGGTGATCCGGGTGTACCGGGAATGCACCGGACTTCCGGTCCATCCCCGCCACCCCTGGGTCGGCGAACTGGTCTACACCGCGTTTTCCGGCTCGCATCAGGACGCGATCCGCAAGTGCCTGCATGTTCAGGCCGAGGACGAACCCTGGCAGGTGGCGTACCTGCCCATCGATCCCAGGGATATCGGTCGGGACTACCAGGCGGTGATACGGGTCAACAGTCAGTCGGGCAAGGGCGGTGTGGCCTATGTCCTGGAGCGCGACTACGGAATTCGGTTACCCCGCTGGATGCAGGTGGAGTTCGCGCCGATCGTGCAACAGGCCTCCGAACGGATGAAAGGGGAAGTGAGCAGCGAAACCATCTACCAGCTGTTCCTGCAACACTTCGTACAACCCCGGGGGGCCTACCGGCTCGCCGGATACCGGCTCGACCATACCCAGGGACTGGAGCGCATCGAGGTGCAACTGCACAAGGGCCACCAGGAGATCCGCATCGAGGGAGAGGGACAGGGAGCGATGTCGGCGTTTGTCGACGCCCTGTCGAAGATCGAAGGCCCGGTGATTCAGGTTTCGGACTACGCTGAGCACGCCCTCGAGGAAGGCACCCAAGCCGAGGCTGCCGCCTATGTGCTGTTGAAATACCGGGGGGAACGGATACCCGGCGCCGCCTTCGACCGGGATACGGTGAGCGCCTCGCTCAACGCCCTGCTCTCCGCATTGAACGCGGCCCAGGGTGACCGGCAGGCCGCATAGAAAGAGAGGCTGTGCGATAACTCGTTCCCACGCTCTGCGTGGGAATGCAGACCCGG
>JBEVWC010000021.1:0-21888 GCA_040506775.1 Candidatus Thiodiazotropha sp.
TTTCAACCGGAATCAGTGGGAACCTGGTGGACGCCAATTTCGTGCTCTCCGGACTCTCTGCGGGCACCTACACCCTGCAGTTCGTCGGCAATGCAGACGGCGCCATGGGCGGTGCCTACGACGTCACAGTCAGCGCCGTTCCCCTGCCGGCGGCCGCCTGGCTGTTCGGCTCCGCGCTGCTGGGCTTTGTCACTTACAGCGCCCGTCGGAGCGTGTAAGCGACATCACCCGTGTCACTCCAGGGACGGAGTTCTCACATCACTCTCCCGCTCTGATCAGTTCCACCCGGTTGCGCATCGCCGCATAGTAGACCACCGGTATGACCACCAGGGTCAGCACCGTGGATACGAACAGACCGAAGATCAACGACACCGCCAGACCACTGAAGATCGGGTCGTCGAGGATGAAGAAACCACCGGCCATCGCCGCGATCGCGGTCAGCGCGATGGGCTTGGCCCGCACCGCCGCGGAGTTGATCACCGCCTCTTCCAGACTGATGCCCTCGCGCACCTGCTGATTGACGAAGTCCACCAGCAGAATCGAGTTGCGCACGATGATACCCGCCAGGGCGATCATGCCGATCATCGAGGTGGCGGTGAACTGGGCCCCCAGCAGGGCGTGTCCCGGCATGATGCCGATCACGGTCAGCGGGATCGGCGCCATGATCACCAGGGGCACCAGGTAGGAACGGAACTGGGCCACCACCAGCAGGTAGATCATCAGCAGACCCACCGAGTAGGCGATACCCATGTCACGGAAGGTCTCGTAGGTGATCTGCCACTCCCCGTCCCATTTCAGGCTGTAGGCGTAGGGGTTTTCCGGCTGGCTGAGGAACCACTGGTCCAGGGCCCCATCGCCCAGTTGTTCGGAGATCTCGAACATTCCGTAGAGGGGACTGTCGGTGTTGCCCGCCATGTCGCCCGTGACATACACCACCGGCAGCAGATCCTTGTGCTGGATGGAGTATTCCCGCACCCGGGGCAGCACCTGAACGATTTCCGACAGAGGCACCAGTTCGCCACTGCGGGAACGCACCCGCAGGGAGAGCACCTGATCCAGATCGGACTTGTCCGCCTCGGAATACTCGATGCGGATCGGCACCGCGTACTTGAGCCTCTCCCCGTGCAGGTAACTGGCATCCTCACCATCCAGAACCGTCTTCAGCGCCTCTGCGACCTGGCTCTGGGGCACCCCGAGCAGGGATGCCTTGGCCCGGTCCACCACCACCACGAACTTGGTGGAGGGGTATTCGACGCTGTCGTCCACGTCGACGATGTCCGGGGTGTTCTCAAACACCTTGCGGATCTCCCAGGCTGCCTCGGTCTGACCCTCGTAGTTGAGCCCGTAGACCTCCGCCACCAGGGGTGACATCACCGGGGGTCCCGGTGGCACCTCGACGATCTTCACGTTGCCGTTGTACTCCCGGGCGATCGCCTGCAGGGGTTCACGCACCGCCAGCGCCACCTCGTGACTTTTACGCTCCCGGTGGTGCTTGTCCACCAGGTTCACCTGGATGTCCCCCAGGTTGGCGCCCTGACGCAGGTAGTATTGACGCACCAGCCCGTTGAAGCCGATCGGCGCAGCGGTGCCTGAATAGACCTGGTAGTCGGTCACCTCGGGCACGCCGCCGAGGTAATCCCCCAACTCGTCCAGCACCCGGGTGGTCTGCTCCAGGCTGGTGCCTTCCGGCATATCCAGCACCACCTGGAATTCCGACTTGTTGTCGAACGGCAGCATCTTCAGCACCACATGCTTGGTCACCACCAGGGAAACCGATGCTGCGATCAGCAGCATGATCGAGCCCAGCAGCACCCAGCGCATGCGGTTACCCCGGCTGCCCACCAGGAAGGGGGACATGACCTTGTTGAAAAAGCCGTACAGCGCGGGAGCCCCATGATCGTTGCCATGGGACGCGATATGTTCCGCCTGGCTGGCGAGGATCCGATGAGTCAGCCAGGGGGTGAAGACGAACGCCACCACCAGGGAGATCAGCATGCCGGTACTGGCATTGATCGGGATCGGGCTCATGTAGGGTCCCATCAGGCCGGTGACGAAGGCCATCGGCAGCAGTGCCGCAATGACCGTAAAGGTCGCCAGGATGGTCGGCCCACCGACCTCGTCCACTGCCCTGGGTATCGCCTCACGCAGATTCTTCGCCCCCATCTGCAGATGCCGGTGGATGTTCTCCACCACCACGATGGCGTCATCCACCAGGATACCGATGGAAAAGATCAGCGCGAACAGGGAGACCCGGTTGAGGGTGAACCCCCAGGCCCAGGAGGCGAACAGGGTGATCGCCAGGGTGACCACCACCGCCGCGCCGACGATGATCGCCTCCCGCCAGCCGATGGTCAGCAGCACCAGGCCCACCACCGAGAGGGTGGCGAACGCCAGCTTGCTGATCAGCTTGTTGGCCTTGGCCTCCGCAGTCTCGCCGTAGTTGCGGGTGACAGTGACCTTGACCCCCTCCGGAATGAACACACCTTTGAGTTGTTCGAAACGCTCGATCACCGCCTTGGAGATATCCACCGCGTTGGTGCCCGGCTTCTTCGCCACCGCCACAGTCACCGCGGGGAACTTGCCGCCCTGGGGCAGATGCTTCTGTTCGCCCTCGGGGCCGGTACCCATCCATACATACTGTTTGGGCTGGTCCGGTTTCTGCACCACCCTGGCCACATCCCGCAGGTAGACCGCCTTGTCGTCATGCACGCCGATCACCAGGTTGCCGATCTCCTCGGAGGTGGTGAGGAAGGTGCCCGCCTGAACCAGCAGCTCCCGGTTCTCAGCGGTGACACTGATGTTGTCACGGATATGATTGCCCGCCTGCAGGGCGGTGCGCAGATCGTCGAGGTCGATGTTGTGGCCCGACAACGCCTGGGGGTCGAGCAGCACGTGCACCACCCGGTCCGGGTTGCCGATGGTGTAGATGTCCCGGGTTCCCGGCACCCGTTTCAGCTCCGCCTCGATCGCATGGGCCACCTGGCCGAGCTCGAAGGCGCCCACCTCCGGGTCTTCCGACCACAGGGTGGCGGTGACGATCGGCACATCGTCGATGCCCTTGGGTTTGATGATCGGCTGGCCGACTCCAAGCCCCTGGGGCAGCCAATCCTGGTTCGAGTAGACCTTGCTGAACAGGCGCACGATGGCGTCCTCCCGGTCTTCACCGACCAGGAACTGCACCGTGAGTACTGCCATGCCCGGCCGGGAGGTCGAGTAGACATGCTTGATGCCATCGATCTCGGAGAGCACCTGCTCCGCCGGACTCGCTACCAGGTTTTCGATTTCGCTGGCGGTCGCGCCGGGGAAAGGGATGAACACGTTGGCGAAGGTGACGTTGATCTGCGGCTCTTCCTCCCGCGGTGTCACCAGTACGGCGAACAGGCCGAGCAGCATACCCACCAGGGCCAGCAAAGGAGTGATTTCGGTGACCAGGAACTGCTTGGCCACCCGACCGGAGATGCCCAGTTTATCCATCTTGGCGCTCCGCCATCTGCTTTTTCATCAGGGTTGCGGCCGCCACCGGATCCAGGGCCACCTGCTCACCCGGGGAGAGGCCCGCAATCACAGTCTGGGTGCCATCCGCCATGGGCTGACCGGCGCGGATATGGCGGAAGTGGACCTTACCCTGCTCATCCACCACGTAGACCGCGGTCACCTCCGAGCGGTAGACCACCGCCTGGTGCGGCACCACCATCTCCCGTTTGATACCGGTGACGAAGGCGGTTTTGACGAACATGCCGGGAAACAGGCCCTTGACCCCTTCCGGAAGATCGACCCGCACTTTGAAGGTGCTGGTGGTCTGATCGGCAAACGGAAACACGGTCAGTCCGACCCCCTCGATCATCTCACCGCCGGGCAGCAGCACCCGCGCCTTGCCCTCATCCCGAACCACGGAGATCAGGGTCTGGGGCAGTTCCACCACCACCCGCAACTGGTCGAGAGAGATACCGCTCATGAGTTTCTGACCCGGTGAGGCGATCTCGCCCACTTCCACGTGGCGCTGGGTGACGATGCCGCTGTAGGGCGCCTTGGCCCGGGTGTACTCGAACTGTTCCTGGGCCTGGCTCAGGCGGGCCTCGGCGGCCTCTTTGCGGGCACGGGTCGATTTGAGGCTCGCAGTGGCCTGGTCCAGGGCGGACTGCGAGGCGAGCTTGCGGCCGAACAGGTCATTGGTGCGCTTGTAGTTGTCCTCGGCCTCCTGCAGCCGGGCGACGGCCTCCTTGAGGTCCGCCCGGGCCTGGTTAAGCCCGGCCCGCTGCTCGGTATCCTTCAACTGGACCACCACCTGACCCTGTTCGACGAAGTCATCCACATCGAACAGAATCGCCTCAACCTGGCCCTGGGTCTGGGCCGACAGGGTGGTTTGATTGATCGCCTCGACCTTGCCGTCGAGCCAGAATTCACGGGCGTTCTCCCGTTCAACGGCAGCGGCCGTCTCGAGAACCTCCGTCTCGGCCAGGACCGAGCCGGACAGTCCGCTCAACCCCAGCCACATAACAACCAGCAAATGCCTCATGATAAGGACTCCGAATAGTATATTAGATTTCTCTTATATTATTGATTTACTCGGACATTGCAACCTATCCGCAAAAAATCGGGATCATGAACACACATTCACACGACTATATATACAGGAAAAATACCGGTTCATGATGATCGGTATGGCGCTGTTCGCTCTCTGACAGACAACCGCCCCAACCTTCACAGAGGCACTTGGGCGCTCCCAGACTTATGTCCTGAGAACGCAGTTCCAAGCGTCGTTCGAACAGCCTCAAGATTGGGCAATTGCGATCCGTTGGTGCACTCGGCGCACACAAGCAGTGCAATTTTAGTCTACTGGAGCAAATGGAAAACATATAACCAATTGATATTTATACTAATAGTATTTTGGCACCCGAATTGCAATACTGTTTTCAGACCACCAGGCGGTCACAGTAACGGCGCTGTAACCACTGGACTGAAGACCTGCGGGTTTTCACCAGGTCCCAAACAAATCCGCTGATCACGGTCAGCGAGGGTAACGAAGCCCTAAGTCGCACAAGCCAAACCGGCTTGTGCGACTTAGGGCTTTTTTTTTGAGGAATTTTCAGATGCAGAAAGAGAAACTCGTCCTCATCGGCAACGGCATGGCCGGTATCCGCACGCTGGAAGAACTGCTCAAACTTGCGCCGGAGCAGTTCGACATCACGGTATTCGGCGCTGAGCCGCATCCCAACTACAACCGCATCATGCTCTCTCCGGTACTCGCCGGGGAAAAGACGATCGACGACATCGTACTCAACCCCATGGACTGGTACACACAGAACGGCATCACCCTGAAAACCGGACAAGCCGTCACCCGTATCGATCGCACCAAGCGCTGCGTGATCACCGGGTCTGGCGAAGAAACCCCCTACGATCGACTGCTGATCGCAACCGGATCAAACCCCTTCATCATCCCGGTGCCCGGTCATGATAAGACCGGGGTGATTGGCTTTCGCGATATCGCCGATGTGGAGACCATGCTGGAAACCGCCCGTAGCGGCGGCAAGGCCGTGGTCATCGGCGGCGGACTGCTCGGCCTCGAAGCAGCCAACGGCCTGCTCAAGAACGGCATGGATGTCACCGTGGTACATCTGATGGACAACCTCATGGAACGCCAGTTGGACGCGCCGGCCGCCGCGCTGCTCAAGGCCTCCCTGGAACAGCGGGGCCTGCGTTTTCTGATGCAGGCACAGACCCAGGAAATCCTCGGTGAAGACCGGGTTCAGGGTGTGCGCTTCAATGACGGCAGCGAAATCGAAGCCGACCTGGTGGTGATGGCTGTCGGCATCCGGCCGAACATGTCCCTGGCACAGCAAGCCGGTATTCACTGCGAGCGCGGCATCGTGGTGAGCGACACCATGCAGACCTTCGACCCCCGGGTCTATGCAGTCGGCGAGTGCGTCCAACACCGCAGTGTCTGCTACGGACTAGTGGCCCCCCTGTTCGAACAGGCCAAAGTGGCCGCCAATCACCTCGCCAGCATGGGTATCGCCCGTTACGAGGGGTCGGTCACCTCCACCAAGCTCAAGGTCACCGGAATCGATCTCTTCTCCGCCGGCGAGTTCATCGAAGGCGAAGGCGATGAAACCCTGGTATTGCAGGATCCCAGCGCCGGCGTCTACAAAAAACTGGTGTTGCGGGACAACCGCATCAAGGGTGCGGTCATGTACGGTGACACCCTGGACGGCACCTGGTACTTCCAGCTGATGCGCGAAGGCACCGATGTAAGCGCGTTCCGCAAAACCATACTGTTCGGTCAGCACGACTTGGGGGATGCGGGGCATGGCGACGAAACCCGCATCGCATCACTCGGTCCTGAGGCTGAAATCTGCGGCTGTAATGGGGTGTGCAAAGGCGACATCGTCGATGCCATCGTGAAAAAAGGTCTGTTCACCCTGGAGGAGGTCCGGGCTCACACCAAGGCCTCCGGTTCCTGCGGGTCCTGCACCGGCCTGGTGGAATCGATCCTGGCCAGCACGGTGGGTGAAGGTTACAGCGCCGCGCCGAGCAAAAAGCCCCTCTGCACCTGCACCGAGCATTCCCATGATGAAGTGATCGCAGGCATCCGTGATCACGAATTGAAAAGCATGAGCGCGGTACACGAGCACTTCGAGTGGAAAACACCGGATGGATGCGCCAGTTGCCGGCCTGCGCTCAATTACTACCTGCTGGCCCGTTGGCCGGGTGAATACCAGGACGATGCCCAGTCCCGGTTCATCAACGAGCGGGCCCACGGCAACATTCAGAAAGATGGGACCTACTCTGTGGTGCCGAGGATGTTCGGTGGACTCTGCACGGCCTCCGACCTGCGTGCGATTGCGGACGCCTGTGACAAATACCAGGTGCCCGAGATGAAGGTCACCGGAGGACAGCGTATAGATCTGTTCGGGGTGAAGAAGGAAGACCTGCCGGCGATGTGGAACGATCTGTCCAAGGCCGGACTGGTTTCGGGTCATGCCTATGGCAAGGCCCTGCGTACGGTCAAGACCTGCGCCGGTGAAAACTGGTGCCGATTCGGCACCCAGAACTCCACTGGCCTGGGGGTCAAACTCGAGCAGATGAGTTGGGGCTCCTGGATGCCGCACAAGTTCAAGATGGCGGTCTCCGGTTGCCCGCGCAACTGCGCCGAAGCCACGATCAAGGATTTCGGCGTGGTCTGTGTCGACTCCGGTTTCGAACTCCACGTGGGCGGGAACGGCGGTATCAAGGTGCGCATCACCGACCTGCTCTGCAAGGTTGAGACCGAGGAGGAGGTGCTCGAATACTCCGCCGCATTCATTCAGAAATACCGTGAAGAGGCCCGCTACCTGGAACGCACCGCACCCTGGGTGGAACGGGTGGGCCTGCAGTCCATCAAGGATGCCCTGTTCGACGAGCAGCAGCGCAAAACCCTTGCGGAACGTTTCGCCTATTCCCAGCAGTTCGCACAGTTCGACCCCTGGAAAGAGCGGGCGGAAGGTGCGCAAGCGCATGAATTCATCAAGATCGACGTACGTGCCGCCTGAGCGGGACCGATCCAGACAACCGGAGATATAGCTGATGAACAACTGGATAGAGATTGCCCGACTCGAAGACATCCCACGCCTGGGTTCCCGCGTGGTAAAGACCGATACGGTGGACATTGCCGTCTTCCGAACCAAGGACGACCAGGTCTTCGCCCTTAAGGACCAATGCCCACATCGCAAAGGACCTTTGTCCCAGGGCATCGTGCACGACACCACGGTCACATGCCCGCTGCACAACTGGAAGATCGACCTGCAAAGCGGTGAGGCGCGGGCCCCTGACAAGGGTTGTGCCCGCAGCTATCCGGTAAAGCTGGTGGATGGGCGCGTTTTTCTCGGTCTGGTGGCGCAGGAGGCAGCGGCCTGACCCTCAGCGTTGCTGAGTAAAAACTTTCACGGATCCTAATCAAATTTTTTCATTTTTGTTTTTAGTTAACTTACTGAGGTACTTGTCATGTCCTACTTAGAACCGAGTGAATTTGTAACCAAAATGGTGGACCAGGGTGAATCCAAGGTCTACATGTCCACCAAAGACACCTTGATCCGCGCCTTCATGGCCGGCGCCATCCTCGCCCTGGCCGCGATTTTCGCCATCACCGTGGCAGTCAAGACCGGCTCTCCGCTGGTCGGCGCCATATTGTTCCCGGTCGGCTTCATCATGCTCTACCTGATGAAGTTCGACCTGCTGACAGGTGTCTTTACCCTGGTGCCCCTGGCCCTGCTCGACCGGCGGCCCGGCGTGACTGTGAACCAGGTCCTGCGCAACTGGACCCTGGTGTTCTTCGGTAACTTCGCCGGCGCACTGACCGTGGCCTTCATGATGTCCTTCATCCTGACCTACGGATACAACATCGATGGTGGCGCCATCGCAGAGAAGGTGAGCAAGATCGGTGAATCCCGAGTACTGGGCTACAAGGAGCACGGTCTCGACGGCTGGCTGACCATCTTCATCCGCGGCATGCTGTGCAACTGGATGGTCTCCATGGGTGTTGTCGGCGCGATGATCTCCACCTCCGCGAGCGGCAAGATGGCCGCCATGTGGATGCCTATCATGCTGTTCTTCTTCATGGGCTTCGAGCACTCCATCGTCAACATGTTCCTGTTCCCCTTCTCCATGATCATGGGTGGCAACTTCACCTTCGTCGAGTACCTGCTGTGGAACGAACTGCCGACCGCTCTGGGCAACCTGGTGGGTGGTTTCGTGCTTGTGGGTCTGCCCCTCTACTTCACCCATGTGCGCACCAGTCCCGAACGCATCCTGAAAACCCGCGTACCTCAGGAAGGCTCGCTGAAGGAGCGTGCACCGCAGGGTGATATGATGAAGGCACGCGCCTGATCTTTATCCACATTGCAACCCTTAAGACCCGGTCCCGCATGGGACCGGGTCTTATTCGTATATGACGCAATCACTGCAAATCCGCTTTGGCCAATGTTCTGAGCCGGGGGTGAAACCCGTCAATCAGGATTTTCATGCCGTGTACGTGCCCGTTGAGCCCTTGCTGGGCACCAAGGGCATCGCTGCGGCGTTGGCCGACGGGATCAGCAGCAGCCAGGTCAGCCAGGAGGCGAGCGAGACCTCGGTGAAGTCCTTCCTGGAGGATTACTACGCCACCTCCGAATCCTGGTCTGTGAAGCGTTCGGGACAGCGTGTTCTGCAGGCCACCAACTCCTGGCTCTACGCCCAGACACGCAATGGCCCCTATCGTTACGATCTGGATCGGGGTTATGTCTGCACCTTTACCGCCCTGGTGTTGAAAGCAGCCACGGCCCACATCTTCCACGTGGGTGACGCCCGGGTCTACCGGCTTACCGGTGATGGTCTGGAACAACTCACCGAAGACCACCGCCTGTGGGTCTCCCGCGAGAAGAGCTATCTCAGCCGTGCTCTCGGCATGCGTGACCGGCTGGAAATCGACTACCTGGCATTGAATATCGAACCGGGGGATGTTTTCATCCTCGCGACTGACGGGGTCTATGAATTCTCCCACCAGGATTTCATTATCGATACGATACGGAACTCCTCGGGGGATCTGGACCAGGCGGCCCAATGCATCGTTGAGCATGCACTGGAACAAGGCAGCGACGACAACCTCACCCTCCAGATTCTGCAGGTTGAACAGCTTCCGGATCAGAGCCTCACAGAGATGCAGCGCATGACCGAAGGGCTTCCCTTCCCGCCGGAACTGCGACCGCGCATGAGCTTCGACGGATACCAGATCATCCGTGAGTTGCACCACAGCCATCGCAGTCATGCCTATCTGGCCCATGATGAAAACCAACAGCAACCGGTGGTCATCAAGGTGCCCGCCATCGATCTGCGTGAACAGCCGGAGTTCCTGGAACGCTTCATGATGGAAGAGTGGGTGGCCCGCCGGGTCAACAGCACCCATCTGCTCAAACCGGCGACCGTCACTCATCGGCGCAACTACCTCTACCTGGTCACCGAATACATCGAAGGCCAGACCCTGGCGCAGTGGATCATCGACAATCCCCGTCCCGATCTCGAGACCGTGCGCACTATCGTGGAACAGATCGCACGGGGGCTCTATGCCCTGCACCGGCAGGAGATGCTGCACCAGGACCTGCGACCCAACAACATCATGATCGACCGTAACGGCACGGTGAAAATAATCGACTTCGGATCGGTCCGGGTGGCCGGACTGGTCGAAACCCAGTGCCTGTCGGCTCAGGAGGCGATGCTCGGAACCCAGCAGTACGCGGCTCCGGAATACTTCATCGGCCACAGCGGAAGCATGGAATCGGATCTCTATTCACTCGGCGTGATCACCTACCAGATGCTCTCCGGCCATCTGCCTTATGGCGCACAGGTAGCCCGGGCGACAACCCGTGCCGCCCAGCACAAGCTGGTTTACCGCTCCCTGCTTGAGACGGGCCGGGAAATACCGGGCTGGGTGGATGGCGCAATCCGTAAAGCGGTCCACCCCAATCCACATCGCCGTCAGCAGGCGATCTCGGAGTTCATCTACGACCTGCGCCATCCCAATCCCGCATTTGCCCAGCGATCCCAACTGCCGATGATCGAGCGCAATCCCCTGATGTTCTGGAAAGGCGTTTCCCTGGCTCTGTTTATCCTGCTAATGCTGTTGCTTGGCACGCATCCCGCGTTGACACACTGACCGACACGCGACAGTCCGGAACGGGCGCATGCAATCAGCCCCAGCCTAAGGGAAGATCACTCCATTCAGGAGCGCGCCAATACCTGTTCCGCGATCTCGACCAGTCTCAGGTTGAGATCCATCGAGGTGGTGCGCATCTGCTTGTGGGCCTGTTCCTCGGTCAAATGCTCCCGCGCCATCAGAACGCCCTTGGCCCGCTCGATGAGTTTTCTCTCATTCAACGTCCGTTTGGCCTTCTCAAGCTCCACCTCAACCCGAGCCAAGTGCTGCGACTGGGCCTGAAGCAGATCGATGATGGTGCTGGACGGGAGTTGATCCGCACGCCCTGCAACGGCCGCATCAAGAGACATACCATCAACCCTGTGCGGATCCGGGATGCGATCGACACCAGCGGCCCGGGCAGGTGGTTTTTCGCGCAGGGCACGCAGCAGTCCCTCAGAATCGAGCAGCGCGCATTCCGCATCGAAATTCAACTGCTCACAACGCTGTTGCATCCGTTCCACCAGTGCACACTGAATCTCCCAGATTGCCGTTAACCGTTCACTGCAGCACTCGAACCAGGCATCGCTGAGATTGGCATCCAGGGTAATCTCACCCTCGCTGGGTATCAGCTGTTTCCGCATCCGATGAAGTTGCTGGCTGAACGCCCTGCCGTCCAGTGTTTCCCACTGCTCCAGCAGTGGTTTCTCGGCAAATTCCTGGAAGATCCGGAAGCTGCGTTGCTGCGCATCGACCAGGTGAGCGATGTGCTGTTGCAACGCCTGATTGCAATGACCGGAACCGAAGGCCAGGGCGCCGAATGCCCTTTCCTGACCCGCGAATTCCTTTCCCTCGATCAGATTCAGCAGGGCCACCAGCAGGCGGGTGATTTCAGGATCCAGGGAGGCTTCCGCCAATTCGAAGGTCAAGCCGATCATACCTGCAATGATCCGGCTGAATGCAGCCACCGAGTCACTGCCCGTCAGTTGATGAGCACTGATGCGTGCTCGCAAATCCGGCAACGCATCCAGCCCGAGCAACACCCAGGCCATCAGCGAAAGAATCTTCGCATTCGAGTAAGAGGCATAACTCAGTTCATGCTCGATCACAGATCGCAGTGTCTTTTCAACCTTCTGGCTCTCCCCGACCAGTTGCAGACGTGTCTGCTCAAAGCGGGTTCCGGAAGATGCGAGAAAGATACTCGAAGCACCCCGCTCGCTTTGCAGGGCATGCACCATATGACCAATCACACCAACCATATGGGCGCGGGTTTTGAGTCTTTGCAGTTCCTGGATTTCCAACTGCTTGGCTACCAGGACGACATAGGGTACGGATATCGACACGGTTCACGCTACTCTGTTTAGGCCGGTTACTGATACAACCGATATGCATTGAATACTTCAACCCGGCACTTACCTGTTTCAGGACACCCCAGCGACCGAGCGGAGGGCGGATTTATGACGCGCCTTAAGGGAAGCCCCCACATTCCACAGAATTCCCCCTGCGGTTCATTGCTCATCAGTGATGCTCAGCCGAACATCATCGAGCCAGGCGGTGCCGGCATCATTCAAAACAGCGGTGACCTGCAAATGAGCCGTACCGGCTGGAACAACGCCGATGACTTCGATACGGTGCCAGTCGTTACTGCCTGTCACGGCCTCGCTGCCTACGCTACTGATAAATTTTCGGTTGGCTTTGCGAAATACCAGATTGAGGTCGAACCCATTCGGCCCCAACGTTTCACTCTTGACCATGGCGCTCAATTTGACCGATTTTCCTATCGCATCATCAAGCTTTATCCATTGATTGAGCATACCCCAGGCCTGGACCTTCTTGCGTTCGATACGGTAGCTGTTCTTTCCATCGGCACTCTCGGTTGAGTCGATCGATACGCTGTAGGAAGGTTCTCCCGCATGCTGTGCGAACGCCCACCCTTTAACGAGTTGATCAGACGCTTCGAAGCTTGGGTTTACAAGTGGCAGCGAAATGGTTTGCGCCGGCTTGGCTTGCTGATTTTGGGCTGATGACAAGCCTTGCTCAGTCGCTTCACTATCACCAGCACAGGCGATGAGCATGAATGAGCAGCTAACTGCATAAAACGGAGAAAACATCTTTTTCATGGTTGGTTCCCGGCCCCAGATTCCAATCGCAACCTTAATTTATCTGAGCCGATAGGAACAGCAGATGCTTGAGGTGAACTTCGTCCGGGGAAATGTTGGAAACCCGGGACATGTCTGTCCCAGGATGAAAGCCAACCTCACAGCTGCAGCGGCTTGACCGGCTCTTCCATCCAGCTGTCATCCCGGCTCCAGTCGAACCCGGGATCATCGACGAACAGCTCCACCTCGTTGCCGTCCGGATCCCGCAGGTAGAGACTCTGGCTCACGGTGTGATCCGAAGCACCTTCGATGGGATAGCCCAGCTCCGCGAGCCGGTCCCGGGTTGCGCGCAATGCATCCAGGTCATCGCCGATCTTCCAGCCCACGTGGTAGAGACCCCGGCGGCGGCCCTGGAGCGGACCGGGCGCCTCGCCTACCTGAATGAGCAGCAGTTCATGATGCGATCCGCCGCCGCTGAGTACCGCGGCGCGGTTGTTGAAAATCCGTCCCTTGACCCGCAGTCCCACACCCTCGGAATAGAAGCGCACCGAGGAATCAAGGTCACGCACGTAGAACACCACATGTCCCAGTTCAGCCATCGCAATGTCTCCTGATGGTTCGGTTATCCGGCCTGTTCCAGCTTCTGCCGCAACAGGGCGATGATCTGCTCCGCAGTGTCCTGCATCTCCGGCGGAATCACCTCGAACACATACTCCACCTCGTCCAGGGCGGTAACGATTTCGTCCCTCTCCGACAGGCTGTCGAGCCGGGCGGCAATCTTCTGCAGGGTTGCGTGGGGGTCGATGCCGTACATGGGTCTACCTCGGTCGATGTTCATGTGATGATACGCAAGGCCAGATAGGGGGTCAGGTTGAAGACCAGGAACAGCAGCTTGAACTGTCCCAGCAAACGGTAAAGGATCTCTTCTAAGCGTTCCCGGGAGCCGGAAAACCAGCCGCGCTGGGTCCGGTACACGAGTTCCGGGGCGAGGCGCTGGATCAACACCCAGAACATCAGCAGACCCCCGTTGATCAGGCTGCAGACGAGAAAAAAGTCACTCAACGCATCGAGACTCATGGTCGCTCCCCGGGGTCGCTTGGATCGGTGCTACCAATTTTCAGACTGCACGCAACCTGTCTGGTTCTGCCTCCCCATCAGTCAGACAGACCCATCGGCATCGGAAGCATTCCCGCCGGCATGAAATTCCAGCCCATAACTGGACATTCTGGACAGCCCGCAGCATCCGGCCAACCCTCCGAAACCTGGGGTCACTCGCAACCGGGCTTTCCGCTATAGGTCATCGAGCCTGTGCAAAGCTCTAGTGGAGGCGATTGTGGAGTTGATCGAAGGTTTGCGCCATCTCCGCGAAACTGATGTCTTTCACCCTTGCGGCGATGAAGACATCTTCTCCGGCCAGCCACTGTTGTTCGGCCTGTGGATTCTCCAACGCCAGTTGGACCGCATGGTTGATCTCGTAGCTTGCCCAGGGATAGTCGGCATCGCGTAATGCGGATTGCAGGGCGTTCTGAATCAGGCCGCGTATCTGCAGGTGGGGTGGCGAATGGGGAATTTCATCGATGCGGCCCGCCGCCGCATCCACACAGGCCTGCCGATCATAGGAGAGGTGACTGCGGCAGGCCAGGGGACGTGCCGCATAGATCATGCATACCCCTTTATGGATGAATGGACAACGGCGTCGCAAACGGACCCGGGCGGCTTCATCCTGATCCCGGGTCACCTCATTCGCCTTGGCCAGGCGCTTTGTGAGATGGACGCCCTGCGCCCGCAATCCAGACTCGTTCGCACGCAGATAGCGGGCGACCAGAAGCACTTCCGGCGCTGTGGCCACGACCCTGATGCTGCAGCAGGTGGCACAGCCTTTCTGGCAGGCGGGCTCCGGCAGATCCCGGGCATGCCGTTCCGCATTGCCTTCATAACTGGTGAACGCCAGTGCCAGTAGATCCGCGAGCATCGCCTCGCTACCCGTATGACCCTGAATCGTATCGCTAAACCGATGGTGCATGGTCCTGAAAAAATCCAATGCGCCCTCATCCACTTCAATCACGCGATCCCTCTCCTTTGTGTTTACCAGGTTCCGGCGCTGTGCCAGCAACGCCGATTTATACCTTCTTATGCCTGACTCGGCAAAAAAGGCCACCTTTTCTGGTTCCCGCGCTCTGCGTGGGAGCGATTTGACAACGGGTCTGTACCCGAATTGCACACTTCGGGTGCACCACGGGAAGCCAAACACCCGGGATCAGCGCTATTTTGGGGCGCAGCATTCCGCCCCGGGAATCTATGAGATCGAATTATTTAATATTATTTCAGTTACTTAAGCTCTATTTCATGATCTGGCACAGGGGTTGCTCTCTTGGTAATACGAAATTATCGAATCGTAATACCAGAGGACTCCTCAATGATGAAACGCCTGAGTAAGTTTTTCTCCGCCCTGGCCGGTGTCGCCATGCTGGGTATGTCGGCCTCCGCCCTGGCCGAGCCGTTGAAGATCGGTTATTCCGACTGGCCGGGCTGGGTGGCCTGGGAAGTGGCCATCGAGAAGCAGTGGTTCAAGGAGGCAGGTGTCGACGTGCAGTTTGAATGGTTCGACTACGTGGCTTCCATGGACGCCTTCGCCGCCGGCAAGCTCGACGCGGTGACCATGACCAACGGTGACGCCCTGGTCACCGGCGCCACCGGCGCCAAGAGTGTGATGATCCTGATCAACGACTACTCCAACGGCAACGACATGGTGGTGGGCAAGCCCGGCATCGATTCGATCGCCGATCTGAAGGGCAAGAAGGTTGGTGTGGAGATCGGATTCGTCTCCCACCTGCTGCTGCTTAACGGTCTGGAGAAGGCCGGCATGAGCGAGAAGGACGTGGAACTGGTCAACGTACCGACCAACGAAACCCCCCAGGTGCTGGCCTCGGGTGACGTGGACGCCATCGTCGCCTGGCAGCCCAACTCCGGCATGGCCCTGAATCTGGTGCCCGGCTCCAAGCCGATCTACACCAGCGCCGACGAACCCGGCCTGATCTACGATGTGCTGGCGGTCTCGCCCTCCAGCCTGGCCGCCCGTAAGGCCGACTGGGAGAAAGTGATCAAGGTCTGGTACCGGGTCGTCGATTACATCAAGGACCCCGCCACCACCGACGATGCGGTGAAGATCATGGCCTCCCGCGTGGGCCTGGGCCCGGAAGAGTATAAGGGCTTCATCAACGGCACCAAGATCCTCACCCTGGACGAGGCGAAATCCCACTTTGCCAAAGGCGACGGTTTCGACTCGCTGTACGGTTCGTCGAAGATCTCCGACGACTTCAACCTGGCCAATGACGTCTACAAGGAAGCACAGGATGTCGACGCCTACATCGATCCTTCCCTGACCGAAGCGATGTAAGCCTGTCCGCAGCGAGAGGTCGGACCCGGCATATGCTTGCGGGCCGCCGGGTCCGAACCTCTTACTCCCTTGATCACCTGATGCATTTATAACGGGGCATGTGATGGCCAGTGGTTGGTTCGCCGTACGCAAAGAGCTGGATAGCCGAAGTCGTCTGTTTCTCGGCGTCCTGAGCTTCCTTATCCCGATCCTGCTGTGGTGCCTGGTGAGTTACTCACCCTTTGTCTGGCACCCTAATGTGGAGATCACGGAACCGGGTGGCGTCAGTTATTTCCAGCCGGGGATGCAGGTTGAGAAGGCAGTCTTTGAGCGCGAATCGGAGAAGGCGCAATCGGCCGGCAAACCCCTGCCACAGGGGGAACCGGCCAATCCAGTCTATCTGCCCGCACCCCATGAAGTGGCGATGGCCTTCTACACTGCCTTCACCACCGAACCCCAGCGGCGCAACGAGAAGTGGCTGCACGAGAGCCTGTGGCAGAGTATCCAGGTGATCTTCTGGGGCTTCATTCTCTCCTCGCTGATCGGCGTCCCGCTGGGTATCCTGGCGGGTACCTACGACGCCGTCTCGCGTCTCAGCGAGCCCTTTATCGAATTCTTCCGCTATCTGCCGGCGCCCGCCTTCGGCGCGCTGGCGGTGGCCATCCTCGGCATCCACGAGGCACCGAAGATCGCGATTATCTTCATCGGCACCTTCTTCCAGCAGGTGCTGGTGATCTCCAACACCACCCGCAAGCTCGATCCCTCCCTGCTGGAGGCGGCGATGACCCTGGGCGCCAAGCGCCTCTCGCTGCTGTTCCGGGTGGTGATTCCGGGCATCGTCACCGATCTCTATAAGGACATGCGCATCCTGCTCGGCTGGGCCTGGACCTACCTGATCGTGGCCGAGCTGATCGGCACCAGCTCCGGCATCACCTGGTTCATCACCCAGCAGGCGCGCTACAAAAACTTCGAGAACGTCTACGCCGCCATCATCATGATCGGCATCATCGGCCTGACCACAGACCTGATCCTGGCCTGGCTGGGACGACGGATGTTTCCCTGGCAGCGCGTGGCCAAGGCCTGAGGAGGATCGATATGACCCATCTGGATCTACCCAGCTATCTCGACCAGTCCGCCGAGGTTTCGGCACGTTTCGAACGCCTCAAGCAGCGGCCGGTGATCCTCGAGGTGGCGGGTCTCGGCAAAACCTTCGAATCACCCCAGGGCACGGTCACCGCGCTGAAAGACATCAACTTCAAGACCCACCGGCGGGAGTTCGTGTGTGTCATCGGCCCCTCCGGCTGCGGCAAGTCGACCCTGATCCGTATCCTCGCAGGACTCGAGGAGCAGTCCAGTGGAGAGGTGCTGCTCGATGGCAAATCGGTACGCGGGCCCGGACCCGACCGGGGCATGGTGTTTCAGGGTTACACCCTGTTCCCCTGGCTGACGGTGAAGAAGAACGTCATGTTCGGCCTCGAACGCAGCGGCAAGGACCGCAACACCGCCGAGGAGGAGGCACGCAGCTGGATCGATCTGGTGGGTCTGTCGAAGTTCGAGAACAGCTATCCCCACCAGCTCTCCGGCGGCATGAAGCAGCGCGTGGCCATCGCCCGCGCCCTGGCCAACCAGCCGCGCATCCTGCTGATGGACGAGCCCTTCGGCGCCCTCGACGCGCAGACCCGCTCGCGCATGCAGAGCTATCTGCTGGATATCTGGAAGAACATCGATGTGACGATTCTGTTCATCACCCATGACCTGGACGAGGCGGTCTATCTGGCCGACCGCATCCTGGTGCTCAAGGCCCATCCTGGCGAAGTGGAGGAGCTGATCGAGGTGCCGGTGCCCCATCCGCGTTCCCCGGAGCAGTTTCTCAGCCCCGAGTTCCTCGCCACCAAGGCGCGCCTCGAAGCCCTCATCCACCCGCCCCAGGAGGAAGAGGTGGGCCTCAGCGAGGAGCACCTCAACATGGTGCGCATGGTGCCCCTGGACGACGATGTGAGCGACGTATTCTGATGAACGGCACACTCAACGAATGGCACTGCCTGACCTGGGAAGAGGTGGGTGAACTGGTGGCGAAAGGCATCGACGGAGCAATCCTGCCGGTGGGCGCCACCGAACAGCACGGTCCCCACCTGGGCTGCGGCATGGACGCATCGATTGCCGAGAAACTCTGCCGTGCAGCGGCCAAAGTCACCGGTGTGCCGCTGCTGCCGACGCTGCCTTACGGCTGCTCCATCGGCCACTCAAAACGCTGGCCCGGCACCCTGGCGCTGCAACCGAAGACCCTGATCGACGTGGTCAAGGATATTGGTGACTGGCTCTATGCCTCGGGCATCCGGCGGCTGTTCATCGTCAACAGCCACGTCACCAATCAGGCGCCCCTGCGCTGCGCGCTGGAGATGCTGCGCGCGGAACACGACGACCTGATGGTGGCCCTGCTGGGCAGCGCCACCCTGAGCCCGCGGGTGCGCGAGAAACATTTCGAGGACGCCGGCGACTGGCACGCAAATGCCGCTGAGACATCTCTGATGCAGGCGGTGGCGCCGGAGCTGGTACGCGAGGAGAAGATCGCCCTGGCGGACGATCCGGACCGGACCGTGGAGAGCGTCTTCTCCCATCCGGTCAACCGCACCAGTCTCAACGGGGTTACCGGCACGCCCAGCGCCGCCAGCCGCGAGGCGGGTGAGGAGCTGTTCACCTGGATGGTGGAGGATCTGGCCGCCCTGATCGAGCGTGGCATGCAGGAAGCCCCGCCACTCCCCTATTCCTATCACCAATCCATCAGCGGGAAGTAACCGAGCATGAACAAGAGCAGCGATGAGATCCGTCAGATCCAGCAGGCCCTGAAAGCCAAGGGTGTGAAGTACTGCATGGGGACCTACGTGGACATTCACGGTATCCCCAAAGGCAAGGTGGTGCCCATCGATCACCTGGAGCACATGGCCCATGGCTCTGAGCTCTACACCGGTTACGCCCTGGACGGACTGGGACAGCGCCCCAACGACGACGAGATCGCCTCGGTGCCCGACCTGGATCATATCATCCAGATGCCCTGGCAGCCGGAGATCGCCTGGATGCCGGCGGACAACACCCTCTACGGCGAACCCTACCCGCTGAACACCCGGGTGGCGCTGAAGAACGTGCTGGCCCAGGCGGCGGAGATGGGATTCGGCATGAATCTCGGCATCGAAGCCGAAGTCTACGTGCTGAAGCAGAACCAGGACGGCAGCCTCGAGGTGCCCAATCCGGACGACAAGCTGACCAAGCCCTGCTACGACGCCCGCGGCTTCCTCGACCAGTTCACCTGGCTCGACAGGATGGCCACCACCATCAACGACCTGGGCTGGGATCTCTACTCCTTCGACCATGAGGACGCCAACGGCCAGTTCGAGTTCGACTTCCAGTACGCCGACGCGGTCACCAGCTGCGACCGCTACATCTTCCTGCGCATGATGGCCAAGGCCTATGCCAAGGAAGAGGGGCTGATCGCCACCTTCATGCCCAAGCCCTTCGCCGACAAGACCGGCAACGGCGCCCACTTCAACATGTCGCTCTACGACCTGGAAACCGGCAGGAACCTGTTCGCCCGGGACCCCAAGGACGACCCCTACGGCATCGGCCTGAGCGAACTGGGTTACTACTACATCGGCGGCATCATCAAACACGGCAAGGCGCTCTGCGCCGCCTTTGCGCCGACGGTCAACAGCTACAAGCGACTGGTGCGCCAGGGCGACATGCCCTACTTCACCTGGGCGCCGGTGTTCAACTCCTTCGGTTCGAACAACCGCACTAACTCGGTCCGCGTGCCCATGGGCGGCGGCCGCTGCGAGTCGCGCAACGCCGACGGCGCGGTCAACCCCTACCTGGCGGCGGCCCTGTCGCTGGCGGCGGGTCTCGACGGCATCCGCAACAAAATCGATCCGGGCAAGCCCCAGGAGGACAACCTCTACGAGCTGAGCGAGGCGGAGCGGGCCGAACGGGGCATCGAGTTCCTGCCCCGGGACCTGCAGGAGGCGATCGACGCCTTCGAGGCCGACCCGTTTGTCACCGAGACCCTGGGTCAGGCCCTGCGCGACGAGTTCATCACCTACAAGCGCCAGGAGTGGACCGCCTATCACCAGACCATCTCCCAGTGGGAGATCGAGCGCTACAGCCACCTGTTCTAGACGAGGGAAGGAATCATGAGTCAGGGAAACATCACCCGCATCAGCATCTCGCTGCCCGACAGCCTGTCGACGCAGCTCGACGAGATGGTTCGCGAGCGCGGCTTTGAGAGCCGTTCCCAGGCCATCGCCGAGATGGTGAGCCGGCAGGTGACCGACTACAAGAAGGAGCTGGGCAACGAGATCATGGCCGGGACGATCACCCTGATCTACGACCACTCCACGCCACGGCTGCAGAAGGTCTTGGCCGATCTGCAGCACGAGCACATCCAGGAGGTGATCAGCTCCCTGCACATCCACCTGATGCACTCCCAGACCATGGAGGTGATCCTGGTGCAGGGGCCGGCCGCCGAACTGCAGCTGCTGGCCGACAAGATGATCACCAACCGGGGGGTGATCTCGGGTAATCTGCAGCTCAACACCACCCTGATCCCGCAGCTGCATCTGCCGGAACGGACGGGAGAAGTTTTGAGTTTTTAGTTATGAGTTTTGAGTTGTGGTGTGCGCTTTGCGCACGTTGTTTTTATTCCCTTCTCCCCTCGCGGGAGAAGGCCAGGGAGACGGGAACAAAAAACCGTGAGCGCAGCGAACACATCAACTAAAAACTCAAAACTCAAAACTAAACACTTCAACGAACAACGAGGGTATTGCGATGAGTGACACAGGCAAGACGTTATGGGAGGAGGTGCTGCCCGCCGGCGCCCACTGGTCGGGCGTGATACGCCGCGGTGTGACCCTGCGCCTGACCGACATCGAAGGCGGCGCCAACGTCTCCGCGCTCTTCTACAACCAGGAGGAGAAGCTGGAGCGCTACAACATGGCTGACACCCTGAAGGGTCAGCACACCGCGTTTCTTACCACCGGCAACGTCTGTCACTCCGACATGGGCCGGGTGCTCTGCTCCGTCACCGCCGATACCTGCGGCTGGCACGACACCATCAGCGGGCTCTCCAACGCATCGATCATCGAAGCCAAGTACGGCAAAACGACCTACCAGCAACAGCGCAACGAGCGTTACATGAACGGTTATGACAGCCTGATCAACGAGCTGGGCAAATACGGTCTGGGGCGTCGTGACCTGGTTTCCAACATCAACTTTTTCAGCAAGGTGGTGGCGGACGAATCGGGCAACATGAGCTTTGTGGCGGGCAACTCCAAGGCCGGAGACGCTATCGATCTGCGCTTCGAGATGAACTGCCTGGTGGTACTCGCCAGTGCACCCCATCCCCTCGACACCGCGCCGAGCTACAGTCCGAAACCGGTCCGGATCACTGCCATTCATACCGGTCCCGCAAGCAGCGACGATGCCTGCCGCAATTCGTGCAGCGAAAACCAGCGCGCCTTCATCAACACCGAACGTTATTACCTCGAGGCCTGAGTCCCATGAGCACAACCCTGACCGAAAGCACTCTCAGTCCCGACGATGCCCGGTTCCGCCAGGTGGTCCCCGCCGGCGATCCTTTCATGAAAGTGGTGCGCAAGGGCCAGACCTTCCGCATCCTCGATCTGGAAGGCAACCAGGCGGTGGATACCCTGTTCTACAACGCGGATGACCCGGAGGAGCGCTACAGCGCCAACGACACCATCCGCGCCCAGGGCAACATCTAC
>JBEVWC010000021.1:21988-56499 GCA_040506775.1 Candidatus Thiodiazotropha sp.
CCAGGCGGTGGATACCCTGTTCTACAACGCGGATGACCCGGAGGAGCGCTACAGCGCCAACGACACCATCCGCGCCCAGGGCAACATCTACCTGACCACCGGCACCCGGCTGCTCTCCAATGAAGGCAATGTGATGCTGGAGATCACCGCCGATACCTGCGGTCGCCACGACACCCTGGGCGGCGCCTGCTCCGCCGAAAGCAACACCATGCGCTACGCCCTGGACAAGCGCCACATGCACAGCTGCCGGGACAGTTTCATCATGGCCCTGTCCGAGTGGGACCAGGGCATGAGCAAGCGGGACCTGGCGAGCAACATTAACTTCTTCATGAACGTGCCGGTGACGCCGGAGGGCGGCCTGACCTTCGAGGACGGCATCTCCGCCCCGGGACGTTACGTGGAGATGCGCGCGGAAATGGACGTGCTGGTGCTGATCTCCAACTGTCCCCAGTTGAACAATCCCTGCAATGCCTATAATCCTACGCCGGTGGAGGTGTTGATCTGGAACTGAAGCTGAAGCTGAAGCTGAAGAGTTTTTAGTTTTAAGTGTTGAGTTTTTAGTTTTGGTGTTCGCTGTGCTCACGGGTTTTTATCCCCCCTCCCTGGCCCTCTCCCGCGAGGTGAGAGGGGGGACCTAACAACCCGTGAGCGAAGCGAACACATCAACTCAAAACTAAAAACTCAACACTCAAAACTTCTCGAATTCCTAGGCTCGGACCTTTCCCCAAGAGAAAGAGCCTGATTAAAGACACCACGCCGGGACGACCCGCCGTGAGCAGAGACCCGGGACGACCCGAAAGAGCGAGAACATGTTCAAAAAGGTTCTGATAGCCAACCGGGGCGCCATCGCCTGCCGGATCATCCGCACCCTGAAATCCCTGGGGATCGACTCGGTCGCGGTCTATTCCGAGGCCGACCGCCATTCGGCCCATGTGTCACAGGCCGACCAGGCATTCTGCATCGGGCCGCCGCCCGCATCGGAGAGTTATCTCGACACCGGCAAGATCCTCAAACTGGCGCAGGAGCAGGGGGTCGACGCCATCCACCCCGGCTACGGTTTCCTCAGCGAGAATGCGGCCTTCGCCGAGGCCTGCGAGGCGGCGGGGATCGCCTTCATCGGCCCGACCCCGCAGCAGATGCGCGACTTCGGACTCAAGCACACCGCGCGCCAGCTGGCGCAGAAGAACCGGGTGCCGCTGCTGCCGGGAACCGGTCTGCTCGACGACCTGGAACAGGCCCGCTCCGAGGCCCTGCGCATCGGCTATCCGGTGATGTTGAAGAGTACCGCCGGAGGCGGCGGCATCGGCATGCAGCTCTGCCGCAGCGAGGCGGAGCTCAACGAGGCCTTCCACACGGTGGCGCGGCTGGCGCTGAACAATTTCAGCCAGAGCGGCATCTTCCTGGAGAAGTACATCGAGTACGCCCGCCACATCGAGGTGCAGATCTTCGGCGACGGGGAGGGCCGTGTGGTGGCCCTGGGGGAGCGCGACTGCTCCCTGCAGCGGC
The DNA here is from genome assembly GCA_040506775.1 of Candidatus Thiodiazotropha sp. Taxonomy (GTDB): domain Bacteria; phylum Pseudomonadota; class Gammaproteobacteria; order Chromatiales; family Chromatiaceae; genus Thiodiazotropha. The sequence continues at coordinate 23,495 of JBEVWC010000021.1, forward strand.
GTAACCAGAAGGTGGTCGAGGAGACTCCTGCGCCCGGACTCACCGACCAGCAACGGGAAGCCCTGATGGAGGCGGCGGTACGTCTCGGCGAGGCGGTGGCCTACCGCTCCGCCGGTACCGTGGAGTTCGTCTACGACACCCGCAGCCGCGAATTCTACTTTCTCGAGGTAAACACCCGCCTGCAGGTGGAGCACGGTGTCACCGAGGAGGTGACCGGGGTCGATCTGGTGGGTTGGATGGTGCGTCTGGCGGCGGGCGAAAATGATTTTCTGGCGTCTTACCAACACGCACCCAAAGGCGCGGCAATCCAGGTAAGGCTCTATGCCGAGGACCCGGGCAAGGCGTTCCAGCCCAGCAGCGGCCTGCTGACCGAGGTGCGCTTCGACACCGATATACGCGTGGATACCTGGGTTGAGACCGGCAGTCAGGTGCCACCCTACTACGATCCGATGATCGCCAAGCTGATCGTCAATGGGGATAGCCGCGAGGCGGCCCGTGGCCGTCTGCTCGAGGCGCTGGATCACAGCGCCCTCTACGGCATCGAGAACAACCTGGATTATCTGCGGCAGATTGTCGATGATGCGGTCTTCGTCAAAGGCGAGCACTACACCCGCTACCTGGACAAGGTGGGCTACCAGCCCGCAACCATCGACGTGCTGGCCCCCGGCACCCAGACCACGCTGCAGGACTATCCGGGGCGTACCGGCTACTGGGACGTGGGTATCCCGCCCTCGGGACCGATGGACGCGCTCGCCTTCCGCCTGGCCAACCGGCTGGTGGGCAACCCGACCCAAGCGGCAGGGCTGGAGCTGACCCTCAATGGTCCGAGCCTGAGATTCAACCGGGACTGCACCATTGCGCTGACCGGTGCACTCATGAAGGCGACCCTCGACGGCGAGCCGGTCGGCTTCTGGCGTTCATTACCGGTCAAGGCGGGCAGCGTGCTGAAGATCGGTGCCGTCGAGGAAGCCGGTGTGCGTGCCTACCTGGCGGTGCAGGGCGGTTTCGACGTACCGGAATACATGGGCAGCCGCGCCACCTTCACCCTGGGCCAGTTCGGCGGTCATGCCGGTCGGGCGCTGCAGGTGGGGGACGTGCTGCGCATTGATGAAACCGCTCAGGTCACCGAGCCAGTGGCGAGCCTGCCGACCGAACTGATTCCGGCGCATAACCGCGACTGGGAGATCCACGTCATGTACGGCCCCCACGGGGCGCCGGACTTCTTCACCGACGGCGACATCGACACTTTCTTCGCCACCGACTGGGAGGTCCACTACAACTCCTCGCGCACCGGGGTGCGCCTGATCGGTCCCAAGCCCGAGTGGGCGCGCAGCGACGGCGGCGAGGCGGGGCTGCACCCCTCCAATATCCACGACAACGCCTACGCCATCGGCACCATCGATTTCACCGGCGACATGCCGGTGATCCTCGGTCCCGACGGTCCCAGTCTGGGCGGTTTCGTCTGCCCGGCCACCCTCATCAGCGCCGATCTGTGGAAGATGGGTCAGCTCTCGCCGGGGGATCGCATCCGCTTCAAGCCGGTGAGTTACGACGAAGCGGTGCGCCTGGAGCAGGCCCAGGACGAGATGATCCTGCGGCTCGCCGCCACCACGAACGAACCGGTCAGAACGGTGGCGGTGGGGCCGGAGACCACCCCGGTGGTGGCCCGGCGTGAGGCCGCCGGGGAGATACCGGCGGTCTGCTACCGCCAGTCCGGCGACAAGTACCTGCTGGTGGAGTACGGCCCGCTGGTGCTCGACCTGGAACTGCGCTTCCGGGTCCAGGCCCTGCTGGCCTGGCTGCGGGAACAGACAATCGACGGCCTGCTCGATCTCACCCCCGGTATCCGCTCCCTGCAGGTGCATTACGACAGTCGTCTCATCAGCCAGGGCGATCTGGTTGAACGCCTGATGGTGGCGGAGGCTCAACTGCCGTCGATCGATGAGATGAGCGTGCCGAGCCGTATCGTACACCTGCCCCTCTCTTGGGATGACCCCTCGACCCGGCTGGCCATCGACAAGTACATGCAGTCGGTGCGCGCCGACGCCCCCTGGTGTCCGAGCAACATCGAGTTCATCCGCCGCATCAACGGCCTGGAGTCGATCGAGCAGGTCAAGGAGATCCTGTTCAGCGCCAGTTACCTGGTGATGGGGTTGGGCGACGTCTACCTGGGCGCGCCGGTGGCCACGCCGCTGGATCCGCGCCACCGGCTGGTCACCACCAAGTACAACCCGGCCCGTACCTGGACGCCGGAGAACGCGGTCGGTATCGGCGGCGCCTACCTCTGCGTCTACGGCATGGAGGGTCCGGGGGGCTACCAGTTTGTCGGCCGCACGGTGCAGATGTGGAACCGCTATCGCCAGACAGCTGACTTCACCGACGGCAAGCAGTGGCTGCTGCGCTTTTTCGATCAGCTGCGTTTCTATCCGGTCTCCGAAGACGAGCTGAAACAGATGCGTGAGGACTTCCCCCTGGGGCGCTTCAACCTGCGCATCGAGGAGACCTCGCTCAAGCTGAGCGACTACCGGGAGTTTCTTGCCAACAACGCGTCCGAGATCGAGACCTTCAAACAGCACCAGCAAGCCGCCTTCGAGGCTGAGCGACAGCGCTGGGCGGCGGCGGGTCAGGCCGACTACGCCAGCGATCTGCCGGACGACGTCAGTACCGTCGATGCCGGTTTGGATATCCCCCCCGGCTGCCTGGCGGTCGCCTCCTCGGTGACCGGCAGCGTCTGGCAACTGGCGGTGAAGCCGGGGGACAAGGTAGCGGTGGGCGACCCGCTGCTGATCATGGAGGCGATGAAGATGGAGATCACCATCGCCGCCGACGAGGCGGGCACGGTACGTGAGGTATTGGCCGCCCAGGGCAGTCCGGTCTCCGCCGGACAGGCTGTGGTGATTTTGGAACTGGAGGCGTCATGAGCATCGAAACGACACAGAGTTTCGCCATCGAAGCCCTGCTGGAAGGCTATCGGGAAGGACGCTTCACGCCAAGCGAGGTGATCGACGCCGTGCTGGCCCGCATCGCGTCCGCAGGCGACAACCCGATCTGGATCAGCCGCCTCGACCGGGAAGCACTGCAGGAATATATAAACGCACTGGAGGGCGCCACGCCGGCGACCCATCCCCTCTACGGCATCCCCTTCGCCATCAAAGACAACATCGATCTGGCCGGTCTGCCGACAACGGCCGCCTGTCCCGACTACGCCTATGAACCGTCTGAGAGCGCCTTCGTGGTGCAGCGACTGATCGATGCCGGGGCCATCCCCATCGGCAAGACCAACCTGGACCAGTTCGCCACCGGCCTGGTGGGGGTGCGCTCCCCCTACGGTATCTGCCGCAACAGTTTCAATGCGGACTACATCGCCGGCGGTTCCAGTTCGGGTTCCGCCGTGGCGGTGGCCCTGGGACAGGTCAGCTTTTCCCTCGGCACCGACACCGCCGGTTCCGGGCGGGTGCCGGCCGCCTTCAACAACCTGGTGGGACTGAAACCGACCCGGGGGCTGCTGTCGACCCGGGGCGTGGTGCCGGCCTGCCGAACCCTCGACGCAGTCTCCATCTTCGCCCTCGACAGCCGGGACGCGGCGCGGGTGTTCCAGGTGGCGGCGACCTACGACGAGGCCGATGCCTATGCGCGGCCGTCACAGCCGCCGCTGCTGGGGCAGGGCATTGTCGAAACCGGATTCCACTTTGGCGTACCGGCGGATTCCCAGCTTGAATTCTTCGGTGATAGTGAAAGCGAGCGGATCTACCGGGGTGCGATCGAGGGCTTGAAGGCGCTCGGCGGCGAACCGATGCAGATCGACTTCACGCCCTTCCTGGAGGCGGCCCGGCTGCTCTACGAGGGACCCTGGGTGGCGGAGCGCTACCTGGCCGCCGAAGCGCTGCTCAAAGCGAAGCCGGAAGCCCTGCTGGAGGTGACCCGCACCATCATCGGCGGCGGCGCGAAAGGTACCGCCGCCGAGGCCTTCTCCGCCCAGTACCGCCTGGCCGAGCTGCGGCGGGTCACTGAACGGGTCTGGGACCAGGTGGCCTTCGTGGTCACACCCACCGCCGGCACCATCTACAGCGTCGATCAGCTGGCGGCCGATCCGATCCGCCTCAACAGCAACCTGGGCACCTACACCAACTTCATGAACCTGCTCGATCTGGCGGCGGTGGCGGTGCCGGGCGGCTTCCGCGACGACGGGCTGCCCAACGGGGTCACCCTGTTCGCCCCGGCCTTTACCGACCCAGCTCTGCTGGGAGTCGCCTCGCGACTGCAGGGCCGTTTGGTGGATACCCTGGGCGCCACCGGGTTGCCGTTGCAGGCCTCCCCGGTCGCAGCGCCGAGCCGAAGCGGGCACGTACCGGTCGCCGTCTGCGGCGCCCACATGGAGGGGCTGCCCCTCAATTACCAGCTGCGTGAACGGGGCGGTCGGCTGTTGAGCAAGACCACCACCTCGGCGGACTACCGGCTCTACCTGCTGCCGGGCGGTCCCCCTTATCGTCCCGGCCTGGTACGCTCGGACGATGGCGCGGCGGTCGAGTTGGAGGTGTGGGAACTGCCTCTGGTCAACCTGGGCGATTTCCTCGAGCAGATTCCCGCGCCCCTGGGCCTGGGACGGGTGGAACTGGCCGACGGCAGCCGGGTCATCGGCTTCCTCTGCGAGTCCTACATCCTGGGTGAGTCCCGGGACATCACTCGTTTCGGCGGCTGGCGCCGCTTCTGGGCGGAGGGCGGACCCGATGCGTCTGCGTGATGCCGAGCGGGGCTGGCGGCATCTGCTGGCCCTGGCCTACGCCCTGGGGGCTTACGCGCTGGGTCTGGCCGTGATGCTGACCCAGCCCTTGCCTCTGGCCCTGCTGGGCAGCCTGCCGTTGGCCCACGGCCTGGTCATCGGCGCCTACCTGGTTCACGAGTGCACCCACAACACCATCTTCGCCGACCAGCAGCACAACCGCTGGCTGGGCGGCCTGCTGAGCTGGCTCGCGGGGGGCGGCTACGGTGACTACCGGGACATCCGGCGCAAGCATATGCGCCACCATGTGGACCGGGCCGATGTCATCGCCTACGACTACCGGGCGCTGCTGGAGCGGCATCCCGGATTGCTGCGTGCGGTTCAGGCTCTGGAATGGTGCTACATACCTGGCGTCGATCTGCTCATGCACGCCCTGGTGCTGACGTTGCCCTTCTCACTTGCGACTCGCCGACACCGGCGTGTCCGGGTGATGGGGCAACTGCTGATCCGGATTGCGATCTTCACCGCACTGGCGATGATCAACCCGGCCATACTGCTGGCCTATCCCCTGGGCTACCTGCTGTTTCTGCACACCATCCGCTTCATGGACGTGCACCAGCACACCTACCCGGTGGTAATGACGTTGGACAGCAAGCAACCGAAACCGGGTAAATCGGCCGACCGGGCGTTCGAGCAGCGCAATACCTATTCGAATCTCTGCCTCAGCCGACCCTGGGTCAATCTGCTGACTCTCAACTTCGGCTACCACAACGCTCACCACCTGAAGCCGAACCGACCCTGGTACGACCTGCCGCAGCTGCACCGGGAGGCCTTCCCCGGACAGGACGGCCACAGCCTGCCCCTGGGCGGACTGCTGCAAAGCTATCACCGTTACCGGGTGCAGCGAGTGCTGCATGGGGACGATCCCGACAGCCCGGTGGGTGACGGCCGAGGGTTCGTCGGGGTACTCGGCGTCTCCTTCGTCACGGCCCACTGATATGCCCATGCAACTGAAACTCTTCCGTACCCTGTGGGGTTTCCACGGCGACCCGGCGTATGCGGTGAGCGAATCCGCCGAGGCCGGTTTCGACGGCATCGAGGGCCAGGCCCCCCTCGATCCGCTGAATCGGGCAGCGCTGGGTGAAGCTCTGGCGACCCGGGGGCTCGACTACATCGCCGAGATCACCACTGCGGGCAGTTACGTCCCTGACCGCCAGGCCAGCCCGGAGACCCACCTGGCCACCCTGGAGCAGGGACTGAAAGCCTGCGCGGAACTCTCACCCCTGCGGGTCAACTGCATCGGCGGGTGTGATGCCTGGTCGGAATCCCAGAGCTTGCGGTTCTTTCAGGAGGCCATGGAACGGGCGGCACGACACAACCTGGAAATCGTCTTCGAAACCCACCGCAGCCGCTCCCTGTTCAACCCCTGGATCACCGCGCGGATCGCCGCGGACCTGCCCGAGCTGAAACTGACCGCGGATTTCAGCCACTGGTGCGTGGTCTGCGAACGCCTGATGGACAGTGAGCGGGAGATCATCCAGGCCCTCGCCCCCCAGGTGCACCATATCCACGCCCGGGTCGGCTATGACCAGGGACCCCAGGTGCCCGACCCGGCGGCCCCGGAGTATGCCGAGGCCCTGGCGGCCCACCAGCGCTGGTGGGAGATCATCTGGCAGGCCCGTCTTGCCGATCGGGCCCATGTAGTGACCATGACCCCGGAGTTCGGGCCTGACGGCTACCTGCATGAACTGCCCTTCAGCCGGGAACCGGTGGGTGACCTCTGGTTGATCAACAACTGGATGCGCCAGCGCGAACGGGAACACTTTACCGACTTCCTGTCGAGACACCCAGCATGAACCGCCCGGTGCTCGCCCTGATGGGCTCCTCGCTGCTGTGGGGCTGTGCCTGGATGCCACTGAAGGCCCTGGGCCAGGCGGGTCTCGACGGGCTGGTGCTGGTGCTCTGCACCTTCAGCCTGTTGACCCTGGCGACTCTGCCGATGGCCTGGAAGCACTCCGGGGGAGCATCAGCAGCGGGACCCCTGCTGTTGATCGCACTGCTGGGCGGTGGCGCCAACCTCGCCTTCACCCTGGCCATGGTCTATGGCGAGGTGGTGCGGTCCATGGCGCTGTTCTACCTGCTGCCTCTGTGGGGCGTTCTCGGCGGGAGGTTGATCCTGGGTGAACCCATCGATGGCCTGCGCTGGCTGGGTGTCGCACTGGCGCTGTGTGGGGCCTGGCTGATCCTGGGCGGCGTGGACATCCTGCACACCCTCCCCTCGGGTTTCGAGCTGTTCGGCCTGCTGGCGGGTTTTCTCCTGGCCATGAACAACCTGGTGTTCCGGGGCGTTGCCCAATTGCCCCTGTCACCCAAGCTGGCGGCCATGTTCGCCGGGTGCGCCGCGCTGGCAGGTCTGGGACTGATCGGCACGGATCAATCCTGGCCCACGAATATCGCACCCTTGGCCTGGGGCGGCGTACTGCTGTACGCCTTCGTCTGGTTGTTACCCGCCAACCTTGGCGCGCAATACGGGGTCACACACCTGGAGGCGGGACGCGCCTCGGTGATCCTGATCCTGGAACTGGTGGCGGCGGTGGTCTCCGCCACCCTGATCGGTGATGAATGGATGACCCCCCTGGAATGGACCGGGGCCGGACTCATTCTCAGCGCCGCGCTGATCGAGGCGCTGCGGAGTGAAAGCCGCTCAACCCCGGATCCCGTGACCCGCTCGGACGCACTCTGATACGGACCATCAAGGCGCAAAGAACACCACACTGATGCCACCGTTGATCACCTGCTCGGTGTCGACGGATGTGCGGTTCAGCATCTCGTCCGTAAGCGTCTCGATCCACACGAAATAGTCGAAGAACACTCCGCCGACCCGGGCGTTCGTGGTCCCCTCGAAACCGATCCTCTGCAACCAGTCTGCGCCATCGACCAGCTCGGTGAATGCAATCAGGTCCACGGTACCGTTGGTCAGGATGTCCACCAATGATTGGGGATCATTCCGCCAGCAGCGGTTGATCAGATAGCCGAAACTGTCCCCCGCACCCAGGTCCCACTCGCCGGTGTCATCGACCCAGTGGAAGATGCGCTCACCCTGGTCCCAGGCCTCATAAGGGGGTGGCGGACTCAGCCCGACATCGCTAAATCGATCACAGGCCAGACTGATGTTACCAACAGTCTCCAAGTGATCGTCCAGAAGCTCGAAACTCCCCAACACCTGACTATCGATCAGATCGAACAGCTCATCGAGAATGCCATAGGCCAGATCTGCAAGCCGTTCCACATCCACGCTCGATTGCCTCAGCAAACCCTCCAGCTGATTCCAGGTGTAACACCCCAGCAGGGCGCCATTGTCCGTGATGTTCACCCCCCACCCTTCGTCACATTGATTCACTGCCAGCTCGATAAAACCGAACCCGGACGCCTGTGCCAGTTGCAACGCTCCGCTCACCGCCAATCCCGATTCATCGATGATCCATTCGTCGAGCACCTGTAAACGGAAATCGCCGAACAGACTGTCCGGCTCATCCAGGTCATAAACCTCAATTCGGGTCGCAGTATCGATACGGTCCAAACGACACTGCCGAGTCGTCGGATCACACAGATAGCCCGCCTCCAGGGACTGGGGATCGACGCGCAGTTGATAGCTCATGCCGTCCTGGGTCAATCTCACATTGAGACCGGCGGACCAATCATCGAGGGGATCGTCAACACCCGTGACCCGCAGGTTGTAGTAAGACAACAGTTCAGAATCGTCACTGGCATCCGAGGTAGTGCTGCCTCCGCCCCCGCCACCACTGCCGATCAGGATGGTCAGGCCCAGCAGCAGAATAAACAGAAAAATCAGCCCGTCAGTCAGACGTTGTTTCAGGGTAATCAGGTTGAGCATTTCGCACCTCCTCCGTGGTCCCCGATGCGAGTGTCAGGTAGGCCCCTGCGGCACCCACCCCGGCACCCAGCAAATCCCAGGGATCAAATGTTCCTGTGAGAAAAAAGCGACCGATCCAGGCATAGGAATCCGACCCATCCCCCAGATCCACCAGCAGCTGATCGATCTGCCGTGCGGGGCCGTCCAGCTGGCCGAACTCGAACAGACATTCGAGGGTCAGCCAAAACAGACTCAATCCGAGCAAAGAGCGCCTTGTAGCAGGACGCAGAACCACCGCGCTGAGAAGAATGAAGGCATAGGCATGCAAGAGTGTGGGCAGACTGCCACAGAACGGGCAACTGACCGGGTGATCGGGCCGAAACGCCGATGGCAACAGATTAAGAAACGCCACGCCGTGAGTGTCCCGGGTAAACAGATACAGGGATATCCCCATCAACAGCGCGAGCAGCGCGTATCCGATCAACCTGCACCCTGATCCGGTCAGATGCATGGCCATCCCATCCCGCTGACCCCGAGGGCAGCTGCCTGTGTATCGATTCACTCCTGACAGGCTTTTTGAAATTCCGCTGAATCAGTACGATCCTGCGTTGATTACCCGCTCAAAATGATCATTTGCAAGGTAAATTCCGATTTTTCGGGGAAATTCACCCCGTTTCGCAGCTCTGAGCGAATTTCAACCACCTGCTAATGGAATTCTAGAACGCGCCACTCGATCCGAACGGTTCACCAGGGTGATCCGTTGACTCAGGTCATGGGAGGGTTCCCGATCGGATCGCTACTGCTGCGCATCCCAACCCTGCTTGAAGGCGCTGTCGAGCTGCGAGAGCCGCTCATCCAGCTCGACGAGTGTCCGCAACCCCTGGGAAGCGGGGACCTGTTGCGCCTCGATGGCCTGTTTGAGTGCATCGCGCTGGGCCACCACCTCGGCAATCTGCTGCCTGAGCTGATCAAGCTGTGCTGAGGGGTCCGCTTCGGGGTGTGTCTGATTCTGTGTCATGGCAAACGGCAAGGGGGTCGGTGAGTGGTAAGGGCGACAGCTTCAATCCTGCATCAGTCCGATCAGGCGTTCCTCGACTGCCGGATAAGACTCCGCAGTCAGCTTGAGTCGCTGCATGGCCGGCCCGGCGAAATGCGGCCAGTCCACATTGTCCACCTGGCGGCGCTTGCGGTCGACCAGGTTTTCCGCCAGCTTCAGCACTGCCAGGCAATCCAGAATCTGTTCATCATGAAGACTCTCCCAGGCCTGCAGATCGTGGTGCTGGAGGATAACCTCCTGGATGAACCGGGGAAGGTCCCAGGTCTCGGCAAACATGAACCCGGCTACCGCGTGATTCAGGTCGTGGTAACTCTCCTCGATCTCGATGATCGAGCGGTGATAGTTACCGTTGCTCTCATCCAGGGTGTTTCGATAGGTCTCGAAGCAGCTCGCCATGATCGGGATACCGCAGTCATGAAACAGCCCGACCGCATAGACATCCTCCAGCGGCACCGGCACATCGAGTTCCCGGGCAATCCACACCGAGGCCTTGGCGACCTCTGACGCAGTGTCCCAGAAACGCTCCAGGGTCAGACAGGATTTCTGGTTCAGGGCGCGTTTCATCTCATGGGCTGAGACCAGGTTCACCACATTGTCCACACCGAGCATCACCACGGTCTGGCGGATATCCGAGATATGGCTGCGCAGACCGAAAAACGCGGAGTTGACGCTTTTCAGCACCGCCGATGACAGGCCCACATCACGGCTGACCAGTTCGGAGAGGCTGAGCACGTCCGGTTCCCGGTTTACCATCAACTGCTGAATCTCCGTCAGCAGGGCGGGTTTGGAGGGAATGTAGCGCTCCCGGCACAAACGGAGCTGGGCATTTTCTTTATGGGTTTTCAGCAAGGTCTGTCTCTTGTTCTTTGCGATCCCAGGCGTCCTTGATCTCCAGGATTTCATCGATGATCTGTTCGAATGCGGCTACCAGATCCGGATCGAAATGGCTGCCGGCGTTCTCGCGCAGGGTCGCCAGCGCCTGCTCCACCGGCCAGGGCTCCTTGTAGGGTCTGCGCATGGTCAATGCATCGAACACATCGGCAATCGCGACGATGCGTGCGCATTCCGGGATCGCGTCACCGGCGAGCCCTTCCGGATAACCCCCTCCGTCCCAGCGCTCATGGTGATGCCGCGCCACCGTGGCCGCCATCTGAAACAGGGGGCTGCTGCTCTTGCTGAGAATCCGGTAGCCGATCATCGAATGGGTCTTCATGATCACCCACTCCTCCTCCGTGAGCTTGCGCGGCGCCTTGAGAATCTCATCAGAGATGCCGATCTTGCCGGTATCATGCATCGGTGCGGCCAATTCCAGAATCTTCGCCTCTTCCACCGGCCACTTCACCGCCCGTGCCAGGGCTGCAGAATAGGCGGCCATGCGCCAGATATGCACCCCGGTGTCGGTGTCGTTGTAGTGACCCGCGTCACCCAGCATGAATATCGCCGCCCGCTGGGACTCCTCGAGTTCCTGGGTTCGCGCGATCACCTGCTGTCGACAGGCCCGTTGCTGATCCGACAGCGCCAGATGGGTTTTCACCCGCGCCCGCACCACCGAAGGATGTACCGGTTTGGCGAGATAGTCCACTGCACCGGCGTCAAAGCCGGTCTGTTCGTCCTCCGAATCGGTTTTCGCGGTGACAAAGATCACCGGTATATGAGTGGTCTCCGGGTTGGATTTCAGATGTCGGCAAACTTCATAACCGTCCATTTCCGGCATCATCACATCCAGCAGGATCAGATCCGGTTTGCGCTTTTCCACCAGCTTCAAGGCGATGATTCCGCTGGTGGCGGCCAATACGGTGTACTGCCCCACCAGGATGCCTTTCATTACCGCAATGTTTTCCGGGGTGTCATCCACCACCAGGATCACCTGCTTCTGCAGCTCCTGGCCCGGTTGTTCCAACAGTGGATCATGACCTGTTTCAGTGTCCTGCATAATCTCGTTCACCCCTGCCCGGACGCATCGACTTCGTCGAGCAGCCCGATCGCCTTTTCAAAATCATACTGGTCCACCGCCTTCGCAATCAGTCGCAGGGTGGAACCCAGGGCCTGGTCCTGCTGGTATTGGTTCTGCAGTTTCAGCAGCACATCCTCAGCCTCGGTATCGAAGGCCTCCAGGCGTTCGCGCAACTCGCCAATCAATGTACTCAGCATTGCATCGTTGTCAGCCTCAGGTTGCGCCTGCATGGTCACCGGCTGGGTCACTGCCTCAATCTCGCCAATCACATCCTGCAGGGCCTGCTGCATAGCCGGATAGTCGAGTTGTGCCTGCGGGTCCTGCTTTAACTGCGCTTCCGCCCCGGTCACCAGCTGTCTCAGCCGGTCCGCATGCAGGGTCCCTGAAATGCCCTTGAGGGTGTGCAGGTGACGCAAAGCCACCGCAGTATCCCCCGCGGCCTGGGCTTTGCGGGCATCCTGGATGGTGAATTTCTGATTCTCGGCAAACTTACCCAGCAGACGATAGTAGACCGCCAGGTTACCACCCAGATCCCGCACCCCCCGGGCCAGGTCGAAATGCCGGGTTTCGGGGATTCCGGGATCGGTTTCAGAACGGGTGACGGGCGGTGGTTCAACCAGCGGTTCATCAAGCTCGGGGACCAGCCATCTGACCAGGGTCTCCAGCATCGTCTGCACATGAATCGGCTTGGAGATATGGTCGTTCATACCGGATGCCAGAGCCTCACGAATATCCTCGTTCATCACATTGGCGGTCATGGCGATCACCGGGAGCGTGGCAAACCGCTCCTGTTCACGTATCGCCCGGGTCGCTTCGTAACCATCCATGACGGGCATCTGGCAGTCCATCAGGATGCCGTCGTATACCGAGGCATCGAGCATCTTCAGCGCCTCCCGGCCATGCCCCGCCACATCCACGCTGATACCCTGATGCTTCAACAGGCTCACCACCACCTCCTGGTTGAAGGGATTGTCTTCAACCACCAGCAGGTGTTTCCCTTCCAGCATGGTACGGTAATCCCGTTTGATCTGTTTCAGGCTGGAGGTGTGTCCTTCACCAACCGCATGGGCCACCGCACGAATCAGACTCTCAATCAATACCGGCTTACCCAGTACACGGGAGACCTTCACCTCATGTTCGATCAGGTGCTGTTCCAGGTTATCCACCCCGTGAGCCGTGGTCATGATCACCGGCGGCAGCGGCCGGTCCAGCACATCCCCCAGGCGTTTGATCAGTTCCACCCCATCCGCTTCACCGATGCGCCAATCGATAAGCAGGAAATCGTAGCGGTTGCCATTGGAGAGTTTCTCCACCGCATCCTCCACATTACTCACACTCTCCACGACGATCGACTGGGACTCAAGAATGGTCGTGAAGATGATGCGTGCACTGCTGCTGTCATCCACGATCAGACAGTGGCAACCGTGCAACGCCTCCACGTCCAGTGAGGAGACCGGCAGTTCATCCTGGCTGCGCACCTCGAAGGGCAGATAGACATGGAAGGTGCTGCCTTTACCCTCCTGACTATCCATCCGGATATTGCCGCCCATCAGTTCCACCAGTCGGCGGCTGATGGAGAGTCCCAATCCGGTACCGCCGTATTTGCGGGTGGTCGAGGCATCCGCCTGGCTGAAGGACTCGAAGAGTTTGCGCTGGTTCTCCTCACTGATACCGATGCCGGTGTCCTTGACCGAGAAATGCAGTACCACCTCGGATGGCTTGCGCTCCGCCACTTCGACAGAGACGATCACCTCACCCTTCTCGGTGAACTTCAGCGCATTGTTACTCAGATTCAACAACACCTGTCCCAGCCGCATCGCATCACCGACGAGAAAGGCCGGTGCCTCGCCCTGAATGTTGAACAGCAGTTCGATGCCCTTTTCCTCAGCGGAGTAACTGAGCACATTGGCGATATCGTCGAACACGTTCTGCAGACGGAACCGCGCCGATTCAATATCCAGCTTGCCCGCCTCGATCTTTGAAAGATCGAGGATGTCGTTGATCAATCCCAGCAGGGATTCCGCAGAACGGTTGGCCTTGGTGATGAAATTGTGCTGTTCCGGGGTGAGTTCGGTCTGCAGAGCCAGATGGGTCATGCCAATGATGGCGTTCATCGGGGTGCGTATCTCATGGCTCATATTGGCCAGGAACTGGCTCTTGGCCCGGTTGGCGGCCTCGGCCTGCTCCTTCGCCTGCTGCAGCACACGCTCCTGTTCCTTACGCCCTGAAATATCCTGGAACACCGCAACGTGTCCATCCACTTCACCATCCTTATAGATCGGTGTGGCACTCATGGAGACCGGGAACGCCTTGCCGGACTTGGTGAAGAACAGCTCATCATCCGAGTTGTACTCATGCGTCTGCATCACACTCAACAGAATCGGGCAATCCTCGGACGCCACCCAGTCGCCCTGCTTGTCATGGTGATGAATCAGGTCATGGATGTTTTCACCGAGTATTTCGAATTTGCTGAAACCGAGCAGTTGCACAGCCTTGGGGTTGACGAAGGTACATTCACCTTCCTTGTTCAGGGCATACACACCTTCGCCCATGGTGTTGGTGAGGCTTTGCAGGAACCGGTTGCTTTCGGTGATGGACTCCTCCATCTTTTTCCGCTCGGTGATATCCGTTCGAATCGAGATATACTGAAACGGCACCCCTTCCTCATCGACCATGGGAACGATGGTCGCCGCCACCCAATAAAAATCCCCGTGTTTGCTCTGATTCTTCAGTTCCCCATGCCAGACCCTGCCCGCGGTGATGGTCTCCCACATATCCCGGTACATGGCCTCATCATGGAGGCCCGACTTTACCAGCCTGTGGTTCTTGCCCATCAATTCCGCTTGCGTGAATCCGCTGATCTCACAGAACTTGTCATTGGCATAGATGATATTTCCGTCCACATCCGTGGAGGACACGATGGCATGCTGATCCACCGCGAATTTCTGCAACTCCAGATCGCGGGTCAGGGACGCAAGCCGTTCATTGGAATGCTGCACAGCACGGGAAATCCAGAAACCCAGAACCATACTGACCAGGATGACGCTCAGTGAAAGCTCGATCTGCAGGGTACGATAGGCTTCCTGCTGATAGGTAATATCCTTCTCCAACGCCTCGAGCCGCTGCTGGCTTTTGAACAGCAGCCGGTTGGCGTTTTCCATGGCACGCAGAAACAGTTGCGGCAGGGTACGCAGGTATTTCTTGATTGTTTCGGCGTGCTCCAGCTGGTCCTCGTGTGTGGCACGATTCAATTCCGCATGCTGCAACAGGGTACGCAGCCGTTCACTCTCCTGCTCCATCTGCAACAGTTTTGGTGACAGATCGATCTGTTCCAGAACATAACTGTCGGTTGCCGGTTTGTAATAAGTGATCACCCGGCGCATCGCTTCCAGACTCTCGATGTTCAACGGAGTGACCCGCACATAGGTACCCCCGTACTCGAGCAGATTCAGCAGGCTGCGCAGCTCATCCACATATTCCTGGATCTTGTTGCGGATTCGGTCCTGACCACGCTCATTGGCGACCGTGGCCATCTGGTAAAATCCCGCCTCCACCTCTTTCAGGTCGAGCACGATCATCTCGCCAATCATCAACCGCGAACGCTCGTTGTCCACCTGGGAATTGAGATCGCCGATCAAAGATTCGAACAGGGCGTTGAGCAGGATCAGCAGCAGAAACCCCATCAGGAAGATGGCGAGCAGCAGATGGATCTTGCTCGAGGACAATCCTTTCGACTTGAACCAGCCCTGCTTGCTTGTAAAAACCAATGACATCAGAAGTGGTTCTTGTTATCCAAAAAGCCGTACTTGCGAAAGATCGCCTGGCCCTTCTCAGAAGCGGCATAGTCCATGAAATAACGGCTCAACTCCGGATACTCGCTGAACACCAGCTGGTTGAGCAGAAGCTGTTTGGGGGTGGCCAGTTTGGGGTCCAGATCGATCACCTCCATGTCTTCCCTGTTCTCATCGAAGAATGCAGTGGCCCGCCAGTTGAGAATGACATCCGCCTCGTGTTCCCGCAGCGCCCGGTTGAGATTGCGTGAATCGGTGGTCAGGTAGACCGCATTGTCCAGGACCTGATCATAGATACCTGCACCCTCCAAAACCCGTTTGCTCTCACGTCCAACACTGCCACTGTCCGCGTTGCCGATGACCACCGCGATATCCTTGCGCAGCAGATCATTCAGATCACTACCGATGTTGTGAGGATTGCCCTTGCGCACCATCACCGCCAGTTGGTTGTAGCCGACCTCCACATAGTCACCCAGCAACCCCTCTTCCAGGTGGCGTTTGCGGTATGAGGCGGAACCTGGCAGATACAGATCGCCCTTGTGACTCAGGGCCAGGCTGCGATAGAGATCCTCTGATCCTCCCTGGGTGATCAGGATCCTGAAGTTTTTCTCCTTCTCCACGATGGCCGCGATCTCTTTGATCGGGTGCGCCATGGTGATCCCGCAATAGATCAGCAACTGGGGCTGCTGGGCCTCTTGGGCCGGCTCCCTGTCACATCCCGCCAGCAGCATGACCAGCAAAATCCACAAGAACCTTCTCATGTCTCCGCCCCTCCTCAACGTTAGATTCCGACACCAGCCACGGGCCAATCAACCCAGACACGATTCGCAGTCATTCAAACCGTCAACATGGCCGAGATCTGAAATCGTCAGACAACGCGCCATATCAATCATGGAATCGGCATAATCACTGGAAACTTGATCCCATGAAGCCGCTGAAAATGTTCTGGCCCGGCTAAGACTCGCTTCAATCGGATCACACTAACCGATTGTTATTACTTGCATTTAGTAATACTCATGCACCAGCCGATATGATTACCTCGTGCATTTCCAGGGAACCCTCTCCATCAAAGGCTTCAGAAGGCATCGGGTTTGCGTGTGCACTGCGGAAATCCTCACTGCCCACCCAGGCTTCGAACGAAGCCTTGTCCTCCCAGCTGGTCAGCACCACATAGGGGAGTCCCGATCGGGCGGGTTGCAACACCTGCATGCGGACAAATCCGGGTTGCTGTTCTATCTTCCCGGCACGATCCCTGAACCGCTCCTCGAACATGTCCCGATAGGACTCGGCCACCGGCACCCGGTTGGCTACGATAAACATACGCTTCTCCTCCTGGGTTTTTTCCATAGTGTAGCGTCATATACCGGTCTTCTGTCAGTTCACCGGGCAGCCCGGCCGCTTGACCCAGAGAATGCCTCTGGTAATGTCAGTGTCCGGATTTCCTGACGAAGATTCCCATGAAGTACAAAGACCTGCGAGATTTCATCCAGCAACTCGAATCCCGGGGGGAGTTGAAACGCATCAGCGTGGAAGTGGATCCGAATCTGGAGATCACCGAGATCTGCGACCGCACCCTGAGAAAGGCTGGCCCCGCCCTGCTGTTCGAAAAGGTCAAAGGCTCCCGCTATCCATTGCTCGGCAATCTCTTCGGCACCCCGGAGCGGGTCGCCATGGGCATGGGCGAAGAGAGTGTCGAGGCCCTGCGCGAGGTGGGAAAACTGCTGGCCTTCCTCAAAGAGCCCGATCCACCCAAAGGCATGAAGGACGCCTGGGAGAAGCTGCCGGTGTTTCGCAAGGTGCTCGATATGGCGCCCAAGGAACTGCGCAATGCCCCCTGCCAGGCGGTATCCCAGGAGGGGGAGGCGGTTGACCTGACCCAACTGCCGATCCAGACCTGCTGGCCAGAGGATGCCGCACCCCTGATCACCTGGGGCCTGGTGGTGACCCGCGGTCCCGCCAAAAGCCGTCAGAATCTGGGCATCTACCGGATGCAGCGGCTGGGGCCCAACCGGGTCATCATGCGCTGGCTGGCCCATCGGGGCGGCGCACTGGATTTCCGCGACTGGCAGGCGGCCCACCCCGGTGAACCCTTCCCGGTGGCAGTGGCCCTGGGGGCCGATCCGGCCACCATCCTCGGCGCCGTCACCCCGGTACCCGACACGCTCTCCGAATATGCTTTCGCCGGCCTGCTGCGCGGCAGCCGTACCGAAGTGGTCAAGTGCCGGGGTTCCGACCTGCAGGTGCCCGCCTCCGCCGAGTTCGTGCTCGAGGGTCACATTCACCCCGGTGACATGGCCCCCGAAGGGCCCTATGGCGACCACACCGGTTACTACAACGAGGTGGACGACTTCCCGGTGTTCACCATCGACCGCATCACCCATCGGGAGGACCCGATCTACCACAGCACCTACACCGGGCGGCCACCGGACGAGCCGGCGATACTCGGGGTGGCGCTGAACGAGGTGTTCGTGCCGATCCTGCAGAAGCAGTTCCCGGAGATCGTCGATTTCTACCTGCCCCCCGAGGGCTGCTCCTACCGGATGGCGGTGGTGAGCATGAAGAAACAGTACCCGGGTCATGCCAAGCGGGTGATGATGGGAGTCTGGTCGTTCCTGCGCCAGTTCATGTACACCAAGTTCGTTATCGTTGTGGACGATGACGTCAACACCCGGGACTGGAACGACGTGATCTGGGCCATGACCACCCGCATGGACCCGGCCCGGGACACCACGCTGGTGGAGAACACCCCCATCGACTACCTGGATTTCGCCTCCCCGGTCTCGGGACTCGGTTCCAAGATCGGCTTCGACGCCACCAACAAGTGGCCCGGAGAAACCCACCGCGAGTGGGGTCGGCCGATCCGCATGAGCGATTCGGTCAAACAACGGGTCGAGCAAATTTGGGATCAGCTTGGGATCGACTAAACTATTACAAAATTTCCGGTTTTCAACACATGGAACCCGTGAAATCAGAATAATTGGGCCGTCACCGCCCTGTCGGGACGTGAACCCACGGAGTAAACACGAGGACAGGAAACTAGAATGCGTACGATCATGCTGATGAATGCCAAGGGGGGGTGTGGCAAAACCACCCTCGCGACCAATCTTGCCACCTATTTCGCCGATGACGGCAAGCAGGTTGCGCTGGCCGACTTCGATCCGCAGAAATCGACTCTGGACTGGCTGGAAGCACGCCGCGATTACGAAGGCATACCGGAAATCGAGGCCATCGATGCCCTCGCCGGACCGGTAAAGCCGGCGAAGGGCACCCAGGTTCTGATCATGGACGCCCCGGCCGGAGTCCACGGTAAAGAGATCAATGCGATGCTGCAGAAAGTCGACACCCTGGTATTGCCGGTACTGCCCTCACCCATCGACATGCGCGCCTGCAGCCGTTATCTCGAGGAACTGCTCAGCAGTGGCCGGGTCTCCCGCAATCAGACCAGAATCGGTATCGTCGCCAACCGGGTGCGTGAGAACACCCGCGTTTATCACGATCTGGAGAACTACCTGGGTCATCTCAAGGTGCCTGTCATCACCCACCTCAAAGAGAGCCAGAACTATATCCGCTCCGCGGAAAAAGGCCTGGCGGTGTTTGAGCTGGCCCCGACCCAGGTCTACAACGACGTGGTTCTCTGGGATCCCCTGATCCGCTGGCTGGCGGTCTAGACAGCGCCCCTCCCGCCAGCCTCGTTCCCACGCAGAGCGTGGGAACGAGAAAAACAGCCCGCCCCGGAGGGTTGCTCCCGGGTTCCGCTTCGCTCCACCCGGGCTACGGGGAGAGAACGTCAGCCATGTAGCCCGGGTGCAGCGAAGCGGAACCCGGGATCCGGCAGAACGTTATGAACCGCGTGGCAATACCTAACCCTCCAGGTGCTTCACTTATCCCCCCTCATGTGGAGATCCATAACGCCCTCCAGGCTATTCCACACTGGCCGGCAGCCCCTGCTCCAGCTCGGGATACTTCAGGCTCAGCCCCAGTTCCTCCAGCATTTTACGGTTGCTCAAGCGGCGTGATTCCCCCAGGTAGGAGAGCATTCCCGGGGACAACTGGGTTTGCGCCTCGGCGAGATTGATCAGCGGGGGACGGGGCAGCTGGAGAAAATCCGCCACCCGGTTGAAGTAGCGCGTCATGCTCTCCGGGTGCCCGTCGCAGACGTTGTACACCGCCCCTGCAGGTCCTCGCTGCATGGCCGCCCTGGCCACCCGGACCAGGTCGAGGGAATGAATATGGTTGGTGATCGGCGCTTCCTCCTCGGAGACCATCGGCAAACCCTTGCGCAGTCGTTCCACCGGCAGCTTGCCCGGTCCGTAGATGCCTGCGACCCGCAGGATCACCAACGGACGTCCTGAAGCCTCGCTCCAGTCCCGCCAGCGTTGTTCCGCATCCAGCCGCCGTCGCGCCCGGTCTACATTGGGGGCCGGCTGCCGGGTTTCATCCACCCAGGCTCCCTGACAATCCCCATAGACCCCGGTTGTGCTCAAGTAGACCACCTTGCCTGGCTGACCGGTCTCGGCAAAGGCTTCGATCAGACGCGCCACCCGGGTGTCATCCACCCCCTTGGACGGAGGCGGGGCAAAATAGAACAGGGACTCGTCGGTCAGAAGCGGAAGGGATACAGGCGTCTGATCCAGGTCACAGGCCAGGGCTTCAAGACCCGCCTCAGACAACTTCTGGCGACTGGACTCGGAACGCACCCAGCCACGAACCGGCACCGCATCGGCCCGGTAATTCTCAGCCAGACGGCGACCGATGTCGCCACACCCCACGATCGTGACACCCATAACCCAAGGGACTCCCGGTTTTATTCCTGTTAAAAATCAGCGAGAATCGCCGCCTTACAGCAGGTTGGCCGCACTTCGCAACAACATGAGCCCGTTCGAACGGGCCCGAGGTACAGCCGCTAACCCAGTTTAACCAATCAATCAGTCGCAGGGCAGCCCATGAGTCACAGAGTGCAGGTAGAGCCGAGTGGTCACCAGTTCACCGTTGAGGAAGAGGAGACCATTCTTGAGGCCGCAATCCGCCAGGGTATCAATCTTCCCTACGGATGCCGCAACGGCTTCTGTGGGGATTGTCGCGCCACCCTGAAGAACGGCACGGTGCACTACCCCGATGGGGTGCCCCCGGTGATGGCCGAGCATGAAACAGAAGCCTGTTATACCTGCCAGGCCAGCCCGACTTCGGATATCACCCTGGGTATCACCGAGATCACCCAGGCCCAGGACATCCAGACCCGCATCATGCCCTGCAAGATCGATCGCATCGAGCGGCTTAACGACGACGTGATCCGGCTCTATCTGAAACTGCCGGAAGGCGAACGCCTGCAGTTCCTTGCCGGGCAATACCTGAACTTCGTACTGCAGGACGGTAGCCGCAGAGCCTTCTCCATCGCCAACGCCCCCCACGATGACGACTTCATTGAATTGCACATCCGGCATGTCAACGGCGGTGCCTTCACCGATTCGCTGTTCAATGGCATGAAGGAAAAGACCATCCTGCGCATCGAAGCGCCCCTGGGCAGCTACTATCTGCGCGAGGATTCGGAAAAGCCGATCATCCTGATGGGTGGCGGCACCGGTTTCGCACCCCTGAAAGGGATCATCGAACACGCCTTCCAGATCGGCGTGGAGCGGCCCATGCATCTCTACTGGGGGGTGCGTTCCCGGGTCGATCTCTACCTGCCGGAACTACCTGAGCGCTGGGCCAGCCAATACCCCAATTTCCGCTACATTCCGGTGCTCTCGGAACCCGACGCGGACTGGCAGGGTGAAATCGGCTGGGTGCACGAAACCGTGGTGGCACAGCATCCGGACCTGAGCGGTTACGAGGTCTACATGAGCGGCCCGCCCCCCATGATCGAAGCGGGCAAACAGGCCTTTCTTGCTCACGGGCTGTCCGGCGAGGCGCTGTTTTCCGACTCTTTTGAATACGGTGCTGCCGCTACCTCGAAATCCTGAACCAGCGCTGCTGATTCAACGGGTTTCACTCAGATCGGGTTCTACCACTTCATCGTCGAGACTGGAGATGACCACGCAGTTACGACCACTGCGTTTGGCTTCATAGAGGGCGTTGTCCGCACGCCGCAGAATATCCGTGACCTGTTCATCGGTCACATGGATGCTGCTGACGCCGATGCTCACGGTGGTGGCGATGCGGATATCCTCGGATACGAAAGGCCGGTCCGCGACCCACTGACAGACCCGCACGCCCAACTGATAGGCCCCGGCCAGATCGGTTTCGGGTAACAGCACCACAAACTCCTCACCCCCGTATCGCGCCAGGAAGTCCTGGCTGCGAATCGCCTCCTCACAGATATCCACCACGTGCTTCAGAACCTCGTCACCGATGCCGTGCCCGTAGGTGTCATTGATGCGCTTGAAGTGGTCCAGGTCGAGCATCATGAACGAGAAATCCCGTTGGAATCGCTTCGCGCGACGGAACTCCCGCCTTGCCACCGCCTCGAATTCCCGGCGATTGGCCAACCCGGTCAGGGGGTCGGTGGTGGCGAACTGCTGCAGGCGCAGATAGGCCTGTTTTTTCTGCACCGCATTGCGAGCGAAAAACAGGCTGATGATTGCGGTGACCATGAACAGCAGCAGATAGGTCACAAACGCAATCAGAAAGCGTTTGGCGGTAAGTTCCTTGATGGTGTCCCGGGAGATGTGGGAGAGAAAGATCCAGTAGAGGCGGGAGGATTCCCTGGGCATCACGGAATCGTCCGCTCCCAGGTTTTCCAGGGTTCCCTGCCGCGCCAGGTTGACCGGATAGGATTTCTGAAACACGAACACCCCGTCGTCCGATATGAACGAACCCTTGTCCGCGGAATCGATCGCGGCCCACACCTTGGGCCAACGTTTGGCAAAGGTGTCATCCCGACCGTACATAAAGCCCCAGCGCTGCTCCTCGGGCACACCCAGCAACCAGTAACCCTCGCTGTTGAGCATCACCGACTTACCCTGACGACCCTTGAAGATCTCCTCGATCCGCGCCAGGTACTCGTCCGGGGTGTAGTTGATCACCAACACCCCCTGTTTCACTCCGTAGCCATCCACCACCGGGGTGGCGAAGCGTATGGTCGGGCGGATCGGCTGCTCGATCATGCCCTTTTCCACATTCAGATCCAGGGGCGATACGTAGATCTCACCCTGCTCGAGCTTGACCGAGTCCTCGAAATAATAACGCCCGCTCTTGTCCTGCAGCGCATTGCGGGGCACGATCTCCTGCCCCTCGGGCCGATTGTTGACCCGGATCTCCTCCATGCCCTGGAGATTGATCAGACGAAGCTGTTGGTACTTGGGCTTGCGTCGGGCAAACAGGGAAAACTCCCGTGCCACGCGAATCCAGTTGGCCAGACTCTTGTCGTGCAGGTAGGTCTTGAGAATCTCTCCTTCGGCCAGCACGAACAGGTCCGACAGTTTCTGCACGAACACCAGCGAGGTCAGCTCACTGGCGCTGCGCATCGCGGACTCCTCGCGAATCAGAGTGGTTTGCAGCTCATACTTCTCCGTCTGATTGGAGAAGGCGAAAAAGATACCCGCCAAAAGCAATGAAACCGGCAGGAACAGCCACAGGAAACTGATGATCATCTCACGCCGAGCGGAAAAGCGCTGATCGGGCACGGGCTCCGGAATATCCACGGAGTAGTAGTCGTGGTTATCTTCGGCCATAGTCCCGGTTGCTCCAGTCACCGGCAGAGCGTCTGGACTCGTCAGGCGGCATGCGGGAGACATAGTCCGCCACCGATTGCAGATCCTGGTCACTGAACATGCGGATCGCCTCCTCCATTTTGCGATTGGCATTCCTGCGCTTGCCGTTCCTGATCCAGTCCATCTGCCGCAGCAGGTAGGGGTAGTGCTGTCCCTGTATCCGCGGATACACCATCTCCGCATCCCCTTCACCCCGCTCACCGTGACACTCCACGCAATATTCGTCGTACAGGCGTTTGCCGCGCAGCAGGTCATCACCCGGTCCCTTGCTGGTCGCAAGGGTCATCTTGAGGTTCTCGATATGCTGCGCCACATCGGCAATCGACTGGATGCCCCCCAGTTCCTCCGGAAGAGTGAAGGGGTACATCGAGGGGTTGTCCCGGTTATTGGCGCGGATGTCCGCCAACTGCTTGATGATGACGCTACGGTGCTGACCTGCGATCTGTGGGTAGGCCCCGTTCGGCGTGCCCCAGCCCTCCGGCATGTGGCAGACTGCGCATCCCTGGTAGACCCAGCGGCCATTCTCTGGATTGGGGGTCAGCTTCAGGGCTGCCTCGCTCTCAGGATCGAGATTCTCCCAGGCATGACTGATCCCACACCAGCCGCACAAGAGAAGCGTCAGTATCAGACAGCGGAACAGCAGAGAACCAGAAACTCGAAACAAGGGCTACACCGGAGATGTTTTGAACAGCCAGAAAACCTCCGTGTGGCAAGGAAAAACTCCTATCCCATTCTGAATATATAGCACATCATCAATGGGTCGAATCGGGATGTCGGCAGGTACTCCATAAACCTTGAGCTTTGCACCCCAGCAAAATCCCAGACCCGATTTCAGAATCCCTGCCCGTTTTCAGGACACCTCCGGTGCCGGCAGATCTGCCCCCGTCTCCTCGTGACGCCCCCTGCGCCGTTGCCCGAGGTCATCCATGATGACGTACAGACTGGGTACCAGAACCAGGGTGATGGCGGTGGCAAACAGGATTCCGTAGCCCAGGGAGATGGCCATGGGAATCATGAACCGGGCCTGCCGTGATGTTTCGAAGATCATCGGCGCAAGACCACCGAAGGTGGTTACCGTGGTCAGCAGGATCGGCCGAAAACGGCGCACCCCGGCGGCAACCATGGCCTCGAACGCATCCAGCCCCTCGCGGCGCCGGTTGTTGGCATAGTCGATCATCACCAGGGCATCGTTGACCACCACACCGCCCAGGGCAATCATACCCATGATGCTGATCATGCTCAGGTTGTAACCCATCAACAGATGACCGAGGATCGCACCCACCGCACCGAAGGGGATGGCGCTCATCACGATCATCGGCTGAATGTAGCTGCGGAACGGCACCGCCAGCAGGGCATAGATCACGATCAGCGCGCCGCTGACACTGACGATGAAGCTGTCCACCGCATCGCGCATGCTCGCCTGGCGACCTTCGAAACTGTAACTCAAGCCGGGATAGTCCTTGAGCAGGGCGGGTAACATCTCGGTTTTCACCTCCGCCAGGACCCGCGCGGTCTCGCTGATCGGCTCCACATTGGCGGTGACCGTGATGGTACGCCGCCCGTTGCGCCGTTCGATCTGGGTAAACGCCCGCCCGGGCTTGAACTCCGCCACCTGGGCCAGGGGGACATATCCGCCGGCCGGGGTACGTATCAACATTTGTTCCAGATCGTAGAGGCGGGTGCGCTCCTGCTCCGGCAGCCGTACCAGCACCTTGACCTCGTCGTTACCCCGCTGCTGACGCAGTGCCTCGGCACCGTAAAACGCGGAACGGATCTGCGTGCCGATCTCGTGACTGGTCAGGCCCAGACTGCGCGCCGCCTCGGTGAGGCGAAAGTCGAACTGCCGTTTGCCCGGGGTGTAACCGTCATCGATGTCCTTGATATTGGCGAAGGGTTCGAGCCGTTCCGCCAGGTCGCTGCTGGCCCGGTCGAGCATGTCGCTGTTGCGGTGACTCAGCTCCACACTGATTGAGGCGCCGCTGCCGGGGCCGCCCCGGTCCGACTCGAACTTGCTCGATTCAGTGCCGGGAATGGTGCCCACCTCGCGTCGCCACAGCTTCACCAGTTCCGCGGTGCTGATCGGGCGGATATCGGGTGGCTGCAGGTAGACCCGCACCCGCACCGTGTTGTCATCGACGATCGCGAAGGCCCCCTTACTGAGCTGATCGCCCCCCTGCTCCGCCACCACCTTATCCAGGGCCGCGAGCATCCGGTCCCGCACCGCCTCGACCCGCTCCATGGGCGTGCCCACCGGCAGGGTCACGGTGGTATCGGCACTGTCCGACTCCACCTTGGGCATGAGGATGAAACCCATGCGGCCGCTCATGGGAATGGCCATCACCACCGCGAGAATACCCAGGGCGCAGGTCACGGTGAGGTAGCGATGTCGCACCGCCCGCTCCAGGAACGGACCATACACATCCTCGACAAAATGCCGGAAGGCCAGACTGAAACGCTGCTGGCGTTGGTGCAGGGCCTCGCCCCAGCGGCTGTTGCGGCGGTCCTTCACATGCGCCAGATGAGCCGGCAGGATGAACAGCGCCTCCAGCCAGGAGATGATGAACACGCTGCTCACCACCAACGGGATCACCGCCCAGATCTTGCCGAACGAACCGGGGATGAACAGCATCGGCAGAAACGCCACGATGTTGGTCAGAATACTGAAACTGATGGGAATGGCGATGTCCCGGGCGCCACGGATCGAGGCCTCGATGAAGCCCATGCCCCGCTGCCGGTACTCATAGATGTTCTCCCCGGCGATGATCGCATCGTCCACCACGATGCCCAGGGCGATGATGAAGGCGAACAGGGACACCATGTTCACCGAGACATCCAGCCCCGGCAGGAACAGCAACCCGCCAAGAAACGAGGTGGGAATTCCCACCGTGACCCAGAACGCGAGCTTGAATTCGAGAAACAGACTGAGGAACACCAGCACCAGCAGCAACCCCATGAAGCCGTTCTTCAGCAACAGCCGCAGGCGTTCCAGGTAGATGTCGGAACGATCCCGCAGGATGGTGGCCTGGATCTGCGGCGGCAGGCTGGCGACGATCTCCGGCAACGCCTGTTGCACCGCATCCGAGACACCCAGCGGGGTCTCCTCGCCGACCCGGGAGACCTCGACACCGATGGCCCGTTTACCGTCGAAGGTGGCGATGCGGTTACTGTCCGCGAAACCTTCCGAGACCCGGGCGATATCCCCGAGGCGCAGCAGCACGCCGCCCTCACCATTGATCACCGGCAGGGCTGCGAACTCCCGCGCCCACTGGCGCCGTTCATTGACCCGCAGGAGAATCTCCCCGCCCCGGGTCTCGATGCTGCCGCCGGCCCGGTCCACCGCCATCGCCTTGACCGCCTGGGCCACCTCGCTGAGACTCAGACCGTGGGCGCGCAGCACCGATTCCGGAATCTCGATGTGGATCTCCAGATCCCGGGCTCCCTCCAGGTCGACCTGGGTGATTCCCGGCTGCTGCAGCAGACTTTCACGCACCCGCTGAGCGGCGTGATAGAGTGCCTGTTCATCCGCATCGCCGTAGACCTGGATCTCCACCACCCCGTGCTTGTGCACATCCATGGAGATACTCGGCCGTTCGGTTTCCTCCGGCAGGGTGGTGATGCGCGCCACCGCCTGCTGCACATCCTGGTAGAGCTTCTGCTCATCCGCCCCGGAGAGCAGTTCGATGGACACCCTGGCGCTGCCTTCCGAGGCCGTGGAGCTGATCTCGTCGATCCCCTCCAGGCTGCGCACCGCCTCCTCGACCGCCAGCACCACCCCCTGCTCCACCTCTTCCGGGGTGGCGCCCGGATAGGCAATACTCACCGTGATACGGTCCAGGTCGAAGGCGGGAAACACCTCCTGCTGGATCTTCGTGGTGGTGTAGAGTCCACCGAAGATCAACACCAGCATGAACAGGTTGGCAGTGACCGAATTGCGGGCCATCCAGGCGATCGGACCCTTTTGCCAGATACGGCTCACGACTATGCCCCCCGCCGCTCAGAACGGTTGTCGGGCGACGCCTCCGCATCCTGCCCCGACTGCTGCTTATCACGTCCCTGGCCGGATTCATCGGCCAGCCTCAGGGGCATACCCTCCACCGCCACAGACAGTTCGCTGGTGACAATGCGATCCCCCGGCGACAGACCGCCGCGGGCGTAAACCTGATTGACCCCACGGTAGACCACCTCGGGCTTGCGAATGGCAAGTTTGCCCTCGGCGTCCATCACCCACAGGACATCCTCGTCCCTCAGCCAGGCCCGCTCCAGGGCCAGTACATCCTGCAGTTCCAGGCCTTCGATCTCGGCCCGCACGAAGGCGCCGATCAGCAGACTGTCCTGCGCGGAATCCTGGCGTGCCAGCGGGTCGGGCACCGCCACCAGCAGACGCGCCATGCGTCCTTTCTCGTCCAGGTCGCCGCGCAGGCGGATCACCTGTCCCTTCCGGTAGTGCCCCTTGTCCCACACCAAATCCTGGTAGAGCCTGACCGTCGAGCCGGACCGATCAGCCCCGGGCAGGCCGATCCAGCGCAGGCTGGCGGCGGGCACCGCAAGTTCCACCCAGAAACTGTCGGTGCCGACCAGGGTCGCCAGGCTGCCGCCCACCGCCACCCGGGCGCCGCTGTCGACCTGGCGTTCCAGCACCAGGGCATTGAACGGCGCCGGGATCCGGGTCCGCGCGAGATCCAGCTCAGCCGCCGCCAGGGCCGCCTCCGCTGCGGCCACCGATGCCCGGGCCGTGGCCTGCTGGGGCTCCCTGAGCATCAGGCTGCGCTGCTCTTTGGATGGGTTTGAGGTCTGTTTCAACAGGGCGAACTCCTGTTTCGCCACGGCCCCCTTGCCCGCCTCCAGGGCCAGATCCGCCTCGGCCTTCACCCGATCGGCCTTGCGCTGACGCACCGCCAGCTGGTAGTCAGAGGGTTCGATCTGCACCAGCTGCTCACCCTGATCGACGTAGGCCCCCGGCTCCAGGTTGTCACTGATCCGCTGCACCTCTCCCGCGACCTGGGCCTGCAGTTCGATCTGACGCGCGGGCTCCACCGTACCCCAGGCCTCGAGGGCCAGTTGGACCGTCGTGGGGCTGACTGATACCACCTCCACCAGGCGTGCTTCCCGGGTGGGTTTGCCCCGTTTGGCATGGCTCGAGGTGTTCATCAGGTAGGTCACCGCCACGCCCGCCACCAGCACCACCACCAGGGCAGGGATCGTGCGCCGGGCGAAATGCCACAGGGTGGATGATTCGGGGGTATTGCTCATTGGGGTTCATCCTCGGAAGTCATGGACCAGCCACCGGCCAGGGCCGTGACCAGGGCAATGCGATTGCTGATCAGTTCGCGCCGGGCACTCACCTGCTGGCGCTCCAGCGACTGGCGCGAGCGGATCGCGTCGAGCACCGACAGATAATCCGCGTCGCCCTGAAAATAGCGTTGGCCCTCCTGGGTCGCCACCGTGGCCAGTGCCTCCAGTTGGGCATCGATGGTCGACAGATAGCGGCGCTGACCGGCCTCCGCCACCAGGGCATCCTCCACCTCGCCCAGGGCCTCGAGCAGCGCCTGGGCATAGTCGTTCAGTGACTCCCGCACCACCGCTTCGGTCCGCGCCACCTCGGCGCGCCGCTGTCCGCCATCGAACAGGGGAGCGCTCAACTGGGCAACGAGGCTGCCGAGCCAGCCGTCGAACACCCCTCCGGTAGCGCCAGGCGTGGTCAGTGCAGCGCTCAGATCGAGACGCGGGTAGCGGTTGGCCACCGCGGCCGCGGCCCGGGCATCCGAGGCCTGCAGGCGCAGCAGGGCGGCCTGCAGATCCGGTCGCCGGTTTAACAATTCGGAGGGCAGGCCGGTTGTTGGTAATGGCAGCAGCACGGGAAGGTCTGCATCCAGCGGAAGGGTCTGACTGCCCGGCACCGATCCCAGCAGGATCGTCAACTGGTGTTCCAGGGTCTTGAGGCGGGTCTGTGCCTGGGCCATCTCCCCTTCGGTCTGCGCCAGCAGTTGGCGCTGGCGGTAAACATCACTGGCGTAGACCTGGCCGGTTTTGAAGCGCCCCTCGATCAACTCCAGCAACTGTCCGTTGAGGTTGAGCTGGCGTCCGATCAGATCGATCTGCGCCCGCTGTTCCACCAGCTGGTACCAGGTATCCGCCAGGCTCGCGCTGAGACTCAGCGCAGCGGTGCGCAGATCCGCCTCGGAGGCCTGGGCATCCAGCGCCGCCGCATCCGAGCT
Source organism: Candidatus Thiodiazotropha sp. (assembly GCA_040506775.1). Taxonomy (GTDB): domain Bacteria; phylum Pseudomonadota; class Gammaproteobacteria; order Chromatiales; family Chromatiaceae; genus Thiodiazotropha. The sequence goes on from JBEVWC010000021.1 coordinate 52,815, forward strand.
GGCCTTGACCCGACCCCACAGATCCAGCTCATAACCCGCGTACAAACCCAGCTGACGACTCGTGGATGCCCGCGTATCGCTACCGTCCGCGCGGGTCAGGCTGCCATTCAGATCCAGGCTCGGCAGTCGCGCCGCGCCTTCACGCTGCGCCACCGCCTCAGCCTGGCGCAGCCGCGCCCAGGCAGCGCGCAGGGAAAAATTGTGTGACAGGGCCTGCTCGATCAGCCCCTCCAGACTCGCGTCCTGAAGATCCAGCCACCACCGGTCCGGCACCACTCGATCGCTACCCGTCTGACTGAATGCCTCCGGGGCCTCAACGGGCAGTTCATCCCGGCCAGGTACAGTGCTGCACCCTGCGAGTAGCAGCACCAGCAGGATCAGTAGCAGAGGTCGGGCAACACCCGGTTTACGAGACACAGACAAGCATTCACCCTCAGATAAGCACAAACACGCCAGGCTATTATCGCGGCAGAAACGGGACAGGAAAACGACTATCGTGTAACGACCTGTGTCAGCCCAGGACTCTGTCACATCTTGACACAAAGCAGACTGACAGGACCCAGGGAAGTTCCTTATCTGCCTGATTCGACGAATATTTGATTGCCCAACCACGCTCAGCGCGACATTCAAATGCGCCTCATGCCACAGTTTGCTGGGGTCGGTTAACAGTTAAAGCCAATGACCACGCAGGGCGGTCCATCTTGAGAATCAGGTCAGCAGGCATAGGATTTTGTTAAGATGGATTGGGTTGAGAAAAAACCACTAAAGGAATAGGAGGCCATGTCATGGCAAAACAACCCGGGATCGTATGGGCAGCATTGCTGTACCTTGTCTCAAGCGCATCAAATGCCGTGCATATCAATACCGACGGTGCCGGCCAGGTCGCCCTGATACCCTACTACACAGTAAACAACAATTTCATCACCAACCTCACCGTCACCAATACCACCGATCTCTACAAAGCGATCAAAGTCAGGTTCCATGAATCGCGTATCGGCGCCGAGGTGTTCGATCTCAATATCTATCTCTCACCCTATGATGTCTGGAATGCCACCCTGCGCCGGAATGGGTCAAGTGGCTTACCCAACCTGATTACTGAAGACGAAAGTTGCAGCTATCCAGACAACACCCGGCTGAAAACCGGTATCGACTTCATCAACCGTTACAACATCACAACCGACCATGACCTGTCCGAAGGTTATGTAGAGATCATCGAGATGGGGGTGATCGCCGACGGCCCCGGACCCGCGCAAGACGGGGGCCTGTACGCGGAAATCGACGCCAGCGGAAACGCCGATGGTATCGTCAACGAAACCGCCGGGGACAGATCCATCACCGCCGGCATGCAACATGACGCAACCGGCATACCGGCGGACTGCTCGGTGATCGCGGATGCCTGGTCAGCCGGCTCGGCCAACGGGCAGATCAACGGTTTCGAGTCCGGCGCTTTATCGGAAAACGGTGTCGCGCAGGATACGGGGGGATCCGGTGCACCCTATGCTGACAATAGCAACGCAGGACTGGTGGAACCCAGCGGAGGCATCAAGGCGTACTCGATCCTGATCCGGGTCTCCAGCGGCGCCGCCTTCGTGCAGCAAGCCACCCACATCGAGGACTACAGCCATGTTGCACAACACTACAGGCCGGACGATGCGGTCAATTCCCAATTGCCCTCCCTGGCATCCGGCGACGTGCGGCGGGTCAACCTGTTGAGTTCCGACGGGAACACACTGAAATCCGTTCAACTTCCCCTGACTGAATATGACACCGGCGCACTTTTCGATATTGCCCCAAACCCCTCGATCCCCATGGGCTCAAACCCGCTGCCGATTGCTATAGCGCTCAGTGCCGATGCGGTCTCGATGCCTTTTTTTGTCAAGAGCGGTTCCTTCGGTGAGACCGATATCGTGCTCACATTTCCGATGGCGAAGCACGGTATCTACAACAATGCCACCCTGAGTAATGACCTGGACGGCACTGGCTCTCAGGCAGCGTGTACAGGCGTGTTGAACGACGGCATCGATGATGGTGCAGGCGTAATCATGGATGGCCTGGGGGTTCCGGTGAATGACTATCCTTCCGATACGAATGGAGCCCAGTGCAGTAACGCCGGCTATGTAACCAATCCAACACCCGATGTCGGAGTGACTTTATCAACCTACGATTATGAAGAAAAAGCTTTGCAATGGGAGCTTGCACCGCCTGTAATCGGCTGGCCCGAACCACCCATCTACACACCGGAGGAAAATATCATATCCCTGAGCCGGACGGTTAACGTTCTCACTATGTATCGATATGAAGGCGGCAACACTTCTGTTTTCGGCACACCGGCGATAAATGAATTTTCCTGGGGACTCGACAGGGACTTTGATGCAGGCTGGGCAACGATCGCTTTCAAGAAAATGCTGGTGGATATCGGCTATGATTACGAGGCCAACACCAGCATCAGTGCCCTCACGGAGATCAATGGAGGGATCGGCACCGCTGCCGGTCAGTGGACCGGTGTTCCAGTCATCGGTTTCTCCGCCATGGCATCGGACCTGGGCCTGCATCAGTTGGGAGAGATTGTAGAGTTATACCGCAGCGTCAATCGCAACCCATAGCGCTAACCGCTTGGTATGGGTTTATCTCTCGTCTCCCCGCCAGTATTCAGGGGCGCGTTCAATCGACTGATTTTAGGAACCAGGGGTTCCCTGGGAAAGGAAGAATCGTCACGACGCAGGGGATTATCCCGCAGTGCTTCGCATTCTGCTGAAACCCGGGTTCCACTTCGTTGCACCCGGGCTACGGGGCGCGGCTTACTCCTCTTGAGATTCCCGCTTGTCCCGATCTACGTAGCCCGGGTGCAGCGAAGCGGAACCCGGGAACAACCCCCCGGAATTCCGGGCTGGCTGTTTGAGCGCAACGAGTTCCAGCACCGCCGGTTTTTTGTGAGCATCGCAGCGCCCCCCTCAGGGGCGGGACAGCCGGGCAATTATTCCGGTTTTTCGGAAGGGTTAAAGATAGTTTTTAATTGCGATTGACATGACGAATCAGTTCAACCAGTTCACCCGCCTGGGAAGGCCCCACATCTGCTGCCATAACAGAGAAGCCAATGACTGGAACACCGGTCCAGATGCCGGCACTATCAGCACCAATACCACCCGTTATCTCTGTCATCGCGACAATACTGGGATTGGTTTCATAGTCATATCCAACCGCACTGACCGTCAACCAGCCTGCCTCAAAGCCAGCATCGAGAATCCAATCAAAAACATTCGCGGCGGGTGTACCCAGGACTGAACGATTGCCACCATGACGACGAGTGGCAGCGATCACATTGACCGCACGCTTCAGAAAAGGATAAACACGAGGCATGATGTCGCATAAATCTCTTGAACAGTCATCCGGGTAAGCAACCGCAGTCTCTTCATAGCCGTAGTAGTTGAGGTCTAACACAACATCAGAGATTTCACTGGCGGCGTAACCCGCATTGGCGCAATAACCACCATAAACACCGTGGGGATAATCATTAACCGGCGCGCTCAAGTTTTCCAATGTCAGCGTTTCACCATCGCTGATACCGTCATTCAAGGTACCCGAGCAGGGTTCCAGAGGACCAGGGCCATCCAGATCATTAGTCAGGATACCGCTGTTGTAGATACCATAGCTTCGCATCGGAAAGGCCAATACGATATCGGTCTCG
>JBEVWC010000045.1:0-49132 GCA_040506775.1 Candidatus Thiodiazotropha sp.
CGATTTGGTTTGCTGGACAAAGGGGACCCCCCAGTGTTCAAGGGTTCATTATACCCGATAGCTTGGCAGCGACTGCTGCTGGGGTTGTGTGCAAATCGGCTCGAAGGCGTAAATTATCACTCAAGTTTCGGAGTTCAGAACGGATTTAATTCGGGTAAACAACACGATCACAAATGCTCCACGCTCAAGGTATATGGACTGCGGTTATTCAGCGCAGTAGCCGATACTGATTTTTTATCACGAAGAGCACAAAGGCCACGAAGCAGCGTGTTCATGGATTTCAATGCCTGAAAGCTTCCCAATGAGATTAAATGATTGCTCGTCGGATCCTTCGTGTCCTTCGTGGTGAATGAAATCAGTTATTCAAAGGATCGTGAGAGGGTGCCCAGTTACCACATTTTTCATGCCTTGCGCATGCCATTCAATAGGTTTTCGTTATTTGATTTCAGAACACAAGGATTTTACCACGCAAGAGGTATAATCAAGCTATTTTTCAATATGTTATGTGTGTTCGCGCGCTAGATCTGAACTCCGAAACTTGAGATATCAAATTTTCAGTTTGGGCAACCCGCCATGAGCGGCCTTTTCCGCATGGGCTGAGTTCTGCAGCAGACGGGTCATTTCGGTTTCAGTGTAGGGATGGCCGAAATAGTACCCCTGGGCTTCGAGACACCCCTCTTTGACCAGGAACTGTTTCTGCTCCTCCTGCTCAACGCCCTCGGCCAGGACACGCAGGTTGAGGCTTTTCGCCAGGGCGATGATGGCCCGGGTGATGGCCATGTCATCGGCATCCTCGGGTACATCGCGGATAAACGACTGATCGATCTTCAGCCGGGTGAGAGGGAAGCGCTTCAGGTAGGCGAGGGAGGAATAACCCGTACCGAAATCGTCGATAGCCAGCTCGAAGCCCAGATCCCGCAACTGCTGAAGCACCGAGCCGGACTTGTCCGGGTCTTTCACCAGGGAGCCCTCGGTCACCTCGAACTCCACCCATTCGGGACGACAGCCGGTCTCCTCCAGGATATTCCGCAGAACCGGGATCAGGCTGCGGTTCTCCACCTGTTTCACAGACAGGTTGATGGACATGTAGCGGGGACGGATACCCTGCGCCTCCCATTTCACCATCTGTTCGCAGGCCATGCGGATCACCTGCTCCCCCAGGGGTACGATCAACCCGGTGTCCTCCGCCAGGGGAATGAACCGGGAAGGCGCCACCAGGCCCATCTCCGGATTGACCCAACGCACCAGTGCCTCGACCCCGATCACCTGGTCATGGGTCATCTCCACCTGGGGCTGGTAGTAGACCACCAGCTGCCGGGCCTCCAGGGCTCGCCGCAGGCTGGTCTCGAGAAAGATTCGCTCAAAGGCCTGTTCGGTCATGTCCTCGGTGTAGTACTGGAAGGTGTTCTTGCCCTCCTCCTTGGCCTTGTACATGGCCGCATCCGCGTTGCGCAGCAACATCTCCGCGGTCTTGCCGTCCTGGGGATAGATGCTGATGCCGATACTCGCGGTGAGGAAAAACTGCTGATTGACCATGCTGAACGGCAGGGACAGGGACTGGATGATCTGCTGGGCCATCACCGCGGCATGCTGAGGCCGCTCCAGGCCCTCGGTGAGGAAGACGAATTCGTCACCCCCCAGTCGCGCGATCAGATCCTCCTCACGCACACAGTTACGGAACCGCTGCGCCACCTCTTTCAGCACCTGGTCACCCACTGCGTGCCCCAGGGTGTCGTTGATCTCCTTGAAGCGGTCCAGATCGACGAACAGCACCGCCATCTGCCGGTCGGTACGCTTGGCCTTGCTGATCGCCTGTTTCAGACGCAGCAGGAACAGCACCCGGTTGGGCAGGTTGGTCAGGGAATCGTGATGCGCCAGATGCTGCAGGTCATCCTTCTGCTGCTTCACCTCGTCGAGCAGTTCCAGGTGTTCGGTGATATCCCGGGCCACCTCGATAACCCCTCGGATGCTGCCATCCTGATTGAGCAGGGGTGAGGCGATCACCTCGACCCGGTTCTGGGTGGTGGATCGGGAGGAGACCGGATTGGAAATAATCGCCGAGGCCTGACGGCCCGTCTGCAGAACCTCGAGTACCGGACAGACCGGGAGTTCCTGCCCGGTGCCGGGTTTCTTCACATAGGGCAGGTCAAAGAAGTGTTTCACCTGACCGGCTTCGATCTCGAAACCGTCCAGTACCGATTTCACCCGCTTGTTCATCAATTGAATCCGCAGGTCGGGATCGATCACCATTACCGAATCGCTGATGTTGTCGATGACCGCCTGAAGAAACTCCCGCTCCTCCAGGATCTGCATCTCCATGCGTAACCGGTCAGTGACATCATGGGTCAGACCGAGATGCTCGATTACCTGACCCTGGGCATCCATGATCGGCACCGAGTGCATCTCCAGCCAGACCTGACGACCGAGGCACCCGGTGGCACTGAAGGTCATGTGACCGCTGTGGCCCTGAAACACTGAGCGGTTCAACTGATCAAAGTCCTTGCGGTAGGCTTCATCGATCAGCCGGGTGGTAAAGATCCGGCCAATTTCATCGAGGGAATCGGCCTGAAAAATCTCCAGCCCTTTGGGGTTGATGCTGAGCAGTCTACCCTCGGTGTCAAAGGTGCTGACACAGGCCGGCTGGGCATTGATCAGGCGTCGCAGATTCTGCTCGCCGGTGCGCAGCTCCGCCTCCAGGCGCTTGCGCTCGGTGATGTCCTCGACAAAGGCAATCGACGCGACCACACTGCGATCCTGCCGCCTCAGGGTGACCGCACTGAAATGGGTGGGGATGTTGTGGCCATCCTTGTGGCGCAGCGCGATATCGTACTTGCGCCGCTCCGTTACACTGATCTTTGCGGTCTGCTCCCGAAAGATCCTGCGGTTCTCTTCATCCACAAAATCCATCGGCGTCTTGCCCAGCATCTCTTCATGCTCATAGCCAAGCAAATCCTGCAGCCGCCTGTTCACATCCACGGTGCGACGCTCGGTATCGATCAGCCACACCCCCTCCGGCGCCGCGTTGAAAATGGTCCGGTAACTCTGTTCCTGCTCCTCCAGTTCCCGGGTGCGTAAGCGCACCTGATTGCGCATGTGTATATTCATCCAGGCCAGCATCATCAGGCCCATGGCAAGCATCGCAATCAGCAGCACAATGGTATGTTCCAGGGACCAGGTCACCCAGCCAGGCACCGGGTCGGGACCCTCGTAGATCATCCCCCCGATATCACTGTTGGGTCCCAGCAACCCCAATTCCACGAATACCGACTTGATATGCGCCCAGCGCTCCGGGTTCATGTAGCCGATCTCCACCAGCAACGGCTCGATCAGTTCCCGGGAGGCCTTCGCCTCATACAGCAGGTGCGCCCGGGACATGCCCTGGGTGTCGTACTTCTGCAGGATCAGGTCGACCATCTCCTCCACATGGTCCAGGGCGTAGCTCCAGCCTTTGAGAGTGGCGCGTAAAAACCGCTCGACCCGCTGTGGATGATCGCGGATCTCCTGTTCACGGGTCACCAGCACATCGCCATAGAAATCGATGCCGTAGTCACGGGGTTTGATGAAATGGGGCTTGACCCCGATCTCCTGGAGCAGGAAACCCTGATCGGTCATATAGGCGTTAAAGGCGTCGGTCTCACCCCGCACCAGTGACATGGCGTCAAAGCTGCTTGGCAGCCGGGTATAGTCCGCATCCTTCAGGCCGGCCCGCTTGAGCATCGCCTGCAGTGCGCTGTCCAGGGTACCGGTACCCAGCATGATGCGCCGTCCGGCCAGATCCGAAGCATTCCGGATGCCCGAATCGGCCCGTACCAGCAGGGCATAGGGACTGTGCTGATAGATCGCCGCAAGGGCCACTACCGGATAACCCTTGGCCCGCTGCAGGGCCACATTCGCACTCGACACGGCGAAGTTAACCTCACCGCTCATCAGACGTTCGATGGGGGACTGCTCACCGGCGTGTTCGCGAATCTCCACCGCCAGCCCTTCGTCGCGATAGTAGCCCTGCTCCAGCGCGGCGTAATAGCCGGCGAACTGGAACTGATGTTTCCATTTCAGCTGCAGTACTACGGAATCGGCTGGTGTGCTGCTCTGCCAGTTGTCGGCCTGCAGAATGCCCGGGGCGCACAGCAGCAACAGGGACAGGACCCAGTACCTGGCCCGATGAATCGAAGGAATCAGAAGTGATGGCATCTATGCAGCCCCGCCACCTCCCAGCGGATGCTCACCTGCCCCTTCCCGGGTACAAGCCCAGGGAAATTCGGACAAACCGTGCCTCATACAACCCACAACGTATGTGTGCATATCTTACCGGGTATTGATCAGTGAACGCTTGAGGCCCGATTCCTGCCATGCCTCGTGAAAATACCCACCGCAAATGGTTTCAGCCGCTGGGTAACAACAGAAATATCGGCCACGCCGGTAGGGTCTTTAACCCCTGCCGGGATCGAGAATCCCAGACTTGTCCTGTCCAGGCAGACGGAATGCCCCGAATACACCCCCCAGTCGACCCTTGCCGGGTTACCGGGTTTTGCGGTATGGGTTGAACAGACCGTATCGCCAGGGTCGCATGGCGAGAACCACCGTGGTGCCCTCCCTCTCCTCCAGGGGCAAAGACCCATCGTCACTCGAAAGCTCATCGAATTCCCGGGCCAGCCGCGCCATGCGACGCTGAAACACACGGAACGAACTGGCCGCCAGCATACCGTTCAGCACGATCAGTTCCTCGCGCTCCTGATCGAAGCGTGAGTTGAAGAATTCCGACTGCAGCTTATCCAGGAAGAACTGCTGGATCGGCCCGTTCTCCAGCCACTTGAAACGGGGCGAGACCAGCAGTTTCCAACGGTTGTTGGGCAGCAGCTCGATCATCTTCAGACGATCGAGATGGGTCAGATGACGGATGCAGGCCACCTCCGAGAGATCGAAATAGTCGCGGATTTCATCCAGCCGCCAGTGGTTGAGCACACACACCGTCAGCAGCAGCAGTTCCAGGTCTGCGACGATCTCCCGCTCCTGATCACGGGTCAGGGCGGAGATGGGCGCCCCGGCCTGATTCTGGAGCATGCGCAGCAGATCGGTGATCTCCATGCCTATCAGCTGACACACCTGCTCGAGCCGCTCCAGGGTGAAGCGCTGCTGGGCGAACAGGCGTTTGACGCTCGCTTCGGACAGCCCCAGACGCTCCGCCACATCCGCATAGGTCAGCCCGTGGGCCTTGAGGGCCTGTTTCAAAGCAGTGATCAGTTGTTGAGTTTGTGCCATGGAAGAAATCCAGTATCTTGTTTTACTTAAGGGTCAGAAACCTATCAGGCCTCCACAAAAGTATCACTTTTTGATACCTGATGGTGTAAATTTTACGACTTTTAGTATCAACGTAGCAGCCAGGGATACGCTGCTCTAACATGGCAACAGATACAACAACCGGGGCCATTGCGTCATGGACAGAATATTCAAAACAGCGGGCTTTCTGCCTTTCCTGCTCATCGCCTTTCTCAACGCCTTTGTCGACCTGGGGCACAAGATCGTCATCCAGAACACGGTCTTCAAAATCCATGAGGGAGCGACCCAGATCATTCTTTCCGCGCTGATCAATGGCCTGATCCTGCTGCCTTTCATCCTTCTGTTCACCCCTACCGGCTTCCTCTCGGACCGCTTCCGCAAGCCCCGGGTGATGCAGATCAGCGCCGCCGTGGCCCTGGGCCTGACCCTGCTGATCACCCTCTGTTACTACCAGGGCTGGTTCATCGCCGCCTTCGGCATGACCTTTCTGCTGGCGGTTCAAAGCGCCTTCTACTCGCCGGCCAAGTACGGTTTCATCAAGGAGATGGCGGGACAGTCCAGCCTGGCCCGGGCCAACGCTCTGGTTCAGGCGGTCACCATCGTCGCGATCCTCTCCGGCATCGTGGTGTTCTCTCTGTTGTTCGAAACCCGCCTGAGCGGACAGGTCTACCCGAGCGAGGCCGCCACCCTGACCCTGATCGCCCCCATCGGCTGGATTCTGGTGTTGTGTGCCGGTGTGGAGCTGTGGCTGACCCTGAAGCTGCCCGCAGGCGCGGCACCCGCCAATGAACAGGCCTTCGACTGGCCGCGATACGCCCGGGGCCGCTACCTGCGGGAGAACTTCCGCAAGCTCACCGGGAGCCGCACCATCTGGCTCTCCATCGTCGGCCTGTCGGTGTTCTGGGGCATCTCCCAGGTGGTGCTGGCGGCCTTCCCCGCCTTCGCCAAACAGACCCTGGAACTGGACAACACCCTGATCATCCAGGGCGTGATGGCCTGCTCCGGACTCGGCATCATCATCGGCTCGCTGATCGCCGGACGCGCCTCCCGGCAGCACATCGAAACCGGGCTGGTGCCCCTCGGCGCCCTGGGCATCCTGCTGAGTCTGACCCTGCTGCCGCAGCTCGAGTCCGCCCGGCCCATGGCCCTCGACTTCCTGCTGCTCGGGATCTCCGGCGGCCTGTTCATCGTGCCCCTCAATGCACTGATCCAGTTCCATGCCCGCGACGCAGAACTCGGCACCGTGCTGGCCGGCAACAACCTGGTGCAGAACCTGGTGATGCTGGGCTTCCTCGGCCTGACGGTGCTGTTCGCTCTGCAGGGCATGAGCAGCTTCGGTCTGTTTCACCTGCTCACCCTGACCGCCCTGTTCGGCGCCCTGTATACGGTGTGGCAGTTGCCCCAGTCCCTGGTGCGCCTGATCATCGCCCGGGCCTTCTCCGGCACCCACCGGGTGCGGGTGCTGGGTTTCGACAACCTGCCCGCCCAGGGCGGGGTGCTGATGCTCGGCAACCACATCAGCTGGCTCGACTGGGCGATGATCCAGATCGCCTGCCCGAGGCCGGTCCGCTTTGTCATGCACCGGGACTACTACGATCGCTGGTACCTGCGCTGGTTCCTCGACCTGTTCGGGGTCATCCCGATCACCTCCGGCGCCAGCAGGGAGGCCCTGGCAGCGGTCAACCAACGCCTGCGTGAAGGTGAGGTGGTGTGCCTGTTCCCCGAGGGGGCGATCAGCCGCAACGGTCAGCTGGACCGCTTTCACAAGGGTTTCGAGCGGGCCGTTGAGGGGGCCAATGGCGTCATACTGCCCTTCTACCTGCGCGGCCTGTGGGGCACCCGGTTCTCCCGCTCCAGCGCCAAACTGCGGGAGAACCGCAGTACCCGCACCCGCACCGAGGTGATCGTCGCTTTCGGCAAGCCGATGCCCCTGAATGCCCAGGCCCATACGGTGAAACAGAAGGTTCTGGAGCTCTCCATGAGCGCCTGGGATGCACACAGCCGGCAGCTTGAACCCCTGCCCCTGGCCTGGATGCGTGCAGCCCGCAGAAGGGGGCGTCGCCTGAGTCTTGCGGACGCCCGGGGCGGCCAGCCCCTGTCCGGCTATCGCACCCTGGTCAGCGTGATTGCCCTGTCGCGTCTGATTCGTAAACAGAGCCCGGAGCGCAATATCGGTCTGCTGCTGCCCACCAGCAGCGCCGGGATACTCACCAACATGGCAACCCTGTTGAGTGGCAAAACCCTGGTGAACCTCAACTACAGCGCAAACCTGAACGCGCTTCACGCGGCGCTGGACCAGGCCGAACTCAGGCATCTCTACACCTCGCGGCGTTTCATCGACAAGCTGGCCAAGCGCGGCATCGACCTGCAGAGCCTGCTGGCGCGCCTCGAGGTGCACTATCTGGAAGACATGAAGGAACAGATCGGCGGGATTACCCGGCTGCTGCTGATGGCCGCTGCGGTGACCCTGCCCGCGCGCCTGCTGCATCTTCTGTTCGGTCGCAAAACCGATCCCGACCAGCCCGCCGCGATCCTGTTTTCCAGTGGCAGCGAGGGTCAGCCCAAGGGGGTCATGCTCAGTCATCGCAACATCATGGCCAATATTCAGCAGGTCTCCGATGTGCTGGACACCCGTCACGAGGACGTGATCATGGCCTCCCTGCCCCTGTTCCACGCCTTCGGCCTGACCGTGACCGGGCTGCTGCCTCTGGTGGAGGGGATACCCGCAATTTGCCATCCGGATCCCACCGACGCCCTGACCATCGCCAAGGCAGTCGCCCAGTACAAGGCCAGCATCTTCTGTGGTACCTCCACCTTCCTGCGCCTTTACACCCGCAACAGCAAGATCCACCCCCTGATGCTGGACTCCCTGCGCATCGTGGTGGCCGGCGCGGAGAAGCTGAACCCGGAGGTGCGCGACGCCTTCAAGCTGAAATTCAACAAGGATATCTACGAAGGCTACGGGGCCACGGAAACCACCCCGGTGGCCAGTGTCAACCTTCCCGACCGCCTGGCAAAGGGCAGCTGGCGGGTACAGCAAGGCAGCAAGCCGGGCAGCGTGGGTCTGCCCTTGCCGGGGGGCAGTTTCCGCATCGTCGACCCGCACACCCTGCAGCCTCTGCCGGTGGGTGAAGACGGTCTGATCCTGTTCGGTGGTCCGCAGGTGATGCTCGGTTACCTGAACGAACCCGACAAGACCGCCGAGGCGATCATCACAGATAACGGGCAGCGCTGGTACCGGACCGGCGACAAGGGACACCTGGACGAGGACGGCTTTCTCACCATTGTCGACCGCTACTCCCGTTTTGCCAAGATCGGTGGGGAGATGATCAGTCTCGGCGCGCTGGAAGGCTCCATCGCCGCCCTGCTGCCGGAGGATTCGGAGGTACTGGCCACCACCCTGCCGGATGACAGAAAAGGCGAACAGGTGGCCTTGCTGTTTCGCGGGACATTGCTCCCCGAGCAACTGCGCAAGCTCATCGACGGCTCCGCGCTCAACCCGCTGATGCGCCCTTCCCTGCTCATACCGGTCGATGAGATCCCGAAACTGGGCAGCGGCAAGAACGACTACAGCCTGGCCCGGCAACTCGCCCTGGAGGCAGCCTGTCCATGAAGACCATCGATATCCACACCCACCTGCTCAATCCGGCGGTGCGTTTTGACCGCCTGTATGACCGGATCGCCCTGCGCTTCTTTGCCCAGGGCCTCGGCGCGGACCCCAACCAGCTGCGCGCCCGCCCCTTCGAGGCGTATGTGCTATCCATGGCCGCGGCGGTACGCGAATCGCAGCATCTTGAAAAGGTCTGCCTGTTCGGTGTGGATGCCCGCTATGACGAGCGGGGTCGAGAGGTGGCGCGCAACAAAACCGTGTGTGCCCGCAACCGGGACGTGGTCGGGGTGGCCGGGCGCTTTCCCGAGCAGTTCATCCCCTTCCTTTCGGTCAACCCGCGCCGCCCCGACGCCCTGGAGCGGATCGACGAACTGGTTGATCAGGGTTGCCGCGGGGCAAAGTTTCTGCAGAACTACTGGGGTTTGGATCTCAACGATCCGCGCTGGATTCCCTACTACGAAAAGCTCAAGGCCCATCGCCTGCCCCTGATCATCCATGTCGGCAGTGAATACAGCATCGAATCTCACCGCCCGTATGAACGGATTGCCATGCTCGACCTTCCCCTGCAGACCGGTGTCACGGTGATAGCCGCGCATATGGGACTGGGAAGGTTCAACGACCGCTTGCGCCCCTGGCGCAACCTCTCCCGCAATCCCCGCCACTTCGATGCGGACTACCACCGGATGCTGGAAATGCTGGCGACACACGACAATCTGTATGCCGATGTCTCGGCGATCCTCGCCCCGCTGCGGGCCAGGGCGTTGCGTCACCTTTCGCAGCAGCCGCAGGTGACTCACAAGATTCTGTTCGGCACGGATTACCCGGTGCCTTTCAGCATCCGTTTCAACAGTTATGACCTGAGTGCAGAACGACGCAGGGCGATCACCCGGATTACAAATCCGTTCGACCGATATGCGGCGGCGATGCTGGAATACTTTCCCGCCGATCACCCGTTGTATGTGAACCACGAAAAAGTACTTCCGCTCGGATACAGCGGAGCGGAGCACACCCGCCTCACATCACAGTCAGTCCGCGACATTCCCGAAACGGGGAATCTTCTGTCCGGCTGATCAAGGTCGGCCCACACCGCAGGGGTTCCTGATTGTTGTGTCTCAAGCGGAGTAAAAATCCCTGTGTAGCCCGGGTGAAGCATCGCGGAACCCGGGAGGGTCGGAGCTCCGGAGGGACATTCCCGGGTTCCGCTTCGCTGCACCCGGGCTACGTCGCTGATGAATCCATCGGGCAGTAGGTTTTAATTCCCAGACAGCGTGTGGGTATGGGAAATCTCAAACGAAGTGAACGTCCCCGTGTAGCCCGGGTGAAGCATCGCGGAACCCGGGAGAGTCGGAACTCCGGAGGGGTTCCCGGGTTCCGCTACGCTGCACCCGGGCTACGGGGTCTGCAACCCGTTTGCGGCCATGGACCTCTGAAATCCTCACCGACCCGCGAACACCAGCCCGAACAGGGCACGGGGCTCCGCCCCGTTGTCCCGGGCGATCTGCCCGAGCGAGGCATCCGGTCCACTCACCGAATAGCCGGCCGCCTGTAACCCGGACACCAGTTCTCCCGCATCACGATCCACCAGCGGAGCAACTTCGCTCAATGGGGAGGCTTCGATACTGTGGATCACCTGCATCATCGGATTACCGCCTTCCTCAGACGCCGATACACCGATGAACCCGACCACCGCCAGCATCACCACACCCATGACCCCAAGGGCCAGACGTTGGGAAAAGTAACGTTTGAACACCTGCCAGTGGTTGAGAATGTGCAGCAGGATCACACCGGCGAACATCAGTCCAATCCACTCATGGGCCTGCTCCACGGGATCGTGAACACCCCAGAACATCATCACTCCGGAAACCGCGACGAACAGACCGGCACCGATCATGATGGGGGTGGACCAGGGCCGGGTATGCAGTGCATTCATGACAATTAACTCCTTAAAAAAATGAACGGCCCGGACAGGATGTCCGGGCCGGAGACTCGGTCGAGCCGGTTACTGCTGCATCATCCGGCGGCCGTGGGGCAGACCGTTGTTGCGGTCAACCGCCACCTGGCGCACCAGGGAATCGTCGACTGTGACGATGTCCACCAGGTAGGTGTTCTCATCCTGCTCGGTCACCTGGCCCACCTTGAGACGGTCATTACCGCGCATGATCAGACGCGCGGCCACCAGGGTCTTGGCCTCATCCGCGCTCAGGTCCAGGTTACGGTTCATCGGTTGTCCCTTTTTACCCATGCCATTCATCATGCCGGGTCCGGCGTAGTCGCCCATCGCGGCGCGGTCACAACGGCCCTGATAGCCGCCCCATCCCGCATCGGCGGCGGAGACCACGGCGAAAAGACTGGATGCGGCCACTGCGGTGGAGATCAGGGTGATTTTCAGACGCTTGTTCATATCAGACTCCTCATTTGTTGGTCGTGATGTCTTGTCGACGGTTACCATTGAACGCCCCTGATGTGTCCACCCAATGGCAGAATCCCGCACATTTGTAACGCCCGGTGACAGACCTCAAGACCCGACACAATGTGTCACAATGATTCTTTCCGCCGATTTTGTGATCCCTTAAACTGGTCATCATGGAGAATCAGCCCCACATCCTTGTCGTCGACGATCACCAGGAGATCCGCACCCTGCTGCAGCGCTTTCTCGGCGATCACGGCTATCGTGTCAGTACCGCCTCCGGGGGTACCGAGATGAAGCGGGTGCTGCAGGATGCGGCGATCGACCTGATCGTGCTGGACCTGATGATGCCCGGGGAGGACGGTCTGACCCTGTGCCGCAACCTGCGCGCCGAATCGAACATACCGGTGATCATGCTCACCGCCATGGGCGAGGAGACCGACCGCATCATCGGCCTGGAGATGGGCGCCGATGACTACCTGGCCAAACCCTTCAACCCCCGGGAACTGCTGGCCCGTATCAAGGCGGTGCTGCGGCGTATGACCAGCCTGCCGGACCAGCTGCCCCAGGACATCCCGGAATGCCTCAGTTTCCTCGGTTGGACCCTGCTGCCTTCGGCCCGGGAACTGACCGATCCGGAACAGACCCTGGTGCCCCTGAGCACTGCGGAATTCACCCTGCTGATGGCCTTCGTAACCCGCCCGGGACGGGTACTCACCCGGGACCAGTTGCTCGATTTGGCCCGGGGACGGGAGTCCCGCGCCTTCGATCGGGCCATCGACACTCTGGTGAGCCGACTCAGACGTAAGCTGCGCGACCAGCCCAAGAGTCCGCAGATCATCAAAACCGTGCGTGGCGGCGGCTACCTGTTTGCCCCCAAAGTGGAGACCGGCCATGCGCCTGTGGCCTGACTCACTCGCCGGACGCACCCTGGCGCTGCTGTTGGGCATGACCCTGCTGCTGATCATCGGCAGCGCGATCCTGCTCCATGACGAACGCATCGAGCGCTTCGACGAGCGCAACGTATTCCGCCTGCTGGAGCGGGTCACCACCCTGTTCAAGCTGATAAACGACGCGGACGGAGCGGAGCGTCAGCGCATCATCCAGCGCGCATCGGAACCCGGCGACCGGATAACCGTCGATCCCCAACCCGCGGTCAAAAGCTGGCCCCGCCACCCCCTGGAAAAAATGATCAGCCATCGCCTGCGACGCGCCCTGCAGCTTGAGGAGCGTGCGGATGTGAGGGTGCATGTGGAGATGGATCACCCGGACCTCCCACCGGAGGAGTTCAGCCCCCGGGAGGCACGTATCCACGAACTCAAGGGGATCGCCATCGCGGTCCGTCTGGGCGACGACCACTGGCTCAACTTTCATGCCCAGGATTTCGAGAAGACTCCGCCCTGGGCCAGCAAGACCCTCTATCTGTTGCTGATGTGGCTGGTACTGCTGGTGATCAGCGGGCTGTTCATCGCCCGGCGTATGGCCCGTCCCATGGCTCAGCTCGCGGATGCCGCGGAGCGATTCGGCCTGGGCCACACCCTTCCTCCGCTGGACGAGACCGGGCCCCGGGAGGTGCGCGATACAATCCACGCCTTCAACCGCATGCAGGCCCGCCTGCACAAGCACATCACCGACCGATCGCAGATGCTGGCCGCGGTCTCCCACGACCTGCGCACTCCGATCACCACTCTGCGGCTGCGCGCCGAATACATCGAAGACCCGGAGATGCGGGAGAAGACCCTGGCGACCCTGGAGGAGATGGAGGCGATACTCTCCGCCACCCTGAGCTTCGCCAAGGACGAGGCGGCGGATGAACAGGCGCGCAACACAGACCTTGCCGCCCTGCTGCAAAGCCTGGTCGACGACCATGAGGATCTGGGTGGGGATGTCACCTACGCCGGTCCGGAACGGCTCACCCTGACCTGCCGCCCGGTGGCCCTCAAGCGGGCCCTGAACAATCTGATCGACAACGGTTTGAAGTACGGCGGCTCGGTGGTGGCCAGCCTGACCCGCAACCCGATCCGGGTGGAGATCGTCATCGAGGACAACGGCCCGGGTATTCCCGAGGATCAACTGGAGGCGGTCATCACCCCCTTCTACCGGCTGGAGAGTTCCCGTAGCCGGGAGACCGGTGGCACCGGCCTGGGATTGGCCGTGGCCAAGAGCGTGACCCTGGCCCACGGCGGCGAGCTGGTGTTACGCAACCGCGCGGAGGGCGGGTTGCAGGTCAAGGTACTGCTGCCCCGTCAACACTCGGCACCGGCAGGATGCCGACTGCTGACCGGACAGTCTTGACCGGTACTCAGCCCTCAGACACCTCTTCGAGTTGCCAGGCATAGCGGGCCGCCAGCAACGATGCCAGCGCCAGAATCAGCACCAGCCAGGGAACCCCCAGCCAGTCACCGATCAGACCGATGAAACCGGCGCCCAGCATGGCGACACCGATCAGGGTGTTGGAGAGCGCCACATAGGCCGCCCGGTTACCTCCATCCGCCATGTCAACGAGATAGATCTTGCGCCCCAGTCTCACCCCGGCATGAAATACCGTCAGGGCGATCATCACTGCGGCCCAGAAATAGTGATTACCGATAAGGGGTACCCCAGCCACCACGCACAGGAACACCAGAATGCCCAGCAGCCCCTGGCTGGCGGATGCCAGGGCCATCACCGAGCGGCTGGAGCGGTCCCCCATGCGCCCCCAGACGGGGGAGCTGATACTGGCGCCAACCCCCGTGGCGATGATCAGCCAGCCGAGTCCGTCGAGCCCGTTACCGGTATGGTTTTGTGCCAGAAGCACATAGTAGGGGGTCGCCAGGGCCACCGAGAGCAGCAGCAGCCGGGCGGTAACGAAGTGACGGAAACGGGTGTCGCTGCGCAACAGCCCAAGGTAGCCAAGGGCCACACTCAGGGCATTGCCGCCCCCCTCGGTGGCGCCGGGTTCCTCGTGGATTGCGGCGAACACCAGCAACGCAGCAATCCACAACACAGCGCAGGCAAGAAACAGCCAGCCGAACAGGCTGACATCCGCGTCGGCCAGGTTCCCCAGGCTCAGGCCGAGACCGATGGCCACCACCACCAGGCCACCGATCCCCGCGCTCCAGCCCATCAGGTTGCCGCGCCGGCTCTTCGACACCGTCTTGCCCAGTACGTCCTTTGCGGAGACCGAACAGAGCCCTCGCGCCAGGCTGTAGACCACCAGCAGGCCGATGATCAGCCACCCCGCCAGGGTGCCATCGGTGGTCAGGGCCACCAGCGCCATGCCCGCCAGGGCCAGGGCGCTGAGAAACGCCCCCAGCAGCCACACGCCCTTGCGATGGGGCCGCTGCCGCACCATCGCCGCCACTACCAGTTGCGGCAGCAGCACCCCGGACTCGCGGATCGGCACCAGGAAACCGGTCAGCGCCACCGGCGCCCCGAGGGTTCCGAGCAGCCAGGGCAGCACCAGCTTGGCGGAGGTCAGCTCATCGGCCACTTTGTTCAGCAGATTGGCGACAAGGTAGGCGAAATAGTTGCGCGGCTGATGGTGACAGGCGGCGTCCGGTATGTCCTTGCAGACCCGGGCATCCTCATCGCCGGTGATGTAGTCGTAGAGTCGGTCGAGACGACCCGGGGCGTTGCTGGCCATGATGAATTCAACCCATGATGTGGATCGGGAATTCTGCCGCAAGCCGGGGAAGAATTGAAATGCCAAAACACAACCTGGTTACCCATGATTCTCAGCCATGGAATCCTCTGCCAGGAGCGGTTTTAAGTGTTGGGTCAGGGGTTCGTTGCGCGCATTGGCATTGCCCCCTCGCCCGGACCTACCCAGGAACCACTTCCAGATAAGTGATTTTATTCACCCCAATCACTGGAGCGATGTCAGCATCGCCATGCGGCATGGATCTCTGTGTTAAGAGCGAAGGGAGACGTCTGGAGGGTTTTGTATGATTCCGCAGCGCTTCGCATTCTGCCGGATCCCGGGTTCCACTTCGTTACACCCGGGCTACAGGGAAAGGTTCGATCTTTATCCCGTTCCCACGCTCTGCGTGGGAATGCCTATCGATGTGACGCGGCATTGCCCAAACCTGTCAGGCGTGTGCAAGCCCGGGTCTGCATTCCCACGCGGAGCGTGGGAACGAGGAAAAGTGACTCGCCCTGGAGGGTGAAATCCACATCCATACACTTACAATGGCGAACGATACGCAACACCCGCAACCCGGGGACATGCAACCCGATCCCGCACAGGAGCCCCATCTGATGGAACCCATGCAGCAACTACTCGAAATCATGCAGCAACTCCGCGACCCGCAAAGCGGCTGCCCCTGGGACCTGCGCCAGACCTATCGCACCATCCTCCCCTACACCCTGGAAGAGGCCTACGAGGTCGCGGACGCGATCGAACGCGGCGACATGAGGGAATTGCGGGATGAGCTCGGCGACCTGCTGTTCCAGGTGGTGTTTTACAGCCAGATCGCCCGGGAGGAGGGTCACTTCGATTTCAACGATGTGACCCGGGGCATCTGCGAGAAGATGATCCGCCGCCATCCCCACGTCTTCTCGGACGCCCGCTTCGCATCCGAGGAGGAACTGCGGCATGCCTGGGAGGGGCAGAAGGAACTTGAGCGTGAGCAGCGCACTCCCGAGCAGAACAGCAGCCAGATGGATGGGGTGGCACAGGCCCTGCCGGCACTGATCCGGGCGGAAAAACTGCAGCGCCGGGCGGCCCGGGTGGGCTTCGACTGGCCGGATGTGCAGGGGGCGCTGGACAAGGTGCGGGAGGAGTTCGAGGAGGTCGGGGAAGCCATGCAGCAAACCGATCCGGATGCATTACAGGACGAACTGGGCGACCTGATGTTCGCCCTGGTCAACGTGTTGCGATTGAGCGGCCTGGATGCGGAGCAGACCCTGAGTCGGGCGAACCGCAAGTTCGAACGGCGTTTCCGGGCCATGGAGAACACGCTGCGGGATGCAAACATCACCCAGCTGAACGACCTGTCGCTGGAGCAGCTCGACGCAGCCTGGGAGCAGGTCAAGTCCGCGGAACGGAAACGCTGAACCGGGGCTTGCGCCCCGGTGCCGGGTGCTCAGCCGGCGACGGACCCGTTCACCGGTCCCCGCGCCTCGGCAATGCTCTTCAGGCTCTTGGCCGCGCTCACACAACCCAGGGGAATCACCACCAGGGTCAACACCGTGGAGACGAACACGCCGAACAGCAGGGAGACCGCCATACCCTGGAAGATCGGGTCGGAGAGGATCACCGAGGCGCCGCCCATGAGGGCGAAGGCGGTGATCATGATCGGCCGGGTGCGGGCCTTGCAGGAGAGCAGCACCGCCTCGCGCACATCGATCCCCCGGCGCACCTCCTCCACCGCGAAATCCACCAGCAGGATGGAGTTACGCACGATGATCCCCGCCAGGGCGATAAAGCCGATCATCGAGGTGGCGGTGAACTGGGCGTTGAAGATCAGATGGCCGGGAACGATGCCGAGCAGGGTCAACGGGATCGGCGCCATGATGATCGCCGGCACCAGGAAGTTGCCGAACATGCCCACCACCAGCATGTAGATCAGCACCAGGGCGACCGCGAAAGCCGCCCCCATGTCGCGAAAGGTCTCGTAGGTGACGGTCCACTCCCCGGACCATTCGAAGGAGGACTCGCCATTGTCCTCCGGAGGGCCGGTCATGGTGCCGGACATAACCACTCCGTCCGGGGTGGTGTAGTTCTCCAACAGTTCATCCACCTTGAGCATCGGATAGATGGGGGCGCCGAGGCGTCCCACCGCATCACCCACCACGTACTCCAGGGGTCGCAGGTCCTTGTGGTAGATGATCGGCTCTTCGGTCATCTTGCGGAAATGCCCCAGTTCCGCCAGCGGCACATTGTGACCCTGGGGACCGGGTATCGGCAGGTCCGCGAGGGCCTGGGGGTTGGCGCGCAGGGACAGGGGCGCCTGCATCACGATCCAGGTCGGCTCCAGGGCGGTGCCTTCCCGCACATCGGTGATCTGGTAACCACCCATGGCCGCCGACAGGGTATCGATGATGGTGCTGGTGGAGATCCCCTGCACCGAGGCCTTCTGGGTGTTGATCTCGAAACGCCAGGCCTGGTAGGGCTCGGTCAGGTAGTTGTCCACATCCGCCAATCCATCCACCGACTCGAAGATGTCCGTCAGCTTGAGCGCCACGCTGCGGCGGGTGTCCTCATCCGGTCCGTAGACCTCCGCCACCACCGACTGCATCACCGGGGGACCCGGGGGCACCTCGGCCACGGTGATCCGTGCGCCCGCCGCATGGGCCAGGGGGGTGAGTATCGCGCGGGCCTCCTCAGCGATCGCGTGGCTGGTGCGTGAGCGCTGCTTCTTGTGGGTCAGCTGAACCTGGATCTCACCCTGCCAGGGTTCCTCACGCAGGTAGTAGTGCCGCACCATGCCATTGAAGTCGTAGGGACGGGCGGTGCCCGCATAGGTCTGCAACGCCACCACCTCGGGGATGTCCCGCAGGGCTTCGGCCAGCTCCCGGGCCAGGTTGGAGGTCTGCGGCAGCGCGGTGCCTTCCGGCATGTCGATCACCACCGCAAACTCCGCCTTGTTGTCGTAAGGCAGCATCTTCACCGTGACCGCGGTGGTGTAGAACAGGGCGATGACCGCGAAGAAGGCCACCACCAGGCCGCCCAGGAAGCCGAACCCCGCGACCCGGCTGTCGAGCAGTTTGGGCAGCACCTTGCGGAACACCCGGTCGAGTTTTTCGTTCGCCGCATGCTCCTTCTTTTCCGCCTTTTCCAGGGCCTCCATGGAGGGCTTGATGCGCATCGCCAGGTAGGTGGTGAAGGCAAACGCGGCGAACAGGGAGATCAGCATCGCCACCGAGCCCAGCACCGGGATCGGCGCCATGTAGGGCCCCATCAGGCCACTGACGAAGGCCATCGGCAGCAGTGCGGCAACCACGGTGAAGGTGGCCAGGATTGTGGGATTGCCCACCTCCCGCACCGCGTCCACCGCCACTTCGGTGCTGCTGTTGCCGGCCAGCAGCCAGCGACGGTAGATGTTCTCGACCACCACGATAGCGTCATCCACTAGGATGCCGATGGAGAAAATCAGCGCGAACAGGGAGACCCGGTCGATGGAGAATCCCATGACGAAGGCGGCAAACACGGTCATCAGGATCACCACCGGTATCACCACGGTAACCACCACCGCCGGTTTGATACCCAGCGCCCACCACACCAGCAGGGTAACGATGCCGGTCGCCACCACCAGCTTGAACAGCAGCTCGTTGACCTTGTCCTGGGCGGTATCGCCGTAGTTGCGGGTCACTTCGACCTGCACCTGTTCCGGGATCAGGCGGCCCTTGAGGGACTCCACCATGGCGAGGATATCATTCGCCACCGTGACCCCGTTGCTGCCTTTCTTCTTGGCGATCGCCACGGTCACCGCCTGTTCCCCATCGGCGCTCAGAACAGCTTCACTGCCCTCGGTGTCTGCATACGCCGCTCCGGTGTAGAAATTGACGTAATTGTTGGCGTCCTCGACGACCCGGGAGACCCGCGCCACATCCCGCACGTAGACCGGACGGCCATCGTTGACCCCCACCACCAGGTCACCCACGTCCCGGGCGTTGCGCAGGAAGCTGCCCGCATAGACCCGCAGTGTGCGGTTGTCGGCCTCAGCCCGTCCGGCCACATTCTCCGCGTTGGCGCCGCGGATCACATTCACCACCTGGCTGGTGGTGACTCCGGAGCCGGACAGCTTGTTGGGCAGGATCTCCACCCGGATCTCTTCACTCTGGCCACCGACCACAAAACTCTGCCCGGTGTTGGGGATCTGGTTCAGCTGCTGCAGCAGGTTCAGCCCCAGGCGGCGCAGACTGCCCCCGTCGAGTTCGCTGGACCACAGGGTCAGGGTCACCACCGGCACGTCATCGATACCCTTGGCCTTGACCAGGGGCGGCATCTGCACTCCGGCGGGCATCTTGTCCAGGTTGGAGGCGAGCTTGTCATGCACCTTCACCAGGGAGGGACCGGTCTGTTCACCGACCTTGAAGCGCACCGTCACCACGCCCATGCCCCGGGAGGTGGCGGAGTAGATGTGTTTCACCCCGGGGATCTCGCTCATGATCCTCTCCAGGGGCTCCACCGCCATGTCCGCCACCTGTTGGGCAGAGGCGCCGGGATAGGGGATGAAGATGTCGATCAGCGGCACCGAGATCTGCGGGTCCTCCTGACGGGGAGTGACCAGCAGTCCGAGTATGCCCATGCCCAACATGGCGAGGAACAGCAGCGGGGAGAGAGGTGAGTGTACAAAGGCCCGCGCAGTCTTCCCCGCCAGGCCCAGGTTGACCGCTTCGGCCGGTCGTTCTTGATCAGTCATAGCGGCGCCTTATTGTTGATTTTGTTGGGTAGCCTGAGGGTTGTCCCCTGGTGTCACCGGCACGCCCGCCTTCATCCCCGGCGGAGGACGATCCACGATTCGGTCACCCGCCTCGAGTCCCGAGAGCACCACCGCCTGATTGTCGCCGATCACTTCCCCCAGCCGGACTACCCGCAGACGGGTGCGGCCATCCTCCCCCACCGCATAGACCAGGGGCAGACCGCCCTTGCGGATCACCGCGCTGTTGGGGATCAGCAGTTGCGGACGGGACTCCTGGCCGGACAGATCCGGCACGCTTACCTCGGCGTACTGCCCCACGGTGGCGAGCGTCCCGTCGGGCAGATCCATCTCCACCCGCACCGTGTGCTGACGCGGATCGGCGACCGGAAAGATGCGTGTGATCTGGGCCTTCACAGGGGCTCCGAGCCCGTCCAGGCGGACCTCAAGCTGGTTACCCTGCATGAGCCCCTGGCGCAGGCGCACGGGCACGTCCGCCTCGACCTGGAAGCCGCTGGTCTCGCTGTAATTGAGAATCGGCTGACCCGGCTGAACCGTGTCCCCTACCTCGATATGCACGCTCTCCACCACACCGTCGAAGGGGGCAACGCTGCGTGCATCCCGCAACGCCGCCTGGATCTCCTTGATCTGCGCCTCCGCCTGGCGCTGCTGGGAGGTGGCCTGGCTCAACTGGGTCTCCCGGGCCACCAGATCGGCGCCCCGCTCGGTGCCCCGGTTGCGCATGCCCATGGCATCCTGCATCGGATTGGTGAACATCTGGTCCATCATCGAGGGCATGCCCATGCCCCCGGGCGCCTGACTGCTGGCCCGGGACTGGGGGGAATACAACTCCCGGTTGAGCTGCATGTTGGCATTGCGAATCGAGGCCATCGCCGAGTCCCGGTTGGCCACCGCCGCATCCAGTTTCGCCTTCAGCGCCGTGTCGTCGATCTGCACCAGCTGCGCGCCTTCCTGGAATCGGTCACCCTCGAGCCCGGCGATGAACGAGATACGCCCCGGGATCTGAGCGGTGAGCTGCACCGACTTACGCGCCGAGACCGTGCCCGCAATCGAGATGTGGGCGGCCACCTGGCGCTTCTCCACCGTGTAGAGTTGGTAATCCTGCTGGGAGAACGCCGTAAGCGGCGCCAGAGTGGTTGCAAGGCAAAACAGGGAGAGGGACGACAGTCGTCTGAACATGCGTTATTTTTTCCTAACTGAGAGATGAGAGAGAAAGGGCATACCCGTCAGTCCTTCACCGTGGTCAGGCCAAACTGCTCCCAGGCCTGCATGCCGCCGCGATACCATTTCAGTTTAGCGGCTGGGTAGCCGAGACGTAACAACATCCGGATATTCGACGGGGACTGACCGCACCAGGGCCCGTTACAGAACAACACCAGGGTCTTGGCATTCTGAAAATTCCACAGCTGCTCCCCCTTCTCCGCCTGAAACTCCAACTGCAGGGTTTCAGCGATCTGTGCTTCCGGGGTATGCACGGGATCCAGCTGGGTGTAGGGAATATTGATGGAACCGGGAATGGTGCCCTGGCGGACGTAATCCCGGGTTCGGGAATCGATCACCAGGACATTCACAGCACCCTCACTGACCTGTCGCAGGTAGTCCAGCATCTCCAGCTCACCAATGGTCTCCACCCCCGTCGCCAGAGTCATGGGCAGGGCACAGAATGGCGGACAATCCCGGGCGGTTTTGTCGAATGGCGGCTCGATCCGGTGCTGCGGATCCTGGTGTCGCAGAATGATGACCTCACGGCCATGATGATCGACCTTCAGGTAAGCCAGATCCTGGGAAATTCTCACCCGCAGGTGTTCCAGATCGAACAGGTCTTCAGCGGTATCGGCAGCCTGCGCATTGCTGCTCATGAGAAACACCTGCAACAACAGAAGAAGCAGAAGCGGCCATGGCCTGTGTAAGGAGGCAAGTTGAATCTGTTTCAGCATATGGCTTGAGTCGGTGACTTTGTTTTTGAGCCTGTTAACACGGATCCGGGAGATCTGTTCAGCCGGGTGCCGTTCCCACCGGTAGGTCGGGTTAGCACAGCTTAACCCGACACAGGGTGAGCATTTCGATGCAATGTGTCGGGTTACGCTGCGCTAACCCGACCTACGAATTGATGTTGCGATGCCGCCTTGAGGAACCCAGGGGCATCGAAGCCCCCGGTTCTCAGATCTGTTTGAAACGGCTTGCACACAACATGCACCGGTTACTCTTCTGTCTCCGGGGGCGCGGAATAAAAAGCGGCCAGCTCGGCGATCTCATCCTCCGACAACTGCTGGGCGATGAATCGCATTCTGCCGTACTCGTCGTTTTCCCGGTCGCCATCCTGGAAGGCGGTCATGGTCTCGATGAAGTGATCGATCTTCTGCCCGGCCAGCGCCGGCACCTCGAAACCCAGACCCTCCCCATTCTTACCGTGACAAACACTGCAAGGCAACAACAGCCGGCTCATGTCACCCTCCTTCACCAGCTTCGGCACCTCTTTCATAACTCCTTCCTCGGGGGTCTGGGTCGCATAGAAGGCCGCCAGATCGGCCATATCCTCCCGGGTCAGCTTGCGTGCCCGCTTGGTCATGGTCTTCTCATCCCGCACACCGGACTTGTAGTCCATCAGCTGCTTGAACTGGTAGGTCGGGATCTGTCCGGCAATGCTCGGGGTATCGTCCTCCTCGCTGACCCCGGTCTTGCCGTGGCATTTTTTGCATTTGTGTTCCTTGGCGATCGCCTCGCCCCGGGCCGCGTCACCGGAGGCAACCAGCTTCAGGGTAGCCCGGTCCCAGCGGAATTCGGGTTCGTCCGCCAACACGGGGCCCGCAATCAGAAGACAACCCAGGATATATGTAGATAGTCTGTTCATAGTCGTTTCTCCCAGGCCGTAATCAATGTTTCGCGGCATCGGCGACTTCCAGTTCGCCGACCTTGAAGGTCTGTTCCAGCTTGACCATCTCAACCGAGGGAACCTTTACCGCCCCTTTACCCAACAGCAGGTCCGCCGTGCTCTGGGCGAAAGAGCGGTAATGCAAGCGGGCCGTGACGGTGAACGCCTTCGCGTCGTCATCCAGGTTGAAGTAATACTTGCCGTACTTGTAACCCTTGGGGGGGATGGTGTTGACATCGACAAAGCGCACGATCTCCCAGGGGAAGATGGTGTCCTGACCATTCTCGTCCACCGCATGGGCGTTGAAGATCACGGTATCCTTGGGCAGGGAGTTGTCGCTGTTGAGGGTCCCGGAGCGCAGCAGTTCATGGCCCTGATCATCGGTAACCACCACTTCCAGCCACACCTGGCGCACCTCGGTGAGGCTGGTGGGCAGATGATGACCGGCCCGTTCGTTGGTGACCTTGACCTTCAGACGGTGCAGGTGACCCTCCCGGTTCTCCAGGTAGATCTTCAGCGAGGCGACGCTCTGCAGGCGCTTGATGGCCTCCGCATAGTTGGTGTCCTTACCCAAGTCTTCATGCTTGAGTTCCCCTTCCTTGCCCGCATTGATGGCGGCGGTGATCACCGCGTTGCCACCGACGAAACCGTGCTTGTGAATCACCTTGCGCCACTTGCCGCCCAGCCCGGCAAAGCCCTCCAGGGAGGGTTCATTGAGCTCCTCCGGCCGCTTCATCTGGTCCGCGACCTTCACCGCGATGTCCACCGGCACCATGTGGCAGTCCTGGCACTGGATATCGTTCTGCGCGTAGATGGAGTACTTCCACTCGTCATAGGTCCGCTCGATGGGGAAGTTGTTGCCCGGGTGAAAGATGTTGTGGCAGTTGCCGCAGAAATCGGACTTGGAATGGTGCTCGGAATAGGCCGTCTCGTGATACGGCGACTTGGCATCCTCCAGGGTGGCCCGCTTCACGTTACCCGGAGAGACGATGAAGGAGGCGTTGCCGTGCTCCAGGACCGCGGTCTTTTCCAGGTTGGTGCCGGAGATGGTGTGGCAGACATCGCAGGAGACGCCCATCTCGGCCACGGTCGGTGCGGTGAACTTGCCATGCAGCCCCTCGTCCGGATGGAACTCCACCGACTCGGTGGTGATACCGATCGGGGTGTGACAGGTCCCGCAGTGGTTATGCATAGCCGGGTCGGCCTTCTCCGCCAGCGCCCAGAGCGCCTGAAACACCGGGTCCTTGAAGGCGATGGAGTGCATCGAGCCGTTCCAGCCCTGGTACTGGCGGGTGTGGCACTGCCCGCAGATGCGCGGATCGGTCCACTGCTCCGGAGTGACATCCTTGTGATCCTCGGTGCTCACATAGGACGGCGGGAAACGCCGGTCGTCGTGCTCGGCAACCCCCGGCGGTTTCGGTACGTCGCCGTCCTCGATCACCGATGAGACCAGTTCGCTGAACGAGAATGTCCCCGGCCCATCTGTCTGGATAAGGGGCTCGGAGGCCTGAATCGGACTGAGCGATGCGCTCAAGGGCAGGGCAAAAAACAGAATCCACAGCAATCGCTGCGATGGCTTACACATATCATCCTCCTCGAAGGTCCATAACGGCCAAGGCAGAACGCCTGTTATTCAGGAGAGACAACGTGCCTGAGGTACTGCAGAAAGCGTAGGGTTGGCTGTCGAACGGGCCCGCGGGAATTATCCGCCGATCGTTGAGACCGGCCTGTTGTTGTACTACTCAGCCTGCGGGCATTCTGGAGAATTAAGCATGACACATGCCATCATGCTAATTAACGGACAAACAATGGGTTAGGGACTATCGCCAGAGCACCCACCGATGCAACCACGCAACACCGTGCAACAAAGGCCTTTCCCATGCCCCCTGGGTTTGCCCGGATTAATGCCTGCGAGCCCAGGAAGAGTCTACAATCAGCGAATCACCTGACAACTTGAATCGGGCCGTTGCAGTGTTGCAGCCCTTACAACACGCAAACCGGAGACCTCCAGCCCGTATGCAACAGCGCGATATCCTCAATCTCCTCAAACCCCTCCTGCAGCCGATCCAGGAAGGCGTGATCGTGACCGACCGGGCCGGCAGCGTGCTGTACGCCAACGAGTCCCTGTATCGGCTGTTCGGCCTCTCCCCGGACCAACGCCCCCTCTCGTTGAGCAACCTGGCGGGACACAACATGCGCAGTTCACTGATCCGTGCCGGGCTGGATCAGGGGGACGACAGCCGGCACCACTGCGAACTGACCCTGGAGTTCGATGAGGAGATCGTTCTGCCGGATCAATCCCTGTGGGTGCGCGTCAACAGCAGTCTGCTGGAGTTGCCTGCGGAGTTGGGCCACCTGCGCATGATCGTGATGCGCGATGTCACGGCGGAGAAACGCCTGCTGGCAGTGATGGGCAACAAGGAGGCTTGCGGCGTGGCCACCGAAGACCCTGACATGCTGCGCCTGATCGAGCGGCTCAGGATTGTCGCGGGGAGTGACGCCTCGGTACTCATTCAGGGGGAGTCCGGTACCGGCAAGACCGAATTCGCCCGGTTGCTGCATCGACGCAGCCAGAGAGCCGACAAACCCTTTGTCGAAGTCAACTGCGGCGCGATTCCCGCCACCCTGATCGAATCCGAACTGTTCGGTCATGTGCGGGGCGCCTTCACCGGTGCGGTCAAGGACCGTCCGGGCCGCTTCGCCGCCGCCCACGGCGGCACCCTGTTCCTCGACGAGATCAGCGAACTGCCCCGGGAGCTGCAGCCCAAGCTGCTGCGCGTGCTGCAGGATGGCGAATACGAACCGGTGGGATCGGACCGCACCGTCAAGGTGGATGTGCGCCTAGTCTCAGCCTCCAACCAGGATCTGCGTGACCTGGTGGACAACGGCGGCTTTCGCGCCGACCTCTACTACCGCATCGCCGTGGTGCCCCTGGTCGCACCGCCGCTGCGTGAGCGTCCCGGTGACATACCCCTGCTGATCAATGTTTTCCTGCAACGCCTCGCACTGCGGGGTTATCCGCCGGAGATCCGCTTTTCCCGGGATGCCATGCGCTCGATCATGAACTACCCCTGGCCGGGCAATGTGCGGGAACTCGCCAACGTGGTCGAACACAGCGTCATCTGCGCGGTGGACGGCGAGGTATTAGCGGAAAGCCTGCCGGACACCCTGCGCGATTACTGCCAGGCGCGCATGCAGGCACCGAACCACGATGTGGATTTCAGCGCCACCGAACGCGACCGGATCGAAACCGCCCTGATCAAGGCCAACAACAACAAGACCCTGGCGGCGCAGATCCTCGGCGTCGACCGCAGTACCCTGTGGCGGCGGATGCAAAGACTGGATATGAATTGAAGCACCCCGTAGCCCGGGTGAAGCAGCGCGTAACCCGGGGGAAGTGGCACGAACCCAAAGCAGGCCCGGAAAATCGGATTACCGGGACACCCCGGTGAGGTTTCCCGGGTTGCGCTGCGCTGCACCCGGGCTACGAGTAGGTCAAGCGAACCACCGCCTCACTCCCACTCCATCTCCTGAAACACCTGCTGGGCATTGCGACCCTTCAAGGTGGTGTAGTCCTCAAGATATGAAAACCGCTCCTGATCGATACTGCCGATGCGGGTGATGTCACCCCCCTCCTCCATGAAGGCCCCCACGGACTCACGCAGAAACACCAGATAATCGAGGGTATCCTGGCGGGCCTGTGCGAGATCGGTTGGCGCACCATGTCCGGGCACCACGGTCTTCGGCTCCAATGCCGCCATGGTTTCGAACGCCTCGATCCAGTGACTGCTCTTGGAATAGGCCAGCACCCCGAGCATGCGTCCCACATAGACTACGTCACCGCTGAACACGACCCCCGCCTGCGGTAACCACACCAGGCTGTCACCCGGGGTATGTGCGGGACCCACCTTGAGCAGTTCGAAGGTCTTCCCGCCAAAGTTGAGCGTCATGCGATCCTCGAAGGTCTCGTCGGCATAAACCGGATCGGTGCCTTTCATGCCCTCGGCACCCACCAGGTTGCCCAACACGAACATCTGATCCTGCAGGCGCGCCCGGTGGTCATCATCCGCGGCGGCACTGGCGATGACCTTCGCACCCCGCTCCTTGAAATAGCCGTTACCCAACCAGCGGTGATCCTGTCCGCCGCTGTTGATCACCAGCTTCACCGGCTTGTCCGTAACCTGGCGGATCACCTTATCGATTGCCGCTGCCCCCTGGTAACTGCCGCCGGGATCGATCAGCACCACACCCTCATCGGTCACCACGACCCCGAAGGTCGCGTTGTTACCAAGATTCTCGGTCGAACGGTTGCCGAAGGGGCCGACCACGGCATAGATGTCGTCACTGACCTTGTGCAGTTTCAAAGGGGCGACCGCATCAGATGCCGACACGAAACCTGTAAACAGCAGGACTGTCAGCATCAATAACCCGGAAAGTCGTAGCGGCTGTATCATGGGGTGCTCACTCCATTATGAACGGTAGATAGATTCGAACCCGGATAGAATATCAAACTGGAACAAGTGACCCCCAAGTGTGCTGCAACTGCGGAATGCACTCATGCCGTTTGCTCGCCTAGAGCTGGCAGAAAGCCCCTTGATCAATCAATCAGATCGCCCCCTCTCAACTCTGCACTCAATTTGAACGCAACGTAATACTTGAGAATGTTCGCGACATAGTCAACCGTCTCCTTGCCCGTGATCTTACCCGCCGCAACCTCCACATTGTTCAACCACTGGTCAGGATCGAGTCCCATCTCCTCAGTCAGGGTTCGCATTTTTCTGACCTTGGCAGGCCCGGCGTTGTAAGCCGCCAGGGAAAAGGCCAGCTGGTTTTCCGGAGTCAATCCGGAATCATTGAAATAGCGCTCTCGCAAAAAGGCCAGGTACTTCGCACCCGCGTGGATGTTGTTTTCCAAACGGGAGATGTCCGCAATATTGACATTGCTGTCCGCGGCGGTGCTGGGCAACATCTGCATGATGCCGATTGCGCCCCGGTGGCTCTTCTTGTTCTGATCAAGCCCTGATTCCTGGTAGGCCTGAGCCAGTAGGGCTATACGATCAAACTCATATTTTTCCGCATATCGACTGAAGATCGGGATGAGTTTCTCGAGTCGCTTTTTACCCTCGGCAGTCGTTGGATTCTGCACCCAGCGGGTGTCCTTGAAATAGCGATTCATCAGCATGTTGCCCAGCAGGCTGCCTTGCTTCACCTTGCCGGTAAATGCCTTCAGACTCTCAATCAACAACGTGTTCTGTGGCCGCACAGCCCAGCCAATCTGGTTGTTCTCAGCGATGCGAATCTCTTCGTGCACCCGGATATTCGGCAATACCTGAGCCCAGAGTCGGGCTCGGTAATCATCGACCACCGTCATTTTCACCGCACCGGCATTGACCAGTTCCAAAATGTCACCGCTACTGAGTCGCCGGTCTGCTTCCTCTATCTTGATGGATTTCAGCCCACCCTTTTTCAGAACCTTGTTGATATTGCGTAGATGTTCCGCGTAGCTGCTGCCTGCCAGCACATGAACCGTCTGTCCGCTCAGCGCACTGATGGATGTGGGCGTTGCAACGGATTTGTTTGTCACCAGCAACTCCGAGACCGCCATCTCGCCGCCGGTTACAAACGCGACCCGTTTTTCCCTCTCAGGTGTGATGGTGAGAAACGCGGCAGCAATATCCCCCTTACCCTCGAGCAGAGCCGGGATGAGCTGTTCAAACTCAACAGGGACGAATACGATCTTGGTTTTATTCGCGGATTGCTTGATGCCCTTGTTCAGAAAGGCTTCGTACTCCCGTAGCACTTCCGCCTGGAAACCGCGGATCTTTTCATGATCGAAGAAAAAATCGGAGCGATTGTAGGCGACCAGCGCGCGAATCAAACCCCGCTCCTTCAACTTATCGAGGTCACCGGTAAACGGCTCACTGATGACTGCTGGGGCAAATGCCGCCGATGCTGCACCAACAAACAGAAACAGGCAGCAAAAAAGCAGAAGGCAACGCAGGCGGTTTGAAGTTGCAGGAATCATCATTGTGTTCGGGGCATATCGGTTTCTGATCCGGACAGATAGTCCGGATTATGCCCGTTTTTGTAAGAATGATGAAATATAGCCGGATTGGCTCCCTCAGCACCCCAACCTGATATACCG
Source organism: Candidatus Thiodiazotropha sp. (assembly GCA_040506775.1). Lineage (GTDB taxonomy): Bacteria > Pseudomonadota > Gammaproteobacteria > Chromatiales > Chromatiaceae > Thiodiazotropha. The sequence goes on from JBEVWC010000045.1 coordinate 28,678, forward strand.
TGGATTTCCCTGTCATTTGTCTATCTTTAGACAATCACTCAGTTGGTGCAGATGTTGTTATGAGCAGAAACCTTGCGGATAGAGGTTGTCGAAGAGGAAAGCTATAGATGCTGCCTTACTGCCTACACCCCGACACCGTTGATGTCGGGGTGTATATCTGATTGGCAGTTTATCTTCTGAAAATGGCAGGCCGCTACTCAGCCTGAAAGAGCGATATGCTATCTGCTTCCATGACTGTGTGGCACCTTCACCGATGCTGTGCGGGTCGTGGAGTTTCCACAGGCATCAGTAACCCGGTAGGTAATCGTGTAGATTCGGCCTTTACCCGAGCCGGAACGTTCGGCGCGCAACCGGAAGTGGAAATCATCCAGGATAACGATGTCGTTGACCGTGTTTCCATCACCCTTGCCGTTATCCGGCTCGTTGGATTCAACCGAGACCAGGCTAATCGTTGGGTTCTCATCGAAGTTGTCAACCGCAGTGACGGTTGCGACGACATCCACATACTTATGATTCGCCGGCCACAGAATCTCTGGCGTCACGGAAACATCCAACGCAGGGGCAATTGAATCACAGACATTCAGACCGATCACAACGGGATCGTGGTCCGAGGCGCGGTAGGCGTCGGGTGCGTAGAGCAGATCCTGCGCAGCGGCCTTGAAGCTCATGTCGTAATCGATCAGATCCGGCTCATCCGCATTGATATGCCAGGCAACAACCTGATTGACCTGGGGAGTCAATGATTCATTCGACAGGGCATAGTCCAGATAGCCCAACTGGCCGTCGAAGACATAGCTGTAAGCGGTTTCACCCTGAAAATAGTCCAGCAGGTCAGTATAGCCGCCATCCTCCAAGGTTCGGATTGGATCCTCTTTGTCATAGGAGTTCAGGTCGCCCATGATCAGGAAGTCGTCATCGCCGCTGCCTGTGGGATCGGTTTCCAGCCAATCCGCAAGCGCCTCGGCAGCCAGTGTACGGGTGAGATTACAGTTGCCGGCGCCATCACCCAGGTCCGGGTCACCCAGATCGTTACAGTCGGAACCTTTCGATTTCAGGTGATTGACTACCGCCGTGAACACACCGCCTGTAGCATTGTCCATGAACGTCTGCGCAAGCGCCGGACGATTCTTGGTGTCGACGAAACGCGGATCAACAGAAGCGTCGAGTATCGCAAAATCACCGAGCGGACTCACGGCAGACGTTTTATAGATAAATCCCACCGCAATGGCGTCAGTACCGATAAAGCCCGTGTCAATAGCGGCATAGGTATCCGCACCCATGCGATCGTTGAGACCGGACACCAGGTCTGCGACTGCGACGCCACCGTTGTTCTCGATCTCGATCAGTCCGACCACATCCGCATCGATGACGCTGATGGCGCTGATGATCTTGTCCCGTTGACGGGTGAATTCATCGACGGTATCGGCACCCCGGCATTCCATGTCCATGCTGGGTCCGCAATCATCCTGACCCTCATCGATGGTTGTGAAGTAGTTCAGAACATTGAAGCTCGCGATCCTGATATCGCCACCGACGTCATCCGGTGCATCCGTACGTGGATTCGCACTGATGTGATTCGCGCCCAGTGTGGGTTGGATACGATACAGGCCAAATGAGTAGTCCAGCACGCCTGTCACATTCGTGACACTATCGCCACCTCGAAACAGATTATCCAGATCGAAGACATGGCCATTTGGGGGAATAGCCGGGTCGGGATTCTGCGAACTGCGCCCATCATCAAGGGTTATCCGGTTGAGCCTGTACTCTTCGGCCAGGGCAATGGCCGCCGAACCCGGATCCACGACCGCGGTGGGCGTGTACTGACGGTTAGTGCTGAGGACGATCTCGCCATAACGGTCGAAGTTATAGTATTCGGAGATCGTCAGTGGCTGCGGGAGGGTGATGAGCATGCCTTCAAAGGCTTCGAAATCATCCACACTGGACACCGGAAGACTGATTGCTGTCGGGGCAAGGCTGTTACCCGTCGAACAAACCCAGATCTCCGACGCGGTGATCTCGGTCATGCCGTTGTATTCAGAAATGGCGCCCCGTATGCGCACCGCATCGCCAACCGACACATCCATACCGCCGGGTGCGTAGACGAAGATCCCGTCTGAGGTGGCCGGGTCACCGTCTCCCAGCGCATCCTGAACATGGAAACCATTCAGGTCCCCATTGTCGATCGATGCATTGTTCTGGAAATCGCCGGTTACTATACCCTCGATGGAAACCACACTACCTGCCAGCGGACTCGCCATACCACTACCCTGGACGTTAAAGATCGCAGTGTAGGCGTCACCACAGGCTTCAGGAGGCTGGACAAACACCTGATTGGGTTCGCCCGGCGTGTTATAGGCTTCACCCACACCGATCGTTCCGGTGTAACCGGGTATACCTTCAAGGTCGAAGTCGTTGCGCACCCAATCCGTTGCGGTATTGCTGTCCTGTCCATCAGGGATGCGCGATGCGCCTCCAGGAGCATAGCTACCGGACCCGTCATAATTCGGACCCAGTACGGGCACCCCGTAAGTGGCATCGGTCACACCGCCATCGTTGACAGATACGGCATCAGCGACGGAGTCCCAGGGCGTTACATCCAGGTTGCCGTCATTGTCCGTGTCCAGATCCTCACCCAAAGAACCGCTGAAGTTGTTGACAAGCAACAGGGACAGGGTGCCGTTTTCCAATGCGTTGGCCGGAAGACTGGCAAGATAGATACCATTCGCGTCGGTTGTTCCGAGCAGGATCACTTCATCCACAATACCTGCAGCCGTGCTATCACCTTCAATTTCAAGCACTGTGTAAGTAGAGTAATCCGTATTGGGCGCCCCGTAGATCTCGACATATTCAACATCGGTACCTGTGGTGCTGGCTGAGAATTCGTTGATCTTAGGCTCTGCGGCCATCCCCAGGCAGTTGGCTTGATGATAGCCAAGGCCGTCGAAGGTATTCTGGGCAAACATATCCCATTCAATGGAAGCGTCAAACGCATCATCAGGAATACTATCACCTGCGCAGATATCCGCCTTGCGGCGCAGTGTGTCATCCTGACCTCCGCCGATCCATTGAGAGCCAGGATCGACACCAACCTGACCAAATGCATCGATCAGTACACCACCCCTGCGCAGCACGATGGCATCATCACCGTTGAAATTAATGACCGAGCTGTTGAGTTCGTCAGCTACAGCCTGAACCGCCGGATCGGCACTGGCATGTGCGATAACGAAAACATCGCCATCGGCAATGCTACCGGTAAGCGCCATGGATTGGGTGGGTGACGCGGATCCGTTGCTGTAGAGTTCCAACGTATAACCGTCCGCAGCAAGATCGATACTGCCACCAGTGCCATTGTATATCTCAATCGCTTTGTTGAAGCCGCTGCCTTCAATGTATTCCGATATGAACAGTGAGGATGCATCAGCACCAGCCGATTGAGCGTGCGCAAGGATAACAACGGGTAACAATGCGCGTGAAAGTGGTCGAAAGAACGGTTTAATCATGTGCTGATCCTCGTTATAGAGGACCGAATTCTAACGAGCATTTGTTAAACATTAATGAAGAACAAATTGAATTTATATCTAATAAATGTTTGGTATGTACCAGGTCTCGATTCGAAAGAAACCTCATTCCGCTTACCGATAAGGAACACGTAACAGTTGTCTTGAGTAGACATAAAAAAACTGCAGGACCTGTAACAGCCCTGCAGTTTTTTGTCTTCTTGCGATTGCGAGTGCACCAGCCCTGAAGGACCTCAGTACAGTGCCTCTCTTTGTATCACAACTCGTTCACCCGATCGGTACTGGGAGGAGCAACCGGACTGAATGTACCGAGATAGTTGACCAATGCCTCCAGGTCATTGCCCCCATCGATTCTCGGTGCGGTCACGGTACCGAAAGTAACAAAATTATCGCCACCATCCGCCAGGAAGTTGTTAGCCGTAACGCTGTAGGTAGCAGCCGGGTCGAGTGCAACGCCATTCAACATGACATTGTCGATCATGACTTCAGTACAGACACCATCGACGATGGTTGTTGAGAGATCATAGGTAAATCCCTCTGATACGCCCAGATGCAGAAACGGACGACTTGAACCTGCCGGCTGACACTGCTCCTCCAGGACTGTCAAAATCTGTTCTCCTGTCATAGGGAAGGTCAACAGTGTGTTGCCGAACGGCTGGAAGGTAAACGCTTCACCAAAGGTTACCTCGCCATCGCCTTCACCCGCCGATGACTGGGGATACTCCAGATCGGAGCGTACGCCACCGGGATTCATGAAAGCAATCTGTGCACCGTTTGCGGAGGTCGCCCACAATTGGGCATCCGCAACCAGGTTGCCCGCTGCCGACTCGACGCCGCGATCGGACCCTGACGGGTCACCGCCGCGAAGAATGGTATCGGATAAGGATCCTACCGGCGTGTTACCTGCCGCATCGAAGAAGGGCTGCCATTTTTCGATGACCTCAGTCACCTTCGGGTCAGGCGTAAGCTCTGCCCGTGCCACGAGGTGGTTGGTGGACGTTGACAGATCACGACGAACGTCATGGGTTCTCTTGTCCAGAACCAGGTTGACTTCAGTAACAATTCGTCCGTAGGAGTAGGCACTGGTGACAATACGCGGTTGGCCAGCCGGATCATCAAGCTGACAATTGTAAGGCAGGTGCGTGTGGCCGGTGATAATAACGTCGATCTCAGGATCCAGCGCGTCATTTATGGCAACGATGGGACCGGATATACCGTCACAGGCATTGAAGTCCCCGGGAGGCGGGGTCTGTGATCCACCTTCGTGAAGGAGAACCACGATCGCCTCCACACCGTACTTGTCCTTCAGGATGGGGACCAGTGCGTTAGCCGTTTCCGCCTCGTCAAGGAACTGCCAGCCTTCGATACCGGCAGCGGCAACCAGGGTGTTGGTTGCTTCCAGGGTCATACCGATGAAGCCAACCTTGATGCTTTCAAATTTCTTGATCCAGAAAGGTGGTAACGGCGTTTCACCCGTGTACTCGTTGACCACGTTGGCCGCAAGCCACTGAAAGTCCGCGCCCTCGAACGGATAGATGCAACCGTCGACAGGGTGACAGCCACCATTCTGCATGCGTAACAGTTCCGACACACCTTCGTCAAACTCATGGTTGCCGACACTGGACACATCGAGACCCATGGCATTCAGGGACTCAACGGAGGGTTCATCATGAAACAATCCGGAAAACGCGGGGGATCCACCAATCAGGTCACCAGCAGCAACCGTCAAGCTGTATTTCCTGCCCTCACGCAATGTTTTCAGCATGGCGGACAGGTACTCACCACCACCGGCTTCAATCCCATCCACTGTGCCTGCTGCCTCTGAAAGGACATGGCCATGGTAGTCATTGAACCCAAGCAATTGCAGGTCAACCAGCTGTCCTCTGGCGTTGTCCCGATGGTCCCTTTGATCATGATGATCCCTGCGATCATGATTGTCTTGATTGGCGGCAACAGGAACCGCGATCAACGATGCACAGGCAATCGCCGATAGTGAAATGGCACGAAGGTTGATTTTCATCTCGATTCTCATTGGTTTTTCAGATTATCTGATCGTTTGTTTGAGAGCCTGATCCAAACACGACATATCACCCGATGTGATTAATACAATTTTGTTCTGGAAAGACCCACGGGTATACAAAGATTGGTAAAAAAAGGTAGAGGCTGGAGGCACGACAATTTCTTGTGATGCAGAAGATGCCAGCAAAACATTGCATGGGAATGTACACCATCGAATGTAACGGATTAATGAAGGTTATGTTATGAATAGGTCATACGAACCGCATCAGATCGTCTGGAGCACAGACAAGCGCAGCATCCAGGACCTGATTCTCTGACAGTTCGTTTAACTCAGATATCCTTATTTAATGTAATGTCTTTCTCAATCCGTAAAATTAACATTCAACACTTCGCATGGACTCCCTGCTTCTTAATGGTAAAGGATTACTATTCGATTTATTTCAGGACGTCTGTCCATGTATAAATTCGCGACTGGGTAACTAACGAACACCAAGGGATGACATACAAGTACCGTCTTCCTGACTCTCCTTTTCCCGCCGCCATGCAGGCAGGAGATATTTATGGTTTATGATCAATAAACGTGCCTGCCTTCCAGCACACTGTGATCGTCCAGTCGATTTCAGATAGAAGTGTGCGGCTATAAGGCAAATGGCAATCACCAAGCCTTTAGATCTGGCCATGAACACTAAAATCGATAGTTCAGCTTCGCTATCGAAGTTATGATGTAGGCAACGTGGCTGCAGGTGTCAGCCGCTCTCGTGAGAGAAGCTACGGAAGATGCAGATTGAATGCCGCCCGTACACCCTGGAACATGACATCGCGGCACCTGAGGTGGCAGATTGGAACTGGCCACTTTAGGAGTAATATAACGCTACGATTATCCCCCATCATTCTCAGGCCCAGAGGAGTCGTACCCATGAGCTACCAGACTGCCACCCCGGCTTCCGACGCCGATGAAAGTGTACGCACAGGATTGAGTCTGGAGTCCTTGAAAAGGGCATTTGAGGAGAACCTCTTCTATTGCCTCGGTCGCCCCAAACATGCCGCATCCGACCATGATCGCTACACGGCGGCAGCGTTGACGGTACGTGACCGTGTACTCGAGCGATGGGTGAAGACCGCCAGCCAGTACAAGGACAGCAATGCACGTACGGTCTGTTATCTGTCCGCCGAGTTTCTGCTCGGCCCACATCTGGGCAATAACATGAATAACCTGGGCATTCTCGATTTAGCCCGGCAGGCGGCCATGGAGATGGGGATGGATTTTGAGGCGATTCTCGAACAGGAGGAGGAACCCGGTCTTGGCAACGGCGGCCTCGGCAGATTGGCGGCCTGTTACCTGGATTCACTCGCCACGCTTCAGGTTCCGGCCATCGGTTACGGTATCCGTTACGAATTCGGCATTTTCGACCAGGAGATTCGTGACGGCTGGCAGGTGGAGATTTCCGATCTCTGGCTGCGAAACGGCAACCCCTGGGAGCTGCCTCGACCCACCCTGCGCTTCCCTGTGAAACTCGGCGGGCACACCGAACAGTATGCCGACCAACATGGCATATTGAAGGTGCGCTGGATCCCCGAACTCGTGCTCGATGGGGTCGCCTACGATACGCCGATCCTTGGTTTCGCGGTCGGGAATGTCAACCTGCTGCGCCTATGGCGTTCCCAGGCAGCCGAGTCGTTCGACTTTAAGAGCTTCAACCAGGGCGACTACTACGGGGCTGTTGAAGCAAAGATGGCGGCCGAGAACCTGACCAAGGTGCTCTATCCGAACGACGAACCCGCGGCAGGCAAAGAGTTGCGACTCAAGCAACAATATTTTTTCGTCTCCTGTTCATTGCAGGACATGCTGAGAATTCACCTGAAGCATTCGGACAACCTGGGCGGTTTCCACCAGAAGTTCGCCGCCCAGCTCAATGACACCCACCCGGCGATAGCGGTACCTGAGCTGATGCGTCTGCTGATCGATGAGCACGACCTCGAATGGGATCCGGCCTGGGAGATCACACGTAACACCTTTGCCTATACCAACCACACACTGCTACCCGAGGCGTTGGAGACCTGGCCGATCGAGCTTTTCGGACGTGTGTTACCCCGCCATCTGGAGATCATCTACGAGATCAACAGTCGTTTCCTCGACGAGGTGCGCACCCGTTTTCTGACCGACGAGGCGCGTGTCGCGCGCATGTCACTGATCGGCGAAGGCCCTGTGCGTACGGTTCGCATGGCCAACCTGGCCACGGTTGGCAGTTTTGCCGTCAACGGAGTGGCCGCCATGCACTCGGAACTGGTGAAGAGCACCGTGCTCAGGGATTTCCATGAACTCTGGCCTGAGAAGTTCCTGAATATCACCAACGGAATTACACCGAGGCGGTTTGTCCAACTCAGCAACCCGGGTCTGAATGAGATCATGATTGAGCTCGCCGGCAAGACCTGGTCCAAGGACATGGACTGTCTCAAAAAATTGGAACCACTCGCGGAAGACGCGGGATTCCAGCAAAAGTGGGCTCAGGCAAAGCTGGACGCCAAGCGCCGCCTGGCCGAACGCATTCGTAAACAAACCGGCATCGTCGTCGACCCCGCCTCCCTGTTCGATATCCAGGTGAAACGGATACACGAGTACAAGCGACAGCATCTCAACGTATTACACATCATAACCCTCTACCACCGCCTCAAGAACGATCCCGGTTTCGACATGCCCCCACGCACTTTCATTTTCGGAGGCAAGGCGGCGCCCGGATATTTCATGGCCAAGCGCATCATCAAGCTGATCACTTCGGTCGGTGACATAGTGAATAACGACCCGCAAATCGATGGACGAATCCGAGTCGTGTTTATGCCTGACTTCAATGTCAAGAATGCCGAACCGATCTATCCCGCGGCGGATCTATCAGAGCAGATCTCCACCGCAGGCAAGGAAGCCTCGGGGACCGGCAACATGAAGTTTTCGTTCAACGGCGCTCTGACCATCGGTACGCTCGACGGCGCCAATGTGGAGATTCGAGAACAGGTGGGCGCGGAGAACTTCTTCGCATTCGGCCTCAGTGAGGAAGAAGTCACCCGGCTTGCCGCAGAAGGCTACCACCCCCGGGAGATCTATCACGAAGACCCGGAGTTGCACCAGGCCATCGACCTGCTGCAGTCGGGTCTTTTTTCACACGGTGACCCCGAACTTTTCAAGCCGATCGTCGATAACCTGCTCTATGAAGACCCGTTTTTGCTGCTTGCCGACTACCGATCCTATGTCGACACCCAGCGGGAGGTGAGTCATGCGTTTCGAGACACCGCCCACTGGACCCGCATGTCGATTCTGAACGTGGCGCGGATGGGGACGTTTTCTTCCGACCGGTCCATCCGCGACTATTGCCAGCAGATCTGGAAGGTGGAACCTGTACCGGTGGATATTGGCTGATTGGACACGGGAGCGGGAATCACATACCCGGCGTGAAGCCGTTGGAGGCTCCTACAAAACCAGCGTAATTCACTCATTGATGCGTCTAATTGTAGGTTTCCTCAGGCGCCCTGGATACCGGGATGTGATGAATCCATTCTTACAGCCTTTCTGATCGCGGGGCATATGCTTTCTTAGACGAAATTCGAATACCGCAATTTTCAATTAAGTGTCTCTTATAAATTCGTGAGAACGTCCAGGCTTTATCCAAGTCACAGTCCAGAGCGAAGCATCAGCAGGATAATTGTACGTGTTATCCATAAACATACCCCTGTATCTACGCACCATGATCCAGACAGGCTTGTTACACATTGGGGACTTACACATGGATCTGGAACCACACGCACCGATATCACGGAAATGCCAGAGCCACACACTTTCCCCGATTAAAACAAAGCCATTACCCTAGTAATCCAAGATCATGTTTCGTTAACCATAGATCGACTTCAAACGCTCTATCAGGGAACCCAGCACATCCTCAGTCATTTCGACACCCATCCTGGATGCGACGATTTTCTGCATCTCGATCACAGATTCAATGTACCGGATCTGCTCTTCCAGAGAGAAACGCACCCAGTTATTGTTATTTTTACGCCCATTATGGGCCTTCAGAATCAACTGCAGATTATCGGGGTGGTGGGGACCTGGCTGTATCTTGTTGAGCAGTGCCTGGGCGTGATCCACCTCAAAATCCAGGCCAAAGAAGCGTTTCAACTGGCGTGAAATCGCATCGAACTCTTCGATCCGGTATTTCTCAGAATTCCCCATGGATTGCACCGCCTGCCGGATAATGTCATCCCGCCGGATGGGCGCGATATCATCCTCGACTTCACTGCCGATCGCCGCCTCATGCTGCTCACTGGAGACATACCGAACCTTGCGGGGCCTCTCCGAGGTGTCGATCTCGATATGGTCGACATAGGCGCCACGGGAGATGCTGGAGCTGATTCTCGCGGCGATCTCGCGCAAGCCCGTAGTGTCGGTGCTCTGATTCGCCGCCTCGATTTCCGCTTTTGCCAGCAGTTCCGGATAGAGTTCTCCTACCCGAACAGCCCATTCAGAGACCGTTAGCCAATCGTCACAACGCTTCAATGCCTCAAGATACTGAGCTGTAATGTTCATGGTCATTGCCCAACTTCACCCCTCTCACCAATCAAACGCAATCCGAATCCACCAGCAGGCTGTTGAAATGCTACTCAGATGGTACGATTCTGCGTTGAAATCCGCTTCGACAGGCTCATTTACTACAGTAAACTGCGCTTTCTCGCCTGAGCGAATTTCAACAGCCTGCTAAACCGGCCAATAGATCTTCTTCAAGGGCACCAACTGCTGAGTCTCGAGATCCAACTGGTCGTAGTACTCCAGCAGGGCCTTCACCAGCTCGTCCAGACTCATCAATGTCAGGGGTATATTGGCGCGCTCCGCCTCATAGTAGGCGTCTTTGGTAAAACCACCCGTACTGACATAGAGACCCTTATCCGCCACATGCCGCCCGCCGAGGAAACTGCGGATCTCCTGAGCACCCATGGCCTGGCTGCGGTGTTTGACCTCTACGACGATTCTCGGACTCTCAAAACCAAATCCATCAGGGGAGGCAATAAGGTCTTTACCCCGATCTGTACCCGGAGGTGACACACGTGTTTTGTACCCCATGCCCCGCAACAGACCCGCGACTAACTCCTGCATCTCATCCCACCCCAACGCAGCCACCTGGTCCTTCACCCGGCCAAATGACTTATTCTCGACCTAGCCTCGCTAGCAATCAGCATGAACGCAGATTGATAATGCCGCCAATCAATTGTGCGAAAGATTATAGACACTACCACGCATCACGGCTATCCCATGAAGATTCAGTTGCGTCGTGTGCTGGGCTTTCATAAGCGCAAAATCTCTCACTATGTCCAATCCGGCTTTGCACCGGAAAGTGATGTATTCTCCGATGGACTCTACAGCTTCACTGGATTGACTGAAGCGAGATGTAAACATAGCCCCATCTTGACATGTGCAGAAAACCAAAGTGTGCAGCATCCTTTTTAAATGGTTATAGACCAAGATCGGCAATTTAAAAACAGTATGTTGAATACTTTTCACTCCAATCGGGAAAAGTATGCATCACCCTACTTTGTTGAGCTTGAATATCGATTCAACTGCCGATTCGATCTTACAGCTATTATAGAGTTGCTATTGTTCATCACCCTCCGTACCCCGCCTATGTCATACCCCATCTTAAGTATCTCAGAGTGTTTTGGATAATAAAGCAAAGTATTACCCTAATACCGCCACAAATTCACCAACAACGTGAAGTTCACCCTCAGATTCCACATCGAATATAAGATTTCTATATCCATTAATATATGAGTCTGGCTTTAACACTATCTTAGTATGTCTCCAATCATCACAATCAGTCTTTTTCTCACTACTGTAAAGCTTCACTGTGTATGTACCACCAGTATCCTGATCCTCAATATCTCTATGTTGAATAAGAACAACTTTATTATTCCTGCTGCCTCCTGGATTTGCTTTAAATAAACACCATGAACCATTTGGAATACGTTTATTCATAGATTCCCCAACAACCCTTGCGACAAAATGTCCTTTCTGCAACCTAAATGAATCGGGAAGCTCTACCCACTCACATTCGTTCACTTGTTGTGGCTCGCTGAACCCACCAGCAGCGATATCAAGATCATAAAGCGGCACCGCGTTTTCATAGGGCCTAACATCCTCAGGCGAAATCTTTCGAAAAGGTAATATCGGCTCTTTTTGATGTGATTCCGCTTTTTCTAGTTTCTCAGAGACCAACCCTTTGAAATAGGCATTCGTCTCAGGGTCAGTACAGTAGATATAGCAGCCCTTTTGACCCCTTGTCATAAGCGTTCTGTAAGTATTCTTGATGATTGTATCAGCGCGTGCTTTTGCGTTTTGTGGATTTTCCTTCAGTAGTTTTTTATAGCCTTTAACGGAACTATCCATTTTTGAGCGTTGCGCAGCATCAGTTATGATTTTCCCATCACGTACAATAAGATCGGGTCCAATAATGACACCAATGTACTCCAGTTCCAGACCTTGGCAAGTGTGGATACAGCCAATCTCTTTGACGGTTTCCGGTTTCATTATCCAGAGACTACCATCAGTTTTAAGATTCCATTTCATGAAGAAGTTGTAGTCTTTGAACACGATGTCATTTTTGCTAGGATCTTTTTTGCTGACCCAGTCCCAGCAGTAACCGGCGACGAGACGTGCCATATTGTTTTTGCGATTCTTATCGAGGATGACGTCACGCAGTTCATTAGGTGTGTCAAACACTCGGAAATCGTAGTCAATGCCTTCAAGGGTTTCGTTCGCGGTTTGCCTTATCTGCAAACCATTATCCACCCAAGAAAGATAACCATCTGATCCGTTGCAACGAAACTGTGATACTAGCTCTAACTCGAGTACTTTAGCGCCAGCAAGCCCGGCCCACTTTCTGATTTCCTGTTTTTCCCCGATATCTTTCCATGTAACCCGCTGGTCTTCGTCTATGAAAAAAACACTGTGCTTTGCAGCACCGATGATTTCTTTGATCTGATTGCCTCCTACTGGATCATAAATACCCCTTTCTGCTAGTCGATGGGCTTCATCGACAACAAGCACATCAAGGCAATTAGGCTCCACGTAGTGGAACCCCCCCGATCCTTTAAATAGATTGTTAATATGGCTTTTTTTGAATGAGCCTGTAAGTTTAGATAGATACACCTCACGTGGTGCGGCATTTTTGGTGACGTACTGGACCAGCATTTCCCGCTGGGTGAGTGTTACCAGGAGATTAATGGCGACCACTGATTTTCCTGTACCAGGTCCACCTTCGACGATAAGCACATGTTTATCATCCGGTGTTGATTTTTCAGCGAGTGCTAACACGGTTTCGAAGACGATTTTTTGGTCGTCAATCATGATGAATTCGGGGTTACCCTTCATGAGGGAAACGAGAATTTCTGCGAGATTCTTGGAGGGTTTTATCTTGCCATGGTCGATTCGGTACATGATGTTGTTTGAATCGCCGTATTTGACATGTTGCTTGATGAAACTTCGTAGGTGTTGGGTGTCATTTTTTAGAAATGACGGCGCTTTTTCCGTGTGCTCGTGATAGCAGGAATGATTAATAACATCATATGATTCACAGTTGTGAAGATAAGCGCAAGGTCTAAGTGTAATTTCATCAACACGGACCGTTTCATTAAAATCCAGCAGCAATGCAGCATAGGTCCATGCCTGATACGAGGGATGATTAACTTCTCTCTCTCCTCCGCCTAGAAACGTTTCTACTATGGCATCTTTGTCAGTTCGCTTTACATCAGTCCACTGCTTGAGTTCGACAATAATTGCCGTATCGGTTTTATGTTTATCCTTACCTGTGAGAATGAAATCAATTCGATTAGAGGTCTGAGGAATTTTGTATTCAATAGACACACCAGCGTTGCTAGGTATACCTTTATCACTTAGTATGTTATTCATGTACATCATGGAGTTTTTCCAAGACTCGATTTCTTGTTTTGATGTAGTGCGGCCGAGTTTTTCTTGGAATTTATCCAGTATTTTATCAGAAATGACATTCGAAACGACATCATCATTAAATTCTGCTTTTGTTGCCGAATAGACTATCATTATTCTCTCAATATATTTCGGTGATTTCTAATATTCCGCATGTCTTACAGCTACTTTATCTTGTTTGTTGGATATTATTTTACCGCAAATATCATTTTTATCTTTGCAGCATTTAACAAAACATTTTTTAACTTATCCGTAGTTCTAATAAGATAAAACTGTATGCCTGCTAGTACATTACTTACTTCCTTCAATCTAACGTCTTTTAGATTATAAGACCGTTCTTCTGTTAGCCACAAAAACACTCAAAATCTCTGCTGCTTCAGCCATTAGAGCTATTGAAAGATTCTTCGGTGAGTACAATTGATCACATTCACGATCTTCAGAAAATTCACAGAGAATCATCCAAACAGATTCTTAATCATGCATTCTTAACTCCTTTACCACAATTTTAATAGACTACAAAGCGGCTTTTACCGAGGCATCTAGGGGGAATCCTGTGCAGTTCGTCACGGCTGATGATGCGAGCACCACGGCCTTTCAATTGTTCTTTCCAGGCCTAACTTTTAACATCGCGCATGAACATGATGAATTCCATGGACCGGATGTCGGTGCCGGCGGAAATCTTGTCGACAGTAACGGCGATGCGGTATTGCCGGTCGGTAAGAAGGACCTTGATGGATTCTTCTGAGGTTTTTTTGCCGACTTTGACGGTGATCTTTTTGCAGATAGCATTGCCTTCATTGAATACTTCGCGCACGGCATTGACTATGCGGTCGCAGTGGTCATCGTCACTGGCGAAGTACGGCAGGTCGTCGAGCCAGCACATGATGAATTGGGTCTGGGAGAGGGCATAGCGGCGACTCTGCTGGACCACATCGCCCAGGTTGGTCCCTTCGCGCTTGGCTTCGAGGATGCCGCAGGCCTTGCCATCGACAAACAGCATGTAGTCGGCGGGACCGGTGTCGGTGTCCATCTCCCTCACCGCCACGCCTAGGGATTGGTAGAGATTGAGCTGCTTTTTGTCCTGGATGACCCAGCCTGCTTCGATGAGCTGGCGGTCGATCTCTTCGCGGGTCTGTGATTCTAGAAGGGTATATTCAGGCGGTTCCATGTGTGGCGTCACCGTCTGAACCGTGCAAAGACCGTGTCGTACAGTCGCTGGAAGTTTCTGTTCGATTGCTCAATGAGGTCTTCCGTGAAGTGACTTACTTACCGGTTTAATCGTTTCTTAATGTTTATATCAGTTTTGTTTGAATTTCAATGGAATGCTAGGGCTGGATATTCGTAGCAGGAACCCTTCGAGAGCTAATCCGGGAAAATTCCCGAGCACTATTTATCCAATATATGCTATAAATACATAATATCTATTAAATGATATAAATAATAAATATCCTCTTAAACGTATAGTATGCACAATGGCCATACGAGGCAACAAGGATCTAGGCGCTGCCATACGACGCGCTCGCAAGGCACAGCAGCTGAGCCAAGCCGACCTGGCGCGGAAGGCTTCGCTACGCCAGCCGTTGATCTCTGATCTGGAGAATGGCACGAGTAATCCCACGATGGATACTGTTTTCAAAGTACTGGCCGCACTGGACCTGGATTTAACGGTGATGCCGCGCCGCAAGGTCGATTTCGATCCCACGGACTATTGAATCATGGGACGCAAACGCCAATCACGGACATTGGATGTCTATGTCGGTACACGCCAGGTCGGCCGCTATATGCGTGCAGCCAATGGCGCAACCTCCTTTCGCTATACCGAGCAATGGCTCGGGTCCGAACGCGCTTTTCCGGTTTCTCTTTCGATGCCGTTGTCCGACCGGATCTGGTCCGGTGATGCGGTGAATGCCTATTTTGATGGCTTGCTACCGGATGACCCGACTGTGAGAGACCGCATCGCCGCCCGTGAAGGCGCTGCGAGTGGCGGCACCTTCGATCTGCTGGCGGCCATTGGTCGGGATTGCGTCGGGGCGCTGCGCTTCGTGTCTGAGGGTGGCGATCCCGGTGATCCCACGATGATGCGTCATCGGCCGGTCAGTGATGAGGAGATCGCAGAACGGCTTGCCTCCCTCTCCAACCATCCCCTGGGGCTTGATCCCGGCACGGATGATTTCCGGATATCGATCGCCGGGATGCAGGAAAAGACCGCCTTTCTGCAGGTCAATGGGCAGTGGCGTCTGCCCCTGGGGACGACACCCACCTCGCATATCTTCAAACCGGCCCTGAAGCAGGGTCCGGATGGCGCCGACTTTTCGGATAGCCCATGGAACGAGTGGCTGTGTCTGACGATCTGTCGAGAACTGGGGCTGGAGACCGCACAATCAGAGGTACGCCACTTTGGCGGTAAGCCGGTGATTGTGGTTGAGCGCTTCGATCGGTTATGGCGGGATGATGTGCTGTATCGTCTGCCCCAGGAGGATCTGTGCCAGGCCCTGGGGGTTCCGCCGATGCGAAAATATCAAGCGGAGGGCGGCCCCAGCTTGCTCGCCCTCATGAATCTGCTCAACGGCGCGGAATCACCTCGCGATGATCGCCTGCGAGTCATGAGGGCGCAACTGGTGTTCTGGTTGCTGGCCGCTATCGACGGTCATGCCAAGAACTTCTCGATCTTCCTTTCCCCGGGCGGCTTTAAATTGACACCACTTTACGATGTCATGTCGGCGGCGCCTTACCGGGAAATTTCCAATCATAAAACCAAGCTGGCGATGTCCATCGGCGATCGTCATCACTACCGAATCAAAGGGATCCAACCCAGACATTTCTACCAGACGGCTAAGCGTGTCGGCATCGCAAAAGACGACATGGATCGTCTGTTTGCGGATGTTCTCAAGCGCATCGATTCAACCTGCGAGCATGCCGCAACTCTGGCCGGGGATGTGGGGATGCCGTCATGGAGTTCCGACGCCATTCTCTCTGGCTTGCGCTCGCGTGCGAAACTGCTAGGAAGCTAGTTAAAGTCCAATGATGTGAGACTTATCACTCGAGGCGATCCGATCAGCAGGCTGTCAGATAATGTCATGAATGGATGATGGCTTGAGTCAGAATCGAACTGCCAACAGGGTGATTATCAGTTTCGGGTCAGGGCACTGCATCACGTTCGCCTTTAACGAATGATGAAATGCAGATCGTATCGACTACCGTGGTCCTGTACACGTCTGAGCCGAAAAGTTCTTCCATGCTGCTGCCATTCACCAGCAATCCCAGACATGATGGAAGGACCTACTTCCTCCGGTAAGTCCTTGCCCGTTGCCTTGATGCTGAGCACCTCAGCATAATCTGCAAAACGCTTCAGCACCTGTTGGGGTTGCCTGGCTGAACGCATTTGCATCTCCAGGCGGACTTCCAGTATTTCATCCTTGCTGCCAAACGCCAGGTAGCGAACATCACTGCTTACCGGCTCACCCCGATCGATCGGCTTGCGGTTCGTGGCGCAGCGATACTGACTACCGCGCTGCCTGTATTCACTCAGCCCTCCGAACCGTTCTTCGCTCATCCATTGGCAAACCGTGTCTGGCGCGCCCAAGGTATCTGATGCGTGCACATCAACAGCGAGCATCGCCATGATCAGCAGAATCGAATTGATGATCGGTATGGTGGAGTGTGGTCGCTTACAGTCTCGTCTGAGCATTACAAAGATATACCTGATTACCCATAAAGCTCAGCTATTGTATCTACCGCGAGGAATGGTTTTAAGTGTTGGGTTTGAGTGTTCGCTGCGCTCATCGGCATTGTCCCCTCTCCCTGGCTCTACCCAGGAACCTCTCGCATGTGATCGATTTTATGAATCTGCGGTTCCAGGGGAAAATTCGTCATAGGTATCCTGCATTGATCTTTGAGCGAGGGGAGCAGGGAAGTACCTGGAGCGTTTTGCATTGTCCCGCAATGCTTTGCATTCTGCCGGATCCCGGGTTCCGCTTCGCTGCACCCGGGCTACATGGGTGAGGCTTCCCGTTTGGACCGAGCGAGGTAGCCCGGGTGCAGCGAAGCGGAACCCGGGAACAACCCTCTGGAGCTCCGAGGCGGTCAGTTTGAACTCAGCGAGCCAGCCCCGCCGTTTTTGTGAGCATCGCAGCGCTCCCCTAAGGGGCGGGACCGTCGTAACTTTCGGGACTTGTTGGCAGCACCCATGACATATGGTCATTACTCGGGATAGGCCGGATAGCGCTAATCAGAATAAGCTGAGCATCTGATCCAGGAGGGGCCAGACAAATTCGAAAAAGCTTGAGAGGGTGTTCTGAGAAGATGGTGGCCAGGGACAGAATCGAACTGCCGACACGGGGATTTTCAGTCCCCTGCTCTACCGACTGAGCTACCTGGCCTTCGGTGAAGAGGGCGTATTAAACCGGGGAAGCTAGTCGGAGTCAAGCCTTCCCCGGGATCTGGCGGGGTCTGAGCCCCGCTTCAGGCCTGGATTGCCTGAACCTGGGCCAGGGCGTCGCGCAGGGCGTCGATGCGCTTTTCATGCAGGTGCGAAGCCTGGATCTTGCCGATCATGCCCTGGCGCTCGAGGGTCTTCTTCACCTTCGGACGACAGCCGGACACCACGACCCCCCGACCCCGTTCCTGGGCATCGACGACGATATCCTCCAGGGCGCGGGTGGCGGTGAAGTCGATCTGCGGCATGTCGCTGAGATCCACCACCATCACGTCGTAGTGGTCGAACTGGGCCATCTGCCGGGCCATTCCCTTGGCGGCGCCGAAACTCATGGGGCCGCCGATGTGGAACAGCAGGATGCGCCCTTCAGCCTGTTTGAAGATCGCCTTTTCCTCGGCGTCAAAGGGGGAGGCCTCGTCCACGTCGCGCACCGCGTCGATGCTCTCCAGCTGCAGATCGACCATGCGTTTCATGAACACCATCCCCGCCATCGCCATGCCCACCGCGACCGCGATGATCAGGTCGACGAACACGGTGATGCCGAGCACCACGCTCATGATAACGATTCCGGTGGGGGGCGCGGTACGGAGGCGCTTGAGGTAGTCCCAGTCGATGATGTCGGTACCGACCTTGATCAGGATCCCCGCCAGCACCGCGTTGGGGATGTGGCTCGCGAGGCCGCCGGCGCCGAGCACGATGGCCAGCAGCACTAGGGCGTGCAGTGCCCCGGAGATGGGGGTCTTACCCCCCGCCTTGACGTTGACCACGGTGCGCATGGTGGCCCCCGCGCCGGGCAGACCGCCGAACAGTCCGGCGATGGTGTTGCCGATACCCTGGCCAATCAGTTCCCGGTCGGACTTGTGGTAGGTGCGGGTGATGTTGTCCGCCACCAGCGAGGTGAGCAGGGAGTCGATCGAGCCCAGAGCCGCCAGGGTGAGGGCCGACTTGAGCATCTCCGGCAGCAGGGCCAGGGTGATGGTGGGCAGGTGAGGATTGGGCAACCCGGAGGGGATTTCCCCCAGCACGGGCGCCCCGCTATCCTGCAGGAACAACAGGTAAGCCAGGGTTCCAAGGATCAGCGCCACCAGCGGCGAGGGGATGATCTTGCCCAGGTTCTTGGGCATGAAGTAAACGATCACTAACGCCAGAGCGCCCAGCATCAGTGCCTCTGGTACCAGGTTATGCAGCGCTTCGGGTACCGACCGGGCAGCGGCCATGGGGCCTTCCTGGGCCTCGAAACCCAGCAGGGGCGGAAGCTGCAACAGAATGATGATTACACCGATGCCGCTCATGAACCCGGATACCACCGGGTGGGGCACCAGTTCGATGAATTTACCGATCTTCAATAATCCACCGATGACCTGGAACAGCCCGCCCATCATCACCACGGTGAATGCCAACGCCGCGCCCTGGGCCGGATCGTCCGGGAACATGCCGGTGTAGTGGGTGAAGATTGCGGCCATGACCACCGTCATGGGTCCGGTAGGCCCGGAGACCTGGGCCGGAGTGCCGCCGAAAAGGGCGGCGAAGAAGCCGACGAAGATCGCACCATAGATCCCCGCAATCGGCCCGGCATGGGACGAGACCCCCATGGCCAGGGCCAGGGGCAGCGCCACCACCGCGGCAGTCAGGCCGCCGTAGATGTCACCGCGAATATTCCGAAAATGGAGTCCGTTGATCAGTTGCATGGCATTGTCAGCATTCGAGTTGAGCACACGCGGTGGGCGCAGAAGCGCCAGACCATCGCCCAACCTGTTCCGTGAATCGATCACGGCCTACAGGCAAACGCCAGGCTCAAGGCCCGCCGGTGCTGGATTCAGGAGTTACCAAATTGAGCGAGGAGGTAAGGAACGGAATAGCCCTTTCCCAACCGCGACGACATCCCCCAAGACGGAGTGGCGTTCGCGGCCTGTTCTGGAGACCTGTCACCCTTTGAGGTGTTTAAATGATAGCAGATCTATAGACTTTATTAGATATTCAGATTTTTTATATAGACTTGAGTCTATGTGAAATAGCGCTTTGGTTGTGCGTTGATGAGTTGAAGACAGTGGGTGGTTGGGAGTGGTTTGGTTTCCCCCTCTTCCCGGCCCTCTCCCGCAAGGGGAGAAGGGGTATGGCTGGTGAGCTGGGTGGTGCTTTTGGTTTCTTCTGATTCTGATAGATCCCGGGTTGCGCTTTGCTCCACCCGGGCTACGGGGTGTCGGTTTGAGGTTCAAGCCGGGTGGTGGCAGGTGCTCGTTCCCACGCTCTGCGTGGGAATGCATACCGAGCTTTGGCGCACTCGACATGCCTTGGCCGTCCCTCTGCCGGTAGGATAGAGGGTGAGCGCCTGGTGAGTTGGGTGGTGCTTTTGGCTTCTTCTGATTCTGATAGATCCCGGGTTGCGCTTTGCTCCACCCGGGCTACAGGGCGTCGGTTTGAGGTTCAAGCCGGGTGGTGGCAGGTGCTCGTTCCCACGCTCTGCGTGGGAATGCATACCGAGCTTTGGCGCACTCGATATGCCTG
>JBEVWC010000030.1:0-25040 GCA_040506775.1 Candidatus Thiodiazotropha sp.
CTTCGTGTCCTTCGTGGTGTTATGGATCTAGCTGATTACCCATGATTCTCGGCCATAGAATACGTTGGCTGAGAATCATGGGTAATCAGGAATAGTTTTCCGCCGAGGTGCAGACCAAGCGGTGCAGGCGTAAGCGAGCCGGGCATCAACTGACGGGCTTGAGTGTATGCGGTTGTTACCGGTGCTACTGGTGATCCGCCAAATCCTGGGTCCAGTAGATTCGGAACTCGGCACTGGGGTTTTCCGCCACCCCAGTACCGATTTCCGTGACACTGGCACTCATCAGGTTGGCACAGTGTCCTGGACTTTCCAGCAAGCCGATCATCGCCTCTTCCTTGGTGTTGAATCCGGCGGCGATGTTCTCGTTGTAGGCGCGCCAGATATAGCCGGTTTCGGTGATCCGGTCACCGGGACTTGATCCGTCCAGTCCGGTGTGACTGAAAAAGTTATTTTCGGCCATGGAGTCTGAGTGACCCTGGGCCGCGGTTTCCAGATCGCAGTGCCAGGCGAGGGCTGGGACCGCCGGGTAGCTCGTATCCCCGCAGAGTCGCGCAACCGCCCGCGCATCGTTCACCAGGGTAAGCATCTCCTTGTCCTGGGTGGACATGCATTGATCCATGGTCAGCTGGGTGGTGGCGCCCAGGTTGTAGGCGCTGCCGGTGGTGAACTGCCAGCTGTCGGCACTCACCGGATTGCCCGACAGGTCCCTCGGATCGTTACTCAACACCACGGTATAGAGGGTGTTTGCTGAGAGCGCGGCCTCCGGGGTGAAGGTCAGGGTATAGGTATTCGCATCGTAGCCGAGGGCACCACTGAGCGGGGTCCCGGATAGCATCAGCTGCAGGCTCGAGGCCGGCAACTGGTCCGGGTCAATGGGTTCATCGAAGCGTACCCAGACCTGGGTGGTGGTGGCGACATCGACGGCCCCGGATTGTGGTGATTGCGCCTCCACCTGAGGCGCCGTGGTATCGGTTGGCGGGATCACCGTGAACTGGAAGCGGGCGCTGGCCGAGTCGGTGCCATCACTGACCAGAAGCTGCATCTCAAACAGGGTGGTATCGCTGACATCCGGGGCGATCAGGGTCAGGGTCGGGCCACTGGTGTCGATCAGGTTGATCGGGTCGCCCAGGGTCTGGGTCCACTGGTAGCTGAGGGTGTCGCCATCCGGATCGCTGGAGGCGCTGCCGTCGAGCACCAGGGTGGCGCCTGAAGTCACCTCCGTGTCTCCCTGTATATCCGCCTCGGGGGGATTGTTGGCCGGAGTTTCGGGTGCAGGTTCAGGAACCGGGGTTTCCTCGACCGGCGGCGATGTTGTGTCCCCGTCATCCACCGCTGGGGGTGTTTCATCCACCGGATCCGGTGTTTCGTCCGTCGCGGGTTGGCCGTCGTCAGCGGGCGGTTGGGTGGTATCACCCGAGGGTTGTCCCTCTTCCTGTGAACTGTCTCCGGCGGTGTTGTCAGCGGTTGTATCCGAATCGCCCGAGCCACCACCTCCGCCGCATGCGCTCAGGGCCAAACAGAGAGTCAGGGCGTACAGCAGGGAGGTACTTGTTTTTATGAACATACCGGCAGTTCCAGGATTCGGGTCGATGACCCGATTCATCGGCTGGTGCGACTAAAACTCCAGGTACTGGCGCACAGTTTGGCGTGTTGCTTGGGATTGGATGGATTTCGCCCCCATGGGGTGATGCCGCTGAGGTATTGATCTCGTTCCCACGGTCCCCGTGGGAATGCAGACCGGGTCCATCCGTGGCAGCCGTCCCTGACTCAATCCGTCAGGTTGATATGCTGTGGTACCGGACATGCTCTGATCTGTAACCTGTTAAGGGGCGTATGCGTTCCCACGCAGGAGCGTGGGAACGAGAATAACCAGGGAGTTATCCCGGGGTGGGGGGATGCAGGCGGCACGCACCTTAGCCGGTGTTGCGCAGCCCCGCAGAGATGGCATTGATCGAGCGCAGCAGGGGGGTGAGCCACAGCTCCCGCTCTTCATCGCTGAGTTTCGGGTTGCGATAGCGTTTGAGGGTCTCCAGCTGGATGTGGTTCAAGGGGCCCAGGTAGGCGTTGCGACGCTTGATCGACTTCTGCAGGACCGGGTCTTCATCGAGCAGTTCATCGATCTGCGCGATCTCCAGTACCTGGCGTTTGGTGCGCTCGAACTCATCACGGATGTCGTTGTAGATGGTCTCCCTGCTGGTCTTGTCCTGGCACAGGCAGGCGTACTCCCAGGCGATGTTCATGTCGGTTTTGGTCAGCGCCATCTGGGTGTTGCTCAACAGCACGTGAAAGAACGGCCACTCCTGGTACATGCGGCGCAGTTGCTTGAGGCGCCCGGGTTTCTCCTTGCGCCAGCGCTCCAGGGCTGAACCGATACCGTACCAGCCTGGGATACCCTGGCGCGCCTGACCCCAGCCAAACACCCAGGCGATCGCCCGTACCGAGGATTTGGAACGGTTGCCCTTGGAGCGGTGGGAGGGGCGTGAGCCAATGTTGAGTTGGGCGATCTCGGTGACCGGTGTGGCTTCATAGAAATAATCGAGGAATCCGGGGGATTGCTCGGTGAGATGGCGAAACTGCTGTTCGCTGAGTTCCGCGATCTCTTCCAGGATCTGTACGAAATCGGCTTTCACCGGGGCAACCTGCCGGACCACGCCTCTACTGGCTTTGAACAGTCCGGTGATGCCCATGGTGAGTTCGAAGATCGCGGTTTCCCGGTTGCCATAGCGGTAGGAGAGCACCTCGCCCTGCTCGGTGAACTTGATTTCGCCCTTCACCGTACCCGGAGGCTGGGCCAGGATCGACTGGTGGGTGGGGCCGCCGCCACGTCCCACCGTGCCACCGCGGCCGTGGAACAGCCGGCAGCGCAGATTGTACTGTTCGCTCAGGGCGATGATGCGTTTCTGGGTCTGATAGAGATTCCAGGCGGAGGCCAGGATACCCCCGTCCTTGGCCGAATCTGAGTAGCCGAGCATCACTTCCTGGCGTTGTTCGTTGGCGGCCAGCAGTTGCCGGTAGGTGGGATTTTCGAACAGTTCTCTGAGGATGGTCTCACTGCGTTTCAGGTCATCGATGGTCTCGAACAGGGGCGAGATCTCCAGCTGGTTGTACCAACTGCCCTGATCGATGCCGACCAGACCCGCGAGATAGCCGAGGAAGGCCACCTCCATGATGTCACTCGACTGGTGGGTCATGGAGATCACGTACTGGCCGATGGCCCGGGGTCCGATCGCCTGCCGGCTCTCGGTGATCAACTCGAACACCTCCAGGGTCTGGCGGGTTTCATCGCTGAGTGCCGAACGGTCAAAGGTCAGCGGCGGTTGTTCCCGGCTGATCAGGTTGGCGAGACATTCGAGCCGTTGCGCGGTGTCCAGGGACGGATAGTCCGGGGCCTCGCCGCTGAGGGACAGAATCTCGGCCACCGCCTGGGTGTGACGGGTCGATTCCTGGCGGATGTCGAGACTCACCAGGTGGAAACAGAAGGTTTCAGACAGGTGGATCAGATCCTTCAGAGCACCTTCCGCGGAGTGGCCGTCACCATGACTGAGCAGGGACTGGGAGATCAGTTTGAGATCGCGCTGAAACAGCTGCGCATTCGGATAGATACCGGGCAGATTTCGAGCGGATTGCGGGGCGTCCGGATCGATTGCGGCAAGGGTCTGACGCAGGCGTTCACGAATGATGTAGAGCTTGCGTCGATAGGGTTCGTCAGCGAAACGCCGCGGGTCAGCCTCAAAGAACAGGGCGAACTGTTCGTTATCGGATTTCAGGCTTTCGCTGAACGGCCAGTTGGGGGTGCAGAAGCGTACCGAAAAGGTGAGTTCCGAGATCAGTTCATCGACCCGGCGGATGTATTCGCGCAGGATCGTCTGCTGCTGCAGGCCCAGCGCCAGACGGGTGACCTCCGGAGTGACGAAGGGGTTACCGTCCCGGTCCCCGCCGATCCAGGAACCGAAACGGATGAAGGGGGGCAGCTGAACGCCGTGGTAACCTTCGTGATCCCGGTAGATGCGTTCGATACCGGCCTGCAGACGGCGGAATACCTGGGGCACGGCGTCGAACAGGCTGCGATGGAAGTAGTGCAGGCCGAGGCGTATCTCATTGCGCACCTCGGGACGTACCGCGCGCACCTCCTCGGTTTTCCACAGGGTCTGGATCTGGGTCTTCAGGGAGCGGATGGTGTCCGGCCTTTGGTCCAGGGTGCGGCGGGGCGCGTCGAGGACTTCACTGGTGACGAAGATGCGCCGCAGCAGGTTCATGATCACCAGGCGTTTGGCTTCCGTCGGATGGGCGGTGAAGACTGGAATATAGGCCGAGTCGTCGATGATGTTCTGCAACTCCTGGGGAGTGATGTCCTGGGCACGAAAGCCCCGCAGAGTGTGATCGAAGGAGCCTTCCCAGAGTTCGCCACCCTTGCCGGCGATGCGTCTTCTCTGGGTGTGCATGAAGGCCTCTTCGGCAATGTTGACCAGCACGAAATAGATACTGAAGGCTCGTACCACCGCACTGAGAATTTCCGGTTCCAGGCTCTGGATCAGGCGTGACAGACGCTCCTTGAGTTCCGGGTCCTGCTTTTTCTGCAGCTTCAGGTAGCCTTTGCGCAGCCGTTCGACCACGGTGAAGGTTTCCTTGCCGACCTGCTCGTAGAGTACTTCCCCGAGCAGTGTGGTGAGCAGGCGGACCCGGCTGCGAAGCGCATCATCCTGCTTGACGCAGGTCTTGGTGAAACGGTCTTTCATGCTGGCATGTTCCTCGTGAGATGCCGTTTCCCAGCCGGGCGCAGGCAGGGGATCGCCCTGATCAGTGGAGCCCGATGGGATGACACAGTATTAAAAAAACGTAACCCGCTGTTTTCGGATCGGGCCAATAGATTGTGCTGGCCATTATCCATCAAGCAGAGGACCCGGCAAAATCGCTTGGCCCTCACCCGTCTGTGGATATTGCAAGACCTGGTCATGACGTGTTCCCACACAGAGCGCGGGAACGAGATCCCCCGAGGAGGGGGCCACTTCGGCCGTTGCGGCGAGCGTGACAGATCAGGACGTACGCCGGGGTGACCCTGGATATCGAACTACATGTGGATCATTCGTTGCGGAATCCGGCGTCACTACACCAGCACCCGCTCGATGCCGTTTTTGAGCACCTGATCGATGAATGTCCTTTGCCACTGCTCACCCTGACGTTGCCGGACCAGTTCCAATACCAGGTATTCGGGTTTCAGGCCGGTCTGGTCCGTATAGCGGCTCAGACCCTGCTGACAGGCGGGACAGCTGGTGAGGAGTTTGATCGGCGCGGAGCCATCCGCTTGCCTGTGCTGAATTGCCGCAATGCCTTTGGCCAGCTCCTCCGACTTGCGGTAGCGCAGCTGGTTGGCGATGTCCGGGCGGCTGGTGCCGAGGGTACCGGCCTCGCCACAGCAGCGATCGCTGAGCAGCACCGGTTTGCCGGTGAGGGTATTCGCCACCTGGATCGGGCTGTAGTGCTTGATCGGGGTATGGCAGGGATCGTGGTAGAGGTATTCGGTTGCCTGCGAACCATCCAGATGCACCCCTTTCTCCAGCAGGTACTCGTGGATGTCGAGCAGCCGGCAACCGGGAAAGATCTTCTCGAACTCGTACTGCAGCAGCTGATCCATGCAGGTGCCGCAGGAGACCAGCACGGTCTTGATATCCATGTAGTTGAGGGTATTGGCGATGCGATGGAACAGCACCCGGTTTTCCGTGCTGATCTGGCGCCCTCGGGCGTGCAGTCCCGCCGCCGTCTGTGGATAGCCGCAGCACAGGTAGCCGGGCGGCAGTACGGTTTCCGCGCCCAGTTCGTGGAGCATCGCCAGGGTTGCCAGGCCGATTTCGCTGTACAGACGTTCGGAACCGCAACCCGGGAAATAGAAAATGGCATCACTCTCTTCACTCACCCTGGCCGGGTTGCGCAGGATCGGCACTGAGGTGGGATCGTTCAGCTTGAGGGCATCCCGCAGGGTCTGGCTGGGGGCCTCGACCCGGATCGGGGTCTGCAGCATCTCCACCATCAGGGTCTGAGGCTTGGGCTGGCCGGTAGTGGCATGAGGGGGTTGCTGCGGACTTTTCACGAGTCCGAGCCGTCCCGCCAGGGCGTGTCCCAGGTTGAGACCCTTGAAACCCCACTCGGCCATGCCCCGGCGCAGCCAGCGTATCGCGGTCGGGTGGGTGAGATTGAGGAAGGTCATGGCCGCCTTGGCGCCGAGGCTCGAGCGTTTCTTGCCCCGGTCGACCAGGATCTTGCGCATTCGTGTGGTGACTTCGCCGAAGTCGATGTTCACCGGGCAGGGGTTCTCGCACTTGTGGCACACGGTGCAGTGGTCCGCCACGTCATTCATTTCGCTGAAGTGCTGCAGGGAGATTCCGCGACGGGTCTGCTCCTCGTACAGGAAGGCCTCGATGATCAGGCCGGTGGCGAGAATCTTGTTACGCGGCGAATAGAGCAGGTTGGCCCGGGGAACATGGGTCATGCACACCGGCTTGCACTTGCCGCAGCGCAGGCAGTGCTTGATCTCGTCGTTGAGGATACCGAGTTCGCTCTCCTCCAGGATCAGCGCCTCCTGCTCGAGCAGCCGCAGGGAGGGGGTGTAGGCCAGCTCCAGGTCCGCCCCGGCAATCAGTTTGCCCCGGTTGAAGCGGCCCTGGGGATCGATCTCCTGTTTGTACTGGGCAAACGCCTCGAGTTTGTCCGCCGAGAGGTATTGCAGCTTGGTCAGGCCGATGCCGTGCTCCCCGGAGATGGCGCCGTCCAGGCTCAGGGACAGGGCCATGATCCGGTCGACGATGCGGTCGGCCTGCTGCAGCATGGCGTAGTTGTCGGAGTGCACCGGAATGTTGGTGTGCACATTGCCATCACCGGCGTGCATGTGCAGGGCGACGAACAACCGGGCATCCCGCAGCCGGGTGTGGATCTCGCGCAGGGCGTGGCGCAGGCGACGTACGTCCTGACCGGGAAACGCCTCGTCCAGGCGACGCGCCACTTCCTGCCGGTAGGAGACCACCAGGTCCCGGCGCAGCAGCAGATCGAGGACCCGGTCATCCGACTGAATCCGCTCGCTGCTGACCTCCTGAAGCAGGTTCATGTGTTGCGCGGCGGGTTCATCCAGGTGATCGAGCAGGGCGCGCCAGCGGGTGCGCGCCTCATCCACCGCGCGCTGCGCCAGCTCGAGCTTCGCCTGCAGGATGCTGCGGTTCTCGTCACTCGCCTCCGCATCGTCATCCGGCTTGCGAAGTGAGTGGTCACTCTCGAGGTATGCCGCAACTTCATCAGCGATGGCGATCTTGTTGCGGATCGATTCCTCGATGTTGATGCGCTC
Organism: Candidatus Thiodiazotropha sp.; assembly: GCA_040506775.1. Lineage (GTDB taxonomy): Bacteria > Pseudomonadota > Gammaproteobacteria > Chromatiales > Chromatiaceae > Thiodiazotropha. Next base: position 7,331 of record JBEVWC010000030.1, read on the forward strand.
GATCCCGCGGCTGTATTCAGCCAGGCGATCGAGGGGTATGACCACGTCCTCGTTGATCTTGAAGGCATTGGTGTGCGCGGAGATGGCCGCGGTACGGGCCCGGTCGAGCCAGAAATTACGCCGTGCCTCGGGACTGCTGGCGATGAACGCCTCACCTTCCCGTGCCTGGGTCATGCGCACCACCTCGGCGGCGGCCGCTTCGAGCAGTGCTGCGTCGTCACTGGCCAGGTCGGCCAGCAGCACCATCTTGGGCCGCTCGTGTCGGGCGGCCTTGGTCGAGTATTTGACCGCCTTCAGATAGCGCTCATCCAGGTGTTCGAGACCGGCCAGCAGGACCTGATCGTGGCCGTCCAGGTAGTCCTTGAGTTCGACGATGGCGGGAACCGCCTTACCGATGTCCGTGCCGAAGAATTCCAGGCACAGGGTACGTACCTGGCGGGGCATCCGGTGGAGTACGAAACGGGCCGAGGTGATGAGGCCGTCGCAACCCTCTTTCTGCACCCCGGGAAGACCCGAGAGGAATTTGTCGGTCACATCCTTGCCCAGTCCCGCCTTGCGGAAGGCCTGGCCGGGCATGCTCAGCAGCCGGGGTTCGCCGATTCGGCTCTTGCCGTTGCTGTCATAGCGGGTAAGACGGAACTGCACCTCCGCCTGATCATGGATCTTGCCCAGGTTGTGATTGAGTCGCTCGATCTCCAACCACTCCCCCTCGGGGGTGACCATGCGCCAGCTTGCGAGATTGTCCAGAGTGGTGCCCCACAGAACCGCCTTTTTGCCTCCCGCGTTCATGGCGATGTTGCCGCCGATGGTGGAGGCATCCTGGGAGGTGGGGTCCACGGCAAACGCCAGGCCCTGAGCATCTGCCGCCTCGGAGACCCGCCGGGTCACCACGCCTGCGCCGGTGCGGATGGTGGGCACCGGGTCCGCGACCCCGGGGAGGGTCATCGGCTCCACCGGACCCAGCCGGTCGAGTTTTTCGGTATTGATCACCGCGGTGTGCGGGTCCAGGGGTACCGCGCTGCCGGTGTATCCTGTGCCGCCGCCCCGGGGAATCAGGGTAAGACCGGAGGCGATGCAGGCGCGCACGATGGGCGCCACCTCTTCCTCCTTGTCGGGGGTGATCACCACAAAGGGGATTTCGACGCGCCAGTCGGTGGCATCGGTGGCGTGTGAGACCCTGGCGAAACCGCTGAAATCGATGTTGTCCGCCCGGGTCAGACCGATCAGGTTCTGCCGGGTGCGGCGGCGCAGTGCGAGCAGGTCCTCGAACTGGCGGGCGAAACGCTCTACCGCCTCGCGGGTGGCGCTGAGCAGTTGCTCGGCCTTCTGATTGTTGTTGGTGCGGGCGCCGAACTGGTCCAGGCGGTGGATCAGGGCATTGATCAGGGCCTGGCGGCGCTGTTCGTTGTCCAGCAGGTCGTCCTGCAGGTAGGGGTTGCGATTGATGACCCACATGTCACCGAGGATCTCGAACAGCATCCGCGCGGAACGCCCGGTCCGGCGGCTGCCGCGCAACTCCTCGATCAGCGCCCACATCGGCTTGCCCAGGAACCGGATCACGATCTCCCGGTCTGAGAACGAGGTATAGTTGTAGGGGATTTCACGAATCCGCGCAGTAGGCTGCATGCTCATCGATCGACTGGATGTTTCCGCACAGGATTGGGACAAGCGGGCTATTGTAACCGAATTAAAGCTTGGGTCTTCATATAGAGACCATAGAAATTATCAATATCAATAAACCACGAGGGAGTACAACCATGAAAACAAATCCGTTCGATATGAAAACGTCACTGCTGGCGGGCACTGCCCTGGTATTGTCCCTGAGCGGGGCCGTCAGCCAGGCGGGTGAAGTGGAAAAGGCGGTGGAATACCGGCAGGGGGCGATGGAGGTTTTCAGCTGGAACATGAAAGGCATGGGCGACATGATGAAGGGTGAGAAGCCCTATGATGCCGCACGGCTTGCGGTGATGGCCAAGGATCTGGAATCCGCCACCCAGCTCGATCTGCTGAGTGGTTTTCCCACCGACTCCGAATGGAGTGAGAGCGATGCCTTACCGGAGATCTGGATGGATTTCGATGACTTCAAGAGCAAGTATCAGGATCTGCGCGAGGCTGCCAAGGCATTGAATGCCGCCGTGGCCGGAGGTGACAAGGCCGCGATTGGCGCCGCGCTGAAGGACACGGGGGGCAGTTGCAAGGCCTGCCACAAGAAGTACAAAAACTGATAGGGATGCACGCCTGTGGGTGTGAGCCCACAGGCGTTTCAGCCTGAGTGCGGTTTCAGCGGTTTCAGAGAAAGTCCGACCCGACCTCGTCATCCGCAAGGATCTTCAGTATCCGGCAGGCGATGTGAAAGCCATCGGTTTCGTTGGGATCACTGCGCAGCACGTCTACCTCCGCGGCCAGGGGGGGCGTGATGGACTGGCTGGGAGTGATGAGGACCGCCATTCGGACATCCACCGGAAGTTCCCGATCGAAGGCGATGAGCAGACCATTGCCGCTCAAATTGACCACGCGACCTGTCGAGACCTCCTGATCGCCGTTGATGCGGAATCGGACCGGTCCGTTCACAGCCATGCGATGGAAGCTGCGTTTTTCGGCAAAATCGTTCATGCAAAATCTCCTCAGGGGCGCGGATGACTGATGTTACTAAATCTAACAGGCAAATGCGGGTTTGGTGGATGCCTGGAGGGCAAATTCAGGCATTTCTTTCTGGTTTTGAGAAATGGGAAGAAAGCACTTCCGATTCCGTCTTGAATGTGTCCAGCGATGTACCTCGAAATGCCTCTGCAGGGAGCTGGGATGATGCCGTCGCGGGGGTGTGAGAGAATGTCCCCGGAGGTTGTCTAAAGTGTATCAACCCGGAGAAAATCCCGTTCCATCACAGAACAAAATTCAGGGGAAGGTTATGCCAAAGCTAGGCTATGGGTTATGCGTCGGTCTGATGTTGGTACCGCTGGTCCTTTCGGCCGGAGAGGTGTTTCGTACGGTGGATTCGGAAGGCAACGTAACCTATACGGACACGCCCCCCGACAACGGAATGAAGACCCAGCGGGTTGAGATCCACGAAGGCCCGTCCCAGGAGTCGATCCGGCATACCCAGGAGCGTAACGATGCGATCCGCAAGGCGATGGAGGAGGCACGTGATCAGCGACTGGAGAAGGAAGCGAGTCGACGTGAGATGCTGGAAAGCGCTCAGGACGCAGTCGACAAGGCAGAACAGAACCTGAAGGAAACTCAGGAGATGAATGACGATGACCGGGAGAATGTGGTCGGTGGTAGGAACCGCATCCGGCCCGAGTATTTCGAGCGGGTGAAGAAAGCCGAGGATGAACTCAAGGCGGCCAGAGACCACCTCAAGGATGTGCGTGGATACTGATCTGTCTGTTACGCCACGTGGCTGGCAGGACGATTCCATGCAAACGCCTGTTGGTTGGTTGTTTCACCCATCAGTATGCCCGCTGCCGATGTCGGGTCCCGTGGAAAGCTGTGCCTGATGCAAATCTATAAGGTAGGCGGTGCACTCAGGGACCGGCTGCTGAACCGCCCGGTGACCGAACGGGACTTCCTGGTGGTTGGCGCAACCCCTGAACAGATGCTGGCGCTTGGCTACCGTCAGGTCGGTCGGGATTTTCCAGTCTTCCTGCATCCGGAAACCCATGAGGAATACGCCCTGGCGCGAACCCGACGCGGGACCGGTGTGCAGCCCGGACAGGTGATCGCGGACCCCGGGGTGACCCTGGAAGAGGATCTGAGCCGGCGCGATTTCACCATTAATGCCATGGCGGAGGACCCGCAGGGCACCCTGATCGACCCGTTTGGCGGACTCAGGGATCTGCAGGATCGGGTGTTGCGCCACGTTTCGGAGGCCTTTTGCGAGGATCCCATCCGGGTGTTGCGCGCGGCCCGCTTCCTGGCCCGCTATTCCGCACTGGGGTTTCACCTGGCTGCGCAGACCGAAACCCTGATCCGCGGCATGGTCGCGGCGGGTGATCTGGATCAACTGGTGCCGGAACGGGTCTGGCAGGAGTTGCTGAAGGCACTGCAGGAGCCTCATCCGGCGGTGTTTTTCGAAGCCCTGCGGGATTGGGGCGTGCTGGCCAGGGTAGTCCCGGAACTGGATGCCCTGTGGGGTGTGCCACAACCCCCGCGCTGGCATCCGGAGGTGGATTGCGGGGTGCATACCCTGATGACCCTGGAAGCCGCGTGCCGCTTGACCGGGTTGGTGAATGTCCGATTTGCCGCATTGACCCATGACCTGGGCAAGGCGACCACACCGGAACGGATTCTGCCGAGTCATCATGGGCATGAAAAACGGGGCGCTGAGATCGTTACAAAGCTGTGCCGGAGACTCCGGGTGCCGGTTGCCTACGAGCGCCTGGCCGCTGCCTGCGCCCGCTATCACATCCTCATGCACCGGTTCTACGAGCTTAGACCCAAGACCCTGCTGGAGCTGATGCAGGGCCTGGATGCGTTTCGTCAGCCCGAACACATGCAGTGGTTCGTCTGGGTCTGCCAGGCTGATCATCAAGGCAGACTTGGGATGGAAGACAGCCCCTTTCCCCAGGGAGACGATCTGCTGCGGATCTTCGAGGAGGCGCGACAAGTCACGGCTGAACAGGTCAGTGGTTCACTCAGCGGTCCTCAGATCGGGGAGGCGATTCAGAGAATGCGCATGCGGCGAATTGCTCAGACCCTGCCGTCGGTTTCCGGATGAGGTTTAACCCTGGGTGTCTGTCTGTCCGGGCAATTTGCTTGATATAACCTGGGACGGGTATGCATTCCCACGCAGAGCATGGAAACGAGGGAGTGACTGTCGGACTCTTGGCAGCGGGCTCTAATTCACCAGCCGGCCGAATATGCGGAATCCCGCGATGTAGGTGCCGGCCGCAGATCCCAGGGTACTGAATAGGAATACCAGGAAGGTGCGGGAGACCCGGTTTTTCCACCATCCGCTGGCCTTGGTGGTGTCGGTTCTGAGGCGACCGAAGTCGGCCACGGTCGGTTTGCGCAGGAACACCTCGGCCAGACCCGTGACCATGCCCGCACCCACCGCGGGATTCAATGAGGTCAGGGGGGCCGCTACAAACGCGGTCAGAATCGTCAGCGGGTGGCCTGCCGCAAGCAGTGCACCCAGGGCGGAGAGTCCGCCGTTGATCAGCACCCAGTCGGCGATCAGCTGCCATCCCAGATCGGGGCTGCGGGAAAAGCCCAGGGCGAAGCCGCTGAGCACCAGTATGACGATGATCCAGGGAATCAGCTTGGGCCAGCGGCTCGGCGGCGGGGACAGTTCGAGCTTGGCGATGGTTTCCGCGGGTGGCGCCTCGAGGGGTTGTTGCAGGTAGCGGGCGATGCCATGCATGTGTCCGGCGCCGATCACCACCAGGAGGTTCTCGTGGCCGTGCTGCTCGATCTCCTGCTGCAGCCGGCTGGCCATGTAGCGGTCCCGTTCATCGATCAGAGGCAGATAGAGATCCTGGCGGTCCTCGGCAAATTCCGCGAAGGTGGTTTCGAGGATGTCTCCCTCTTTGAGATGCTCGATCTCCTCTTCACTGACCTGCTCCCGGGACAGGATGCTCGCCAGCAGACCGGCGAACAGGGTGAGGCGTTTCCACAGGGAGAGATTGCCCGCTACACGACGCAGGGTGGTGGTGATCTCCCGGTCGATGAGCAGCAGCGGTTTATGGGATTCCTGGGCAATCCGGATCGCCTCTTTCTGCTCCGCCCCGGGGGTGATGCCGAACTGGTCGGCGAGCCGCTGCTGATAGGCCCCAAGGGCCAGATTGGCCATCACCATGAGCACCCGGCCCTCACGGAACACCTTGAAAAGGTCCATCTTGTCCAGGGCATCCGGATTGATCAGGGCATGAAAGCGGCTCGGGCACAACTCCACCGCTACGGCGTCATAGCGACCGGATTCGAGCAACGATTTGACCTTGTCCACGCTGCTGCGGGAAACATGAGCCGTTCCCAGCAGGGTGATGCGGCTCTCCCCAAGGAGGACTTCGATTTGAGGTTCCCGATCGGTCTGTGGCATGGTTTGTACAGAGGCTGTTGCAAAAGCCGGGCATTGTATCAGCGTTACCGGACAGGGGCAGAGTGAATTTGCCGCCCAGTGCTATTTTGTCCATACAATGTCCCTGTTGATTATGCGGTATTCTCTGATAATTTAGCGACGTTCGGTCGGTCTGTGGCGGGTACTTAGGCCATCAGCCCCTGCACCGCAATCTACCCAACCCTTACCTCAGAGTATCTTCAAACATGGATAAGAACATTGTCTGGCACGAAGCCACGGTGAACCGTGAGCGGCGCGAGAAAATGAACAAACACCGGGCCAAACTGCTTTGGTTCACAGGACTGTCCGGATCCGGTAAGTCGACCCTGGCCCACGCGGTGGAGGAGGAGTTGTATCAGCGGGGCTGCCGCACCTATGTCTTCGATGGGGACAATGTGCGTCACGGACTGTGCCAGGATCTGGGGTTCACCGTCGAGGACCGCACCGAAAACATACGGCGAATTGCGGAGATGGCCAAACTGTTCGTCGATGCCGGGGTGATTGCGCTGACCGCATTCATCTCCCCGATCCGCGAGGACCGGCAGCGGGCCCGGGGACTTCTGCCGCATGGTGATTTCATCGAAGTGTATGTGGATTGTCCCCTGGACGTATGTGAATCCCGGGACGTCAAAGGTCTGTATAAAAAGGCCCGGGCCGGTTTGATCCCCCATTTCACCGGTATTTCCTCCCCCTATGAACCCCCGATCAACCCCGAGATCAGCATCAAAACCGGAGACCGGGAGGTGGAGGACTGTGTGGCTGAGATCATCGACGCGCTGGAACAGCGTGGGGTGATCCCCAACCGGGTGGTGTAGCCGTCGCCAACTGTTCAATACCAGGCAAATCCAGATCGAGGGTCGAGGATTTGTCTCGGCCGGACCTGTCAGGCCCTGAGTGAAACCCGTTATCATCGGCACAGCGACACCGCTCAAAGTCGCTGCATCCGGAACAACCAAGGAGTTCGTCGTGATCAGAAAAATGTCTGCCCTGGTATCCCTGCTCATCTTTGTGACTGCCTGCCAGACCCTGGGGGAACATAAGCGGGCGGAAACCCTCGAAAGCACCCTCAAGCGCTACGAGGCGTCGGTGCGCTGGACATCGGGCAGCCAGTTGCATAACTTTCTGCCACCGGATGAGACGCGCAATGATCCGGTGATCAACCCGGATTCGAAGAACATACGCGTGACCCACTATGAGATCGTTCAGGGACCCAGCATGCTGGGCGAGGACCGGGCGGTACAGACCGCGGTTATCCAATATGTGGTGCAGGACATCCAGGTGGTTCGGGAACTGACCGATCAGCAGGACTGGCACTACGACGAAGAGGCGGAGAGCTGGTATCTCTACAGCCCCATACCGGTGTTCAAGTAAGCGGGTCTGCCGATGTCCGACCCCACCCAGACCCTGTCATCAACCACCCGGTTTCTGATTGCCACCGCCGCATTCGTCATCATCGTGGCGGGAATGAAGGCCGCGGACAGCCTGTTGATTCCTTTTCTGCTGTCCCTGTTCATCGCAGTGATTGCCGCGCCGCCGCTGTTTTTCCTCAAGGACAAGGGCGTCCCCGGGGGCTTGGCGATGGTACTGGTGATCGGCATGATCGTGGTCGTGGGTCTTTTGATCGCCTGGCTGGTCGGGGGATCGCTCAACGACTTCACCAACAACCTGCCCAAGTACCAGGAGAATCTCAAACTCAAGAGCGCCAATCTGGTCGAGTGGCTCGCAAGCCAGGGAATCGACCTGGATCTGCAGTCGCTCACCACCTATTTCGATCCGGCCAAGATCATGGCCATGGCCGGGCGCCTGATGAGCGGACTGGGCAACGTCCTGACCCAGGCCTTCCTGATCCTGATCACGGTGGTGTTCATGCTGGTCGAGGCCAATGCGTTCCAGAACAAACTCAAAACCCACGCAGAGAGTCCCGAGCGTTCCCTGGCGCGGGTCGATGCCATCACCTCGAGCATCAAGCGCTACATGGTGATCAAGACTTCGACCAGTCTGCTCACCGGTGCCCTGGTATCCGCATCGCTGGCCCTGCTGGGGGTGGACTATCCCCTGCTCTGGGGGATGCTGGCGTTCCTCTTTAACTATGTCCCCAACATCGGATCCATCATTGCCGCGGTACCGGCCATACTGCTGGCCCTGATTCAGCTCGGTTCGCCCATGGCCGCATGGACAGCGGTAGCCTATTTGCTGATCAACAGTGTGGTCGGCAATGTCATCGAACCCCGTTTCATGGGTAAGGGTTTGGGACTGTCTCCGCTGATCGTGTTCATATCCCTGGTGTTCTGGGGCTGGATTCTGGGACCGGTAGGGATGTTCCTGTCGGTGCCGCTCACCATCGCGATGAAGATCGTCCTGGACAGCAATCCCGATACCCGGAGTTATGGCGCGATGCTCGGCTGATTCCAGATGGGTTATGTGGGTGTAACCGGTTTCCATACTGCAAAGGCCTTCCAATGAAACAATCGACGATCGGGATGATCCTGGCGCTGCTGGCGCTGCTGGCGGTGGTCGGCGGCTATCAATTCAACAGTCAAACCACGGATCCTGTTCCCGCAAGCACTACGTCCTCCCGGGATTCCACCGATTCAGTACTGGCTAACGCGATCCGCAAACGTCTCAGCGATGTGCAGGTACGGGGTGAAGGGGTGGTGTACAGATTGCTTCCGGATGACCGGGTCGGAAGTCGCCATCAGCGATTTCTTCTGCGTCTCGACACCGGGCAATCCCTTCTGGTGGCGCACAACATCGACTTGGCCGAGCGTCTGAACAATCTGAAGACGGGGGACCGGGTGGCTTTCTACGGCGAGTATGAGTGGAACGAAAAGGGAGGTGTCGTTCACTGGACACACCACGACCCGGGCGGACGCCATGAGAACGGATGGCTGAAACACGCCGGACGCACCTATCAGTAGGGCAATACAGTGTCGGGGGGATTTACAGGGCCGATATAAAATCCTGGGAATTTAACGATTACAACCTTTATTTCAGTGACTTGCATAACTTGGCATAGGAGGTGCATAGAGGAAGTAGTTGTAAAAATTACGATCGGAACGAGGTCCCTAATGAAAAAAATCATTCGCGCAGCTCTGGCAACCGTCGCCTTGGCATTCAGCGTGACGCTTCAGGCTACACCTATCTACAGCGGTGAAACCGCGGCAAGTTTCGGTGTCGTGCCGGGCGCTGCAAGCAGCAATGCAGCAGGCTATTACATCTGGAGCAATGAGACCTACGATCTCTGGTCCGTGCGTTGGACCGGAAACGATTTCGGCTCCGTCTTCCAGGGTAACTGGGGTGGGCAGGTTGCATTGACCGATCTGGCCAGCGGCAGCGTCGTGGATGTGCGTTTCGAGGCCAGCCAGATTGACGCGACCTACGTCTTCCAGGATGTGGGCGGAGTGGACGATTTCATCAATTTCGATGGCCGTGCAGGATCCGGTTACGACGGTTTCGATTTCAGCCTGAACAGTCAGTACTACGCAGTCCTGAACTTCAGTCTCTGGAGCACCATTTTCACCAATCTGACTCCGAGTGCCGCGCCCGTCGAGGCGACCGGTATCTTCATCGGTCAGGATTTCACTGCGCCGCTGGTCGATGTGGTCCAGGAAGGTGACAAAATCGTACAGAATTTCCAGGTCAGTGTTCCCGAACCCAGCAGTCTGATGTTACTGGGTCTGGGTCTGGCCGGTTTCGGTGCCTCGCGGCTTGCCCGCAAAAAGGCGTGACGCTCAGTACGTTGTGTAAGTAAAGCTCTCCTCTTTTCGAAAGCCTCTTCCAGCCGCCTTTTAGGCGGCTGTTTTTTTGCACACCCGAGATGATGGTGCTTCGAACTTGAAGTTCACTCTCCGGCCGGGCGCATGCGGGCGTGCAGTTTTGCCTCGAAAAGGGCACCGGGACCGCTTGGTCCCGGCATCTCAACCGCTGCCTCAAGAAGTGCTTTTCCGCGGGTTGAAAGCAAACTCAGAAATTCGCTGAAGGTCCCGCTCTCGATTTGGCACTCCGCGTTCAGCTCGCCCACGATCGGTCGCAGATAGCGTATCCTGGCTTCCGCCATCACCAGGTCGGCGCCATCCGGCAGGCGTGAACGCACCAGGCCCCAGGCCGCCAGAGTGGCGATGGCGTAGAGCGAGCCGGCAAACGCGGTGCCATGGACGTTGACGTTTTCCGCCGCGCCGCCCCGAACACGTATGCTGTGGTCGGTGAGTGACAACACCCGGAAGTCCATCTGTGCGGCCAGGGGTATTCCTTCGCGGATGCGCTGTTCCAGGTCGGCCGGGGTCATGAGGGGGTAAAGCTGTCTTTGTAGGTCTCGCGCAACTGGGCTTTCTGCACCTTGCCCATGGTGTTGCGCGGCAGTTCCTCGACGAATACCACCCGTTTGGGTTGTTTGAAACGGGCCAGGCGGCCCTGCAGGGGCTGCACGATGTCGTCCGCGGTCAGTGTGCGACTGCCGTCGGCAACCACCACGGCGGCCACCCCTTCACCGAAATCCGGATGAGGCACGCCGACCACTGCGGACTCCAGCACCCCGGGAATGGTGTCGATCTCGGCTTCGATCTCCTTGGGATAGATGTTATAGCCCCCTGAGATGATCAGATCCTTGGCCCGCCCGACGATACTGACCCGTCCGGTTTCATCCATCACCGCATTGTCACCGGAAATGAACCAGCCATCCGCGCGGAATTCCGCCTCGGTCTTCTCCGGCATGCGCCAATAGCCCTTGAACACATTTGGGCCGCGCAGTTCCAGTACCCCGGTCTCCCCTCGGGGCAGCTCGCGCCCCTCGGCATCCGCAATACGCACCGAGACTCCGGGGAGGGGGAAGCCAACGCTGCCCGCCACCCGCTCTCCGTCGTACGGATTCGAGGTGATCATCCCCGCCTCGGTCATGCCGTAGCGTTCCAGGATGCGAAACCCGGTGCGGGCCTCGAAATCCCGGTGGGTTTCCGCCAGCAGGGGGGCGGAGCCGGAGATGAACAGGCGCATGTTGCGGCACTGTTCACGGGTGAACTTCTCATGCGCCAGCAAGCGGGTGTAGAAGGTGGGCACCCCCATCATGACGGTGGACTCAGGCAGCAGATCGACGATCCGGTCCGGATCGAATTTGCTCAGAAAATGTACCGGAGAACCCCCCAGCAGGGCGCAGTGCAGGGCGACAAACAGGCCATGCACATGAAACACCGGCAGGGCGTGCAGCAGCACGTCGTTGGCATCGTCCCAGTGCCAGTACTCGTGCAGCACCTCGGCATTGGATTGCAGGTTGGCGTGGCTCAGCATGGCCCCCTTCGAGCGTCCCGTGGTCCCTGAGGTGTAGAGGATCGCGGCGATGTCATCGCTGCTTCGCTCCACCACCTGGTTCGAGGGGTCGAGTTGACTCAGGCCATCGAGCAGATCCCCGTCCCCCTGACTGCCAAGGGTACGCAGATGGGGTACACCGATGTTTGCGGCTACCTCCGCCAGTGCCTCGCGACTGGCGGGTTGGCAGACGAAAAGCTGGGGCTCCGCGTCTCCCATGAAATAGGCGATCTCCGCTGCGGTATAGGCCGTGTTCAAGGGTATGTAAATGGCCCCGACCCGCAGACAGGCGAGATAGAGCAGTACCGATTCCGCGGATTTGTCGACCTGTACCATGACCCGGTCACCGGGTTTGACCGCCATCTCGAGCAGGCGGGCGGCGAAGCGTGCGGTTTCGTGATCGAGCTCTGAATAGCGTAGCGGATCACGCCCGGGCATGATCAGGAAAGGCCGGTCACGGGATTCGGCAAACCGGTTTCCAACCAGGCGGAGATAGAGATTTTGATTGTTCATGGTGTCCTGAAGATCATTTCTTGCGTCTTGACGGGGGGTCATGCCGGACTATAGATTAAGGGCCATTGCTCTAGGCTGTTGAATTCAATAATTAAGGAGCCCCTCAAACCACGAGGCTTCAACATCAGGTCTATCCGTTCAGCCCCGGTGAAAACTCACCCCGCGCAACCTGCCGGATAAACCGCCATCCAGAATAACTCACAGGAAGTTACGAGCGTTCACTGACGAATCACTCAAGGCAGAGTTTCACAGGAAAAAGTCAATAATCACAACTCAATAACAGCAAGGAGTATACCGCATGCAACTACCAAAGCTAATGACCGGCGCGCTGCTCGCCGCAGGGATTCTGTCCGCTGCCAGCAGCGTATCCGCGATCGAACTCAAGGCATCCCATCAATGGCCGGGTGGCAAAGGGGACATCCGTGACGAGATGGTACAGATGATCGCCCGTCACATGGAAGACAACAACACTGGCGTGGAGATCAAGGTTTATCCGGGCAAGAGCCTGTTCAAGCCAAAAGAGCAGTGGGCTGCGATGACCAAGGGCAAGCTCGACATCACCGCGTTTCCTCTCTCCTATGCGGGTGGTCGTCATCCGGAATTCAATCTGACCCTGATGCCGGGTCTGGTGAAGAACCATGACCACGCGATGCGACTCAACAGCTCACCCTATATGCGCAAGATTAAGCAGGTGATGGACGAGGCCGGTGTCATGGTCCTGGCAGACACCTGGCTGGCGGGTGGCTTCGTCTCCAAGGGTGAATGCGTGCTCGAGCCCAAGGATGTCAAGGGTATGAAGTTCCGCGCCGCGGGCAAGGCCTTTAATCAGATGCTGCAGGCTGCGGGCGCCACCATCACCTCGATGCCGTCATCGGAAATCTACTCCGGTCTGCAGACCGGGGTCCTCGATGGTGCCAACACCTCTTCCTCATCTCTGGTCTCCTACCGGATCTACGAGCAGGTCAAATGCCTGACCGCTCCCGGTGAGAATGCCCTGTGGTTCATGTACGAACCGATCCTGATGTCCAAGGAGAGCTTCAACAAGCTGACCCCCGCGCAACAGCTCGAACTGATGAAAGCCGCTGGCAAGGCCGAACAGTATGCGTCTGAGGCCGCCAAGGGTGCGGATCAACTGTTGGTCGATACCTTCGAGAAGGCCGGCGTGAAGGTGGTTGAGATGACTGCGGAACAGGCTGCCATGTGGCGCGAGATCGCCAACGGTTCCAGCTACAAGGATTTTGCGGAAAGTGTCCAGGGCGGACAGGAACTGCTCGATCAGGCACTGTCTGTGAAATAAGGCATGCGTCGCATCCCATCCCCATTCAGGGGATGGGATTGATGCATGAAGCTATCGTTTTCGAATCCATCGATCCGCCGTGTAGTGGGCCCCTGGTCCGCTGCCTTCGCGGCGTGAGCGGTGCGACACTATCAGGGTGATAACCGCGATGAGGATGTTTCTCAAGATCGTCGAAGGGTTGTCCAGGCTGCTCGGATATATCTCCGCCATGCTGCTGGTGATCGCCGTCCTGGTGGTCTGTCACATGGTCTTCAACCGTTTCGTACTCAACCTCCCGACCTCCTGGCAGACGGAGTTCGTCACCTATGCCCTGCTGGCCTCTACCTTTCTCGGGGCGCCCTGGGTGTTGCTGACCCGGGGGCATGTCAACGTCGAGCTGATTCCCATGATGATGGGGCCGCGAGGACGTTTTCTGCTGGCCCTGTTCGCCTATTCGGCCTCCGCCATCCTGTGTGTGTTGCTGACCTGGTTCAGTTTCAAGTTCTGGCATGAAGCCTGGGAGTCCGGCTGGTCATCGGACAGCATATGGGGTCCCAAACTGTGGAAGGTCTATCTGCCGATGCCGATCGGTTTTCTGGCCATCAGTCTGCAGTACCTGGCGGATCTCGTGTGTCTGCTCAACGGCCGTGATCACCCCTTCGGCATCGAACCTTCGACTCCACCCGAGGCGTCATAATGGATCCATTGTTACTCGGGGCCCTGGCCTCGCTGTGTCTGGTGCTGTTGCTGCTCAGCGGTATGCCGGTGGCGTTTGCCCTGGGATTCACCGCGGTGCTGTTTCTGCTGATTCACGACGGTGCGGATGCCTTCGAGGTGGTGGCGGACACCCTGTTTGCCTCCCTCGACGAGTTCGCCCTGTTGTCGATTCCCATGTTCCTGCTGATGGGCGCCGCGATCGCTGCTTCGCGGGCCGGGTCGGACCTCTACGAGGCCCTCGACCGCTGGCTTTACAAGGTGCCTGGCGGGTTGCTGGTTTCCAACATCGGTGCCTGCGGCCTGTTCGCCGCGCTTACCGGTTCATCTCCCGCGACCTGCGCGGCAATCGGCAAGATGGGTATCCCGGAGATGCGCAAGCGGGGCTACCCGGCAAGCCTGGCCACCGGCTCGATCGCCGCCGGCGGTACCCTGGGTATCCTGATCCCGCCCTCGATCACCATGATCGTTTACGGAATATCAACCGAGACCTCGATCGGCCGGCTGTTCGCTGCCGGCCTGTTGCCCGGATTGATGCTGATGGGGCTGTTTATCATCTGGTCCCTGATCTACACCCGCATCAAGGGTTATCGGTTCACCGAGGAGGACAAGCACTTCACCCTGTGGGAAAAGATCGTGATCCTGCCCAAGGTGCTGCCTTTCATGGCCATCATCGTGCTGGTGCTGTGGGCCCTGTATGGAGGCGTGGCCACACCCTCCGAGGCCTCGGGTGTGGGTGCCCTGGTGTGCATCGTGCTGGTGATGTTGATCTACCGGGTGTGGCGTCCGTCCAATCTTTGGGCGATGGTCAGTTCGGCCACCCGGGAATCGGTAATGCTGATGATGATCATCGGTATGGCGGGTCTGTTCAGCTTCATGATGTCGAACCTGTACATCGCCCAGGGGATCACGGAATTCATTGCCGAACAGGATCTCAACCCCTGGATGCTGATGCTCTACATCAACGTGTTTCTGCTGGTCGCTGGGTTTTTCCTGCCACCGGTGGCGGTCATTCTGATGACCACCCCAACCCTGGTGCCGATTGTCATCCAGGCCGGTTTCGACCCGATCTGGTTTGGCGTGATCCTGACCCTCAACATGGAGGTTGGACTGATCACCCCGCCGGTGGGGCTCAACCTGTACGTGATCAATGGCATCGTGCCCGATGTGGATCTGAAGACTGTGCTGCTGGGGGCTTTGCCCTTCATGCTGTGCATTCTGTTGGGCATCGGACTGCTGATGGTGTTCCCGCAAATCGCCCTGTGGTTACCCGAGGTACTGATGGGAGCGGATTTGTGAGCGCTCTGGGATGGTTCGAACGCTTGCTCAACAGTGTCGCCGATCACGGCATGGAACTGATCGGACTGAAACAGCCGGAAGGGGATGACCCATCGGATTCGGAGTTGTGCCACCGCCTGGTGGAGGGACAGGGCGAGGCCTCCAACATCGCCCTGGCGCGGGAAATCCTGTTGCGCTGGCAGGGGATGGACGTGCCCCAGCGTGACGATTTTCTCCACATGATCGCGGTGGAACTCGACCCTGATCCCCAGGAGATCCGTGAGGCGGCAGAGGCCTACCACAGCCACGATCCGGAGAGTCTGAGGCATCTGCTGGAGGTGAGTGAGCCACCCCGCCAGGAGTTTTTTCGTCGTCTCAACATGGCGCCGGGAGCCACTGCCGTGCTGGTGTCGATGCGCGAAGAACTGCTCGCCCGCCTGCCCGAACACCCGGAACTGAAGGGGGTCGACTATGATATGCGGCACCTGCTGGCTTCCTGGTTCAACCGGGGATTTCTGCGCCTGGAGCGCATCGATTGGGACAGCCCCGCCTCGATTCTGGAAAAGCTGATCCGCTACGAAGCGGTGCATCCGATGCAGGGCTGGGAGGATCTGCGCCGACGTCTGGCCCCGGACCGGCGCTGTTTTGCCTTTTTCCACCCTGCATTGCCCCAGGATCCGTTGATCTTTGTCGAGGTTGCCCTGACCCGGGAAGTCAGCGACTCGGTGACCCCTCTGATAGATCCCGAAGCCCCTTTGACCGACACCGACGCGGTGGATACCGCGGTTTTCTACTCGATCAACAACGCCCTCAAGGGTCTGCGTGGGATCAGTTTCGGTAACTTCCTCATCAAGCAGGTGGTGAGCGAACTCTCCGAGGAGTTTTCCGGGGTCAACCGCTTTGTCACCCTGTCGCCGATTCCGCAACTCAGATCGGTATTGCAGCGGTTGATGCGGGAGCCCGTCGGTGGTCAGACCCCTGAGGCCCTGCGTCTGGTGCTGGGTGAGCGGGTCGAGGAACTGATGCAAAGCGCAGACTGCGATGACCCCCTGCTGGCGCTCGACCGGCTGTTGCAGGTACCGCCCCAGGAGCCATTGAAGAAAAAGCTTGAGGCGGTGTTGAGAGACCTGGTGCTGTTCTATCTGACACAGCTCAAGCGCGGCACTCATGCGTTCGAGCCGGTGGCCCAGTTTCATCTCTCCAACGGAGCGAGTCTGGATCGTATCAACCTGTTCGCCAATCCCTCTCCGCGGGGTAACCGGGATTCCTGGGGCTGCATGGTCAACTACCGCTACCAGGCCTCGCAGCTGGTGGTGAACCATGAGGCCTATCTGTGCGATGGACGGATCGCACTGTCCGCCGATCTGGAACAGCGGCAGGCACAACTTCTGAGCCGAATTACCCGGGACTGACCCGATGGACCTGATGACATTACTGGCGGCCGGAGCCCTGGCCGGTACCGCAGCCGGTCTGCTGGGCATCGGTGGCGGAGTAATCATCGTGCCGGTGCTCTCCCTGGTGTTCGAGGCCCAGGGGGTCAGTCCGGAGATCATCATCAAGGTGGCGGTGGGCACCTCCCTGGCAACCATCTCATTGACCGCGGTCTCCTCGATCTGGGCCCACCACAGGCGTGGGGCGGTACGCTGGCCGCTGGTGAAAACCATGACCCCGGGTGTGGTTGCCGGTTCCTTCCTGGGTGCCTGGCTAGCGGATCTGATCCCGGGTTACTGGCTGACCCTGGGATTCGTGACCTTCCTCATGCTGGTGTCGTTACAGATGGCCTGGGGACCGGTCTCCGCGGGTCGTGGGCTGCCGGGCGCCTGGGTGCTGCGCTCGGTGTCCGCTGTGGTGGGATGTGTTTCCGCACTCATGGGTATCGGGGGCGGGGCCTTACATGTGCCCTATCTGAGCTGGTGCGGGGTGCCGGTGAAACAGTCGATTGCCACCGCGGCGGCGATCGGTCTGCCCCTGGCCCTGGCCTCAACCCTCGGTTTCGTGATCACCGGGCAGGATGAGCTGAACCTGCCGGAATTCAGTCTGGGGTATGTCAATCTGCCCGCCTTTGCCGGTGTAGTGGCAGCGAGCATCCTGTTCGCCCCGCTGGGTGCGCGTCTTGCTCACCAACTGCCCGACCGGGTGATCAAGCGCCTGTTTGCGGTGTTCCTGTTTGTGCTGGCGGTGCGCATGGGCTTCAAGATGCTCTGACAACCGTGGTTGCTCGCTCGGGACACGGGAATCCAAAGGGGAGTGAACCTCACCCGTGTAGCCCGGGTGCAGCGAAGCGGAACCCGGGAACCGGCAGCATGCGCAGAACTGCGGGGCGACACAAAACTCTCCAGATGCTTCCGTTCTCCCCATTCCTCGTTCCCACGCTCCGCGTGGGAATGCCTATCGATATCACACAGAATTGCCCAAACCTGTTGGGTATGAGCAAGTCCGGGCCTGCATTCCCGCGCGGAGCGTGGCAAGGAGACAGTCGATGCAAGCTCGCATCACTGGATGACCAGTCGCGCATTCACCGGCTGAACCGGGCGGTTGTTGTCATGGTGCATGGTATGCGCAAACTGCTCGATCTG
>JBEVWC010000030.1:25140-47421 GCA_040506775.1 Candidatus Thiodiazotropha sp.
CTGGGAGCAGAACCCCCGGATTCACGGGTTGTTTCAGCTGCGCCTTGGCACCGGCCTGATCAGGCATCTGTGACCAGGCCTTGGCCAGTTCGGCATTGGCGGCGCCGCTGCGATACATCACCGCGATCACGGCCAGGTTGCCCTCGGCGTCCGCGTGCACGAAGTGAGCTTCCAGCGGAAAGGACTCGCCATCGATGGTGTTTTCGCTGGGTGAATGGAAGTGAAACTGCTTCAGTGCGTAGCTGTGATCGTCGATCGTGATGGTGTTGCCCGGTTGCGCATTGACCTGGATGCTGTGACCGTTGTTGACGATCTCATCGGCATCCTGGCTGTAGCTGATCTGCAACTCAGGCAGGTCGCCTTCGATCATACCGGTCAGGTTGATAGGTGACTGATTGTGCCCACTGGCACAGACTTCGTAGTCCGGTGACAGGCTGCCCCAGTGCTGGGGGCCTTCCTCTCCCGTGTAACCCCAGTGGGGCTTTTCGGATGCCATGGAACTGCAGGAAATCATCAGTCCGGTGAGAATCGTAACGAGTGGTTTTAGCTTCATTGCTTACATGCTCCTTAAAGGTGAATCGTCGGTAGAGGCGGCAGAGTGTAGCGCGCTCAGCAACAGCAAATCGACGCTAATCGTCTGATGCAACTAAACATTGTTCTATTTCACACTCTGTGATCTTGCGATCAAGATTGATTGACATCGGACCGGTTTGGATAGTGAAATGTTCCCCCGTTGACACGTTTTGCCAGGGTTAAGGCAGGGTGGAATTACCGCCCGGGATTCAAAAGGAGTCTCCCAGACCCCGGTCAGGAAAACCGGTCGACTACACACTATCCAGGATCTTTGCGGGTATGGAAGCCGCGATACAGTGAGGAGTGATAGGAGGGAATCTATCAATAACCAGTGAGCCAGTCGTCGTATTTCAGTCTCTCACTCGTTCTAAGGAGTTGCCGGTTTACTAGCCCGCCGTGGTTGCGGAGCGGTACCCGGTTTTCCCGATGGATTGATATCTTTCGCGACCCACGCGCGAAATTCTCACCCTCCAGCACATCAATTTCGCTGGTCTGCGAAACTGCGCCAGCGTCCAACTGCGCGGCCCTGTCAGGTTGACGGCCATGGATAGCGTAGGTGATTTCCAACACCATACCCGCCTCGTCTCCCGCATGGGGAACGGGTTCAGACAGAACTAAACCGAATACTTCAAGGCAGGAGTAGTGATAATGGCTGAGAACCGTCGGATTCGTTTCGGTATTTTTTTCAAGCTGACGCTGGTCATGATTCTGGTGGCAGCGATTCCGTTGGCGATAGTCTGGTATATCAGTCATACCGCCAGCGAAACCGCAATCAGTCAGGACGTGGATAATCGGCTGTCATCAACGGCGGACCAGCTGCGCAGCTATGTCGAAAGCTGGATCGATATGAACGCCCGGGTGATGCAGCAGAATGCGGAATTGCCCGACATGATCAGCATGGATGGGATGCGCCAGAAAAAAGCCCTTGAATCGATCGTCGACACCTACGGGTGGATCTATCTCGCCTTTACCGTGGACATCAACGGCCAGAACATCTCCCGCAGTGACAACAAGGAACTCAAGGACTACAGCGACCGGCGCTATGTTCGTCAGGTGCTGGGTGGTCAGCCACTCGGCCAGCAGGTGCTGATCAGTAAAACCACGGGCAAACCGGCGCTGGTGATATCCAGCCCGATCAAGGATGAGCATCAACGTACCAAAGGCGTGCTTGCGATCGGTATGTCATTGGCGGATATCTCCGAGAAGATCGCCACCACCCGGTTTGGGGATACCGGTTATGCGATCCTTCTGGACCAGGACGGACGGGTGATCTCACACATCAATGAGAAGTACACCAGTGAGCGAACAAAGCTGCTGGACCATCCCGGATATAACGCCTTGATGGTGAACAATGCCCAGTCGCTGATCTATACCAATGAGGCGGGTAAAAAGGTCATCTCGCAGATGCGTAAGACCAGTCATGGCTGGATCCTGCTGGTGCAACAGGACTATGACGAAGCCTTCTCCGCGCTGCAGACCTACAATCAGCAGACCCGCCTGTTGATGCTGTTGAGCCTGATTCTGGTGGTCGTCGTAGCGTTCCTGGTGGCGCGCCAGCTGACGCGTCCGATTCGCCAGCTGACCGTGGCCGCGGACGCCATCAGCCGGGGGAACTTCGACTACCAGATCAGCGACACCACGCGGGGTGATGAACTGGGTGATCTGGCACGGGCAGTGGAGCGGCTGGGCAGCAGCGTGCGTCTGGCAATGGAGCGGTTCAATCGCTAGCGCCTGCGCTGCGAGAGAATCCAAGCGGCAACGCATTCGCTTCACTGGGAGAAGGATATGGTCGACGGAGGTTTGCTGGACCATCGCGGTTTTATGCATGCGCTGGTCACCCTGTGCAGGGACAAGTCCAGCGGTACGGTGTTCTACAATCTGGAGAGCGGCCTTTCGGCACGGATGGTGCTGAATCATGGCGAAATCTGCTGGCTGGCGTTCGGCGAACTCAGGGGTGTCGATGCGTTGCAGGCGATTCGTGAAATCGAACGCGGTCGCATGAGTTTCAACCCTTTGTTGAAACTCGCGATCGGTAAACAGGCGTTGCCGACCACCCCTGAGATCCTGCGTACCATCAACACTCGTGAAGCTCACAGCTTTTCGACCCCACCCCAGGCCATTGCATCGGTCACCGCAACGGCTTCCGCGGAAGAGACGGTCTCCGGTAGAACCTTTGACAGGGAACGGGTTTTCGAAGTGGTCTCAGGCGAAGCGATGGAGTTTCTTGGTCCGATCGCGAAACTGCTCTGCCAGGACTACATGAAATCGATGGGTGCGTTGCTGAGTGGCAATGAGATCAAGAAGCTGATCAATGCCATCGTGCAGGATATCGGTGACGAGGAGAAGGTCAGACGCTTCAAGGATGGAGTGAAAAAGAGGCTCTCACAAAAGGCCTGACAAGTAGCTGCGGGACAGTGCGATGGCCGACCCATGCCTGTTGTGGCGTGTTTATCCCGGACACTTTAGACTGTCTGTCAGGGTCGGGATATTCACACAAAATCGTCGGTGGGGGTGACAATGAAAATTCTGAAATTTGCACCCGATCGGGCCCCCGAACTGTCTGCCGAATGCGCATCAACCGAAGCGGTCGATGCTTTCTACTGGGTCGACGCTTTGCGCGACGACCCGGAGTGGAGTGACAAGCTGCAGCGTTGCCTCGGGTTTCGTATCGACGAGCGCCATCTCAACGATACCCTCAACCCGACTCATCCCCCTTACTTCGATGCGACCGAGGATTATGATCTTCTGGTCATGCGCGCCATCTGTTCTGACAGCCAGGCGGAGTTTCCGCGCACCTGCCCAATCGCGTTTCTGATCACCGGCAACGTCATCGTCACGGTGCGGCCGCAGCATCATGACCTGTTCCGGCCGCTGCATGAGCGGTTTCTTGGCAATAACGGACGCAATCTTCCCACCAGTAATGCAATGCTGCTCTACCAGCTGCTGAACCGGATCATCGACGGCCTGCTCGAGCATCGTGACGATACCTCTGAGGTGTTGATCGATTGGCAGGAGCAACTGCTGCGTCAGGGCGGGGCAAAAGTGGATTGGCATGCCATGATCCGATTGCAGGGACAGTTGCGACGTCTGGAGGTGGTGATCGATTCCCAACTGGATGTCCTGAAGGTGTGGCGTGATCAGACCAGCCTGGGGATGGACGTGAGTCTGGAGGTCCGCTACAACGATCTGCAGGAGCATCTGCGTCGGGTCTACCACCATGCCGTGATGTTGCAGCATGACATCGATGCCCTGCTGCAGATCTACTTCTCCATAACGACTCAGCGAACCAACGACATCCTGCAATTCCTCACCATCATCTCGGCGATTTTTCTGCCATTGAATCTGTTGGCCGGACTGTTCGGTATGAACTTTTCCCATATGCCCTTTTTGAGTGCCTGGTACGGACCCTGGCTGATGGGCCTGGTGATGCTGACGGTCGCATTCGGCATGATCGCCTGGTTCCGGCGTAAACACTGGGTGTGATCCGGTGGGCGCGGCAACCCCTGAGCGTGAATCGATGCCGATGTTCGTAAGAGCGCCGATGCGATGTCATGCGGCGGCTTTGATTCTGTCCCTGGCCAGCGCCGGAGTGTCTGCGATTGAGATCGGCGAGGATAACATCGTCTATGGCGATTGCCAGGATCTGCTCGAGCGGATCGAGGAATACGGTGTGTGGGATGAATCGGGCTACCATCCCGGGCAACCCGGGAATACTCACGTTCAGGTCGAAACCCGGGATACCGGTTACCGGGTAAGCTACCGTACCGACGAGCAGGGTCGGTCCTGCGCCTTTACCCAGGTGCGGATCCGCCTCAGTGTCAGCAGCGTCAGTTCGCGCATCGACTGGCAGCCGGAATCTGCCATGGGAGCGGGCTGCAACAATCAGCGCCGTCAGTGGCACGAGGCGATCACCCGGCATGAAGAAGCCCATGTGGCGGACAATCGTCGATTGGAAAAGGCCTATAACCGGGACGCTCCCTTGCGGCGCTATGAGGCGTGCGACGAGAGCGAAGAGGATGCCTGGCTGGCGCTCAATGAAGCTGTGAGCCGGGCTGCCGGAAATGCCGTGACCGAGATGCTCAAACGCATCCATACGGCGGTGGATCACTACCATCAGCGTCAGGGCACACACATCCCCATGCCGCAATGCTGCCAGGGTGGGCATAACTCATACTGAACGCGAGATACGCCCGGGTGGTGTGTCAATTGACAGAATCTTCGCGTCATATCCCCTGTTTTTAGTATGGAAATAGGGTAAAAAACAATGTTTAATCAATATCTTAAATAATGGCATGGGTTGTGCTTTTTGAATCCGTTCGATTTGGACAGATTTGAAAAAGGGGAAACTACATGCCAAAACGCGTTGTATCAGATTTGGCGCGCTTACCATGGGCCATGGCGCTTACTTTCATCGGATTCACGCAGCCACTGCTGGCGGATGATGATCTCAACGTGATCCGTGTCGAGTCGACGACGATCGACGACAAATTCGACAACAAGCGGGATGAAGCGTCGAACATTGCGGTGATCAGCGGCGAAAAGATCGATAAGGCGCATGCGGAAAACATCCAGCAAATGCTGCAAAGCATCCCGGGTATCACCACCGAACTTCAGGCGGGGGATTCCCTGAAGATTCACATTCGAGGTATCGAGAACCAGGTCTACATGGGCGAGAAACCGGGTGTTGCGGTGGTCATCGATGGCGTGCCGGTGTTCGAACGGACCGGCCGGGTCAACATCGATCTGGATAACATAGAATCGATCAAGGTCATCAAGGGCGGCGCCTCTTACCTGTTTGGCGACGATGCCCTCTCCGGCGCGGTGATCATCACCACCAAGCGCGGGGCGGGTTACGATGGCTTCGCATTCGCCGCCGAGGCGGGCAGTTTCGGTTACGAGAAAGCCCTGGCGCGGGCCGGTTTCGCCAGCGAATCCGCGAATGGCCATCTGCAGGTATCACGACGCCACACGGACGGATACTGGGACGACTCCGCATCCACCGCCGAGTACCTGAATGGCAAGCTGATGTACTACCTGGATGACAGCAGCGATATCTCGGTGGGTCTGGAAATGTCGGATCGGGAGAAAAACAGCCATGGCGCGGTGAAAGGGGTCGAGGCGGCAGAGAACGATCCCAAGAGTGAGGACATCTATAGCTACAACGACTACTCCAACCACTATGATGTGGAACTGGCGAAGTACTTTCTCACCTACTCCAAGGACTTTGACGACAGCACCAATCTGCTGGTCAACGTCTACAGCTACGGCGACGAAACCGAGTTCTATTCCAAGCCCAACAGCGTGGATCCCAGGCAGTATGAAAATCTCAATCTTTACGACCAGGTTCAGCGTGGGCTGAAGTCGGAATATCGTGCCGGTGGCGCGAACTTCGCCTGGTTGCTGGCGGCTGATCTGCGTGCCAACCGATACGAGAACAACGTTGAGGCGGCCAAGGACCAGTTCGATCGCCGGGGTAATCTCACCGCCAGCGCAGGAGACCCCCTCTCGGACGACACTACGGATGAGGCGGTGCGTGCGGTGTATGGCGAAACCAAGTTTCGCCTCACCCAACCCTGGGTGGTGACCCTCAACGGGCGCTATGACCACATCGAATATGATTACCATTCGAACATGAGCGATCTGGATCTGAACAAGACCTTCAAAGTGGCCTCCTGGCGGGTGGGTTCGAACTATGCCCTGGCAAAAAATCAGGATCTGTACGCGAATGTCTCGACAGGTTTTCGTGCCCCATCGGTGAATCAGCTGTTTGCCGGGGATATCAGTCCGACCGGGGACACCGCCAGCAATCCGGACCTGGAACCGGAACACGCGATCAACCTGGAAATCGGCTATCGCACCAAGGCTGAACTGTTCGGCGCCGAGGCCGACCTGGATGTGGCGATTTTCCAGATTGACCGCAAGGACTACATCATGAGCACCTCCGGCCAGTACTCGGAATCCGATGGTACGACCGAGTACTACGACAACATTGGCGGTGTGCGTAACCGGGGGCTGGAGGTTGCCCTGAGCAGTGCCTTTTCACCTCAGCTCAGCTGGAACCTGGCGTATACCTATCTGGATGCCAAATACACCCAATACGACAATTTCAACCTGCTTCTGGGTAACCGCTACGGGCGTAATGGCCTGGTGGATTGTTCCGAACTCGATCCCAACAACAGCTATTGCATCGAACACTATGACAACGAGGGCAACTTGGTGCCGAGGACCCCAAAGCACCACCTGAATCTGGGCTTGAGTTACAAACTGGCTACTCACTGGAGCGTGACCGGGGAAATGGATGCTACCTCGTCCTACTATGTCGACGAAATCAACGAGGTCGAGGTGGACGGTCATGAGACCTTCAACCTCCTGGTGAACTATGACCGGGCCTTCGGCAAGTCGGACTGGTCGTTTTTCGTCCGGGTGGACAACCTGTTCGATGAGGATTACTACAACACGGCGCGTGGCGGTACCGGAGATTCAAAGACCGTGGACAGCGACGGTGATGGGGTCTACGACTCATATGATGGCCGCTACGATGAGAATGATATCTCCATCGTGGTCAACCAGGGGCGTACCTTCACAGCCGGTTTGAGTGTCAATTTCTGAGTATCCGGCCTGTAAGGCAGGCCCTCCCCAACCGGGTGCCCGTCACCCGGTTGGGGAGGGCTTGGACGACCTGTGGGATACTTGCCGGTGGATGAAAATACCACCTGTATTCCCCTATTGCAGGCAAAACCTAAAGTAATCGGGATATACCCCGATAGCCTGTTGGTACCTGACAGTACAACCCCACTCTCAGGTGCAACTCCGGTTTCAAGAAGTCCGTTTCAGCATGCACGAGCGAAAGTCCAGCCTCATCAATTCCAATCGCCCGGAATCTCTGCCCTTTTCTGATTTGTTTTCCCACTATCTTTGTGCTGTCATTAAGGGTGCAGGGAAGAATGTGGAGCCGGCGGATAAAGGACGTCTCGGCCAGCACGGCGCTGGGTTCCCGTCGGTATGAACCATTCGTGGAGTCAGGTGCCGCAGTCGTGGATTTAAGGCTTCGTTCTCTTCCTGTCAGGGCAGTATTGCTGATCTGCCTGCTGCTCGTGACTCAGGTCGTTGTGGCCGCTGTTGTAGCGAAATCCTCAAAACTGGCCGTTCTGGCGTTCCGCCCCAAAGAGGAAGTGTTTCAGACCTGGTATCCCCTGGTTGAGTATCTCAACGGCTACCTGGGGGAGTCGGTGATCGAACTCGAGGTCGTGAATTACGCGGAACTCGAGGAGGCGATCGCCAAAGACCGGATCGACTTCGTCATGACCAATCCGGCCCATTATGTACAGATGACCTTTCGAAATGGGCTTTCCTCGCCCCTGGCCACCCTGATCCCCATCGAACAGGGTCATCCGATCACCGGCTTCGGCGGAGTCATATTCAGCCTGGCTTCCCGATCCGATATCAACGGCCTGGAGGATCTGAAGGGCAAGACGGTGGCGTCTGTATTCAAGGGTTCCCTGGGCGGGTTTCAGGCTCAGGCGATGGAGCTGAAACGTCTCGGGCTTTCGCTTCCCGGAGATGTCAATCTGCTGGAGACCGGGATGCCCCATGACACTACAGTCAAGCGGGTGATCGAGGGTGAAGCCGATGCGGGCTTCGTCCGAACCGGTGTGCTGGAGGCGATGGTCAGTGAAGGGGCGCTGGATCTTTCCCGGCTTAAAATTCTGAATCCTCAAACGGATCAGGGTTTCCCTTTCCTGCTCTCCACCCAACTCTATCCGGAGTGGCCCTTTGCGGCCATGCCCCATGCTGATTCGGACCTGGCCCGGCGGGTTGCCGCCGCATTGCTGGCACTACCCCATGATGGCGAGGTGGCGCAGCGAATCGGAATCCATGGTTACACGATTCCCCAGGACTACGAGCCGGTACGCGTACTGTTGCAATCATTGAGGCTGCCACCCTACGACGGAACGCCCCAATTCACGGCGTCGGATGTGGTGAGCAAATATGGCACGCTGCTCACTGCTGCCGGTTTCATGGGGGGGGTCATTCTGCTGCTGATGTTATGGCTGTGGATCCTCAACCACCGCCTGAAAGAGGAGCGGATGCGGGTGTTTTATCAGTCCGAAGAGCAGCTGCGCCTGCTGGCCGCTCTGGGTGACGGGGTGTTCGAACTGGACGAATTTCAGGCCTGTATCTTCATCAATCCCGCGGCGTTGATGATGCTGGGGTATGTCGAAGAGGAGGTGCTGGGTGAGAATCTGCACCAGCTTTTACACCACAGCCGCGAAGACGGAACTCCAATTCTGCCCAGTGAGTGCCCGATCATTCAGACTTTTGAGGATGGTCAGGTCCGTCACCTGGACGATCGCTTTATCTGCAAGGATGGTTCAGGAATACCGGTTCACCTGACGATCACC
Source organism: Candidatus Thiodiazotropha sp. (assembly GCA_040506775.1). Lineage (GTDB taxonomy): Bacteria > Pseudomonadota > Gammaproteobacteria > Chromatiales > Chromatiaceae > Thiodiazotropha. The sequence continues at coordinate 34,116 of JBEVWC010000030.1, forward strand.
CCGGTGGGAAGTGACGATGAGCGCGAGGGTGTGGTGGTGATCTTCCGCGACAACTCCGATCGCATCAGGCTGGAACAGGAGTTACGTACCCAGGCAACCACGGACTCCCTGACAGGACTCCCCAATCGGCGTCAGTTCCTCAAGGAACTGGAACTGGAGCACAACCGCATCCGCCACCTGCCGGATCGTGAGGCTGCCGTGCTGATGCTGGACCTGGATGATTTCAAGGGTATCAATGATCAATACGGGCACTCTGTGGGTGATGCGGTGCTGAAACATTTTGCCCGGGCACTGACCGAAATTACACGATCGAGCGATCGCATCGGACGCCTTGGCGGTGAGGAATTCGGCCTGCTGCTGCCGGATACCGCTGTCCCGCATGCGTGCCGGATCGCAGACCGGTTATGTGGCATGGTCTCGAGCGCCAAGGTGATGGTGAATGAGTTCGAAGTGATCTACACCGTGAGTATCGGTGTGGCACAGTTGCGAGGCTCGGACCGTACCGTGGATATAGCTCTGGCGCGCGCGGATGCCGCGCTCTATGAAGCGAAGAATGCGGGTAAAAACTGTACGGTTTGCGATAGCGGAAAGATCAGCGACAAATCGATGAATGATCTCGGATTTCGTAAACTGGGTGCCTGAACAGGCTGTCTGAGTGGCCGGGTTCAGTGTTCCACTGCATCCTGGTTTCAAGCTTGGCCCGTTTAACCCAAGAATGACCGGTCAAGCCCTGAGCATCGCCTCGGCATGGGCAATCTTCTCCTCGGCCTTGTCAAGAATCTTCAGGCTGAGCTTGGGTGAGAGTTCGCCCAGGTTGAGTTTTTGCAGGGCGGGTACCTGGTCAAGGGTTGGTAACCGGCCCATCTCGGGTGTGCCGATGTAGGCATGCAACTGGGCGACGATCACCAGGTCGGCATAGTCGGCATCCCCCTCGTGCTCGCGGAACCAGTTTTCCGCTTCCTGGGTCACCAGAATCAGGTCCTCGATAAAGCCCCAGTCGCGCAGGATCACACTGCCGATACGACCGCGCATGTCCGCCATGACCTGCTGCAGTTTTTCATCATCGTTCGCCACCTCCGGAAACCGCTCCGCATAACTGAGAATGGCCACATTGCCGATGTCGTGCAGCAGTCCCGCAAGCAGTGCATGCTCCGGATTGAATTTCTGTGACACCTTGGCCATCACATAACACAGGGCGCTGACCTTGACGCTGTGCTGTAGCAGCTTCTGCATCAGCTGTTTGAGTATCTGGGAGCGGGTATTGAACAATTCCCGCAGGGCAAAGGTGAGCACCAGCTTATGGGTGGTGTCGGCGCCCAGCCGGACAATCGCCGCGGGGCAGGAGTCAACCGGCGTTACTCCGGCGTAGAGCGGACTGTTGGCCGCCCGGATCAGTTTCGTGGTGATCGCCGGGTCGGTCTGTACGATGTTTGCCAGGGTGCGTGCGTTGGTGGTCTCGTCGCGCATCGCGCGTCCGACCCTCACCGCTACATCCGGCAGACTGGGCAGTACCAGGCAGTCGTTGTTGAGATCGGTGATCAACGCTTCGGTAAGGCGGTTTTCCGCCACATCCTTGTCATACCCCTGGACTTCCGTTTCGTAATCCAGCTCCGTGGCCTGAATGCCTTCTTCCTTGCCGAGCAGTCCCGACAACAGCGCATTGTCGATCATGAGGTACTCGGTGGGCGTGAGACACTCGACGTTGTAGCGCCGGGGTATCAGGTTGGCGATGGCATTGCGCGCCTGGGGGGAGTCCTCAGTGATCTCGGACACCCGGCCGTCGCTGGATTGCAGGCGCAGGCGGCCTTTCAGCAGGAACAGGCTGAACTCGGTGTTATCCCCCTGTTTGAGGATCGTCAGTCCGCGCCCCGCGGAATAGATCTTGAGGGAACGGCCCAACAGTTCCAGCTGAATATCGCTGAGAGGCTGGAGGGGTTCGAATTTTTTCAGCAGTTCAGGTGTAGGGTGTGTCATGGTAAGCGATAGTTCCCTTATTATGAGATCAGCAGCCGCACTTGCTGGGACGCGGTTGATGCAGCTCGAGCGTCCCCGTGAGTTGATCGACACGGGTCAGCCGATGTCTCTCGAGATAATTCAGAATCCCTTCGTTGATGGATTTACAGATCAGAGGGTTGTAGAACAACGCCGTGCCTACGCCCACGGCGCTGGCTCCGGCGATGATGAATTCCAAGGCGTCCTCCGCAGATGCGATACCCCCTTGGCCGATGATCGGTATCTGGTGATGTTTACACACCTGGTGGACCTGGTGCACCTTGAGCAGGGCCACGGGCTTGATGGCGGGACCGGAGAGTCCCCCCTGGTTGTTGCCGATGATCGGCTGGCGGCTTTCGATATCGATGGCCATGCCCATCAGGGTGTTGATGACTGAAAAGGCATCGGTGCCTGCCTCGATGCACCCCCGGGCGTTGCCGGCGATGTCGGTCTGGTTGGGCGAGAGTTTGGTGATCAGTGGCTTGCGGGTTGCCTTGCGGCAAACCTCGACCACCCGCGCGGACATGGCGGGATCATTACCGAAGGCCACTCCGCCCTCCTTGACGTTGGGGCAGGAGATATTGATCTCGATGGCATCGATGGGCGAATCGTCGAAACGCCGTGTGACCTCTTCGTACTCTTCGATGCTGGAACCCGATACATTGGCGATGAAGCGGGTTTCGGTGAAATCCAGACCGGGCAGAATGTTCTTGATCACATGGTCCACGCCGGGGTTCTGCAGGCCGATGGCGTTGAGCATGCCCTGAGGTGTTTCATAGATCCGGTGGGGCGGGTTACCCAGACGCGGCTCCAGGGTGGTGCCTTTGAGGCAGACCCCGCCCACATCCCGATTGCTAAAGCCGTTTACCCTTGTGTACTCTTCCCCGAAACCAACGCAGCCGGACAGCAGCACAATGGGGGTATTGAACGACATGCCGCAGAATTCGGTTTTCAGGGTCGCGGGAGTGTTACTGCTCATGAATCTTGTTTTACGCTCTGCTCAGGGTTGATGGGATGTTTCATGTGGTGCTCTTCGAACCCGAAATCCCGCCGAATACAGGCAATATCATACGCCTGTGTGCCAATAGTGGCAGCAAATTGCACTTGATTCACCCCCTGGGATTTGAACTGGATGACAAAAGGCTGCGCCGGGCCGGTCTCGATTATCGGGAATGGGCGGATGTTGAGGAATACGATTCCCTGAATGGGTTTGTGGAACAGATGGCGCCCGCCCGCCTGTTCGCCTGTTCCACCAAGGGTGAACGCAACTACACTCAGGTTCAATACCGCCCCGGTGATGCTCTGATGTTCGGTCCGGAGAGTCGCGGATTGCCGCTCGGCGTTCTGGAATCCTTACCCGTGGAGCGGCGAATACGCATTCCGATGCTGGCGCAGAGCCGCAGCTTGAACCTGTCAAATTCGGTTGCAGTGATTCTCTTCGAGGCCTGGCGTCAGTTGAATTTTTCAGGAGGTCGGTAAAAACCTGCGACTCTTAAGGTGTTGGGCCAACGGATCAGTCAAACTCCCATGGGGGATCGACGGATTCGTTTGTCAGGAGGTTGAATACGACTTTGCCATCATCCAGGATGTAGAAAATATCGAGCTGACCCTTATTCCAGCGGCTGTAACTGATAATGTCGTTATCGAAAACCCCTCTTAAAGCTTCTGCGTCACCGGAGAATTCATGGTTCAGATTAGACGTGCGGCGATACACATAAACAGATGAAATATCGTAGTTTTTATCTGTAAGTTGCGTGTGTGCGATCTCGACCTGCTGCTGTAATGCGTCTCGAAATCTGGCATCTGAGATGTTGTCACTGTCTATGAAAAAGTAGTCGATTCTGTTTGTTCCGGCTTCACTGTCGAACAGGTAGGTTATCGGGCTCAGGGGATGAAGCTGCATGCTTTCCGCACTCCATGGTGGAAGGGTATTCGATTCGCAGGATGCTAACAGCGACACGAACAACAGAATGGCAAACCTGAGATCTCTATGTGATCTACGAGTCTGAGCACCGGCTCCCTGGTTATGATAAAGCCGCGTCATCAGGGATCAGGGACCACCGACAACCACGACTTTGCGTGTCATTTGGGTGATAAATGGCTTTGCATTGCGATAGTGCTGAAGTATGTACCAGGCTTTGAAATAGTCACCTGTGTGGTATTGCGGCAGGATGCGATCTCCATTTTTCACAATATCCTCCCAATCCAAGCCAAAATGATCATAAAACGTATAGACCAGTTCCCCACTCCATGATCCGGTGCAACCATCCAGGTGGAATTTGAACAGCTCAGCTTTGACGCTCCAAACCTGATGAACCGTAATGCCCAAACCAGAGACTTTGTCCCAGAACGAGGAGAAGTTCAAAAGATCCATAGCAATCTTGGTGATCTTTCGTGGATCCATCCCGGCGTGATTGATGCTGCTTTTCAGATGCGACAGAAATTTCCGGTGGTAGGAGACGAATGCACTGTTGTTCGCTATCTCCTTGTTCAGAACGTCGCTGGAGAAGACCCCGCCGCTACCGCTGGAAAACTTCTTCTGCATCTGAAGGGCGACACCCTCCATGGCACCGATGGACAGTGACTGCATCAGGCTCCTCATTCCATCGTTGAGTTGTTTGTCGGATTGCGAAAAAACGGGATCGCTACGGATTGCGGCCGATTTGGCGGGTGCGTCGGCGTATTGCATGTCCTCGGCAGGTGTTCCGTCGAAATTGAAACCGGGATCCCGTTTGGCTTTTCCTACCAGAATAGGACCTTTGAGAACCAAAGACCGGGCTGCCGATAACCCAATGGGACCCGGGCATGGCGAAGCATGTCGACAGGTTGTTCCGTCATCAATCCAATGATTGGAGCGGGTAATGATAGGCGTGCGTCCTGAAGCCATAAATATCCCTGATATGTCGAAGTTTACGACACAGAAGTTAACAGATTCTACCCTCTTGGAGAATCCATTGATGTCATTTCAACTTGAGAGTATCCCTTCCGGTTTCTGGCTGCGTTCCAGCAGGTTGCGTACCGCGGTTTCAGGCTCCAGTCCTTTGTACAGAACCTGGTAGACCTGTTCCGATATGGGCATGTCCACCCCGTGTCGGTTGGCCAGGGCGTGAATCTCCTGGGCGGCATGCACCCCTTCCACTTCCTGACCGATCCGGGTCAGACCCTCGTCCAGGCTCAGGCCTTCAGCCAGCGCCAGGCCCATGCGGCGGTTACGCGACTGGTTGTCGGTGCAGGTGAGCAGCAGATCCCCCAGTCCGGCCAGGCCCATGAAGGTTTCCGCCTTGCCCCCGAGCTGCAGGCCCAGGCGCATGATCTCAGTCAGGCCGCGGGTGATCAGTGCGGCCCGGGTGTTGGCGCCGAAACCGAGCCCGTCGGCGATGCCGGCGGCGATTGCGAGTACGTTCTTGCTGGCCCCGCCAACCTGCACCCCGATCATGTCGTCGCTGGTATAGGCGCGGAACCAGGGGGCATGCAGCAGACCTGCCATGCGCTCGGCATGTTCCGGGGTGGTGGCAGCCACGGTGATCGCCGTGGGCAGGCCCTGGGCCACTTCCCGGGCGAAGGTGGGTCCGGACAGGACCGCCAGATCGTGACCCGGCAGTTGCTCCGCTGCCACCTCACTGAGAAGACGCTGGCTGCCCGGTTCCAGGCCTTTGGTGGCCCAGGCGATACCGGGCTTGTCCTTGAGCAGCGGCTGGATCGACCGGGTCACGGCATGGAAGGCGTGGCTGGGTACCGCGATGAGGATTTCGGTGACCCCCTGCAGGGCCTGTCCCAGGTCCGCTTCCGCCTGCAGTGATTCGGGAAACGGGATGCCGGGAAGGTAGTGCTGGTTCTCACGCGCCTGGATGAGCGCGTCAACCTCTTCCTTGAGATGCCCCCAAAGCCGCACCTGATGACCGTTGCTGCCCAGCAGAATGGCCAGGGCCGTTCCCCAGGAGCCGGCCCCCAGTACGGCGATGGTTTTGTCCGAAGTCTGGGTCACTAGTGCTTGGATTCTTCTTGCTGGGCCTGCTGGACCCGCTGTTGATGGTGTTGCGCGTACAACAGATCGAAGTTGACCGGTTGCAGCACCATCTGCGGAAAGCTGCCTTTCATGACCAGGTCCGCGATGGTTTCACGCACGTAGGGGAACAGCTGATTCGGGCAGTAGGCGCCGAGCAGGGGGCCCATCTCCTGGTCACTGAAGCCCTTGGCACTGAAGATGCCGGCCTGTTTCACCTCGGCCAGGTAGGCGGTCTGATCTCCCAGCTTGGTGGTGACGGTCACGGTCAGGGTCACTTCGAAGACTTCGTCTGACAGCTTGTTGACTTCCGTATTCAGATTGACACCGGTCTCCGGTTTCCACTCCTGTTGGAATACGGCTGGAGAGTTGGGGGTTTCGAATGAGAGGTCCTTGGTGTAGATACGCTGGAGGGCGAATTCACGGTTCGGCCCTTCTTGCTTGGCTTCGGCTTCGGTCATGATATTTCCTGATGCGATGAGACTATTTTTTCTTTCGGGTAATGGGGAGGTTGGCGCTCTGCCAGGCCAGTATACCGCCTTTCAGGTTGTATACCTGTTCATAGCCGGCTTTTTTCAGCTGCTGACAGGCGCTGGAGGACTGCGCTCCGGAACGGCAGCTGACGATGATGGGTTTGTCTTTGTACTTGCTGAGTACTCCCATCTGATTGGCAAAACCGTTACCGGGTATGTTGATGGCATTGATGATATGCCCCTTGTGGAAATCGGCGGCAGGCCTGACATCCACGACGACTGCTTCCTGGTGATTGATCAGGTCGGTGGCAGTGATGGGCTCCACGGAGCCTTTATCCCCAAGGGTAAGGTTGTAGATCAGAACGCCTGTCACGACGATGAAGGACAGGAGCAGTATCCAGTGGTTCATCGCGAATTCGATGAGTTGTTCCATGCGGAGCCTCTTCAGCTGCTGTAAGGTTGTCGGGGCGGGAGTTTAACCCAGTGCGGCGTAATGGTTAACCGGTATGTGCGAGGGGATGCCCGGCTGAGCGGGCAGCGGGTGTGCTGAAAAGCCCGCTTTGGTCGGCTGTTATCATCCCAAGCTATTGATGAATAGTCCAATTAGGCAGGTGTGAACAAGCGCCTGGCAAGCATCTCCCGGTCCACCACGCATCTGCAGCAGGGGCGTGTTGAATCATGACGATGATATGACAGGGTGATCCTGATGTCCCTGGGCCGGGCCGGATCGGGGTGTGGAACCAAGTGGACTGCCACCGTAAAAGGCCTGGCCGCAGTCCGATCTGTTTCAGGGCAGTGCGTGGCTGCAGAAAACCTCCCGCATCATGCCGATCAGCTTGAGGGTCCTGAAATCACTTACCCGGTAGTAGACCCGGTTGGCGTCTTTGCGTGAGGCCAGGATTCCCTTGTCCCGCAATATCGCCAGATGCTGGGAGATATTGCTCTGAGAAGTGCCGACCTGCTCGACGATCTCCTGAACACTGACTTCCTGTTCCCCAAGGGTACACAGAATCTTCAGGCGCAAGGGATGCGACATGGCCTTGAGTGAGCGGGAGGCGCGATCGATATCGTTGTCCGCCAACAGGGATTCCATATCATCGGAATCGTCCAGTTCCAGCGGATGATTGCTCTTGCCGTATTTGTATTCCATAGACAACCAGCCCTTTAATAGTAACTAATACAATAATAATCTGTTTTTCAACAAAATGAGAACCCCCTAATTTTGCTGGGTTAAGGTTTTGCCACCTTTCGCACACCATGAAGTCTCAATCCCTGGTGGAAAGGGGCGAGGGTTTCTGGTCTGCTTCGAATTTTGGTGATTTAATTGAAGTCTGATTTGGAATCAATCCAAAACGGCCGGCACAGCCTGCAACCCGTCGACCATCAAGCAGCACGAGAAGCACCATGACAGAGAGACCCAAACCGGTTGTCCTGACCATTCTGGACGGCTGGGGTTACAGTGAAGACAATGACGCAAACGCCATTACGCTCGCCCGTACTCCGGTCTGGGATCGTCTCTGGCATGAGCACCCCCACAACCTGATCACCACATCCGGTGCCGCGGTCGGACTACCGGGCGGACAGATGGGTAACTCCGAGGTCGGGCATCTGAATCTCGGTGCGGGACGGGTGGTCTATCAGGAGTACACCCGGGTCTCCCGCTCGATCCGTACCGGCTCCTTCTTCACCAATGAAACCCTGACCGCCGCGGTGGACCTCGCAGTGAGCAACGGCACAGCGATCCACCTGCTGGGACTGCTCTCCCCGGGCGGTGTGCACAGTCACGAGGAGCAGATCCACGCGATGGCGAAGCTGGCGGTGGATCGGGGCGCGAAACGGGTCTATCTGCATGCCTTCCTGGATGGCCGGGATACCCCGCCAAAGAGCGCCGAGGCCTCCCTCAAGACCATGTGCGAGGTTTTCGAGCAGCTGGGCACCGGGCGTATCGCCAGTCTGATTGGCCGCTACTATGCCATGGACCGGGATCGTCGCTGGGACCGGATCGAGCAGGCCTACGAGCTCCTGGTGGACGGCGTTGCGGAATTCAAGGTCGACGATGCGGTCAAGGGACTGCACGACGCCTACGAACGGGGTGAGACCGACGAATTCGTCAAGGCAACCCTGGTGACACCGGAGGGTGAGTCACCGGTCCACGTTGAGGACGGTGATGTGGTGTTGTTCCTCAACTACCGTGCCGACCGCGCGCGCCAGTTGACCAGCAGCTTCGTGGAAGCGGACTTCGACGGTTTCGAGCGCAAGCGGATCGTGAAACTTGGCAGCTTTGTCAGTCTGACCCGTTACCACAAGCGCTTCGACATCCCGGTGGCATTCCCCCCGGAACAGCTGCGCAACGTGTTCGGTGAATACATCTCCAAGCAGGGTCTGCTGCAGCTGCGCCTCGCGGAGACCGAGAAATACGCCCATGTCACCTTCTTCTTCAACGGGGGTCGGGAGCAGCCGTTTGATGGGGAGGACCGGATTCTGGTTCCTTCACCCAAGGTGGCCACCTATGACCTGAAACCGGAGATGAGTGCCGAGGAGGTCACGGATCATCTGGTGGCAGCCATCGAGAGCGGCAAATACGATGTCATCATATGCAACTACGCCAACAGCGACATGGTCGGACACACCGGCAAGATCGATGCGGCGATCCTCGCCATCGAGACCCTCGATCATTGCCTCGGGCGGGTGCTCAAGGCGCTTCACCTGGCCGGTGGCGAGATGCTGGTGACCGCGGACCACGGCAACTCGGAACAGATGGAAGATCATGTCAATCATCAGCCCCATACCGCGCACACCACCAACCCGGTACCGCTGATCTATGTGGGTCGGGATCAAGCCCATCTGATGAGCGGCGGTGCCCTGTGTGATATTGCCCCGACGCTGCTGAGAATCATGGGGCTGACGCAGCCGGATGAGATGCAGGGGCATCCCCTGATCGAATTCGACGAGGGCTGAGCGGGGTGCTGCGGTTACGCGGCCTGTTGTACCTGTGTCTGTTGTTTGCAGGTCTGGTCGCGGTCCAGTCCCTCAGCGCGGAGACCTCTGAGGCGGATACCCAGCAGAAACTGGAACAGGTCAAGAGCCGGATCCAGTCCCTCCAGGACCGGCTGCGATCCACTGAGGGTGAGCGGGAGACCCAGAGCCGGGCGTTGCAGGAGACGGAGACCCAGATCGGTGCCATGGCGCGGCGCATCCGCGCGACCGAGCAGAGTCTGGTGCGGCAAAAAAGACGTCTCGGGGAGCTGGAAGGAGAACGGGCCGATGCGCGATTGCGGCTGGATCAACACCGCTCGACATTGGAACGGCAGATCCGGGCGGGCTATGCGATGGGTCGTCAGGAAAAAATGAAAATCCTGCTCAATCAAGAGGATCCGGCGGTGGTCAGCCGGGTTATGGTGTATTACGATTACTTTAATTCCGCCCGTGTCGAGCAGATGGAGCAGATTCGAAAGAATCTACAGCAATTGAACGCGATTGAAAGGACCATTGCCCAGGAAGAGCAACGGCTGCAGCAGCTGCTGGCGAAAAATCATGCGCAGATCAGCCAGCTGGAGGCCGCGCAACAGGGCCGCAAGGAGATTATCGCCAGTCTCAACAGTCGCATGCAGAGCGAGGGACAGGAACTGGAAAGTCTCAAAACGGATGAGAAACAGCTGCAAACCCTGTTGACCGACATTCAGCAGGCGTTGGTGGATATCCCGCTCTCTTCCGATGCCCATGTGCCGTTCAGTACCCGTAAAGGCAAGCTGCCCTGGCCGTCCCGGGGGCGTCTGGTGGCCTCCTACGGCTCCTATCGGGAGGTTGGTAAGCTGAAATGGGACGGGGTGATGATCGCCGCGCCGGAAGGTCAGGAGGTGCGGGCCATTCATCACGGCCGGGTGGCCTTCGCCGATTGGCTGCGTGGCTTCGGGCTGTTGCTGATCATCGATCATGGCGATGGATTCATGAGCCTGTATGGACATAATCAGAGCCTGTTCAAAGAGACAGGGGAGTGGGTAGAACCTGGCGAGGTGGTGGCCCAGGTGGGCAATAGTGGTGGACGAGCCACATCCGGGATCTATTTCGGTATTCGCCACAATGGCCAGCCGGTCAATCCGTCGCTCTGGTGTCAACGGGTGCGGGGGCGGGTGATCGCGGCGGGCTCGGCGGCTGCCCGGGGAACCAACCCAGGCCGAACGGCATCTGTAACCCGGAGTGGCATGAATGCGGATGCTGTGAAATATACCTCGCAAACACACGATCAGACGCGGCAGATGAAGACTTCGCGGTCTGGAACCTAATTGAGTAGGAATCATCGATGAAACACAACTTCGAGCATAAAATCCGCGTGACCTTCGGTCTGCTTCTGGCGGCCGGGCTGCTGATGTCCGCGACGCTGCGTGCCGAGCCGCCCGCCCAGGACAACGCCCTGCCCCTGGAGGAGTTGCGGATGTTTGCGGATATCTTTGGCCGCATCAAGGCGAACTATGTGGAGCCGGTGGACGACCAGGAGCTGCTCGAGAACGCGATCCGGGGAATGGTCTCCGGTCTCGATCCCCATTCCAACTACCTGGATGCCGAGGAATACACCGACCTGCAGGTCGGGACCCGCGGCGAGTTCGGCGGTCTGGGCATCGAAGTGGGTATGGAAGATGGTTTCGTCAAGGTCATCGCCCCGATCGATGATACCCCGGCGGCCCGGGCCGGAGTGCGCAGCGGCGATCTGATCGTGCGCCTGGATGACACCCCGGTGAAGGGCATGACCCTCAACGAGGCGGTCGCCATGATGCGCGGTAAGCCCGGTACCCCCCTGGAACTCTCCATCATCCGCAAGGGCATAGAAAAGCCGATCAAGATCACCGTGGTGCGTGACATCATTCGGGTTGCCAGCGTCAAAAGCCGTCTGCTCGACAATCAATACGCCTATCTGCGCATCTCCCAGTTTCAGACCAAGACGGCCCGGGACATGCTCAAGGCAATCGGCCGGATGAAGGATGAGGCTGACGGGGAACTGCTGGGTCTGGTGCTGGACCTGCGTAACAACCCGGGCGGTGTCCTCAACGCCGCGGTGTCGGTCAGCGATGCGTTCCTGGAATCGGGACTGATCGTCTACACCGAGGGTCGTGAACACGATTCCCAGCTGCGTTTCGAAGCGGCCCCGGACGATGTGCTCAACGGGGCGCCCATGGTGGTGCTGGTGAATGAGGGATCGGCCTCCGCATCGGAAATCGTCGCGGGGGCGCTGCAGGATCACCACCGGGCAGTCATCATGGGCAGCCGTACCTTTGGTAAAGGTTCGGTGCAGACCATCATACCCATCAGCGATACCGCCGCGGTGAAGCTCACCACGGCGCGCTACTACACGCCTTCGGGTCGTTCCATTCAGGCAGAGGGGATCGCCCCGGACATCAAACTCGAAAATGCCACCCTTTCCAAGGTGGAGAAGGATCAGGCCCCGATCAAGGAGTCGAACCTCTCCGGTCATCTGGAGAATGGCAATGGCACGGATAATCCGGCCGCTGAGGGCACGGCTGCCGAATCAGATAAAGAGCAGGAGTCACTGGCCGATAAGGACTATCAACTGGGTGAGGCGTTGAATCTGCTCAAGGGTCTTGCGATTCTCGGTAAGCGAGGCAATGCCGATTGAGGGTATCAGCGCGCCCGGGTCTCATGTTCTGATGTCTTGTTGAAGCAGGATCTCAGCGGTTGAGCCGGTGTCCTTCGGATGCCGGGGTTTCGATCACCGCTGACGCATGATCGTCAGAGCCCTATAACACGCTTGGGCGTCCGGCGGAGGCACTCTCTACGGGCAAGCCGAAGCCAAACGACACTGCGAACCGCGCATCGGGCGACATGTTGAAAACCTTGTTTAAGATCGCATGCTGGATGTTGCTGGCGGGGGCTGTATGCGCCGCTGAACAGGAGGTTGGGCGCGGCATCCGTATCGGACTGATCATCGATGACCTGGGTAATCAAAAGGCCCTGGGTGAGCAGCTGGTGGCGCTTCCCGGCCCGGTTACCCTGGCGTTCCTTCCGCAAACACCCTTTGCCTGGCATCTTGCCACTCTGGCGAATGAGCAGGGCAAGGAGATCATGCTGCATCTGCCCATGGAGTCCGATAACGGTCTGCCTCTAGGGCGGGGCGCGCTGACCCTGGAGATGCCCAGGGAGCGGTTTTTGCGCACTCTGCGGCGCAACCTCTCTTCGGTTCCCTATCTCTCCGGGGTCAACAATCACATGGGCAGTCTTTTGACCCGGGACCCCACCGCCATGCGCTGGCTGATGGGGGAGCTGCGCCGAGAGGGGCTCTACTTCATCGACAGCCGCACCACCGACATGACGGTAGCGGAGCGGGTCGCCGATATCCAGCAGATACCCAACAGTCGACGGGACATCTTTCTGGACAATACCCCGGATGAGGATGCGATCTGGCGACAGCTGCAAAAGCTGGTGGCACTGGCGCGGAACAAGGGCAGCGCCATCGGCATCGGCCATCCCTACCCTGCTACAATCAAAGTGCTGCAGGAGGCGTTACCCGCGCTGGCGCGGCAGGGCATCGAGCTGGTCCCGGTATCGGAAATCGTTTTCAGTGGGAGAACAACATGGCACGCGTCCTCGTCCCCCTCGCCCAAGGCTGTGAAGAGCTTGAAGCTGTCACCATCACAGATCTTCTGACCCGCGCCGGCATCCAGGTCATCACCGCGGGTCTGGATGAGCGGCCGGTCAAGGCCTCACGGGGCATCACCCTGGTGCCTGACACCACCCTGGATCAGGTGATGGATGAAGAATTCGACATGATCGTTCTGCCCGGTGGTCTGCCGGGAGCCGATCATCTGCAGGCGGATCCGCGCATCCA
>JBEVWC010000006.1:0-16254 GCA_040506775.1 Candidatus Thiodiazotropha sp.
ATTATTCGTGAATGCCTATCCAGAGAGATCAATTAAACGGTGGAAAATTAATCCAACCACATATTAATATGTAGATATCTCGAACCCTCTTCCTCTTGGATCAAGCTAATTGCTCATCAGTGACAAGGAGTCTTCATGATATCCATATCAATCAACGCACCCTATCTTGTACGTTTACTGACCACTGTTGCAGCCCTTCTGATACTTGCCAGCATTATCGGGCAGGTTTCCAAATATGGATTTCATCACGATTCTCTCAAAGGCATGGTGTCGCTCTTTTACCTTGACGAGGAGTACAACATCCCCACTTTTTTCACACTGCTGCTCATGACATTCATCAGTTTTTTTCTGGCACTCAAAGCAATCATAAATTCCAAAACTGGCGATCCTCATACATCAAAATGGATCATGCTTTCAACGGGATTCCTGTACATGGCATTCGATGAAGCTTTCAGTGTTCATGAGCGTTTGACCCTACCTTTCAGAAATCTATTGGGTGGTGAAAATTACGGAGTTTTTTACTACGCCTGGGTGATTCCGGCGATTATTTTAGTATTCATCCTAGGCCTGGTGTTCTTCAGATTTATTGTGCAGCTACACCCTGAGATCCGGACGAGATTTCTAATTGCCGCCAGTATCTATCTTACTGGCGCTATCGGCTTTGAACTCATTGGTGGTTACTATGCGGAAATTCACGGTACACAGAATCTCGCATATAGCTTTATCGCTACAGTAGAGGAAGGCCTGGAGATTCTCGGCTTGATCACTTTTATATCAGCGCTTCTCAAACACAGCACCCAACAGTGTAAGGACTTGCGTCTGACCTTTGAGCCTTAGCAAAAGGCTCGATATCCGATACTTTTCCGCATCACATATTTCTAATGATGATATCGAGCCTCTGCCACACACCTAACAACACCGTTTTCATAGAAAAGCATCAAGCGATTTCAGTTGACTCTTATGTTTTGAAATCAGAGTCATCTGCAAACTGTTCAGAATCGCCACGCGTGATCAAGCATACATACCCGGGCACAGTTCCACACAAGACATGAGGCGGCCAATTGGCCGCCTCATGATCAAATAACATCCTGATCGGTCAGGATGTGCACCACATTAACGGTCACCCTTACGCCCATGATCATCATCACGCCGGTCACGATTCGTCTTACGACTGATCGCCCAGGTACCGTCACCATCATCGGCAGCGGAGTGCTGGACATTCACATACAGGGTGTTCGGATCCTCGGGACTGAAGTAGATGCCGGTGCCTTCCGCTTCCGGATCGGTCAGAGATGCAAACAGGGCCACGTTTCTGGAAGCCCCAAACTCGTCAGTGAGCTGACTGGCAAACCAGATATCGGAAGGACCGTTGTCCTCGATCATCACCAGATCCCCATTCGGAGCTTCCGCCAGGTTGTCGACACTGTCGAAACCGGTTTGGTGTCCTTCGTCTCCAGGACGCCCGATCTCTAGCGGAACGTTCACGCCGGGTTTGACGAAGTTGGTCACTTTCATGGTTTTCAGATCGACCGCGATTACCCGACCCTCATAAAGTTCTGAGGTGTACACGAGTTGACCATTCGCATCCGTTTTACTGTCCCGGGGTCCTTCGGTAATCGCAACATAGAGGGTGTCGCCTATCACCTCGACATCTTCCGGACGCTGGTAGCTCTGGCCACCGGCAGCACTGCCCGACTCCCGTGCGGTCAGGGGATCGATGGGGCCGACCCACTCGCCCTGACCCACACCATCGGCGCCATTCACCTTGAGGGCATACAGGGAACCGGATGACAGGTCACCCACCACGTCCGGTACGAACTTGTACACGCCTCCACCACAGGGCACCACACCGTTGCAACCCTGGGTACGGCCGCGATGTTCATCGACCACGTAGACATTGCCATCCTTGTCCAGATCGATACCTTCGTGTGCGACTCGACCCACTGCCGGACGATCCACCACCGCCTTGGCAGTCATCAGATCATCCTCCAGGAAGATCTCCAGCAGCCGACCGCCCGCGGTTTCTTCGGCGAACAGGATGGTGCCCCAGGGCGTCCAGCGAATACCGTCGAGGGCATCGAAGCTGGCATCCTGAGCCAGCAAACGGGCTTCACCGGTTTTCAGATCAACCACGCTGACTGAGCCACCTTCCGGCTGATTGTCCGGGTAGCGCAGTTCATGAGTGCGATACAGGAAACGACCCTTCATGGGTCCGGTCTCATTGACCGTATTCATGTCATTCCAGTCATCCCGACCCCCATCGAAGATGTTCAAATCAGTCTCATCGGATACTACCCGTTGCTTGAATCCCTCGGGCAGTTTCCAGGGCGCTGCGGGATCCCAGTCTGCGGTATTTGCGGACTCATCAAGGGGTTGGAAATTGTGGTTGTTGATGCTGTCGGCGATAGCCGTGCCGGTGAACGCCAGGGACATCGTGATCGCCAGGCTCAGAATGTTACGTCGATACATGCAGGTCATCCTCATCAGTATTATTCGGTCGTTTATCCGTCCCTGGGATATCGTCGGCTCATCATTGAGGAGACTCATACTGATTGGGAAATCTTTCACAAACTCGAACGACCCGATTACGAAACGATGACAGAGGACAGCATAACCCCATAGTTCAACCCCTACCCAGTAAGCCTGAAACCGGATAGGCCGCGTAATTCCCGGTAGAGTCGTGAAACCTGCAAACGCGGTGGCCGTTAATCGACTCTGTGGTTTGTGGCAAAATACCCTCTTGGGAATATGGAAACACAAGAGCAACACTCAGGGAGCGTTACATGGAGACATTGAAACCGGGCAAATTAATCAAAAACGGATTCTGGACCGGCATCGGTTTTCTTATCCCGCTGATTGGGGCCTACATTCTCGGCACCTACCTGATCTATGCCATGCCATTTCTGTGGAACTCTTCAAACATGGATGAGATTGAAAATTATCTCGATGAATCTGACAAAACCGATCAGATCAGAATCGTCAGCTTCCGGGAAAGCATGAATGCCGATCAACTCCTGATTCTCGGCGTGATCGAGAACACCGGCGACACACCCCTCGGATCCATACGGCTTGAAGCGGAATTGCTCGATGACAAGCAGCAATTGGTCTATGAATGCTCAGAGTACATCTCAAAGAAAATCAAACCCCACGAGAAGGAAAATTTCCAGGTGAGATGCGCTTGCGGCAGCCAGGTTACCCCGCCCTATGAAAGCCTGACTTTGAGGGTGGTGGGTGCAAGCACATATTGATTTCCAGGCGTTTACACCTGGCATCCATAGATTCCAGGATTTCATGCAGAGATTGAACCTTGGGATCCTCTAGTAAGCCAATCTGCATTTGCTCAACATGTAAGAGGCAAGAATGGAAAGCATGACAGCGGCTCAAATTATAGAGGTCCCCGCCGGGATACTCACAGACCTTAACCGGGATGAGGAGGTCTGGCGTTTTATCTTTCAGGACGGCCTGATGGTGGAGTCTTATGCAGGCTGGTGCCTATGCGAACATGACGCTGGCGCGAAACGCCTGATCGGCAGTCGTGATCTGCTGAATTCAGATGACCCATTTCAAGATATAAAAGACGTACTTGGCGAAGCGACCTGCGAGATGATCACATTCAATGCGGTCAGTAACACCACTCAACTTCACTTACTCAGAGACGACGATCGTTTAACGCTTGAGTTGCTGGCCAATTAGGCGAAGCTTGCGAACTGGAAGATCATTTACGCTGACATGGTAGAAACGGACATAGAGTAAACAACAGCCCCGTTTGCCTGCTATGGCCTGACCCTTAGGCGCTTTGTCCTGCTTGTTCGCGCACCGGGTTACGCAAATCGTTCCGTGAATATTCAACACTCAGGAGACGCAATACTACCTGTATCGATTCATCACGCACTCTTACAGTCCTGACAGAGAGACAAATCATGCGTTATTCGATTTGTCCAGGGAACGGGCATCATCGAAGTTATTGATGCGGAAGCCATCAGTCATTCAACATTAAGGGATATTGTGATGAATACGAAAGCGCAATCAAGCATGACACTATCAATACTGGCGTTGACCTGCAGCCTCTCGGCAATGGCAGCACCGCCCTACAGTCCTGACCTCATAACCAATGGCAATCGCTGGGAGGCTACAGCTTATCTGGATAGCAGCCTGACCCATGCGCAAGGCAATACGCAAGGCATCTGCTTTTTCCCGAATGGTCTTCCAGGGACTCATCAAAGCTATCGCTGGGTTTCCGATACCTTTCCTGGCTGGGATGGCATGGCGGCTCAGGAAGGCGATCAGATCTTCATGCATGGAGACTTTGCCATCCTGAACGCAGACGGCACTGAAACCGACAATGCCGGTCACCACGGAATCGAGTGGGAAATCTTCAGCGTCTCGCCAAATAATGAAGGCGCAGGGCATTCGCAGGAGTGGATTGAGGACAAGGGGTTTGGTGTGGTCTCCCAATTTGTAACGGTCAAGTTCATACGCACCGGTAAATGCCGGTATGCTTCTGCAGAGGAAGCAATGGAAGCCAATCAGCAGCTTGAGCGTCCGGTGAATGAATTCGGCAATTATATGGCCAGCCCTTTCGAGAGCCTGTCAAAAGCATCGGATTAACACACCCGGCCACCGGCTTACTGCCGGTGGTTTCGGGTGGCAGGATCAGCCACGCTGACAATCGATTCAAACATCGGGTATTGGTTTCAAAAGTATTGTGGTGCTAGCGGGCTGTTAGTGATGAGTTTTGAGATTATGTGTTCTCTATGCTCACGGGTTCCATACCCTATCCCCCAGCTCCTTCCCAGGAACCTCTTCCACGTGATTGATTGCATCAATCTGCGGCTTCCGAGAAAAATACAGCAGCGACATCCTGTATTGATCTTTGAATGAGGGGAGAAGAGAAGTGCCTGGCGAGTTTTTACATTGTCCCGCAGTTCTTCACATTCTGCCGGATCCCGGGTTCCACTTTGTTTCACCCGGGCTACAAACCAGCAAAACACATGCGAGAGACAATTCCTGCCGCTCAACCTTCAAGCCATACGCAGATCAAGGCCTGGTCATGTCAGGCGTTGTCGAAGAACAACTCCAGATTCGAGAACACTTCGTGTTCAGGCGAATGCTTCACCACCTGGTGTACGTCGTGCAGTTTCTGCAACTGACTCACTACCTGGTTGAGACGTTCACCCTCCTGCACCCGCAGCCAGATCCGGCTGAATTCACGATCGGTCATCGGCATGCAAAGAATACCGTCAACGTTGTAGGCCCGGCGGGAGAACAGGCCGCAGACATGGGACATGACCCCTGGGTGATTGTTGACGGTGAGTTCCAGAACCGCCTGGTGATCGTTTGTATGGTTATTCGCATTCATGTTCCGCTCCTGTCAGCATCTGATGATTGGCCCCGCCCGGCGGCACCATGGGATAGACCCGCTCATCACCATTGATCGGCACGTGGATGAACTGGGGTCCCGGTTTCGCCAGCACCTCGGCCAGGCACTGCGGGTCGGTGCCGTTTTCACCCAGATCCAGGGTCGACCAGCCGAAGCCTTTGGCGATGTCACAGAAACGCACCTCCCCGTCAAACCCCGAGGCAAACCGGTTGCCCCCGTAGAACAGATCCTGCTGCTGGCGCACCAGACCCAGTGCCCGGTTGTTCAACAACACCAGCTTGATGTTCAGGTTGCATTCCGCGGCAGTGGCCAACTCCTGAATGTTCATCAGGATGCTGCCGTCCCCGGAGAAGCACACCACCGGACGTTGTGGTTGCGCCAGTGCCGCACCGATGGCGGCCGGCAGTCCGAACCCCATGGTTCCCAACCCGCCTGAGGTAAGCCACTGGCGGGGGCGACTGAAGGGGTACACCTGGGCGGTCCACATCTGGTGCTGTCCCACATCGGTAACCACCACGGCTTCCGGTCCCAACTCCAGTCCGACATGCCGGATCAGGTCCTGAGGCCGTTCCAGCGCCGCACCCCAGACCGGAACCGGGTAACGTAGACGTAACCCGGCGATCTCCTCCCGCCAGGACGCCCGCCGCTGCGGCTTGACCTGCGCCAGGAGCTTTTCCAGTGTCAAACCCAGATCTCCACGCAACGGGACATCCGCACGGCGCAGCTTGTGGATTTCACTGGCGTCAATGTCCAGGTGAATCACCTGGGCGTCGGGGCAGAACTCGGCCAGCCGTCCGGTGGCCCGGTCATCGAAACGCGCCCCCAGAGTGATCAGCAGGTCACTGCGGTGCAAGGCATGGTTGGTCGCCGCCGCGCCATGCATACCCAGCATGCCCAGGGAGAGAGGATGCCCGTCAGGCAGTGCCCCAAGGGCCATCAGGGTCATCACCGTGGGCAGGTCGCAGCGCTCCGCGAACTGACGGGCCCTATCAGATGCCCCGGCATGGATGACCCCGCCGCCAAGATAGAGGATGGGACGTTGCGCGGTTGCCATCAGGCTGAGCGCCTCATCGATCGATTCCTGTGCTGCGGCCTGAGCAGGTTCCGCGCTCCCAGGCTCGGGCCAGGATGCGAATTCGAGGGTCGCCATTTGCACATCCTTGGGAATGTCTATGAGCACCGGGCCCGGTCGCCCCGAGGCGGCGATCCGGAAGGCCTGCGGAATAACCTCGAGCAGGTCCTCGACCCGGCGCACCAGGAAGTTGTGCTTGGTCACCGGCAGGCTCATGCCGTAAATATCCACCTCCTGAAAGGCATCGGTACCGATCATCGGCAAAGGCACCTGTCCGGTGATACAGATCACCGGTATGGAGTCCAGGTAGGCATCGGCGAGTGCGGTCAGCACATTGGTCGCCCCGGGCCCCGAGGTGGCAAAACAGACCGCCGGTTTTCCCGTGGTTCGGGCCATGCCCTGGGCGATGAAACCGGCCCCCTGCTCATGTCGGGCCAGCACATGATGGATGGGGCTGCGGCTCAGGGCATCATAGAGGGGTAGATTGGCCCCGCCGGGAATACCGGCAAGCTGGGTAATGCCCTGGCGCTGTAGCAACTCGATGGTGAGCTCGGCGCCTGTACGTCTGATCATCGGATCGATCTCCTGATTGGATCGACCGGTTGCTCGGCGGGGGGGCTGAAACGAGAAAACCCCCGCCGGTTCGCACCGGTCGGGGGTTTCTGGATTGTTTAAGCTCCTACCCGTTACGGTGCGTACATGCGTACACCTACTACCACGACGACGGGCCGTACAAGGACGTTGGGCTGGCAGTGGGTGGACGAATTCATGACTTTACCGGTTGGGCTAGTGTGACCTCAAAATAAACGCCCGGCGCCCAGCCTGTCAAGCCGCAGCGGGTATTCCCCCAATGGACCGATGGACTCTTTCCCCACGGGATGTCACCGGAGGAAACTTTCCGTTATTCTCAAGAGCCATCGGCTGATCCCGGGAGAGGTAAACCATGGCGGACATTCATGAAGTGACCGGTAGCTGCCTGTGCGGAGCAGTGGGCTACGCAATCAGCGGAAACCAGGGGGTGTTTCAGTACTGCCACTGCTCCCGCTGCCGCAAATCCGGTGGCGGGGCCTTCTCAGCCAATCTGATCGTCGCTCCTGAGCAGTTCCGCTGGTTGAGGGGAGAGGCATCGGTGGGCCGCTATGAACTGACCACGGCGAAACATTTCGCCACCGGTTTTTGCAAGATCTGTGGTTCTTCCCTGCCCTGGCTGACCCAGTCGGGCCGGGCCGTGGTGGTTCCTGCCGGCAGCCTTGACGAGGATCCGGGCATCCGTCCCACTCAGAATGTCTTTTACGCGTCGCGTGCGGTCTGGCATGCCGACCCAGCGAGCCTGCCGAGCTTCGACGAACTGCCCCGGCGAAAGAACCGGGGTTCCGACTGAGCCCCCTGTAACCTATGGGATTCACAAGCATGGAACAGGACTTCGATACCCGGCAACTGGTGATGTTCGACATCGACGGCACCCTGGTCGAGTCCTACGACTTCGATGCCGAGTGCTTTCAGGATGCGGTGCGGGAGGTGCTGGACATCGAGATCGACACCGACTGGCATCACTACCGGCACGTCAGCGATACCGGAATTCTCCTTCAGGTGCTGGAGGAGCAGGGCATACAGACCCAGCAGGAGACCATCATCCGACGCATTCGGCATGACTTCACCGATCGTATCGCATCCCATTTGGCCTCCCAACCCATGATGGCCGTGCCTGGCGCCCGTGAGCTATTCGAGGCACTGCGCCAGCGCGAGGATGTCACCCTGGCCCTGGCCACCGGCGGCTGGAGCGAGACCGCCCGGCTCAAGTTGATGGCGGCGGGGTTCGACATCCAGGACGTACCTCTGGCCTCATCCTCGCATCATTACGACCGGATCGAGATCATGAAACAGGCAGAGCGCCTCAGCGGCATTGGCACACCTCAGCGCAAGACCTATTTTGGCGATGGCCCCTGGGATGTTATCGCCGCGCAGGCGCTGGGCTACGAATTCGTGCTGGTCGGCGACCGGGCCGATCATAGCCCTTCGATTGCCGACTACCGGGACCTGGACCGGGTACTCAGGCTGCTGGAACTTTCACCCGGTCCGGTGCCGATCTGAGTGGCGGGCCTCAGGTACCGATTGCCAGCCAGCTCACTTCCGCCCCATAGACCCGGGTGTGGCGCCAGGTCTCGAGCACCAGCATGAAACCGTTGGCGGTGATGCGCTCCGCCCGAACTTTCAGCCGGGCCGTATCCCGGTTGTCGATGTCGAAGCCGACCAGGCCCAACTGCACCAGCGGCAGATTGGAAAACGGGGTGGAGAATTCGATCCACTGCTCAAAGACCCGGGGCTGCGGATCTGCTTTGCCTTCGAAGCGGGCCAGGGTCCAGCCCGTCACGAACTGATCGAGAGACACTGTGGCGGAACACATTCTGAAAGGGACAAGGCCGCTACTGATAGTATCGTTATACATACTTGATCTCATTGCGCGGTCGATTGGAGATAAAACCGGCCATACACGCGGGTCAGGAAATAATAGGTTGATCATGTTTCAAGCCGATTACCGAATGCAAGTATCTCTGAGCCAGGATCCCCTTGTAATTTGGAACGGATTTTTGATGCCTGGCCATCACCCAGGAATCACTTACACCCCCCTCTCCTGGGCCACACATCAGCGCATTCATTCCATGCTGCCTTTCTTCGGTAGGTTGGGTTAGCTCAGCGGTACCCGACGAATTCCAGGACCCTACCCGTACATGTCGGGTTACGCTGCGCTAACCCGACCTACGGAGACTTCGGGCAGGGAAGCGGGAAGCGCCTGAAGCGTTCGTGTGGACCCGCAATTTTTTGCCTTCTGCCGGATCCCGGGTTCCGCTTCGCTGCACCCGGGCTACACGGGTGATGCTTACTCCTCTTGAGGTTCCCGTATGTCTCGAGCGGAGTAAGCTCTTGTGTAGTGTCCTATACTGCTGCATGTGCCCGACCTGATCCGTGAATGCCCTCTCCCCTTGCGGGAGAGGACCAGGGAGAGGGGGATGTCCACGAACCATGAGCACCGCGAATACCGCAAACATTCGGCCCTGTAGACCAGGATGCGCCACAGGTTATCCTGTAACCATCCCAACCACGTCACCCAGCACCATGAATCCACTCGACGAACACACCATTTCCTGTCCCTACTGTGGCGAGCTCCTGGAGGTGCTGATCGATGAACAGGAAGCCGGTCAACGTTACATCGAAGACTGCCAGGTCTGCTGCCGACCCATCATCTTCCACATCCAAACCGCTCCCGAAGGGTCCCTCGAGGTCACCGTGTATCGAGAGGATGACGCCTGAGACTACCGCTGGCCCCGATTGACGAAATGTCTGTAGTAACCTGAAAAAACCAACCACAGGACGACTGAAATGCCCTACGTGAATATCAAGGTCACCGACGAAGGTGTCACCCGGGAACAAAAACTGCAATTGATACAAGGCGCAACACAACTCCTGGTGGATGTGCTGGGCAAGGACCCGGCCACCACCTTTGTCGTCATTGACGAGGTCAACACCGACAATTGGGGCATCGGTTTCGAGCAGGTCACGGAGATCCGTAAGCGGGCCAGGCAAACCACGCGCTGACCCATCCACAACCCCCACACAACCCGGTCGGCCTGGCGAACAGGCCGTCCGGTTGCTGTATTTGCCTCAGTCACTCAGCCAAATCCCACACCCTCACCACCAGCCAATCAGTAACCAGCTGATAAACCAACAATTATACACTGGCCCCATAATTGCTATCGGTGATGCGGTAAGACATCCATCCTTCCGCACATCACCGGAACAGCTCCGGGAATACGCGGCCCGGAGTGCAATCACATATGAAACTGATCAAACGAACCGCCCCCCTTGCGGGCCTGTGTGGCCTGCTGTTTGCCCTGCAGGCCGTCGCGGCCAGTGGCCCGGTCTGGCTCTCGGATCACGCCCCGAAAGGCAACCGGGGGATGCGCAGCAGCCACGGCGGTCCGGTGGAGATCCGCCGCGGCACCTACTACAAACATCTCTGGATACGTCAGGGCGATTCCCCGCAAACCAGCAACTATGCCCGCAGTTGGGAAGGCTCAGCGAACCTGCAGCTGCTGGATGCCCAGGGGCAGCTCAGCGAGATACCGCTGCAGGCGCAACAGGACCAGGGGGGAGTGGAAGCGGTCTTCCCGATGCCCGACGAGGGCTTCTACAACGCCTACCTGCAACAGGCACGCATCGAAGACGGCCGACGTGAGATGACCATCGCCAAGACCGAGGTGCTGAAACACAGCTGTCGCGAAGGTCATGACAATGTCCAGGAGAAGATGCCCGCACATCACAATCCGGCGATGCCGCTGGAGATCGTACGTGAGCGCCAGGAGAAGGAGAACTTCCACACCCTCACCGGTTACGGCGACGAGATCCGCTTTCGCATCCTCAGCAATGGCGAACCCCTGGCGGGCGCCAAGGTCACCATCACCAGTGGCCAGGGGTGGAGCAAGTCAACCCGCAGCAATGATCAGGGCCTGGCCGCATTCACCATGATTCGCGACTACTACCCGGATTGGACGAAGTTCGAAAAGCGCCATGCCCAAACCTACCTGGTGAACGCGGTGTACGAGTCAGCCGATGCGGGAGAGTGGGATGGGGTGTCCTACCGGGGTACCCGCTACCTGGCCAGTTTCACCGGTCAGTACTTCCCCTCCGAGGCGGATTACGAGTCCTACGCCCACGGCCTCTCCTACGGTCTCGGCGCCCTGTTCCTCACAGCGGGAGGGACTTACTTCTACCGGCGGCGGCGCATCCGTCCCTATCGGGAGATCCGCTTCGATGAGTAAGCTGCGCACCGCGATCAACAATGTCGACCTGAAACGCTTCCGATTCTGGCTGCAAATCGGCTTTTTCGCCCTGTTCGTCTACGGCGGATATCTGGCAATCAACCTGGGCAACAGCCTGCCCACCTTCTCGTGTGCC
Organism: Candidatus Thiodiazotropha sp.; assembly: GCA_040506775.1. Taxonomy (GTDB): domain Bacteria; phylum Pseudomonadota; class Gammaproteobacteria; order Chromatiales; family Chromatiaceae; genus Thiodiazotropha. Next base: position 11,406 of record JBEVWC010000006.1, read on the forward strand.
TTCAACCAGGACGGTCGCGGAGGGGTGTGTTTTCTGATGCCGTTACAGCATCTGATGGGTACCCGCTGGTCTGCCCTGTTCGGTTGGGCCGGGCTGGGTGTGCTGACCGCCTTTCTCACCTTCGCCCTGTGGTTCATCGTGCTCAACAAGGCCTGGTGTGGCTATGCCTGCCCCCTGGGCACCATCCAGGACTGGATCAGCAGTCTGCGCACCCGCCTGGGGATCCGCAGCGGCCGCTACAGTAAGCCCCTGTTTCGCAGCCTCAGCACCATCAAGTACGTGCTGCTCGCCCTGACCCTGCTGATCCCCCTGGGTATCGGTGGCGGCTACCTGCCCCACAGTCTCGGCACCCCCTTCTGCGACATCTGCCCGGGGCGCATGATCCTGCCTCTGTTCACCGGGGACACCTCCCAGCTGACCATCGACTTCTCCAGCAGGACCGCCATGATCATGACCGCCCTGGGAATGCTGGTCACCGGCCTGTTCTTCACCGGCGCCTTTATCAAGAAGCGCTTTTTCTGTTTCTTCTGTCCGATGAGCGCCCTGCACTACCTGTTCTCGAAACCCGCGCTGCTCAACCTGCGCAAGGACGGGGACAAGTGCACCCGCTGTGGTGACTGCTACCGGGTCTGTGACATGCAGATCAGGGAGATCGCCGATGACGTGGAGACTCCGCGCATCATGAAGGACGACTGCATTCTCTGCTTCAAGTGTGTTGCGGCCTGCCCCGAAGAGGGGGCGCTCAAGGTCACCTTCCTCGGACGCACGGTGTTCGAAGCCACCGAAGAGGGATTTAACAAGCGTATGAACCAAGGTGAAACCTGTGAACAGCCCAAACATCAACACTGAACCCTGCGCCTTCCAGCACACCCGGCAGGCCCGTGAGGCGGAACAGACTCTGGACCAGATCACCGACCGGTTCGATGACAACCCGAAGGCGATGGACTATTTCTATGACCTGTTCCGCCGGGTCTATTGTCAGGGACAAGCGCTGCAGCGGGAGGGTACCCTGGTGGGCACCACCTGCATCCATGCCCCGGAAGAGCTGATCTACGCGGTCGGCGCACAACCACTGCGGTTGTGCAACGGCTCCTACCATTTCGACCAGGCCGGCGGGGACTTCATGCCCGCCAAATCCTGCTCCCTGGTGAAGGCGACCCTGGGGGTGCTCAGTACCGACGACGCCATACCCGGCGGTGGGCGGCCCGAACTGGTGGTCAATCCCACAACCTGCGACCAGAAGAAGAAGGCCAGTGCGATGGTGGCGGAGATGGGCTACAACGTCTACGACCTCGAACTGCCGCCCGGCAAGGAGAGTGAGGAGGCGCGGCTCTACTGGCAACGTTCTGTGAGGGATTTCAGCGTACGTCTGAGCAAGCTGACGGGTAAAAAACTGACCCGCTCGCGGCTCAAGGCCGCGATGGCCAAAACCGCCCGGGCACAACTGGCCTTCCGCACTCTGCACAACCTGCGCAAGAACAGCCCGGCACTGTTTCTCGGCAAGGATGCATTCCTGGTCACCAATGCCTACTTTTTCGATGACATCGACCGCTGGACCGAGGCGGTGGAACAACTGAACGAGGAACTCCGGGCGCGCGAAGCAAGCGGATACCAGGCCGCCCAGCGCAAGGCGCCGCGCATCCTCTTCACCGGTTCACCCCCCATCTTCCCCAACCTGAAACTTCCCCTGTTGATCGAAGAGGCGGGGGGCGTGGTGGTGGCGGACGAAACCTGTTCCGCCAACCGCATGCTCTACGACATGAGCGCAGTGGACGAGTGGCGCTTGCACGACATGGTGGACGCCCTGGCGGACCGCCATCTTAAGCCCTGCACCTGCCCGATCTTCACCAACAACCTGGACCGGCGCCGGCGACTGCTGGACCTGGCCGAGAGTTTCAATGCGGACGGGGTGGTCTACCAGACCTTCGCCGGCTGCCAGGTCTACGAGATGGAACAGCGCAGCGTGGCGAAAACCCTGAGTGAGAAAGGCATCCCGATGCTCTACGTGGAGACCGACTACAGCCCGGACGATATGGGCCAGCTCTCCACCCGCATCGAGGCCTTTCTGGAATCCATCAAAACAAGAAAACGCAAACGATCATGAGTTATTACGCAGGTATCGATATCGGTTCCACGGCTATCAAGGTGGCCCTGGTGGATGAAACAGGCCAGTTGACGGGCACCCATGTGACCGCATCCGGCAGCCTGTTCCACAAAAACGCCAAAGAGGCACTGGGGCGGCTCCTCGCTGAACATCAGATAGCGGCGGACGAGGTCCGCTATCTGATCGCCACCGGTTACGGGCGCAAGCTGTTCAAGGAGGCAGACGACTCGATCAGTGAGATCACCGCCAACGCCATCGGCGCCCACGAGGCGGGCAAGCAGTTCGGTGGCGTGCGCACCATCATCAATATCGGCGGCCAGGACTCCAAGGCGATTCAGATCGATGCGGACGGACACGTGGCCAACTTCGCCATGAACGACAAGTGTGCGGCGGGCACCGGGCGGTTCCTCGACGTGGCGGCACGCAACCTGGAGATCGATCTGGAGGAACTGGGGGACTACCACTTCAACGCGGACTCAGCCCCGCTCACCATCAACAGCACCTGCACCGTATTCGCCGAATCGGAGATCATCGGTCTGCTCGCCAACGGTCACGGCAAGGGCGCCATCGTGGCCGGCATCCACTACTCCATCGCCAAACGAACCGTTCGCCTGGCCAAGCGGGTCGGTATCGAGGACCGCATCTATTTTGACGGAGGACCTGCGCTCAACCGGGGTCTGGTCTCAGCCATCGAGGACGAGTTGCAGCGGGAACTGGTGGTGCCGGAACATCCCCAGACCACCACCGCCTACGGCGCGGCCATGCTCGCCCGCAGCGAGTACCTGTCGGAACGGGAAGGGGACGCCTGATGGAGCCCGGCGCACTGCCGCCGATCATCCCCCTCGAACCGACCCTGATCAGCCTGCCCATGGCCCTGGGCATGGGCCTGGTGTTCGGCCTGGGTGCCTGCACCCTCACCTGCCTGCCCTACCTGGCGCCGGTGTTTCTCGCCCGGGAGGGGGGCATGCGCCAGTCCTGGCGCACCCTGCTGCCCTTCTCCCTGGGTCGCCTGAGTGTCTATGTGGGTTACGCGGGTCTGGCAGGCGCTCTTGGTCAGGTTCTCGAAGAGGGATTCGGAGCCGACTGGATCCGCCCGGTCATGGGTATCGCCACCCTATTGGTGGGCCTGGCCCTCCTGCTGCGCGGCTCCCAAAGTCCCTGTAGCCCGGGTGCAGCGCAGCGCAACCCGGGAAGTCGCAGCACCCAGGCCGACCCTGGATTAAGCTGCACCCCACACGTAACCCCGGCGCCCCGAGTCAAGATCGACCGGATCGGTGTCAGCGGTCGCACTGCGCCACTTCTGCCGGGAGGACTCTATCTCATGGGCGTGGCCATGGCCCTGGCTCCGTGCGGTCCTCTCTCCGCGGTATTGATCTCCGCCGCAACGGTGGGCGACACCGGTCATGGCCTGCTGCTGGGACTCGGCTTCGGACTCGGCGCAATCGCCCTGCCTTCCCTGCTCTATGGCACCCTGTTCGCCCACCTGGGCAGCGGCCTGCGGGAACGCCTGCAGAACTGGCGCCCGGGGATCGAACGGCTCAGCGCACTGTTGCTGATATTCGTAGGCGCCGGCAACCTGCTGGCCTGAATCCTCGAATCCCAATCACCCGTAGCCCTGGTGCAGCGAAGCGGAACCCGGGAACACCCTCCGGAGCTCCGAATCTCCCGGGTTCCGCGATGCTCCACCCGGGCTACACTTTGCATCCCTGCCACGGGGGCAGTACAGACTCAATCGCTGTCTGGCCCGATCTGAATCAGCACACTGCCTGTCTTATGCCCCTGATCGACGTAGCGGTGTGCCTCGACAATCTGCTCCAGGGAATAGACCCGATCGATCACCGGTTTCAGGTGGCCTTCCCGGATCAAATCCGCGAGTCGTTCCAGGATCTGCGTGCGTTCTTCCGCCACCCCACTGATCAAGCGGCTATCGAACAAAGCGCGCAGATTGGTGAGCAGTCCGGTGTTGATTGCAATGAATTTACCCTCCGCTTTGAGATGCGCGCGGGCGGTGGACAGCGGGATGTTTCCGGCCAGATCCATGATGAAGTCGTAATCCTTTCCCTCATCGAACAACTCCTGCGTCGAGTAATCGATGACCCGGTCCGCTCCCAGGGATCGCACCAGCTCGAGATGTGCCGTACTACAGACACCGGTCACTTCACCTCCCAGATGCTTGGCAATCTGCACGGCTGCGCTGCCGACCCCGCCTGAGGCACCGTTGATGAGGATCGACTGTCCGATGGAAAGACCTGCCTGATTCTCGAGAAAATGCACCGCGGTCTGCCCGCCGAACAGGCACGCCACCGCCGCCTGGAACGACACCTCATCAGGCAGCCGGATCATCACGGCGTTTTCCGCAAGGCACAGGTACTCCGCATGGGCGCCGAAGTGCATACCGGCAGTACCGAAGACTCGGTCGCCGGGTTGAAATCCGCTCACCGATGACCCCACCGCCTCAACGACTCCGGCAAAATCCATCCCCGGGACCCGTTTTCGTGGCCGCAGCACACCGAACATGAGGCGGGTGAGCAACCAGAACCCGATTGGAACATCGAAAGCCCTGAGTCGCACGTCCCCTGCCGTTACATCGCTGGCCATCACCCGGATCAGCACCTCCCCATCACCGGGTGATGGACGGGGGATCTCTATGAATTGCAGTACATTTTCGGGAGCGCCGTAGTGCGTCCAGGCTATCGCTTTCATCAGGCAGGACTCCTTGCTTGGGGGGATTCATCGAATCGCTAC
>JBEVWC010000006.1:16354-46883 GCA_040506775.1 Candidatus Thiodiazotropha sp.
TCCCAAACCGACCTGTCATGGGAGGAGACGTCAGGATTTGCCGCTTTCCAGATCGGACACGTGATCAAAGAAATAGGTCACGTACTCGGACAGGTTGAGATAGTTCAGGACCGCGGGGGTGAGTTCCGCCCGACGGCAGCTTTCGGCAATGCTCAGCTCCTCCTCCGCCAGGTCAAGGATCAGTGCCTCCTCTTTCGGAATCTCCGGTTCGTATACCAACACATTGGGCTTGAGCAGATCCTTGGCATTGATCGTTACCACCACCGCAATGCGCTGATCCGAAAGCCGCACCACAGTGCCCGGCGGATAGACCCCGAGATTGGCGATGAAAGCGGTGAGAATGGCCTTGTCGAACTGCTTCAGCTCCCGGCTGTACATGAGTGAAACCGCCTCATAGGGCGACATCGACAACTCCGGATTCACATGATTGCAGAGCTCGTCGTAGTGATCCACGATCGCCACGATGCGCGGCAGCATGCCCACCTGCTGCTTCAGTCCCTTGGGATAGCCGCTGCCATCCAGCCGTTCGTGATGCTGACCGATGATCGCAATCGACTCCTCGGGCAGCACGCCGATCTTGCGCGCCATCTCGACACCCAGCTGGACATGCCGCTCATAAACCTTCATCTCGGGTGGTGTGAGGGGTTTCTTTTTGAACAGGATGTGTCCGGGTATCTGCTGGTGTCCGAGGTCGTGAAACAGGGCGCCAAGACCCAGCACATGCAATTGTTCGGGATTCAGACCCAGCTTGCGGCCAAGCACCAGGGACAGTGCGGTGACGTTGAGTGAATGGTAGTAGCTGCTCTCACTCTTGGTTTTGAGATTGACCAGCTGCATGGTCACATCGCTGTCATTGGTCAGATTGTTGACCATATCGCCGACGACTTCGTCCGCCATGTGCACGGCCTGTTCCGGATCTGCAAACAACAACTTCATCAACTTGCGGGTCGACTCGACGGACTTTTCATACTTGCCCGCCGACTGGTTGAGTTTGCTGCGGCGAGCCTTGAGCACCTTGATGCGCTGGCGTTTCTCCTCCCACAGGGAATTATCCACATGCAGCTGGGGAGGATCCTCAACCGGCACCACGGTGGTCGGGGGCAGGGGTTGAGTGTCACTCTTTTTCGGATCATAGCTCAGGTTGGGCAGCTTCATGCTGCGCAGGGTCCTGAGTTGTTTTTCAGAGCGAATCTTGAAGCTGCTGGTAAGGAAAGGATGATCCATCCAGGGCAGATCCAGATGAACGTACAGACCGATGCACAGTTGCTGTTTCTCGATTTTTTTATCAGCCATTCGACCCACGGACTCCTGAATCTCTACCGCCTCACAGGTGTCGCCAACCCCCCGCCTCTCAGATGTTTTCAGCCAGGGACGGGGGCAGCAGGGGCTCCCGGCTCTGTGCCAGCGGCGCCCGGTGCTGGATCGGCGGCAGCGCCCGCTGGGGTTCTTCATGTTCCAGTCTCAGACCGGCGCGGAAACACTGCATGGCCTTGTCGTTCTCACCCAGACGCTCAAGCAGCAGTCCCAGCTGCTGATAGGATTCCGGGGTGGGACTGATGGCGATACTCGCTTCCAGGTAACTGCGGGCCTTGCCCCAGAGCTTGTTCTGCAGCGACAGCCTCGCCAGGGTCAGGAGCAGCACCGGATCCTCGGTATGCTTGCTCAGCCAGCCTTCAGCGGTGGCGAGCTGGTGGGACGAATCGGCCAGTTCGATGCGTCCGTAAATCGCCACCAGTTCCGAGTCCCAATCCCGTTGCAGTGCCGCGACGATCAACGGTTCCACCCGGGAACCGGCATCCTGGGCGATCAGGTAACGGGCATAGTCGAGCAGGATCGCCGGGTTCTGGCGCACATTGCGGGGTACGCTCTGCCAATAGCCCACCAGTCGCTCGAGTTGCGTCGACTCCTGTTTCAACCGTTCCCGGTAAACCCGGGCTTCGAGGCTCTGCAGTTCCGCTTCATTGATCACCTTGCGACGTTTGAGATCCGGCAGCATCTCCTCGAGTTTCTGCCACTCAGCCAGATTCTCGTAGAGCTTCTTCAACAGTTTCATCACGTAGTCGTGCTTCGGTGAGAGGCTGCGCACATGCATCAGGCTCGCCAGCGCCTGCTCGTACTGCTGGTGAGCGAGCTGCAGCTCGGCCTGGGTCAGGCCCACCGCCACATCCGCAGAAGGCATGCTTTCGTGGGCCAGATGCAGATAGTCATCGCGCCGCTCATGCTCCCCCTGCAACTGGGCGGCACGGGCAGCCGCCAGGTAGTTGAGCAGGGGTGTTTCGGACTGGGCGGCGTATCGGGTCAGATGACGCTCAGCCACTTTCCAGCGTCCTTCCGCCATCTCCAGCAGCCCCCGGGTAAGCGCCTGCCGGGCGCGTTGACCGCGGCGCTTGTGACGCCAGGACTTGAGCCGCTCCGGGGTGCTCCAGATGCGCGAAATCACCCGGATCGCCACATACATTATGAGGAACAGGGCCAGACCGGCGAGAACAAACAGCGCCAGACTCCCCTCCACCGTCCATTGGCCGTAGCCGATCAGCACATAGCCGTTGTCGTGCTTGACCCACAGCGTGATCAGCACGGCGGCCAGCAGGGCGAAAAACGCGGCGATCAGGGTTCTCACTGGGGGGCCTCCATGTTCATCGCCTCACGCTTGGCCTGCAGCGCCCGCAGGGATCCGGAAATATCCGGCAGCGCAGGCGCCACATCCTGTCCGGCCAGGGTCTGCACCTGGGTGATGAAGGCCTGTACCCGGGGATCGCCAGGCTGGAAGTAATCCTTCACCCACTGCACCGAGGCATCCAGGTTGGCCCGATAGAGTTCCGGATTGCGTCCCATCAGGGCTGCCTTGGCGGTTTCCAGCTTGAGTTTGAGATTCTGCAACAGGAAATAGCGCTGCTCGGGGGGCAGCATCGCGGTGACCGGGCGATCATGGTGTCGCACCACCATCATGGATTTGAATCCCTGCCAGAAGTCGTCGAGGATACGTGCCAGATCGTTTTGCGGGGCAGTTTCGCCCTCGCTGTCGGAATCCGTGGGCTCTCCGGTGGCAGGCAGCCGCACCACACCATCCTCGAGCAGGGGCAACTGGTCAACCTGATCGGAGAGGGCGGTCAACTCCGCACTGATCCCGGCGTTATCCACCACGGGAACCGCCTTGAGCTGGGTCATTTCCCGGGCCAGCACCTCGCGTACGCCGGTCCAGGCGGGATCGGCGGTGGCGCTCAGGCGTTCATCCGCAGACTTCAGCGCCTCCCGCGCAGTGAGCGGGTCACCCATCAGATTGAGCCGGTGGTTGGCAACCCGGATCAGATACTCCGCCTCGGCCACCCGCCACTGTCCCTCACTGGCCCCCAGGCGGGTCTGCAGATCGGTCAGGGAACGGTACAGCTGGGTACCCTGCTGTTTAGAGGCCTCTTTCTCTTCGCGGATCCGCTCCGCCTGCTGCTTCAACTCCTCGCGCTGGGCGGCGATTTCCTGCTGCTGACGGTCGAAATTGTCCCGTGCCTGTTGCAGCTTGCCGGCCAGCTCCTGTTGTTGCTGATTGGCCTGGGTCAGGGACTGATCGAGGCGGGTGAGATTCTCCTTCATGTCCACCCAGTAGCGGTAACCCAGCACCAGCGCGCCGATTACGATCAGGATTGCCAGGGAAGCCAGAACCATGGGCAAGCGACCGGAACTGCGCGCTCCCGGTGCCGATTCCAGGATCTCCACTTCACCTTCTATCGCCTCCAGCCTGTCCCCATCAGACCCGAAGCCATCCCGTTCCGCTTGCTGTTGCTCGTTCATCGGTTTCTCATGCCATCTTGTAATTGTACAACCCGCCGCCGTGCCTCTTCGGTTCAGCCCGGAGAGGCCTCACGACTGTCGCAGCTTCCATCCGCAAATTGCCTGGAGCAGTGAGCGGTCGTCCGCTCCGTCCGCCAGAATCACCTCACTGAATCCCCGCGCCATCGCCGCATCGCGCATGCGTTCGCTGATCACCATCAGCGGGGTGCGGGATAACAATAACCAACCCGGCTCTCCAAGCATAGCAATCAGGTTGCTCAACACCTCGAGACTGGTCGCGGTGACCAGTTGCACCTCCCCAGGCCAGCGGCTCAGAAGCGGACCGGCCGGTGTTTCCGGGCAGACCCGCCGGTAGACCTCGGCATAGTTTACCCGGGCACCCCGTTCTGCCAGGGTGTCCCCCAGCAGCGCCCGCCCGCCCTCGCCGCGTACGATGAGAACGGATTGGCCGATGGGATTTGCCAGCTGAGGTAATGATAACAGGCCTTCACTGTCATAACCCTGCTCCGGCAGCCAGTCCACGGGTCGGCCGATGCGTTGCAGGGCCTGGGCGGTCGAGGCGCCCACCGCGGCCACCGCGCCGCTGCGCCACTGCCCGGGGGCAATCCGCCGGGCCGCGAACTCCACCGCATTGGGGCTGACGAAAATCATCAGGTCCCAGGAGTGGCTGAGGAGTGCCTCCGCGGAGGCCGGATCGGCGGTTTCACGGATCTCCAGGGCCGGCCAAACCAGGGCCCGGCCCCGGTGCTGTTCGATCAATCGCACCAACCCCTGCGCCTGATGGGCGGCGCGGGTCACCAGCACTCCGGTACCGTTCAGATCACAATCCGACATCGGTTCAGGCCAGCTCCTTTCGGCATAACATGGCCGCTCGTAATTGGCCTGAGCTGATGCCCCGGGCGAATCCGGATGACCGGATACCCGCCATCAACGGACTCGCGACACCCAGGATCGCCGGGCGTGCACGACAGGTTTCAGTGTTCCTCATACAGGGAGGCCAGGATGCCGTCGGCGCCCCACTCAAGGAGCCGTTCCGCGAGCCCTTTGCCCATCACTTCGGCCTCTTCCGGGGTGCCCTCCACTTCACCGCGAATGATGCGTGAACCGTCCGGCTCGCCAACCAGTCCACGCAGCCAGAGATGACCGGACTCGAGCATCGCATAGCCTGCAATCGGAACCTGACAGCCCCCGTTGAGGGTCGCATTCATGGCCCGCTCGGCCCTCACACAGGCTGCGGTATCCACATCATGCAGTGGCGCGATGAGCCGGTTCACGCTCTCGTCGTCGGACCGGCATTCGATACCCACCGCCCCCTGGCCAATTGCCGGCAGGCTCTGCTCGGGACCGATCAGGGCGGTGATCCGGCTTTCGAAACCCAGCCGGATAAGACCTGCGGCGGCCAGGATGATGGCGTCATAGTCACCCGCATCGAGTTTCGCCAGGCGGGTGTTCACGTTGCCGCGCAGGGACTTGATCTGCAGATCGGGACGCTGCTCCGCGAGCTGGCTCTGGCGGCGCAGGCTGGAGGTGCCGACACAGGCCCCCTCCGGCAGCTCCTGTAGGGATTGAAAACGGTTGGAGACAAACGCGTCCCGGGGATCCTCGCGGGACATGATCACCGCCAGGTGCAGGCCTTCGGGCAGTTCCACCGGCACGTCCTTCATGGAGTGCACCGCGATGTCGGCCTGGCCGTCGAGGATGCCCTGCTCCAGCTCCTTGATGAACAGCCCCTTGCCGCCGATCTTGGCCAGCGGGGTGTCGAGGATCTTGTCCCCCTGAGTGCTCATTCCGTGGATCTCCACCTGCAACCCGGGATGGGCCGCTTTCAGCGCCGCGGCGACATGCTCCGCCTGCCACATGGCGAGGGGGGATTTGCGGGTGGCGATTCGGATGACTTGTGACATGGATAAGAGACCTCGGGGTTTACGGCAGGTGTTTTTCCCGCGCAGCAAAAGATTTCGCGCGACGGTGTGTCAAACCCTTAATGCTATAGCCTGGCATGGGTATCACGCAATTTTCAGGGCTTGCCCCGCCCGTAATAGTGCAACAGGGCTTCCAGCCCCTCCTCTCCCTGGGTGCGGACCAGTCTTGCCAGCGCCCCGCTCATCTCATCGTCCCCCTGATTGATCCCCACCAGGTAGTCCCGCAGGGTCCAGCGCAGGTAGTCCATCCAGCGCCCGTGCAGGCGCGGCACTCCGGGTTTCGGTGCATTCACCGGATCTCCATGGCACTCGAAACAGTATCGACGGTGCAGCTGCCTGCCCAGACCCAGGAGATTCCAGTCGACATCCTGGCGCATCATCGGTTCGGGCTGGCGACTGAAATAGTCCGCCAGGCGTTCGATCTGGACATCGTCATAGGCTGACATGATGCGTCCCATCAGGGTGCTGAAGCGCCCCCCGTAGCGGTAGGCCTGCATGACCTCCACCAGATAGCGGCGGGGCAGACCGGCGAGGGACGGGATGGCCGGAGCGACACTCTCCCCACCGGGTCCATGGCAGGCAAAACAGGTCTGTGCAATCAATGGCGGGGCGATCGGATCGAGTTCCGGAACCCATTGGGCATTGACCGGCATTGCCAGGAACACCAACCACGCCAGCAGCAGGCCACAGCGCAGGAACGGCGCCCGGACAGACCGTTTCAGGACCCGCATTTCATTCATCGATCCGGTTGCCCCGGAGCATGCGCCGCACTTCGGGCAGATGACGGCGGCTCACCTCGAGCCGCTCATCGCAACCATCGAGCACCACCCGGCAGACCCCGTCCGGATCCCGGTCGAGTCCCCGCAGATGACGCCGTACCACCAGGGCGTTGCGGTGAATCCGCAGCAACCAGTCGGCATAGCGCTCCTGCAGCGCCTTGAGGCTCTCTTCCAGGAGCAGCTCACCCTCCCGATGACGCGCCACCACATACTTGGAATCCGCCCTCAGGTAGAGCACCTGGTCGAGCGGAAGGGTGGTCAGGCCGCCCCGGAAACTGGCGCAGATCTGCGGCACCTCCGCAACCTCCTGAACCTGACTCACCTGGGTTCTGTTGAGCCGCGGCGCCCGGGTCAGGGCCTGCAGCAGACGCTCCCGGCGCACCGGCTTGAGCAGATAGTCCTGGGCTGCGGATTCGAAGGCCTCCAGGGCATGTTCTTCATACGCGGTGGTGAAGATCACCGCCGGCGGGTGCGCGGTCTGGGCCAGGCGGCGCGCCGCCTCCAGTCCGTCCATGCCCGGCATGCGGATATCCATCAGCACCAGATCGGGTTCGAGTTCCGCGAAACGCTGCAGCGCCTCCTCACCCTGGGAGGCCTCGCCCACCACCTGGTAGGGTTCTCCCAGTTCCCCGATCAGCGAAGTCAGCCGCTGTCGCGCCAGCGCTTCGTCATCCACCACCAGTATTTTCAAGGTCTCTGCCTCCTGTCAGTCGACCGGCCCGTTTGCGTCATTGTCCGCTATCCCATGAGTTCCTGTCAGCGGGATTTCCGCGAAACGGGAACCCGTGCACCTCACCACCAGGGATGGGGGAATACCAGTCGGACCTGGTGCTCCCCTTCGACGATGGATTCGGTGAGGCTCGCTTCCAGATCGAACACCCCCGCCAGACGGGCGCGGATGTTCTCCATCGCCAGCCGGTTGCCCTTGCGGTGACTCGATTCGTGTTCCGCCGGCAGGGTGTTGCGGATACTCAGATTGATGCGCTTGCGCCGGTAGTGGCCGGCAATCGTGATGCGTCCCCCTGCGGCGGCCGGTTCGATGCCGTGATACACCGCATTCTCCAGCAGGGGCTGCAGGATCAACGGCGGAATCATCGCCTTTTCCGGCAGCTCGTCGAGCTCCCAGACCACATCCAGCCGATCCCCCAGCCGGTAGTGCTCGATACTCAGGTACTGGCGCGCCAGTTCCAGTTCACGCCCCAGGGTCGAGGGACGCCCGGCATCCGCCAGGGAGACCCGGAACAGATCCGCCAGATCCTCCACCACCTCCTCTGCCAGCTTCGGATCCGTGCGGGTCAGGCTGGCGATGGTGTTCATGCTGTTGAACAGGAAGTGGGGGCGGATGCGGGAGTAGAGGGCCTGCAGGCGGGCGCTGTTCTCCGCCTCCTCCTGACGTCGCCACAGATGTTGCAGATAGAGGTAGTGGAGCACCAGCACACCCACGATGGCGCTGATGCCCAAGGCGCGGAATAACAGCCCCTGGCGGTTCTCCATGGAGAAGAAGTTCAGGCCCAGTGCCTCGTCCAGCCAGGCCACCAGCACACACACCGTCAGGGTCATGCCGATCAGGATCAGGAACGCGCTCGCCCCCGCACCCCAGTTGCCGATCCGGGCCAACGGCTTTTTCAGGGCGCACAGCAACCCGGCGCTGCCCAGTCCCACCCACTGCACCAGCATCGACAGGGGACTGAGCAGTTCCCAGAATCCGGAGATACGCTCCACCGCCGCCAGGGTCAGGATGATCGCCAGCAGTTCGCCGATGACCACCACCGCGAACACCGGCCGGATATTGCAGAAATTCGGCAAAAACAGCGCACGGCTCCGCTCAGGCGCGCTGCGTCCGTTCTCTTCCTCGGGCGGTGTTTTTGGCATAGGCCTGTTAAGCTCCTGTTTTTACGAACTATACATGAAGATTGAAGAAGCCGGGTAAGCAATGCGGGCAATCCGGCCCCCTGTTATAATCGGCGCAATTTTTTCACTCGTCAGACATCAGGACATCCCTTCATGAGCGACAGTCACGTGGCCGCCAAACCCTGGTCGGGCCGCTTCAACGAACCCACCGACGCCTTCGTCGAGGCCTTCACCGCATCAGTGGATTTCGACCGGCGCCTCTACCGCTACGATATCCAGGGGTCCATCGCCCACGCCCGCATGCTGGCCCAACAGGGCATTCTCAGCGATCAGGAACGGGATGACATCATCCGCGGTCTGGAAGCGATCCGTACCCGCATCGACAACGGCGAGTTCCAATGGTCGGTATCCCTGGAAGATGTGCACATGAACATCGAGTCCGCGCTCACCGAGGCTATCGGCTACGCGGGTAAAAAGTTGCACACCGGGCGATCCCGCAACGACCAGGTGGCCACCGACATCCGCCTCTGGCTGCGTGACGAGGTGGACGGCCTGATCGGTGCGATCCGCACCCTGCAGCGGGCACTGCTGGACAAGGCGGAACAGGAGGCCGACACCATCCTGCCCGGCTTCACCCACCTGCAGACCGCCCAGCCGATCACCTTCGGCCACCACCTGATGGCCTGGTTCGAGATGCTCGAACGGGACCGCACCCGTCTGGAGGATGGCCAGCGGCGGGCCAACGTGATGCCCCTGGGCGCCGCCGCCCTGGCCGGCACCACCTACCCCATCGACCGCCACCTGACTGCGCAGCTGCTGGGTTTCAGCGCCCCAGCGGAAAACTCCCTGGACGCGGTCTCCGACCGGGACTTCGCGATCGAATTCTGCGCCTCCGCGAGTATCCTGATGATGCATCTGTCCCGGTTCTCCGAGGAGTTGATCATCTGGTCCTCCGCCCAGTTCGGCTTCGTCGAGCTCTCCGACAGTTTCTGTACCGGCTCCTCGATCATGCCGCAGAAGAAGAACCCGGACGTTCCCGAACTGATCCGCGGCAAGACCGGGCGCATCTATGGCCACCTCATCGGCCTGTTGACCCTGATGAAGGGCCAGCCCCTGGCCTACAACAAGGACAACCAGGAGGACAAGGAACCCCTGTTCGACACGGTCGACAACCTCAAGGGTTCACTGAAGATCTTCGCCGCGATGATCCCCGCCATCAGTTGCCGCAAGGAGGCGATGCGCCAGGCCGCGATGAAAGGCTTTGCCACCGCCACCGACCTGGCGGACTACCTGGTGCGCAAGGGGATTCCATTCCGCGACGCCCATGAGATCGTCGGTAAGGCGGTGGCCTTCGGTGTGGCGGAAAACCGGGATCTTTCCGAGATGACCCTGACGGAACTGCGCAACTTTTCCGATCAGATCGACGAGGACGTGTTCGGGGTGCTGACCCTGGAAGGCTCCGTCGCTGCCCGCAACCACATCGGCGGCACCGCCCCGGAGCAGGTCAGGGCCGCCATCGGGCGGGCCCGGGAGCGGCTTGGTACGGCATGATCCGGCTGCACCACGTCAGTCTCATCGTCGCCGATACCCGGCGCGCACTCGACTTCTACCAGGGCATCCTGGGGCTCGAAGTCGACCCTCAGCGCCCGGATCTGGGCTTTCCCGGCGCCTGGCTGAGTCTGGGGGATCAACAGATCCACCTGTTGGAACTGCCCAATCCCGACCCCCAGTCCGGACGTCCGGAGCACGGCGGAAGGGACCGCCACACCGCCTTCCTGGTGGATGACCTGGGGGCGATCCAGGCCAGACTGGAAGAACTGGGGATTCCCTTCACTCTCAGCCGATCGGGCCGCCAGGCCCTGTTCTGCCGGGACCCGGATCAAAACACCATCGAACTGATCGCGCTTCCCCCGGCCGCACCCTGATCCGCAGCTGCCGGGGCCAGTGCGATCCAAACTTGATCGCCGCTGCGCTTCCCCGCAACATAAGACCTTACCTTCCTGAGAGGACCACCGCATGCCTCAAGACAGCCTGGACAACCTCAACAGACGCCTCAAGGCCTTCGCCCAGGCCCGCGACTGGGAACAGTTCCATACCCCCAAGAATCTCTCCATGGCGATGATCGCCGAGTGCGCCGAACTGGTGGAGCACTTCCAGTGGCTGACCCCGGAACAAAGCATGAATCTTTCCAAGGAGAAACAGGGAGAGGTGGCCCTGGAACTGGCCGACATCCTGATCTACCTGATCCGCTGCGCCGAGCGTCTGGATATCGATCTGATCGACGCGGTCGAGCGCAAGGTCGCGATCAACGAATCCCGTTATCCCGAGGACAAGGTCCGCGGCGATGCACGGCGGGCCTCTGAGTACGACTGAGCGCTCGCTCTCACCCCCGAACTGAAACACCGGGCCGGTTTCCCCAATCTTTCAAGGGTGGAGTCCGCCAGGGTCTCGGGCTATCTTTGAAAAAACCCCAATGACAACTCAGGTTTGACAAGAGAATGGCCATGAAGAAGTTTCAGTGTATTGTGTGCGGATTCATCTATGACGAAGCCGAAGGGCTGCCCGAAGAGGGCATTGCCGCGGGCACCCGCTGGGAAGACATCCCCGACGATTGGGAATGCCCGGAGTGCGGCGTCAGCAAGTCAGACTTTGACATGGTGGAGATGGTCGCCTGATCCCCGATACCCGACCAATGGACTGAATGGAGTCTTAGCCGAACAGAATGGAACAGATTCTGATTATCGGATCCGGCCTGGCCGGATACACCCTGGCCCGGGAAATCCGGGGGATCGATACACACATCCCGCTGACCCTGATCACCGCGGACGGGGGTGATTTCTACTCCAAACCCATGCTCTCCACCGCCCTGTCCGACGGCAAGACCCCGGCGGATCTGGTCAATACCCCTCCACAGGGCATGCGGGAACGTCTCGACATGACCCTGCTTACCCGGCAGCGGGTCACCGCTGTTCTGCCGGGGGAGAAGCAGGTCATCACGGAGCAGGGAGCGCAGCACTACAGCAAACTGGTCCTCGCGCTTGGAGCCCTGCCAATCGTCCCGCCCATGCGCGGAGACGCGGTGGATGAACGGTTGGTGATCAACAACCTGGATGATTACACCCGGTTCCGGGAGCAGCTGCCCGGGGCGCCCGCCCATATCGCCCTCATCGGGCCGGGATTGATCGGCTGCGAATTTGCCAACGACCTGTTGCGAAGCGGCTACCGGGTCAGCCTGATCGGCCCCGATCCCTATCCCATCAGCAGCCTGTTGCCCCAGTCCACCGCCGAGGCCCTGCAGCAGGCCATGCAGGCCGCCGGGGCCGAATGGCACCTGCGTCAGACCGCTGCGATCATGGACCGGAACAGCTCCGGGTACCGCCTGACCCTGACCGATGCCCAGGAGATCGAATGCGACCTGGTGCTCTCCGCAGTCGGTCTCAGACCCGATACCACCCTGGCGACGGAGGCCGGCCTGCCGGTCAACCGGGGCATCATCACCGACCGCTTCCTGCAAACCGGGAATCCCCACATCTATGCCCTGGGTGACTGCGCCGAAGTGGATGGCCGCAACCGGCCCTATGTCATGCCGATCATGCACAGCGCCCGGGCGTTGGCCAAAACCCTCACCGGACAACCCACCGAGGTGGTCTACCCGGCGATGCCGGTGATCATCAAGACCCCCTTGCACCCGGTCGTGGTATTACCCCCCGAGCCCGGCACAAGCGGTGACTGGGAATCGGAAACCGATGCGCAAGGCACGCTGTGCCGTTTCATCAGCGACGACGGTCATCTGAAGGGCTTCGCCCTGAGTGGCGACCGGGTGGATCAGAAGCAGGCATTGTTGCGCAGCCTGTCCTGAGCAGAGCACCGGGCCGGCAAAAGATTGATGCCAATCACAAAACACCCGTTCCTCCTCCTCGATGACAACCCCGTAGCAGACGCTATAAATGCCGCCACTGTGGCGTTTGCCCTGCGCAGGCACGGGAATCCCGTTCTTCCGCGCTGAAATTTCGACTACATTCTCTGAGAAAACGGCCGATAGGGTGGGATGAATTCAATCATTCAGTAATACGGCCCAGAACAGAAACCCCGGAGGAGATCATCCATGGATATCGTGCCCTACCTCAAGCTCATGGTGCAAAAGAACGGTTCCGATCTGTTTTTCAGTACCGGTGCAGCCCCCCATCTGAAGGCTGAAGGTGAGACACGTCCGATCGGTACATCGCCGCTCCAGGCCGGTCAGTGTCGCAAACTGGCCTACGGGATCATGAGCGACGACCAGATCAAGGAGTACGAATCGACCTTTGAATGCAACCTGGCGATCTCGATCAGCAACCTGGGCCGCTTCCGTGTCAACGTCTACCGTCAGCGCGGCGATGCCGCGATGGTCATTCGCTACATCAAGGGTGTGATCCCCCCGGTGGAGAAACTCAATCTGCCGGTCATTCTCAAGGATCTGATCATGGAGCCCCGGGGACTGATCCTGGTGGTGGGTGCCACCGGTTCAGGTAAGTCGACCACCCTGGCCTCGATGATCGAGCATCGTAATCAGAACCGCACAGGGCACATCCTCACCATCGAGGATCCCATCGAGTACCTCTACACGCACAAGAAGTCGGTCGTCGATCAGCGCGAGGTGGGCCTGGACACCATGTCCTATGAAAATGCCCTGAAAAACGCCATGCGCGAGGCCCCGGACGTAATCCAGATCGGTGAGATTCGCGAGATGTACACCATGCAGCACGCCATCGCCTATGCGGAAACCGGTCACCTGTGTCTCTCGACCCTGCACGCCAACAACGCCAACCAGGCCCTGGACCGGATCATCAACTTCTTCCCCGACTCGGCCCACGCGCAGCTCTACATGGACCTCTCATTGAATCTCAAAGCCGTGGTCTCGCAACGTCTGGTCAAGGGGATCAACGGCCAGCGGATTCCCGCGGTGGAGATCCTGCTGCTCACCACCTATATTTCCGAACTGATCCAGAAGGGTGACATTCACACCATCAAGGAGGTCATGGAACAGGGTAACGAGCGCGGCATGCAGACCTTCGACCAGTCCCTCTACAAGCTCTACAAAGAGAACAAGATCACCCTCGAGGAAGCCCTGGCCCACGCCGACTCGCGCAACAACCTGTCGCTCAAGATCCGCCTCTCAGACACCGATGGGGTGATTTCGCCGGACAGCTTTGGAGTCGCCGAAGACCAGTTTTGAGCAGCGGTTGGCACTCCGCGGTAATTTCGTAAAAGCAGTACACATCACCGCTGAGCAGGGTCACACCAACGTGATAGAATGAACCCGGCCCGCGTTTCGCGGACCGGATTCTGGCAGTATGGAATGTATTTCGAATCAAGCGATTCGGAACCCGCCGATCAAAGGGACAGAGAAGGGGACTCTCGTATTGATGACGTTCACGGATTACCGTACAGGGCGCATGCCACATACCCGTCAGGCGGCATCATCCGCTCACTCTCATGAGCGGATATCGGTTTCCGCCACAACCCTGACCTCTCATCTCACCTCCACGCTTGGCCGGATCTCTTCAGACGCGGAGCGTACTGCTTGAAGACGCTCAGGTTCTTTGTTTCCCTGATTCTCCTGATCGGCCTGGAAGGCTCGGTTCTGCTGTTCAACTACTGGCGGGACATCGACAATCACCTGCAAATGCTCGACAGCATGCAGCAGACCGCCCTCAGCAACACCCTAGACAGCTATCAGCGGATGCTCGACGTCATTCACGAGGAGCGCTTCGATCTGCCACCGACCGCGGCCTTGCTGATCCGCGCGACCCAGGCTGACGAAGATGGACGCACACAGGTCCGCAATACCCTTCAAGACCACTACCAGGGCACCTTTGCACGCCTGAAAACCCAGGGTGTGCGCACCCTGCAGTTCGTTCTTCCCGATGGCCGTTCATTGTTGAACCTCTCCCATCCCGAGCTTCCGGAACATGATCTGCTCAACGACCGCCCAATGCTGAGGCAGGTGCTTGCCGGCTATCCACAGGCGGGTCAGTTTGAAAACGATCCACTCTGCCCCTGTTATTTTTACGCCTTTCCCATCTCTTCCGGAGGACGCATCATCGGCGCGGTGGATTTCGGCGTTCCCTTCGAGGCGCTGCGTGACGCCATGCATCTGACCACCGGGCGAAAGACCTATTATGAGCTGCTCCTGCAACGCGACTCGTTCAGCAGCCAGCCTTCGCTCGATCCTCAGTCACCGCTCAACGGGCATATCTCTGTCCTGCACCCCGACTATCTGGCCTTCGGTAAGGCGGACAGCGGACTCCCCGAGCCGTTGCTGACGCAACTCAAGTCCCACTTGCGCGCAGACCCCAGGGTTCAGTCGGCACTCCGGCTGGGCAACGAGCTGTCCCGGGAGATCTGTCTTCCCGGGGAAGCCTGCTACGCCGTCAACCTGAGCGTGGTCCCCGACAGTCTGATGCAGAAACGGGGCTACATCCTGACCATTGAGCCACTCCAGGCCGTGCATAATCTGAGGAGCTCCTACTGGTTGATCTTCCTGCTCGGGGCATTCCTGATCATCGTCGCCCTGTATACCTTTCACCACTGGCTGCAAACCACCCAGCGGCTGCGCACCATCAGCGATCATATGGCTGAGGGGATGTACGTGCTGGATACCTCCGGGCGGATTCTCTACATCAATCCCGCCGCCTGCCGGGTGCTTGACTACACCAAACACCAGCTGACCGGCCAGAGCGCGCACAAGCAGTTTCACTGTCGTGCGGATGGCAAACCCCTCCCACTCTCCAGCTATGCCCTTCTGCAGCACACCATGCGCGGTGAGCAGTATCAGAGCGATGATGAGTATTTCCGTCGCCGGGATGGCACGCTGATCCGGGTCAGTGTGCTCAGCTCACCCTTCTGGACCGCAAGCGGGCTGTCGGGTTCGGTGGTGCTGTTCCGCGACATCACCCGGGAGTTCGAGGTAAAGCAAAGACAGCAGCGCAGTGAAGTCGCATTCAGCACCCTGGCCGAGGGGGTGATGGTCACCCGCCCGGACGGCTGCATCGAAACGGTCAATCCCGCGTTCTGCGAAATCACCGGCTACAGCGAAGCGGAGGTGCTGGGCAAAAAACCCAGCATTCTGAAATCGGGCCAGCATGACCAGAGCTTTTACAACCGGATGTGGAAGCAATTGATCATAGAGGGCCAGTGGCAGGGAGAAATCTGGAACCGGCGTAAAAACGGACAGGTCTACCCCGAATACCTGCGAATCGCCAGCGTCACCGACGAGCAGGGCAATGTGACCGACTATGTCGCCACCTTCACCGATATCACCGAGAAGCGCCACCATGAACAGCAGCTGCACAAACTCGCCTATACCGACCCCCTGACCCAGTTGCACAACCGGGCCGCGTTTCTCGAGATGTTCGAACATGCCCTGGCCCACGCGGAGCGTCGCGGCAGCCGGTGCGCCCTGCTCTACCTCGATCTGGACCGCTTCAAGAAGATCAATGACACCCTCGGTCACCTGTTCGGCGACCAGTTGCTGGTGGAGATCGCAAAACGCCTCAACCAGGCCGTACGGGTCGATGACGAGGTCGCCCGCCTGGGGGGTGACGAATTCATCGTGTTACTCGAGGACATCCGCCAGGACAATGCCCCCGCCCGGGTGGCGCGCAAGATCGTCAGTCTGCTGGGACAGCCCATCTGCCTCGAACCCCATGTGCTGCATGTCACCACCAGCGTGGGTATCGCGGTCTATCCGGAAGACGGTCAGGATGCCAATACCCTGCTGAAAAACGCGGATGCCGCCATGTACATGGCCAAGCGTGAAGGCCGTAACGGCTTCCACTATTTCACCGAGGCGATGGCGAAGCGGGAACACAACCGCTTCAAGCTGGAGATCGATCTGCACAGCGCGCTGCTCAACGAGGAGTTCCTGCTGCGTTATCAACCCAAGGTGGATCTGCACAACGATCGGATCATCGGCGTCGAAGCCCTGCTCTACTGGCAGCATCCCCAGCAGGGACTGCTCAGCGCGGGAGAGTTTCTGAGTGTCGCCCATGACGCGGGGGTGATGCGGGACATCACCAACTGGGTGATCAATGCCTCCTGCGATCAGATGCTCAGCTGGCTCGATCAGGGACTCGATCCGGGTCGTCTGGCGATCAACATCGATGCCCTGACCTTCAACAGCAGCGACGCCTATGATCAGATCTGCCGTACCGTGGAGCTGACCGGGGTCAGCCCGCATCATGTGGAGCTGGAGGTGTCTGAAAACGGACTGCTGGACAAACCCTTCGATGATCCCCTGTGGCGCCAGTTGACGGACCTGGGATTCACCCTCTCGATCGATGATTTCGGTACCGGTGAATCCTCCCTCTACCGGCTCAAGCACCTGCCGGTGACCACCCTGAAAATCGACCAGTCCTTCGTTCGGGACATCGAGACCGATGAGGACGATCGCAGCATCATCCGTACCGTGATTCGTATGGGTCAGAGCCTGGGTTTGCGGATTCTCGCGGAGGGGGTGGAAAACGAACGCCAACATCAGTTCGTCAGAGATCTGGGATGCGATGAGGCCCAGGGGTACTTCTACTCGAAGCCCCGCGAAGCGGAGAAGATCACCGTCCTGCTGGAACAGGCGCGGGATGAAAATCCAGCGACCCAATCGCATTGATCCCTGCGGGGTTGCGAGATAGTATCAAGTCAATATCGCATGAATGTAGCCGAGTGACACATGAATGAAACATTGATGGTACTGCCCAGCTCCCGACCGGAACAGATCCGTCTGGTAAGGGTCCCTCAGGACCTCGACCGTAACGAGGCCTATCGGTTCGCTACCGGCATCATTGCCCAGGCCGAGGAGAGCAACCGGGATTACCGCTGGGAAGACATTTCCGAGGCCCTGGAAGCCCGGGGTTTCGAGATGATCGACGCCATGATAGGCCCCTCTCTCGACTGACAGGCCGTTACGCCTGTCAGACCAGGATATCAGTCGATATCCTCGTACTCGTCCAGGTCCATCTGCAGCAGAATCGCCTTACGCAGCAGTTTCTGCTCGTTGCGCAGGGTCTTCTTGAGGCTGCTGATCTCCTTTTCCAGGTCCTGAATGCGATACACGAGCTCTTCCGCATGGGCCACGGTCTGGGGGACCTCCTGCGCCGCC
This sequence comes from Candidatus Thiodiazotropha sp., assembly GCA_040506775.1. GTDB lineage: Bacteria > Pseudomonadota > Gammaproteobacteria > Chromatiales > Chromatiaceae > Thiodiazotropha. Next base: position 33,829 of record JBEVWC010000006.1, read on the forward strand.
ACCGCCTGACTCAGACCTGCGGAGGATGAGTGGATGGGCGACACCGAGGCCAGATGCGGGGCCTGATGTTCCTCGTCCGGAGGCGGATCGAAACTGACTTCCTGCTCCAGCTCCTGCATCACGGAGAGCACCGCGTCCTTTTCCAGGAGATGCAGCTCTTCCAGGCAGCCGAACAACATCAGGCGATCGCACATGGCATTGATCCGGCGGGGCACGCCACCGGTGAATTCGTAGATCATCTTGAAGACCCCGTCGCCGAACCCGGGATCTTCCTTCCAACCCACCAGCTGCAGGCGATGAAGGATGTATTTTTCCGTCTCGTCGACGCTCAGTGGGTCGAGATGATAGGAGGCGATAATGCGCTGGCGCACCTGCTCCATTCCCGGGCTCTGCAGGGTGCGCTTGAACTCCTCCTGTCCCAGCAGGAAGGTTTGCACCAGGGCCTTGTTGTTGACCTGAAAATTGGACAGCATGCGCAACTCCTCAACGGAGCGGGGCGGCAGGTTCTGCGCCTCATCCACCACCAGCAGCATCTGCTTACCCTCCGCATGGCGGGCCCGCGCGATGGCTTCCAGATTGTGCAGCAGGGTGGCCTTGTTGAGCCCTTCGTGGGCCAGACCGAAAGAGGCACAGACCATGCGCAGCATGTCGTCCGGATCCACCTGGGTGGTCACCAGCTGAGCGGCCATGACATTCATGTTGCTCAACTCGTCGAACAGGTTGCGTACCAGGGTGGTTTTTCCGGTACCGATTCCACCGGTGATCACAATGAAACCTTCCCCCTGCTCCAGTCCGTAGCGCAGATAGGCCATGGCCCGGTTGTGACCTTTACTGTTGAAGAAGAATTTGTGATCGGGCGTCAGCTGGAACGGCTTGCCAGTGAGCTTGTAAAAATCATCATACATGTCTTTAGGCCTGTTTTTTCGACTCTGCAATCCCGCATGCGCCTGCGGTCATCCTTAACAAAAAATAAACGCCGCGCACGGCGGCTGACGACTGATTCGGCGTCTGGAATTCGTATCAGTTGGGTATTAGGCCATTATGCTACCAAACCTCGCCCTTGCCTACTATCCGGGGCACCTCAGGAGCCCGTGTGTGAATTATTCACGGCCCCGATCACGGCGTAACAAGTATCTGTTTAAACATGGAAAATCAATTGACATTCCATTTTCGGGAGAAATCTTCGGGTTCAATCCCATGTCAAAATACGCAAAATGCCAGGATTGGACCCATCACCCTGCAACCACCGATGCCCGGTATGGAAACACGTGGTTGACCGAACTCGGGAGTGTCAACTATCTTGCAGATTGAAGGCTGAGAAACGATCGGCAGTCGTGCTGCCCCAGAGCGTCGAGCAGCCGGACTTCGATAATAAACGACCCACAAAGATAACAATTACAGGAGTGATCATGCTCAATCCTGGCGACAAGGCGCCTCCCTTCGAACTGCCCGACTCGGATATGCACCCCATCTCCTCAGAGCAGTTTGCGGGAGATAAAAATCTGGTGCTCTATTTTTACCCCAAGGACGATACCACCGGTTGCACCATCGAGGCGGTGGAACTCTCTGACCTGGTCGACGATTTCGCCCGGCTCGACACCCAGGTTCTGGGTATCAGCCGCGATGATTGTGTCAGTCATGCGGCATTTCGGGATAAACATGGCCTGACCGTGCAACTGCTGGCCGACACCGACGGCGAGGTCTGCCAGGCCTACGATGTGTGGCGGGAGAAGGAGAAAAACGGTGAAAAGCGCATGGGCATTCTGCGTTCCACCTTTATCATCGATAAAAGCGGTATCATTCGGCATGCGCTTTACGATGTAAAACCCAAAGGGCATGCCGCGCAGGTGCTGGAACTGATCGAGGCGATCAGCTGATTCGACCGGCACACCCGGGCGGCCGACCCGATTTGAGACGGTTATGACGCTGTGAAACTGCGGACCAAAATCCTCATCCTGTTGTTTCTCTTCGGTTTCGCCCCGTTGGTCGCTTTGGTGGTCACCAATCTGCCCTATGTGCTGGAACGGCTCGAGTTCTTCTATCACAAGGCCTACCTGCAGAACCTCCGCGCGGACTTTCGCGACCTGGACGAGCATCTCGCCAGTCGTCACGAGATGCTGCGACTGCTGGCCAAGCTGCCGGAACCCGGACTGATCCTGGGTCAGCAACAGGAAGGCGAGGAGGAGACCGATCATACCCAGATCGACCAGGCCCGGGTGCGCTACACAAAATGGATCAACCAGATCCTGCGGGACCACCAGGACATCATCCAAATCCTGTTCCTCGACCTGAAAGGCAGTCCCCGTTACTGGCTGGAACTCAACCCCCGCACCCGTCAGTGGGAACCCACCGCCAGCCTGCCGGATATGCCCTCCGAGGATTTCTTCAAGCGCAACGTGCAGCAGGAGTTTGGCCGGGTGGCGGCCAGCAAGATCAGCCTCAACCCGGAAGCCGGACACAAGGATCCCCGCCGCTTCATGACCCTGCGCATGATCAGCCCCATCCTGGGGCCGGACAAATCCAAGCGCATCACGCCCCTGGGGGCAGTGGTGATCAATATCGATGTGGGCGGTATGGCGCGGGCCTACCGCAACACCCTCTGGGTCACCCATGACGGGGCCTACCTGGACGACCGCCTGCGTGGCGACAAGGCGGACCGGGCCTTTCAGGACTTCGAGGGTCTCGAAGCCCTGTTCCGGGAAGGCAAGCTGGCGCTCTGGGAAGGCAAGGGTCAGCAGATCATCTGGGTGCCCCTGTTCACCACCGAGGATTCGGGACCTCTGTGGGTGGGCCGGCCGGTGGACCCCTCGCCGATCAACACGTTCCGCAACGGCCTGATCAACCGGGTCATGTCGATCATTGTGGTGGCGCTGGTATTACAGCTGTTGGTGGCCCGCTGGATCGCGCTGCGCATCGAGCGTACCGGAAACCGCCTGCGGGAAGGCATTGAACAGGTGTTACGCGAGGATGCCCCGGTGCGTTTCGATCTGCACGGATCGAGTGAGATCAAGCAACTGGGCCAACAGCTGTCGAAACTTGCGGAGACCCATGCCCAGCAGTCACAGCAACAGCGCCAGCACGCGATCCAGCTGGAGGAGTCCAACCAGTACAAATCCGAGTTTCTGGCCAACGTCAGCCATGAACTGCGCACCCCGCTCAACTCCATCCTGCTGTTGTCGAAGATGCTCAATGAGACCGGCGAACAGCTCAATCCCGAGCAGAAGAAGCAGTTGCAGGTGATCCACGAGGCAGGAAGCGATCTGCGCACCCTGATCGACAACATCCTGGATCTCTCACGTATCGAGGCCGGACGGGCGAATTTCAGCCTGCAACAGATCTCGATTCCCGCATTGATCGAGGATCTGGTGGACCTGGTTCAGCCCCAATTCGATGCCAAACCCCTGCAACTGGTCATCGAAATCGATGCATCCCTGCCTAACCAGTTTCTTTCCGACCAGGACAAGGTACGCCAGATCCTGAAGAATTTCCTCGCCAATGCGCTTAAGTTCACCCGCGAGGGTCAGGTGACCCTGCGTGCCTACCCAAACCCGGCCGATACGGAACGTCCCATCTGTTTTGCGGTGGAGGACAGCGGCATCGGGATACCCGCCGACAAACAGGAGATCGTCTTCGAGGCGTTTCGTCAGGCGGACGGCTCCACCAGCCGCAAATTTGGCGGCAACGGCCTCGGCCTGAGCATCAGCCGGGAACTGGCGCGACTGCTGGGCGGCAAGATCACCCTGAAGAGCCAGGAAGGCGTCGGCTCCACCTTCAGCCTGTGCCTGCCCCTGAGTTTCGATTACAAGGCCCTGCCCGATGCCCAGGTCGAGTTACAGGAACTGGACGAACCGGGCCCAGACCGGGCGGTGCCCACCGAATCACCGGCGCAGACGGCCGCAGCCCCGGAACAGCCCTTCCAGGGACAACGGGTATTGCTGGTGGACGACGACATTCAGAGCCTGCTTGCCCTGACCCCGCAACTCGAAGCCTGGGGATTCGAGGTGATCGCCGCAGGGGACGGTCTCGAGGCCCTGGATACCCTCGATGAAGAGGCGGAGTTCGACCTGATTCTGATGGACCTCATGATGCCTGAGCTGAACGGCTATGATACGATCAAGCGGATACGCGAAAAGATGGGACTCACGGATCTGAGCATCATCGCCATGAGCGCCCATGACAAGGCAGAAGATCAAGCGGCAAGTTTTGATGCGGGCGCCAGTGCCTTTATAGCCAAACCGGTCGATCCACAACAGCTCATGACGCAAATCAACCGCCTGAGTGCGCTACGCGCCGAACGGATCCCGGACCCGGCCGTGCCCGATTGAGGAACCCTTACCTGAACGCATGAAAAGATACGCCGGTTTCAAGCTTCTGATTGTGGATGATCATCAACACAATCTGTTCACCCTGCGTACGCTGGTATCGCGTTATATGGACGTGGAGATTCTCGAGGCCACCTCGGGACAGGCCGCGGTGGATATCGCGGTGAAGAACCCGGATATCGACCTGATCATCCTGGACGTTCAGATGCCGGAGATGGACGGTTTTCAGACCGCCTCGATGCTGAAGATCCGCAGCAAGACCAAACATATTCCCATCATCTTCCTCACCGCCGCGTTCAAGACCGAGGAGTTCCAGCAAAAAGGTTATGAAGTCGGGGGTGTCGACTACCTGCTCAAACCCATCGACGACAACCAGCTGCTGAACAAGATCAGCACCTATTTCCGTCTGATCGAGAAAGAGCGGGAGATGAACCGCATCCTCGAACAGAAGGTCGCCGAACGTACCGCGCAACTGGCCGCCGCCAAACAGCACCTGGAAAACATCATCACCCACATGGGCGAAGCGCTGCTGGTGCTCAACCCGGACGGTGAGATCGAATCCGCCAACCCGGCCGCCTGCAAGATGCTCCATTACAGCGAGGCGGACCTCATGCAGCTGTCCATCGGCGACGTTTTCGAAGAAGAGGAAGAGGAACAGGCCGGTGCGTTTTTCGGCACCTGGCTGGAAGCATTGATCAGAACCGGGGCGCTCAGCCGCATCGAGGCCCGTTTCATCGCCAAAGATGGCCGCCGGGTACCGATATTGTTCTCCCGTACCGCGGTCAAAGATCCCGAGGGCCAGATCCAGCATATCATCTGCATTGCCAAAGATATGACCGGGTATATCCGTGAAGCGGATGCGAGCACGACCGCATCCGAAGGAGTGTGAAGCATGAGTGAACCCCTAGACCCACCTGAATCCGAAGACGAGGACACCTCCCTGACCGCCAACGCGCTCAAGGCAATGGCGCACCCGTTGCGCTGGAAGATCCTCTGTTCACTGGGCGAAAGCGAACTCTCGGTAGGGGAAATCGTGGAACGCACCGGCACCTCGCAGAGTAATATCTCCCAGCACCTGGAACAGCTGCGTAACAAAAACATCGTGGTCTCGCGCAAAGAGGCGAACCGCATCTATTACCGCATCCGCAACCATCAGTTGCTGGATCTGATCGGTATCATGCGCAACGTGCTCTGCCCGGCGAACCTGGATGACCGGTATCCGAAATAAGGGTCACGGAAGCAATAAATTATGATTGCCCACGATTCTCAGCCATAGAATCAGTAGCCAAAAAGAAGTTTTTAGTTTTGAGTTATTAGTGTTGAGTTGGGGTGTTCGCTGTGCTCACAGGTGATTGCCCCCTCTCCCGCCAGGGAGAGGGGGATAGAAACCCTGAGCGCAACGAACACTTCAACTCAAAACTCATCACTTAACTCAAAACTCATAATGCCATCATCAACGCCTGACGGGAGCCCGCATGGAAGATCGCCTGATTGACCTGGAAAGCCGCTTCGCTTTCCAGGAAGAGACTCTGCACAGCTTAAGCCAGACCCTGGCCGAGCAGCACAACCGCATCGAACGCCTGGAGACCATGATCCGCCAGCTGCATGAAAAGCTGCGCACCCTGGAACCCTCACCGCTGCATGGCGACAATCAGGAACCGCCACCGCCCCATTACTGAAGTCTCAAACCCGGGCCCGGCTCGATTCATGGATCGATTCATGACTCGCCGCATACCCGGGACACACAGCACACGCTACGTCCCCACACAACTCGTCACGGCCCCCCTTGTTAATCTGTTCATAAAGCAGGAACTCCCACCACCCCCCGCCTGACGTGAATATTCACTATCAATCACCGAGCGCCACAGTAGGATCCGACCTGAGCACTCACTCATCAAGGCTCAGGACTTACAACCGGGCAGGCAGCCCCTCAGGAAATCGTTAATAAAAAGCCATTCAAACGACCCATCGATTCCGCAAGCTCACCCGGCCATCCCGCCATCGGCAGGATCGGCATCCCTGCGGCAGAGCGTTTCGCCCCCGCACATCAGCAACAAATGCGTTCGCCGGTGCGGCTGCAGGGATCATGCGGTTCGTAGTATCCGTTACCCAGGAGTCATCATGATCAAACATCCCACCACCCTTTTCACCCGACACTGTCACTCGTTACCCGCTTTGCTGCTCGCGCTTGGGCTGGGTTTTGCCCCCATGACCCATGCGATCAATTTCGACGACAGCGACGGTGACGGCATCATCGACGAGTACGACCCCGATCCGAATGACGGCCCCCTGGGGGATCTAGATCATGACGGCATCAGTAACATGATCGAGGAGTGTTTCGGCACCGACCCCAATAACCCCGACAGCGATGGGGATTCCGTACCTGATGGGGAGGAACTGTATGGCGGGACCCCGTTGGAGCTTTGCACCAATCCTCTCGATACGGATGGGGACGGCATTCCCGACGCCCTCGATACGGATGATGACAACGATGGCATACCCACCCGAGACGAAGCGGGCAAGTATGGCTTTACCGACGGAAATGACGGCAGCAGCTGGGACGATCCGGATCACGACGGCCTGCCCAACTACCGCGACACGGACTCAGACAACGACGGCAAGCCGGACAGTATGGAGTGGGGCTGGGGCTTCGATAAGGTGGAGTTCACCCGGGAACAGATTTTGCAGTTTGCCCACGACTTGAAAATCCATGGCTACAACACCCGGCTGAAATTGGGCATCCATGATTTTCCGGACCACGACGGTGACGGCATTCCCGACGTTCTCGACGCCTGGGACGAAGACGGCCCCACCGGCGATGCGGACCAGGACGGGCTCTCCAACATGTTCGAAACCTTCATCGGCACCGATCCCTTCAACCGGGATACCGATGCTGATGGCCTGTGGGACAACGAGGAGGTTGCCGACGACGATGGTGACGGCGACTATGATCTGGACGATTTCGATGATGACGGCATCATCGACGTGCTGGATGCGGACGACGACAACGACGGGGCGCCCACCTTCTGGGAGCGCACCGATGCGGACGGGGACGGCATCCCGGACTACCACGATCCGGATTCCTATGGCAATTACCGGCCCCAGGACGACGGACCCGACTGCACCCCCGGACAGATCCCGGACGGCTCCCCGGATCAGCAGTACTGCGTGGACCGGGATTGCGACGGCATCGTCGACGCCGAGGAAAATCCCCAGGAGTTCTATGTCGGAGGCACCAACCCATCCGTCTGGGACGTGATCGCGAAAGTGTTCACGGGTGATTTCCCCGATCATGTGCAACCCCCGGGCTCCACCCAACCGGCCCTGTATGACGGTCAGTGCGCCCTCGACGACTACGACTGCGACGGGGTGGTCAACTACATCGATCCGGACTGGACCGATGGCCCCGGTGAGAATGGTCAGGGCGACCCGATGTGTAACTACTTCAACTGACCGATCACAATCCTGGTATAATCGGCGGCACCGACTGGACAGCGGTGCCGCTGAGTAACACTGGTACGAAACTTAGCAGCAAGGAATGTCAAAAGGTTTGATTTCCTTATCTTCAGAAAGATCACTGAGTCTTGATCGTGCTGATTTCTGTCAGCCAATCAGACTTTCATGTAGGAACTTTTTCATCAACAACAGGGACTGTCACCATGTCAAACGAACTACTCATCATCAATCAAACCATCAACCTGGAATCAGGGGCCGGAGGGATTGATCAATCCTTTCAAAACATCCCCGATGACAAACACGCCTGCATCGAACTTTTCAGTTTCAGACTCAGGCAACAAGCCGATGATCATCCAGATCCACTCGTTCTCTGGGCATATCCCGCAAATAGCGGACCACCGCGAAGGAAAACCCTCTTCTTCCCTTTACAGAAAATGTCGCCCGAATCCCCGTTCTACGCAAATACCTACTCCCTCACGTATCGCCTGGAACCCGGCGATGCCTGGGGCGTCTCACTCTATCGCCAGGATCCATCGGTCGTTTTAGAACTCAACGTTTATCTGTCAGGATATTACTATTCCAAGATGCACGACCGACGATAAAACCGGGTAACCCAACAGGTCAGGTCCAACCACGCTGGACCTGCCTGCTCCGCAGCATAATAAATATGCCTGCCGCAAATCCGAAGAAAGTCGCCTTGAAGTCCCGAATCCAATCTTTAGGGTTGCATAACAAAAAATCAGCTTTCGGAGTTCGCATTGGTATAACCCGAATTAGGGCCTGAAAGGTTGATCCATCAGCCTCTTTACCTCGTCACTGTTGTGAGACTGCCCCCTTCCCATTACTGACCCGTCCGTTATCAAATAACGCAGCCCCCAGCAACCTGTCTCAACCACCATTCGATATCGCTTTCCTGAAATTCATCGTATAGTTCAAGCGATTTCCAAAACGCTCTGACACGGTAAAACCACAGCCACAAACCAGTGTGCTGAGTTCATCCGCACTCATCTTGTCCGGATCCCCCGCCAGCTCCGAGATGGAGAGAATGCCGTCCTCCTTCATCACCCGATGGATCTCACGCAGGTAGTCGGCCTTGTGATCGACCTCGCCAATCACCGTCACCATGAACACCCGGTCAAACCGGCTCGAGTCGAGATCAAAACTTTCTCCGTCCGTGAGTACATAATCCACGTTACTGAGCTTTCGCTTGTCGAGCCGCTTCTTCGCATAGCTCAGCATCTCCTGCTGGATATCGAGCAACACCAGCCGCCCCCGGTGCAGTTTGCGGGCAACCGGTACGCTGAAATATCCGGGTCCCGGACCGATCTCCAGAACATCCTGGTCCTCCTGAAGCCCCAACCGGCGAATCAGTGTAGCGGGGGAAAGAAACAGGTTTCTTAACGGGATCAGCAGGGTAAAGGCGTATTTAGGTGGAAATACCCCCTTGCCTGAAAAACTGTTTTTGTAAGAAGTTGGCATGGACCGATCAACTTGTGAGACACGCTTGCTGGAGAACGTCACACAAACGGGTGTGTGTGCATTCGGGATACCGACACTTTAGCATCACTTTGATTCAGCGGCTGTTACTCTTCACAGGTCTGGCTCGGGGTGTTCACTGACATAGGCGAGCACGGCCTCTTCAACCGGAGACCAGGGATAATCCGATACCGGTTTCACCCCGATCGCGGCCAGCTTGTCGGCCGGTCCATCGCCGATCCTTGCCACCAGTACCGCCTCGCAGTCGCGGATCGTTTCCAGTATCCGCACTAATGCGCCCTTATCCGAGGTGTTTCCATGACAGTAGTGATCCACTTCGCGCTGCTCCAGCAAGGCGCACCCTCCCCCGCTGACCGAGTAGATCCAGAAACGCTTGGCATGCCCGAAATGTTCGTCCACGACCTGGCCCTGCTGACTCGCCACTGCGACCTTTCTCATAGGCTCACTCATTCGTTACCTGCTCCAGTCCGCGGAACACACTGCAAAGTTCAAACACCGGCCGATCCGGTAACAGGGATTTGTGCTGACAGTATTTGGCGACCAGCTTCGACAGGCCTTTGATATCGCGCCCGCTGGCCTGGGGAAAGGCGTCCACCAGCCAATCGAGCATGCCGTTCTCCAGGCTCAGGCCAAACTGATGACTCATCACTGACCAGATACGCCGCCGCTCCTCCCGGTTCGGTGGCTGGTAACGGATCAGGGCAATGCAGCGCGAGACGATCGCCTCGTCGATGTCGTCCACCCGGTTGGTGGTGAGAAACAGGAGTCCGTTGAAATACTCGAGCACGCGGAGAAACACACCAACCACCGCGTTCGCCGCAATGTTGTCGTCACGGCGTTTGATGTAGACATCGGCCTCATCGATCAACATCACCGCACCCCAGCGCTGGGCGCGGGTCAATGCCTGCTTGAGGGCCTCCTCCATCTCGGTCACATTCAGGCCCAGTTGCCCGGAGTGTACCCGGTAGAGGGGCCGCCGGATGATCTCCGCATAGACCTCCGCGGTGAGGGTCTTGCCAACACCCGGTGGTCCGGCGCACAACACGGTGGTGCCCCCGGATTTGCCATCCACGATGTCATCCATCAGCAGATCCATCTCGGCGGTGAGAATATCGATCAGGTCGGTGTGCCGCTCCGGCAACACCAGCTTCTCCCTGAGGTCCGGCTGATAGGCATAGGGGCGCAGGTTGTCCACGTGCACCCACAGATGATGATGCAGATCGAGATGGTAGAGCAGAATGTACCCGTGCACCGGCAACTCGGTGAACAGGTTGCCGGTTAAGTCCTCGTGCAGTTGCTCGGCCGCCTGCTCCACCTGGTCGGAATAGCGGGTGCTGCGGCCTGCTTTACGCAGGTACTTCACCAGAATGTCACCGTTGGTGTCGACGCTCAGCGCCCGCTCCTTGATCATGTCTTCGTCATTGACCAGGCGTGCCCATCCCCCCGAAGAGGAGAGCACCACGCGGCTCTTACGCGACCAGTCGGTGTTCCGATGCGATGCGCCGGGATCTTCTGCGAAATAGCCGGTACCCGTGCCGGAAAACTGCTTGCCGTGTTGCGTGCGCCAGGAAAAGTAGTGCTCTGCCGAGCGATCATAGGCCTCGATCAGCGAGGCGGTCTCCTTGAGAAACCCCTTCTCCGCAAACAGCTCGGCAATGGTGCGTTCACACAGGTCCCGTTCCCGGATGATCAGGCTCAGGGTATCGATCTTCGCCATGGTATTGGCTTTCAGGTCGATCACCACCCGCCCGGCCTCCTCCTCGCCGGGGGGCGTGAAATCAATACGCATCACCAGGTATGGCATGGGCGTACCCAGGGCATTGGCTTTGAACAGCCAGCCGCGAATGCCGTCCTTGATCAGGAACTCCGCAATATCCGGCACCAGACGTTCCAGCTCGCCCTCCTGATAGCGATGGCCTTCATGACTGATGGCCTGATGCAGCGTGGCGATCTGCGCGGCCTTGCCCTGCATGGGCGGCCCGGCCGCACGATAAAGTTTGTGCAGGTAACCCAGCTGCGCGGGCGAAAAGGCACTCAGCGGCATTTCCGCCCGGTTGGAAATCTTCAGTTGTTGCCCCAGAGCCAACAGATCGGGAAAGGTCTCGATCATCGCCTGGGCATAGGTGCGTTCGATCTGCAGTTTCATGAGATTTTGTTCAGGCTGCGTTCCCCCACCACGCGCAATTCCTGTGCCACAGCCTCAACCCGCTGATAAATCGCGTGGTTTTCTGATTCCCGGTGTCGCCAATCCAACAACCTGTTATGAATCTGTCGTTGTTACTACAACATTCGCTCCTCTTGCAGCGGGAAATCCCACTCCTCGCACCAGGAACAACCGTTGCATGTAAAATCCCATGAACACGCAAAGCCATGACAAACTCAACATCTGGGCCCTGCCCAAGGTAACGGCACTTCGATTGCTGCTGCTGACCCTGGATGGGGCAGTGGATATCGGACATTTGAGTGTCGATCAGATCGGCGAGAACAACCGGGAGGCGCTTTATCTGAGTGATCACCGTATCGAAGGACTGAGCGCCTACCTGTTTACCTACGCTCAGACCGAAAAACACTATGGCCTGGAACTGATCTATCCCAGCCAGTCGGGGGGCTCAATGGCACCTTATCTGCCCCTGGAAGGGCTCACCCTCGAACAGGCGATCGAGCAACTTTGCCTGCATTTCGATCTGAGTTGATCCGTATTCAAGCCCATGAAGTTGCGATTACCGGGTCTCGGGTAACCCAGGCCAATGATTCGCACAGTACTCAGCCGGTCTGCTGCACGATCGGCTTGAGGAACCTGAGCACTTCCAGAGTGCTGGCGCTATCCAGGGCGTTGTACCCATCGTCGGTACGAATCCCAGGATCGGCACCTGCCGCAAGCAACCGCTTGAGCACTTCAAGCTTACCCGTTGAAGCAGCGTAGATTGCACTGGTCACCCCGTTCACATTGCGGTTGTCCAGCTTGGCCCCCGCCTCGATCAACCGCTCCACCAGGTCCAGGTCACCGTTGACACAGGCAAACCACAGGGCGTGGTGACCGTCATCATTGATCGGATTGGGGTCCGCCCCCTGAAGCAGCAGCCAATCCACCTGTGCCATATCACCCTTCAGCGCGGCAATCATCAGTGCAGACATCCCAAGGTCGATACGGCTGTTGAGATCATCCGGATCGAAACCCTGTTCGAGCATCCACGCCACATGGGGATTTACATCATCCACCTGCTGCGCCTGCCAATGCTCAAGGGCCTGCCATCCCCCCTCCAGGTTGTAGACCTGGCTCAGACCAAATTGGGAGAGGATCGCACACAGATCACGACTCTGATTCCCGTGATAGCAATAAACCAGCACCGGTGGATCTTCACGACGACGTCGCACCAGAGCGGAGATCAGTTCCTCACTGGGAGTGACCGAACCGGGTAATTGCCCACGATTGCGGGACATCTCGTCCCGTTGATCGATGATAATCAGGCCCGGTATTGCGGTAATACTGCTGAGTAGTTCTGGATGGATGTCGTGATAACTCATGGATGCGGCCCCGTGTTCGAATGACTAACCAGTGGACTAAGCAGGTAGCAATAAACGATCCAATTTTTCTGGGTTTCAGTTTTATTCGTAGCAACAGAACGTTATGACCCCCATACCCAGGACTCAATAACGGTATCAGCGGGTGATGTATGACATTGTGTTCTGACCCGGACAGACTTGAGTCAACTGAGTTGGACACTCTCATGAAAGTCTATAGTTATGCATGGAAACCTAATCCATATCTCGTTCCCACGC
>JBEVWC010000038.1:0-46688 GCA_040506775.1 Candidatus Thiodiazotropha sp.
AGCAACCTTTTTCTTTGCGACTTTCTTCTTCGAAGCGGTCTTTTTCTTAGCGGTCTTCTTTACGACGGCTTTCTTTTTGGTGGTTGCCTTTTTAGCTGCGACCTTCTTTTTGGTTGCCGCTTTTTTCTTCACGGCGACCTTCTTGGTTGTGGTTGAACGTTTCACTGCTGCCTTCTTCTTGGCGGCTTTTTTCATCGCCATGTCAGGTTTCCTCCCGAAGAACTACCCAATAGATGTTCAGAGTATAATTCAGCTTTAAAAAAAATCCAGAACAACAGTCGTTCTTTTATTAATTAATTCAGTTTGTTGTTTGAAATGATGATCAGCTAAGTGTGATTTGTCATGTATCGGGCTGATGAATTGCACCGGTGGATGATGAATGCAGGTTGAAGTGTTGATGCGTTACCTGTTCATGATGGCTGATCGTCTGGATCGGTCACTGATATCAAATATCAATGATTGGCTTGTTAATCCGGGTCAATCATGCACGCGCTGTGTGAATGAATAGATGGCCGACTCGGTGATCACCGCATCGAGTGGCACATCCCACGGATTGTGATCCAAAGCATCTCTTAACTGAAACTCATGCGCGAGTCCGATCAGTTTTGGGCCTGTAAGATGCCGGTGTGTATGCCTGAAAGCAAAGGTACGGTCATAGAAGCCGCCGCCCATGCCGATGCGATGTCCGTTTCGATCGAAGGCGACCAGAGGTACAAAGACCAGGTCAAGCGACCAGGGCATGATCAGATGTCTGTGTTGAAACTCGGGTTCCGGAATCCCAAAGCGGTTGTTTATCATGCGTGTCTGCCGTTTCAGAGGGGCAAACCAGAGACTGTTACAGGGTCGTTGGCGAAGTATCGGAAGATAGGCCTGTTTGCCGGTCTCAAGCGCGGCGGAGAGCAGGGGCGCCGGATCCATCTCACCGGCAACGGCATGGTAGAAGGCAATGCGTTGACTGTGACGAAAGGCGCGTTGACCCAGAGCCAACCGGCACATCCGGTTGCTGTGCTGGCGCAGCGTTTGAGTATTGAGGTTGCGGCGTTGAGCCTTGATCTCGCGGCGGATTTGGTTCGTCTGCATGTGGGAAGTGAGGTGACATCTCCCACCTGTGCCGTCGCGTGCCTTTGTTCTTGAACCAGTGGGTTCAAGTGGGATCAACTGGAGCACCTAAGGCTTTCCGTATGGGTAACGGACATGCACACGGGGTCTGCCATTATGATCCCAGGGTAGAAATTAGGCTCAAGAAAATACCCGGGCTGCTAACGAACACCGCAGGGGATGTCACCCTTTTAGGCTAACTCTATTTGGCTCAAAGTTCCAGTTGATTGGTGGTGTTGAGGGCGATCTCGATCTTTTCCTGAAGATTCTTGATCCTGCGGGTGATGTTCTCCGTACCCTCGCTCTTGTTTTTTTGATTCATCAGCAGGTCATTGGCGATATTCAGTGCGGTCATCACCGCAATGCGTTCGGCGCCGATAATGCGACCGGCCTGACGGATCTCACGCATCTGACCGTCCACATATGCGGCAGCCTGGAGGAGGGATTCCCGTTCTTCGGGAAGGCAGGAGATGCGGTATTCCTTATCGAGTATGGAGACCGTCACCGGAAGGCGGTTGCTGTTCACTGGGGGGTTTCCATGGATTTGAGTCGGGTGATCATGGCTTCGACCCGGGCGCGGGCCAATTCGGTCTTTTCGATGAGTGCCGCACGTTCCGCAACGAGGTTGTCCTGGCGTTGTTTCAGGGATTTATTTTCGTCCTTGAGATAAGAGCACGCACGAATCAGCTCTTCCACCCGTATTTCAAGAGCCTGCAGGTCCATTTCTGTGCGTTGGGGGGTCTCTTTTTCACTCATGGCCATCAATATAGTGGGCGGAATGTGGCGGGTCAATCTCTACATCGGCATGATATGATTTGTTTCAAAATGAATGTCATGGGAACAAACAGGCTGGTATATGACCGATAACTTTCCAGTACCCGATTTTGCCCGACTCGAACAGGTTCTGAGTGCCGTCGATTTCGATTACCCACCGAGTGAACTTCACGGTGTGATCACGGGTTTGGTGTGTGCCGGATCCGAGCAGGTGCAGGCGGTCTGGATGGGCGATCTTCTGGGGCATCTGCCCGATGATGACCTGTTGGCTCAGGAGGCGCGTCAGCTGGTGGGGCAGTTGTACGGCGTCACGCTAGAGCAGATCGGGCATACTGAGATGATGTTCATGCCGCTTCTGCCTGATGAGTCACGGTCCATTTCTGACCGCGCCAGGTGTCTCAGCGAATGGTGTGAGGGTTACCTTTACGGTCTGGGTGTGGCGGGAATCACAGAGCGACAGCTCGTGGGTGATGCCCGGGAAGCGTTACAGGACCTGACCCACTTTACAAGAATCGACTATGCCGGCCTGGAGTCCGGAGAGGCAACCGAAATGGCCTATGTCGAGTTACAGGAATTTCTCAAGGTGGTGACGATGCTGATGTGGGAAGAATTGGCCGATAACCGGGAGCGTCAAGATGCTACAGAGTGAATTCAAGCGCCGGCGACGTGAGCTGATGCGCATGATGGGACCGGGCAGCATTGCAATTCTTCCCACTGCGCCCCAGTTGATCCGCAATCGGGATGTTCATTATCCCTACCGGCCGGACAGCGATTTCTACTATCTGACCGGATTTCCCGAGCCGGAGGCGGTTCTGGTACTGATCCCCGGGCGTAAGCAGGCGGAATTCATTCTGTTCAACCGGGAGTCGGATCCCATCAAAGAGCAATGGGATGGTGCACGGGCCGGACAGGAAGGCGCCTGCCGGGACTATGGTGCTGATGATTCGTTTCCGATCGGTGATTTGGATGACATCCTGCCGCGCATGCTCGAACAGTGTGAGCGGGTCTTCTATGTCATGGGATGCAATCCCCAATTCGATCAGAAGCTCTCTGAATGGATCACCACGATTCGCTGCAACTCACGCAGCGGTCTGCAGGGGCCGGTTGAGATCATCGCACTGGATCACTACCTGCATGAGATGCGCCTTTACAAGAGTCGCTCCGAGCTCAAGGTGATGCGCCAGGCGGCACGTATTTCCGCCAAGGCCCACACCCGGGTGATGCAGGCCTGCAAAGCGGGGATGTGGGAGTATCAGCTTGAGGCGGAGTTCATTCGCGAATGCGGACACCAGGGTGCCCGCGAACAGGCTTACCCGCCGATCGTAGGCGCCGGTGGCAACGCCTGTACCCTGCACTATGTGGATAACAATTCAAAGATTGAGCCTGATCAGCTGCTGTTGATCGATGCGGGCTGTGAAAAAGATTATTACGCCTCGGATATCACCCGGACCTTTCCGGTCGGCGGACGCTTCACTGAACCCCAACGACTGCTCTACGAACTGGTCCTGGCCTCCCAGGAGGCGGCTATCGCGAAAGTGAAGCCTGGCAATCACTGGAACGACCCGCACAATGCGGCGGTCAAGGTGATCACCCGCGGCTTGATCAAGCTGGGCATCCTCAAGGGCACGCCGGCCAAGCTGATCCGGGAAGAGAAATACAAACCCTTCTTTCCTCATCGCACCGGTCATTGGATCGGCATGGATGTGCATGATGTGGGGGATTACAAGGTAGATGGCGCCTGGCGTCTGCTGGAGCCTGGCATGGTGATGACCATTGAGCCGGGACTCTATATACCCGCCGGGATGAAGGGGGTGGCAAAGAAATGGTGGGATATCGGAATCCGTATCGAGGATGATGTGCTGGTCACCCGGGAAGGTTGCGAGGTGCTGACCCGGGATGTTCCCAAGTCCGTGGAGGAGATCGAAGCGGTGATGGCAGGGTGATGACGAAGATGGAGGATTTCGACATTCTGATTGTGGGGGGTGGCATGGTGGGTGCCAGCCTGGCGCATGCGCTGAGCGGACATGAATACCGCATCGGTGTGATTGAGGCCTGGCCCCTGGATTCCGCCATTCAGCCCAGCTATGACGACCGGGTTATCGCGTTGTCCTGGGGAAGCCGCTTAATCCTGCAGGGATTGGGTGCCTGGCCGGGTATCGAGGCGGAGGCCGAACCCATTCGTGATATTCATATTTCCGATCGCGGACATTTTGGGTTTACCCGTTTGAATCATGAGCGGGAAGGGGTCGAGGCGTTGGGTTACGTGGTCACGGCCCGGGCCTTGGGTGCATCCCTGTTGAACGAATTGGAAGCGCTGCCGGATGTAGAGGTGATCTGCCCGGCGAGCCTGCAGAGTTTTTCGGTCAGCGAAGCCGCAATTGAGGTGAAGCTCCTGCAGGATGACAGTCCTCGCAAGTTGACGGCCAAGTTGCTGGTTGCTGCCGATGGCGGTGACTCACGGGTCAGGGAACTGCTTTCGATCAGCATGAAGGAGCGCGGCTACGGACAAACAGCGATCATCGCCAACCTGTCGAGTGATCGGCCGCATCAAGGTGTCGCCTACGAACGCTTTACCGATACGGGGCCTTTGGCGATGTTGCCGATGACGCAACAACGCATCTCAATGGTGTGGACCGCAGAGGATGAGCAGGTGGCTGAACTGATGAGTCTCTCCAATGATGCCTTTCTGTCTCGTCTGCAGGATCGTTTTGGACATCGCCTGGGGCGGCTGCAGCGCCTGGGTAAGCGGGTGGCTTATCCGTTGCGGTTGCGTCAGGCCGTGGATCCGGTGCGTCCCCGGGTGGCGCTGGTGGGCAATGCCGCCCATGTCATACACCCGGTGACCGGTCAGGGTTTCAATCTGGGTCTGCGTGATGTCTCGGTGATTGCGGATATTCTCATCGATGCGAGACAGCGGGGAGAGGATCCGGGCGATATCGGGTTACTCAAGTCCTACCAGACGTGGCGGGATTCCGATCAGAACCGGGTGGCGTTGATCACCGACAGTCTGGCGAGGTTGTTTGCGAATCCCTTCGGTCCATTACGCATGGCGCGCAATCTGGGATTGGTCGGCCTGGACCTGATGCCGGGACTCAAGCATCTAGTGGCTCGTCAATTCATGGGCATTCATGGCTATCAACCCCGTCTTGACAGGAGTGTTACGAAGTAATGGATACAAAGCAGAAACCCTTCGATCTGTTGATCGTTGGTGGTGGCATGGTCGGCAGCGCCCTGGGGTGCGCCGTGGCGGATATGGGATTGGATGTCTGTATTCTGGAAGCTCACGAGCCATCACGCAGTTGGCCGGCTGAAGAGGTGGACATCCGGGTATCCGCACTGACCCGCGCCACTCAGCAGATTCTGCAGAACCTCAAGGTGTGGCCCCGCATGAGCCAGATGCGGGTGAGTCCTTACCAGCGTATGGCGGTATGGGACGAGGGGGGAAGTGGCCGCATCCATTTCAGTGCTGCCGAAATCGGTGAGCCGGACCTGGGGCATATTGTCGAAAACCGGGTCATGCAGCTGGCGCTCTGGGAACGGCTCGAGACCCTGTCCAATGTCAGCTTGAAATGTCCGGCCCGGGTGGCCGAACTGCGGTTGGGTGATCATCCCGAGGTGTTGCTCGAGTCGGGTGAAAGGCTTGCCGCACGACTGGTGGTGGCGGCGGACGGGCGAGATTCTCAGATCCGGCAGATGGCAGGAATCGGCACTCAGGGTTGGGAATACGATCAACACGCAATCGTCGCGACGATCACCCCGGAGCGTTTTCATCATGATACGGCCTACCAGCGGTTCATGAAGACCGGCCCACTGGCACTGCTGCCCATCGACGACGGGCGCTGTTCCATCGTCTGGTCCACCTCGCCTGATCAAGCGGCGGAATTGATGGCCCTGGACGATTCGGAATTCTGTCGTCGCCTGACCCAGGCCAGCGAGTCGATCCTGGGTGAGATACAGTCCATCGGTCCACGCGGGGTGTTCCCGTTGCGTCTCGCCAATGCCCAGACCTATATCCAGCCGGGCCTGGCGCTCATCGGTGATGCGGCGCATGCGATGCATCCCCTCGCCGGACAGGGTGTGAACCTGGGCCTGATGGACGCCATGACCCTGGCGGATGTGCTGAACGACGCGCGACTCGCCCGGCGATCCCTGGGCAGCATGGCGACGTTGCGTCGCTATGAGCGGGCGCGCAAGGGGGCCAATCTGGCCATGCTGGGCGCAATGGATGGATTCAAGCGCTTGTTCAGCAATGATCTACTGCCCCTCAAGCTGATGCGTAATTTCGGCTTGTCACTGGTGGATCGCTCGGGTTTTCTGAAGCATCAGATGATGCGCCGGGCCATGGGGTTGCTCGGAGAACGTCCACGACTCGCCCGTTATAGCGGGGATTCGACGCATCGCTGAATAGGCCCGGATCGGGTATCCGGTATGGGATGATCATCCCTGCGCCAGTCCGGGTTTTTAGCATTGGCAAGCCCAGACCGGCAGGGTATAGTCTCACTTCGATCCACCCCCGTGGGAGAGTTCGGCTCAGGCCGACGCCGAAGGCGCAAACCCGCCCGGAATCGCTCAGGCAAAAGGACCGTGGGGGAGCGTCTGACAGATCAGACAGGTCGACTCTGGAGAGTGGTGTACCAACACCCACCGACGGGGCAGGCGCCCGGCCACTGCATGGGAATTGCTCAGGCATCACCCATCGACAGCAACCGAAGCAGCGCCAAACTCTCAGGTTTAGGACAGAGGGGCGGCGTGGATGGTATTCATCCGCGCCGCCCTTTTTTATGTACTGAACCAGGGGTACGCAATGAATCAGCAGACAGTTCTCTATGCCACGCACCAGGAGATGGGAGCCAGGCTGGTGCCGTTTGGTGGCTGGGACATGCCACTGCACTACGGCTCCCAACTGGAAGAGCATCACCAGGTACGGCGTGATGCGGGCATGTTCGATGTCTCCCACATGACGGTCATCGATTTCCAGGGTGCGGGGGTCAAACCCTTCCTGCGCAGCCTTCTGGCCAATGATGTCGAACGCCTGAAAACCCCTGGCAAGGCCCTCTACTCCTGCATGCTCAATGAACAGGGCGGTGTCGTGGACGACCTGATCGTCTATTACCTCAATGATGAGTGGTATCGCATGGTGGTGAACGCAGGCACCACGGAAAAGGACCTGGCCTGGATAGGTGACAAGGCACAAGGCCATGACCTGTCCATGCAACCCCGCCGGGATCTGGCGATGATCGCGATTCAGGGACCCAATGCCCGAACCAAAACACTCCCTTTGCTCTCACAAGCCCTGCAGGCCAGTGCCGCGGATCTGAAACCCTTCAATGCGGTTGCGGATGGCGAGTGGTTCGTGGCACGTACCGGTTACACCGGAGAGGATGGTTTCGAAATCATGCTGCCCGGGGATCAGGCTGCTGAATTCTGGAACAGTCTGCACCAGGCAGGCGTAGCGCCTTGCGGCCTGGGCGCCCGGGATACCCTGCGTCTCGAGGCCGGGATGAATCTGTACGGTTCGGACATGGACGAAACCACCTCACCCCTGGAATCCGGTCTCGGCTGGACCATCGCCTGGGAGCCGGAGGATCGGGATTTCATTGGCCGCAGGGTGCTTGAGGCACAGCGAAATGATCCCGACAGAAAACAGTTTGTCGGTTTGGTCTTGACCGGCCGAGGGGTGCTGCGCAACCATTTGACGGTGCATCAGGGCGCGGATCAGATCGGAGAGATCACCTCCGGCGGTTTTGCCCCCACGCTCGAGCGTTCCATTGCATTTGCCCGGGTCACTCCGGGTATGGGTGAAACCTGTGAGGTGGAGATACGCGGAAAGCGTGTCGAGGCCCGGGTGGTCAAGCCTCCGTTTGTCCGCCAAGGTAAGGCAGTGGTGTCGATCTGAGGCCCTGAATGAACCGTTATCCGATCCCGTGCGACGCTTTCGCCGGATTGACTGAACTGCAATTAACTTCCAGAAGGAAAGCAACATGAGCACTACACCTACCGATCGTCGCTACGCGAAATCTCATGAATGGATCAAAGACGAAGGGGATGGCAGCTATACGGTCGGTATCACCGACCATGCCCAGGAACTGCTGGGTGACCTGGTATTCGTCGACCTTCCTGAAGTGGGTGCTTCTCTGGATGCGGGCGGCGATTGCGCGGTGGTGGAGTCGGTCAAGGCGGCCTCCGACGTCTACAGTCCGCTTAGCGGCGAGGTGATTGCGATCAATGACGCGCTTGATGGTGCGCCGGAAACGATCAATGAGGACGCCTTCGGCAACGGCTGGATGTTCAAGATCAAACCCAGTGATCCATCAGAACTGAACAATCTCATGGACGCCGCTGCCTACGATCAATTGGTTGCCGAAGAGGACTGATTCGTCCTTCCATTGCCTACAGAGTCTGTCATGCCGTTCATTCCACATACCGAACAAGATGTCGAGGAGATGCTCGCGACCATCGGAGTCGCGAGTATCGATGACCTTTTCGACGAAATTCCACCTGCGCTGAGATGCGGCAAGCTCGAGGCGATTCCGCCAGGGCTCCCCGAAATGGAAGTTTCACGGCTGATGCAGTCACGGGCCAAGGCGGACGGACAGCCACTCTGTTTCATCGGCGCGGGGGCCTATGACCACCATATACCGGCTGCGGTCTGGGAATTGACCACCCGAGGTGAGTTCTACACCGCCTATACCCCATACCAGGCGGAGGCGAGTCAGGGTACTCTGCAGTTGCTGTATGAGTTCCAGTCGATGATGACCGCGCTCACCGGCATGGATGTATCGAATGCCTCCCTGTATGACGGCGCCTCGGCGCTGGCCGAAGCGGTGCTGATGGCGGTGAGGGCGAACCGCAAATCCAAGTCGAAACGGGTGCTGATGCCTCGTTCTCTGCATCCGGCCTATCGCAAGGTGGTCAAAAGCATCGTGCGTAACCAGCAGATCGAGTCGGTGGAGATCGGTTACGACCCGGAGAGTGGCCTGCTCGACCGGCAGGAGTTGGAAACCCATGCGGGTGAGGATTTCGCCGCGCTGGTGATTCCACAACCCAACTTTTTCGGCGTATTGGAGCCGATTGATGAGTTGACGAACTGGGCCCATGAGAATGGCATGCTGGCGATTGCGGTGGTGAACCCCCTGGCCATGTCGGTGCTCAAACCCGCCGGTGCCTGGGGAGAAACGGGTGCGGATATCTGTTGTGGCGAGGGGCAGCCCCTGGGTGCGCCGCTGGCCTCCGGAGGTCCCTACTTTGGATTTCTCTGCTGTACTGACGCGCTGGTTCGGCAGATGCCCGGGCGGATCATCGGCAAGACCGTGGACCTGGATGGCAAAACCGGTTATGCCCTGACCCTGCAGGCACGGGAACAACATATCCGGCGTTCCAAGGCGACCTCGAATATCTGCACCAACCAGGGACTGATGGTCACTGCGGCCACCATTCACATGAGTCTGGTGGGCGGTGTGGGTTTACAGCGGGTCGCCGCAGCCTGTCATGCGAACACCACCCGGCTGATCGAGGCGCTTTCCAGTCTGCCCGGGGTGGCGCCACGTTTTACCGGGGCGGTGTTTCACGAGTCGGTGCTGACCCTGCCCATTGAAACCAAGCGGGCGTTGCGGGCCCTGGCGGCACACAATGTTCTGGGTGGATTCGATCTGTGTGAGGATTACCCGGAGCTGGGCGATGTGGTGCTGGTCTGTGCCACCGAGCTGCGCAGCGATGAGGAGATCGAAACCTATCGCAGCAAGCTGCAGCGGGTGATCGAATCACAGGTCCAGACCCCCTGTCAGTTGAAACCGGATTGGTGAGCGCATCATGATCTACGAATACTCACGCGCCGGACGGCGCGCCACGGCGCAGGCCCCCCTGGAAATGGCGGAACTGAGCGGTATCCCGGCTGAACTGCAGCGTCAGACGCCGCCGGCCCTACCTCAGGTTTCGGAGATGCAGGCGGTGCGTCATTACACCCGGCTGTCGCAGAAGAATTTCGCCATTGACACCCATTTCTATCCCCTGGGCTCCTGTACCATGAAGTACAACCCCCGGGCCTGTAACACACTCGCAAGCCTGCCCGGATTCCTCTCCCGTCATCCGCTGGCACCGGAAACCCACAGTCAGGGTTTTCTCGCCTGCCTGTATGAGCTGCAGGAGATCCTCAAAACGGTCACCGGGATGCACGAGGTTTCCCTCTCTCCGGCAGCCGGAGCCCAGGGTGAATTCGCCGGCGTGGCCATGATCCGCGCCTACCACGATGCCCGGGGGGACACGGCGCGCAGCGAGATCCTGGTTCCGGATGCGGCCCATGGCACCAACCCCGCCTCGGCGGTGATGTGCGGATTCAAGACCCGCGAGATTCCCACCGGTGAGGATGGGGACATCGATGTGGATGCCTTGCGGGCCGCATTGGGTCCGCAGACCGCGGGGATCATGCTGACCAATCCCTCCACGGTGGGTGTCTTCGAGCGACGCATCAAGGAGATTGCCGGACTGGTACACGAGGCCGGCGGTTTGCTCTATTACGATGGGGCCAATCTGAATGCGATCCTGGGTAAGGTGCGACCTGGGGACATGGGCTTCGATGTGATCCATATGAATCTGCATAAAACCTTCTCCACACCCCATGGCGGTGGTGGACCAGGGGCCGGTCCGGTGGGTGTCAGCAAGCGCCTTGAGCCGTTCCTCCCGGTGCCCAGGGTCGGTTTTGACGGGACCGACTACCATTGGCTCACAGAGAAGGAGTGTCCGGATACGATCGGCCGGCTCTCCGCGTTTGCCGGCAACGCCGGGGTACTGATTCGCGCCTACATCTACGCACGTATTCTGGGTCGCGAAGGCATGCACCGGGTTGCGGAGTATTCCACCCTGAATGCCAACTACCTGCTGAAGCGTCTCATGGAGGCCGGATTTACGGCTGCTTATCCGAAACGCCGGGCCAGTCATGAGTTCATCCTGACGCTGAAAAAACAGGCCAAGGAGCTGGGGGTCAACACCATGGACTTCGCCAAGCGGCTTCTGGACTATGGGGTGCACGCACCCACCACCTACTTTCCCCTGCTGGTGCCGGAATGTCTGCTGGTCGAACCCACTGAAACCGAAGCCAAGGAGGATCTTGACCGGTTCGTCGAGATCATGAAAACCATCCAGAACGAGGCGGAGACCCAACCCGAGGTGGTCAGGCAGGCGCCTCATACCATGCCGGTACGGCGACTGGATGACGTGCGTGCGGCCAGGGAACTCGATCTGGCCTGGAAGGATTCGTTACAGTCCGGGTAGTAGGAAAACCGGGAGTTAGTTTTTTACCACGAAGTGCACGAAGGTCACGAAGCGCGATCGTTCACTAACACGAAACGGTCCGGTGCTAATCAGACGTGTTCATGAATTTCGCTTCACGATCCAACGCTCTGCTTGGGAGTGTGGCGCCGGGCTCCTTAAGCGTGACGCTGTATGATCCTTCGTGCTCTTCTTGGTGAGAAAGATCGGCGTGCAGACAAGGGATCGACGTGGACAGATCGATTGGCGTAATGCTCATGCCCGGTGTTCGCATGTTATTAACCCGGCACCTAAATATGCCATGTTCAGGGCTACAAGCATGCCCGCTTCGGCTGAACATGGGATATTTAGGTGCCGGGTTAATAGTTAATGGCTTGTTCGATTAGATCTCCAACGTTTGAACGTTTATCCCTGATATCCCCCTTGGTACTACGAGATCATCCAACTGGGGTAGAATCTCCCGAATGAGATCCTTCCATCCAATCGAGAGGTAAGCATGTCGGCCTTGATCTGTGGTTCATTCGCCTTCGATACCATCATGGTATTTCACGACCACTTTAAACATCACATCCTTCCGGAGCAGGTGCATATCCTGAATGTCTCATTCCTGGTACCGGATATGCGGCGCGAATTTGGGGGGTGCGCCGGTAATATCGCCTACAACCTGAAAATGCTGGAAGGTGATGGAAAGCCGGTCGGCACTGTGGGTGATGATTTTGAACCCTATGCGCGCTGGATGGACGCCTGCGGGGTAAGCCGTGAGTATGTGAAGGTGATCTCCGGGAGTTACACGGCTCAGGCCTATATCACCACCGACAAGGATGACAATCAGATCACCGCTTTTCACCCGGGGGCCATGAATCATGCTCACAGCATCGATATCAGCGCAATCGAGGGATGCACCCTGGGTGTGGTATCTCCCGATGGACGGCAGGGCATGCTCGATCACGCCGCTCAGTTTGCCGATCGGGGTACGCCCTTCCTGTTCGATCCAGGACAGGGCATGCCCCTGTTCTCTGGCGAGGAACTGCTGACCTTCGCTGAACAGGCCACCTGGATGGCGTTCAACGACTACGAGGTGAAGCTGATGCAGGAACGCACCGGTAAAAGTCTCAAACAGTTGACCGACAGGGTGGAGGCTCTGGTTGTCACCCGTGGTTCCAAGGGTTCGGAAATCCATACCCGGAATGGGAGTCTCGAGATCCCGTCAGCGCCGGTGAAGGCGGTGGTGGATCCCACAGGCTGTGGTGATGCCTATCGTGCCGGTTTGATCTATGGTTTGATGAATGACATGGATTGGGAGACCTCGGGAAGAATTGCCTCCCTGATGGGTGCTGTGAAGGTGGAGCAGGCAGGGACGCAGAATCATTTCGTCTCCATGGATGTTTTGAAGCACCGTTTCCAAAAATCCTTCGATTATCGTTTCTGATCTCAAGGCGGATGACATGAATCAAGCTGACCCGGGTTGTGACCGCAATCAGAGTCCGATGAAGCCGGTGGAGGAGTCGCTGGCCTTTCTGCTACAGCAGGCCCGGCCAATCCAGGATACGGAAACCGTACCTCTGCAGGAGGGGTTGGGGCGCATCCTGGCGCAAGGGGTCCGCAGCCAGGTCGATGTACCACCCTGGGATAACAGCGCGATGGACGGCTACGCCGTGAGATACCAGGACCTTGGGGAGTTTCAGCAGGGGTTACGCATTACCCAGCGGATTCCGGCGGGATCCGTGGGTACTGTTCTGGAACCCGGTACTGCGGCGCGCATCTTTACCGGGGCTCCAATTCCGTCCGGTGCCGATACGGTGGTCATCCAGGAGGTCTGCGAGGTCCGGGATGAGTTGTTGATTGTCCGTGAAACCCCTTCGGCGGCAGGTGCAAACATCCGCCGTGCCGGTGAGGACATTCTGCAAGGCGAGGAGATCCTCAAGCCAGGATTGAGACTGGCACCCCAGCACCTGGGTCTGGCGGCTTCGGTGGGTTGTGCTGAGCTGACGGTGTATCGTCCACTGAAAGTGGCCATCCTCGCCAGTGGTGATGAACTGGTGATGCCCGGACAGCCCCTGGGTGAAGGACAGATCTACAATTCGAACCAGTTCACCCTGACCGGGCTGGTACAGCGACTGGGTTGCGAGGTGGTTCCTGTGGGTATCGTGGAAGATACCTATGAAGCCACCTGTGATGCCCTCGTACGGGCCTCAGAGGTGGCCGATCTGGTACTGGCCTCCGGTGGGGTTTCCGTGGGTGAAGAGGATCATGTGAAACCCGCGGTTGAACATCTCGGATCTCTGGAATTGTGGAAAATTGCCAGCCGGCCGGGTAAGCCGCTGGCCTTCGGTTGGCTGGGTGACGTGCCCTTTCTGGGGGCTCCGGGAAATCCTGTCTCCGTTTTCGTCACCTTCTCGATCTTCATGATGCCCTTTATCCGTCTTATGCAGGGTCAGTCTGAGCCGGTAAGACCGGTTGCGCAAAAGGTCGTGGCCGGGTTTGAGAAGTCGGCTAACGACAAACGTCAGGAGTATGCCCGGGGCAGACTCGAGGTGGATGGGGAAGGGCGGCAGATGGTGCGTCTGTTCTCCAACTCTTCTTCAGGAGTCATGACCTCCGTGGTGTGGGCAAACGGGTTCGTGGTGTTGCCGCCACTGACCCCGGTGTTTCCTGGTGATCTGGTGGATTTTATATCGTTCAGCGAACTGTTTGCCTGAATCCGTCTCAGCCGGGTGTGCGCAGTGCATCTGGACAATATCGACAAGCCCCCCAGCCTTGGCCTTCGTGCCACGCATCACTTCTTATCCCGATTTCAACGACTCAGGACGAGACTGTGGCTGAACGTATCTCCTCGATGGCCTGACAAGTATGCACGGCCCGAGGCTGGATACGGTTCGGGTTGCTTGGGATGTGCGCTGTGTCATGGGTCTTGGCGGTGCTTTCATATAGCATGAAAAGCATCCTCGGGGGTGTGAGGGATGCCTCCTCGAGAGGGATGTTCGTTATTGTGTCTGTGGCCTGTGATCGGGTAACAGTCTGGATTTCGAATCTCCATTGGCTTCAATAGACTGAGTGTCTTTTTTCAGCTGACTGTTCAGGTGAGGCATTACCTGGCTGGGTCTTTTCAGCTAAAGATTCGCTCATTATCGCCGTATATCTGGTTGTGGTCTTCGATGTCTTCGACCGCTCGTGACACGACCGGACTGCACAGCGTATCAAGGGAATGTTCTGCAGGTGATAATCAATGAACACGCGCTTATCGGTATCGGTTGGGTTGATCTGTTTACCTCTGTCAGTTCTGGCTGAGGGGACCGTGGTCAGTGCCCGATTGGGCAGTCTGGGTCTCAGTGTCGAGGGCGGCTTTGGTTTGACGGAGCAGTTCTCGACCCGTCTGGGAATCAACCGCTATCAGTACGACACCACCGAACGCGTGGATGGCAACAAGTACGATCTTGACCTGGACTGGCAGAGCATCTCCCTGTTTGCCGATTGGCATCCATTCGACGTCCCTTTGCGATTTACCGCCGGCTTCCTGCGCAACAGCAATGAGATCCAAGGTGAAACCGGCGCTTCTTCGATCACCATCGGGGATACCCTTTATCGTGATGTCGGCCTGAAAGCGGACGTCGATTTCCGCACTTTCGCCCCGTATCTGGGTTTGGGCTGGGAATCCGGACTGTTTCGCGAGCGGGGGTGGGGATTCAACGTGGATCTCGGGGTCATGTACCAGGGCACCGGACGGGTGAACCTGACTGCAACCGGAATGGGTGCGGATCTGGTCGATCCCAATGATCTCGCCCGGGAGGAGGAGCGCTTCGAGGAGGACCTGGAGGATTACCGCTACTACCCGGTCTTCTCTTTTGGTGTTTCATACAAATTCTGAACCTGCATTCGCAGGACATCCGAAAAAGAGAAAAGTCTGACACAGCGCCTGCCCGAAGTGTTGCGGCCTCTTCGATTGGTGACCTGACGTGGGGTGTTTGCGGCACGAACCGTACGTCCTGCTGCAGTATTGAACATTGCACTAGAGTGGCTGAGCGATGAAATCAGCCCGACGGCGTCGCTGTGGAAAACGGAATAGGCATTCCCCGGGATGCCTTATGGCATCCCGGGGTAATGGGAAGGGGCTATTATTTCTTGTTGGAATGCAGCAGGACCTGTTCAAAAATGTTGCGTTTGATCCGGCTGCGAATGGGTTCGGGCAGATTGTGCCAGGCTTTGGCGACTTCGATGGACTCATCATCCACGACTGTGGAATTGGTTTCACCGAACATCAGCCAGGCAGGATTGACGTCCAGGACCTGGGCGATCTCATCGATCTTTCTCGGTCGCAGGCTCTTGCCATTCTCGATCTTCTGGATGACCGCCTGATTGGTCCCGGCCCGGAGAGCGAGTTGTTCCTGGGTCCAACCCCGTTCGCGTCTCTTTCTGCGCAGTCGAGAGCCTAAAGTATCCATTTCCCGCGGTATATAAGTTTCAAATTTTTGTGCGTGTACGTAGCTCATTGTCCTTCCCATCGGATGCCAAAAAGGATGTTTGCATCTTCTTGTACGGGGTAGCGGCGCGGCGATCAAAAACTTGACACTTTGAAGAAGTCCGTCATTTCGCCTGCGAAGTTAATTCCAGTACCCGGGGATAGTGTGACCTGAGTCACAGAATAGTAACATGACTAAAGTGTCATGAAATCCGGCAGTTAGAAAAAACACCCGATTGGCGAACGGGATTCCTGTGGTAACATGCCGCCCCATGTTGACCTATCCTGTGATCGAACCGGCGCTCCTCACCATCGGGTCTGTGACCTTTTACTGGTATGGCGTGATGTATCTGATCGGCTTTCTCGGGGGGTGGCTGCTGGGCCGCTTGCGGGTTGGAAAACCCGGCATGGTATGGAGTGCAGCCCAGGTGGACGATATCGTTTTCTACATCGTCCTGGGTGTGGTGGTGGGTGGCCGGGTGGGTTACCTGTTGTTCTATGATCTGCCCAATTTCCTCAGTAATCCCCTGATTCTCCTGGAAGTCTGGCATGGGGGCATGTCCTTTCACGGGGGCTTGCTGGGAGTGCTGCTGGCGATGTGGATATTTGCCCGCAAGCAGGGCAAGACCTTTTTCGATGCGACGGATTTCATTGCGCCCCTGGTGACCATTGGCCTGGGTGCCGGACGCCTGGGTAACTTCATCAACGCAGAGCTCTGGGGAGGCGTCACCGACCTGCCCTGGGGTATGCGGGTACCCTGCGACGTTGCAGGTGACCTGTGCGCACGACTGAAATTGCCGCCGGGCACGGAGTTTTCCCCCCCGGTGCATCCCAATCAGCTGTATGAGTTTCTCCTCGAAGGAGTGCTGCTGTTCCTGATCCTGTGGATTTTTTCCTCGAAACCGAGACCGCGTCGTGCGGTTTCCGGCCTGTTCCTGGTCTGTTACGGGGTGTTTCGTTTTACGGTGGAGTTCGTGCGGATGCCGGACATCCAATATGGTTATCTCGCGTTCGGCTGGCTGACCATGGGCCAGTTGTTGAGCGCGCCGATGATTTTGTTTGGTATGCTACTGCTTTACCTGGCCTATCGGCCGGCCAGGTGATCCAATAGCATTTTTGCCGGGAAATCCACAGGCTAGGGCATGAAACAGTATCTTGATCTAATGCGTCATGTGCGCGACACCGGGGTCGTCAAGGAGGATCGTACCGGTACCGGAACCCGTAGTGTGTTCGGTTATCAGATGCGCTTCAACCTGGAAGACGGATTTCCTGCCCTGACCACCAAGAAACTGCACCTGCGCTCGATCATCCATGAACTGCTGTGGTTCCTCAAAGGGGATACCAATATCCGCTATCTCAAGGAGAACGGTGTCAGCATATGGGATGAATGGGCGGACGAAGCGGGTAATCTGGGGCCGGTGTATGGCTATCAATGGCGTTCCTGGCCCAACCCTGAAGGCGGTAGTATCGACCAGATCAGTCAATTGGTTCAGCAGATCCGCACCAATCCGGATTCCCGCCGCCTCATTGTCTCGGCCTGGAACCCGGCGCAGGTTGATCAGATGGCATTACCTCCCTGTCATTGCCTGTTCCAGTTCTATGTTGCGGAGGGCCGGCTTTCCTGCCAGCTCTATCAGCGCAGCGCAGATATCTTTCTCGGGGTTCCTTTCAATATTGCCTCTTACGCCCTGTTGACCTTGATGATCGCCCAGGTGACCGGGTTGCAGCCCGGTGAGTTCGTGCACACCTTTGGCGATGCGCATCTCTACAGCAATCACCTGGAGCAGGTGGATCTGCAGCTCTCCCGGGAGCCCCGGGCACTGCCCGGGATGCGGCTCAATCCGGATGTGAAGAGCATCTTCGATTTCAAATTCGAGGATTTTGAACTGCTGGATTATGACCCGCACCCCCACATCAAGGCACCCGTAGCGGTCTGACCGGGAGGTACGATGAAACCGGTGATATCGTTGATCGCCGCGATGGCGCGGAACGGGGTGATTGGTCGGGACAACCGCCTGCCCTGGCATCTGCCGGCGGATCTGCAGCATTTCAAGGCACTGACCCTGGGCAAACCCATGGTCATGGGTCGGCGAACCTGGGAATCCCTGCCGGGTCTGCTACCGGGCAGGCGGCATGTGGTGGTGAGCCGTAACCCGGACTATCGCGCCGAGGGGGCGGACCGGGTCTCCACCATTGATGAGGCGATCCGGCTTCTGCAGGAGTCACCGGAAATCATGATTGTGGGTGGTGCCCAGCTCTACACCGCGATTCTCCCCAATGCAGATAGACTCTACCTTACCCGGGTCGAGGCGGAAGTGACGGGGGATGCGAAGTTCCCGGATATCGATTGGAATCAGTGGCAGGAATCCGCTCGTGAAAGCCGTCCGGCGGATGAGAAAAACCCCTATGACTGCACCTTTTTGACCTACGACCGGATTGTCCCCTGAGTCTTGGTTGAAATTAACCGGGTCAATAGTGTTGTAGGCAAACCGTGGCCCGGGTGCAGCAGCGCGTAACCCGGAAATACCCCCTCGTCCGGGCGTGTTTCGGTAGCACTGGATCGAATCTGTTCTTCAGGTGCGTGCCATGTCTCCCGGGTTCCGCGTTGCTGCACCCGGGCTACGCGATGCAGGCCTCTCGTCCGGATGGGGATGGTGGAATCCGGGGAAAGACCCAACACAGCACGATCATCCGCAAAAATGGGATTTTTCAGTCAATCTCACCCTCGAGGGTTCCTAAACCGGATCAGCAGTGCAGATGGTGAGGCTCAGGTGGTTTGTGCTTGCGGATGCGCAGAGCCGTCAATCGCCCGCCCCACAGGCATCCGCTGTCCAGTGACCAGACCCGGTCGATATTCCGATATCCCAGTGTGGACCAGTGACCGAACAGGATACGCTCATGACGGGTCTTGCGGTGTGGGGCCAGATACCAGGGCAGCGCGCCCTGCAGATGCTGCTCGGGAGGTCCTTTGTCTTGCATGTGCAGGCGCCCATCGGGCATGCAGTAGCGCAGCCGGGTGAAGCAGTTGGTGATGAAGCGCAAACGGTCCATGCCTTGCAACGCCTCATCCCATTGATCGGGCTGATTGCCATACATGACCTGACAGAAATCGTGAAATCCAGGTCCGCGCAGGGTTTTCTCGAGTTCCCGGGCGCAGGCCTTTGCCTGGGCCAGGTCCCACTGCGGCGGCAGACCGGCATGTATCAGGCTGTAGCCGCGTTTGCGGCTATGGTGCATCACTGGACAGTGACGCAGCCAGTCGATCAGTTCGTCCCGGTCCGGTGCTTCCAGGATCTCGTTCAACTCACCCGCTTGCGAATGGCTGAGATTGCCCTCGGAAAGCGCCAGCAGGTGCAGATCATGGTTGCCCAGCACGCTCAAGGCCCGGTCGCCCAGGGATTTGACGAAGCGCAGCACCTGTAGAGAGTGGGGTCCCCGATTGATCAGGTCCCCGGCAAACCAGAGTTTGTCCCGGGTTGGGTCGAAATCGATCAGATCCAGCAGACGGCGCAGTTCCTCGTAACAGCCCTGAATGTCGCCGATCGCATACACCGCCATGTTCAGAAACCTGTGTCAGCGCGGACCTGAGCTGGCCTCAATGCAGACTGCCGGGCCTGGCCAGGGAGAAGGCGGGAATCATGGCATCGAAATGGTTGCCCTGGGCATCGATCATGTCGTAACTCCCCTGCATACTGCCAACCGGGGTATCGAGCACGGTGCCGCTGGTATAGCGGAAGGTTTCACCAGGATTGAGTTGTGGCTGCTCACCGACCACGCCTTCACCCCGCACTTCCTGAATCTTTCCGTTGGCATCGGTGATGATCCAGTGGCGTTTGAGAAGCCGGGCCGTAGTGGGACCGTCATTACGGATGGTGACCGTGTAGGAGAAGACGAAACGATGCTCCTTGGGGAGTGACTGCGACTCCACGTAACGGCTCTCAACCTGAACCGCGATGCGGTTGCTCGTTTCCTTATCCATCGTAACTCAAACCTGGTCGTTATTTATGCGTTGTGGGTTGCCGGTAGTTTGACCGTTGTGCCTCTGAACGGTTCGCAGGCACAGATGGTCATTGACAGTCCGACATATATATAAAGATTACTGAGGCGGCGTGCTGAGTGCAATGCTTCGACGTCATCGGAACAGCACTTGGGAAGTTACAGAGATGGTTTAAGAAATAAAAGCATGTGCCGATAAGAAGAGCAGACTTGGCTGCTGATGGAAAGGGTCGCTGATGAAACGGGTTCTGCTGTCGATCGTGCTGCTGATCAGTTCCTGCCACTGGGTGGTGGGAGCCGACACGGATGGCATGGCGCTGATCTCCGCGGCAATGTCGGGAGAAGTTTCCCGGGTCAATGATCTGCTGGCCCAGGGGGTGGATCCGAACACCGCCAACTCGGCAGGACGCACCGCACTGCATTTTGCGGCGTTCAACGGCAATCTGCTGACCGCCCAGGCCCTGCTGGCGGCGGGAGCCGATCCGGGGCTGGCTGACGGCCGGGGCATCACCCCGTTGATGGAAGCCTCCTCGTTTGGCCACCTGGAGGTCGTGCGCTTGCTGATTCAGCGGGGCGTCGATGTGAATGCGGCGGATCAGGCGGGCAATACGGCGCTGGGGTTGGCCAATAAAGGACAACACGCAAAGGTGTCGGGGTTGCTGGGCGAAATGGGCGCCACTGAGTCCGCGGCTCAGGATGGCAAAAAGTAGCGGTCAGCCAAAACAGATTTACGGCATATGTATGAGCCAGCGGTACGGGGCGCGAGAGTAAAGTTGGATGGGTTCGCTGATACAAAGCCTGGCGCTTTGTGAACGATGTCCAGATTTCTGTGCTGCAGCGTGACCAATGTCATAGTTTAGTGCAGGAAGTGCGCGAATAATTGAAATTAAGTCATTGAATAGGCTTGAACTGAAATGAAAAGACAATCTCCTCACCATAAGCCCGATTTCTTCGCCGTTGTGGTTTTGCTGGTGATCCTGGGATTTGGTCTTACCCTGGCGGTTCAAGTCAGTGCCATCGATCAGCAACAAGTGGTGGAAACCACGGTCTCGAATACCGACGCGGGCTGATTGCCTGGAGATCCTGAAACGGATCCCGATAATCCTCTTTGTTCCCCTGGCCGATGCTTTGGCGGCTGTCTGTTAAACGTAGTAAACAGATTTGGTCATCAGCTTGGCGGTCAGCTTCATGGCGAGTCTGATCGGAGTGGGCAGGGGGGCTCCCCCCGCTTCGATCGCCATGTTTGCATGCTGCATCTCATCAATTTTCATCTGCTCCAGCACCGCATGGCTCTTGCGGTCCTGAGGCGGGATTTTTTGCAGATGGGCGTCCAGGTGTGCTTCCACCTGGTGCTCTGTTTCGGCGACGAAACCGAGGCTCCATTTGTCCCCTGCCAGTCCGGCGGCGGCGCCTAGCATGAACGAACCGGCGTACCACAAGGGGTTGAGCAGGCTCTTTCGGTTGTCGAGTGCATCGAGGCGATTTTCACACCAGGCCAGATGATCATTCTCCTCCTGGGCGGCGCGTTCCAGGCGATCCCGGATTTCCGGAAGTTTCGCGGTCAGGGCCTGCCCCTGGTAAAGCGCCTGGGCACAGACCTCTCCGGTATGGTTGATGCGCATCAGTCGTGCGGTGAGATCCTGTTCTGCTTCGCTCAGATCCGCCTCCTCAAAGGCGGCGGCAGGGTCTTCCCGTTCGGTCACCTGAGGACGACCAAACAGGGTCCTGACAGCGGTGTCCAGGCCAATCAGAATCCGATCGGAGAGGGCGTAATCGCGGTGTGCCATGGTAGTGCTCCTTCAGCGGCATGCCCGGGCCAGGCGGGGTCAAAACCATAACGCCAACAGCGGGTTTTATTCAACCCTGTTCAGCCCTGTGACCGGGTCCGGGCCATTGTCTGAGGATGAGTTCGGCCGGGTGCAGGACCTCAATTGAGAGTCCGGCCTCGCTGATGAGTTCCCGGAATTGCATTGCGCAGCCGGTATTGGTGGTGAGCAGGATCCGCGCCTGGGTGGCGTTCAGGTGGTCGATCTTTTTCAGTCCCAGCTGCCGGGAGAGTAGCGGCTGTGTCACCAGGTAGCTGCCGGCGGCGCCGCAGCAGACTGCGTTCTCAGGCAGGAGGACCAGATTCAGCCCGGGGATCCGGCTGAGCAGTTCCATGCTGCGATCATCCCGGGCGGAACAGGGCAGGTGTAAGGCGGCCGTGACATTCAGGGGGGTGAGCGCAGGGAACTGCTGCGCTGGAATGCGCAGCAGGAATTCCACGATCGAGAGCAACGGTCGCTCACAGGCGTGCTGTTCCGTGAGTTCAAGATGGCAGGCGGAGGCCAGGGTGATCACGCATTCCGCACGGCTTTTTGCCGTCTGTTGGCGGTTCTGCTCACACAGAAGATCGGCCTGATCCTCGAAGCCGTTGTGCCGGTGCAAAGCGCCGCAGCAGACCTGGCCTTTGGGTATCTCCACCGCATAACCCAGGCGTCGCAAAAGACTCAGCGCGCTCCTGAGCAACGGGTCCTCCACATGTGGTGCCACACAGCCGGTAAACAGCTGTACCAGACGTCCGGTGGGGCTTGCGGCGGGGTGTAGACCGGTAAGTTGTTTTGCGGTGCTCGTCTGACGGGCAAGGGAGAGCAACCGCCTCAGGGCGGGGACGGGAGCCGCTTTCAACAATTGAGTCAGCCCAAGCCGCGACAGGGTCCGGTAAAGCCGCGTCAATGCTGCCAGGCGCTGTGGACGAATCAACTGATCCAGGAGTCGCCTTCTCCACCGGCGCCCACGCTGATGTTCGAGCATGATCGAGCGGCTGGCATCCAGAAGCTGCGCATAGCGAACCCCGGACGGGCAGGCCGCTTCACAGGCGCGACAACCCAGGCAGCGGTCCAGGTGCACATCGAGTCGGCTTTCAGCACCCAGTTCGCCTTTTGCCAGGGCCTGCATGAGACTGATTCTGCCCCGGGGTGAATCGGCTTCGCTGGCGAGCAGAAGATAGGTCGGACAATGGGGCAGGCACAGACCGCACTTTACGCAACGGTCCGCTTCTGAAAGCAGGTGTTCGGGTGTCACAGCAGGCAGATTCGGCTCGGAAAGATTGGCATATTACCCGATTCGAACCCCCGGTGGGTATCTTCCCATGATTTTACTCGGGATTGAGCGGCATCAGACGCTACCGGAGCCATCCGACGCTGGGAAAGTGGGCATTCGCGGCCACTGAGGCTATCATGTGATTCTCTCTGAGCAGCCAGGTTTCAGTGTCGGTTGCCGCATCCACGGGGGAATTCAGGCGTCGAGCCTGAATCCCCCCGTGGATCAAAGTACTGCGAGGTTTGTGATATGTCCTATTTTCGCTACCACCTCTTTTTCTGCGTCAATGAACGGTCGGATGGTCGACCCTGCTGCGCCCAGCATGGATCGAAGGAGATGCGGGCTTATCTGAAAGGCCGGGTCAAGGAAGCAGGGCTGTCCGGTCCGGGCGGGATACGGGTCAATACGGCCGGTTGCCTCGATCGCTGCGATCTGGGCCCTGTGCTGGTCGTTTATCCGGACGCGGTCTGGTACACCTATGTCGATCGCGAGGATCTGGACGAGATCCTGGAACAGCATCTGCTCAAAGGGGAGCCGGTCGAACGGCTGATGATCTGATTCTCGCTGGCATCCGCGATCAGCTGTGCAGAGAGTGGTTTGATGGCGCGGGATCGTGCAAGATGCTATCGAACGATTTTTAAACAGGTTTTCAAATCCTTCACAGCAGGCGTCGGGGCATTGTTAAAGGGAATCCCGATCTGGCCGCTACCCTGAAGAAGCTCGGTGGGGTCCGATCAGGCGAACCGCCTTCTCTGCTTGTTTGAAAGCGTGAAGTGGGTTGGCTTTAGGGAGAAAAAAAGCGCCTTTGGATGGCTTATAATCCCTTGCATTACCCGAGTGATTGTATAGTATTAAGAAATTAGTCTAAGTTTCCTCCCTTAATGGACTGTTTCCTATGGGATTTTGGAGTTTGCCATGACAGGTCTCGCGCGTATTCTCACCCCGTTCTTCCTGATGTTTGTGCTGGCCGCCTGCGGGGGTGGCGATGCAGAAACCCCGTGGGATCAAGGAACTACTACGGGTGATACCGCGACAGCAACTTACACATTGGGCAACGGTGCCGGTGGGGACTTCCAATCCGGAGATCTGAGAATCGCTGTGACCAGCCTCTCAGCGGGTGGCTCGACCTCAGTGATCGTCACCGTTGCTGACAGCGAGGGCAATCTCTACACAGAAGACCTCGACATCATTTTCAGTTCGCGTTGCGTGGTCAACGGTCT
This sequence comes from Candidatus Thiodiazotropha sp., assembly GCA_040506775.1. Lineage (GTDB taxonomy): Bacteria > Pseudomonadota > Gammaproteobacteria > Chromatiales > Chromatiaceae > Thiodiazotropha. The sequence goes on from JBEVWC010000038.1 coordinate 23,890, forward strand.
GGCGGTCATTGAGAGCCCTGTTACGGCCACCAACGGCATGGCGACGACGACATACGAGGCGCAAGGTTGTACCGGATCTGATGAAATCAGTGCCTACGCAACCATCGAAGGTGTCACAGTATCGGCCACTGGGACCGTGAATGTGGCAGCCGCAAATCTGGGTTCGATGCAGTTTGTGTCGGCCGACCCCGCGAATATCGGTCTCAAGGGTTTTGGTCTGATCGAATCGTCAGACGTCACCTTCCGGGTCCTGGATACCAACAGCAATCCGGTGTCCGGACAGCGCGTCAACTTCTCTCTGAATACCACGGTAGGTGGCATCTCATTGATCAATAGTTCCGCGACCAGCGATGTGAATGGCTTGGTCAGAGCGACGATCACCTCGGGTACCATTCCTACGTCCGTGCGCATTACGGCAACATTGGCCTCGAACTCTTCAATTTCGACGCAATCGGATGGTGTCACAGTTTCCACCGGTATCTCGGATCAGAACAGCTTCTCCCTGGCGCTCTCGAACCACGCCCCCGAAGCATGGTCACGTGACGGACAAACGGTCACCGCAACCGTGCATGCTGCGGATCATTTCAACAACACGGTTCCCGATGGTACGGCTATCTATTTCACGACTGAGGGTGGGCAGATCGAGTCTCAGTGCCTGACTGTCGACGGGGAGTGCACGGTTGAATGGAGAAGTTCCAATCCAAGGCCGATTAATGGCAGAGTGACCATACTGGCCACCATGCTTGGCGAGGAATCCTATATTGATAGCGTACCCAGCAACGGGTACATGGATGATGGTGAAACCTTCTTCGATCTGGGTGAGGCCTACCGCGATGATGATGAGAACGGTTCCTACACCCCCTATGTTGACGAGTATGTCGACTACAATTCGGATGGCCAGTACACCAATGCTGACGGACAATACAACGGCATCTTGTGTTCGACGAGTAGCGTGTGCAGCAGCGAGAAGAGCATCCATGTCAGAGACACCCAGATCCTTGTCATGGCGCGCACCAATCTGACATTCGATACGGATGCTCCCGACCCGATCATCAGTACGGATCAGGAGCAGATGAGTTATACGGTTTGCATCTATGGTGTGCATAATGACGCAAGTCATCAATGGCCCCCCACCGGAACAAAGCTGACTTTCGATTCATCGATAGGAGAGATCACTTCGATCAAAGAGGCGACTGTTACGGACTACGGCGGTACGCTGGGAGACCTGGACGCTGAATTCTGCTGGGGCTTCTCTTGGAAAGGTGGTGAAGAGTCTGAGTTTGGAATGTTGCATATCATTGCTGAGACCCCTGCAGGTCTGAACAATATACTTTCCATCTCACTGGAGTCAGTCAATACCGGGATTTAGTGGGCAGATCTCCGCCCCATGTCTATTGGTAAAGATAACTTCTAGCAGACTTTAGTACAGACAGGCGATACCGAGCCCTTGGGTTCGGCATCGCTTTTTTTTGACTCACATTCAGACAGGTTTTCTTGACGCCTGTTTAGCGCTTGGACACAATGGAAGCAACGGACACTCCTTCCCCTCGCCAAATAACTCACCGATAACCGTGAACGACCCTCAGCCACTGATCCGGATAAGAAATCTCCACTTCTCTCATGGTCAGAGAGCGATCTTCGATGGGGTGGATATCGACATCCCCAAAGGCAAGGTGACCGCGATCATGGGGCCCAGCGGCACTGGCAAAACCACCCTGCTGAAGCTCATCGGGGGACAGTTGCACCCGACCTCCGGAAGTATCGAGGTGGACGGCCAGAATGTGCATCGCCTCTCACGCAAGGCGTTGTATCAGTTGAGAATGCGTATGGGCATGCTGTTTCAGAGCGGCGCCCTGCTGACCGATCTCAACGTCTTCGATAACGTGGCCTACCCGATTCGCGAGCATACCGATCTGCCGGAGACCATGATTCGCCGGTTGGTGTTGATGAAACTCGAGGCCGTGGGATTGCGCGGTGCGCGTGACCTCATGCCTTCGGAACTCTCGGGGGGCATGGCCCGTCGGGTGGCCCTCTCCCGGGCGATCGCCCTGGATCCGATGATGGTGATGTACGACGAGCCGTTCACCGGCCAGGATCCCATCTCGATGGGTGTGCTGGCGCAACTGATCCGACGCCTCAACGATGCGGTGGGGATCACCAGTATCCTGGTGTCCCATGATGTGGAGGAGACCCTGGGGATTGCTGATCATGTCTATGTGATTTCCCAGGGTAAGGTGATTGAATCCGGGACCCCCCAGGCGTTGCAGTCCTCTGTGTCTCCTGCGGTGAAGCAGTTTCTCGGTGGCCTGCCCGACGGACCGGTGGGATTCCACTATCAGGCGCCGGGACTGGCTGAGGATCTGCTCAGCATGCAGGGAGACCACTGATGCTGGATTCACTGGCGCGTTTCGGACGGCTGGGTTTGAGTGCTCTCGAACGACTTGGCAGAGGGCATCTGCTGCTGCTACAGATTCTCCTCGGTTTCGGCAGTCTGTTGCGTCGCCTGGGGTTGCTGGTGAGCCAGGTTCACAGCATCGGTGTGCGCACCACCACAATCATTATCGTCTCTGGACTGTTTGTCGGCATGGTGTTGGGCCTGCAGGGTTACTATGTGTTATCCCAGTTCGGTGCCGAAGAGAGCCTTGGGGTGATGGTGGCCGCATCCCTGGTGCGTGAACTGGGACCGGTGGTTACGGCGCTCCTGTTTGCCGGGCGTGCCGGCTCTGCACTCACTGCGGAGATTGGCCTGATGAAGGCCACTGAACAGTTGTCAGGTCTGGAGATGATGGCCGTGGACCCGGTGCGTCGCATCCTCACTCCCCGCTTCTACGCCGGCTTTCTCTCCATGCCGTTGCTGGCGGCGATGTTCAGTGCAATCGGCGTGGTGGGCGGCTATTTTGTCTCCGTGGGTCTGCTGGGGGTCGACGATGGTGCATTCTGGAGCCAGATGCAGTCGAAGATCGACTGGAGCGAGGATGTGATCAACGGGGTGATCAAGAGTTTCGTGTTCGGTTTCGTATGTGCCTGGATTGCCCTGTTTCAGGGTTACGATGCGGTCCCGACCTCCAGTGGTGTGAGTGAGGCCACAACCCGCACGGTAGTGCATTCCTCGCTTGCGGTGCTGGTACTGGATTTCGTCCTGACGGCGTTGATGTTCGGAGAATGATGATGAAGATGAGACATTTGGAAATCACCGTCGGGTTTTTTATGGCGGCCGGTCTGGTGGCGCTTTTCTTTCTGGCGATGCAGGTCAGCAATCTTGCAAGCATCTCCGGTGAGGAGGGTTACGAGGTGACCGCGAGATTCGACAACATTGGCGGGCTCAAGGTGCGCTCCCCGGTGTCCATGGCCGGGGTCAGAATCGGCCGGGTGACCGGAATCAGTTATGACCAGAGCAGCTATGAGGCGCTGGTTACCATGTCCATCGAGCCCGAATACAACCAGATTCCCGATGACAGTATCGCCAAGATCTATACTTCGGGGCTGCTGGGCGAGCAATACATAGGTTTGGATCCTGGGGGCAGCCTCGAGAATCTCAAGCAAGGCAGTGAACTGACGCTGACTCAATCGGCGCTGGTGCTGGAAGAGATCATCGGCCAGTTCCTGTTCAGCAAGGCTGAAGAAAATGCCATCTCAAGTGACCCCTGATACACCGTCTGAAGCGTCGATCACGCGCCTGGGCGCCTTCCATTATCAGGTTCAGGGCGCCATGACCTTTGGTACGACACGGGGGTTGTTGCAGCAATCCAAGAGCCTGTTCGGACAACAGCCGGAGGTCGAGGTGGACCTTTCGGGAGTGACCCGCGCGGACAGTGCCGGACTGGCGTTGATCCTGGAATGGATGGCGGAGGCTGCTGAGCGTGACGCCACCCTGGTATTGAAGGGTATGCCGGAATCCCTGCAGGCTGTTGCCAGACTCTGTCAGATCGAAGAATTGTTCGATAAGGCGATTTCCACGGTCGAAAGCTGAAGAAGCAGTCAGGCAGTCCCGAATTGGGATGTTTTATACCATTTGCACCTTCACCATGCCCGGCTCCGACTGTGTGTCATGCCGCCCCTTGCTTGGTCTCCATTGACGTATTGACTCAAAGCAGGTCCATCAATGAGCGGCTAACGGCTTGATTTGTGACGCCAGGTCTTGAAAAATGTTTGTTTTTGATATTCAATTACCAATCCTATCCAGTTATCCCCCCCGATATTCAGCTAGTCACACGGTGTCGGACTGGATTCATACAGGTGAATAGAAGCGATTCGCGTCCATTCGAAATCCCCAAGCATTCAAGTTGGAGATCCTCTATCAATGAGTGAGCTTATAGTTCATATAACCGACGATTCATTTGAATCCGATGTGCTGCAGTCCAGTCAGCCTGTGCTGATCGATTACTGGGCCGAATGGTGTGGTCCCTGCAAGATGATCGCGCCGGTGCTTGATGAAATCGCTAAAGAGTACGATGGTCGGTTGAAGGTGGCAAAGCTGAACATCGACGAGAATCCGAATACGCCGCCGCGCTACGGAATCCGGGGAATTCCCACGCTGATGCTGTTCAAGAACGGCGAAGTCGAAGCAACCAAAGTGGGTGCGGTCTCCAAGTCGCAACTCGTGGCGTTTATCGACAGCAACCTTTGAATACACTCTCGGGTGCCGGATTCGCCGCCACTGTCTGCCTTTTCTGACCTCTGAAGACGCTCTGCTCCGCTCCGGCTCAACCCGAACCCGATCAACGATAACAGATCGCGATACCATGCCCGGTTTGGGCAGATTTCCTTCCTGACTCATTTCTCACCATCAACAATAACGTCTGTACCATTATGAATCTGACCGAACTCAAGAAAATGCCAGTCTCCGAGCTGGCGGACCTGGCCAACTCCATGAAAATCGAGGGTATGGCCCGGACGCGCAAGCAGGATCTGATCTTTGCCATCCTCAAAGCTCATGCCAAGAAGGGGGAAAGCATCTTCGGCGACGGGGTGCTGGAGATTCTTCAGGACGGTTTCGGTTTTCTGCGTTCAGGGGACAGTTCCTATCTGGCCGGACCCGATGACATCTATGTCTCGCCCAGCCAGATTCGCCGTTTCAGCCTGCGCACCGGTGACACCATCTCCGGCAAGATTCGCCCGCCCAAGGATGGCGAACGCTACTTTGCGCTGTTGAAGGTCGATGAGATCAACTACGACAAACCGGAGAATGCCAAGAGCAAAATCCTGTTTGAAAACTTTACCCCGCTGTTTGCCAACAAGCGTTTTCATCTGGAGATCGGCAACGGTAGTACCGAGGACATCACCGCCCGGACAATCGATCTGGTGGCGCCCATCGGCAAGGGTCAGCGGGGTCTGATCGTGTCCCCGCCCAAAGCGGGTAAAACCATGATGCTGCAGAATATCGCGCAATCGATTACGCACAATCACCCGGAGTGCTACGTCATCGTGCTGCTGATCGATGAACGTCCCGAGGAAGTCACCGAGATGGCCCGATCAGTGCGGGGTGAGGTCATTTCCAGTACCTTCGATGAGCCGGCCACCCGGCACGTGCAGGTCGCTGAAATGGTAATCGAGAAGGCCAAGCGGCTGGTTGAACATAAGCGTGACGTGGTGATTCTGCTCGACTCCATCACCCGTCTGGCGCGAGCCTACAATACCGTGGTGCCGTCCTCCGGCAAGGTGCTGACCGGTGGTGTGGATGCCAACGCCCTGCATCGTCCGAAGCGCTTCTTCGGTGCGGCGCGCAACGTGGAGGAGGGGGGGTCCCTGACCATCCTGGCGACGGCGCTGGTGGATACCGGTTCGCGCATGGATGATGTGATTTACGAGGAGTTCAAAGGCACCGGTAACATGGAGGTCCATCTGGATCGGCGTATTGCGGAAAAACGCATCTTCCCCTCCATCAATATCAATCGTTCCGGCACCCGCCGTGAAGAGTTGTTGATGAAACCCGATGAGTTGCAGAAGATGTGGATCCTGCGCAAGATCCTCCATCCCATGGATGAATTGGCTGCGATGGAATTCCTGTTCGACAAACTCAAGGTCAGCAAGACCAACGATGAGTTTTTCGATGCGATGAAAGGTTAACCGGGCCGGGTGTATGCCCGGCGTCTTGCCGCGCATACCCGCGATCATGGAAAGCACCCGCTGTTTTCCATTCAGCCGATTCCATAGCCATTCCTGCCCCGTGACACATGACCTGTTTTCATACAGGTCGGTGCTCCGGTCTACCGCCAGGTAGTACGTCACACGCCCCGCAAGTTCAGTCATCACTTCGCTCTCACTCTGTGTGCTGATTGGGGGGGGGGAGCGTGATGCAAAACGACTATAATTTCCTGTAGTGAACGCACGGTTTGCGCTGAAGTGTTAACCTTCACCTGACATTTCCCATCCTGAAACAGACAACCATGAAAGCCATGATTTTGGCCGCGGGGCGAGGCGAACGCATGCGGCCGTTGACGGACAAGCTGCCGAAACCGTTATTACCGGTGCGGGGTAAGCCGCTCATCGTCCATCACATCGAAAAACTCGCTGCGGCCGGTTTTCAACAGCTGGTGATCAATCATGCCTACCTCGGGGAGATGATCGAAACGGCTGTGGGCCGGGGAGAACGATGGGGGGTGCACATTCACTACTCGGCAGAAGGGCAGGCGCTTGAGACCGGGGGAGGCATTCATCATGCCCTGCCGCTGCTGGGCCCTGAGCCGTTTGCAGTGATCAATGGCGATGTCTGGACCGATTTCGATTTCGCAACCCTGCAGCTGGCGGATGATGACCTGGCGCATCTGGTCCTGGTGCCCAATCCTGCACAACATCCCAAGGGTGATTTTCGCTTGATACAGAACCGGGTCGAGGATGGCCCGGGGGACTGCCTGACCTTCAGCGGGATCGGGGTTTATCGTCCCGGTTTGTTCGAGGGTTGCGAGGCGGGCGCTTTCCCATTGGCGCCACTGCTGCGCCAGGCGATGGGCTCTGGGCGCGTTTCGGGAGAACGTTACGACGGCTACTGGATCGATGTGGGCACACCGGAACGTTTGCAGTCTCTGGAACACCGGTTGCTGACCTCTGCCGATTCAGAGCCGGTCAGCGACAGGAGTTGATCATGGGCCAGGAAATCACCACCCACGCGTTCAGCCGAGCCGATTTCGAGGACTTCCAGCAGCGCCTGATCGAAGAGACCCGGCTGCTGGCCCAGTGGTTCGAGGCCGGTCTGTTCGTTGAGGAAGGCGGAGTGGGTGGCGTCGAACTCGAGGCCTGTCTGCTGGACCGGGATGCCAATCCAGCGCCGTTGAATCAGCCCATGCTGGCACAACTTGACGATGAACTGGTGGTGCCGGAACTGGCACGCTTCAATGTGGAGATCAACAACACCCCACGCCATCTGAGCGGTGAAGCGTTCGAACGGATGCATGGGGAGTTGCAGGACATCTGGCGGCGCTGTAACCGGGAGGCGGAACGTCTCTCTGCCTGCATGGGCATGTTCGGGATTCTGCCTACCCTGCGCCAAAGCGCCCTTAGTCTGGAAAACATGTCACCTCTGAACCGCTACCAGGCGCTCAACGATCAGGTGTTCCGGCTACGCCACGGTGAGCCGGTGGAACTGCATATCACCGGTCGCGAGTCCCTGGATCTCTGCCATAACGATGTGATGCTGGAATCCGCAGCCACCTCGTTCCAGATCCATCTGCAGGTGGGATCGGCGGAGGCCTCGAAATTCTACAATCTCTCGAAGATCGTATCCGCACCGATGGTCGCGGTGAGTGCTAATTCGCCCTACCTGTTCGGCCGGGACCTCTGGGACGAGACCCGGATCCCCCTGTTTGAGCAGGCAATCTCAGTGGGCGCCTCGGATCTCACCAAACGGGTCAGCTTCGGGGTCCGTTACCTGTATGAAACGATGATGGAGAATTTTACCGCCAACCTGCAGCGCTACCCGGTGATGCTGCCCAAGCTGATGGACGAACCGGTCGGTCGGTTGGCACACCTGAGACTGCACAATGGCACCATCTGGCGCTGGAACCGGCCGTTGATCGGTTTCGATAAACAGGGCAAACCGCACCTGCGTATCGAACACCGGGTGGTTCCGGCGGGTCCAACCCTGCGGGACATGGTGGCCAATGCGGCGTTCTATTTTGGCCTGGTGACCGGGTTGGCCGCGCGCCACGAACGTCCGGATGCCGAAATGGGTTTCATCCGTGCCCGCAGCAATTTCTATCAGGCCGCACGCTTTGGCCTGCAGTCCCGGCTCTACTGGTTTGGCTGGGATGCGGTACCTGCGGGCCAACTGATCAGCGAGGTGTTGTGTCCGATTGCCCTGGAGGGGCTGGCGCGTCTTGGCATTGACCGGGCTTCGGCGGAGTATTGGCTGGGAATCATTCGCGAACGCGCCCGTACGGGTCGCAACGGGGCACACTGGCAGCGGGAGTGGATTGCCCGGCACCCGCGGGACATGCGCAGTATGACTCTGGCCTACCTGGAGCGACAGGAACAGGATCGGCCGGTTCACGAGTGGCACTGATCGGGATCCACCACGTTTGTGCGGCGTTGGGTTTAGGTCAGGAGACTGGCGTGTCGTTAAAATCATGAGCGGGTTACCCGGGTACAGCGATGAAACGCCTTGCAGGGTATCCGGTTGAACAGGTGGGGAAGCATGTTGCAGGAATATGATGAATTACCCCAGGGTCTCCTTTCTCTGGAAGCCGATCAGCTGGCCGAGGTCCTCTCGGGACCGACGCTGTTCCATTTGCGTGGGCGCAAGCCCGAACCGGTGTTCTTCTCGGTACTGATGCACGGAAATGAGAGCGTGGGCTGGGAAGCAGTGCGTGCGCTGCTGTCCCGTTACGCCGAGGGTAAGAATCTTCCCCGTTCGGTGAGCCTGTTTGTGGGTAATGTACAGGCAGCGGCGCAGCACAAACGCCTGCTGCCCGGACAAAGGGATTTCAATCGGGTCTGGCCGGGGGGTGATGAGACCGATTGCGAGGAGGGACGGATCATGGCCCGGGTGGTGGAGATCATGCGTGGGCGCGCCCCGTTCCTCAGCGTGGATGTGCACAACAACACAGGTCTGAACCCGCACTATGCCTGCATCAACCGTTTGGCGTTGCCGTTTCTGCATCTGGCGACCCTGTTTTCCCGCACCGTGGTCTATTTTCTGCGGCCCCGGGGGGTGCAATCCATGGCGTTCGCCGAGCTCTGCCCATCGGTGACCCTGGAATGCGGCAAGGTCGGCAGCGCCTACGGGGTCGAACATGCCCTGGAGTATCTGGATGCCTGTCTGCATCTCTCGGATCATCCCCAGCACCCCCTCACGGATCAGGATGTGGATCTGTTCCATACCGTTGCCCAGGTGAAGGTCGCCGCGGATGCCCGCCTGGGCTTCCAGCCTGATCAGGGAGATCTGGTTTTCGACCCCGATCTGGATCACATGAATTTCCGCGAGGTACCCGCGGGAACGCCACTTGGATGGGTCAACGGCAGTGGCGCCGAAGTGCTGGACGTGCGGGATGAGGACGGGCGGACGGTGCTGGATGACTACTTCGTGTGCGAGGAGGGGTTGGTGTGTTTTCGCAGACGGGTCATGCCTTCGATGCTGACCAAGGATCTCGATGTGATTCACCAGGACTGTCTGTGCTACCTGATGGAACGCCTCAACATCTCCGAAATCCTGGTCTGAGCCGATCTGGCAGATGATAGGCGCAGTGACCGACCATCACGCGCTGAGCGCTCAGACCGACAGGTAAACCCGGAGTCGGTACCAGAGATTGCCGAGGATCTCGTGCAGCGCCAGGGCGGTATTCATGGCGGCATATTCACTGGGCAGAATCCGCAGATAGAACGGTCGCTGTTGCGCATTCCGGTATTCGAAGTTGATCGGAGCGGGTATCGGTCGTACCCCCTGCTGTTCGAAGGCATAGAGTGTTCTGGGCATATGTGCCGCGTCGGTGACCAGAACCACCTGTTGCAGCTGGTTGCTGTGCATCAATGCGATGACGTTAGCGGCGTTTTCCCAGGTGTTGTGGCTGCTGTCGTCGATGGCCATGACAGTCACGCCCAGTTCCGCGGTCAATATTTCCCGGGCGATTTCCGCCTCCGGCCTGCCATCTCCATCCGGGGTGCCGCCACTTGTGATCACCGGCAGTCCGCTCTCCCGGGAGAGGCTGGCGGCGTAGCGCAACCGGCTCAGCATTCGCAGACTGGCGGTGTCCCCATGGTACTCGGGGGCGTTGCGGTAGCGGCCCGCACCAAGGACCACGATGGCCTGTGCCGGGTTATCCTGCCATTGCGCCGGGTCGTAGGGGGATTCAGTCTGCAGCCGCTCGAACAGCCATTCCGCGGTGACCGGCATGCTCAGGCCCAGCTGCACCAGCAGAGAGAAGATCACCAGCTCCCGGCCGAAACGCACGCGCCACAGCAGCAAGCCGATCAGACCCACCAGCAGAGGACCGGCGGGGGGCAGGATCAGGGCGCTGATCAGTTGGGTGTCGAGTCCGGCCATGGGGTGACGCAAGCGTTCTCAGACGTTGGCCGAATCCAGCAGCGGGTTGGCCTGCAGATCCGCGTGATAGGAGGAACGCACCATCGGGCCGCTGGCCACGTTGCTGAAACCCATCTCCCGGGCCTGGCGACCCAGTTGATCAAATTCTTCGGGTGTGACGAAGCGATCCACCGGCAGATGGTCGTGGCTGGGCTGCAGGTATTGCCCCAGGGTCAGCATGTCGCAACCGTGACGGCGCAGGTCCCCCATCACCTCGATGACCTCCTCGGGTTGCTCCCCCAGGCCGAGCATCAGTCCCGACTTGGTGGGAACCGCGGGCTGCAGCTGTTTGAACTGCTCGAGCAGTTGCAGGGAACCCAGGTAGTCGGCCCCCGGGCGGGCCTGGCGGTAGAGCCGGGGCACGGTTTCCAGGTTGTGGTTGAAGACATCCGGAGGCTGCTGGCCGAGGGGGGGCAAAGCTCGCTCGACACGGCCGCGGAAATCGGGCACCAGGATCTCGATCTTGGTCTGCGGCATGCGTGTGCGAATCGCCCCGACACACGCCGCAAAGTGGGCGCCACCCCCGTCACGCAGATCATCCCGGTCCACCGAGGTGATGACCACGTATTTCAGGGACATGGCCTGAATGGCATCGGCGAGTTTTTCGGGTTCAGCGGGATCGAGGGGCTGGGGTTGCCCGTGCGCCACGTCGCAGAACGGACAGCGCCGGGTGCAGATGTCCCCCATGATGAGAAAGGTCGCGGTGCCGTGGTGAAAGCACTCCCCGAGATTCGGGCAGGCGGCCTCTTCACACACCGAACTCAGACCCTGTTCCCGCAGGATGCGGCGGATCCGGCTGACCTCCCGGCCGATCGGCGCCTTGGCGCGAATCCAGGCCGGTTTGCGCATCGGGGTCTGGGTGCTTTCCACCTTCACCGGGATGCGGGAGAGCTTGGATTTGCCCCGCTGGTGGCTGTCCGGGCGGGTACGGGAGGGGGGCAGCAGGTCTTTGGGCTCACTCATGGGTCGGTTCCACTTCTTCGAAGCTGAGAGTGTAGCCTAAACGCCTGGCCAGGTGATGACTCAATTCCCGGCCGACACTGGGTAAATCCGCGCTCAGGCCCTGCTCAGACAGCTGGGTTACGGCGAGTCCCGGATAACCGCAGGGATTGATCCGTGAGAAGGGCTCCAGGTCCATGTTCACATTCACGCTTAAGCCATGATAGCTGCAGCCATGGCGTACCCGCAGGCCCAGGGAAGCCAGTTTACGGTCCCCGACATAAACCCCCGGGGCATCCCTGCGGGCCTGGGCGGGGATGCCGTGGTCACTCAACAGTTCGATCACCGACTGCTCCAGATGGGTGACCAGGCCGCGCACTCCCAGTCCGGCCCGGCGCAAATCCAGCAGCAGGTAGGCCACCAGCTGTCCGGGGCCGTGATAGGTTACCTGGCCGCCGCGGTCGGTTTTGACAATCGGGATGCTGCCTGGATCGAGCAGATGTTCCGCTTTTCCGGCCTGTCCCAGGGTGAACACCGGGGGATGTTCCAGCAGCCAGAGTTGATCCCTGCTGTGCGGGTCGCGCGTATCGGTATAGTCGCGCATGGCCTGCCAGGTGGGTTCGTAGGCCTGGCGTCCAAGATAGCTCACCGCCAGGTTTCTGAGGTCGTTCACAATGCCATGACGACTTTTTCGTGGGCAGTGAGGTCACGGTAGATCGCATCGAGCTGGGCCTTGCTCTCGGCGCGCAGGGTGATGGTGATCGACACCCACTTGCCACCGCTGCTGCTGCGGCTGTTGATGGCGGTTTCCATCAGGTCCGGTGCGTGGCGGCTGACCAACTCGACCACGATCGCCTCGAACCCGGGTTCCGCCCGCCCCATCACCTTGATGGGGAAGTCGCAGGGAAACTCCAGCAGTGTCTCTTCATCGGACATGCTTCACTCCAGCCAGAGCAGTGCGCTGTCTTTGATCTGCTGCCACAGGTTGCCTTCATCGATCTCCTTCAGGGCAACCAGGCTTGCGGTGGTGACCGGTTCGCCATCCAGGGTCACCCGTACTTCACCGAGTGGCTGGCCGGCTTCCACCGGGGCCATGATCCGCGGCTCAATCTCCATACTGGCATCCAGATTCTTGTACTGATGGCGGGGGATGGTCACGTTCAGGTCAGAGGTGAGTCCAAGGGGTAGCTTTTCCTGGTCGCCTTTCCACACCCGCACCCGGTTGAGCACTTCACCCGCTGCGTACAGACGATGGGTTTCATAGAAGCGGAAACCGTAGCTGAGCAGGCTCTGGCTGGCCTGGGCCCGGGCCTCTTCGCTCTTGGTGCCCATCACCACCGACACCAGACGCATGTTATCCCGCAGGGCGGAGGCCACCAGGCAGTATCCGGCTCCTTCGGTGTGACCGGTCTTCATGCCGTCAACGGTCTTGTCCCGCCACAGCAGCTTGTTTCGGTTGTGCTGTTCGATGTCGTTGAAGACAAACGATTTCTGGCTGTACCACTGGTAGTACTCGGGAAATTCGCGAATCGTGGCCATGGCCGCCTTGGCGATATCCGCGGCTGTGGTGTAGTGATCCTCATGGGGCAGGCCGGTGGAATTGACGAAATGGGAATTGCTCATGCCAAGGCGCTTGGCATGGTTGTTCATCAGTTGTGCGAAGGTGCTTTCACTGCCGGCGATATGCTCCGCCAGGGCCACGCAGGCATCGTTTCCGGACTGGATGATCATGCCCTTGATCAGGTCGGTGATCTTCACCCGTTTACCCACCTCGACGAACATCCGGGAGCCGGGTGTGCGCCAGGCCTTTTCGCTGATCAGCACCGTATCATCCAGGCTGATGTTGCCCTGTTTCAACTCCCTAAACACTGTGTAGGCGGTGAGGATCTTGGTCAGACTCGCCGGTTCCAGACGCTTGTCCGCGTCTTTTGCGGCCAGCACCCGACCACTGTGGAAGTCGATCAGCTGGTAACTGGAAGCAGCCACCTCGGGGGGGGAGGGCAGCGGAGTCGCGGCGTACAACGGCAGGGCGAGCAGGCTGATCAGCCAGAATAGGGCGATATGAGTGGTGGTTTTGGAAAATGGCATGAGACTGTTGAATCGTTGCTTGAATCGTTGGACGGGTAGTCTACCTGAATTAAAGGCCGCTGATCAGCGGATCACCACATGGGGATCGTGGATGCCCATGCGGCCGAGCTGCAGGCTGATGTGATCCGCCAGCTCTACGCTGGCGATCGGCCCAACCTGGACCCGGTAGACCGGTTTCTGGGGATTATCGTTGCCTTGTATGAGTACCTGGGTCTTCAATTGTTCCTCCAGACGCTTTTTCAGACGCTGCGCGTTATCCGAACTGCCGAAGGCCCCCACCTGGAGAAACAGTTCCGGCAGGGCTCTGGGACCCCTGGGTGTGACCGCAGGCGGTGCCGGTTCCGGCTTGCCGGGTTGCAGGGTCGTGACTTCCACCAGGCCGGTGCCCTCTCCGGTGATGCCCAGTTTCCAGGCAGCGGTGTAGGAGAGGTCGATCAGCCGGTTGTCGTGAAACGGGCCCCGGTCGTTGACCCGGACCACCACGCTGCGCTGATTCTTCAGGTTGGTGACCCGCACATAGCTGGGCAGGGGCAGGGTCTTGTGGGCTGCGGTCATGGCATACATATCATAGGGTTCGCCGCTGCTGGTGCGTTTGCCATGGAACTTGTTGCCGTACCAGGAGGCGATGCCCCGTTCCGAGTAGGCGCGATTGTGCGACAGGGTCTGGTAGCGCTTGCCGAACACCACGTAGCTGGCGGGATTGCCGTATTTGCTCTTCGGTTCGGCTTTGGGCACCGCGTCCGGGATCGCGTCGAGATCCGCGGGCGGTGGATTATGCGGACTCAGGCCGTCCGCCTGGGAGGAACGGCCCGATGGTGCCGTGCTGCATCCTGCCAGCAGCGCTACCGCGAGACAGGTGACAGTCCAGAAACCTGTTGTGATTCGCTTCATGATGCGCAGTCGGTTATTGGGCGACCTGGGCTGCCTGCCGGGCTTCCCGGATCGCCTGGCTCAGCTGGTAGGCGGCCATGGCGTAGAGCTTGCTGGTGTTGTAGCGGGTGATGACATAGAAGTTGTTCAGGCACACCCAGTACTCATCCGCATCTCCGGCATTGAGTTTGATCAGGCTGACCGGTGTCTCAGGATCGAGGGCGACATCCTGAAGCGGTTTAACTCCGTGGTCGGTCAATTCCGCCCAGGTCAGCTTGGGTTTCACACCCGCGGCGAGCAAGCCATCCAGATCTTTTCCTTCGCTGACCGGCAGCGTCACCGGTTGACCTGCCTGCCAACCGTGAACCTTGAAGTAGTTGGCGACGCTGGCGATGATGTCGGCGTTACTGTTCCACAGGTCCCGTTTGTTGTCTCCGTCATGGTCCACGGCGTAGGCGCGATAGCTGCTGGAGATGAACTGGGGTTTGCCCATGGCGCCGGCGTAGGAGCCGGTGGCGGTTCGGGGATCCACATGTTCCTCCCGGGTCAGCAACAGAAACTCCTCCAATTCGTTGCGGAAGAACTTGGCCCGCCTGGGGTAGCCGAATGCCAGGGTGGTGAGGGCATCGATGACCCGGTGACGACCGGTAAAGCGCCCGTAGCGGGTCTCCACGCCGATGATCGCGACGATCATCTCGGGGGCTACCCCGGTCTCCCGGCTGACCTGATCCAGCAATGCCTGGTTTTCCTGCCAGAACGCGACTCCGTCGTCGATACGGTCCTGTTTGATGAAAATCGGCCGGTACTCATACCAGGCCTTGGACTCCGCCGGACGGGTGATTGCGGCGATGATGTCGTCCCGGTAGGTGGTTTCGTTAAGGAGTTGGGTGACGGCATCGGCATCGAAGCCGTGCTTCTGTGCCATCTCCTCGGCGAACTGCCGGTATTCCGCTTTCATCTGGGGAGTGTGGGCGCAAGCCAGGGTCGCCAGGCTCAGGCCGCAGAAGAGCAGAAATCGTGTACTGATTCTCATAAGGTTCAGGTCGGCAATAGTTTCTTGTGGGTGTGAATGGACATCAGCATACCGAAGCCCGCCAGGATGGTCACCAGTGACGTGCCGCCATAGCTGATCAGGGGCAAGGGTACACCGACTACGGGAAGCAAACCGGTAACCATGCCCGCATTGACGAAAAGATAGACAAAAAATATCAGCGAAAGTGACCCGGCCAGGATTCTTCCGTAGGTGTCCTGGGCCTGGGTGGCGATGTACAGGCCGCGCAGGATGATGAACAGGTAGAGGGTCAGCAGGGCGATGATGCCCACCAGGCCGAATTCCTCGGAGATGACCGCGAAGATGAAGTCGGTATGCCGTTCCGGAAGAAACTCCAGATGCGACTGGGTGCCGTTGAGCCAGCCTTTGCCACTGATCCCTCCGGAACCGATGGCGATTTTCGACTGGATGATGTGATATCCGGTGCCCAGGGGGTCGCTCTCCGGGTTGAGGAAGGTCAGTACCCGTTGACGCTGGTAGTCGTGCATCAGATACCAGGCGAGGGGGCCCATGGCCGCCAGCCCTGCTCCGGCAGCGAAGATCAGGCGCCAGCTGATACCGGCCAGGAACAGGGCGAAGGCGCCGCCGGTGCCTACCAGCAGGGCGGTGCCCAGGTCCGGTTGCTTGGCGATCAGCAGCACCGGTATGACGGTGAACAGGCCTGCGATGAGCAGGCGCGAGGTGCTCGGGGGCAAACGGTGTTCCGCCAGGTACCAGGCGATCACCATCGGCAGGGTGAGTTTGAACATCTCGGACGGCTGGAAGCGCACGAACCCGAGATCCAGCCAGCGCTGCGCCCCCTTGCCCAGTTCACCGAACAGGATCACCAGCAGCAGCAGGATGATGCCGACTCCGTACAGCCAGGGTGACCAGCGGCGAAAATTGTCGGGATGGATCTGTGCCAGGGTGATCATGGCCACGAAACCGAACCCCAGGCGAATCAGCTGCTTCTGCAGAAGCACGAACTCCTGATCCCCCGCGCTGTAGAGGATCGCCAGACCGATGCCGATCAGGATCAGCAGGGCTGACAGCAGGGTGAGGTCGATATGCAGCCAGGCCAACAGGCCTTCCGCCTGGGCGGGTTTGGATTCGTGAAACTGGATGTTGGGTTTGGACCAGATCATTGCGCACTCCCTGGGGGCGTCACCGGTGTATCACCGAGCAGGTACTGGTCCATCACCTGACGGGCGATCGGCGCGGCGACGGAACCGCCGTGACCACCGTTTTCCACCACCACGGCGATCGCGATGCGCGGGTTCTCGATCGGGGCAAAGGCGATGAACAGGGCGTGATCCCGATTGCGCCGGGCGACATTCTCTTCGTCGTACTCCTCGTCCTGTTTCACACTGAACACCTGGGCGGTGCCGGTCTTGCCGGCAATCCGGTAGCTGGGTGACTGGATCGAGTGTGCAGTGCCCCGGGGGGATTCGATCACCGAGGCCATGGCATCGATGACCTGCTCCCAGTGCTCCGGGTCGAGCTGGTGCAGATCATCGTCGATCTTGGGACTCTCCATAATCGTGCCATCCGGTTTTTCAATCGTGGCCACGACCCGGGGACGGGTGCGATGCCCCCGGTTTGCCAGGGTGGCCGTGGCGGAGGCCAGCTGCAGAGGCGTGGCGAGGAAATAGCCCTGGCCGATACCGACGATCAGGGTCTCACCCGGATACCAGGGTTCCCGGCGTTTCTGCCGCTTCCACTCCCGGCTGGGCATCAGGCCGGGCAATTCATTGTCCAGATCGATGCGCGTGGTATGGCCGAATCCGAACCCGTAGAGAAATTCGTGCAGCCGATCGATGCCCAGGGTTCTCGCCAACTCGTAATAGTAGACGTCGCAGGACTCGACAATGGCCTTTTTCATGTCGACCTTGCCATGCCCCCACTTCTTCCAGTCACGATACTTGTGTTCCTTGCCGGGCAGCTGGTAATAACCGGGACAGTAGGTCTCCTGGTGGAAACCCACCACGTCGTACTCCAGGCCGGCCAGTCCGATGAACGGTTTGACCGTGGAGCCGGGGGGATACTGGCCGCGAATCGCCCGGTTGAACAGGGGGTTGTCCGGAGACTCCTCGAGTTCCCGGTAGGCCTTTGCGCTGATCCCCTCGACAAACAGATTAGGATCGTAGCCGGGTTTGCTGACCAGCACCAGGACGCCCCCGGTCTGAATGTCGATGGCCGCCACCGCGCCATTGAAATCGCCCAGGGCGCGCAGAGCGGTCTCCTGCAGGCCGATGTCGAGAAACAGATTCAGGTTGTCACCCGGGCGCGGTGGCTGGTTTTCCAGCACTCGCAACACCCGCCCCTTGGCATTGACCTCCACCTGCTGCAAGCCGACCTGGCCGTGCAGCATGTTTTC
This sequence comes from Candidatus Thiodiazotropha sp., assembly GCA_040506775.1. Lineage (GTDB taxonomy): Bacteria > Pseudomonadota > Gammaproteobacteria > Chromatiales > Chromatiaceae > Thiodiazotropha. The sequence continues at coordinate 41,707 of JBEVWC010000038.1, forward strand.
ATAACTCTTCTCCACCCCGTTCTTGCCGATGAAGTTGGTGCCGCTGTAGTTGGAGGTGTCTATGATCTGCAGCTCTTTTTCGTTGATCCGGCCCACATATCCGAGCAGATGGGCGGTCTCCACACCCAGGGGGTAGTCGCGCAGCAGGGTGGCCTTGACGTCCACCCCGGGAAAGCGGTGCCGATGGATGGCAATCCGCGCCACCTCTTCCTCCTTCAGTCGCACCCGGATCGGGATACTGTCGAAGCGCCGGCTCTGCTTACGCAGTTTTCGGAAGCGCTGCACATCCTCCTCGGAAATCGGAATGATTTTTCCCAGTTCCTCGATCGTGGCTTCCAGGTCGCGGGTCTTTTCCGGCGTGATCTCAAGACTGTAGGCGGGCAGATTCTGCGCCAGAATCACCCCCTTGCGGTCATAGATCAGACCCCGGGTGGGCGGAAGAGGCTCCACCTTGACCCGGTTGTCCTGGGAGAGGGTGGTGAAATGTTCGTGATTCTGTACCTGAAGGTAGAACAGCCGGCCGATCAGTACCGACAGGAGCAGGATGACCAGGGCCGAGGCGGCGATCGCCCGTCCCAGGAACAGCTGGCTCTCATGCAGGTAGTTCTTGATCGATGATTGGGGCACGACGGCTCACGAAACATTGAAGCGGTGACTGAGATCGCGCAGCACCACATAGACCCAGGGCCATAACAGGGTCCCGACGAAGGGGGTGACCCAGTACCAGAGCGACGGGGTGGGGTAGTTGGCCGCCCCGGTGGACCAGAGCGCCAGCAGACGTTCCACCAGCAGCAGGATGAAGATGGTGAAGGTCTGCTGATGCAGTGGCATGACCCTGACCCGCAGGTGCAGGCGCAGCATCAGATAGGCGATCACCGAGAAGCCCAGGGCGTGCTGGCCCAGCAGGGTACCGGTAAGCACGTCGAGCAGCAGTCCGGTGCTCCAGCCCACGCCCACTCCGATTCTTTCCGGCAGATTCATGCACCAGTAGATGAGAATCAGGGCGACCCACTGGGGCCGGTAGGTCTCGGCCCAGTCGGGGAGCGGCATAATCGTGAGAATGAACCCCGCGAGCAGGGTCAGGTAGACCAGGCCGTTTCGCCCTTGGGTGCCGGCAATCATTCCCCGCCCTCCCCGGTGGGTGGTTCCTCTGCCGAGGTGTCCGTGGCATTCAGCGCGGCTTCGGTTTCAGAGGGGGGTGAGGTCACCACCGGTTTGCCGGGGCTGATCCCGGGGTCCAGGGTCCATACCAGCAGCACCTCGCGGATGCGGTCGAGATGCGCGGTGGTCTGGGCGATGACCGATGCGAATGGTTGTCCGGGGATGCGCTTGACCTCGACAACCTCGGCAACCGGATAACCGGGCGGAAAGGCCCCTCCGAGGCCGGAGGTGACCAGCAGGTCCCCAACCTGGATATCCGCATTGTTCGGCAGGTGCGGGAGTTCCAGCTGGTTGATCAGGCCGGTGCCCAGGGCGATGGTGCGCAGACCGTTGCGGTTGACCTGAACCGGCAAGGCGTGGGCCGCATCGGTAATCAGCAGGACGTTTGCGGAAAACGGGTTGATATGCGTGACCTGGCCCACCACCGCATTGGCATCGAGTACCGGCTGGCCTTCGAAAAGGCCGGAAGTGCTGCCCTTGTTGATCAGTACCTCCTGGCGGAAGGGATCCTGTTCCACCGACACCAGTTCGGCGATCAGTACCCGGTCACCCACCTTGAATGAGGAGTCGAGCAGGCCGCGCAGGCGCATGTTCTCCGCTTCCAGGGACTCGTACTTCTGCAAGCGCGCCCGCAACAGCAGGTTTTCCTCGTGTAGGCGTTCGCGCTGCTCCTCCAGTTCACTGCGGCTGACCAGGGCGTCACTGGCGGATTCGCTCAGCAGTACCGGCACGCTGGCCAGGTACTGAATCGGGTAGAGCAGCACCGACAGGGTGGCGCGCAGGGATTCCAGGTGGTTGTAGCGGTGATCCATGACCATCAGGGAGATGGACAGGAGGATGGCCACCACCAGTCGGGTGGTGATCGAGGGTCCTTGTGTGAAAATCAGTTTGATAGCTGATCAACTCCAATACACGGGTGTAAGCGGTATTCTGTGGCGCGTAACCGGTCCAGGCCGGTTGCGCATGTGGCGGGCTCGCGGCCTGCTCAATCCACCATGAAGAATTCGCCGCCCCGTTCGTCGATCAACTCGAGCGCACGCCCACCACCGCGGGCCACGCAGGTCAGCGGGTCCTCCGCCACGATCACGGGCAGGCCGGTCTCCTCCTGCAACAGGTGGTCGATATCCTTGAGCAGGGCGCCGCCACCGGTGAGAACGATGCCCCGTTCGGCCACGTCCGCACCCAGTTCCGGGGGGGTCTGCTCGAGGGCGGTCTTAACCGCTCCAACGATACCGGAGAGAGGCTCCTGCAGGGCCTCGAGGATCTCATTGCTGTTGAGGGTGAAGCTGCGCGGGATGCCTTCCGCCAGATTACGCCCTTTGACCTCGATCTCCTTCACCTCGTTCCCCGGGTAGGCGGAGCCGATCTCGTGTTTCACCCGTTCCGCGGTGGCTTCACCGATCAGGGTGCCGTAATTGCGCCGTACATAGTTGACGATCGCCTCGTCAAAGCGGTCGCCACCGACCCGCACCGAGTTGGCGTAGACGATGCCGTTGAGGGAGATGATGGCCACTTCCGAGGTGCCGCCGCCGATATCCAGAACCATCGATCCGCGGGCCTCGTCCACCGGCAGTCCGGCACCGATGGCGGCGGACATGGGTTCTTCGATCAGGTAGACCTCGCGGGCACCGGCACCGGCCGCGGATTCCTTGATCGCACGCCGTTCCACCTGGGTGGAGCCACAGGGTACGCACACCAACACCCGTGGACTGGGACGGATGATGCGGGTTTCATGCACCTTGTGGATGAAGTACTGCAACATCTTCTCGGTCACCGTGAAGTCGGCGATCACGCCTTCCTTCATGGGACGGATGGCGGTGATGTTGGTGGGGGTGCGGCCGAGCATCTTCTTCGCGTCCTCACCGACCGCCACCACGGACTTGGCGCCACCGGGCCCCCGGTCCTGGCGTATTGCGACCACCGAGGGTTCGTTGAGTACGATGCCCTGACCCCGGGCGTAGATCAGGGTGTTGGCGGTACCCAGATCGATGGAAAGGTCATTGGAAAATATGCCACGGATGCGTCGGAACAGCATGGATCTCTTGTATTCTTCGTAAGGGTTGTAACGGGGGTTCACCGGGGACTCGGCGGCACGGCGGGATGGGCCTGTGTCGGGTAATCAGATCCGGGGTAAACCAAAAGACGGCTAATCTAGCAATGGTACAGGAGTTGAGCAAGAAAGGGGATGGCGAATAGGGACAAATTCACCTTTTCCGGGTGCGGTCACAAACCCGCGGGAAACCACGAGCCCGTCGTACGACCGCCCCATCTCTCCGTGCAGCATGCTGAACAAGACCAAGCAGGGTCTGTCCATAGTCAGGTGAGAGACTAAAATCCTCAAATGGCCGCACAAACACCCCGATCCCGCACAAGCACCCGATCCAGGAGAAACCCATGACAACATTGTTCGATTCCATGAATTGCGGAGAACTGAGCCTGTCCAACCGTGTCGTCATGGCGCCTCTGACCCGCAACCGCTCACCAGGCCTCAAACCCAACGCCCTGAATATCGAATATTATCGCCAGAGGGCCAGTGCCGGCCTGATCATCACCGAGGCCAGCCAGATCTGCCCGATGGGGCAGGGTTACCTGGACACGCCGGGGATCTACAGCGACGAGCAGATCGCCGCCTGGCGCGGCGTGACGGATGCGGTGCATGCCGAGGGAGGATCCATCGTGATACAGCTCTGGCATGTGGGGCGCATCTCCCACACTTCATTGCTGCCCGGTGGCGCTTCACCGGTCTCCTCCACGGATCGGCCCGCTCAGACCATGACCTTCACCCAGGCGGGTTTCGAGCCGGTTTCCACGCCCCGGGCTTTGCGTGATGAGGAATTGCCGGGTCTGGTTTCGGACTATGCACATGCCGCCCGCTGCGCCATGGACGCCGGTTTCGACGGGGTCGAGGTACATGCGGCCAATACCTACCTGCTCGAACAGTTCCTGCGAGACAGCATCAACGATCGTAGCGGACCCTACGGTGGGCCCATCCCCAACCGGGCGCGACTGTTGCTCGAAGTGGTGCAGACTGTGTGCGACGCCATCGGCGCGGGAAGGGTCGGTATCCGTCTCAGCCCGATGACCCGGTTTGGCGGTTCCAGTGAACTGGACAGCGATCCCCAGGCGCTCTACGGCTACGTGGTTGAGCAACTGGCGCCCATGGGGCTTGCCTACCTGCATGTCATCGAGGGTGAAACCGGCGCTGAACGGGTACCGGAGAATGCTCCACAATTCGATTACGCGGCCTTGCGCAGGGCATTCCCGGGAGCCTGGATGGTCAACAACGGATACGACCGGGAAGCGTCACTTCAGGTGGTGGCCTCCGGGGCGGCTGATCTGGTGGCATTCGGACGTCCTTATATTGCCAATCCGGACCTGTTGCGTCGCCTGCGCGAGGATGCGCCGTTCAATCCGTTGCGCGGGGAATTGCTCTACGGGGGTGGCGCCGAAGGCTATACCGACTACCCGTTCCTGGATTGAGACGCTCTGCTTCAGGCTGGCGCCAGTTCGCGCTGCATCGCCGTGGCCAGCAGGCTCAGTTGCCCGCCCCAGAGGCGGTAGATCAGCAGGCGGCTGTGTTCACACAGATCAGAGACAAAACCCGGCAGCCAGCCGAGCAGGTGATCCCGCCACAGACGTTCCCGCCAGGCCCGGGCGCGGGGATCCTGGGATTCATCCAGGTAGGCCGCGAAGCGCAGCTGAGTACCGAGAAAATCCGCGGGTGTGCCTTCGGCCTCCAGACCGGCATCCCGATACAGGTCTGCCAGCCGTTGTACCACCGGCCCCTCCATCTGCTGATGCCGGTAGACCGACTCAAAAGG
>JBEVWC010000001.1:0-46474 GCA_040506775.1 Candidatus Thiodiazotropha sp.
GTCCATAATTTCAGCTTATACAATCATAATCACCCACGCATTCCTGCTCAGCACCGAGGCGGAGACATGAATCTTCACGAATATCAGGCAAAATCCCTCTTTAGAAGCTATGGCATTCCGGTTCCGGCGGGTCAGGCGGCCTCCAGCCCGAGCGAGGCACGCACCGCTGCCCAGGAACTGGGCGGCACCCTCTGGGTGGTCAAGGCCCAGGCCCACACGGGGGGACGCGGCAAGGCCGGTGGGGTATTGCTGGCCCGCAGTCTGGACGAGGTCGAACAGGCCGCCCGCTCCCTGATCGGCATGACCCTGGTGACCCATCAGACCGGCCCCGAGGGACTGCCGGTGCACAATGTACTGGTGGAGCAGGGGAGTGATATCACCCGGGAACTCTATCTGGGTGCGCTGCTCGACCGGTCCCAGTCCCGGGTGGTCTTCATGGCCTCTTCGGCCGGCGGCATGAACATCGAGGAGGTTGCAGCCGAGACGCCTGAAAAGATCCTCACAACCACGGTGAATCCAGCCACCGGCATGCTGCCCTACCAGTGCCGCAAACTCGCCTTCGGTCTGGGCCTGAAAGGGGATCAGATCAAGTCCTTTTCCAAGATCATGATGTCCCTCTACAAGCTCTATACCGAGAAGGATGTCAGCCTGATCGAGATCAACCCGCTCATCATCACCTCACAAGGCGGCCTGGTGGCCCTGGATGCAAAAATCAACCTGGACAGCAATGCGCTGTACCGCCACCAGGACCTCATCGCCCTGCGCGATCGCACCCAGGAGGACGAGAAGGAGGCCGCGGCCGCTGAACACGATCTCAACTACATCACCCTGGACGGCTCCATCGGCTGCATGGTCAATGGCGCCGGTCTGGCCATGGCCACCATGGACATGGTCAAGCTGCAGGGCGGTGAACCCGCGAACTTCCTGGATGTGGGAGGTGGCACCACTGCCGAGCGGGTGACAGAGGCCTTCAAACTGATCCTCAGCGACGACAAGGTACGCGCAGTGCTGGTGAATATCTTCGGCGGCATCGTGCGTTGCGACCTGATCGCGGAGGGCATCATCACCGCGGCGCGCAGCATCAAGGTTTCGGTACCCGTGGTGGTTCGGCTGGAAGGCACCAATGCCCAGCAGGGACTGGACATGCTGGAAACAAGCGGCCTCGATTTCATAACCGCGCATGACTTCACCGAGGCAGCCCGTAAGGCGGTTTCGGCGGCAAAATGACGGACATCGGCCGACCCGCAACCGCATGATCACAACACCATTCAGAATGACTTTCTCAGTCCAGGAACGTAGCGCATGAGCATACTCGTCGACAGCAGCACCCGGGTCATCTGCCAGGGTTTTACCGGTAAGCAGGGCACCTTCCATTCAGAACAGGCCATTGCCTATGGCACCCAGTTGGTAGGCGGCGTGACCCCCGGCAAAGGGGGACTGACCCATCTCGATCTGCCTGTTTACGACACTGTGCACGATGCGGTTCGGGCCACCGGCGCCCAGGCGACGATGATTTACGTACCTCCACCATTCGCCGCTGACGCAATCATAGAGGCGGCGGATGCAGGCATCGAGATCATTGCCTGCATCACTGAGGGGATTCCCGTTCTCGACATGCTCAAGGTCAAAGAGGCCCTGAAAAGCTATCCCGCCCGGCTGATCGGACCCAACTGCCCCGGCATCATCACCCCGGGCGCCTGTAAAATCGGGATCATGCCGGGGTCGATCCATCAACCGGGCAAGGTGGGCGTCATGTCCCGCTCAGGCACCCTTACCTACGAGGCCGTGCACCAGACGACCCAGGCGGGACTGGGACAAAGTACCTGCGTAGGGCTGGGCGGCGACCCCATCAACGGCACCAGCTTCATCGACTGCCTGAAACTGTTCGAGGCGGACGATCAAACCCAGGGCATCATCATGGTCGGCGAGATCGGCGGGTCCGCCGAAGAAGAGGCCGCCGAATACATCCGTGCTCACGTGAACAAACCCGTGGTCGCCTATATCGCGGGCGTCACGGCACCGCCGGGTAAACGTATGGGTCATGCCGGCGCCATCATCAGCGGAGGAAAAGGCACCGCTGAGGCCAAGTTCCAGGCCCTGGAAGCGGCCGGCGCGCACGTGGTCCGCTCGCCAGCGGAAATGGGCAGCCGGATGGCGGAATTGCTCGCTTAGTAGGTGGTAACATAGGTCCCGATTGTGTCATTTTCGCCCTCATGAGGGCTTATCCGCCAGGAGGCCAGACCTATGATCGAACCAGTTTCCTCTCCGTTCCTGGTCCCATTTGATCAGGAACGGCTGCCGAAGCGCTGCACCACTCAGCCACCCTCAGACGCGCCAGGCAAGAAGGGCTGTAAAAAACGTCTCGCCCAGGAGGTCGCGAAGCTGGATGATTGGCAGCACCGGCTCTATGCAGAAGACCGGCGCGCCCTGCTGGTGGTGTTCCAGGCGATGGACGCTGCCGGGAAGGACAGCACCATCCGTGCCGTGATGAGCGGGGTCGATCCGAGCGGATGCCAGGTCTTCTCCTTCAAGCAACCCTCATCACTCGAGCTGGATCATGACTTTCTCTGGCGCACCAGCCTGCGCCTGCCGGAACGGGGCCGCATCGGCATCTTCAACCGCAGCCACTACGAGGAGACCCTGGTGGTGCGGGTACATCCCGAGTATCTCGGTGCACAGCGTCTGGCCCTGCCGGACAATCTCGAGGAGCTCTGGGCGCAACGTTACGCCTCGATCCGTCACTACGAACATCACCTGGCCCGCAACGGTACCGTGATCATCAAGTTCTGGCTGAATGTGAGCAGGGAGGAGCAACGCAGACGCTTCCTGTCCCGATTGGACGAAGCCCATAAGCATTGGAAGTTCTCCATCAAGGATGTCGAGGAGCGACAGCATTGGGACCGGTACATGGAAGCCTATCAGGACATGCTCACCGCCACCTCCAAACCCTGGGCACCCTGGTATGCGATCCCTGCGGACAACAAGCCCTACATGCGCTGGCAGGTCGCCCGCATCATCCGTAAAACCCTTAAAGCGATGCAGCCGGAATACCCCCAGGTGGCCGCGGAGGATCTGAGCCGCTTTGACGAGATGAGAGTCCGGCTGGAGAAAGAACCCAAGCAGTGATGACCGGCAGGCGCCATATCGTTAACCCGATTTGGCAGCCGCCTCAACCAAGACCATACTAACGATTAATCATTCATGACAGCGGCCCGCTCTGGCCAGGAGATACGGCGCATGCGCAGATGGCACATTGCACTGTTGATTTTGGGCTGTGGTCTCGCATCCAGCAGTTTCGCGGAACCCACCTCTCAGAACCGTAGCAACCGGCAGATGGCGGTAACCGAGTGTTCCGATTATCGGGAACGCAACCGCTTACCCTGCTTCGTTTCCCGCAACAAGTGTCCCTATGGCTTCGAGGTGATCGAGCGATACACCGAGGGACGGGGGGCACCCTTCGTCGCTTGCCGGGACTCCCGACATGAACGCCCGGCGGTACGCGACATCGTGCGCCAGCCACCCCACCAGAGAGAAGAGGTGGTGCAGCAATTCCGCGAGTTTGTGAGCCTGGTGCGGGCCCGCCAACAGGGCCATGCGCAGCCACTGCCAGAGCGCTTTCATCAGCAACTTGACGCCTATTTTCAGCAGGTAAGATTGGATCGGGTTTCCGTCTCGGTGAGCGACGCCCTATCAAAAGGCTGTTTCACCGACTGTCAGCAGATCTATTGCGCCGCCGGGGAACCCCTGACCCACAGTACGGAGCAATCCGGCATACCCTACGAACTGCTGCTGCAGTTGGCGCATCTGGAACGCTGCGAGGTGCAGGGGGGACAACAGCGCTACCTGCAATCCTGGCTCAGGGAAGTACCGCAGAAGACCCTCACCACCCTGATGGCGGGTGACGCCGTGGCGACGGATCAGCTCCAGTTCGCCACCTACCTGGAGGGGCATACCAACAACCGGGCAGAGAGTGTCTGCCGACGCGTCCACTGCGTCGGCTTCGGAGCCAACTGATCGCGCTCAGTTACTGCCGTATACCCGTTTCAGGGCATCCGAGAAGACCGCCCAGGACTGCTCATCGGCCTCCTTCTGATAGGCGAGGGGTAAACCGAATTTCTCACCCAGCTCCGTCGCACCCGGATTGGTAAACGCATGTTTCGCGCCCGGGTAGTCATAGAAGTGGTAGGTTACCCCGGCCTGGTCCATCTCCTCTTTGAAGGCACTGATCTGTTCCGCCTTGACGAATGGATCCGCGCCCCCGTTGAATACCAGCAGCTCCGCTTTCACCTTGTCCTTCTGAGCGGGTTCGGAGGGGGCGAGACTGCCGTGAAAACTCCCGACCAGATCCAGATCGACCCCGCGACGCGCCATTTCCAGAACGATACCGCCGCCAAAGCAGTAGCCGATGGCTGAGATCTCATCGGGTGCAACCGTATCCTGGGCCTTGAGCAGCGCCATCGCCGCCTCGAAGCGGGCCTGTGCCTCGGCCATGTTGTTCTTCACCTCACCCGCGAATCGACCCGCATCCTTGGGGTGGTCGGCGGTTTTACCATCTCCGTACATATCCACCGCCAGTGCGGTGTAGCCCATTTCCGCCAGCGCCCGGGCGCGGCTCCTGGCATAGTCGTTATGGCCCCACCACTCATGCACCACCAGGATTCCGGGACGCTTTCCTGACTGGGCATCATCGTAGGCCAGATACCCTTTCATCTGGGTTTCCCCGTCTCCGTAACTGACCTCTTCGCCCACTACCGCAGCATTCACGAAGGTCGTGAAACAGGACAGAAACACACCCAAAGCTAGCTTGACCATGCCATCCACCTCGATTGGTTTGTTATTCGTCTGAATACCTATAGCAGAATTGAATGTGAATAAAACGGATGGTTTATCTGGAAAGCGTGACCCCTTTCCCGGCATAATTAAGCACCTTCTAATAAACTAATCCCTTCTAAACAGGCCTGATCAGCGAGCTAGGATCATGAGTACGCCCCCCGCGAAAAAGAAAACCGTCAAATCCAAACCCAAAACCGGCACCGCCAAGAGCACTGTCCGTAAAACGGCAAATGCCCAGAAGGCCGCCGCCGCCAAGGCAACAGAGACTGAAAAAACCCAGTCCAGGAGCCCTGCGGACAGTGGCGTGCTGCCCGGCCTGATGCAGGGCCTTCAATCGGTCTTCGACAAGATCCACAAGGACAATAAAACCCGGGAAGATCATCAGGAAAAGATCATCGAGGAGTTCAGCGATCGCCTCACCCAGGCCTTCCAGCAGACCCACACCGAGGCAGAGGAGCGGGAAAAACTGCTGCACGAACGCCTCGAAGCGATAGAACGGGAACAGCAGTACAAGATCCAGAGAATCAAACTGTTCTCCCTGCCGGGCACCCTCATCGCGGTGGCCGCACTGATCTACCTGTTCTACGTGGTGCATGTCATGGAACGCTCCATGACCTACATGTCCGCGGACATGCACCGCATCCAGAACACCATTGCCTCGATCGGTCAGGACACCCGTGCGATGTCGGGGGGTGTGACCCAGATGAACGATCACATGCAACAGATGAACGGCAACATGCAGACCATGACCAGCCAGGTACAGGGCATGAACGGCAACATGAATCACCTCAACCGCAACGTGGGGGTGATGACACAGGACGTGGGCAACATGTCACATACCGTAAGCCCGGTGATGAACGGAATGCGTAATTTCCTGCCGTTCTGAGGCCTGTATGAGCCGCCATCGGTTGGAAATTGCCGCACCCCGGGCAGCACATGGCGAGATCTGCCAAAATGCGCAGGTTACTGATATAAGGAAATAATCCGAGCAAGGCCCCTGCGCGGCGTCAGACTGCGCAGGGTCTCTGTAACAGCCGCTCAGCCGTCGCCAAAACTGGTGCCGACCCGCTTCCCGCTCAACACCCAGGGGTGGTCCGGCGGGACCAGTTTCTTATACCCGGCCACATCCACCAGGGGCACGGGTACCGCCTGGTCGCCCCGGGAGGCCACCATCACGCCGAAACGCTCCTCGGCAATCAGGTCGGCACAGGCCGTGCCCAGCCGGGTGGCCAGCAGCCGGTCCGCGGCGGACGGGATGCCGCCGCGCTGCAGATATCCAAGAATGGTCACCCGTGATTCCAGTCCGGTCAGCTCCTCGAGTTGCCGGGACAGGTGCACCGTGTGGTTTTCATACTGCGATTCAAGCTCCGCCAACTCCGTTTTCAGCTGCTTTCGCTCTTTCTTGTCGACTGTCCGAAGCTTTTTCTCACGCAGCGACATGACCCGCTCCGCATCCCCTTTCGGCAACGCGCCCTCAGCCACCGCGACGATGCTGAACGGCTTGCCACCGGCGGCACGACCCCGGATGGCTTCCGCTACATTTTCGATGTCATAGGGGATTTCCGGCAGCAGGATCACGTCTGCTCCACCGGCCAGTCCGGACCCCAGGGCGAGCCAGCCGGCCCGGTGCCCCATGATCTCAACAACTATGATGCGGTGATGGCTGTGGGCGGTGCTGTGCAGCCGGTCGATGGCATCGGTGGCAATGCCCAGTGCAGTATCGAAACCAAAAGTGGTATCGGTATGTGCGACATCATTGTCGATGGTCTTGGGCAGGGTGATCACATTGAGCCCCTTTTCCATAAGGGTGAGGGCGTTTTTCTGGGTTCCGCCACCGCCGATACACACCAGCGCGTCCAGGTGATGGGCGTGATAGTTTTCCACGATCACATCGGTCATGTCCTGACGCTTGCCATTGAAATACATCCGGTGAGGCTTGTCCCGGCTGGTGCCCAGCACCGTACCGCCCTGAGTGAGGATCCCGGACAGCATGGACCGGTCCAGATGCATGGTGCGGTTTTCAACTAGGCCTCGAAAACCGTCCCGAATGCCGATGACCTGCATGTCATAGATACCCAGGGCGGTCTTTCCAACCCCCCGGATCGCGGCATTCAAGCCCGGACTGTCGCCTCCGGAGGTCAATATGCCGATGTTCTTAACCATGCGAACTCCTTCTTGAACCGGGTATTGGGGAATGGGTGATTTCTGATCTGGGGCCTGTTGACAGGCCCTAGTGTACCCCGTCTGTCCTCGCGAAACAGTCCCGATCAGTCCAGCCAGCGAATTGCACTGGGATGATGCACACTCATCTGTTGTGCACGGTTCTGCCGGGTGATCCAGCCCCGTACTTCGAGACCTCGTCCCTGCAGCGCCTGGGGATCCTCGATATCGAAATACTTCCAGTCCCTGCGGGGGATGCGCAGGGCCAGCCCACCGGCAAGGTTGAGCCAGATCGAGCGACGGCTCTCAGCGACCCGCTCGACGCGACCCTGTAGATGATAAAACCCGGTTTCACTCCCCTGCAGTGCCCGTGCATCGGTCGACGGACGTCCCCAGACACCCAGCCCCTTGTCGCGGGCCCGGGACTCGGCGGCAAGATGGCAGTCGAGGGATCCGAGATTGGGTGGAATGGCGATGACATAGCCCTGACCCTGGAGCAGCAACTGTTGGACGATATCATCCCCCTGGGAACTGGCCAGATGGGCCAGAAGACGACCGTAGCGATCCCTGGGGTCGGAACCCGCACAGACTCGCAACTGTCCGCCGTTTTGCTGCACCAGGCGCTCCAGGGCGTCCCGGGCCGAACGCCCCCCCGGCTCTTCCGGATGTCCCCGATGGGCCAGTTCCGGGGTGTTGATGCCGATCAGGCGGACCTTCTCACCGCTTTGCAGAACCAGGGTATCCCCATCGATGATCCGATCCACCCCCTGTAACGGCTCGCTACAGGGACGACATGCATCCGAGGCCGATAGCGGAGCGGCCAGACCCAATAGCCCACAAAACAAAAGGGCCCCGCAATGCGAGGCCCCTCTGCACAAGGCGATCAGTATCCGGGGAAACAGCCGTCTGGCGTCCTGCCCGGATAATGAATCAGCGGCTGTATTTCTTGCGGAACTTGTCCACACGACCGGCGGTATCCACGATCTTCTGTTTACCGGTGTAGAAGGGATGACAGGAGGAGCACACCTCGATGTGGACCTCTTCCTGACCCAGGGTGGAACGCGTCACGATTTCATTGCCGCAACTGCACACGAATTTGATTTCCTCGTAATGAGGATGGATGTCCGCTTTCATGACTGACTCACTTGAGAGATGTTTACCATTGCCAGAGCGCTTTGTTCACCTGCCTTATACAGGCGATCCGCATCACGCCAGGTCAACAAACCACAGCGCGTAGCACCGGAAAGGCGCGGAATGATAAGCGAAGTGGCCCTTCAAGGCAAGCCTTACCGCGTCATCTTGCCCGAAGTGATGAAGAATCAGGACGAACTCAGGGGAAACTCGATGATGTTGTTGTCACCGGTCACGGCCGAACAATCAGCCTGACCGCCCAGACTGACCTTTTGCATATAGCCCAGCAGCCCCTGAGTACCCAACAGATTCTCCCACATGAGGCTCGATATGCGAATGCAGGCACTCAATGGCGTTCGGTTCCGGCGCTCCTGATCAATCCGCCACTGCAGTCGGCGCATCAGGTCCTGGCGGTCATCAGGAAGGGTTTCGATGTAGGTCGCGATGGTCTTCTGACGCACGGCTTCGAAGCGCTCGGGATCGTCCTGCGCGAGTCTCAACAGGTCATCAAAATCGGGATTTGCATAATCAAAATGGCTCATGAGACAGCTCTCGTAACCTTCACTTCAACCTAACACAAGCACCAGACACTGTCTCAGATACAAATTCCCAAACTCAGCATCAGCCACCTAACCAGGCAGGATATTATACGATAATACAACGAGATAGATAATCACCTGAAGAAGTGACAGGATTTCGACAGATTACCCTCACGGATTCTCCCACCCATTTATCCTGCCAGGGAACCCCCCTGTACCCGCCCGGCATACTTACCCGCTGCTCGGTGCCATTTGCTTAAGCACCCTGAATAATCTTAAAATTCCGCGCACTTACCCGGATCTTTGCGAAGGACTGTGATGATCGGACTGTAAAGTGATCATCAATTCCGTGCCCGACTCCCTGCACTGCCCTCGAGAGTCGACAGCCCTCACAGTCCCCACAGGGATACCGGAGGTACCGGTCATCTTGGGGGATCAGATGACAAACGCGACCCAAATCACCCAGCAACCGGCTCCGGAACCGATCCCGAGCTTAAACCAAGAGCTTTGAACTCATGCCAAACATCAAAAAAGAAATAGACACCCTGAAGGCAAAACTGGCACGTCTGGAAAAGGAACAAAAGAAAGCGGAGCGGGAATCACAGGCCTTGAGCCAAGCCAGCGACGCAATCGACAAGATCCTCAAGGATCAAGGCATCAGTTTCGAAACCTTTATTGCGCATAACCTGAAAAAGGTCAGCCGGATCGTCAACAAACTGGAAAAACCGCAGCCGGCCCCCAAAACCACGGCCAAGCAGGTGCGAAAAAAGATAACCCGCAAAAAACGCGGCGCCCGCAAAGCCACCCTGACCGTGAAAATACCCGCCGGCACCTATGCCAAGCTGCCCGATAATCCGGAACAGGTTTTTGAGGTGAAAGAGAAGGGCCCGAGGCCGAAAGCACTCAAGGAGTATGCGGAGCAGGTCGGCCTGGAAGCGTTCCTGGAGCAGTGCCGGATCAGCTGATCAACGCCTTCGATCCGGGCCTGACTCCCCGGATCAGTGGAGCAGGCCGGGCCTGCTCCTGCCAGAGGATCCCACCTGGGTAAGGGGCGAGGGCCTCACCACGCCATAACCCTGCACATAGTCGACACCGATCTCGATCAACTGTTCGAGTATCAGGTCGTTCTCCACGTATTCGGCAATTGTCTGCAACCCCATCAGATGGCCGATCTGGTTGATCGATTCGACCATCGCCCGATCCACCCGGTCATGCAGGATATTACGCACGAAGCTGCCATCGATTTTCAGATAGTCCACCGGAAGATGCTTCAGGTAGGCGAATGAGGACATGCCGGTGCCGAAATCGTCCAGGGCGAAACGGAACCCGCGCCGCTTCAGCAGGCTGATGAAACGGGTAGCCTGATCGAGCCGGCTCACCACGGCGGTCTCGGTAATCTCGAACGAGATCTTCTCTGCGGGCAGACGGAACTCCCGGAGCTGTTCGAGTATGTACTCGTGCAACGTGGCATCGCTCAGAGACTGGCCTGAAAGATTGATCGCACAGAGACCAAGCTCTTCCAGGCGAGTGGGATTTTGCGCCAGCCATTGAAAGGTGTTGCGGATCACCCAACGGTCCAGGTTGACCATGATATTGTAGCGTTCGGCAGCCGGAATGAAGGCACCGGGCATGATCTGCTTACCGCGCTCGTCGCGCATGCGCAGCAATACCTCGATATGCTCATCACCAATCGCGCTGCTTCGCAGGGACATGATGGGTTGCTGCAATAGGGTGAAACGTTGCTGATCGATGGCACTTTCGATCTTGTTCACCAGACGCATCTCACCTTGCTGCCTGTTGATCTCTTCGTCATAGGGCTGATAGACATAGACCCGGTTGCGCCCCATGTCTTTTGCGACATAACAGGCGGCGTCCGCAGCGCTCAGGGCACTGTGAGGACTTTCGGTTTTTGGCCCGATGGCAACGATGCCGATACTCATGCCGGTCGAGTAATTGCGCCCCTCCCAGTTGAAGCGGTACTCCTTCACTGCGGTGCAGATCTGGTTGGCCAGCTTGTTGGCCCGGTTCAAATCGCAATGTTCCAGCAGCAGACCGAATTCATCGCCGCCAAGGCGCGCCAGCACATCCTCGTTGCCGATCGCCAGACGCAGCCGGTGCGCCAGCTGGCGCAACATCATGTCACCGGCCATGTGACCACAGGTGTCATTGACCAGCTTGAACTGATCCAGATCCATGTAAAGCAGAACATGCTGCGCCTTCTTCTCCCGGCTGAGATTGAAGGCCTGACGCAGGCGCTGGTCAAAGGCATGCCGGTTGAGCAGGTGGGTGAGGGAGTCATGGGTCGCCAGAAAGCGCATCTCGCGCATCATGGCCCGACTCGAGGTCACATCCCGGAACACCGTAACCGATCCCTTGAACACGCCCTGCTCAAGGATGGGGTAGGTTGAATACTCCACCGGGAACAGGCTCTCGTTCTTACGCACGAAGGACTCGTCCCGGACACTGATCGCATCCCCCTGGCTGCGCACCATCTGGTTGAAGGATTCCCCCGCGGTGGTGGGCATCCGCACCCGGCGATGAATCGGCTGCTCCAGCAGTTCCCTGCGGCTGTATCCCAGCATGTTGGCGGCCGCCTGGTTGACGAAGGTGCAGGCGTCCTGCTCATCCACCCCGAAGATGCCTTCCCCGGTGGACTCCAGCAGCAGGGACATCTTCTGATTGACCTCACTGAGCTGACGAGAGGAGGCCTCCAGCGACTGGATGGCGATCTGGTGCGCCTGATTGCGCTCGATGCTCTCGATCGCGAAGGCAAGATTGCTGACCATACCCTCCAACAGCTCCTGGATCACCGGAGTGAAGTATCCGGACTGTTCCGCATACACCGTAAGGGTGGCCACCACTTCCCGTTTCACCACGATGGGAAACAGGGCTGCGGAGCGTCCACCGCTGAGATGCGCCAGCCGATGCCAGGTGGTTTTCCCCGCCTCAGACTCACTCGCCTCGACCACCGAGGGACTCTTACCGAACACCGCGATGGCCAGGGGCCCTTCCGCATGAGGATCGGTCAGGTCCTGATCAAACTTGCAAACCTTGAGATGCGCGGCATCGATTCCGTGACTGGCGATCGGGTGAACCACCCGGCCATCCCCGTCCACGGCACCCACCCAGGCCGCCTTGAAACCGCCGTAGTTCACCGCGATTTCACAGACCCGCTCGAACAGCAATTGCGGTGAGCTGACATGCCGCATGGTGAGCCCCGTCTGTGACAGGGCAGTGAACAGGGCCATCTGGTGTTCCAGCTCTGCCTCACGCTGAAGGGTTGCGTGGGCCAGCTGGGTGACCCCCTGACGAATAAACTCCGGGGTATTTCGCAACTGCCCCAGATCCAGTTCGAACAATTCCGTTTCCGCCACCGTCAACAGGGCATCACGGCTGCGTTGCAAAGGGGAGAGCAGGCGGCTGTCCAACCAGCGAAAGACCGCCCAGAGAACCAGACCCAGTCCCAGACCGAACAGCAGGGTGTTACGCCACAAACCCTGTTCAACCCATAGGCCAAGCAAATCGGAGAGAGCACCGCCCACCGGGGTAGCACCTTCCACAGACTCGAATTCCGCGAGGATTGGCAGGAATGAGCGAATGTCGAGAAAACTCTGAAGGGTCAGCAGTGACAGGAATGCCAACAGCAGGATCAGTGCGACGCGTGATTTCAGCTGCATTGTTCATCCCCGGCACACAGGTCCGGCGGCACTCCCCTAGATCGACAATGACTGGAATCCAATCAAAGACTTACGCATTGCAAGGACCTTTGATTCTGTGCGTAGACCGTTACCGGTTCAGCGCGTCGCTCCCTGCCTGACAGCTCGCGTATCCAGGTTAGACGAGAGGTTTGAACAACTCCAACTTCAAACCATCCTGATATAAGGATAGTCTCATAAATTTAATATCTTAGACTCACTAGGTCAAATATACTTTAAGAAAATTCATTAACCTCAAAAATCATAAGCAAATCATTAAGAAAGCGCTGCCCCAGGGGTGTGGCACACAAACGCTCCGGATGCGACTCCAGCAGTCCTTTCGAAATTGCCTCTGAAACCGGATTTTGAATTGCCTGTTCCTGCAACCCGGTGCGGGCTCCGAACAGGGAGCGCTCGACCCCCTGGGTGAGGCGCAGGGCATTCATGAAGAACTCCAGCAGCAGGTCCTGAGATGTCAGTTCGCGCCCACCCTGCTGGTAAACACCCTTGGCGGCGCCCAGGTAGGCGTCTGGGTGGCGCAACTTCCATAAGCGTTCAATCCGGCCATCCCGATGACTGAGCTTGGCGTGAGCCCCGGCGCCGATACCCAGGTAATCCCCGAAACGCCAATAGTTCAGATTGTGGCGGCATTCGGCACCCGTCCGGGAAAACGCGGAAATCTCGTACTGCCGATAGCCCGCCTGATGCAGCAGATCATGACCCTGCTCCTGAATCTCCCAGATCCGGTCCTCATCCGGCAGCGACGGAGGCGCATGGTGAAAGGCGGTATTGGGTTCCAGGGTGAGCTGGTAGTAGGAGAGGTGCTCCACCTCCAGTTCGAGTGCGGTTTGCAGGTCCTCACGGGCCATCCCCAGATCCTGACCCGGCAGGCCGAACATCAGATCGAGGTTGATCCGGGAAAATCCCGCCTGTCTGGCCAAACCCACCGCAGTCGACGCTTCCCGGGCGCTATGGATTCTTCCCAGGGCCCGCAGGGAATCCTCATGGAAGCTCTGCACACCCAGGGAGAGGCGATTGACACCGGCACGCAGATAACCCGCCAGGTCACCGATCTCGACCGCTCCGGGATTCGCCTCCAGGGTCACCTCGAGTCCGGGTTCACAGTCGATCTCATCCCGAACCCCCTGCAGCAACCGCCCGATGGCAGTGGCCGATAGCAGGCTGGGGGTTCCGCCCCCGATAAAGATACTGCTCAACGAACGACCCTCAACCCGCTGCAGGTCGGTTCTCAAATCCGCGAGCAGGGCATCGATATAGGCAGATTCGGGGAGCGCAGAAGGGCGCACATGAGAGTTGAAGTCACAGTAGGGACACTTACGGATGCACCAGGGTACGTGCACGTAGAGGGCGAGAGGCGGGGGGATCATCTGTTAGTTTTTAGTTATGAGTTTTTAGTTTTGAGTGGTTGAGTTCGCTGCGCTCACGAATTTGTAAATTACCCCTCTCCCTGGCCCTCTCCCGCGAAGGGAGAGGGGATGCATGGATCAAGTTCAGGTGCGAATGAACAACTCAGTGCCACCTTCTGACCGGCCTTGTGCGATGCCCTCGAACAGCACGCTCCCTCTCCCTTTTCGGGAGAGGGCCGGGGAGAAGGGCAAACAAAAACCCGTGAGCGCAGCGAACTCAACCACTCAAAACTCATAACTCAAAACTCAAAACTCCTCCTAAACCTTGTCCCGCGCCTGCAGGTATGCGAGCTCGGAGATCGCACCCCACTCCCGGGAGCCTTTGAGAAACGCCGTGTAGGAGTCATACACCTTCTTCGCAAAGGCATCCTTTCCGGCCAGCTCCTCCACCACCTCACGGGAGTATTTGCGCAGGATCTCCAGCACATCGTTCGGGTAGGGACGAATATCCACCTTGTGTTTCTCCACCAGGGTCTGCAGCGCCGCCGGGTTGCGTGCGGTGTACTCCGCCAGCATCTCCTGATTGGCCACCTTGCAGGCGTTCAGCACGATCGACTGCAGGTCCTTGGGCAACCCTGCGAAGGCCTTCTCATTGATGATCGCCTCCAGGGTGGTACCCGGCTCGTGAAAGCCAGGGTAGTAGTAGTACTTGGCCGCCTTGAACAGGCCGAAGGCCAGATCGTTGTAGGGATTGACCCACTCGGTGGCGTCGATGGCGCCGGACTGCAACGATGTGAACAACTCACCGCCCGGCAGATTCACCGGCGTACCGCCCGCCCGCTTGAGCACCTCACCACCCAGTCCCGGGATGCGCATCTTCAGGCCCTTGAGGTCCTCGACGCTGTTGATCTCCTTGTTGAACCAACCACCCATCTGCATCCCGGTATTGCCGCCGGGGGCAGGAATCAGGCCGAAGGGCTTATAGAGTTCGCGCCACATCTCCAGCCCGCCGCCGTAATAGAGCCAGCCGTTCATCTCCTGGGCGGTCATGCCAAACGGCACGGTGGAGAAGAACTGGGCGGTCTCGCTCTTGCCTTTCCAGTAGTAGGCCGCACCGTGGCCCATCTCGGCCGTGCCCTGGGCCACCGCGTCGAACACCTCGAACGCCGGTACCAGCTCCTTGGCGCCATACACCTTGACGTGCATCCGCCCGCCGCTCATGTCATTGATCGCCTCGGCAAGCTTGTTCGCGCCTGTGCCCAGACCCGGAAAATTCTTTGGCCAGGTGGTCACCATCTTCCATTTGATCTCGGCCTTGGCCTCAGCAGTGGAAGCCAGCGAGAGACCTACTCCGGTGGCCAGCGCACCAGCGCCAACCTTTGCAATAAAATCCCGACGTTTCATGTAACCCTCCGTTCTGTTTTCTCGTTATATGACATGGTTTTGTGCTGGCAAGTGATGCATCCGCCCATTCAGCAGGGGGATAGATTCGCGTAGGCCACCACCAGCCATTTACTGCCCACTTCCTCGAAATTGACCTGCACCCGGGCACTGTGACCCTGGCCCTCCGCATTCAACACCACACCCTCGCCAAACTTGGCATGGCGCACCCGCTGACCGAGATTGAAGCCGCTCAGGGTGGCGCTGTCATGATAGGGCGATGAGCCGTAGATCGGCTGGCTGATGGCCGGGCCGGCCCGCACCTCGCGCATCAGTTCAGCCGGGATCTCACGAATGAACCGGGAGGGCAGGGGATAGCTGTCACTGCCGTGCATGCGGCGACTCTCCGCATGACTGATATAGAGGGTGCGCATCGCCCGGGTGATACCGACGTAGCACAAGCGCCGCTCCTCTTCGAGACGCTGGGGATCGTCCGCGGACATGCTGTGGGGAAACAGACCCTCTTCCATACCGACCAGAAACACCAGCGGGAACTCGAGACCCTTGGCGGAGTGCAGGGTCATCAGCTGGACGCAGTCCTCGTAGGGATCGGCCTGCGCCTCACCGGCCTCCAGGGCCGCATGGGAGAGGAAGGCAGACAGATCGTCCATCTCCTCCTGGTCCGGCGAGGGTTCGAACTGACGGGTCGCGTTGACCAGCTCGTCCAGGTTCTCCTTGCGGTCCACGCCCTTGCCGTCACGACTCTTTTCGAAGTGTTGCGGCAGACCACTGACATGCAGGACCTGGGCAACCGTGTTGGCCAGATCCATCTCCTGAGTCTCGGCCTGCAGGTTTTCCAGCAGCTCCAGAAAACCCTGCAACGCACCCGCAGCCCGTTTCGCCAGACCACCGCCCTTGAGCAGGTCCTGGGACGCTTGCCAAAGGGAGCAGCCGAAATCCCGGGCATGGGCGCGTACCCCGTCCAGGGTCTTGGCCCCGATCCCCCTCGGTGGGGTGTTCACTGCCCGCTCGAAGCCGCCGTCGTCGTGGGGGTTGCTCAACAGGCGCAGGTAGGCCAGTGCGTCCTTGATCTCGGCGCGTTCGAAGAATCGCAGCCCGCCATAGACCCGGTAGGGAATCCCGGACTGGATCAGCGCCTCTTCGAACAGCCGTGACTGGGCCGTGGTGCGGTAGAGGATGGCTGACTCGGCCCGGGCGTGACCCTCCTCGATGTTCTGGCGGATCCGTTCGATCACGAATCGGGCCTCGTCGACCTCGTTGAAGGCCGCGTAGAGATTGATCGGCTCCCCTTCTCCGTCCTCGGTCCATAACTGCTTGCCGAGGCGCGAGGGATTATGGTTGATCAGCGCGTTGGCCGCATTGAGGATGTTGCCTGTGGATCGGTAGTTCTGTTCCAGACGTACCAGCCGGACATCCCGGTGCTGGGTCTGGAAATTCTGCAGATTCTCCACCCGGGCGCCCCGCCAGCCATAGATGGACTGGTCGTCGTCGCCAACCACGAACAGATGGTTGGCGGGACTGGAGAGCAGTCTCAGCCAGGCATACTGGATCGCATTGGTATCCTGGAATTCGTCCACCAGAACGTTTTTGAAGCGGGCCTGGTAGTGATGCAGCAGGTCGGGGCGGTCGCGCCAGAGTTCGTGGGCACGCAACAACAGCTCCGCGAAATCCACCTGCCCGCCGCGTTCGCAGGTGGCCTGGTACTCCCGGTAGATCCGAATCATCTGGTGTTGAAACGGGTCTCCGCCGTCATCCATGTGCTCGGGCCTGAGGCCTTCATCCTTACGCCCGTTGATGAACCACTGGACCTGCTTCGGCGGCCAACGTGCTTCATCGAGATCGAGGGATTTGAGCAGACGTTTGATCAGCCGGTACTGATCATCCGAATCGAGTATCTGGAAGTTCTGCGGCAGGCCGGCCTCTTTCCAGTGTGCCCGCAGCAGACGATGGGCCAGACCATGAAATGTGCCGACCCACATGCCGCCCAGGGGCTGCCCCAGCAGGGCCTCGATGCGCTGGCGCATCTCCCAGGCGGCCTTGTTGGTGAAGGTCACCGCCATCAGCGACCAGGGGGTCTGCTGCTCCACCGCCAGCAACCAGGCGATGCGATGCACCAGTACCCGGGTCTTGCCGCTGCCCGCCCCCGCCAGCACCAGCAGGTTGCCAAGCGGGGCGGTTACGGCCTCGCGCTGGGCATCATTGAGGGGATCGAGAATCGGCGAGACATCCATCCGGGTATGATACTCATCCTGTCCGGCTAAATACCAGAAACAGACCCCCACCCGTGAGGATCCCCATCATGACCTGGCCGTTTTTCCGCTAGAATGGCGGAAAAACCATAACTGAGCAGATCAACATGCACATACTGGCTGGCGACATCGGCGGCACAAATACCCGGCTTGCCTGGTTCGATACCGAAACCCATGGACTGCAACCCCGCCTGGAGCGGACCTATCCGAGCCCGGATCACGATAGCATCGAAGCCATTCTCGAAAAGTTTCTCGCCCTGCCCGAGATACCCGAAATTGAGCTTGCCTGCCTCGGCGTGGCCGGACCGGTGATCGACCAGGTCTGTGAAACCACCAATCTGCCCTGGCGACTTGATGCGGCCGCCATCAGACAGCAATTCCGCTTTCGCAACACCTGGTTGTTGAACGACCTGGAAGCCAATGCCTGGGGACTGGAAACGCTCGAAGCCAAGGATCTGCACACTCTCCACGAAGGCCGTGCACAGACCGGCAACCGCTCCATCGTCTCTGCCGGAACCGGGCTGGGACAGGCGGGCATCTACTGGGACGGCAAATCGTACGTACCTTTTTCATCAGAGGGGGGGCATGCCGACTTCAGTCCCACCAGCCCCCAGGAATACGCCCTGTTCGAATACCTCTCGGCCCGCTACGGACATGTCAGCTGGGAACGCCTGGTCTCCGGCCCGGGCATCGAGAACATCTACGAGTTCCTGCTCATGCAGCACGGCCTGACCACCCCGGATGCATTGCAACAGCGTATGCAGGAGATCGGCCGGGCACCCGCCATTTCCGAAGCGGCGCTGAAGGATGACAACCGGCTCTGTTCACAGACCCTGGGGGTGTTCGTCCGGCTGTATGCCCGGGAAACGGCCAACCATGCCCTGAAGATCATGGCCCGGGGCGGGGTGTTTCTCGGCGGGGGCATCGCGCCGAAAATCCTGCCGTTATTTGAAAAGCACGATTTCGTTGCCCAGTTCCAGGCCAAGGGCCGCATGAGCCCGCTGCTCGCATCCATGCCCTTGAGGGTGGTGCTGAATGACAAGACCGCATTGCTGGGTGCGGCCTATTACGCGGCCCACCACGTCTGAGCGACTTTTCAGAGAAATCTTCGAGGGGCGGGGGATTGTGGACCCCGCCCGATCATCACCTCGGGCGGGGAGAGAAGTACCAGGCGGGCCACAGGACCCACCTGTAATGCCACTTAATTGAACGGCGTCGGTGCCGGGGTGGCGTCAGTGGAAGGCGGCAGGATCGGCAGCAGGAATTGCGGCTGATCACCGGTCAGGGTTTTCAGGAAGGCGACAATCTGGGCATTCTCTTCCTTGCTGAACTTCTTGCCCAGTTGCAGACGTCCCATGATATCCACGGCTTCGGTCAGGGTTTCTGCCTCACCGTCGTGGAAATAGGGATAGGTCATCTCCACGTTCCTCAGGGTCGGCACCTTGAATTTGAAGCGGTCGGCATCTTTACCGGTCACCGCAGCCAGACCCTCGGCGCTGCTCTTGGTCTGGTAGGGTTCCATAAGACCCATCTTCTGGAAGGAGTTGCCACCCACTGCTTCGCCGTTGTGGCAAGCGGTGCAGCCGCTCTCCTTGAACAGTTTATAACCCGCCAGTTCATTGGCGTGCAGGGCCTCTTTGTCACCCAGCAGCCACTGATCGAAGGGGGAATTCGGAGTTACCAGGGTTTTCTCGAATTCCGCGATGGCCTGGGTCACCTCATCGATGGTCACCTTGTCGGTTCCGAACACCAGCTTGAATTCCGCAACGTATTCAGGAATGGACTCGATCACCCCCACAGCCAGTTCATGGGTGAAACCCATCTCGCCGGGATTGGCGATCGGACCACCGGCCTGGGCCTTCAGGTCCGCGGCGCGACCGTCCCAGAACTGGGCCAGATTGAGGCTGGAGTTGAGTACCGTCGGGGCATTGATCGGACCCTGCTGCCAATGATCACCGATGGAGGTCTTGAGGTTATCGGTACCGCCCATACTCAGGTTGTGGCAGGAGTTACAGGAGATAAATCCGGATTTGGACAGGCGGGGATCGAAGTAGAGTTTCTTACCCAACTCGACCTGGCCCAGGTTGATGCTTTGCACCGGCTTGATGGGTTGAATGGGTTCATCCGCGGCCAGAGCACTGCTGGAAACACCGAGCATCATAATCGTCAACGTGGCTAACTTGAATTTCATTTCCCTTACCTTTGATTGCTTGGGGCCGGCAAGACCGGCCGAAAAACCGTAGTTTTTAATCCGCAACCTGTGCCGGTCACGCACCCCTGGTTCCGTCAAAAGTTACGGATCTGTGTTGTCGTATCTCTGTGCCAGTCCCGACTGGTATTTGCCTGGCAGCCCTGCCGAAATCACAAATACCCGGTTGGCGTCGAAAAGATTAGAATTAGTCTAAATCTAAAACAATGATACAGATCAATGAATCCAGGCCCGGATAATGACACACGCACACCGATCCCTCAGACTCGACTCATTGGAGTCCACAGATCAACGGGTTGTGGTTATTGGCTTCAGGCGGTTGGCTTGTTTCTGACCCGGATTACCAGGTCCATGATCGCCAGTACCGTACCTTCCGGCAGGTCCTGATCGATGAAGTGAGGTGCGACCTTTTCGTTCATGTCGGTCAGTTCACCGGTGTCCACATTGTAGAAGTGGTGATGGTGACCGGTGTTGGAATCGTAGAAAGTGCGTGTTGCATCGATGAAGATTTCCCGCACCAGTCCTTTGCGGACGAACAGGCCCAGGGTGTTGTAGACCGTCGCTTTTGAGACCCGGCCACCCACCCGGTTGACGGCATCGAAGAGCTGATCTGCCGTGATGTGCTGATTTCGAGCGAACAATACATCAGCAATCACCCGTCGCTGACGGGTGAGATTGACCCCATGAGACATCAGCAGAGTGGTGATGTCCCGCGCAGGGGGTGTCTGTTGAGTGCCGCTCAATTCCATATTCGGAGTATAAGTATTATCTAACAGGATTACCATTCCAGGTTATAAAACCCGCATCTTTCAGATGGTTATCGACCAGCAGACAAGCATCGGCGGGCAGGATGTTTTACCCGGTCCAGATTGAGTGCCTGGATTCAAAAGGGTATACCTATCATTATCATCGAGAAGACCATTGGATTCCGATGAATTTTAGAACTATTCTAAACACCAGCGTGAGACCCGGGTCTCACCCCTTGTCCCATTCACAATAACCATCATTCGGAGAACCCCATCATGGAACTCAAAGGTAGTAAGACTGAGCAGAATCTGAAAGACGCATTCGCCGGTGAATCCCAGGCCAACCGCCGTTACCTGTACTTCGCCTCCAAGGCCGACGTAGAAGGCTACAACGACGTGGCTGCCCTGTTCCGCTCCACCGCTGAAGGTGAAACCGGTCATGCTCACGGTCATCTGGAATACCTGGAGCAGTGCGGCGACCCCGCTACCGGCATGCCCTTCGGTGAAACCGCTGACAACCTGAAGACCGCTGTCGCTGGCGAAACCCATGAGTACACCGATATGTACCCGGGCATGGCCAAAACCGCTCGCGACGAAGGTTTTGACGAGGTTGCTGACTGGTTCGAGACCCTGGCCAAGGCCGAGCGCTCTCATGCCAACCGCTACCAGAAAGCCCTGGACGAAATGGACTGATCGTCTACATCGGGGGATCAGGGCCTGATTCCAGGCCCCGCTCCCATCCCACACACCGACCTGTGACCGAACCTCGTTATAACGTCAGAAATACACACGCCGTTTTTCTGATTGGGGTCAGTCACCGGTTCGGCTGGTGTGTGGAATAATCAAACCTCAAATGTAAGCACGCAACCAGGAGCAGACACCCATGGCAGCACCAACCGGTTCACGAGAAGGCAATCTGGAGGCACCGACCCGGCATCCGATCGATTGGAAGAACCCGGAGTACTACAACGAAGAGAGTCTGATGCATGAGCTGGAGCGTGTCTTCGATCTGTGTCATGGCTGCCGTCGCTGCGTCAGTTTGTGTCAGAGTTTCCCGACCCTGTTCGACCTTGTGGACGAATGTGAAACCATGGAAGTGGATGGGGTGGATAAGAAGGACTTCTGGCAGGTGGTGGATCACTGTTACCTCTGCGACCTGTGCTACATGACCAAATGTCCCTACGTGCCGCCCCACGAATGGAACATCGATTTCCCCCACCTGATGCTTCGCGCCAAGGCGGTAAAGTATAAAAAGGGTGATGTGAAGCTGCGAGACCGCATGCTTACCAGTACCGACAACCTGGGCAAACTGGCGGGCATCCCGGTGGTTGCAGGGGTTGTGAATACCTTCAACAAAGCCAAGAACTTCCGTGAAATTCTCGATCACACCCTGGGTGTGCATCCGGAAGCCAAGCTACCCGAATTCCATAGCAAGCCGCTGCGCAAGCGTCTTGCTGACAAAATGCATCGCAATGCCGAAGGTACGCCCGCGGGACGCACCAAGGGCAAGGTGGCCCTGTTCACCACCTGTTACGGAAACTACAACGAGCCGATCGTCGGCGAGGATCTGGTCGCGGTGTTCGAGCACAACGACATCCCGGTCACGATTGCCGACAAAGAGCAGTGCTGCGGCATGCCGAAACTCGAACTGGGCAACCTGGAAGCAGTCGAAGAGGCCAAGAACGCCAACATTCCCCAACTGGCCAAGCTGGTGGATGAAGGCTGGGACATCGTCGCACCGGTCCCCTCCTGCGCCTTGATGTTCAAACAGGAACTGCCGCTGATGTTTCCGGACGAGCCGGAGGTGCAGAAGGTGGCCGGGGCGATCTTCGACATCTTCGAATACCTCATGCTGCGCCACAAGGAAGGTCTGCTGAAAACCGATTTCAAGCAGGGCCTGGGCAAAGTGGCCTATCACGCCGCCTGCCACCAGCGGGTACAGAACGTGGGCTCGAAAACCAAGGAACTGCTGTCATTGATACCTGATACGAAGGTCACCGCCATCGAGCGCTGCTCGGGTCATGACGGCACCTATGCAGTGAAGAGCGAGTTCCACGAACATGCCATGAAGATCGGCCGCCCTGTCGTCAACCAGGTTAAAAAGGCCGAGGTCGACCACTATGGCAGTGACTGCCCGATGGCCGGACACCACATTGAAAACGGTCTGCGCGACGGCCGGCCGCCGGAACACCCGATCAGCCTGATTCGCAAAGCCTACGGCATCTGAACATAAGGAGCACAAGTTAATGGCTAATGAAGGTTATCACGAACCTGTTGAGCAACTGAGCAACGAAACCCGCGATATGCATCGCGCCATCATTTCACTCATGGAAGAGCTCGAAGCGGTGGACTGGTACAACCAACGGGTGGATGCCTGCACCAACCCCGAATTGCGCGCGATTCTCGCCCACAACCGGGACGAGGAGAAGGAACACGCAGCCATGGTGCTGGAATGGATACGCCGTCAGGACCCGAGTTTCGACAAAGAGCTGAAAGACTATCTCTTTACCGACAAACCCATAGCACACGAATGATTGAGGAGCCTGCCATGACTCATCTTTCACACAAAGATCTCTACAGCCTCGAAGAGTACGCCAGGATCCGACCGGAGTTTCGCGCCCGGGTGATGGATCACAAGAAGAACCGGCGCCTGCCCATCGGGCCGAATGCCGCACTCTATTTCGAAGACGAACTGACCATGCAGTATCAGATTCAGGAGATGCTGCGCATCGAGCGGATCTTCGAACCGGACGGCATCCAGGATGAACTCGATGTCTACAATCCACTGATTCCCGATGGGATGAACTGGAAGGCCACCTTCATGATGGAGTACCACGATGTGGAGGAGCGCAGGGTTGCGCTGTCCAAACTGGTGGGTGTCGAGAACGCCATATGGCTGCAGGTGGACGGTTTCGAAAAGGTCCGCCCGATCGCCAACGAGGATCTGGAACGCTCCACCGAGGATAAAACCTCATCGGTTCATTTCCTCCGCTTCGAACTCAGTCAGGACATGATTGACGGCCTGAAGGGCGGCGCTCAGCTGTCCGCGGGCATCGATCATCCCGCCTACAACTACACTGTGGAAGCCGTAGATTCGCCCATCAAAGCGTCTCTGCTCAAAGACCTTCACTGATGTTCCGGACAACGGCTCTTTTTGGGCCGTTGTCCCATGCACAGCACACACATCAGGGTATGCATTGACACCCATTACCTGCGGTTTTTCAAACACCCTTAAAGAACCGCGGTTGACGAAACCTTCAAAGCTTTCAATAATCTTTGCATACCCGTCGATCATTTCATCCAGGATCACCCTTTCATAACAACACCACGGGTGTAGACGGTCTCACGAGTTCCGGCACGATTGATCCGGCTTTCCGGCAAACTTTTCGAGATCTGAGACATTTTGTAACTTTTTTCAAATCATGGAATCGGTTAAAAACCATGAAACAATGGCATAATCGCTTCCACGGACACCCTGTCCGTATGCGTGATGCGATGCATTCATGCCTGGTCGAACAATCAACTTTAAAGGAAGCTCGTCATGCTGATAGCTAAAAATCCGTGTCGGCGAACGATACTGGTACCCGCGCTTGTCTCTCTGTTGTTCGTTTCCCTGTACGGCTGCAGTTCGACACCCAAACCCGTTGCCGAAGTCTCGGCGGCACAAACCGCTCTGACCGCAGCTGAGAGTGAAGAGTCCACCAAATACGCTCCGGTCTATATGGACCGTGCCCGGCAGAAGATGAAACAGTCGAAAGCCGCCATGGACAAAGAGAACTTCGACGAGGCCCGGCGTTTGGCGGAAGAGGCGCAGGCGGATGCGGAACTGGCGCAGGCCATCGCAGCCCGATCCCAGGCGGAAAAGGCGGTATCCGAGCTCGAAGCCAGCATCAAGGTGCTGCGTGAAGAGATCATGCGCGCCCGCAGCAAACGATAATGACGACCATCGAATCATCAGGGGGAACTATCATCATGACCCGCTTAGGAAACCATTTGTTGGCTGCCACTGCACTGGCCCTGTTGTTCACAGGTTGCAGCAGCATGCAGAAGAACGACGCACTCACAGAGGCGGAACAGGCTTACGCGGAAGCGAAGCAGGATGAGTCCGTTTTACGTTATGCCTCCACTGAATTGGAAAGGGCCTCGGATGCGTTGAATCGCGCCGCCGCGGCAGATAACGAAGACGACATGACCTCGCTGGCCTATGTCGGCAAAACCCGCACCGATACCGCACTGGCCGTGGCCAAGCGTAAGGAAGCCGCCGCACGCCTGGAAGAGTTGGGTGAGGTCAAGAACAAGGAACAGCTGAAGGCCCGTGAGCTGGAGATTCAGATGGAACAGCAGGCCAAGGATGAAGCCCTGCGCGATAAGGAAGCCGCTCTGATGGAGCGGGAGAACGCTCTGGCAAAGGCCGAGGCCCTGCGTAAGGAACTGGAAGACCTGCAGGCGATGAAGACCGAACGCGGCATGGTCATCACCCTCGGTGATGTGCTGTTCTCCTTCGGCAAGACCGATCTGCTTCCCGGCGCGATGAACACCATCGACAAACTGGCGAAGTTCCTTGGAGAGTACCCCGAGAAGACCGTACTCATCGAGGGACATACCGACAACATCGGCTCCGAGGAGTACAACCAGAAGCTTTCTGAGCGACGCGCCATGGCGGTCAAGGACGCCCTCATCCAGGTGGGCGTGGATGCCTCGCGTATCGACACCCTGGGACTGGGTGAAACCTCACCGATTACTGACAACGCCACAGAGGCCGGCCGGCTGAAAAACCGCCGGGTGGAAATCGTCATCCGCGACTGATCCCCTCCAACCGCCGGGGCCGTCTCCTGCAGACGGTCCCGGCAATGCCAGTCCAGGGCCTCAGCATACACCCGCCCGATCATTGCGCCGGAAGCGGCAACGCCCCATCGACGCGGAAATCCTCCAGAGGATAGAAGCAGGCACCATGCTGTTTACTGAAGAATGAAACAGCATCCGCCCGGGTTTCACACAACCATTGCTCCTGCCAGCGGGGCATCGGATCGGCAAATACCTCCGGGGTGTAAAAGGCCCGATTCAGACCACACTCCCGATCCCTCGCGGAAATGTACTCAAAGCCGTCGATACCGGCCTCACGCATCGCCCGGCCCAACGCCTGGGTGGTGCGGTAGTGTTGAGGATCCCGCAGTCGGTCTGAATATTCAGCCCAGGGGGGGTGCTGCAACTGCAGACCTCGCTGCAGCGAGAATTCCGCCGCGAAAACCGTCAATTCCGTCGTCAGGCGTCCACCGGGAGGTGGTTCGACCATGCCTGCCCAGAAGACGAATCGGTAATAAGCGGTCTCTGCCAGGGCAGTGGTGATCGAAGCCGATGCATAAAACAGGCTTGGCTCCAGATGGGTACCGAAACGGGATCCATATCTGAGGGGGGGATCACGAAAGGGGCTGCGTAACAACTCATGTAATCCGGGAGCAGGATCCTGTGCCTGGGGCCGGCTTGCTTCCAGCAGGGTTTCGAGCAGGGCCTGTTCCTGCAGGTCGTCCACCAGATCCAGCAGAGCCCGGGAGACCAGGGGTTGAACGACCCGGATCACCGATCCCGAAAGCGGTCCGGGTTGCGCCGCGTCCTTGCAGGCGAGCCAGATATCCATCACTGCTTGGCGCGCATGGCATCCAGATATTCGACGACCTTGAGCAGTCCCTGAACACTTTTGACCTGATCCGCGGGCACCCCTCCCGTCTGAAGATTTCGGGTGTGCATCCAATGTTTCAACGAACTGCCGGCGCCACCGGTCAAGGCAAACAGGCTCTGATAAAGCCGGATCAACAGCAGGGCGAGTTCTCCGGACTTGCTGGCGGGGTCGAGGCCATTGCGGTGAATCGCGCTACGATCGCGACCGATCACCTGGCTGACCTCAGCCTGGGTGAGCCCCAGCGCCTTACCGGCATTCCATAAGGCCTTGGCCAGGACCTGGGATGCCTGCGGTTGTTTCATGGCTAATGAACTCATACTGCCCCGCTATTAATGTCGATATATCTCTATATAGCGTCTGAATCGTGCAAAATCAACATTCTTGTTGTGGGTCAATCTGTCTCGGTCTTGCTATGCCGGCAGTGGGCACAGACCCCCAACAGCTCGACCACCGGACGGTGGGTTCGGAATCCCTGAGCCTGTCCGGCGGCCTGCAGGCTCTCCGTGACCCGGGGATCCTGCACCTCCTCCACCTCGCCACAATCCGCGCAGATCAGGAACTGACCGGCATGGGGGTGATCCGGATGGGTACAGCCCACATAGGCATGGATGCTTTCAAGCTTATGGATGAGACCTTGCTGCATGAGGAAATCGAGGGCCCGGTACACGGTGGGCGGGGCCGGGTTCTTCACGCTTTCGCGCAGCCGGTCAAGCAGATCGTAGGCACTCAACGGCTTTTCCGATGCAATCAACAGCTCCAGCACGGTCCGACGTTGCTGGGTAAGACGCACACCGCGCTCCCGGCACAGGGCCTCCGCCCGCTGCATCACCCGCTTGATGGCAGCCGGGTTCATCGATCACCCTCCACGGATGAAGGCTGAATCAGCGAGCGCTGGGACCGGCGTCGGCGTAACCACTGGGACCACACCGCGGATACCACATAAGCGGCCCCGGCCAGCAGAATGATGGTCGGACCCGCGGGCAGATCCGGGGTGTAGGAAACCGCCAGTCCGGTAACACTGAGCAACATCCCGAGCAGGGTGGCGATGAGCATCATCCGCCCCAGGGAGTGGACATAGTGACCGGCAATCGCCGCCGGCAGGGTGAGCAGGGCCAGCACCAGAATGAGTCCCACCACCTGAATCAGCAACACCACAGTCACCGCTACCAATACCAGCAGCAACAGGTAGAAGACGCCCACCGGGATGCCCCGCAGCCGGGCCAGTTCCTCATCGAACACCACCGCGAGAAACTGCCGATGGTAGGCCCCGACCACGATCAGCAGCAGGATATCCAGGGCAAGCATGAAGATCAGGCTTTCATCCGGCACCAGCAGGATATTACCGAACAGGTAACTCATCAGGTCCGTCTGATAACCCGGCGCCTTGGCGATGAACATCACCCCCACCGCCATACCGATCGCCCACAGGGCGCCAATCAGCGTGTCCTCCTGAACCCGCCAGTTAAGGCGTACCCAGCCAATCAACAGGGCGGAAAAAATGGCCGCCAGCAGGGCCCCGTGCAATGGATCGAAACCATAGTAAACCGCCGCGCCCATGCCACCCAGCACGGAGTGGGCGATGCCACCGGCAATGAAGGCGATCCGCTTGACCACCACGTAGGTACCAACCACCCCACAGCCGATACTCGCCAACAGCGCCGCCGCCACCGCGCTCTGCAGGAACTCATGTTGCATCAGGGCGGAGAAGAAACCTTGCATATCAGTGTCCGTGACTGTGACTGTGGGCGATCATTCGCACATGCTCACCGTAGAGATCCTGAATCACCTGGCCATCGATATCATCGGTGTGGTGGCAGAACAGGGTGCGGTTGATGCAGGCGACCCGGGTCACGTAACGGGAAATGAAAGCCACATCATGGGAAACCACGAGGATGGTCATGCGGCTGTTGAGCCGCTTCAACAGATCGAAGATCTCGCCCTCGAGCCGCTGATCGATGTTTGCGGTGGGTTCATCCAGGATCAGAATGCGCGGACGACTGGCCAGTGCCCGGGCCAGCAGCACACGCTGCAGCTGGCCACCGGAAAGACTGCCGATCTGGCGTGTTGCGATATCCTCGGCTTCCACCTCGGCCAGGGCCTGTCGCGCCGCATCCCGGTCACTCCCCGAGACCCGGCAGGGCCAGAAGGCGCCGTACCAGGCGCTGGGCCGGTTCAGACCCAGCAGTCCCAGTTGCACCACCTGCTCCACGGTGATGGGGAAGTCCCGGGAAAAACTCGGATACTGGGGGACATAGCCGAGGCAACGCCGTGCCTCCGCAGGTGGCTGCCCCAACACCTGGATACGCCCCTTGAGCGGTTCCAGAAAGCCCAGGATGAGTTTCAACAGGGTGCTCTTGCCTCCGGCATTGGGGCCCACGATACCGAGAAACTCCCCCTCCATCACCTGCAGGTCGATGGCCGAGAGGATCGGCAGGTTGTCATAGGCGAATTCAACACCCTGGAGGTTGATGATCGGGTTCAAGGTTGCAGCACTCCGGCGAACTGTTCGGCCACATGGCGCAGGTTCTGAATATAGTCCAAAGCCAGCGGATCCACTGCGATCACCCGCCCGTCGATGGCTCTCGCCACCTGTGTGGCCAACCGCCGGTCGAACTGGGGCTGGACGAAAATGACCCGGATATCCTCTCGCCGGGCCTGATCGATGAGGGCAGTCAGGGCCCGTGCTCCCGGCTCCTTGCCCTCATACTCGATGGGGACCTGGAGCAGCCCGTAGCGATGGGCAAAGTAGCCCCAGGATGGGTGATAGACCAGAAAACTGCGGTGCTGGACGGGTTTCAGCAACGCTTCGATCTGCCCATCAAGGCGCTGCAGTTGCGCGACGAAGCGGTGATGATTTTGCTCGTAGTCGGCCCGGTGTCCGGGATCAAGGTCGATGAGGTTGTCGCGGATCACCCCCGCCATGTGCATCACCCGTTGCGGGTCGGTCCAGATGTGCGGGTCGAACGCCTCATGCGCTTCGTGTTCATGCTCATGTTCATGAGCATGCTCTGAAACCGGGGCAGGGAACAGTTCGATACCCTCCCGCAGGTCGACCACCCGCATCGCCGGATTGGTTGAGCGGATCCGCGCCATCCAGGCATTTTCGAACGGCACCCCGGTCCGCAGATAGAGCTGCGCCCGGGAGAGGGCGGCAATCTGCTGCGGCGAGGGATCATAGTTGTGGGGACTGTGGCCGGGGCGCACCAGCGCCTGCGCCTGGATATGCTCACCGCCCACCTGCTCGACGAAATACTGGATCGGCAGAACACTGACAAACACTCTCAGAGGCTCTGCGGACAGCAGGCCTGGAAGAATCAGTAGCAGTGCACAAACAAAACGAATCATATGTCTCCGCAAACCCGGTAGGGGACGTTGAACGAGGCGAGATCTGGATAATGTAACATTATAACATTACTGACTCTTTGGATAATACTTCAGGGACCAGGGTTAATCGGCCAGGCAAAGCTCATTCAAACCGACCTTATAAATTCCGCTACCACCACCCGGATACGAAGTTCCGCTCGACCAGACTCACAATCAGCCTGAATGGGCTGGCGCGATTCGCGCTTCCCCCAATGGAAACTGAGGATTGATCGAACTACTGCGGGATCTGGCCCATGACAATGAGCGGAGTTTCGCATAGGGTAGGTGAGCTCAGGGTAGCGTCCTGCACTCGAGTTCACCAGATGAGGTCAGCGTATTGCTTCAGCGTTCCACTTACCGCTGTCATGTCCATTCGTCACTGGGTTTCTGCCTGAGCATCAGCCTGATTGTCGGCGCCACAGTCAGCCTGTTTCTGCTGCCGGATCTACCGGCGGTCTCCAGCCAGTCAACGACGGTGTCTGAATTTCGCATTGCCGGTTTCATCCTGTTGTTCGTCCTGACCTACCTGATGACCCGGTTCGGTTATGGTTATCGCGTGCGGATCCACAGTGGTGACGATTCAGAATCGTCGACCCTTTGGGTTCGTTCCACATCCAAATCCTCGGCGACCGCGATTCCCCTGCCGGCCATCGACCGGGTGGAAGCGATGGAATACCGGGACCGACCCGATGACCTGTATGCGATCCCCCAGTACGCACATACCGGTGAAGGGGTGATCGTCCACTACACCCTGGGTGCCCGATACGGGGATGCCGGTCAGGATCAGCGTCGGATCTGGTTTCCTGTCTGCGACCGGGAGACTTTCATGGCGCAGCTTAAAACCGTTGTAGCGGATTCATGACATCTGAGTGCGCGTGACAGGAACTACAGCGCCTACAGACGAGAGCTATCGCCAGGCATCGGGCGATCAGCTCAATCCCCGCCCTGCAACAGTACCGCAACATCCAGTTCCTCGCCGTTGCGCCAGATCTTCAGGGTGACCCGATCGCCGATGCGGAAATCCTCCAGCCGGGCCAGGAGTTCAGAAACCGAGGTCAGCGGTTGACCGTTGATCGCTTGAATCACATCACCAGGGATAATCTCCCCTTCACGATCGATCTCGGTACCGCGCAATCCGGCCAGCCCCGCCGAGGTGCCCGGATCGACTTTCAGCAGCACCACCCCCTCGACCCCCATCTTGGCGGTCAGGGTCTGGTTGAGTCCCTCGTCCACTCCAACACCCAGACTGGGACGCACGTAGCGACCCCGGGCGATCAACTCCGGCACCACCCGGTTGACCGTATCCACCGGCACTGCGAAACCGATCCCCGCATAGGCCCCCGATGGACTGAAAATCGCCGTATTGATCCCGATCAGCCGCCCGGCGCTGTCTAGCAGCGGACCGCCGGAATTACCCGGATTGATCGCCGCATCGGTTTGTATCAGGTGCTTGATGGTCGCCCCATTGTCCTCGGTGAAGGAGCGGTCCAGGGCGGAGACCAGGCCACTGGTCAGGGTGTAATCGAGACCGAAGGGGTTACCGATGGCAAACACCTTCTGCCCGACCCGCAGATCCTGGCTGGTACCCACAGGCAGGGCCGGGGGACGATCGAACGCCACATTGATGCGCAGCACCGCCAGGTCGTGGGAAGGACTGCTGCCCACCAGCACTGCGTTGTAGCTACGCCCGTCGTTGAGCCGAACGGTGGCCTCCGAGGCCTGTTCGATCACATGATTGTTGGTAACGATGTGGCCATCGTCGTCCCATACCAGCCCCGACCCGGTGCCCCGGGGGACAGAGAAGATATTTCGCGTCCAGTAATCGCGCACATGCTGGATGGTGCTGATGAACACCACCGAGGGACTGGCCTGCTCGAAGATCTGTATGGTTGCCCGTTCATCCGCCGCCAGTTCCCCCCGGGCGGTGATCGCCCTGGGTTCCGCGGTGGTGCCAATCAGGTAGTGACGAAACCAGGGCATGAGCTGCCACACCGCCGCGATCAGCAGTACAATCCAGGTGAATTTGATCAAGCCTCTGACGAAGCGGTCTTCCGCTACAGACATTCGTACACCCCGTTTGGTCTGTCAGGTCGGAGCAAACCACTCAGCGATGAGTTTGTTCGACCCTTATGCCACTGGGTCATGTTATACCTTTTCCTGATTTCCTGTGTCACTCGCACCAGACAGGCGGATGAGAATGTCTGCTTTGATCTCCGTGTTTGGGGAGAAGGGAAACGTCTGAAGCGTTTTGTATTGTTCCACAGTGCCTTGCATTCTGCCGGATCCCGGGTTCCACTTCGTTTCACCCGGGCGACACGGGCGAGTCTCGCTCCTCTTGAGACTCCCATGCGTCCCGAGAGGGAAGAACAACAGCAACTCCAGAGCAAGGAACACCGCTGCCCGCAACATCAAACATCACTAGAGATCGTACAGACCCTGGGTCATTTTTCCGATTCTCACCGGATCAACACGGTCGAACTCGATCTCTCTTACCCGGTCCATTTCACTCCACATCATGGCATGACCCCGGGTGAACCGGGCAGGACGCACACGCCCTAACCAACGCGCCCGCTCCGCGTCCGTCGCGGCACGCGGCTCACTCACGGTGCCGTAGAGCCGCAGTCCGGGGGGATGTGCAAAACGCCCGCGCAGCAGGGACCCGAGCCAGAACCCGAACCCGCTGTTTACCGCCAGCACACAGACTCGCTGCCGATGCCGCAGATTTTTCGGTAACTGTTGGGTGAAGCGCTCAAAGTAGTAGCCCCGGCCCGGCTCATCCAGTATCAACGAGCCGATCGGGGTGACATGGGGCTCACCCTGCTCGTTGACACTGGCGATGGCGAAGTGGAATGAGGACTTCAATGACGCCTTGAACAGGGCGCGGATTGTCTCCCAGTCTTTGAACAGATCCATGTTTCCTCCCATCCTGACATGTTATTGACAAATGATTCAGCTTTTCAGGCCGTTTAAAGTCCCTCTGACCATTTCATAACTGCGAGTAATTCACAAATAAAGCGTAGTTCAGAGAAATGACGGATCATTTTGAGACAGATTTCAGCTGCCGCCTAGTGTCCCTGTTGCTGCCATTGCCCCCGCGCGAGCCGGTAGAGGCAGTGTTCCCGCAACGGACTGTCCCTGGGCACCAGGGGATGTTCGAAGGTTTCCTTCTGGAGCTGCATGCCGAGGCGTTCCATCACAGCCCGGGAGCGCCGGTTGACCAGTGCCGTGAAGGAGACGATCTCGGGATAGCCCAGGGTCATGAATCCCACCTCCAGGGCAGCCCGGGCGGCTTCCGTCGCCAGCCCCCGACCCCAGTGCTCGAATGCCAGACGCCAGCCGATCTCAGTGCAGGGGGCACAGGGCAACTGGGGAATCGGGCGGTGCAGTCCGACAAACCCGATGAAGGCGCCGGTCTGTTTGAGCTCTGCTGCCCATAGACCCCAGCCCCGTTCCTCGATCAGGTCCTCGCAACGATCTGCCATCTGATCGCTTTGGGTGCGAGTCAAAGGCTGGGGAAAACAGGCCATCACCCGGGTATCCGCATTCAATTCGGCAAAAGGCCGCCGATCGGTCTCCCGCCACTGCCGCAACTGCAGCCGAGCGGTTTCGATCTCCAGAAGGGGGATATGGGGCACATCATGAACGGATACCAGGGGAGCGTCGTCAACGGGCATGGATAGGCTTCTTCATGTGGATCAGTATGACCGGCTGTCCGCCCCAGTCGATCCGCTCCTCCAGGGCATATGGGGTGAACTGCATTCGAGCATACAGCATAAGCGCCGGGGTATTCCCATTGAAGACCGAGAGCCGTATCTCCCGAACCCGGTGCCGGTTGGCGGCTTGTTGGGTCATGTATTCGATCAACGCTCGCCCGGCCCCTTGGCCCCGGGCCTCCCGGCCGATGATCAGATTGCCGATGAAGGCCGATGCTCCCGGCACGATTTGGTAGAGGTCCGCAAAGCCGACCACCTGATGATTCTGCTCCACCACGCTCAGCTGTTCCCGGGTCACACAGAGTTGCTCAATCTGCTCGACGGACCAGGGATAGTGACCGGAGGGATGGACATAAAAACATTCCAGCGGGTCCTGGATCAGCGTGGCCACGGCCGCGAAATCCTCGACCGCCGCGGGTCGAAGCCGAAGGGGGCCCGACTCCAACCTATCCCCGGTCACGGATGCGAGGTTTCGTTCCGCGACGAACCCGAGCCGGTGGATCCGCTTTCTCATCCACCTGGCGACCGATGCGATAGGCATCGAACATGCCCAGCAGCCAGAGTCCGATCAGCGACCAGAAGGGGATCTGTACCAGATTGCCGATGGAAGCAGCCTCGAGGCTAACCTGCTGTGAAAGCAACGCCGGATCCGCGGGCAACTCCCCGCTCAGCACCCGATCGACGATCTGCTGAGCCACGGCCATCACCGGGGCGATCAGAAAAGACATCGCGATCAGAGTAGCGACGATCAGCAACACTCCGGGCAGATAGCGTCGCAGATAGAGGTGTCCGGCGCCCGGAAACACCAGCCCCGACCAGAGCAGGGCAGCAAACGATTTCGACATGGTTGATAGATTCCTTGAAGTATCCGTGTCCCGCCAAGCAAGGGCGAACAGGTTGTCAGTCCATACGTTTGAGCCGTGCACGCAACCGTTCCAGCTCTTCGAGAAGATCCAGGGCCAGGGCCGCACCGGCCGGGTTCACCCCGAGATCCCGCTGCAGCCTCTGGGCACAACGCACCCGGCGTACGCAAACACCCTGAAATACCCATTGCACCGGGTTACGACCCTGCGGTTCGATGACGCCTTCATCCACCAGTTCCAGAATCCGCTCCGCGGGCAGACGGCAGGCCCGGGACAACTCACCCAGAGTGAGGAGCATCTCCTCTTCCATCACATCACCGGACAACAGATTCCTGAGTTCCTTGTTAACCATGCTTCAAACCCCCAGATGCGCCCGCGGATTGAATTGGAAGGCTTTCGCAAACGCCTGATAGGCGGCGATCGCCGGGTCATTGTCTGCCTTGGGCAACTCGATCTGCAACACCACGTAGAGATCGCCAGGCTCCTTGGCGGGTATTCCGCGCCCGGCAAGACGTAATTTACGTCCCGCCACCGAGTGGGCGGGGATCTTCAGATCCACTGTTCCGTTCGGTGTTGGCGCCTTAACCGTGGCACCGAGCGCCGCCTCCCAGGGGGCCAGCGGAAGATTCAGATAGACGTCCTTGCCTTCCACCTTGTAGAACGGATGAGGCTGAAACTCGATCTCCAGGTAGAGATCACCCGGTTCACCCTGGCCGAACCCGGCGCCACCCTGTTTCGCCAGGCGGATATGCTGCCCCTGTCGCACCCCCTTAGGGATACGTACATTGAGCGTGCGTTCCTTCACCTGGGGCCGGCCATCCGGGCCGATCTCGGTACCCCTCAGAGTCAGGCTGCGGGCGGCACCGTGATAGGCATCCTCCAGATCGATACTGACCCGGGCATAACTGTCCTCACCCCGTGCATGAAACTCCCTGCGGGTATAACGACCACCCAATCCGCCAGCACCGAACAGGGACTCGAAGAAGTCGCTGAAATGTTCTGAGTCCCCACCAGTGAATCCACCACCCCGGAATTCGAAACCCTGATTCCAGTCCGGTGGCGGACGAAACTCCTGACCGGACTTCCAATTGGCGCCCAGCTGGTCGTAGGCGGCGCGCTTTTGCGGATCTTTCAATACCTCATAAGCCTCACCCACTTCTTTGAAATGGGCTTCGGCATCCGGCTCTTTGCTGACGTCCGGATGATACTTTCGGGCCAGCTTGCGGTAGGAACGCTTGATCTCGTCCTGAGTCGCGTCCCGCTTCACGCCCATGATCTTGTAGTAATCTTTGTATTCCATAATGCTCGGTTCTGGTTTCGCCATGGATGGAGAGACGGTCCGGAAACCGATCCGCTTGATCGGTCACGCCTTTGACCGCTGCCAGATGTCCCCATCCACAGCTGAGAATGCACACAGGTTCTACTGAAAATATTGGGGATCCGGGCGGACTTATCAAGCCTCGAAACCGGGCAAATCCCGATACCCCGGTAGTTCAGGCAGATGGATGCCCCCTCCCAGGGGAGGGGGCATGACCGGGTTCCATAAGGGATGCCAGAAGAGCGATACCGATTCCTACCAGTTCAATGCCAGATAGCGCTGCATACCACCTTTGCGGATCAGCAGCAGGATGCGCTTCTGTCCCCGGCTTTGATTCACCGCCTGCTCGAACTCGGCCGCACTGGAGAGACTGCGACGATTCGCCTGCAGGATCACGGTACCCGGATCGATACCCGCCAGCGCCGCAATGGAACCGGGTCGCACTTCGCTCACCACCACACCCTCACCGGCGCGGGCACCGAACTGGTCTGCCAGCTCCGGAGTCAGGGTCTGTACCGTGAGGCCCAGTTCATCTGCGGTCTGGGTGCCGTTTTGAGCGATCCGCTTGTCCTGGGTCAGCTCTCCGATGCTCACATCCAGTTGCATGGATTTGCCATCACGCAGGATGCCCAGCTGGGCCGACTCACCCGGCGGCGTCAATGCCACCTGATTGCGGAAATTGCCCACGCTTGACACCGGCTTGCCCTGGTAGTTGAGGATCACATCACCTTGTTTGATGCCGGCGCGGGAGGCGGGTGAATCCTCACTCACCTGGGCCACCAGGATGCCCTGGCCCGGCTCGATAGCGAAGGATTCCGCCAACTCAGGAGTGAGTTGCTGGATCACGATACCCAGGAACCCCCGGGTGACGCTGCCCCTTTCAATCAACTGATTGGCAATCGCCCGGGCGAGATTGCTGGGGATCGCAAAACCCACCCCCATATAGCCGCCGCTGCGGCTGAAAATTGCGGTGTTCATACCGACCACCTGGCCATCCAGATTTACCAGCGGTCCGCCGGAGTTACCCGGGTTGATCGCCGCGTCGGTCTGAATGAAATCCTCATAGTCGTTGATGCCAACGCCAGTGCGGCCCTTGGCGCTCACCACGCCGACGGTCAGGGTATGGCTCAGGCCGAAGGGATTGCCGATGGCCACGACCCACTCACCCACCTCGAGTTCCGCTGAGTCTCCCCAGTTCAATGCGGGAACACCACCGGTGGGTATTTCGATGACTGCCACGTCCGACTGGGGATCGCGTCCGGTCACCTTGGCCTCAAATTCACGACCGTCCTGAAGTTTGACCCGAATCTTGTCGGCGTTTTCCACCACGTGATTGTTGGTCAGGATATAGGACTTGTCAGAGAGCAATCCGTCCTGCGTAGCGAAGATGAAACCGGAACCCTGGCCAATCGCACGTCGCTGCTGAGGCTGAGATTGCCGGGGTGTCATGTGGGGTGATCCGTGATACTGATCGCCAAAAAAGCGTTTCAACATATCGTCGCCAAAAGGCCAGGGCTGACTGAAGGGCATTCCCTGATTGATGTTCGACGGTTGTTGCGCGGTGGTTTCGACCTGGATGAAAACCACCGAGGGGGATACGGAGCGGGCAACCGAGGCAAATGCCTTACCGGTCTGGCGCAAATTCTCCAGGCCGCCTTCCTGGGCATGGACCTGGGCTGAGATCATAAAGAGGGAAATCGTTATCAGGAAGAGATGATTGAAAATTCTGCTTTTCATCTGTGTCCTCTCGTCAGTTGTGAGTACCTCGGTCTGTTTATGCTTGAATTCAGGCGATCGGAATGACACGCACAGGAGCGCGCCCGGCGGATCAATCCGCCATCCCAATCATGTCGACCTGAGCTTTGACCCGAGCAAACTCACGCAAGTTCAATGCGTGAGCAAAAGGTTTTTTGAAGTGATGACATAACAGACCGCCGCACCCAGAAGATAGCCTTATGTTATGAACCAGGGCTCCTGTCCGGTGCGTGCCTCATAGGCAAAATTCGAATAACAGTTTGCGTTGTGCTGTTTGAGAAATGGTGGAAGTCCGCGTATCTTGGCTCCGCCCGATTCACGATTGTAGGCAAAGTCCTTGATGCTTCCCTGCAGATCGACGAAATGGGCGCATTCATGAACGATGATGAATGCCTGCTTGAACGGCGCCGACTCTTCAAAGAACCGCTTGCAGAGAAAGATACTGTCAAGGCGCATCTTTACGCCCTTTTCCAGGGTATGCTTGCCGGATTTGAAATAACCTCCGCCCGCTGCATAGGCTCTGAAGTCCAATGCCAGGGGATCCCGTTCAAAGGTATGCACACCCCACAGACCACCGGGCCTTTGAAAAACCTGCCACATCAGATTGAAGATTCCTTTGACATGGGCAAAGGCCTGTATCGGATTGTGAGAATCATCGATGGAAAAATGTTTGTTAAGCAGCCGCATCAACGATTCACGACTGAATACCGTAAGTCCGCCACCCGGTGACGGCTTTTTATCCACCATCGGCATAGCCATGAGGATGTTACTGCGTGCTGCGTTAATCATGCTCAAAGCCAATTGGATCGTATTTGCTTCGACAAGGTTAACATTGGGTATCTGAATCTTCCTCGTGCCGAGGATTTCATTCAACCTGGCCAGGGTCTGACGAGCCACCTCAACCAGTCCGTCTGCGCCACTCCAGCCAAAATGCATCAGTTGGAACTTTTGAATTGCCTGCTTGGTCTTATCGCCACACAGACCATCGGGCTTGAGCTTTGGATGCGCACCACCCTGTGCCTGGGCAACCCTGTTCAGTGCATCCTGTATCTTTTTAACGTCATCCGGATAGTTGTATCCATGAATTCCGACAGATCCGAGTATAAAAATTTCATCCAGTCTGTCTCCATTGCCATTCCCTTCACCACTGGTATCTCCCAGTTTCAAAAGCTGTCCACAAATTCCGCTTTTATTTTGTACGATCCAGACCATGATCCCTTCCTCCTTGTGGTTGCCATATCAAATGAGATCGTTTACCTGATTCACTGACAAAGCAGGGACAAATGTCCACTCGGGACTGATGGCGCTTCGCGATGATACGTGCGTAATAGACAGCACCAAGCGGCTTGATGCGATGGGTGTATTCTGCTGATTATTCCATGCTGTTGCAGTCAGCTTAAGTGATGAAAACCGGTTTGACTATGTGAATTTGTCACTATGTATGGCCTTTCCCCGCACGTCGCTTCCCAGGGTCGGTGCATGCCGATCATAGTGACAACGCTGTGACCACTTCAGCTGTTTTCATCAACCCGACGTGGATGTTGAGCATCTCCTCTTTGCCCTTGGGATAGAGTTGGGATATCGCATCATCAACCAGCACGATACGAAAATCCCGTTCACTGGCTTCGTAGATCGTGGTGCGTGGACAGTTGGGAAAATTACACCCACACAGCACCAGGGTGTCGCACCCCTGTTGATGTAAAAATTCCTCCAACCTGGTCTGATAGAAGGATCCCCAACGGGGTTTATACATGATGTACTCATGCTCACCGGCCAGCTGGAATTCCCCTGACATCAATCGCAGCGTATCCAATCTCAGTTGCGCATGGGGCTTGATCTCATCGACCAGTTGAACGCCCTCGGAATCGGGGGCCAGCATCACCATCCCGGATTCCACCGCTTCGCGACGGCAAAGATCCACATTCGATCCATCCTGTTGATAGATCCTGACCACGTGCACGATCGGCCGGGCGGCGCGCCGGAAGGCCTCGAGCAAATGCTGCATGTTGGGCAGAATTTCCGCGGTACCGGGGATCAATGCGGGAGCCTCCGGGCGGGTGAAATCATTCTGTGTATCGATGGTTATCAGCGCCGAATTCGCTACATGAGGAAGGGTATATTTTCCCAGGTTCATTCCCACCTCCAGGCCATGCCTGCTGGATGTACATTGAGTCCCGCTATCTTCTCCAATGCACCGGAATTTAACAAATCAGTCGCATGCTTTGGGTCTGATCATCAACGGGGAAGCCCGATGGCTTCGGATTGACCTGCACACCTCATCAGTGGTTAGCTTGTGTTTTGAGACCCGATGTACCCGCCTGCCAGAGCCCTGCCCAGACCGTGAATCAAGCTGCCACCCGTCATCCCGGTTTTGTACTGCTGCTCGCCATGATCACGGCATTGGCCCCGCTTGCGATCGATACCTACCTGCCTGCGTTTCCCGCGATGAGCGAGCACCTGGGGGTCTCCAGCCATGAGCTGTCCCTGACCATCTCGGTGTATATCTTTGTGCTCTCCTTTGCACAACTGATCGGCGGCCCGCTCTCCGATCGGATAGGTCGCAGCCCCGTGGTGCTCAGTGGACTGGTGATCTTCTCTCTGGCGAGCTTCGCAATCGCCGGCGCCGAACAGCTTGAATCGATCATCCTGCTGCGTGGTGTACAGGCCTTTGGTGGAGGGTGGGCGATGGTCTGTGTACCGGCCCTGGTGCGCGATCATGTGAGTGGACGCGAAGCGGCGAAGATCTTCAGCATGATCGGCCTGATCATGGTTGCGGCACCGGCCTTCGCTCCTAGTATCGGCAGCCTGCTCCTCGGCCTATCCGGCTGGAATCTGATTTTTATTTTTCTCGGTTGTTACGGGGTCTTCATGATACTTGCCCTGAAACTCACCCTGTTCACGGGACCCA
Organism: Candidatus Thiodiazotropha sp.; assembly: GCA_040506775.1. GTDB lineage: Bacteria > Pseudomonadota > Gammaproteobacteria > Chromatiales > Chromatiaceae > Thiodiazotropha. The sequence continues at coordinate 39,928 of JBEVWC010000001.1, forward strand.
ACCGGATACCCCTGCCATCACGCAGTTCACTGCTCGAGGGTTACCGCGCGGTGTTTCGCACCCGCCCCGCACTGCGCTTCATCCTCATGCAGGCGCTGGCCTTCTCGGTCATGATCCTGTTCATCACTCACTCCTCCTTCATCTACCAGGAGCACTTCCAGGTCGGTCCGACCCTGTTCGCCCTGTTGTTCGGTGCGAACATCCTCATCATGACCCTGATGAATCTGATCAACCGGCTGCTGCTCAACCACTACACCCCGCGTCAGATCCTGCGCTTTGCCATGAGCCTCCAGGCGCTTGGCATTCTGGCTCTGCTGCTGATCCTGCAGCTGGCCCCTCATCTGCAGCTGGTGGTTCCCGCATTCATGTTGAGCATCGGCGCCATGGGTGCCATCAGCCCCAACAACCAGGCCAGCTGCATGGAGTATTTTCCAACTCACAGCGGCAGCGCCGCCGCGCTGATGGGCGCCACCCAATTCTCTGTCGCCGGCGCGGTATCCGCCCTGTCTTCGCTGCTGCCAGAGCAGATCAGTGCGATCGTGCTGGCCATGGCAGGCTGTTCCGCACTCTGCCTGATTTTGGTCTGGTCACCTTTTCAGGATTGAGCCACTCGGAGGGCAACGGACATCCTGATGACATGGACATGCAGAATGTTCCTGGGATAATTTCCAACACACCCCCGATGTCCGGGTGGATCAACACAGTGGGGAATCCCCTATGGCAGAGATTGCCAAGATCGTCGTAATCGGTGGCGGTGCGGCCGGGCTGGAGCTCGCCACCCGCCTGGGGCGGAAACTGGGACGCAAGGGCAGGGCGGAGATCACTCTGATCGACGCGACCCGCACCCACCTGTGGAAACCCCTGCTGCATCAGGTGGCCGCGGGGAGTTTCGACCCGGCACAACACGCCCTCGAATACCTGGCCCATGCCCGCTGGAATCACTACCGCTTCCGCCTCGGCGCCATGTCGGGCATCGACCGGGTCGCCCGCGAGGTGATCCTTGCACCGCTGCTCGATGAGGCCGGTGAGGTATTGATCCCCAGCCGACGCTTCGCCTATGACTATCTGATCTTTGCGGTAGGCAGCATCAGCAACGATTTCGGCATCCCCGGCGTGCAGGAGCACTGCCTGATGCTGGACACCAAATCCCAGGCGATGGCGTTCCAGCGGCAGCTCCTGGAGGCCCTGATCCGGGCCAACACCCAGAACGAACCCCTGCGCGAGGGCCAGCTCGATGTGGCCATCGTCGGAGCAGGGGCCACCGGGGTTGAACTGGCGGCGCAGTTGCACCAGGTGACCCGGCAGATTCCCCAGTACGGATTCGACACCATCGAGCCCGACCGGCATATCCGCCTGCACATCCTGGATGCCGGACCGCAGATCCTGCCTGCACTGCCCCTGGCGCTGTCGCAGCAGGTTCGCGGCGAACTGGAACGTCTCGGCATCCAGGTGCATGTCTCGCAAAAGGTGACCCGAATCACCGACGATGCGGTGCACACCGCTTCCGGGCTGGTGATAGCGGCCGGAATCAAGGTTTGGGCCGCGGGCATCAAGGGTCCGGATTTTCTCTCATCTCTGGGCTTCACAACCAATCGCATCAATCAACTCAAGGTCAAACCCAACCTGATGCTCGAGGACGACGAACGGGTCTACGCCATCGGCGACTGTGCCGCCTGCCCGATGAACGATCAGGGAGATCTGGTGCCGCCCCGCGCCCAGGCAGCGCATCAGCAGGCGGCCTACCTGGCCAAGGCGTTGTGCGCCCGCCTGAAACAGAAAAGTTACGACAAACCCTATCGATACCGGGACTATGGCTCCCTGGTCACCCTCGGGCGCTACAGCACCGTAGGCAGCCTGATGGGCGCCGTTACCGGCAGTGTCCGGGTCAGTGGATGGATTGCCCGCTGGGTCTATCTGTCTCTGTACAAAATGCACCAGTTGACCCTGTTCGGCTGGTGGCGCACAGGCCTGACGACTCTCGCACGCATGTTACGCCGCAGCATCGACCCGGTGATCAAGCTGCACTGAGGCCGGTGATACATACCGCTACATGCGAAGGATGGCCTTATTGGCTGCGATTGCCCGCCATAAACGCTGTAGTTGTAAGTTTTGAGTTTTGAGTTGTTAGTTTTGAGTTAGGGTGTTCGCTGTGCTCACAGATTATTTGGCCCCCTCTACCCTGGCGGGAGAGGGCCAGGGAGAGGGGGGATAGAAACTGTGAGCGAAGCACACACATCAACTCAAAACTCAGCACTATTTACTCAACTCTTAAATCGATAGTCAGCTCGCCTGACCATGATAGGCAATCAAGAAGGTCTATCCTTACAGAAGGGATTCAACAAAGCCCTTGCCCTGCTCAGTAAGTAACCCTGTCAAGAGCAGACCATTCATCATCACAGTCGACCAGAATATGGCGCGGAACGGTTGCTTGCGCGTTTTATGCCGGAATGCGGTTTGTGCGATCAAGGCCCCCGGCCAACCACCTATCAGAGACAGAAAATGCAGGGTGCTCTCACGAGTACGCCAGTGCCCGGCCCGGGCAGCTGACTTGTCGAAGTAATAGGCAAGGTAGGTCATCGCTCCGAGCACCCAGTAATAGATCATCACCGGTACCGGCAGATGTCCGCTAACCACCACCAGCCCCAGGAACAGCATGAACACCCCCGCGATGGCATAGGCGGTGAAACTGCCCAGAGTCAAACCACGCTCGGGCGTTTGCATCCCCGCGATGGACACCGCCTGGGCATTGGGTCTGCCTTGTTGATCTATGCTCAGGGAATAGGTCAGCACGTCCCCTGTCAAAGGCCTGCGTTTGCGGTATTCGAACGCGCTGATATGCACAAACACACGTTTGTCAGCGGAAAAGGGGGTGATGAAACCGTATCCCTTATCATCGTGCCATTGCGTCAGTTTACCCTTATGGCGTGAAGCTGACCGGTTCATTTGCTATGCATTCCCTGGTAACCGCAGTGAGTGACATTCAGTCCTTGCAACAACCCGATGGGCCATTGCATCGGTCACGCCGTGGCATCTTATTGATGAGCCTACAAGCCAGGCTAGCGCATTTCGGTTGGCATGCTACCCGTAGTGTCGGATGCAGAGCCGCTGAGTCCTCCATTCAGCCTGCAGCGGACTCCAATATACGAAATTCCAGCCGCATCATTGACGCCAGTTGGATGGGTTGTTGCACTTAGGATTCGATTTCCGGAACTGGATCAGCCCGGCTTCAAAACGGGTTCCGGCGCAGGTACCGATGGTCTGCCCCCACACCCGGCCGTCATCGGGCTGCTTCAACGTTGTCGGTATCTGATCCAGGTTTTCGTCCAGGCAACTCTCGGTGACCGAGGCGGCGATTTCGAAACACTTTTCCGAACTGATGTCGAAGCATTGCCTGAAATAGCCCGCGGAATCTCTGCAGAACACCTCGGGCAGGATTTTTTTCATCCCATCGATCCAAGGCTCCCGGGCCACATCAGCGGCCTGCAGGTTAACTGGGCCAAGCAGCAGGAACCCAACACAGAATAGCCATTTTTTCATGATTTCACCCCGTTTGTTGGTACAGGCCTTAGTGTAGTGTCCATTCGCGATCGGACAAAGTATGCCTTGGCGCACCATATCAGGGCATACCGGCCTGTTCGAAGCGGGCTTTGCCTGGGTATTGTGCACAATCCGGCTCAAATCCGGGCAAAAACCGTGGAACGATCATTGCACAACCATTCCGTGAAACCGACGACCGCACAGTACGAGGCCCCCAATGTCCGCCGCCCTCCGACACTACGATACGACACCCAAACACGTGCTCAACCACGACATCATGCACTGTACCGCAGATGGAGTGGTTGGGAACCATCTCTACTCCGGACGGGCACTGGGGATCACGGATCCCCGGGACATCATCCAACTGCATCCTGACCTGCATCCGCTTTGGTATGACATCGAGGCGCACTACAACCGGGTCGGTCTGCCTCATACCCGGAACATCATCTGGGATCTGGATCGCGGGCAGCTGGCGCGCCACGTGGGCTTCAAGCCCTCGGTGTTCTTCTATGGCCCTCAGGAATCCCTCGCCTGGGGCGACAGCGGCTGGTTCGAGACCGTGCAATTCATCAATTCGAAGAACAACTTCATGGCCCTGGCGGAGGAACTCAAGGTCGAGGTGCCTCAGACACTCTGTTTCGACAGCGTGAACGATATCACCCCAGAAACCCGCAACAGGATCGTTTACCCCTGTTATCTGAAGGCCGCGATATCGGTATCCGGGGTGGGCATCTACCGCTGCGCCGACGTGGAGGAATTCGATCAGGCCGCATCACGCTTCGAACCGGATGTCCCGGTACAGGTTCAGGAAGAGGTGATCGCCGACCGGTTCCTCAACCTGCAATACCAGATCGTCAACGGCCACCTCAGACGCCTCGCGGCGACCGAACAGATCCTCGATGGGTTTGTCCATCAGGGTAACCGCTACCCGGCCTCCCACGAACCCTGGGATGTGGTCGAACCGATGGCGGTCTGGATGGCCCGCCGTGGCATGCAGGGAATCTTCGCCTTTGATGTGGCGGTATGCCAGACCGATCAGGGACTGAGATTTCCCGCCATTGAATGCAACCCGCGTTACAATGGCGCCTCGTATCCAACCCTGATAGCCGATAAGATGGGCATCAGAGAATGGTATGCCGTGTCACTGTCGACCCGCTTCAGCCGACTCTCCGAGATCGACCTCTCCGACCTGGAGTACGACCCGGAAACCCGGCGGGGGGTAGTCATCGTCAACTGGGGAACGATACTGGCCGGCAAATTGATGGTGCTCATCGCGGGCCCGAAGGATTACCAGGAGACGATTCTCCCGGAACTGTCTGCGCGGCTCGATCCACCTATCGAAGATTGAACCACCGGTTGCCGGATCCCGGCATACATCAGGATGAAACACCTATGGACCCCACGGCCCACTACTCCCTCATGATCCACGGCGGCGCGGGCGCTCTGGACAACGTCAACGATGAAAAGACCGCCGTTCGCTATCTCGAGAGTATCCGGCGCATCCTGGAACACGGACGCGAAGTGCTCGAACTCGGTGGATCGGCACTTCAGGCTGTGGAGATCTGCGCCTCGCTCCTGGAAGACGACCCGGTGTTCAATGCCGGTTGCGGATCAGTACTCAACGAATACGGAAAGGTGGAAATGGATGCGGCGATCATGGACGGCCGAGACCTCTCCGCAGGCGCGGTGGCAGCGGTGCAGAACATCGCCAACCCCATCCAACTCGCACGTTATGTGATGACCGAGAGTGAGCATGTGATGCTGATCGCGGAGGGAGCGATGCGTTTTGCCGACCACTGCGGCATCGTGCGCGAACCCGACAACTATTTCTACACCCCTGACCGGGTGGAGCAGCTCAAGCAGGCCCGCCTGCACCACAAGATCATGCTCGATCATGATGACACCGAGAGCGAGGATCAGAAATACGGCACCATCGGTGCGGTGGCGCGGGACCCCAGAGGCAACCTGGCGGCAGCCACTTCCACGGGAGGCATCGTCAACAAACGCATGGGCCGGGTCGGTGACTCGCCGATCATCGGCGCCGGGGTCTGGGCCGACAATGAAACCTGCGCGGTCTCCGCTACCGGTTACGGAGAGGATTTCATGCGCACCCTGATCGGCAAGACCGTGTCTGACTACATGATGATGCAGCAGATGGACGGTCCTGCCGCCACCCAGGCCGGCCTCGAATACCTCACCCGTAAGGTGCAGGGTCGGGGTGGGGTCATCGTCATCGACCGGGACGGCAACTGCAGCAGCGGCATGACCACCAAAAAGATGATTCACGGCTGGATCGAAAGAAGCGGCGAGACCTTCGCCCGATTCTGAACCAACACGCCCGTAGCCCGGATGCAGCGCAGCGCAACCCGGGAAACAACAAATCCAGCCCCCGATGAACTCATCGACCCAACCGTCTGCATTCCCACGCAGAGCATGGGATCGAGAGCAAATTGCAAGCCCCAGACCCGATTCTGAATCAACACACCCGTAGCCCGGGTGCAGCGCAGCGGAACCCGGGAAACCTCAAATCCATCCCCTGAAGAACTCATCGACCCAACCGTCTGCATTCCCACGCAGAGCATGGGATCGAGAGCAAGTGGCAAGCCCCAGGCCCGATGCTGAATCAACACTCCCCGTAGCCCGGGTGCAGCGCAGCGGAACCCGGGACACCCAGGCCCAAACAAACGCCATTAGCCGAATATTCACAACCCAGCGTGAATATTACCTGGCTAAACTCAACCAAAAACGTACATTCCCCATAAACAGAATGTAACAGCCTGTTTCGGGCATGCTGTCCTGATCGTTACGCACGAATCCCGGCCCGGTCGAATACTGCATTCCGGTCAATTCCAGGAGGACGCATATGAAAATCGCCACGCTGTATCTTTTTCTTACCCAGTCGGGCGTATCCACGGAACTCGCTCATAGAGCCATCGCCCGTATCGTCAACAGCAGCCAGATGCGCAGACCCCAATCCAACCCGGCACGAACCCTCATCACACTCGCCGCC
>JBEVWC010000023.1:0-43638 GCA_040506775.1 Candidatus Thiodiazotropha sp.
TGTGCCTTGCCTTTGGGTTCCGGTCCCTCCTCGGGGAGGATGTCCAGGTGGTCGATATTCGGGATCTTCGCAGGCTCTACAGGTTTCTGCACATCTTCCAGGCTGCCCTGATTGGCGGGGCCGAGGCTGAGCTCGTCGGTGTTGATCTGAGGCCCTGGCTGGGGTTGAGATTCGATCAGGGTAACGCCCGGTGCGTCGAGGTCCAGGTCTGAGGTGTTGATGCTTAACGGTTCTGGGTCCGGGGTCTCATCCAGGCGGGTGCCCGGCTTGTTGAGGTCCATATCACTGATGTCCGGCAGGGGTTGCGGGGTGATTTCCGGTGTGCAATCGGACAGATCGAAACCGCTGGCCTTGGAGAGATCGTAATCGGGCACCGGGATGGTCGGAGCAGGTTCGCCTTCCGGGAGTTCCAGTGGGCTTTGTTCCGCCAGGCTCAGGCCGGATTCCAGTGGGGCAGGTGGGTTGCTCGGGGCACTGGGGCGTGGTGCTTCACGGGCGACGGCTGGCGCGGCGGGCTTGGGTGCGGGAGGTGGTTCACCGGCCGGAACAATGTCCACCAGGGCACCCGCATCGCGAAACGCGACCCGGAACTTGATCGCCCGGTCCATATCGACACCATGCTTGATAGCCACCGGCTTGCCCCGGAACAGGCGCTCCAGGCGCTCTCCTTCGAGCTTGAACATTGCGCCCAGTTTGCGTTTGACCTGATCCGGGTCGCTCTCTTTCAGCAGAGCACCTGAGAAGTAGACATCGAAGGTTTCACTCACGGGCAGGTCTCCTCAGAGTTGGTGATGATTCCGTTTCCCTGACTCACGGGTTCTCAGGCGTTGCCTTTGTCTTTCATGCCGATCTTGTGCTGCGCCGCAAAATCGAGCATCCGCTGGATGGGTATCACCGCACGCTCGCGGATCGCCGGGTCGATCTCGATCCGGTTTTGACCGCTGTCCAGCACCTGTTCCAGGTTCTGCAGGGCGTTCATACCCATCCAGGGGCAGTGGGCGCAACTCACGCAGGTGGCGCCTTCTCCGGCCGTGGGGGCCTCGATCAGGTGTTTGTCCGGTGCCATCTGTTGCATTTTATAGAAGATTCCACCGTCTGTTGCGACGATGAATTCACGATTTTCCATTTCCGCCACCGCCTTGATGAGTGCGGTCGTCGAACCGACCACGTCCGCCTGCTGAATGACGCTTTCCGGGGATTCCGGATGTACCAGCACCGCCGCATCGGGATGCAGGCGGCGGATTCTCTCCAGGGCCACTGACTTGAATTCCTCGTGGACCACACAGGAACCGGGCCACATCAGCATCTCCGCACCGGTTACCCGTTGAACATAGCTGCCCAGGTGACGGTCCGGGCCCCAGAGGATCTTTTTCCCCTGGGCCGCCAAATGCTGCACGATCGGCAGAGCAATCCCGGAGGTGACCACCCAGTCCGAACGGGCCTTCACTTCCGCGCTGGTGTTGGCGTAGACCACTACGGTGTGATCCGGATGGGCATCACAGAAGGCGGTGAACTGATCTGCCGGACAACCCTCGTCCAGTGAACAGGTGGCGCCCAGGTCGGGCATGATGACCTGTTTTTCAGGATTCAGGATCTTCGCCGTCTCACCCATGAAACGGACACCGCAGACCACCAGGGTTCGGGCATCCTGTGCGGCACCGAAGCGGGCCATTTCCAGGGAGTCCGCAACGCAGCCACCGGTCTCTTCTGCAAGAGCCTGCAGGTCGGCATCGGTGTAGTAGTGGGCCACCAGCACGGCATCGCGCTGTTTCAGCTTTTCTTTGATGCGAGCCTTTAACGCCTGTTTTTCCGCATCCGTCAGGCTCGGCCATTTGGGATGTTCCGGGACCTGGATTTCAGGCAGATTCAAGGATTCAGGATTCATGTGATTCTCTCCAGGACCTGTTAACAGCAAACCGACGTTTTGCCGTCATGAGAGGATTTCAACCCGTGACGGGTTGATGCTCCGGTAAGTTTTCGCTGGTCTGTGGTTTCCCTGCCGGAGGGTCTCTCCGGTTTCGTGAATGATGTTGCGGGCCAGAATGGCCTTGCGGAAATTCCGCTTGTCGAGGGATTCATCGAGTAGTATTTCATACACTGTTTGCAGTTGGCTGAGGGTGAAACTCGCCGGCAGCATCTGCAATGCGATGTTCGTATAACTGAGCTTGGCCACCAGTCGTTGCCTGGCCAGACTCAGGATCCGATCATGGTCGAAGGCCAGTTCCGGCAGTGCGGTGAATGGAAACCAGGCGGTTCGAGCGGCATCGCTGGAAGCCTGGGGCTTGAGATGATCCGAAGGAGTCAGGGCGAAATAGGTGACGCTGATGACCCGTTCGCGGGGATCCCTCTGTGGTTCACCGAAGGTGCCGAGTTGTTCCAGGTAGACCCCTTCGATACCCGTTTCCTCCTGCAGCTCCCGCTTGGCGCAGGTCTCCAGATCCTCGTCCATTTCCAGGAATCCGCCTGGCAGAGCCCACATGCCTTGAAAGGGCGGGTTTTTTCTCTGAATCAAAAGCACCTCAAGGGCATTGTCCCGTATCGTGAAAACCACCACGTCGGTGGTCACAGCCGGATGAGGGTATTCATAGCAGTGATTGCGAGAGGAAGTCATGTGGATCAGGTTGGTCCCAGGGATTCTCAGTCTGTTGCCACTGTCATGTTAGTGTATCAGATACACGAAATAAATATGAAGGCCGCTGAGCCTATCTCTGTCTGAACCCGATAGGCGTGGCCGGGTATGACGCGCACAGGTATTAATCCAACGCTGTATTGTAAAACCGGCGCAAATGCCCGGGAAATACGGGGCAGAGTGCTTATACTTGGGATATCGGTCAAATCAGTGCTAACCCTGTTTCAAAACGATAGCCGATCGAAAATCCGGGTGATGCATGAGTGTGTGCGGTGTTACAGGGTTGAGTTTCGCTACCCGTGTCACGTTCCAGTCATCAAGCTGATTGATACTTAGCCGCTAAAGGATTGAGAAGACAAGCAGTTTCGCCCAATTAAAGGTCATTTGAAAATGCATCTTGCGCGTCACGCGAAACAACAGGTTCTGGCGATCCAGTATCTGCCGCCGCTTTCAGCGACGGCTGCGCGTCTGTTGACCCTGTTTGGGAACGAGGATCTTACCCTCAAGGATCTGGCAGAGACCATTGATAAGGACCCCGGACTTTCCGCCAAGGTCCTCGGGCTGGCAAATTCCGCTTACTTCGGCCAATCCCAGCCTGTGCTGTCCGTGGAAGATGCGATCATCCGGGTGCTTGGGCTGAACATGGTCAAGAGCCTGGCGTTCAGTATTGCGGTTAGCGGGGTATTCGACATCTCCCGCTGCAGCGGCTTCGATCTGCGCGCCTATTGGCGCGATTCCTTGAATCTGGCGGTGCTTTCACGCCAGGTGGGCATGGCCATCGCGGGTGCCCGCAAACCCAATGTGGACGCGGTCTATCTGGCCGGACTTTTGGCGAATATCGGAATTCTAGTGCTGGTGCACAGCTTTCCTGACGCCTATGCCGAGGTTCTTCGTAAACTCAACCGGGAAAGCGAAAAACCACTGGAAACACTGCAGGTGGAGTGCATAGGCCTGGATCAGCACATGGCCGGAGAACTGCTGGCGGAACGTTGGCACCTGCCCAGTATCATCATCGATGTGATCAAACAGACGGGCAAGCTCAATCCCGAGAAATCCGATGAATTGCCCATTGAGATCCGGGTCGTGGACCAGGTGGCCCGCTGGTTGAAAAACGATTGGGACGATGAGGCGGCAGAACAGCCGCGTCTGATGGCTCTCTCCAATGTTACCGGCCTGTCCGTGGAGAATTTGCAGGGAATCAAGCGGGGGTTTCTTCAGAAAGGAGAGGAGATCAAAGGCATCGCAGGTTTGCTGGCCAATTGATTGCGGGGTTTGATGAATATTTCGTTCACACAGTCGTCACTGGATCTGCGGGAACGTTTTTTCAGTCTGCTTGACTCCTTGTCAGCACTGCGGGCACTTTCTCAAATCAATCTGGAAGATGTGGATGAAGGTCAGCTGATTGATCAGGCGCTGAACGAGTTGGTGCGTTATCAGAGTCTCGATCAGTGCTCCGTGTTTCGCCTTGATGGGGATCTGCTGCATTGTATCGCAGGTCTGGGCATGATCGATTCCCAGGCTCATCTCAACGGGACAACGGTCAGCCGTATACGTCCGTTGATGAGCTTCAGGCCCGGTGAGGGGATCGTAGGCATCGCTTACAAAACAGGCCAGCTGCAATACTGCCGGGATTGTTCTCAGAGTCATGATTTTGTTGTCCCGCCCACAGCCGGTGGGGATATCCCGGGAAGCCTGGTTTGTGCGCCGATCAAGATGGGCAACCAGGTCCTGGGTGTGCTCAATGCCTCCCATCCCATGCCTGAATTCTTTGAACCCTGGCAACAACACACCTTGAGTCTGTTCAGCAGTTGTCTCGGGCAGATACTCTACAATCATCGGATGCTCCACGATCTGGAGCGGATGATCGATCAACGTACCCGGGAACTCGAGCAGGCGTTGAACGAGGCCAATGAGTTACGTCACCGTTACGAGCAGCTCTCGGTCATCGATGAACTGACCGGCTTGAACAACCGGCGATATTTCTTTCGCGAAGCGGCCGCCATGGTTGCCCGTGCTGTGCGATACCGGAAACGCTGCAGTCTGGTGCTTATCGATGTGGATCATTTCAAACGCATCAATGATCGCTGGGGACATCAGAAAGGGGATCAGGTTCTAATCGCGCTGGCGCAACTGTTAAGTGAGGAGGTGCGGGGTGGGGACATGCTCGCACGTATGGGTGGTGAAGAGTTTGTGATCATGTTGCCGGAAACCGGCGTCGAAGGCGCGGATCTGATGGCGCAACGGATTCAGGAGCGGTTGCTGAGATTGGGCAGTGCCCTGGACCTCTCTGGCACCGAGGTTACTGTGAGTATCGGGATCACCTCCCTGGCGGAAGATGCGGATCCCGCGCTGTCCTCAAGCACCCTGGTCGATGTCCTCTACGCAGAGGCGGATCGTGCCATGTACGATGCCAAGGAACAGGGACGCAATCAGCGGATCATTCATCAGAACTGACCGAATATGATGCCTCCGCTGGTGTCGATATGGGTGTCGATTCCGGCCATGTAGAGAATCCAGGTCGCCCCCTTGTTGCTGCCTCCATCATCGTCACCACAGGCGCCGACCGCGAGGTCATCGAGGCCGTCTGCATCCAGGTCTCCGCTATTGGTGATGGCACAACCGAACCGGTCGGTGTTGTCCAGATTGCCATCAAAGCCACCCTTGGTATCGGATATCCTCGATGAGGAGATGACACTGCCGTCACCCTGAAGAAACAGGATCCACACCGCACCCCGGTCCGAACCCCCGTCATCCATGCCCTCGGCGCCTACTGCCAGTTCATCGTATCCGTCTTCATTCAGGTCAACCAGGTTGGCCAGGGCGTTGCCGAATTCCGCGCCGTCCGGTAACTCGCCGTCAAAATCCCCCCGGGTGTGGGAAATCCGCTTCATCCCGGATACGCTGCCGTCCCGGTTGAGGAACAGAATCCATACCGCTCCCCGGTTGGTTCCTCCGTCATCATCGCCGGGGTTACCCACCGCAAGATCGACCACCCCATCGCCGTCCAAATCACCGATTGCGCTAAGTGCGCTGCCGAAGCGGTCACCGTCCTGTGGATCGCGGTCGAGATCTCCTTCGCTGGAAGAAATCTTCTGGGATTCCCGAACACTGCCGTCCCGATTCATGAACAGGATCCACACCGCACCCCGATCGGTGCCCCCGTCATCATCCCAGGGTGCGCCGACTGCCAGATCATCCACACCGTCGCGATCCAGGTCTCCCAGATTGGCGACTGCCGCGCCAAAGCCATCACCGGCATTCAGGTTGCCTGTAAAACCGCCTTCATCTTCGGAGATCTTCTGGAACAGCCGAACAGTGCCGTCATCCCTGAGGAATAACACCCACAGGGCGCCGTGATCGACGCCGCCATCATCGTCCCCAGGCGCCCCAACCGCAAGATCAAGGAACCCGTCCCCGTTGAGGTCGTCCAGGGCTGCGATCGACCCGCCGAAGCCATCGTCGTCATCCAGATTCCCCTCAAAGTCGCCTTCATCGGAGGAGATCTTCTGCTGCACGTCGACCGTGCCATCCGAATCCAGGAACAGGATCCACACTGCGCCACGGTCCCGTCCGCCATCATCGTCACCCGGGGCGCCCACCGCCAGATCGAGAACGCCATCGGACTCCAGGTCGCCGATTCCGGCGACGGCTTCGCCAAACCGGTCGTCGTCATCAAGGTCGCCGTCGAAGCGTCCCTCATTGGCTGAGATCTTCTGCTCGGTGGCGACCTCTGTGGTGTAGGTCTCCCGGCATCCCGTGAGGCCGATCAGTACACCCGCGAGGAGCGGAACAATCCATGTTCGCACGGGTGTTGCGGCCATCATGACACTAGAAGGTTATATCGACTCGACGCGCAGTGAATCCTGCGCATCGGTTTCCGATCCGGCGCGATCCGCCGTTTCGGGTTGCAGCAGTTTTTCACTGCCGGACGGGTTGGTGAACTGATCGTTGAGGGTCTGGATGTAGGTATCGGTGGACTGCAACACCTCGCGGAGTTGTTTGCGGGACCTGCGGCCCCAACCCGCTGGATGTTTGCGCAGGATTGAGCGCCAGGGCCGGGTGCTGCGCAGAAAGGCACTGACCGGATTCGCCTTGATGCCGAGTTCCGATGCCTTTTTGCGCAAGCCGGAAATCAGGCTGCGGGCGGCCAGGGCTCTGACCCCGAAGTGGATCCCGCCCAGGATCAGCACCAGCACGACTGTCAGTATCACGGCAATGAAGGGATTCGCTTCCGGGGCGAGCCAGGGTGGGGCGAAGTGAAAGCCCTGCCAGTATCCGGCATTGATCGAGTAGATCAGCAGTGCCAGCAACAGACCGCCCATCAACACCGCATCCCCGATCAGGACCCGTTTGCGCCAATGACGCAGCGCAGAGGTGATGATCGGAACACAACGTTCCTCGATATCCCGGGCGGTCTTTTCCAGGGCGCCCACGATGCGATAGGCCCGTTCAATTTCAACCTCCTCCATGCGGCTGTGAATCTCACCGAGATCCGCATCCCGTTTGGTTTCATAGCGGCTGCGCAGGGCTTCGTCCTCTATGGGTATGGCGGCGTCCGGGCTGTAGATCGCATAGAAGCGGCCCGCGGTCAGGCCGCGTTCGCCCAGGGCGCGCTGCCAGGCTGCGATCACGTCTTCCGGATTGTTCTCTTTGGCCGTGGTATCGATCTGATTCAGGATGTAGAGAAATTTTCCGGTGTCACTGCGGTGGATGGTGCGTTCGATCAGGTGGCTCAGGGTGTCCTGCATGGCCCCTGGCTCCGGATGCCGGGCATCGAAAAACACCAGTACAAGATCCGACAGGCCGATGATGTGGTCGGTGATCCTGAGGGTCGAGGTGCGCTGCGCGTCGGCGTCGAATCCAGGGGAGTCGATGAGGATCTTGCCGCGCAGTTTCTGGCTGGGGCAGGTTTTCAATTGCAGGTAGGCATCGATCCGCGCGCCTTCACCTTTGGCCACCTTTTCGATCTCGTTGGACATCTGGTAGAAGGGGAAGCGTGGGTCGGAATCCAGCGCGACACCCGGCAGGGCATGGGCCGTCGCCTCCTTGCTGTAGCAGATCACGGTGAACTTGTCGTCCACCGCCTGGTTGCCCGAGCGTTGGATCTTGGTGCCGATGTAATGATTGATGAAGGTGGATTTGCCCGCTGAGAAGGTTCCGAGTATCGAGATCAACGGCCACCAGGGTATCTGCGTGGCAAACGAGTTGTCACCCTCGAGCAGTCCCATGCGAAAAGCCACCGCGTCGAGCACGCGAAAGCTCTGTACCGTACTGAGGAGAATGGGGTTTTCCTGTTCCAGGTGGGTTTCGAGGTGTTGAAGACGCGCTTCGATGACCTGTCCGGCTGGATGCATGGTTGGCTTGCTCCTCTTGTGGGTTCATAGGGTTTGTTCGGGTAGTATTTTCGCCCCGGCCTGATAACATCAAATCGAGAAGGGGCATGTCATGCCTTCACGATGCACGTCCGTTTTCGTGCTCTGTTCTTTCCGCTCACTGTGTCCAGGTAGGTTAATCTTAATGTCTGGCTGGAATGGTTGCATGTTTTTTTGTTTCTAAAGAATTTGCCCCCGATTTGTGAATTAAAAGTTTCGAATGTTAAGAAATTCTAAAAAAGTTATATGGAATATTCGGATAAAATAATGTTCGAAATTTGGGGTATAAAATCCCATATCTTATTGATTGGAAATGGTAATTAACTATCCGCTAAATTACTTAACCACCTGATTATATGGGCTTTCTCACAAAATTCCTTGGTTGCAATGAGGGGGGGCTTTATGGATACTGAGACGCTCTCAATTAGGGTTAGATTTCATCTGTAACCTAAAAGAAAAACTACAGAGAAATAACAAAGGAGATCGAGATGGCAGAGTTGTTTTCCGAAGCTTGGATGAATGATTTCGTATCCCACTGGAACGCTGAGCCGGAGTTGTCTGATGCTCTGGCAAGCATCGGGTTCAACAGCGTGATCGGCTATGGTTTCGACGGTGATTCTGCGCCCAAGGGCGTGTTGACCGTGGAAAATGGCAAGGCGAGCAAGGGGGAGGCCTACAGCGGCCAGACCCTGAACTGGGATATCCGGGCCTCGGAAGACCAGTGGCGGAAGTGGATGGCCAAACCCCCGGGCATGATGGGGCTGGGTATGGCGTTCACCTCTCGTAAGATGAAGTTTGTCGTAGGCGACTATTCCGCGATGATCAAAGACCCCCGTATGGCGGGGCCTTTCATTAAGAGTTTCTCCGTGATGGGACGGGTCTGAGTGCCCGATTTGCGGAGTTTTACTTCCTCGAATTTCAAAACTGGGCAGTAGCGAAAGATGGGATTTAGATTCAAGGCGATGGTACTGAGCGCCTGTTTGGCTTGCGTCATGAGTGCAGGGGCCGTACAGGCTCAGCCGAACATGACCGGCAGCGCGTATTACGTGGTTCAACAGCGACAGGGTGTACCGAATGTCTCCCTGGGCGGTACGGTCGTTCCTTATAAAGAAGTGACGCTTTCGGCTCAGATGCCGGGACGGGTCAACTATCTGGCCGGTATCGAGGGGGATCGTTTCAAAGACGAAGACCTTCTGGTGGAACTGGATTCCAATGAACTGATGGCCAAGCGTCAGGCTGCCCTGGCCCAGTTGGCGAACGCCGATGCGCAGCTGCGCAACGCGGGCGTTCAGTACAACCGCGAGCTCTATTCACCCAAGTCGAAATCCTCCATGGGAGGCATGGGCGTTCCGAATCTGTTCGATCAGATGTTCACCCGTCCTTTCGAGGATACCTTTGGTGACCGGGATCACACGGCCGAGCGCAGTGCGGATATCTTTTCCTCACGCACCAATATTCAACAGGCTCAGAACACCATCCTGCGGGTTCAGGCGGAGATCCAGGCGATCGATGCCAAGCTGCGTGACACCAAGAGTCTGGCCCCCTTCGATGGGGTGATCATGAAGAAGTTTGTCGAGGTGGGGGATACCGTGCAACCGGGTCAGCCCCTGCTGAAATATGCGGACGTGGAGTATTTGCAGATTGTCGTGGACGTACCGGGACGGCTGCGTCCGGGTTTGAACGAAGGCATGATGCTGCGTGCCGAACTCGATGTAGGCGACCGGGAGGTTCCGGTGCGCGTGGCGCAGATTTTTCCCATGGCGGATGCCCAGCGGCATACCGTGACCATCAAGTTCGATCTGCCCCAGGGGGTTTCCGCCCCGGGCATGTATGCGAAAGTGCTGGTGCCTGACTTCAATGCGCCCACCCGGGCCAGTCCGGTAATTCCCAACACCGCGATCCGCTACAACGGGAGTCTTCCCGGTGTTTATGTCGAAGGGGAGGACGGTCGTCCGACGCTCAGGCTGATTCGCCTGGGTGAGAAACTCCCCGGTGGCTACAGCACGGTGCTGTCCGGCCTGCAGGCCGGTGAGCGGGTGCTTCGGGATCCACCCCCGGACGTCACTTCGGGATGGTCCACGCCGCAGCGCTGATGCGCGGAAGACCCGGGTAGTGTGATGCCAGGATGCCTGTGCGTCGCCACGTGAATTGATCCGCGTGGTGGCGCAATTGCATTTTTGCGGCGCACTGCCTGAAGTCACACTGAATTCACTCTAGGGTACAAGGTACCAAGCCGGCCGGATGGCATTGTAACGGGATCAATTATGAGTCAGAACAACGACCAAAATACCCTGCCCAGCACCCATGGATCCGATCAGGAAGTGCATCTGGGCATTGCCGGTAAAACCGCCAAATTCTTCATTCAGTCTCCCCTGTCTCCGCTCCTGTTCATGGCGATGATGCTGATGGGCCTGTTGGGGCTGGTGATCACGCCGCGACAGGAGGATCCGCAGATCTCCGTGCCCATGGTGGACATCTTCGTCCAGTACCCGGGGGCAGCCGCGGACCAGGTTTCCACCCTGGCGATCGAACCGCTTGAGCGCATCATGTCGGAGATCCCCGGCATGAAACATGTGTACTCCGCCTCCCAGCGTGGTGGCGGCGTGGTGACCGTGGAATTCCAGGTGGGCGAGGAGATGGGACCCTCCCTGGTCAAGGTCAACGACAAGATCGACTCCAACATGGACATGATCCCTCCCGGCGTCATGCCGCCCCTGGTGAAAGCCAAGGGCATCGATGACGTGCCGGTGGTCACCCTGACCCTCTGGTCTAAGGACATGGATCGGGACGGGGTGCCGGATGTGGACGATGGTCAGTTGCGCATGCTCGGGCATGATGTTCTGCAGGCCCTCAAGGAGCTGCCGGATACCGGCAACGGTTTCGTGGTCGGCGGCCGCCGCGAGCAGGTCACCATCGAACTGATGCCGGAACGGCTGGCCGGTTATGGCATCAGTCTGGATCAGGTTGCGAGCCGGATTCAGAACTCGAACAGCGAACAGCAGGCGGGCAATGTGGAAGCCGGCAGCATGCAGTTCAACGTCACCACCGGCTCATTCCTCAAGACTGTCGACGATATCAACCGGCTGGTGGTCGGCACCCATAACGACGTGCCGGTCTACATGCATGAAATCGCCCGGGTCAAACAGGGTCCGGAAGATGCGAAACAACTGGTGGGCTACTACACCGGTGCGGCCAGTGACCTGGATATCAAGGCGGACGGGGTTCCGGCGGTGACCCTGGCGATTGCCAAGAAAGAGGGGTCCAACGGGGTCACGGTAGCGAATGCGATCAAGGATCGGGTGGAGCAGATCAGAGGCACCCTGATCCCGGACAACGTGGAAGTGAGCATCACCCGTGACTATGGCAAGACCGCCGATGACAAGGTCAAGGAGCTGATCTTCAAGCTGTTCGTCGCCACCGGATTCGTATTTCTCCTGGTGTTGTTTGCCTTCCGTGCCTTGCGCCCCGCCATCGTGGTGGTGCTGGTCATCCCGGTGGTGCTGCTGATGACCATCTTCAGCGCCTGGGTGATGGGTTACACCATCGACCGGGTGAGTCTGTTCGCCCTGATCTTCTCAATCGGTATCCTGGTGGATGACGCCATCGTGGTGGTGGAAAACATCTACCGGCGCTGGCTGGAGGAGGGGCATACCCAGGTCGCCACCGCCGTGGACGCGGTGCGTGAAGTGGGCAACCCCACCATTCTCGCCACGCTGACCGTTATCGCCGCATTGCTGCCCATGGGATTCGTCTCCGGCATGATGGGACCCTACATGGAACCGATTCCGGCACTGGGTTCGATGGCCATGCTCATCTCCCTGTTCGCCGCGTTCGTCTTCACCCCCTACCTGACCGTGACCCACTGGCTGAAGCCGAGCATGCACTATCTTGAGGTTGCGGGAGAGCGGGAGCACAAAGAGGCGCAATGGCTGGAGCGGCTGTTCAAAGGCGCGCTGATGCCGTTGATCGAGTCCCGGCGCAAGGCGCGCCTGTTCAAACTGATTCTCTGGGGCAGTTTCCTGCTCACCTGTACCTTTTTCTACTTCAAATGGGTGGCGGTAAAAATGCTGCCGTTGGACAACAAGCCCGAATTTTCCGTGGTGGTCGACATGCCGGAAGGCACCGCGCTGCCGGTAACCGCGAATCTGGCGCACAGGATGGCTGAAAAGGTACGCGCTTTGCCTGAAGTGACCGCGGTGCAGGTCTACGCCGGCACGGCCCGTCCCTTCGATTTCAACGGCATGGTGCGCCATTACTACCTGCGCAGTGATCCCTGGCAGGCCGAAGTACAGGTGCAGCTGTTGGACAAGACAGAACGCAAGCGCACCAGCCATCAGATTGCCGTTGAGGCCCGTCAGATGCTCTCCGGCATGGCCAAGGAGAGCGATGCGAAGATATCCGTGGTGGAGATGCCACCGGGTCCCCCGGTGCTCAAGTCGGTGGTGGCCGAGGTTCATGGGCCGACCTCCGAGGTGAGGCGTCAGGTGGCCGAGGATTTGACCGGCTTCTTCAAGCAGGCAGAGAGTCTGCGTGATGTGGACAACTACATGCGCGACCCCTTCCAGTATTGGCGTTTCAACGTGGATACGGAGAAGTCGGTGCGCCGTGGTATTTCTGTGGACACCATCAACCGCAACCTGGCCATGGCCCTGGGCGGTGCTCCGATGGGGGATGTCAAACAGCGGGCCGGGCATGAGCCTATCAACATCACCATGCAGGTGCCCCTTGCTGAGCGTTCCGAGATCACCCGTCTGGGAGACCTGCCGATTCAGTCGAGCACCGGAATCACCCTGCCGTTACGCGAGTTGGGCCGATTTGAACAGGTTTACGAAGATCCGATCATCTATCACAAGGATCTGCGTCCGGTGGAATATGTGGTGGCAGAAGTCGGTGGCAAACTCGCGGCACCGGTCTATGGCATGCTGCAGGTGCAGGATCTGTTGACTGAAGCGGACTACCGGACCCCGGACAATGTACCACTCACGGCAGAATGGATCGGACCTCCGGATCACGATGCCGTAAGCGCCATCGAATGGGCCGGTGAATGGACCGTGACCTACGAGACCTTTCGCGACATGGGCGCGGCCTTCGCGGTTGCGTTGGTGCTGATCTATATCCTGGTGGTCTGGGAGTTCGGCAATTTCCGTATCCCCGCGTTGATCATGGCGCCGATACCCCTGACCCTGCTGGGAATCATTCCCGCCCACTTTGTGTTTTTCCAGGCCGGGTGGGGCGGCGAGTTCACCGCCACCTCGATGATCGGCTGGATTGCCCTGGCCGGTATCATCGTGCGTAACTCCATCCTGCTGGTGGACTTCTCCATCCACCAGGTTCAGCAGGGCGTCAGCGTGGTCGATTCCGTGATCATGGCCTGTAAGACGCGTACCCGTCCCATCCTCATAACAGCCTTTGCGCTGGTGTGTGGCTCTTCGGTGATCTTCTTCGATCCGATCTTCCAGGGCATGGCGATCTCCCTGGCTTCCGGCGTGCTGGTTTCCACAGTGTTGACGCTGATTGTGATTCCCCTGGGCTGTATCGCCGCCAGCGAAGACATTCGCAAGGTCGCCATGCTCTCCGCCGGCATGGATCAGACTGAAGTCATGGAAGCGTTGGCCAAAAGCCGGGAGGCATCTGAAAACCGTGAGGCGCCTGTTACGGAGCCCCGCCCGCGCAAGTCCTCATGGATGGTGGCTCTGTGGAGTAAGCTGGTCAGTCTGATTACTCTTATATTTTATCTGATTCGGGGGCTGTTTCTGCTGCTGGGCCAGATGTTCAAATCCTCCAAACAGCAGAGTGCTCCAGAGGCCAGGCAGGCACCGCCCGCTGCCGGAGGCGGTGATGTGAGTGGTGGAACCCCTGGCAGTGGTGCCGCAGGCAGTGGGCCTGCTGGTGGGGGCGCTGATTCCGGTGGAAATAAAGACTCCCTTGCCGCCGCTCCGGCAGATGTTGAAAGGCCAGCCCAATCGGCGCTGCCGAAAACCTCTGTGGCGTCTGAAGCGACGGTTGCCAGGGAGCAGCAGGAGTCCACTGAAGCGACTTCAGCAAAAGCCCCAGAGCCTGAATCAGCGGCTCCTCAAACGCAGCAACCGGCGGCAACGGTCGATTCCGCTCCGCTAGAGAAAACACAGGCGACAGCCGAAACGGCACAGAGCCGGGTCGACGAGTCTGAAGAGGAACCTCAGGCCAAGGCGGAAGAGGTCGTTCCACCTCAGGTCCAGGCTGAAACCAAGGTAGAGTCTCCCCCCGCGACGAAAACGAAAAAACGGCCCTCGACACTGCGCAAGGCAGCAGCCAAGAAAAAGGCTGCGACCCAAGAGGCCAAAGGCAACGGCAGCCAAAAAACTGCGAGTGCCAGCAACGACAATGGGGTGAAGAAGGCGGCCCCATCACCTAAACCAAAAGGGAACGGAGAGCCCAAGTCGGCGGTGTCCTCCAACTCCCCGAAGAAGAAGTCCATCAGCAACGTTGCGCCGTTCCCGGTGCGCAAGAAGCCGGCACGCCGGGGTATTCGCCTCAAGTAGGTTCTGTCATCAGGTCCGCTTTGATCATCGGGTATTGCCCGGTGGTCGCGGACCGCGTTCGATCCTCATTCCCTCTCCAGTTCTGGCAGGCTGCCGGGCAGAGTCGATGCGCGAGCCGAGAAATCCCGTATGCGGAACCTGCCTGGGTTCACAAACGGAATCCTTCACCCGCCCGAACACGGTTTTTCACACCACTGTGAAATGTGGGTTTGCTGTTGTGGTCTATACTTTGATCCTGGTATGAAATCAGCCGGCTGTGCCGGCCGGATTTCAGGTGACCGGCTAGCTTGTGAGGAATGCCGGAAACCGCTGTTACCCTCACTATCATCTGAGTACATCGGTTTGTCGATCAAAGCGTCGGTATATGGTTGGGTTCTGCTGGGGTTATCAATCTCCCATGGCAGTCTGGTTTTGGCAGCGGAGTACGGTTATTACCCGTCGCAGGACAACCGTTCATACACTGCTGCCGGAATGCCTGATCGCTGGCGTCCCCTGGAGCAGGATGAAGTGGCCAAGCAGGCTCGTGATTCTGCTCAGAGCTACCAGGACCGTCTCTCAAGTTCTCCGCAATATCAGGATTACACGGATATCCCCTACGGCCTTCCGCGGGGTGTCTACCGTCCTGTCGAGGAGCGTCACAACATCACCCCGCACCATCAAGGATACCGTTTCCGTCCACTGACGCCGAATGAGCAGGTTAAAGTTCGTAAGCGCAATACGGATCACCAGAATGAGCTGCGTCGAAGCACGGACCTGGCGCACCCGTCTTATGGTCAGATAATGCCCGGAGGGAGTGCATTGACGGGCCAGCAAAGCCTGCGTTTCAGGCCTGATAAACGGTTGCCGTCGATGAGTGAGAACCCGATGCAGAATTTCAGGCCAGATCCGGAGTTCACCGAACTCTATCCACCCACCCTGTTTCGGCCGCTTCACAACTGATCCGATCACCCTTCCACGGGTTTGGAGTCGTGATCGAACCGGGCCAAAAAATCGTTCAAAGGTGGTTTTTCCATAGGTCTTTTGCCGCTAAACTGTCCTAATTAACTGGAGAACGAACAGTCTGGCTTGTGTGTCGGCCAAGTGCGGATAAACACAGGCTCATGGACCTGATACGGTCGCAGATTGAACATACAGGGTGTCCTCGATGAAATTTACCGCATTTGCACTTCTGATCACCGGATTCGCGGCAGGCGTGATGTTGCCTGGAGAGGCATGGTCCAATCAAGGCTATGCACCGCCGGGTCAGTCCCAGGGCGCACCCGGCTGGGGGCAATTCAGATCTACAACGCCGCATACGCAGGCCTGGCGGGCCCCCGCAAGCCCGGGATACCGGTTCCGTCCCTGGACAGAGCGGGAAGCCCAGCAGATCAGGCGGTATTCCCCCGCTTATCCCTCAGCACCATCGGCTATGCCATGGGGGGGGCCGCATGCGGTCCAGATGGCATCCGGGTACCGGAACTGGGCCCCTCCGCGCTATCGGTTCAGGCCTATGGACGTGCAACCGCAGCACCCTCCAGTCCAGCAAGCGTCGGGATATGTCTACCGTCCGATGCAGGTTGAGATTCCCGGGCAGTATGTCTATCGACCACTGAATCCGGTTAAAAAGGCCCCGCGTCCCTACAATCGTCCGCCAGCACCGATCCCGCTTCCCCGTTATGCGGGTCCCTCGCTGCCGCCTCCCGGCTATGCATACCCGGGGTACCCAGCCTATTCACAGCCGCCAATGGACCCGCGAAGCCGGCCGCAGTCACGCTACGTGTATGGCAATCCTTACCCTGGTCCGAGATTTCGTCCGCAGCAACCTGGTGATCGCTACGTTGCCGATTATTCCGCAGCCCGCCGCATGCCTGCACCCGGTTATGTCTTCCGGGAATCCCGGCCTCGTCCCTATCGGGGCTATGCGCCTCAGTATGCCTGGCGACCACGGGATGCCGGACCTGGCTTCGAGCGGCGGCTGAGTGCCCGCGGCGCACCGCAGCACGGTTTTCCCGGTCAATATGAACCCTGGATGGGTCGGGGGCCGGTATGGGGGTCTCAGCGTCTCAGTCGGGCGGTTCCGCCACCATGGATGCCCTACAACAACGCAGATGTACCCAGAGTGGTACAGAATCCCTATGGCGTCGATTGGTACGACGGGCGCTCCGATGGCGAGGGTGCCTGGTACAAACTGGTGGAAAGCAAAGAGTGGCCCAGGGTCACGCAGCAATGGACCGGCGACTAATTCAAGCCGGCACCGGTCAGAACAGATTTGATGGCCTGGATCCGTGATCGGGCGGGTCCGCGGAACCGGTATGAACGGATAGGGATACCGGCAGGTAAGCAAGGCATCGGATCCCGAGATCCGACCCCGATCCACACGAAAATAATAAAGGGGAGTGTATGATTACGGTAATCGGTAGTCTGAAAGGAGGATCTGGCAAGAGTACGGTCACTTTCAATCTGGCTGTATGGCTGGAGATGGCAGAGGCCGATGTGCTGGCCATCGATGCGGATCCCCAGGCAACCTTGAGCGATGTTTCCGAAGTGCGGACGGAGGAGGGGTACGAGCCTTTTCTGAAGATCAAGGACGCCAAAGCCCTGGACAAAGAGAAACTCGAGGGCTACGACGAGGTGCTGATCGACGTCGGGACGTCTGACATCGCCGCGCTCAAACATGCCCTGAAAATCGCAGATCGGGTGATTATGCCGGTACCGCCCTCCCAGGCGGATATCTGGTCAACCCAACGATTCATCCGTTTTCTCGATGAAGCGGTGGATGGGAAGCGACCGGAACTGCTGGCGTTCATCAATCGTGCCGACACCCATCATGCTATTCGTGAATCCGATGAAGCCGCCGCGGCCCTGATTACCCTGCAAGACGTGCGATTCATCAAGCACAGGCTTTGTCAGAGAACGGTTTTTCGTCGTTCTTTCAGCGAAGGCCTGGCAGTGTTTGAACTGGATCCCCGGGGAAAGGGCAGCAAAGAGTTCTATGCTCTGACAGCGGCGCTGTACCCGAACTATGTCGCTCAGGGGTAATGTGGTCAGACCGACAGGTCCGCAAGGCCGCCTCATCCGGGGTTTCTTGAACTCCTGAAGATTACCGATTATGGTGCTCAGGCAGATCAAAAAAATTCACAATAAACAAGGCGTCAGGATTCGCAGTGATCACTGTGGCGGTACGCGCGAATAAAAACACAGAACCGGCAAAGTAACCGGTTCGCTGAAACGAAAACTGATACTGGAGACAATCATGGGGATGATACGCAATCTATTGGCACTGATCGGTTTACTGGCGGTGATCGGGGCCGGTGTGGGTTATATGAAGTATCAGGGGGTCGTACAAGGTTTCGACCCGGATGCGCCTGGGGTATTCAAGGAGTTTGCCCAGGCAGTCGTCGATACCAAGAGTGCGGCGGATGCCAGCATCTGGAAAATCCCTGTGAATGAGGGTCTCACCGCAGAAGATGTGGAGGAGACCATGAAATTCGTCGCCAACGAGCACAATATGTCGAACGTGGGTGAACTGCCACTTTCCAAGGATATCGAGGCAAAACGGGGCAGCGACTACCGTTTCGTGAAAATATTCCTGTTCTGCAACTCCCTGACAGCAGCCAACATGCTCGACTATTCCGACGCCTTTTCGGCCTATTTGCCTTGCCGGATCACCCTGCTCGAGGATGCGGATGGGAAGCTGTGGCTGATTACCCTCAATATGGACATGATGATCTATGGCGGTGAACCTCTGCCGTCGGAGCTCAAGCAGGAAGCTCTCAAGGTCAAGGAGTATATCCTGGACATCATGAACCGGGGTGCGACCGGGGAATTTTGACCGCTGTTCAAACCAGGTTGTATCGAACGGACATCGGGAGACTGGGTCCGCCTGATTAAACCATGCAAAATGTGTGGTATATCTCGTGGCCTTAATCTGGGATATTGGTAGGGTTGCGTCAATTTCACCAGGTGCTCCGAGACGCTCGCACTGTAAGGACATCTGCAGTTAAACCTGTTTACAAGTAACCACTTGTAATCAAAGTTTTTCCGCAGTATGAGCAGAGGGTGAATGAGATCGTTTCTACGACGGTCATCATGCGTCTATGGACCTGTAAAACAGGGCAAATGGTGGTTGATCTCAACTCGGGAATATTAGCATATAAAAATCCCTTAATTGCTATAAGTGATTGTTATGCTAATATTTTCATCAGGTAGTAATGTGCAGAGGCAACGTGGGTCAAACACCTATGACAGATAAGAAAGACGATAGACTCCTGAGTGATGACCTGGATGAAATGGATGTCGCTGATGAGATCAAGGAAGGCCAGTCATCCATGGATCGCCTGTCCCAGGCTTTCGAAACCAGCGCCCGACGTTGGGAACTGGTGGTCTATCCTTCCCTGTTTGCTTTCATCCTTCTGGCCGCGTACGGCTTCTACCTGATCTTCAGCCTCGCGAAAGACGTCCATTTCCTCGCCCTGAGTGTGGACTCCAACATGAATGTCATGTCGAGTAATCTGATCAGCATGACCGACAGCGTCAGTCAGCTATCGGCCAATGTGCGGACCATGGCCGTGAGCGTGGAGTCCATGGCGCAGGATGTGCGCACTTTGGAACCCATGCTTACCAGCATGGATTCCATGGAAGAGTCCATGAAGACCATGACGCATACCACCTACAACATCCAGCGCGGCATGCAATCCATGAATCACAATATTCATGATGCCTCGCGTCCTATGACCTTCTGGAACAACTTCATGCCCTGGTAACGGGCCGCCAGAAAGACCACTCCGGTGGTCAGTCCTGCTGTCTGCCTCTGCCAACCGTTCAGTCGGTTGTGAAATCGTAGTCTATGGAGGGTGAGGGCTCCTGGATGAAATAGCCGCGGATGTAGTTCACTCCAATTGACCAGAGAATGGCCAGACTGTTGGCTTCCTCCACACCCGATGCAATGGTTTTGATGTTTTCCTCCTGAACCACTTCATTCAGATGATTAAGCTTGTCCTGCTTGTCCTGGTCGCTGGAAAGATCGGCCAGAAATGAACTGTCGAACTGGATGAAGTCGATGGGGAAACTGCCAAGAATGGCTTCCGGTTTCTTGGCCAATCCGAAGTGATCGATACAGATCTTACACTTGATCTTTTTCAGACCTTCCGCGAATTTCTGCAATTGATGCAGGTGGGTTCTCGCATCCGTATCGTTGAATTGGAAGGTTACCCAGGAACCCTTTGCCTCATAGTCCCGCAGGCAGTCGCAGACGAACAACAGCAACGTGTCCTCTTCCAGTGAGCGCCCTGAAATACTGACTAGGAAATTGATTTTCTTGCCTTTTTTGCGCTGCATCGCAATTTCTTCGATGGATCGTCTTATCACCCAACGATCCAATTCAGGCATGCGTCCGATCTCATCCACCTTGCTCAGAAAGTGATCGGGTTGGATCGCTTCCTTGTTTTCATCCAGCAGGCGAACGGTGACGGCATAGTTTTCCCGTGTATCGCCGTGCAGGCTGACGATGGGCTGATAGACCAGCTGGAAGTGATCCTGGTCGAACGCATAGCGGATCAGCCGATCCAGGTTGGCCTCTCCGGAAGGTTCGTCGGAACCCTGAACGATCTGGCTGTCGGCGATGAAATAGTTGTTGCCACCCTGGGATCGGGCCTGTTCGCAGGCGTGGTAGGCCTGAGTGATATAGTCGTTGCCACTTGCGAAATCCGCCGATGAAAAGGCAACACCAATACTGCAGGTCGGCTGAATGTCGCTTTCGGTCAGGTATTTGGCTTCGATGCCATCGCAAATGCGTTGCGAGATCTTTTCGATGGTGGACCGGTCCTGCTCGGCAGAGAGAATGGTGAAGGTGTGATCACCAAAGCGGGCCAGGGTGTCCTGATGAGTGGCAATGGTGCGCAGCATACCTGCGATTTCGAGCAACAGGGCATCGCTCGTTTTGATGCCGGTTTTGCTGCGAATATCCGTGAAATTATCCAGAGTAATGTAATACAGGGTTTGTGGGTTCTGGCCCTGATTGGTGATGCGCCGGATCTCTTCATCGAGGTGGGACAGGAAGTACTGCCGATTATAGAGCCCGGTTTGAACGTCCTGGGTGCTCAGCAGCCGCAGTTTCTCCTCAACCTCACGGGTGATTGATTGATCATGGATCATCACCTGGGTGCAGGGTTCGCCATCGATACTCGCGGGAGTGAAGTGCAGATCAGCGCTGAATCTGCTGCCGTTACTGCGTACACAGGTGGTTTTCATCTCGCTGGTGTGCTCGCTGTCGGCACTCAGCTTACGCAGCAGTTTCTTGAACTCGGCATGTTCCGAAGGGGCAATCATGTCCATGATCGGCAGACCCTCGATTTCATCCTCGGTGGCCAGCCCAAACAGCTCCAGGTATGCGCGGTTTGCGGTGACATGCATCCCCTCATGCACATACGCGATGGCGTCACGGGAGCTTTCGGTCAGCGTGTCACAGCGCTCCTCGGCTTCCTCCAGATTGCGTTCCACATGCTGCAGACGGCGCAGGTTCTTGACGTTTTTGTATTCCCGAAGTACGACCTGTACCAGGTGGGGCAGGTCATTGCGGTCGACCAGGTCTGTGATCCCCTGGCTCATCAGATCAACACGCTGATCCCCGGTCGGGGCCTCGCACACGGCGATGACCGGGGTAGCGGAGCCGATGACACCCAGCAGGGCCAGCAGCTTGTTGGTCTCCAGGGCATCGGTCTCGACGGTGTAGATCAGCAGATCCAGACGTCTCTTCTTCTTCAGTTCATCACTCAGAGCGTCGGTATCGTGTGCGATCATCGAAGCATGAGCCGCCATGCCCTGGTTACGCAGGGCATTCAGATAGGTCTCTACTTCCGATGTCGTGTTTCCTAAAACCAGTAACTCTATCGCTTCTTCTGGCATAGTGTACGGTCCTGTTACAAATCCGTAGGAACTTGTCGTTTATCCGTTCGGAACTCCCCGTTCGGGAGGGCCGTGAGATGATGTATTGGAGGCTCTGCGGCCAATTCCATCATCGTCAAAATGTTTCGTTGCTCTGTTTGCGCCGTTCCCGCACCGCTTCTGCAAGGGTTTCCAGCAGAGGTACGCTGTCATCCCAACCAATACAGGCATCCGTGATGCTCTGGCCATAGGTCAACGCCTGGCCCTCAACTCTATCCTGTCGGCCGGAAGTAATAAAACTTTCGATCATTGTGCCCATGATGCGGTTGTCACCCCGTGCCACCTGGCTGGCCACGTCTCTTCCGACCAGGAGTTGCCGGGCATGTTGTTTGCGGCTGTTGGCGTGACTGAAGTCGACCATCAGACGGGGCTTGAGGCCGTTACTCTCCATCTCCTCGGAGGCGATGTTGATGCTCTCGGAGTCGTAGTTGGGGCGACTGCCGCCACGCAGTATCACATGACAATCCGGGTTGCCGTGGGTGGAGAAGATCGCTGAGTTGCCTTCTTTGGTGACGGACAGAAAGTGGTGCGGGCGTGATGAGGAGCGGATGGCGTCCAAGGCGACCTGCATGCTGCCATTGGTGGCATTTTTGAATCCCACCGGACAGGAGAGCCCGGAGGCCAGTTCCCGATGTGCCTGGCTTTCCGTGGTGCGGGCGCCGATCGCGCCCCAACTGATCAGGTCGGCGATGTATTGAGGACTGATCAGGTCCAGGTACTCCGTGCCTGCGGGCATACCGAGTTCGTTGATGTCCAGAAGCAGTTTTCGCGCAAGCCGTAGACCGGTGTTGATCTCGAAGCGGTCATCCAGGGTCGGATCATTGATCAGGCCTTTCCAGCCGACGGTGGTCCGGGGCTTCTCGAAATAGACCCGCATGACGATCTCCAAATCACCCTTCAAACGCTCACGCACCGGTTTGAGCCGCCGGGCATAGTCGAGTGCCGCTTCCGGGTCGTGCACCGAGCAGGGACCGATGATGACGAGCATCCGGTCGTCCTCATCATGGAGGATGCGATGAATGGCCTGACGGGCCTCGAATACGGTTTCTGCCGCCTGTTCAGAAATCGGCAGTTCCTGGTGGACCTGCGCCGGAGGGCTCAGTTCCATGATGGCTTTAATACGAAGGTCGTCGGTCTGTTTCATGCGTAACGGGGTCGGTTGGGACTGAAAAGCAGTCAATTATACATATATAAGGTTTCTCAGCGAGCGCTGGTGGCAGTCAAACCCGCTGGGTATTCCTTGTGTTTCTCAATGATAAACCTTGAAAAATTCATGCTCCCGGCGGACCCGTCAGAAAAACTGTTCCCGTGGGAAAATCTGTTGTTACAATTCCAGAAGATCCTCCCACACAGCTTTGAGTGAATGCATGAGCAGAGACAAACAATATCCCGGTATCGATAAGGATATCCAGGGTGCCATGAACCCGACCGGCAACATTATTCGTGATGGTTGGCTTTTCGACCTGATTCCAGAGACACAAACCTGCGAAGGCTGGACAAAAGGGCAGATCGAGCAACTCTACGACCAGGTGTTCCGGGAGTGGGAGAAATACGGACATCGCGTCTCTGCACTGCCGCCCGAGTTGCAGGAGAAACATCGGCGCATTTACGACGAGGCGGTGCAACGGGCGCGTTCGCTGGGCTGGGACCCGGAACTTGGAGACGATGACTAACCTCAAGGTCATCAGTCAGACCGGCGGGCAATGAGTGACCACATCACTCGTGAGACCTTCTTTCGCCCGCCCGAGCGGGAACGGGAGACCCTGACCATCCCGGCTTCGCTGTTCAACCTGTTCAGTCTGCTGCGCAATCACTCCCATTTCGAGCATGTGTTCGTGCCGATCCGCAGTATGCAGTTTCTCGCCGTGGTGGATCGTGATGAGGTCATTTTCGTGGATCAGCACGGCGGTTACGCCGTTCAGGACGGAGAGGGCGGACGCCTGATCGTGATTGCCTGGCAGTTTTCCGCTCAGGCGTCCCGTGAATCCCTGTCAGAACCGGTGAGCATCGATCTGGTGCACTATCGGGAAGGTGGCAGGGATCTGCATCGCCGAATCATGAGCGAGTTTCCTCCAGCCCTGGAATTATTGAGCAAGCGCGCAGAACCTGCCGGCAGCATGGCTAAGAAAGGCGTGATTCTGCCTTTCAAACAATCTTCACACTGAATCCTTGAATTCCCCAGAAAGTGTCGGGTAGCGCGCCAAATCGGTCACGGAACAATTCCTGAGTAAATTAGTCAGAATATTCGAATAAACTGATAAAGCAGGAGTTGTCTCATGAATGGTTTGATTGCGAACTTCCCCTACAATGGCGTTGTCACGGTGAATCGGGTCATTCTGAAACCCGATTATACGGTCGATGATCTGCAGGAGCGGGTCGCTGAGCTGTGCGAAAATGTCAAAACCTATCACTCCGAAACCGGATTCGTTGGCGGCTTCGTGGCCTTGAACAGCGGTATGATCTCCAACGAGGGGTCGACCATCGGGCAGGCGGTGGAGAGCGGATTGGCCGGCAAGGAGGCCCTGATCGTCACCTTCTGGAACAGCTTTGAGGATCATGAACAGTCCCATCGCAGCGATACCTTCCAGCCCCTGTTCGAACGGGTTCTGGAGCTCTGTGAGAACGGCAATGAGGAGATCGCCTACGAAATGCTGTGGTCCGGCAAGGCCTATTCCGAGGAGGACGCCCGGGCGGCCCAGGCGGCAAAGGCACTGTACGCGGCCTGATCCGGTAAACCCGGATCAATTCTCAAATAGAGGGTAGCCCGGGTGTAGCACAGCGGAATCCGGGAAGGTACGGCATGATGCTCTCCCGGGTTCCGCTGTGCTGCACCCGGGCTACAAAGTATAAAAGTGAATATCAGAATAACGCCGTGTGCGAAGCACACACATCAATTCAACATTCAAAATTAAACATTCAAAATTCTTCAGCGCGTCAGCGCCATGAACAGCCGAGGTAGCTGTTCCGGCAATCGCTCCACCCGATCGATCACCGTGTAGTGATTGCCGAAGATGTCTCTCACATAGCTGTCCGCGTGCGGATCTAGGTTGATGCAGTAGGTGTAGATACCCTCCTGATCTGCCTCCTGCACTGCCTTGCGGCTGTCTTCAATCAGCAGGCGTTCATCATGGACATCAATGTCGGAGGGTTCCCCATCGGTGAGGATCAACAGCAGTTTCTTGTCTGCCTGGCGTGACCCCAGGTAGTGACTGGCATGCCGGATGGCAGCCCCCATGCGGGTCGACCAGCCGGCCTGCAGAGCGGCCAGGCGTCCTTTCACCTCGTCATTCCAACGCTCACCATAGCCCTTGATATGCTGATAACGCACCTCGTGGCGGGTGTTGGAGGAAAAACCCGCTATGGCAAAACTGTCACCGAGCTGTTCAATCGCCCAGCCAAGCAGGGAGACGGCTTCCTGACTCAACTGCAGGATGCTCTGCTGACACCCCTCGGGTATCTGGTCCACCGATTCGGAAAGGTCCATCAGCAACATCACCGCGATGTCGCGACCGTCGTTGCGATGGCTCATATTGATGCGCGGATCCGGATTGGCGCCACTTTTGTATTCGATGAGTGAGCGGATCGCCACATCCAGGTCGAGCTCGCTGCCCTCTTCCTGGTAGCGGACCCGTACGTATTGCTGGGGCTTGAGCAGGTCGAGCAGGCGTTTGAGCTGCTTTGCCAGGGCCTGATGCTTGGTCAGCAGGGCATCGATTTCCGTCGGGTTACCCGGGGGATGCAGACTCTCGTAGAGACTGACCCAGTCCGGGTTGTAGGTCTTGCTCTTATAGTCCCACTCCGGATAGTGCCGGGGGGGCAGTCCGGTGACCTCCTCTTCGGTCCGTTTGCGCTTCTGTTCCGCATCGAACATCTCTTCCTCGTCGCCCTCTTCGATGAAGATCCACAGATGCCGGTTATCGTCCCGGTAGCTGACTTCGGTATCCGCGAAATAGACGTTGGCGGCAAGATCCGCCTGGCGACGGGTACGCGCGATAAAGGAGATCGCCAGGGCGGAGATCTGGGCCGTGTCCGAGTTACCGGATTCGATCAGGGCATTGAATCTGTCGATGAACTCCAACAAATCGGGATTGGTGTAACCATGCTGCGGATTGAGCGCGGCAAGAGAGAACATCGCAAGACGGTGGCGGATGCAGGATTCCCTTTCCGGATCGCAATCCTGCTCCCCTGGAACGGGGTGCAGGGCAAGGAGCAGTTTGCCCAGCCCGGGATACTCCTGTATTGCCAGGCGGTCCACCCTCGCATCCTCGAAGGTTTCGATGGCGACCCGCTGGAAGGGGCTGTAGTTGTCCGCCACGATTGGAGTCGACCAGCGCTGGTGGGCTGCCACATGGGCCAGCAGGGCACGGTAGCGGTCGATGCCGCGCACCTCCCGTCTGTCGTCATAGACGTCGGGAACCCGGATACCCAGGGAGTCGTAATAGGGCATGGGTTTGCGCAGTTCGTCGAAACCCTCGGAGTAGGGGACAAAATGGGCCTTGTTGCGCCACAGGGACTTCATATACAGATCAAGCTGGCGTTCATGATCCGCGAACAGGGTGCCGTGGCGCTCCCGTTGCAGTATGGCCCGGCTGTCCGCCGACTGCAGGCTGAAGTAATCGATCTGGCGTTGGGGATGGGTGGCGTAATTGCGGGCACCGTAGTCGACCCAGTTGCGTAAACCCTCGCAGGAGAGCTGACTCAACAGGTAAGGCAGCTTCTTCAGCAGATCGGGCAGACCTGGACTGGGGATGGTGGTGTGAAAACCGTGTATCGATCCGCTGGTGCGCTCGGCCATTTCCAACAGCATGGCAATGAAATTGGCCAGTAAGGTTTCACTGCCGAGTCTGCGGCTCGCCTGTGGAAGCATCTGCAGAAAGGGCAGGATCGCCTTTCCATTCGGGCTGCGCGAGAGTTTCCAGACCGTCTGCGAGATGAGTGGGATCACCGTTTCACCGGCCCGTGCGGCGATTTCCGGCATCTCTTCGAGAAACACGATCACCGGCTCCACCCCGCGGCCGATCTTGCAGGTCAGGGATGCCCCCTCGAGAAATGCCTCGATCGCCTCCTCGCTCAAATGCCGGCGGGCATTCTCCATGACATCCTCGAAGATCGGATCGATCTCCTGGAAACCGCAGTTCAGTCGTGCTCGTTCTGACATGTCGAATGGTTCAATTATGAATTTTGAAAGTTGAATTTTGAATTGATGAGAGCGCTGTGCGCTCGCTTATCTGAAATGCAGCGCTCGCGCAGCGAGCACATCAATTCAAAATTCATAATCAACAATTCAAAATTGATCGATCCACAACGTGGATCGATCAGCCAAACACCGCCTCGATCGCATGATCGAGGGTGGCGACGATATCCCGGTCATCGGTGATCGGACGCACCAGCGCCATGCGGCAGGCGGCAGGGGGTCTGATGCCGCGCTTGATCAGGCGAGCCGCATAGACCAGCAGACGGGTGGAGATACCCTCATCCAGGCCATGACCCTTGAGGTTGCGGGCGGTTTCCCCGATCTTCACCAGGCGGCTGGCGTGGTCGGCGTCGACGCCGGTCTCTTGAGCAATGATCATGCTCTCCAGCTCGGCGGGTGCGTAGTCGAAGTCCAGGGCGGAAAAGCGCTGCTTGGTCGACTGCTTCAAATCCTTCATCAGGCTCTGGTAACCCGGGTTGTAGGAGATCACCAGCTGAAAATCCTCATGCGCATTGACCACCTCGCCCTTCTTGTCCAATGGCAGGGTACGCCGGTGATCGGTCAGTGGGTGGATCACCACGGTGGTGTCCTGACGGGCCTCCACCACTTCATCGAGGTAACAGATCGCACCGATGCGGGCGGCGGTGGTGAGTGGACCGTCGAGCCAGCGGGTGCCGGAACTGTCCAGCAGGTAACGCCCCACCAGGTCAGAGGCGGTCATGTCCTCGTTACAGGCAACAGTAATCAGCGGTTTACCCAGCCGCCAGGCCATGTATTCGACGAAGCGGGACTTGCCGCAGCCGGTGGGCCCCTTGATCATCACCGGCAGTCGCTCGGCATAGGCGGCCTCGTAGAGCTCGATCTCATCTTCCTGGGGCTGATAATACGGCTGTTGCTGAATCACATATTGACTGCTATCGAAACTCATGACGACTCCGGAGACTAAGATCGGTGTGGTTATCCTTCAGTGCCCGGTTGATTTCTTGCCGGGGCACAAAACCCTAAAGATTGTATCGATATGAAGCGGGAGATTCATCCTCCCTGGCGACATTCCTGCTGGGTGAACAAGTCACCCTGGAATGGATATCTGTACGCCGCGATCCAACCGGAAGCGGCGGATGCGCGGGCGAAAAAAAGCCCCCAGAAGGGGGCTTCCAAATGCCAGTTGGCTCACCGGGTTGTGCTTATTTGTGCACGCCCAGCTTTTCACGCCAGCCTGGGAAGAGGGCATCCGAGTCGTGCGGGAAGGACTCGAAGGCACGCGCGAACTCTTTGTGTTCTTTGGCGTATTCGATTGGATCGGCGCCGGATTTCCAGCACTCGTAGGCCTGACGCAGGGAGATGGCGCCAGCCGCGGGGCTGTCGATGTGGCCGTAGGAGCCGCCACCTGCGGTGTTGATCACGTTGCCGTGGCCCAGGTTCTCGAAGAAGCCGGGCAGGCGCAGGGCGTTCATGCCACCGGAGATGATCGGGGTGGTGGGCTTCATGCCGTACCACTCCTGGTGGTAGACCGGACCTTGGCAGCTGTCGCGCTCGATCATGTAGGCGATGATCTTGTCATCGGCCTCACCTTCCATCTTGCCGTAGCCCATGGTGCCGACATGGATACCGGAGGCACCCTGCAGACGGGACATCTTGGCCAGTACGAAGGCGGTGTAGCCACGCTTGGCGCTGGGGGAGGTGACCGCGCCGTGACCGGCACGATGATAGTGCAGGTACTGACCCGGATACTGACGACGAGCGGTGGTGACCATGCCCGGGCCGCCGACATAACCGTCGACCAGGAAGGCGACCTTGTCCGCGTCAGGACCGAAGGTCTCCAGGGCGAAATCGGCGCGGGCGCACATTTCGTAGTGATCGTCAGCGGTGATGTTCATGGAGAAGATCTTCGCCTCGCCGGTCTCGTCCATGGCGCGCTTCATGGCGTCATAGACCAGGGGCATGACCTGCTTCACCGGTGCGAACACCTGGTTGCCCTGAGGTTCGTCATTCTTGATGAAGTCGCCACCCAGCCAGAACTGGTAGGCCGCGTGGGCGAAAGGCTCGGGGCGCAGGCCCAGTTTCGGTTTGATGATGGTGCCGGCGATGTAGCCGCCGTCTTTCATAGGACGACCCAGGATGCGCCACAGGTCGGAGATGTCCTTGGCCGGACCGTCGAACAGCTGAATGGCGCGGGGCGGCATGAAGAAGTCGATCATCTTGGCGTATTCGATGTCGCCCATGCCCTGGTTGTTACCGATGGTCAGGGTCAGGAAGGAGACCAGCATCATGCGGCCGTCGGTGACATTGCGGTCGAACAGCTCGATGGGATAGGCGATGCGCATATCCTCTTTGGCTTCGTCGATGTAGTAGACCAGTGCGTCAACGCCCTTGGTGAATTCGTCGGTGGTGCAGACTTCCACGTTGGTGCCGGTGGAGGACTCGGCGGCGAAATGGGCGGCGGCTTCCAGGTAGCCGTAGCCGGACTTCGGCTTCATGGTGTAAGCGCAGAGGATGTGTTTTCCGCCGGCGATCAGTTCCTCTTCTTTGAGGCTCAGATCTGAGTAACGCGATGATTGGTCTAATGCCATGGTGTCTGCTCCGTAAATCTTAAGGTGTAAGGCTATTCAGCGGTTCCCCGCTGTAATCCCCTGGTATCCTTGAGGGAATGGCCGCAAACCTTACAGTTAGTGTAGTTATAAGTAAACCAAAATATACTGATCGATACGATAAGTAAATGCTTATGATTTGCCGGCTGGCGGACTTATACGCACATCCGTGGGCAGACAGATCCCTCATGATGCTCAGTAAAAAGGGTCATTGGCGGAGAATCTGCCGTTGACTTGATAGTCGAGTGACCCATCCGGTCATCAGTGGATGATCGCTTGATCCACATCAACTGAAGAACGCTTTTCATGACGCAGGTCAATCGCCTAAGCTATGTTTCTGTTTAAACGCTAATCTTAATCAAACAATCGGCGGTCAAGCATTACATGGTATGCAATCACCAGGTAAGGCGGAGGTTGTGGTTCATCGGGCGGGTACTCATCCTGGCATGGTTACCTGCAACAGGGCTCTTGGCTGTCGAACCCCTGGTGCTCGGAATCCACCCTTATCGGCCTTACACCGAACTCAAACAGATGTTCGCGCCACTGGCAGCGTACCTGGAGCGGGAAATCGGTAATCCGGTGGAAGTGCGGGTGGGCGAGTCCTACAACGCACACCTGGATGCGGTTGTTCGGGGGGATGTCACCCTTGCCTATATCGGACCCTCCCTGTTCGTTGAATTGCTTCACAAAGTTGAGCTGCCCCCCAGGATTCTGGCGCGTCTGGAGGTGAATGGGCAACCAACCTTTACGGGCAAGATTATCACGCGGACGGGTAGCAGTATTCACAGTCTGACGGATTTGCGAGGCAAACGGTTCGCATTCGGCAGTCCCGAGTCCACCATGAGTCATCTGGTTCCCCGGCAGATGCTGTTCGAGGCAGGTATCCATCTGGAGGATCTCGACAGCTATCATTTCTACAACAACCACAACAATGTGGTGTTGGCGGTACTCGCAGGGGATGCGGACGCCGGTGCGGTGAAAGAGGCGGTGTACGATCAGTATCATGCCCAGGGGGTGGTCGCGATTGCCACAACACCCGAGATTTCCGAGCACCTGTTCGTGGCTCCCGAAAAGACTGATCCGATACTGGTTGAACGTTTGCAGACGGCGTTGTTGAAGCTTACCGCCGCAAACCCGGAGACCCATGACGTGCTCTTTCCCATCAAGCACACAGCCACTGCCCTGGTGACAGGCAAGGCAGAGGATTATCAGTCTCTGGAACAGATTCTCAACGCCTTGAGCGCACGGGGGGTGACATGGTGACGAGCCGTCGCAGACGCCCGTCCGTATTGATCATGGTGAGCCTTGCCAGTCTCGCTTTCGTCAGTTTTCTGTTCGGCGCGATCGGCATGTTCATCAAGCATCAGCAGGATCAAAACCTGGAGATTGCCCAGGAATTGGCCCGCGGACAGATGCAGGTTATTGCGTTTATTGCCGAGGACGAGCTGAACAAAGGCAACTATGATTCCTTGCCGTTGCTGTTCAAGCAATGGGCGGGACAGTACGTGGATATCGATGAAGTCGAATTGATCTCCAAGAACGGTTTCATGATCGCGGGTTACGGACCGCTCAATCCCGCCGACCGCCGCTACGTATTGCACAAGGAGATTCATTACTCCTACCACGGAGAGGCGACCCTGACCCTGGCCTACAGTCTCGAGGGGGCCTATGAGCGCAGCATTGGGTTATGGGTGCAGATGCTGCTGATAGGCACCAGCCTGACCATTGTCTTTGCCCTGCTGAGCTACCTGTTCGTGACCCGCAGGCAGGAGGCACAGTTGCTCGGGTTTACAGTGGAAGAGTTGCGCGAATCCGAGGATCGCAATGAGCGGCTGGTGGCCTACACGCAGGAAAATCCGAATCCGATCGCCTCATTCGATCTGACAGGCCGGGAAACCTTTCGCAATCAGGCCTTCTCGGGACTGCTCAAGCATCTGCACGTCGATAGCAGTGAGGCAGTGTTACCGGAAAATCACAAATCCCTGCTTTCAAGGATCCGTTCCGGTGAACGCCAGCTCTATGCGGAGGTGGAGTCAGGCTACAAACATTTGCTGGTGCTCTATCAGTGGATCGACGGGGTCGATGAGATCTATGTCTACCTCCAGGACGTCACGGCGCTCAGGCTGGCGGAGCAGGCGCTGCGCGAGGAGCGCAATCTGGCCAAGATCACCCTCTCCTCGATCGCGGATGCGGTGATCACCACCGATGGCAATGGCCGGGTCGTCTACCTCAACAAGGCCAGTATGAAGTTGACCCGGGATGATGGAGATGCCTTGCTGGGTAAGCATTTCGATGAGGTGTTCACCCTCCTGGATGAAGATCTCGGTATGCCCATTGAAAGTCCTCTGTCCCAGTGCAAACGTAATCCGCCCGGGGTGGCGATGACCGCGCACGCCAACCTGATTCTCCCGGACGGTCACGGATTGCATGTCACCATCAACGCGACCCGGGTTGCTCCGGGTATCGAGGGTTCGGTGGGCGCTGTGGTGGTCATGCGAGATGTGACCCGGGAACGGCGCCTGCAGGAGGAACTC
This sequence comes from Candidatus Thiodiazotropha sp., assembly GCA_040506775.1. Classification (GTDB taxonomy): domain Bacteria; phylum Pseudomonadota; class Gammaproteobacteria; order Chromatiales; family Chromatiaceae; genus Thiodiazotropha. The sequence goes on from JBEVWC010000023.1 coordinate 31,760, forward strand.
TACCGGCAGGCGAGCCATGACAGTCTCACCGAGTTGATGAACCGCAGCGCCTTCGAGTCGCATCTGGAACAGGCACTCGAATCGGCCCGTAAACGGGGACATGAACATATCCTCTGTTTTATGGACCTGGACCAATTCAAGGTGGTGAATGACACCTGCGGTCATATCGCCGGAGACGAACTGCTGCGTCAGCTTGCCGGGATTATGCATCGCCACTTTCGCGGCAGTGATGTTCTGGCTCGAATCGGTGGGGATGAGTTTGCTGCGATCCTCAGCGACTGTCCGCTGTCGGGCGCCATGGAACGGGCCAACCGTCTGCGTGAGGAGGTGGAGGGGCACTATTTCAGTTGGGAACAACACACCTTTCGCATCACCCTGAGTATCGGCATGGTGCAGATTGATCAGCACAGTGAGAGCGTCTCGCTCCTGATGAGTGCTGCGGACGCTACCTGTTACTCCGCCAAGGATGCCGGCCGCAACCGGGTCAGTGTGTATGAACAGGACAGTGCAACCACCCAGCACTGGATCGGGGAGATGCAGTGGGTGGCGCAGATCAACAGTGCACTCGAAGAGCAACGCCTCGAACTCTATGCGCAACCCATCGTCACCCTGAAAGGGGAGAGTCGCCAGACCCAGGCCATTGAGGTGTTGCTGCGGATGTTGTCTCCGGAAGGTAACCTGGTTCCCCCAGGAGCCTTTCTGCCGGCTGCCGAACGCTATGATCTGGTCAACCGGATCGATCTGTGGGTGGTGGAAAGGGTCATGCAACTGCTCTCAGGACGCAAAAACACCTACCCCAATTGTTTTCTCAATCTTTCGGGCGCCACCCTCAATCAAAACAATATCTCGCGGCATTTGAAGGGCCTGTTCGCCCAGTACAAGATCAACCCGGAGAAGCTGGTGTTCGAGATCACCGAAACCGCAGCGATCCAGAATCTCTCCAGTGCACTGCGCATGATGCACGATCTGCGGGAGATCGGCTGTCGTTTCGCCCTGGATGATTTCGGATCGGGTCTTTCATCCTTCGGTTATCTGAAGAACCTGCCGATCGATTACCTGAAGATCGACGGCATGTTCATCAAGGACATGCAGACCAATCCAATGGATCGCGGTATGGTCGAGGCGATCAAGACGGTGGCCGACACCATGCGTCTGCCGACGGTTGCGGAATTCGTCGAAAGCGACGAGGTAGTGGATATCCTGCGCCAGATCGGAATTGACTATGGACAGGGCTATGGGATCGCCAAACCTCAATCGATCGAAAACTTCCTGCCCAAGGATGATGACCGGAGCAACGTGATCTGGCTGTCATCCTGACAGCCTTTTTACGAAATCCAATTACAGGGGCTATAAGCTTGGCGTAGCTTGACGGAGCGGCTTGACTCGTTCCCACGCTCCGCGTGGGAATGCATACCGAAACGACGCGCACCTCAATGGTCAGATAGGATGCCTTAGCCCAGGTCTGCATTCCCACGCGGAGCGTGGGAACGAGATACTCGCCAACCGGTTTGACCACGAAGGACACGAAGCGCACGAAGGATTATGGAACGAATCATTCGATCCCATCATTAGCTTCCGAACTTGAAATCCAGGAGCAGTTCTTTTCTGACCAGGCATTCCTGGAATTGCATGCTTCGTGAACTTCGTGTTCTTCGTGGTGAAAAAATCACGACCATCGGTGACCTTTACTCGTTCCAACGCTCTGCGTGGGAACGAGATATGCGTGTCATGCTGATCGTTATATTGATTTTAGGCGCAACACTAACCGGTCAGTGCGGCAAATACGTTCGGCAGGCGCTCCGGCAGGCGTTCCACATGATCCACGATGGAGTAGTTGTTCTCGCCGAAGATTCTGGCGACATACCGGTCTGCTTCCGGGTCCAGGGTCAGGCAGTAGGTGTAGATACCCTGCATCGCCAGATCCTCAACCGCTTTCTTGGCATCGTGGCGCAGGTACTGGGGATCGCGTTCATCGATATCGGCCGGCTCCCCGTCGGTTACCAGCAGCACCAGGCGCTTCTGTGCGCTTTGCTGGGTCAGGTGCCAGCCGGCATGTCGCAATGCAGCGCCCATGCGGGTCGACAGATTGCCTTTCATTCCCGCCATGCGGGCCTTGGCCTCATCGTCGTACTGTTGGTTGAAATCCTTGAAACGGTAGTACTGAACGTCGTGACGACCGTCGGATGCAAAACCGTGGACCGCGAAGTTGTCGCCAATGGAGTCGATCGCCCAGGAGAGCAGTCCGGCCGCCTCGCGGGTCAGATCGAGGATGCTCGGCTGGTCTTCGAAGCCCTCTTCACCCTCTGGTATATCGCCGATTTTCTCATTGGTCGACTCGGACAGGTCGAGCAGCAGTACGATGGACAGATCACGGATGTGCCGGGTGATGCGGATGTTGATGCGCGGGTCGGGCATGATGCCGCGACGGATATCGATCATCGCGCGTACCGCCGCGTTCAGGTCCAGTTCCTCACCCTCTTCGTAACCACGTCGGCGCACGATACCTTGCGGTTGCAGGGCATCGATGATGTGGCGGATGCGAGAGGCGACCGGCTTGTGCTTGGTGAGTATCTCGTCCATCCGCTCAGGATCGCCCTTACCCTGTTTACGTTCGATCACGGTGGCCCAGTCGGGGCGTGACAACTGCACCTGGTAATCCCACTCGTGGTAATGATACGGGTCGGATACCGGCTCGACCCCTTCTGTTTCGTTCCAGCTCTTGGTGGTCTCCAGGTCGTCTTCGTAGGGGAACAACTCGGTGGACAGCACCAGGATCTCGTCCGGGTTGTCATGGGTCATCTCTGAGTCGATGTCGTTGATGAACTCCATCAGGCCCACATAGCGACGCACAGGACCTCTTGAGGAGGGCAGGTAGTCGACACCCTGGGTTTCGAACATGTTCTCCGAAAAATCCCAGAAATAGCGGTTGTCGTCGCGGTAGGGAATAGGCCATTCGGTGAGGATGCGCACGCTGGGAATCTTTGCGATCTCCACCATCTTGTTGTAGAAATCGACCCCCGCCATCCAGGAGATTCGCGGGTTGTATGGATCCTGCTCCAGCTTTCCACGGAACTCATCAGCCGCTTCGTTGAGGGCGGCAATCTCATCCCGATAGTCCGGGTCCATGATGGCGCGGGTGGTGCGCATCATGAAATCCATGGTCTCATGGGGTTTGCCATAGTCGTCATTGCCATCCGCCTGCGCGGTGAAGAACTGCAACCACAGCTTGCGCAGGCCGGGAAACTCGCGATAGGCAAGATATTCGACCCGTGCATCCTCGAACATCTCGATGAAACGCATCTGCGCCTGAGACAACTCCTCTGCGGAGATCGGGCTGTGGGTATACACCATGTGTGCCGCGCAGTGCGCCACGGTAGCCCGATAGATGTCCATGCCGTCGATGCCGCGGAACGGGTCAAAGGCATCCGGCACATGGATCTGAAAGTTTTCGATGAAGGGCCGGATTCCCTGGCGGGACTCGAAGTCGCCCGCGGTGGGGCGCATGAAAAACGAGCGCGCCCACAGGGCACGCAAATAGAAGTTGAGCTTGCGCTGGTTGTTGACGAAGAGGGTGCCGCGCCGCTCGGATTTGAGGATCGCCCGGGAGGATTCGGTGTTCAGGGCGAAATAGGCCATCTGCCCGTCGAGATCCCGCTGGTGGGCCTGGACACCGAACATCACCCAGCGGCGCAGGCCGCCCAGGGTCAGCTTGGCCAGCAGTTCATCCAGGTTCTCCATCATCGGGCGCAGACCGCGAGGGGCCTTGCCGGTCATCTGGTGCAGCAGCTTGAGGAAACCGCGCATCACTTCGGCATCGCCCAGACGTGAGGCGGCCAGCGGCAGGTTGGCGACGATCAGGGTGATGACACTGCCCGAGGTGTGCGAGGAGAGCTTCATCATCGCCTCGACGATGTCGGGTATCACATCCTCGCCCACTTCCTTGGCCACGCCGGGCATCTCCTGGATGTAGGTCAGCACCAGGTCCTGACCGCGGCCCAGGGTGCAGAAGGCGCGCATGCCCTCGAGATAGTTCTGCAGGCCACGCGGTGACATGACCCGCTGAGCCTCATGGTAGGACGATTCGAGCGCTTCGATGTGCTCATGATCGTTCTCGTTGAGACAGGTGATGTATTCTGAAAAGTCTACACTGCTCATGGCCGGTTACCGCTGGAAACGCCCGTTGGCGTGTAATTGAGGTTCGCGCCGGGTGGCACCCGGCGCAGCCAGTGGTGTGTGATCAGAAATAGGTGTTGACCGCAGCACCCAGGGTGTCGCGCATGTCCGGATCGTCGGTCAGCGGGGTGACCAAAGCCATTTGACAGGCGTTCTGCGGGCTGATGCCCTTGGAGACCAGTTGCGCGGCGTAGACCAGCAGACGGGTGGACATGCCTTCATCGAGTCCGTGACCTTTCAGGTTCCGCGAGCGTTGGGCGATCTGCACCAGTTTCCCGGCGAGATCTGCATCCACGCCCCCTTCATGGGCAACGATCTCGGTTTCGATCTCGGTTTGCGGATAATCAAAATCCATCCCGCCGAAACGCTGTTTGGTGGACTGCTTGAGATCCTTCATCAGGGACTGATAGCCGGGATTGTAGGAGATTACGATCTGGAAGTCCGGGTGCGCCTTGACCAGCTCACCCTTTTTTTCCAACGGCAGTTCACGCCGGTGGTCGGTCAACGGGTGAATGACCACGGTGGTGTCCTGGCGAGCCTCCACGACTTCGTCGAGATAGCAGATGGCGCCGATGCGTGCAGCCACCGTCAGCGGGCCGTCCTGCCACTTGGTGCCATTGATATCGAGAAGGAAGCGGCCAACCAGGTCGGAAGCGGTCATATCTTCGTTACAGGCGACCGTGATCAGGGGCTTCTGCAGCTTCCAGGCCATGTACTCGACGAAGCGGGACTTACCGCAACCGGTGGGTCCCTTGAGCATCACCGGCATACGCGCGTCGTAAGCCGCCTGGTACATCTCCACCTCGTTATGCACGGGGCGGTAGTAGGGTTCGTTGCTGATCAGGTACTGGTCGCGGTCGATGTCACTCATTGTCTTGGTCCTTGTCGGGCATCTGCATGGGCCCGTACTGCAGATTGAGAAATGGAGAGAGAATGGTGCTTGGCTATGGACAGCTCCTGTGATGCGCATAGCCAAGCATCATCTGTCGTGGTTGTCGTCCCCCGCCCTGCGAACAGGGTGGGGGACGACTGCTCAAGTCAGAGGAGACTCAGATCTTAAGCAGGGGTACCACGGTAGATGACCATGGAAGCACCCGCGGACTGTGCATAGTTGTCAAAGCCCAGCAGACGAACGTGGTTGTTCGGATGAGCTTTGTGGCAAGCTTCGCACTCGGCCAGGATGGCGTCGACATCAGTCTCGCCGAACATCGGCAGCTTCCACATGTACCAGTAGTTGTCACGGGCATTCTGCGGCTCGGTATGCTCGATGCCCGGGTTCCAGCCCTTGGACACGATGTACTCGATCTGCTTGCGGATTTGCTCCTCGCTCATTTCCGGCAGGTAGGAGAAAGTCTCGAACTTGCGGCTTGCAACATCTTCCAGGCTGGAAGAGTAGTCCTGCATATCACTCATTGGTTTATACCTCTAAATAATTCGAATTCGTGGCACGAGACCCCCGCCAGGGGCGGGGGTGCGTCGGCATTACTTGTGAGCTACGTCCAACTTGTCGACGGTGTCGAACTCGAAGCGGATTTCCTTCCAGGTTTCCATGGCGGCCTTCAGCTCGGGGCTGCTGGCAGCGGCGTTGGTGAGGATATCCTTGCCTTCCTTCTCCAGTTCGCGGCCCTGGTTACGGGCCTCGACACAGGCTTCAACCGCGACACGGTTGGCGCATGCGCCGGCAGCGTTGCCCCAGGGGTGACCCAGGGTGCCGCCGCCGAACTGCAGCACGGAATCGTCGCCGAAGATGTTGACCAGCGCCGGCATGTGCCAAACGTGGATACCACCGGAGGCTACGGCGAAGGCGCCGGGCATGGAGCCCCAGTCCTGGTCGAAGAAGATACCGCGGCTGCGGTCTTCCTTGATATAGGATTCACGCAGCAGGTCGATCCAGCCGAGGGTCGCTTCACGGTCGCCTTCCAGCTTGCCCACCACGGTTCCGGTGTGCAGGTGATCACCACCGGACAGACGCAGAATCTTGGTCAGTACGCGGAAGTGGATACCGTGGTGCGGATTGCGGTCGAGCACGGCGTGCATGGCGCGATGGATGTGCAGCAGCATGCCATTGTCACGACACCACTGGGCCAGGCCGGTGTTGGCGCAGAAACCGCCGGTGATGTAGTCGTGCATGATGATCGGGGCGCCGATCTCTTTGGCGTACTCGGCGCGCTTGAACATCTCGTCCGGGGTCGGCGCGGTGACGTTCAGATAGTGACCCTTGCGCTCGCCGGTCTCGTGCTCGGCCTTGTTGATGGCTTCCATGACGAAGTCGAAACGCTGACGCCAGCGCATGAACGGCTGGGAGTTGACGTTCTCGTCGTCCTTGGTGAAGTCCAGACCGCCGCGCAGACCTTCATAGACGGCACGGCCGTAGTTCTTCGCGGACAGACCCAGCTTCGGCTTGATGGTGCAGCCCAGCAGAGGACGACCGTACTTGTTCATGATGTCACGCTCGACCTGGATGCCCATGGGCGGACCATTACAGGTCATGACGTAGGCGATCGGGAAGCGCACGTCTTCCAGACGCAGGGCGCGCACGGCCTTGAAGCCGAACACGTTACCCACCAGGGAGGTGAACACGTTGACCACGGAACCCTCTTCGAACAGATCGATCGGGTAGGCGATGAACGCATAGAAGCAGGTGTCGTCGCCCGGGACGTCTTCGATCGCATAGGCGCGACCCTTGTAGTAGTCCAGGTCGGTCAGCAGGTCGGTCCAGACGGTGGTCCAGGTACCGGTGGAGGACTCAGCGGCGACGGCGGCTGCAGCCTCTTCCCGCGGCACACCGGCCTGCGGGGTGATCTTGAAGCACGCCAGGATGTCGGTGTCCTTCGGGGTGTAATCGGGCATCCAATATGTTTCGCGGTACTCTTTTACGCCCGCGTCGTATTTCTTGGCCATGTTAGCGATTCCTCCACTTTTTAGGATTGCGTTGCCTTGAAATACAGCTTCTGGAAAATGTTTTCCATGCTGTTTGTCAGTTTAAGGTAGCTCTGTAATGCCACTTACAAAGTGGTTGTAAGTATAGGGGGCTGAGGGCTTATGGGAATTCAAATGTTTTGATTAAAACGATAAATGATTGCTTATGGTTTATTTAATTTATGTTATATTTATCTATAGGTTTGCGGGAATCAACCGCCATTTTCCAGGTATTTACCGAATCTCATCGATGCCATCCGCCTCGGATGATTCAAATAATTTATAAGGTACTGACGGAATATGCATACGACCCTTCGCCAGCTGAAGGTATTTCAGGTTGTCGCCGAACATCTGAACTACACACGCGCCGCCAAAGCGCTGCATCTGACCCAGCCGGCGGTATCGATGCAGGTGAAACAGCTCGAAGAGGCCGTCGGTCTGCCCCTGTTCGAGCAGGCGGGTAAAAAAATCCTCCTCTCCGAGGCGGGACGGGAAATCTATCAGTACGCCCGGACCATATTTCAGACCTTCGAAGAGATGGAGGAGGTGATCGCGTCCCTTAAGGGGCTCGGCACCGGGCACCTGAATATCGCCGTGGCGAGTACCGTTAACTATTTTGCCCCGCGCCTGCTGGCCGCATTTGCACGCAGCTATCCCGGCATCGACCTGCATCTCGATGTGACCAACCGGCAGCGCCTGATGGGCCTGCTCAAGAGCAACCATATCGATATCGTGCTGATGGGGCTGCCACCTGAGGATATCGATCTCGAATACGAACCGTTCATGGAAAATCCTCTGGTGGTGATCGCACCCCCCGGCCACCCTCTGGAAGGGGTTAGCAGGGTGCCGGTGCAACGTTTGAAGGACGAGGTTTTCATCATGCGCGAGGAGGGTTCCGGCACCCGTCTGGCGATGGAGCGTTTTTTTGCCGAGCAGCACATCGAGATCAGTGCCGGGATGCAGATGACCCGTAACGAGGCCATCAAACAGGCGGTGCGTGCCGGAATGGGTCTCAGCGTGGTCTCTACCCACACCATCGAGCTCGAGGTGGAGACCGGACGGCTCGTGATCCTCGACATCGAGGGTTTTCCGCTGCAGCGTCACTGGTATCTGGTGCACCGAAAAAACAAACGCCTGTCCCCGTCTGCCCGGGCCTTTGTGGAGTTCGTGCTGGCCGAAGCGCATCACCTCAAAGAAGAGCCGGTTTGAATGCAGCTTGTGGTGCGATGGAGTAAACTAGTAACCCAGTGGACTGATCAGGCGTATCACGCCCGGCCCGACCGGAGGCAGGCTACACGTCGGCCTGGGAGGGATGGAACCCGGGTCAGCGCCATCCACAGTTCGAATACACCATGATGAAAGCATCCATTCCAGACCGGATTGTCATGCCGACTCCATTGGCGCATGCCCACAGGGGGCAGTAACGGTGTCTATACGATGAACAGCCATGAATATCACCTGCTGAATCAGATCAACGTTCCGGGCGACCTGCGCCAGTTTGAAACCCACAAGCTGCGCACCCTGGCGAATGAGATGCGCCACTTCCTGATCAACAGCGTGTCGCGGACCGGTGGTCATCTGGCTGCGGGCCTGGGTGTGGTGGAACTGACCATTGCCCTCCATTACGTCTACAACACCCCGTACGACCGGTTGGTCTGGGATGTGGGTCATCAGGCCTATCCCCACAAGATTCTCACTGGACGGCGTGAGCGCATGGACAGCCTGCGCAAGAAGGGCGGTCTGTCCGGTTTTCCCAAACGCAGCGAAAGCGAATACGACACCTTCGGTACGGGTCATTCGAGCACCTCCATCGGCGCGGCCCTGGGCATGGCGGTGGCTGCCCGGCAGAAGGGTGAAAACCGCAAGGTGGTGGCGGTCATCGGTGATGGCGCCATGGGTGGCGGGATGGCCTTCGAGGCTCTCAACCAGGCCGGCGCCCTGGATCAGGACCTGCTGGTGATCCTCAACGACAACGACATGTCGATCTCCAAGCCGGTAGGCGGATTCAGCAATCATCTGGCCAGTCTGCTCTCCGGCAAGGTTTACACCAGCATGCGTGAGGGTGGCAAATCGGCGCTCAGCCATCTGCCACACCAGCTCAGTGATCTGGTGGGCAAGTTGGAAGAGCACATGAAGGGTATGGTCATGCCCGGCACCCTGTTCGAGGAGATGGGATTCAACTACATCGGGCCGATCGATGGCCATGATTTCGATACTCTGATCGCAACCCTGCACAACATGCGCCATATGCGGGGACCCCGGCTGCTTCACGTGGTGACCCAGAAGGGGCGTGGCTATGTGCCGGCAGAGGAGGACCCCTGTGTCTATCACGGGGTGACCCCGTTCGATCCGAATACCGGTGAGATGCAGAAGGGGGGTGGACAGAAAACCTACACCCAGGTGTTTGGCGCCTGGCTGTGCGGCGCCGCGGAGCAGGACGAAAAGCTGGTGGCGATCACTCCGGCGATGTGCGAAGGGTCCGGCATGGTGGAATACTCACGCCGATTTCCACAGCGTTACTTCGATGTGGGTATCGCTGAGCAACATGCCCTGACGTTTGCCGCAGGCCTGGCCTGTGAGGGCCTCAAGCCGGTGGTGGCCATCTATTCGACCTTTCTGCAGCGGGGCTACGATCAACTGATTCACGACGTGGCGCTGCAGAACCTCGATGTGACCCTGGCGGTGGACCGGGCCGGCCAGGTCGGTGCGGACGGCGCGACCCATGCCGGCAGCTTCGATCTCAGTTTTGTCCGTCCGATTCCCAACATGATCGTCATGGCGCCGGGAGACGAGAACGAATGCGCCCGGCTGTTGCAGACCGGCTATGCCTATGAAGGTCCGGCGATGATCCGCTATCCCCGGGGCACCGGTCCCGGGGTAGCCGTTGAGTCTGATCCGCAACCTTTGCCCCTGGGTAAGGGGGAGATCCGCCGAACCGGACAACGGGTGGCACTGCTGGCATTCGGCAGCCTGCTGTCCACCGCGCAGCAGGTGGCCGATCAGATCGACGCCACCCTGGCCAACATGCGCTTTATCAAACCTCTCGACGAAGCACTGATCATGGAACTGGCCCAGCGCCATGAGCTGTTGGTCACCCTGGAGGAGAACGTGGTGGCGGGCGGTGCCGGTTCTGCGGTGAACGAATTGCTGCAGGCCAAAGGTCATCCAGTGTCGGTGCTCAATCTGGGACTGCCTGACCGATACCTGGATCATGCCACCCATGAAGAGCAGCTGCGCGAGGCAGGGCTGGACGCAGCCGGCATTCTGGGGGCGATCAACCGGGTCGGGCCAGGTCGAAAACTACAGCTGGTGTGACAGACATGCTCGAGATCACGCCCCTTTCCTCATTCGATGACAACTATATCTGGGTGTTGAGAAATCCCGGGAGTTCCCAGGTGGTGGTCGTGGATCCGGGTGACGAGACCCCGGTGTTGGAGTGGCTCAGGGAGACCTCGTCACAACTCAGCGCGGTACTGCTCACCCATCACCACTATGATCATGTCGGCGGGGTCCCGGAACTCGCTGAGGCTTTCCCTGGGCTGCCCGTATTTGGACCGGCGAATGAGAAAATCCGTGGCCTGACCCATCCGCTTCGAGAGGCTGACCGGCCTGAGATCCCGGGCCTGGAGGCCGATTTGCGGGTGCTTGAGGTTCCCGGTCACACGGCGGGGCATATTGCCTATTACGGGGAGGGGGCATTGTTCTGCGGCGATACCCTATTTGCCGCCGGTTGCGGGCGGGTATTCGATGGCACCTTCGATCAACTCTCCCGTTCGCTGCTGCGCATCGCCGATTTACCTGCGGATACACAGGTCTATTGTGCGCATGAATATACCCTCGACAATCTTGGTTTTGCTCAGTGGGTGGAACCGGACAACCCGGATATTGCCGAACGCCTGAATACCGATCGAGCACAACGGGAAGCGGGCTTGCCTACCCTGCCTTCCCGCCTCGCATCGGAACTCCAGACCAACCCGTTCCTGCGCACCCGTATCCCCGCTGTGGTTTCCGCTGCGGAGCAGAAGGCGGGTCAGACACTCGCCACCCCCGCCTCCGTGTTCAGCACCCTGCGCCAGTGGAAGGACCGGGAATACGACTGATCTCTGCGATTCAGCCGGTCAGTCTGTGGACACGCTGAACCTTGTGCAATCGACCTGGTTTCCGGCTCAACGGGTCACAGCGACGCTCTGCATAGTCAAGACCCAGCATCCGCCGGGAGAGGGCCTTATGCAGCGGTCCCACACGCAGCAACCAGGGCAGAACCCAGTTTCGCATGATGCGTATCGGCAGCGCCTGACTGGTGGCCATCAGGGTCTGTAGCTTGATCAGGCGGATGGCGGAAGCCCCCACCCGGTGCCGCGACTCACTGTATAGGTCTGCCTCGCCATGGGTTAGGCACTTTGCCAGGGTACAGGCATCCTCGATGCCCATGTTCATGCCCCGACCGCCCAGTGGGGAATGAATGTGCGCAGCATCCCCGGCAAGGAAAACCCGGCCAGATCGGTAGCTGGGCACCTGTCGGTGACTGACGTGGAACTCGGACTGCCACAGCACCTGCTCGACCTTCAATCCGTCCGGCAACCTTTCGAGTACATCCGGATGGTTACTCGCGACCCGCAGGATGCCGGGCTGAAATTGCAGCATGAACAGCACACCGTCCGGTTGAAACAACACCCCGGCGGGTTCATGGGCATCCGCTAGCGGAATGCGCAGGTCCGCGAGGCTCCAACGGTCCTTCATGCTGGTCCCCGGGAAGTCGATGCCCAACGCATGCCGCACCTGGCTGT
>JBEVWC010000047.1:0-2341 GCA_040506775.1 Candidatus Thiodiazotropha sp.
ATGAGATCTGGTTAATGCGTACGTAGCCCGGATGGATCGAAGTGGAAGTCCGGTGGGAACATACCCACCGACCTCCACTTCGTGAAGTCCCCACTGGCTTGTCTTCTCTCGTTCCCACGCTCCGCGTGGGAATGCATACCCCCCAACTCAGATTGTTAAATCACCTTGGGTGGTACACACAACCCCGGGTCTGCATTCCCACGCAGAGCGTGGGAACGAGTAAATACCTTGATTACCTTAGCGATCTATCTCACCACGAAGGGCACGAAGCGCACGAAGAAACGACTTGAGGGTTCATCAAATTCTACCCTTCGTGTGCTTCGTGGTAAACATTTTAGCGCCATCGTAAGCTCTTTAAGTTGTCCGCAGGACCGGGGTTCCATTCAGTAAGAGTTGGAACATCATTCTCTCGTTCCCACGCTCCGCGTGGGAATGCATACCCCTCAACTCAGATTGCTAAATCACTTTGGGTGGTACACACAACCCGGGGTCTGCAACTAAACACTTAAAACTCAAAACTCAAAACTTTTTAATAAAAGTCGGCCTGATATTTGCAGTATTCCTGTCAACACCATCAGATGATGAAAGATTGACAGGAGCCCACCTATGGATCGCATGCTTTATGTCGCAATGAGCGGCGCCAAAGAGACGCTGATCGCACAGGCCAACAATTCCAATAATCTGGCGAACGTGAACACCCCGGGGTTCATGGAAGACTTCAACCAGTTCCGCAGCATGCCGGTGTTTGGCGCGGGTTATCCCACCCGTGTCTATGCACTTGACGAACGTCCGGATATCAATTTCGACAAGGGCAGTCTGCAGGCTACCGGTAACTCCCTTGATCTGGCGATCAATGGTGAGGGGTATTTCGCGGTGCAGGCGCCGGATGGCTCCGAGGCCTATACCCGGCGCGGTGACCTCAAGGTGGATGCCAACGGCCTGGTGACCAACGGCCAGGGTTTGCCGGTGATCGGCAACGGCGGGCCGATTGCCTTGCCGCCTTTCGAGAATCTGGAGATCGCGCCGGACGGCACCATCACCATTCTTCCGGAGGGGGCCACCCCGGACGCGCTCGCAATCATCGACCGTATCAAGATGGTCAACCCCACTGCGGATCAGCTGCTGAAAGACGAGAACGGTCTGTTGCGCCTGCGCGATGGCACCCAGGCGGCCGCGGATGCCGACACCCAGCTGGTTCCCGGAATGATCGAGAGCAGTAATGTGAACGTGGCGGACGCTCTGGTGAACATGATTGAGCTGTCCCGCAAATTCGAGATGCAGGTGAAGATGATGAAAACCGCCGAGGAGATGGACAACGCCTCGGCCAGCATCATGAAGATGAGCTGAGTCTGGCAGGACTTTTGCTGAATATATTTCAAAGCCGTCATGCGTGACGACGAAATCTAAGGCTACGAGGAATAGATTATGTACCCGGCACTCTGGATCGCTAAAACCGGATTGGATGCACAACAGACCAACATGTCTGTCATCTCCAACAATCTCGCCAACGTCAACACCACCGGCTTCAAACGCGACCGGGCGGTGTTCAACGATCTGATCTACCAGAACCTGCGTCAGGTGGGTGCCCAGTCTTCCGAAAACACCGAGTTGCCCTCGGGTCTGATGGTCGGTACCGGTGTGCGGGTGGTGGCCACCCAGAAGGAACACAGTCAGGGCAATATCGTGCAGACCGGAAACTCCCTCGATGTGGCGGTTCAGGGCAAGGGCTATTTCCAGGTGCTGCACCCGGACGGCAACATCGTCTACACCCGGGACGGCACCTTCAGTCTCACCGCGGACGGCAACATCGTCACTCCAAACGGTTACGAACTGCAGCCCGCCATGACCGTGCCGACCAATGCGACCAGCCTGACCGTGGGTTCCGACGGCGTGGTTTCGGTGCTGGTCTCGGGCAACAACACCCCGACCCAGATCGGTCAGGTCGAACTGGCCTACTTCGTCAATCCGCAGGGATTGGAACCCATCGGTGACAATCTCTATCGCGAGACCAACGCCAGTGGCGGTGTGAATACCGCGGTTCCCGGCACCGACAGTACCGGCACCCTGATTCAAGGCGCATTGGAGAGTTCCAATGTCAACGTGGTCGAGGAACTGGTGAACATGATCGAGACCCAGCGGGCCTACGAGATGAACTCCAAGGCCATCTCCACCACCGATGAAATGCTCTCCTACGTGAACCAGCAACTCTAACCGGATGACACTCTGATGGGCACTCGCATAACTCTCTACCTGCTGCCGGCACTGCTGCTGCTTGAAAGGCATTAATTTTTGTTTATTGGAGGCTATAATCTCAGTAGATATATGGTGAAATATTATCTGG
>JBEVWC010000047.1:2351-43003 GCA_040506775.1 Candidatus Thiodiazotropha sp.
CTGCTGCTTCTGGTCGGCTGCTCGAACAGCAACCCGGTGCGGGACGCTGCCTATGCGCCGATCCGCCCGGTCATGCCACCGCCGGCTCCCAGTGGCGATGGTTCCATCTATCAGTCGGGTTATGAACAGGCCTGGTTCGAAGATATCCGCGCACGCCGGGTGGGTGACCTGATCACCGTGAACCTGGTGGAGAGCACCCAGGCCAACAAGTCGGCCACCACCTCCACCAACAAGAGTTCCAGCAACAGCATCACCAACCCGATCCTGTTCGGCCAGGCGATGCAGTTCAACGTGCCGGGTTTCGTGCCGATCGCCGACAACAAGGACGTCAATCTGGGCTTCGAGCTCGGTGCGGATAACCAGTTCAGCGGCGACGGCAGCGCCACTCAGAGCAATGCCCTGAGCGGCAGCATCACCGTGTCCGTGATCGAGGTGCTGCCCAATCGCAATCTCTATGTGCGGGGCGAAAAACGCATCGGCATCAACCAGGGCACCGAGTATGTGCGACTCTCCGGCATTATCCGTCCGAGCGACATCAGTCCGACCAATACGGTCGATTCGACCCGTATCGCCGATCCCACCATCACTTATAAAGGCGAAGGCGCATTGGCGGACGCCAATTCCATGGGTTGGCTGTCACGTTTCTTCAACAGCGTGCTGTCCCCCTTCTGAGGAATGCAGATATGAAGGCTTATTTGACTAGAACCCTGATCACCGCACTGCTGGTTGTGTTCGCGGTCCCGGCCGTTCAGGCGGAACGGATCAAGGACCTGGCATCGATCCAGGGTGTGCGTGACAACCAGTTGATCGGCTACGGCCTGGTGGTGGGACTCGACGGAACCGGTGACAAGGACACCGACTCCCCCTACACCATCAACAGTCTGAAGAACCTGCTCTCCCAGTTGGGTGTGCAGATTCCTGAAGGCACCAACATCAAACCGAAAAACGTCGCCGCGGTCATCGTGCATGGCGACCTGCCGCCGTTCAGCAAGGTGGGGCAGAAGATCGACGTCACCGTCTCATCGATGGGTAATGCGAAGAGCCTGCGTGGCGGTACCCTGTTGATGACGCCCCTGAAAGGCGCGGACGGCAACAACTACGCCCTGGCCCAGGGTAACCTGGTGGTGGGCGGTCTGAGCGCGGAGGGACAGGACGGCTCCAAGCTGACGGTGAACATTCCCAGCACCGGACGCATCCCGAATGGCGCCAGCGTGGAGCGGGAAGTGCCGAACAGTTTCAATCGGGCACCCAGGCTCACCCTGAACCTGCATGACGGGGACTTCACCACCGCCATGCGGGTGGCCGAATCCATCAACCTGACCATCGGTCCGGCAACCGCAAAGGCCATCGATTCGACCTCCATCCAGGTCAACGCGCCCCTCGATCCGGGCCAGAAGGTAACCTTTGTGGCAATGCTCGAGGAACTCGAGGTGATGCCAGGCGCCGCATCGGCGAAAGTGATCATCAACTCCCGTACCGGTACGGTGGTGATCAACAACCAGGTGCGGGTCTACCCGGCCGCGGTCTCTCACGGCAATCTGGTGGTCAGTATCAGTGAGGACCCGGCGGTCTCCCAGCCCGGTCCGTTCTCCCGCGGGACCACTGCGGTGGTACCTCAGAGCGATGTCACGGTGACCGAAGAGGGGCAGAACCATATGTTCATGTTCAACCCTGGAGCCACCCTGGACGAAGTGGTTCGGGCGGTCAATCAGGTGGGCGCCGCGCCCAGCGATCTGGTGGCGATCCTCGAAGCACTGAAAGAGGCGGGTGCCCTGCGTGCGGAGCTGGTGGTGATCTGATGAACACCCTGCCGAGCTCGGTCTACAACGATTTTTCCGGCCTCGCGGCATTGCGCCACGAGGCCCGGGACGACCAGGCCGGTGCCAGTGAAAAGGTGGCCCGTCAGTTCGAGTCCCTGTTCATTCAGATGATGGTCAAGCAGATGCGCCAGACCAGTTTCGGGGATGGGCTGCTCGACTCCAAGCAGACCAAGTTCGTGCGGGACATGTATGACCAGCAATTGGCGCTGCATCTTTCAGAACAACGGGGCATGGGTCTCAGCGAGATGCTGCAGCGTCATATTGGTGGCGCCCAGGCATCCGAATCGGCGCCGCTGTCCGGTCTGCAGCCCTACTGGAGTAACCCGGCGCGGATGGCCGGTGCTGCGATGTCCCGCGTCGATGCGGTCTCCACGGAGCAAACGGCAACCGATGATTCGGTATCCGGCACGACGCCGATCGAATCCCCGGACGAGTTCGTCAGCCGTTTGTGGCAGGCCGCTGAAAGCGCCGCCACGGAACTCGGCCTGGATCCACAGGCGCTGCTGGCACAGGCCGCTCTGGAGACTGGATGGGGTGCCCGTGTGATGCCGAATGCGCAGGGTGGTGTCAGTCACAACCTGTTCGGTATCAAGGCGGATCAGCGCTGGACCGGGGAGCAGGTGCGCAAGGAGACCCTGGAGTACACCCAGGATGTGGCGGTGCGCCGGCGGGAGCCGTTTCGCTGCTATCCCTCCTACGAGGAGAGTTTCCAGGACTATGTGGCCTTTCTCAGGCAGAACCCCCGCTATGAACAGGCCTTGAAGAATACCCAGGACAGCGAAGCCTATTTCCAGGCCTTGCAGGACGCCGGATACGCCACCGACCCAAACTACGCCGAGAAGATCCTCAAGGTGATGCAGGGGCCGGAGATGCAGGCGGCAGTGGATCGGTTCAAGGGCTCGTCCCAACAGCCGATATAACCCTATAAGGAGGCGAGTGCGGTGAGTTTGCAATCCATCGGTATCTCCGGGCTGATCGCCAATCGAATCGCCCTGGACACCACCGGACACAACATTTCCAACGTCAATACTGAGGGTTACAGCCGTCAGCGGGTTGATTTTGTCACCCGTGATCCGTTCTATACGCCGGTTGGATACATCGGAACGGGGGTGGAAAGTTCGGAGGTCAAGCGCTCCTACAACGATTTTGTGGCCGGGCAGATGCGCGCCAGCAGCTCCGTGGCATCGGAACTGGAGGCCTATTTTCAGGGCGCCAGCCAGTTGGATGAACTGGTCGCCAACGCAGAGTCCGGGTTACAGCCAACCATCCAGAATTTTTTCAGCGCGCTGCAGGGTCTGGCCGACGACCCCACTGCGGTGGCGGCCCGCCAGCTGGTGATGACCGAAGCGGAATCGATGGTGGATCGGTTTCACTATTTCAACACCCAGTTCGAGGACATGCGTCAGCAGCTCAACAACAACATCAACTTCCAGATCAACGAGATCAACCGCCTGGCGCAGGGGATCGCGGAGATCAACGCGGATATCCAGCTCTCCTACGGCAGTACCCCGAACGACCTGCTGGATCAAAGGGACCAACTTGTGAATCAGCTCTCTGAGCGGGTCGAGATCCAGGTGGTGGAGCAGAACGACGGCGCGTTCAACGTTTTCATCGGTAAGGGCCAGCCCCTGGTGATCGCGACCACTGCCGCGACCCTCGACACCCAGCCGTCGACCCTCGATCCCAGCCATCTGGAGATTACCTTCGACTATACCTTCGGCACCCAGATCATCACTGATCAGATCAGTGGCGGTGAAATCGGCGGTATGCTGCGGTTTCGCAGCGAGATCCTCGATCCCGCCCAGGACCGGGTGGGTCTGGTGGCCCTGGGTATCAGTGAAGAGATCAACACCCAGCACCAACTCGGGCTGGATCTGCAGGGACTGGTGGGTACCGCAATGTTCAGCCAGGGGACGGTGCAGGTTCTGCCTCGCCCGGGCAACGGCAGTTCCATCACCGCGGATTTCAATGACATCGGCAGCCTCACCGGTGACGAGTACGAATTGACCTATGACGGCACCAACTTCGTCCTCACCAACACCACCAGCGGGGTCTCGCAGAATCTAGTGGCGGGGCTCAACACGGTCGATGGTCTGGACATCACCATCAATGCCGCCGGAGCCCTGGCGGGGGATACCTTCATCATTCAGCCGACCCGCAACGCCGCGGAGAGCATCAACCTGCTGTTCAATGACGTGCGCCGCCTGGCGGCTGCGGGTCCCGTACAGGCCCAGCCTGCGGTGGACGCGAACGGCAACCCGGTGAACACCGGTACCGCCAACATCACCCAGCCCAGTAACAGCACCATGGTCGGACTGCCCCTGGCCGGCGGCACGATTCAGCTGGTATATGACGATCAGGGCGGGGCGACCAGCGGATTCGAGGTCTACTATCCGGGATCGGTGCCTGGGGTGGATCCGTTCGACGATTTCATCGTGTATGACAACACCAATCCCACCACCGTGGCCGGTGTGCAGGTCCCGGCGGCCACCTTTGCGGCCTATGGCGGCATCAGCTTCGATCTCAGCGGAGTACCCGCTGACGGAGACGCCTTCATCATTGGCAACAACGCCAGTGGTACCAGCGACAATCGCAACGCGCTCAGTATGGAAGCCCTGCAGAACCTGAATGTCATGCTCTCCGGCACCGCCACCCTCGATGAAACCTATGTGCAGATGGTCTCCGATGTGGGTTCCAAAACCCACTATGCGGAACTCAACCTGACCGCCCAGCAGAGCCTGCTGGCGCGCACCCAGGAGGCCATGGCCGAGATCTCCGGCGTCAACCTGGACGAGGAGGCCGCCAAGCTGATCCAGTTTCAGCAGGCCTACCAGGCATCGGCCCAGGTGATTTCGGTGGCCAGCACCCTTTTCGACAGCCTGCTCAACGCAGTAAGAGGCTAGTGTATGGATAGAATCTCAACCGCCATGCTCTACGATCGCGGCATCGCCAGCATGCTGGCGCGGCAGCGGGCGCTCAGCGAAGCGCAAATGCAGATCTCCAATGGCAAGCGTATCCAGACACCCAGTGACGATCCGCCGGGCGCGGCTCAGGTGCTGAACCTGCGCACCGTGATCAGTCAGGTGGAACAGTACCAGGCCAACGCAGACCAGGCCCGTGCGAGGCTCGATCTGCAGGAGTCCACCCTGGCGGGTGTGGATGACCTGCTGCCCCGGGTGCTGGAGTTGGCCCTGCAGGGACAGAGCGACACCTATAACGCGGGCGCACGCCAGGCAATTGCCGACGAACTGAGAGAACTCAACGCGGAGCTCATGAGCCTGGCCAACACCAAGGACAGCAACGGGGAGTACATCTTTGCCGGCTTCAGCGCCGACAGTGTGCCGTTCAGTAACCCGGCAGATGGCGTGTTCAGCTATTCCGGAGACATGGGCAGCCGCTCCCTGAGAATCTCCGCCACCCGTCAGATCCAGGACCGGGAAAACGGTTACGATGTGTTCATGAACGTCGAAACCGCCACCGGTACCCGGCGCAACCTGTTCGAGACCATCCACGGTGTCATCGCAGGACTCGAGGCAGACGCCCCCAACGGCGCATTCATCGATGATCTGTACACCGCCATGGAGCACGTCAGCGCGGTGCGTTCCCGGGGCGGTGCGCGGCTCAACGCCATCGAGAGTCAGCAGATCGTCAACGAGGATTTCATCTACACCATGCAGACCACCCAATCGGACATCGAGGATGTGGATCTGGCCGAGGCGATCAGCCGCTTCGAGCAGGACATGGTGGCACTGCAGGCGGCCCAGCAGACCTTCAGCAAGGTCCAAGGACTGTCATTATTCAATTATCTCTGATTTCCCCGCACACTTAGCCCTTTGCTTGTTCCCACGCTCCACCTGGGAACGCATACACACGCCATGTTGACTCGTTCCCACGCTCTGCGTGGGAATGCATACACAGCCTGTGTGGTATTGATCCGGTTCATGCAGAGTTTTGAACCCTCAGTCCGCGCTCCCACGCGGAGCAAGGGAGCGAGAATAATATCCCATCCTCTCAAGCCCATGGCTCGTTCCCACACTCTGCGTGGGAATGCATACGCAGCTTGTTGGTATTGACCCGGTTCATGCGGAGTTTTGAATCCTCAGTCCGCGCCCCCCCACACAGGCGTGGGAACGAGAGTACTCCGCAGATATGCCCATGAGCCGCCTGCAGTGCGGTTTGGCGTCCCCATCACGCCTGTCCGCTCATCCCCACCCAAAGATGAGGTAATCAAGCTGCGGCTTAGGTTTCGCCGAGTGGCCGCTACAAACCACTATTCCGGTCTGAGCAGGGGCTATTCACCCGGGAAGCAAAAGCATAGGATGTTCTTTCCCGGGAGTGTTTTGCGCCGCTCAAATAAATTACTCAATATATCAACAAGATATGAGCGTACTTTTCGGGGGCGAGCCAGCCGGAAAAATATAAATCGGGTTAAAGTTCTGAGCGGCTGGGCCGTTACAAATAGCGGAGGCGGTGAATACCAAAAATTGAATGGTATATCCGCCAAATGCAAATCACCGGTGATCGAGCGCTTAACCATAGATGCCATCACCGGTCTCGATAGAGGAATATGTCATGGCACTTTCTGTCAACACTAACGTCTATTCTCTGGCTGCACAAAAGAACCTGTCCAGAACCCAGTCCAACCTTGAAACTTCCATCCAGCGTCTGTCCTCCGGTCTGCGCATCAACATGGCGAAAGACGATGCCGCCGGTCTGGCCATCGCTCAGCTGCAGAATGCACAGGCACGCGGTCTGACCGTTGCCCAGCGCAACATCGCGGACGGCACCTCCTTCCTGGGTGTTGCCGATGCGACCCTGCAGAGCGTGAGCGAGATGATGCAGCGTCAACGTGAGCTCTCCGTGCAGGCAGGCAGCGGTCTCTACACCGCCGCCCAGGTTACCCTGATGACCACTGAGTTCACCGCTCTGGCAACTGAAATCACCGATTCCCTGGCCCGTGCGACCTTCAACGGCACGGCAGTGTTCGGCGGCGGCGGTGCCATCCAGGTGGGCGCCAACACCGGACAGACCATCGATATCAGCGTGGCCGCTCTGGCAGCCCGTACTGCTACGATCTCCAACACCGCGACCATCGACGCTGACCTGAACGCAGTGTCCTCCGCATTGGCCAACATCGGTGCCCTGGAAAGTCGTCTTTCACAGGCTGGCCGCGTAGCCGCCAGTATGGAAGAGGCCCAGTTCGCAGCAGCCGGACGCATCATGGATGCAGACTTCGCCCGCGAAACTGCAAAAATGACCAGCTCACAGGTCGTCCAGCAGGCCGGTGTGGCAGCCTTGGCACAAGCCAACTCCATACCGCAGTTGGCCCTGAGTCTGCTGCAGTAAGGAACGCGCCCCCGGGGGCGCAGCCCGCCCCCGGGTGCTAAAATGGAACTGAATAGGGTAGGGTTGAATCATGCCAAACGTCATCGCAAATTTGGCTGACCAATACGCCTATAAACGCGAAGTTCCCGGAACTGGCAGTAAGGTCAACGTTGAGAGTCTGCAACCTGCGAAACCCGAAAGGGTAGAAGCGGCGCAGGCTCAAACTGCGCTTGACCGTACCGAGTTGGCGAGTAAAGTCGAGAACCTCAATCAACTGGTACAAAGGAATCTGGAATTCAGCGTCGATGAAGACACCGGACGTTCGGTGGTTCGTGTCATCGACTCGAATACTGGCGAGGTGGTTCGGCAGATTCCGCCGGAACAGATCTTGCATGTTATTTCCCAGGTTCAGAAGGCCAGTGACGGGCAGCTTTCCGGCGTGTTATTGGACGACCAGGCATAAATGAAACGGGTTGCTCACCGGCTCACGGGGGCTTAGGGTTATGACAATAGGTTTTTCGGGTATCAGCACCGGTTCGGATTGGAACTCGATCATCAACCAGTTGTTGGAGATCGAGAGCCAGCCGTTATACACCCTGCAAACCAGGGAGCAGCAGCTCGAATCCAGGATCAGCGATTTTGGTCTGGTCAAGAGCGCTATCGATACCTTTCGCAGCAGCGTAGAAGACCTGACGAGTGCCGCGGGCTTCGCGGCATTCGCCTCCACCTCCACGGATGAAAATGTATTAACGGTTTCCGCGGATTCCACTGCGGTACCCTCCAGTTATGATGTGATCGTTACCCAACTCGCCAGCCGGGACAAGCTGGCGTCTTCAGCCTATGCTGACAGCTTTACCGAGGTCGGCACCGGCACTTTGACGATCACAGTCGACGGCAACATCATGAATCTGGATCTGGGTGTCACCGAGGGTGACAATACCCTCGCCGCGATTCGGGATGCGATCAACTCCGCGGTCGACAATCCTGGCGTGAGTGCCACCATCCTCAATGAAACCGGTGGCAGCCGCCTGATCCTGACCAGCACCGATCCCGGTGCCGCGAACGCGATCAACATCAGTATCACCGACAGCGATGACGGCAACGGCACCGATGCCAACGGCCTGTCGCGCCTGTTCTACATGGGTGTGGGTGATGACGGGCTGGCGGAACAGGTCACAACGGCGCAGGACGCACTGTTGTCCATCGACGGTTTCGACATCCAGAGCACCACCAACGATGTCACCGGTGCGATCTCCGGTGTCACCTTGCACCTGACTGACGAGGGTTCCGCGAGCATCAATGTTCAGCGGGACAACTCACAGATCGAGGAGCGGATCAGTGGTTTCGTGGATGCCTACAACACCCTGATGGCGCAGATCGACGACCTCGAAGCCGGCACCCTGTATAATGACAGCAGCGTGCGCAACATGCGCCAGGGTTTTGCGGATGTGCTCAACCAGGTCGTGGACCTGGGCGGGACCAATGCCTATCTGTTCGAGATCGGCATCACCCGCGACAAGACCGGCGTGCTTTCGGTGAACAGCAGCGAACTCTCGACGGCACTGGCCGAGGATTTCAACCGGGTTGTGCAGATTCTGTCGGATAGCACCACCGGGTATGCCACGCGGTTTTATGAGTACGCGGACCAACTGCTGCAAGTGGGGGGCGTTGTAGATCTCAAGAATGAGTCTTTCAACAGCCTCAAGAATTCACTGCAAAATCAGATCGATCGGCAGACCCTGCATCTGCAGACCTACGAGGCCATGTTGATCGAACAGTTCGCCGCTCTGGATCAGACCATGGCGATCCTGACCAGCACCAGCGACTATCTGACCAACCAGTTGGCGGCATTGAACAAGAACAATTGATCACACGGCTTGGTTGAACTGAAAACAGGCTTATCATAGGTGGAGTAATGGTTAAAAATTCGGCAATCAACAGCTATCGTCAAGCCGCCTCATCCGAGGCCATGTACGCCACCCCATTCCGCCTGGTACAGATGCTCATGAACGGAGCCCTGGATGGCATGGCCAATGCCCGCGGGTCGATCCTGCGCAAAGACCATGAAGCCCGCAACAACCAGGTCAACTGGATCATCTCGGTGATCGACGCCCTGCGCGGTGCACTGGACTTCGAACAGGGTGGCGAGATCGCCAACAACCTCGACATGCTCTACGACTACATGATCCGCCGGCTCTACGTGGCCAACGTGGAACAGGATGTGGAAGCCCTGGACGAGGTCACCTCGCTCCTCAAGGAGATCAAGAGCGCCTGGGATGCGATGCCCGAGGCGATTCAGAATTCTCCCAACATCAAAGAAAGCGTCAAACAGCTCTGATCCGGTCGAAATACTGGACTACCCATGTCACGGATACAGGAAAACCTCGAACAGGCCCTGGATCTGAGTCAGCGCATCCTGAATCTCGCCCGCAACGCGGAATGGGGTGAAATGGAGCGGCTCGACCGGCAGAGACTGCCGCTGCTCCAGACCCTGTTCAACGACCCACAGTCGCCCAGCGGTTTCGAGGATCAGATCCAGACGATCCTGGCACTCAACGAGGAAGCCCTGGCGGTGTGTTCCCAGGCCCGTGGTGGGATGGAGAAGAAGGGGCGTAATCTTAAGCTGGGGCGTGTTGCGCTTCAGGCCTATCGTAAACAGTCCACCGACTGAATCACCTGCTGACTTCGGCCAGTTCACCGGCCTGTCCGACCACTCTCTACTCAGCAGTTACTGACTGCGCATCAGGTAAGAGCCATTCACTAGGCGGTAAAAACTTCCCGCTGGAGCGGCAATGTTTGCCGTCCGTTGCCCTGTCCTGGCACGGAGTCAGTTCAGGATCAGCTCCAGTACGACCTTGGTGCCAAAATAGGCCAGCATCAACACCACGAATCCGCTGAGTGTCCAGATCAGTGCCTTTTGACCCCGCCAGCCGAACCGGTAACGGCCCCACAGCAGGGTGCCGAACACCACCCAGGCAATGATAGAAAGAATGGTCTTGTGCGCCAGATGCTGCTCGAACATGTTATCCAGAAAGGCGAACCCGGACAGCAGCGCCAGGGTCAACAGCACGAATCCCACCGCGATCATCTCAAACAGCAGGCTCTCCATGGTTTGCAAAGGGGGTAGCGCGCGGATGAATCCGCCCGGGTGGCGCGAACGCAGGTGATGATCCTGGATCGCCAGCAGAATCGCCTGAACACTCGCCAGGGTGAACAGACTGTAGGCCAGCATGGATACCAGGATGTGAAAGGTAAGCCCGGTGGAGAACTGATCGGTCACAAAATGAACCGTCTGGTAGCGATTCTCAAGGTATACCGAGAGAGCGGCAATCGGCATGATCACGATCGCCAGATTCTCAACCGGCTTGGTCAGACTGGAGATCATGAGCAGCAACACGATGGTCCAGGCGATCAACGACAGGGCATTGAAGATCCCCATGTTGAACCCCGTGGCAGACACCAGATTCAGATAATGGGGTATGGCATGCAGGATCACACCGGTGAACCCGAGACCCAGTGCCAGGGCCCGGGGCAATCGGGTATTCAGGCTGGCATTGAAAAGGCGCAGCGCAATGACCAGGCCGGCCGCCAGGTAGGCCAAGATGGCTAGAAGAGCGATCAACTGAATTACCTCATGTCTCAGTAGTGCCAGGGCTTGCTGGACCGTTCGCCTGTCCCGAACAGTCCCAGTCCTTCGGGTTGCGCCAGAATCAAAGCAACACTGTGTGCGGTTAGACCTTCATTTGGCATCACCGAGCGGCTTCGTTTCATGCCGCGAAGACCAAAGCCTTTGAGTACGCCTTGGTTGATGCTGTTTCTGACCCGGCAGGGCCCAACGGAACAGTGCGGAGAGGCCCTGTGGGATGTTCGCATATTTGGCGATGCCTGTGAAAGCGGCAGATGGGGGCTGCCGGCCCGGGTCACACTCCCCAGGCGGCTGGTGCAGTATAGGACACTGCACTAGTATATAATCACCCGCCTGCGATAGATCCGTCTGTTCACATCAGCGGATTGATCGGAATCCTGTCTGTCAAAACACCATGGATCAATCATGTTCGATAATCTGACAACGAGACTCGGTAAGGTCCTCGATAACCTGCGCGGTCAGGGTCGTCTGACCGATGACAACATCAAGGAGACCTTGCGTGAGGTCCGCATGGCCCTGCTGGAGGCCGACGTGGCGCTGCCGGTGGTGCGCGAATTCGTCGAGCAGGTGAAGCTCAAGGCCATGGGGGAGACGGTCCTCAAGAGCCTGACGCCAGGACAGACATTCATAAAGATCGTCAATGACGAACTGGTTCATGTGATGGGTGAGGCAAACGCCTCGCTCAACCTCAATGCCCAGCCTCCGGCGGTGATACTCATGGCCGGTCTGCAGGGTTCGGGCAAGACCACCAGCGTGGCGAAGCTCTCCCGCTGGCTCCAGCAGCAGGGCAAGAAGAAGATCAGTGTGGTCAGTTGCGACGTCTACCGCCCCGCGGCGATCGATCAGCTGCAGACCCTGGCCCGGGAGGTCGAGGCGCACTTCATTCCAAGCCAGGGGGATGAAAAACCGATCGCCATTGCCCGCCGTGCCGTGGATGTGGCGAAACGGGAGTTTGCCGACGTACTGATCGTGGACACCGCGGGCCGTCTGCACGTGGATGGCCAGATGATGGAGGAGATCAAGCAGCTCCATCAGGTGCTCAGTCCGGTTGAGACCTTGTTCGTGGTGGACAGCATGACCGGCCAGGACGCGGCGAACACCGCCAAGGCGTTCAACGACGCGTTGCCCCTGACCGGTGTGATCCTGACCAAGGCCGATGGTGATGCCCGTGGCGGCGCGGCGCTGTCGATTCGCCAGATCACCGGCAAGCCGATCAAATTCATTGGTGTCGGTGAGAAGACCGATGCCCTGGAACCCTTCCACCCGGACCGCATCGCCTCTCGTATTCTGGGCATGGGCGATGTGCTCACCCTGGTGGAGGAGGTCAGTCGCAAGGTCGACCAGGACAAAGCCGCAAAACTGGCGAAAAAACTTCAGAAAGGTCAGGGCTTCGACCTTGAGGATTTTCGTGAACAGATGCTGCAGATGGCCAATATGGGGGGTATGAGCAGCCTTCTGGACAAACTTCCGGGGGTCGGTTCTCTGCCGGATCATGTGAAAAATCAGGTCAATGACAAGGAGATCAACCGCCTGATCGCCATCATCAATTCCATGACGCCCCATGAACGATCCTTTCCTGCGGTGATCAAGGGATCCCGCAAACGCCGTATCGCCGCAGGCTCCGGAACCCAGGTTCAGGACGTGAACAAGCTGCTCAAACAGTTCACCCAGATGCAGAAAATGATGAAAAAGATGAAGGGTGGCGGTATGAAGAAGATGCTCCGGGGTATGGCGGGGCGTTTCCCAGGAGGCATGCCGCCCGGTGGTGGCTTGCCGTTTTAATATATAAATCAGTGGGTTATGTCTGATATCAGACGTTCCTGGCATGGCCCGGGCAGGGTATGGACTCATCGCCGCTGAAAAACCTGGAAACATCCGGCTCCAGGGTCTTCACATCAAAGCAAATATGGCTATAATACGCGGTTTCCCGCAGCCGGGTTTCCGGCGTGCAAGCGAATTTCTAAGGATACATCATGGTAAGCATTCGTCTGTCGAGAACTGGCGCAAAGAAGCGTCCTTTCTACCACATCGTGGTCACCAACAGCCGCAGTCCCCGTGACGGCCGCTATATTGAGCGTCTTGGCTTCTTCAATCCGATCGCGGTCGGTGGCGAAGAGGGGCTGCGTATCGATATGGATCGTCTGCAGCACTGGGTTGCCCAGGGTGCTCAGCCCAGCGATCGCGTCAACGCCCTGATCAAGCAGGTTGAGAAGCAGGCTGCCTGATCCGATTGGCTGTCTCGTCCTTCGGCCAGCCATATGATGGACCGAGACGATGTCGCAGGATGAAATGATCCTCATGGGCCGGGTATCTGGCCTGTTTGGTGTCAGGGGCTGGTTGAAAATCTATTCTCATGCCGCACCGAGAGAAGGCATCCTGGATTACCGGGACTGGTATCTCAGGCGGGACGGCAGCTGGCAGGCCTTTCGCGTCGCCGAAGGGCATCGTCAGGGCAAGGGTGTGGTGGTGCATCTGGACGGTTACGACGACCGGGAGCAGGCTTCCACACTCCTGGGAAGCGATATCGCCATCCGGAGGGATCAGCTGCCGCCTCTGGCGGACGGTGAGTATTACTGGAACGATCTGGAGGGATTACGGGTCGTGAATCTGGAAGGGGTCGATCTGGGCGTGGTCTCACACCTCTTCGAAACCGGTGCGAACGACGTGCTGGTGGTCAAGGGTGACCGGGAACGGTTGATCCCCTGTACCCTGGGCATGACGGTCAAATCGGTGGATCTGCAGGCCGGTCTGGTGACGGTGGACTGGGATCCGGAATTCTGAAGCACGATGCGTTTCGATGTCATCACGCTGATGCCCGGCATGTTCGAAGCGCTCAAATCGGAAGGCGTGGTAGGACGCGCCATCGCGCGGGGACTGGCGCAACTGGAACTATGGAATCCCAGGGACTATACCTCGGATGTTCACAGGACCGTGGATGACCGGCCCTACGGGGGTGGTCCGGGGATGGTCATGAAGTATCAGCCCCTGCAGCAGGCGATCGAATCGGCCCGCGCTGAGGCGGGGAATCCCCGCATCGTCTACCTGAGTCCCCAGGGTCGTCGCTTCGACCAGGACAGGGCCCGCTGGATCGCAGAGGGTGAACAGCCGCTGCTGCTGATCGCAGGCCGCTACGAAGGCATCGACGAGCGCATCATCGATCGTTATGTCGATGAAGAGTGGTCCATTGGGGACTATGTTTTGAGCGGCGGTGAGTTGGCCGCAATGGTGGTGTTGGATGCCGTGATCCGCCTCCTGCCGGGAGCGTTGGGTGATGCGGAGTCCGCACAACAGGATTCGTTCATGGATGGGTTGCTGGATTGTCCGCACTACACCCGTCCGGATGAGATTGATTCGATGTCGGTACCCGCTGTGCTGCAAAGCGGTAACCATGAAGCGATACGCCGCTGGCGTTTGCAGCAAGCGCTGAGTCGCACCCAGGCGCGCCGCCCTGATCTGTTGAAGGATCGGAGGCTGAGCGCGGAAGAAGAGACCTATTTAGCAGAAATCATTGCTGCGTCGGGAGACGCGGAGCAAACACAGGAGCAATAGACCATGAGCAATATCATCGCAGATCTCGAAGCCGAGCAGATGAACCGTGAGGTTCCGGACTTTGGCCCAGGTGATACCGTCGTTGTTCAGGTGCGTGTCAGAGAGGGTGAGCGTGAGCGTTTGCAGGCCTTCGAAGGCGTTGTCATCGCGAAACGCAACCGTGGCCTCAATTCCGCCTTCACGGTCCGCAAGATCTCTCATGGTGAAGGGGTGGAGCGTGTGTTCCAGACCTACAGCCCCACCGTGGCATCCGTGAAAGTCACCCGTCGTGGTGATGTGCGTCGCGCCAAACTTTACTACCTGCGTGGCCGTACCGGTAAGGCTGCCCGTATCAAAGAAAAAATCTGATATTTCCCGCTCTCGTTCAGCGGGGTATGAAAAAGCCGCGTGACCTTCGGGTCACGCGGCTTTTTTTATCAGAACTGTAGCCCGGGTGCAGCGCAGCGGAACCCGGGAAGACGTGGCACACACCTGATACAGGCATGTAAAGTCGAGTTACCGAAACATGCCGGCGTGGCTTCCCGGGTTTCGCTGCGCTACACCCGGGCTACGTTTCCTACAGATCGATGACCACCTGTTTGATGCTGCTGTCTTCCGGTGAAGTGGTAATCGTGAAGTAAAGAGAGCGCATCAGCTCCAGCATCTTCACATTATTGCTCAACACCTCGCCCTCCATTCGCTCAAGGCCCCGGTCACGGGCGATTTCCATGAGTGAATGCATCAGCTTGTGGCCAATACCCTGCCGCTGCCACTGATCCGATACCACCAAAGCGAATTCACAACTCTTCTTGTCCGGGTTGGTGACATACCGGGCAACACCCAATTCGACCTCATGATGGGTGTCTTCGGTGACCGCGATCAGGGACATTTCGTTGTGATAGTCGATCTGTGTGAAACGGATCAGCATCTCCGGGGTGAGTTCGTGGATCGAACTCATGTAGCGGAAGTACTTGGACTCGTCGGAGAGCTGACGGGTAAAGGTCTGCTCCAGGTCGGCGTCCTCCGGACGGATCGGCCGGATCACCACATTGATGCCGTTGGGCAGCTGGTAGCGGGTGATCAGGTTGACCGGGTAGGGATGGATGGCCAGATGGTGGTAGGGATCGGTCGAGGGACGCGGAAAATCGACCCGGATCCGGGCATCCACGGCCACCGCGCCCTGATCGTCGAGGATCAGGGGGTTGATGTCCATCTCCTGGATCCAGGGCAGTTCGCAGGCCATGCTGGAGACCCGCAGCAGGACATCGATCAGGGCCTCGATGTTTGCCGGCGGCATGTGCCGGAACTGGCTCAGCATTTTAGCCGCCTTGGTGCGGCTGATCAGATCGCTGGCGAGACTGCGGTTGAGCGGGGGCAGGGCGATGGCGGAGTCCCCCATCACCTCGACGGTCGTGCCGCCGCTGCCGAAGCTGATCACCGGGCCGAAGACCGGATCCCGCACGATACCGATGAGCAGTTCCCGACCGTTCGGACTCTGGTACATCTGCTCGACGGTGACACCTTCGATCTTCGCTTCCGGACGGGCCTCCTTGACCTGATCGATCAGGTCGCGATAGGTGGTGCGCACCACCTGGGCATTGCTGATATTGAGACGAATACCACCGGCATCGGACTTGTGCGAGATGTCCGGGGAGTAGATCTTCATGGCCACCGGAAAACCGATCGATTCGGCGAGAATCAGTGCCTCATTCGCGGAGCGGGCAATGCCATTGCGTACCGCGTTGATGCGAAACGCGCCCAGCAGGGCAAAAGACTCCGGCTCAGTGAGCACCTTGCGCTGTTCGGACAATGCGCTCTCGATGATCAGGCGGGCGCCTTCGGTGTCCGGCTGAATATGACGCCGGGAACTCTTCGCCGGAGTCTGCAGCAGCAGGCGTTGGTTCTTCTGGTAGGAGGAGAGGTAGAAAAATGCATCGACCGCATTCTCAAGGGTACGAAAACTCGGTAGCTTGGCATTGTTGAACAGCTTCCGCGCATCGTAGACCTGATTGCCACCCATCCAGCTGGTGAGGATCGGCTTGGTGTGCATATCCGCCAGGTCGATCAGTTCCATGGCCACCTCATTCGGCTGGGTCATGGCCTGGGGCGTGAGGATTACGATGGTGCCATCCACACCCGGATCCTTGAGGCAGATGTCAACCGCCGCCCGATAGCGCTCAGGGGGCGCTTCACCGATGATGTCCACCGGGTTGCCGTGGGACCACACCTCCGGCAGCACCTCATTGAGCTTATTAATGGTTTCATCACTGAATTTGGCCAGTTCAATATTCAGGTCAGAAGCCCGGTCAGCGGCCATGACGCCGGGGCCGCCTCCGTTGGTGATGATCGCAAGCCGATCGCCGAAAACCCGGTAACGGGAGGAGAGGGCCTTGGCGGCGGAAAACAGCTGGGTGATCGTCTCAACCCGCAGCACGCCGGAACGGGACAGGGCTGCGGAGAAGGTTTCGTCGGAACCCACCAGGGCGCCGGTGTGGGACATGGAGGCTTCCGCTCCGGCGGCATGACGTCCCACCTTGAGCACGATGACCGGTTTGATACGGGCAGCGGCGCGCAGGCCGCTCATGAACCGCCGGGCATCCTTGATACCTTCGATGTAGAGCAGAATGCTGTCGGTTTTGGGGTCGGATACCAGGAAGTCCAGGTAGTCGCCAAAATCCAGGTCCGCGGCGATACCGGTAGAGATGACCGTTGAGAAACCGATGTCATTGATCTCCGCCCAGTCGAGTATTGCGGTACAGATTGCGCCGGACTGGGAGACCAGGGCCAGATTACCAGGCCGGGCATTGTTGTTGCCGAAGGTGATGTTGATGCCCTGATCGGGGCGAATCAGGCCCAGGCAGTTGGGGCCGATAAAGCGGATGCCGAACTCTTTGGCCACTTCCACCACCCGGTCTTCCAGGCGGCGTCCCTCCGGTCCGGATTCGCGAAAGCCGGCAGAGAGGATGATCATGGTCTTCACGCCATGCTGGCCACAGGCTTCCACGATCGCGGGTATTGTCTTGGCCGGTGTGGCGACCACGGCCAATTCCACAGGCTTGTCGATTTCCGCCAGAGTCTTATAGGCTTTGACGCCCTGAATCTGATCGTGCTTCGGATTGATCGCGTAGACTTCACCCTTGAATCCGGATGAGATCAGGTTGCGAAACACCACTTCGCCAACGGAGTTTTTTCTCTCGCTGGCGCCAAACATGGCGACGCTTTTAGGAGCAAAAAGGGGATTCAGATAGTGTGATTGCATCGGTTCCTGCCTGTAGTACACCTTGTGGGTGTGTGGGAAGTGGTTTTACCAGTGATACGCATCGCGACACTCTGTGATAGTCTGCAATGATAGCGCAAAATAATGTCACGATTGTGTTCTCAATATAACGGCGTATTGCGTAGAAAGTTTACCTCTATCAGGTGAAGAATTCTTTACTTAACTATCGGTTTTTAAAGAATTTATACTGAGTATTTGGGCGCTTAATGCAGTTGCCTCGATGACCTGGAGTCGCTTTTGAAAACAGCCTATATCACCCATCCCGATTGCCTGTTACACGATACCGGAGAAGGTCATCCGGAAAACCCCTCCCGCTTGCAGGCAATTGACGACCGCCTGATGGCGGCGCAGTTATACGATTTTCTGCGCCACTACGATGCCCCGGAAGTGACCCGGGAACAGCTGCTGCGGTGCCATGATCCCGCCTACCTGGACCAGGTGGAAAAGCTGATGCCCGGAACCGGTTATTCCCATCTGGATCCCGACACCGTGGTGAGTCCGGAAAGTCTCAAGGCTGCCCGGCGTGCCGCCGGCGCCGCGATCAAGGCGGTGGACCTGATCATGCAGGAGGGACTGCAGAATGCCTTCTGTGCCGTTCGGCCGCCCGGACACCATGCCGAACGTATGCGTACCATGGGGTTCTGCATCTACGGCAATGTGGCGGTGGGCGCGGCGCATGCCCTGGAGCAGTACGGCCTCGAACGGGTGGCGATTCTCGATTTCGATGTGCATCACGGCAACGGCAGTGAGGACATCTTTCACGACGACAAGCGGGTGATCGTCTGCTCCACATTTCAGCACCCGTTTTATCCCTACACGAAGATCGAAGAGAGTCCGGATCACATCATCTGTGCGCCTTTGGCTGCGACGGCGAAAAGTGCTGAGTTTCGGGACGCCGTCACCAATGTCTGGCTGCCTTCACTGCACCATTTCAAACCGCAGATGTTTTTCGTCTCAGCGGGTTTTGATGCGCATGTCGAGGATGATATGTCCGGTGTGAGCCTCACTGAAGCTGATTACCGCTGGGTGACCGAGCAGATACTCGAACTGGCGAACCTGTATGCAGAAGGTCGTATCGTCTCGATGCTGGAGGGCGGCTACGACAACAGTTCACTGGGCCGCAGTGTCGAGGCGCACGTGAGGGTATTGATGGGCTTGAATTAGTCGCTGAAACGGCAGAAGGTTTTGCATCACAGCGCAGACATTGGAAGTTATAGCCTGAGGTCCGACAGACGGGTCAGGGTCTATTTGAGAGGAACACCGCCACATGAGTTCAAATCATTCTGTTCGAGATTACAACAAGTACGTTAAGCGCATGCGCCTCTGGAAAAAGCGTTCCAAGGCGATGGCGGTCAGTATCGGTGGGAACTTCATCCCCTTTGGCCAGATCATGCGCGATCTGTTGCTTCAATACGGCCTTCAACCAGACAGCAGCTTGGTGGATATCGGCTGCGGATCGGGACGCCTGGCGAATGCCCTGAAGGAGATGCCGGAGCTTCACTATATGGGTTTCGATGTGGTTTCGAGCCTGGTGGAGTACGCGGAACAGATTTGTGACCGCAAGGACTGGAAGTTCTTCACCGCGACCGATTTTCGGATTCCCTCGCCGGATGAGAGTGTCGACCTTGTGACGGCGTTTTCGGTGTTCACACACCTCAGGCATGAAGAGACGTTTCTCTATCTTGTAGAGGCCAGTCGGGTGCTCAAACCGGGCGGCAAAATCATATTCAGCTTTCTCGATTTCAGCGTGCCTCCCCACTGGTCGGTTTTCGAGAGCAATATCCGCAATGTGCATGATGCGGACATGCCCTTGAATCAGTTCATGGATAAACAGGCGATATCGACCTGGTGCCAACATCTGCCATTGAAGGTATTGGAAATACTGCCGGGTGACACAAAAGGCATCAGGCTACGGCAACCGATTACCCTGGAGGATGGAACGATCGAGAAGGAGTACGCGACGCTGGGACAGTCGGTTTGCGTGCTTGTGAAAGGTGATGCGGCGGTCGACCAGGAGTTGGACACCTTATTGGATGGCTTCGACGGAGAAAGTTATCTGCAAGCCAATCCGGATGTGGCTCAATCAGGAATGGATCCCCGGGAGCACTACCTCAAATTTGGTCGGTTCGAAGGTAGAAAACTAAAACCCTGATCGGCTGCAGACGGTCTCTGCTACTGCACATGAGGTGCGTTCACGCTCGTCTCGCAGGACGACCCACAAAATCCCACATACAGATTTCTTTCGGGGTGGGTTCGAAGGCAGAGAAAACAAACAGGCACTGTCATCGTTGGATGACAGTGCCATTGGTTGAAAACCCCATTGAAACTTTATTGTTGTTTGTTGAGGTTGCTAACCCAACATTATTGTTATCGTACGACCTCTAAGGTCATTTTGTGTTGTTGTTCTGATACTCCTGAATGCGACTTGCGGGATAGAGCTTCGGTGTGTGTCCGCTGATGCTGCGTGGCATGTTGGACAAACCCGATTGTGCCTCCGTTTGGGTGTTGAACGGACCATAGATCAAGGCGAATTGTTGTGTGTCTCTGACCTGCACCGGCAGGTAAGCCAGATTTTGGCTCAGATAGTGACTGTAGCGTTCAGCCAGCTGATACAACTCCTGCTTGTCGGACACCGTGGCGAGATGCAGCACGTAGCTGTTCGGGGAGAGCGCAGCCACCCATTCCGGACCGTGTATGGTGTTATCGCTGCCAAAACCGCGATGCGGTCTCAGGTTGGTGACCCGGCCGTCAAGACTGTCCACCTGATCGCCCATGCTGGTGAGCTTACGATTGATGGCCGCGATTTCATTCTGCTGTTCAGCCGACGTATCCTGGGTGGTCTGCTTAAGTTCACCCAACTCGTTTGTGACACTGCTGAGCTGGTTGTCGGTGGTGCTGAGGTTGTCACTCAGCTGTCCAAGCCCGGTTTGCAACTGGGTATTGTTCACACTTTCGTTGCGCCAGCTGGCCTGGTTGTAAAACAGGTAGCCGGTGAACAATGCCAGCAGGACCAGTAAGCCGACACCCAGCAATCTGAAGTGATCTTTTTCCCGGATGATCAGTGCCAACAGCGCCGACGCGGTCTTTTCACCCGCTTCGCTCAACTGGGCAATCTGAGCGGTGTGTACTTCGCTGGTCGCCTGGAGGGCTTCGATGGCCTCGGACAGTTCCTGGGTGCGGTTATGCAGGGTGGTGGTGGAACGGGAAAGCTCACGGCTTTTTTTGGTCAACTCTTCAGCGGTGGCCTCCAGCGCAGCCGCCCGGTTTTCCAGAGCCTGGTCGATGGCCTGCATCTTGAGGATGCGCGCCTGACTGGAGCGAATCTCATGATCCGCCTTGTCCAGTCCTTCCGCCAGAACCAGGGTTTTCTGATCCAGGTTCGCATCCCGTTCCCGGCTTTGGGTCGCCAGGTCATCGATTTCAACCAACAGTTTCTGTTCCAGCTCCTGCATCGCCTTGGTGTTGGCCTTGATGCTCTTGTTCAGGTCCCGGGTGGTCTGTCTGGATTTGCTGGACAGCTCTTCGATTCGGCTCACCAGAGCCTGGTATTCCTCACTGAGATTACCGAACTGATCATCCGATTTCTGGCTGATCTCCTTGATCTGTTTGGCCACTGCCTTGAGTTCGCGGCTGATACCGGTGGACTGGCTGGTCAGTGATCGGTAGTCATTGTCGAGTTGCCCGAGTTGCTGATAGGCCTCAGTGACCTTGGAACGCAGGTCGGTATCCTTGTCGTTGAGGTGGGAGAGCTTGTCCAGCAACCCCTGATTGGTAGAGGTCAGGGAGTCGCGCAGTTGATCGAGATCGGCATCGATCTGACCGATCTTGCGGTTCAATTCGCTCGGATGAGCCGGTGCGGCAGCTCGCTCATCCAGTTCGATCAGATTGCTGGTGACCGCTTTACGAATCTTTTTTGATTGTTGAGCCGCCCGTTTCGTGGCCTCGGTTTTGTTGGACATCTTGCCCCCCTAAAAGATACAGCAGGGGCGCCTCGGTACTGCTGGGGCGCATCTCGCGTTGGAAAATAATTCCCAGATTATAAGCAAATCATAATATGCAGAAACAATTAAATTTAAGGGATGCTTTTCCCATTAAGCATTGAGATTGTTCCATACACCGGTGTGGCGTCGTGGATTTGTATCTTTGGAGACTCAGGAATTCCGGCACATCCCTCAGGGATGGCCGGTTCCTGGATTGAAGTGAGGGTCAGCTCGAGGTTTCCTGGGATCCAGATGCCTTGCTGCCCCTCAGGGCAAGGCTGAGTTTCATCACCAGGACGTAAAACAAGGGTACGAAAAAGATCGCCAGGAAGGTGGCAGACAACATGCCGCCGATGACCCCGGTGCCGATGGCCTGGCGACTTACCGCGCCGGCCCCGGTGCTGGTTGCCAGCGGCAGCACGCCCAGGATAAAGGCCATGGAGGTCATGATGATGGGGCGTAGCCGCATCCGCGCCGCTTCCAGTGCGGACTGGGTCAGGCTCATCCCCTGGTCATACAGGGCCTTAGCGAACTCGACGATCAGGATGGCGTTCTTTGAAGACAGACCAATGGTGGTCAGCAGGCCGACCTGGAAATAGATGTCGTTGTTCAACCCCCTGAGGGTGGCGGCCAGCAGGGCGCCCAGGACGCCGAGGGGCACCACCATGATCACCGAGAAGGGTACGCTCCAGCTTTCATAGAGGGCTGCAAGACAGAGAAACACCACCAGCAGGGAGAGCGCGTAGAGGGCCGGAGCCTGTGCTCCCGCAAGGCGTTCCTGGAACGACATACCGGTCCATTGGATGCCCACACCCTTCGGCAGGTCCGCCAGCATCTCTTCGATACCGCGCATGGCGTCACCGGTACTGAAGCCGGGTGCGGCCTGTCCCTGAATGTTCACCGCGGGTACCCCGTTGTAGCGCTCCAGTCGCGGAGAGCCGTAATCCCAATAGGTCGAGGTGAATGCGCTGAATGGGACCATCTCATCCGCATCGTTGCGTACATACCAGTGCTGCAGATCACTCGGCAACATTCGATAGGGCGCGTCCGCCTGGACATACACCTTCTTCACCCGACCCCGGTCGATGAAGTCGTTCACGTAACTCGAGGCCCAGGCGATGCTCAGGGTCCTGTTGACGGCGTCCACGTCGATGCCCAGGGCCTTGACCTTTTCGTAATCGATGTCGATACGGAAGATCGGCACGTCCTCCATGCCGTTGGGCCGTACCCGGGTGAAGCGCTCATCCTTCGAGGTCATACCCAGCAGCTGGTTGCGCGCACCCATCAGAGCGTCGTGTCCGATATTGTTGCGATCCTGAAGCATCAGGTCGAAACCGGAGGCGGTGCCCAGTTCCGGAATCGGCGGAAGGTTGATCGGAAAGATGATCGCGTCCTTGATCTGCGAGAGACCGGCAAAGGCCCGGCCGATCACCGCCTTGGCGGAGTGGGAGGGATCCTTGCGCAAATCCCAGTCCTTTAGACGGACGAAGGAGAGCCCCATGTTCTGCCCCTGACCGGCGAAGCTGAAGCCGGCCACGGTGAAAAGTGAATCGACCTCTTCCTGGGCGAGGAAGTAATCCTCGATCTGCTTCATCACCTCCACGGTGCGGGATTGGGTCGCGCCGGTCGGTAACTGCACGAAGACGAACATCACCCCCTGGTCTTCTTCCGGCAGGAACGAGGTGGGCATGCGGATGTAGAGCGCACCCAGACCGACGATCACTGCCAGGTAGATGATCATCAGTCGCACCGGGCGCTTGAGAATGCCCCCGACACCCTTGATGTAGCCCCGGTTGGCTCGGGCGAAACTGCGGTTGAACCAGCCGAACACACCGCCCATCTTGTCGTGATCACCTTTGTGCATGGGTTTGAGCAAGGTGGCGCAGAGGGCCGGGGTGAGGATCAGCGCCACCAGTACCGAGAGCACCATGGCGGAGACGATGGTCAGGGAGAACTGGCGGTAGATGGCGCCGGTGGAACCGCCGAAGAAGGCCATCGGCACGAACACCGCGGAGAGCACCAGGGCGATGCCCACCAGGGCACTGGTGATCTGTTTCATGGACTTGCGGGTCGCCTCCCGGGGCGGCAGGTCGTCCTCCTCCATCACCCGCTCCACGTTTTCGACCACCACGATGGCATCGTCCACCAGCAGGCCGATGGCAAGCACCAGGCCGAACATGGTCAGGGTGTTGATGCTGTAGCCGAAGGCCGCCATCACGCCAAAGGTGCCCAACAGCACGATCGGCACGGCGATGGTGGGGATCAGGGTGGCGCGCAGGCGTCCGAGAAACAGGTAGATCACCAGGAACACCAGCACGATTGCCTCCACCAGAGTGGTGGCGACCTCCTCCATGGAGATGCGAATGAACGGGGTGGTGTCATAGGGATAGACCACCTCGAGCCCGTCCGGCATGAAGTCCCTCAGGCCCTCGATGGTTTCACGTACCGCCACGGCGGTATCCAGGGCATTGGCGCCACTCGCCAGTTGGATGGCCAGTCCGGTGGCGGGCATGCGGTTGTAGCGGCTGGTCACGCTGTAATCCTCGGCGCCCAGTTCCACCCTCGCCACGTCCTTGAGGCGCACCTGGGAGCCGTCGGGATTGACCTTGAGCAGGATGTTCTCGAATTCCTCAGCATTTTCCAGACGGGTCTGGGAGATGATCGTCGCATTCAGCTGCTGGAAGGCCACCGAGGGGGAGCCGCCCAGCTGCCCGCTGGTAAGCTGACCGTTCTGTGCGGAAATCGCTGAGGTCACGTCCACCGGGGTCAGGCCAAAAGCCGTGAGTTTCTCAGGTTGCAACCAGATGCGCATGGCGTACTGGGCGCCGAACACCCGGATACTGCCGACGCCCTGGGTTCGGGACAGCGGGTCCTTGAGCTGGGTGATGGCATAGTCCGCCAGGTCGGAGCGATCCATGCTGCCGTCCGTGGAAACCAGGCCCACGACCATCAGAAACCCCCGTGTGCTCTTGGTGACACTGACGCCCTGCTGTTGCACCGACAGGGGCAGCAGGGGTTCGGCCAGGGAGAGCTTGTTCTGAACCTGCACCTGGGCAATATCGGGATCGGTGCCTGCGGCAAAGGTCAGGGTGATGGTGGCAGAACCGGAACTGCTGCTCTGGGAAGAGATGTACAGCAGATTGTCCAGCCCGGTCATGTTCTGCTCGATGATCTGAGTGACACTGTCCTCCACGGTTTTGGCGGAGGCACCGGGATAGTTGGCGGTCACGCTGATGGTGGGAGGCGCGATGCTGGGATATTGCTGAACCGGCAGTTGCATGACCGAGAGTGCGCCCGCGAGCATGATCACCAGGGCGATCACCCAGGCAAAGATGGGCCGGTCGATGAAGAATTGGGCCATCCGGGTTACTCCTTGGGGGATTGGGCGGCGGGGTCAGTGGGATTGACTACGGCGCCGTCCTGGATCTTCTGCAGGCCCTTTACGACCACCCGGTCACCCTCGTAGAGGCCGTTACCTACCAGCCACTTGTCCTCCACGGCCTGGATCACCTTGATCTCACGGCTCTCGACCTTGTTCTCCTGCCCGACCAGCATCGCGGTGGTCTTGCCGTTTGGCTTGATCGTGACCCCCTGCTGCGGCACCAGGATGGCCTGGTCGAAATGCTGGATGATCACATCCGCACGTACGAACATGCCCGGCATCAGCAGGCGCTGCTGATTGTCGAACAGCGCCCGCACATTGACGGTACCGGTGCCTTCGTCCACGTTCGCCTCATAGGATTGCAGCCGGCCGATCTCATCGTGGGGGGTGCCATCTTCCAGCTTGAGGTGGACATCGTGGGTGATCGAGTCTCCCGCGCGGCGCATGCGCAGCAGTGCAGATGCCGGCTGCTGAATGTCCACGTAGACCGGGGAGAGCTGTCGAATCGTCGCCAGGGCGGTCTGCTGCTGAGCCGAAACCAGGGCGCCCTCGGTGACGTTGGAACGGCTGATCACGCCGGAGATCGGTGCGGTGATGCGGGTATAGTCCAGGTTGATCTGAGCACTCTGAACCGCCGCCCGGGCCACCTGAATCTGTGCCTTGGCCTGTTTCCACGAGGCTTCGGCGTCATCCGCATCCTGTTGGCTGATCGCCTTGGTGATCAACAGTTCCCGATAGCGTTCCGCCTTCAGCCGCACACTCTCCGCATTCGCTTCGCTGACCGCCAGTTCACTCTTCGCGCGATTGAGTTCCGCCTGATAGACCGCAGGATCGATCTGGTAGAGCTTGTCACCGGTTTTGACCTGGGCGCCTTCCTCAAAGTAGCGCTCGAGGATGATACCGTTGACCTGGGGGCGGATCTCCGCGGTGCGAAACGCGGAAACCCGGCCCGCATAGGTCTCTTTCAGATCAAAGCTCTGGGGTTTGACGGTGACGATTTCAACCGCGGGTGGGGGTTTCTGCTGTTCACCCTGAGCCTGGGCGCTTCCGGATCTGTCGCAGCCGTTGAGCAGCAATGTGCCGCCAAGAGTGGCCAGAGCCATCAATATAAAGGGGGGGACGGAACGAAATCTGACCATGGAGCACCCGTTGGGAAGGATATTTACATACACTAGTGTATGTATAATAGTAATCAACCCCGGAGCTTGTAAACTATTGATATCAATTTGTTGAGATACTCGCTTGCGACGCACGAAAGAAGAGGCCGAAATCACTCGGCAGAAAATCATTGAGACCGGACTCCGGCTGTTTTCGCGCCAGGGTGTGAGTTCCACCAGCCTGATGGAAATCGCCAGCCGCGCGGGGGTCAGCCGGGGTGCGGTGTATTGGCACTTCAAAAACAAGTGGGAGCTTTTCGAGGCGATTCTGTCCCGCTACTCGGCGCGAATCGATGAACTCGCGGGTGCCGGTCAACGGGAATCCGAATCCGATCCCCTGGGCCGGCTGGCGGAATTACTGCATTTTCTGTTCATCAATGTGGCCTCTCAGGAGGACTTCAGGAATATTTTCAAGATCATTCTGCATGAGCGTTTCATGCGCCGGGAAGAGGATGTGCCGGAGCGGATCCGGGAACTCATCGACAAGTCCCTGCAGGATAAGGTCAAGACCTTGGAGAACGCGAAGCGTAAAGGCCAATTGCCCCCCGACCTCGATACCCGGGCCGGAGCCCAGGTGATTCACCTGATGTTAGAGGGGTATATACAGAACTGGCTGAAAAATCCCGCGGACCATGACCTGGCGGAGCAATCCGACCGTTTTGTCGACGCCATCTTTTCGGTGCTGCGGTACAGTCTCAAAGAGACCCGGCACTGATATCGTATCGTTCATCCGCCGGCATTAAACATCGGGAACAGTGGCATGACATTCAGCTTCTATTGGCATGATTACGAGACCTGGGGGGCGGATCCCCGCAGAGATCGTGCCTGTCAGTTCGCCGGGGTCCGCACCGATCAGGATTTCAACATCCTGGGTGATCCCCTGGTGATCTACAATCGCCCGGCTGACGACATGCTGCCCCAGCCTGAAGCCTGCATGATCACCGGGATTACCCCCGAAAAGGCATTGCGGGAAGGGTTGATCGAGGCGGAATTCATCCGTCTCATTCACCAGGAACTCGCGCAACCCGGAACCTGTGGCGTTGGTTACAACAGCCTGCGCTTCGATGATGAGGTGACGCGCAATACCCTGTATCGCAATTTTTACGATCCCTACGCGAGGGAGTGGCAGAACGGCGGTTCCCGTTGGGACATCATCGACATGGTACGGCTGACCCATGCGCTGCGTCCCGAAGGTATCGAGTGGCCCCGGGATGAACGGGGCGTCACCCGTTTCCGTCTCGAGGCACTGAGCGCGGCGAACGGGATCGAACACAGTTCCGCCCACGACGCCTTGTCCGATGTGCATGCCACCATTGGCCTGGCGCGACTGATCAAACAGCATCAGCCAAGACTCTACGATTACCTGTTGAACAGCCGGGCCAAGCAGGTCGTGGCGGAACGGCTCAATCTGCAGCAGCGCGAGCCGGTGCTGCATGTCTCCGCCATGTATCCGGCCGCTCAGGGGTGCATCGCCATGGTGATGCCCCTGATCCGGCATCCCGTGAATCCCAATGGTGTGATCGTCTATGACCTGAGGCAGGATCCGGAGGCGTTCTTCGACCTCAACACCGAACAACTGCAGACCTGTCTGTTCACCCCGGCTGCGGAACTGCCGGAGGGCACCTCAAGGTTGCCGGTGAAAACGGTGCACATCAACAAATGTCCGGTGGTGGTGCCGTTGAATACCCTCACCGGGGATGCGGCAGAGCGCTGGCTCATCGATGTGGCGCAAGGTCAGCGTTTTCGGGATCGTCTGCTCGAGCATCCTGATTTTATGAAACGGGTAGAGGAGGTCCATCAGGGCAGTGAATTCGAACCTGTCACGGACCCGGATCTGGCCATCTACGCGGGGGGGTTCTTTTCCCGGGATGACCGTCAGCGCATGGATCAGATCGTGCGCAGCAATCCCCGGGAATTGGCCGAATTTCCGCAGGTTTTCGATGATCCTCGGTTACCTGAAATGCTGTTTCGCTATCGGGCCCGCAACTGGCCGGAGACCCTCAGTGAGGAAGAGCGGGAACATTGGGAGGAGTATCGATTCACCCGCCTCACAGAGGCGGATGGCGGGGGAAGCATCACCTTGGACGAGTATCTGCAAGTTCTCGATCGCCTTGAGGCTGACCCTGAGTTGCCCGAAAATCGTCGCAGTCTGATTCCCCAGTTACTGGATTGGGCGGAACGGATTGCCAACGTTTGAGGATCCTCCTGGTCCCGATTGGCTGCCAGGCAAATACCTTACCTGATTACCCAGCATGATCCACCGGAGGGTTGTTCCCGGGTTCCGCTTCGCTGCACCCGGGCTACGCTGATCGGGCCACACGGGAATATCAAGAGCAGCGAGCCTCACCCCGTAGCCCGGGTGAAACGAAGTGGAACCCGGGATTCGGCAGAATGCGAAGTGCTGCGGGATGATCCAAAACCCTACAGACGTCTCCCTTCGCCCTGAGCCCAGAGATCAATGCAACGATTGGGTTAACAGCCTGTTAAGGTAGGTGCCATTGCGGTTAACCCGGTAATCAGTCGGTCATCCAGCCTTGCAGTGCCTCGATGATCGCCTTGGCCTGATCCCGGCTGGAGATGTTGAACTTGCTCTTCTGCATGTAGTCGCCGCCGCGCTTCTGGTAGCGACGGATGGTGTACTTGTCCGGGCCGTACTGTTCCTTGCTTCTGTCCCAATCCTGGTAACGAAACAGGATGGTGGTCCAGGCGCCTTTCGATAGGATGACCTTGTCGAGTTCCTTGACGACGTCGATGCCGTCCTCAGTGTAGGTGACAGTAAGCTCTTCGGGTTTGGATGCCATATTGGTGTGAAAATCCGTGGTTATTGGGTGGATGAACAGGTCTCAGTAGGATTCCTGGGCGCCAAATTGGCGCAGGATCTTTTCGATATCCGGCTTGTTGCGGGCAATCGCCAGGGCCAGTGGGGTCAGTCCAGCCTTGTTGCTGATATCCAGGCGGGCACCCCGGTTGATGAGGTACTTGGCCACAACCCGCTGATCATTGAGAATCGCGATGTGCAGCGGCGTGTTGCCGTCATCGTCCAGGCTGTCGAGACTGGCCCCGCGTTTGAGCAGGAAATCGATCACATCCCGGTCCGCGCTGCCAAGCCCGGCGGTGATGTGCAGGGCCTGGTCCGGATCCAGCTTGGCGCCACTTTTCACCAGGAAGTCCGCGACAATGGTGTTGCGAGCGATCAATGCCTTCAACAGCGGCGTGTGGCCCTTGGCATCCAGGGCTTCCAGGTTCGCCCCGTTTTTCACCAGGATGCGGCTCATCACCAGGCTGTCTTTCTGCGCGGCCACGTGCAGCGGGGTCAGTCCGGCCGCATCGGTCTGGTTGGGATCCACGCCCCAGTAGAGATTGCGTTCGAGTTGATCGAGATCACCGATGCTGACGGCTCGGGCCAGGGTGATGGTCGGTTCCGGCGGTTTGCTGCAGCCGCTCAGCAGGGTCAGGCTGAGTGCCAGTGATATGAACAGTCGGTAAAGCATAGCCGGGATAGTAAAGCCTTACGCGTGAGGGCTGCAAGGAGCTTGTTGGCGGGCAGGCACTCCAGATTCCCGAATCCGGGCCGATAGGAATTAAGAGCCCCTGAAGGACTGGCAGGCCGCTGAGTGAGTATTGCCTTTGTCGCTCGGTACCTGAATGGCCGTGATTTTGCATTGCACTGCTTCGGTGATTGGCATGCCAACCGGACTCTGCGGTTTGAGGATGGCTCTGCTTGTATAAACCTCTGATTTTGGATGGATCGCGCGCATTTATGTCTTTTGCCCATCACGTGATCAAAGTCTGTTACAGCCTGGAAAGGTCGGACCGTTACAAACGCTATAAAAGCAAGGTCTACGATCTTCTCGAGAATCCCCACTCTGCGGTCCGCCCCTACTTCGACATTTCCCTGATTCTGCTGGTTCTGGTGAGTGTGTGGCTGCTCATCTACGGGGTGCGTCACGAGATGGGCGGCTGGGTCAACTCGGTGGAGCTGGTCGCGGTCAGCGTGTTCATCATCGAGTATCTGCTGCGTTTCTGGATCTACAACAACAGCCATCAGGTAATAATCGAACAGTACGAAAAGGCCGAGTTCATCAACGAGCCGTTCCGTGTCTGGTCCGCCCTTTGGCAGG
The DNA here is from genome assembly GCA_040506775.1 of Candidatus Thiodiazotropha sp. Lineage (GTDB taxonomy): Bacteria > Pseudomonadota > Gammaproteobacteria > Chromatiales > Chromatiaceae > Thiodiazotropha. The sequence continues at coordinate 32,588 of JBEVWC010000047.1, forward strand.
CGATGATTCAAAAGCTCCGCTATATGGTCCAGCCCATGGCGATCGTCGATCTGCTGGCCATCATACCCAGCTACCGGCCGTTGCGGTTTCTGCGGATTTTTCTCCTGTTCCGCCTGTTCAAGCTGTTTCGCTACACCCGCAGCATCAGCGAATTCGTCAAGGTGCTGTCGGAAAAACGCATCGAGCTGATGACCCTGTTCATCTTCATGGCGTTCATTACCTTCACCTCGGCAACCGCGATCTTCTTCTTCGAGGCGGAGGAGCGGGGCAGTGACGTCAACGGCTTTTTCGACAGCATCTACTGGGCCCTGGTCACCATGTCCACCGTAGGCTACGGGGACATCACCCCCCATACCACCGAGGGGCGTATCGTGGCGCTGATGCTGATCGTGGCCGGTCTCGGCGTGATCTCATTCTTTACCTCGATCATCGTCTCGGCATTTGGCGAGAAGATCGACGAGATCCGCGAACACCGGATTCTCTCCGATGTGGAACGCAGAAGTATCGATACCCTGATCTGCGGCTACGGCCGGGTGGGCCAGATGGTGGCGGACCGGCTGGCGAAGGACAAACGCACCTTCGTGGTGGTCGATCCCAATATCGAGTCGATCAAACTCGCCACCCAGCGCGGATACCTGGCGGTGCATGGCCATGGCGAGGACAACGAACTGCTCAGCCGCCTGGGCATCGGCTCGCGGATCCGCCGCTTGCTGTGCCTGACCGGTGACGACGTGGTGAATGTCTACATTACCCTCACGGCGCGCCAGTTCAACCCGGACATCGAGATCATCTCCCGTGCCAATCACCGGGAGAATGCCAGTAAACTGACCCGCGCAGGCGCTACTCACTGCGTGGCGCCCTATGAGGTGTTTGGCCTGATCGCGGCGGAGTACGCCGGTCAACCGGTAGCCTTCGAGGCAGTCTACGGACTGCTCGCCGGTCAATCCAACGAAGGCATCGAAGCGGTGCGCCTCAAACCCAACCATCCGATGGTGGGATGCACCCTCGGCGACATGAATTTCAAGGCGCGCAAACTCATACTCTTCGGGGTGATCCGCGAGGGGATGTGCGGACTGGATTCACCGGTCTCAAACTTCCGTCTGCAGAAAGGCTGTTTCTATTTCAACCCGGGTGAGGATTTCATTCTCCAGGACAATGACATGCTGGTACTTTTCGGCCACAAGTACAGCATGCTGCATCTGCGTGAAAATCTGGAGAAAGGGGTAATGTCATGAGTAGCCGTGAGACCCTGATCTTCGGTTGTGGCGCCCTGGGTCATCAGGTGGGGATTCAGTTGACCGAGCGGGGCATCGACGCCTACCTGTACAGCGACGACCTGGATGAAGTCGGTAAGCTGCTTGCGAAAGGGCTGCATGCCGGAGTGCTGGATTACACGGATGATGACAAGTTACGTGATGTGGGGATCGGTAGCTGGGTCAAAACGATCTTCTGCCTGTTTTCCGAAGAGGCAAAAAACCTCTTTCTGACCTTGTCCGTGCGTGCGCTGGATCCCGATTTAAAGATCATCTGTGTTTCGGAATCGGCGGCTGCCAGCAAGCGACTCAAGGCCGCCGGTGCGACCAAGGTGATCGATCCTTATGAGATCAGCGGCCACAGGGTACACGAATTGATCGCCCGTCCCTACCTGGTGGAAATGCTCGAACACACCATGTATGGCAAGCAGATCGATGTCGCAGAACTCGAAATCCCCGCAGATTCTGTTCTGACCGGTGTCCGTCTTGATAGACTCGAACTGGGTCAACGATACAATCTCATCGTGCTCGGGGTGGTGGATCTCGAAATGGGTAACCAGCTGATATTCTGCAACAGCGGTTTCGAGCACAACCTGGACCCGGGTGACATCCTGGTGGTGATTGGTTTGAAGGATGAAATTATCCGCCTGAAACAGGATGTGGCGGAAAATCGCCTGGAACCTGAACCGGGTTCAGACACTCAATCTCTCTAGGGCTTGTCCTCTCGAATCCAGTCTGCCACTGCTGTGGCTCAATCCCGTCAGGCTCGGTAACCGGATCTGGCGGATTCAGGCCGGCATCAGTTTCAACAGGTTCGCCATGGGTTGAGACACATTGGCGAGCTGAGCTGTGGCGGCGCGAGCGGGGTTTTCAGAAAACTGCTGGAGCAGGTTGTCGAGCACGGAACGGGCATCAGCGGAAGATGCGAGGGTAACCCCATTGCCATTACGGGCATGCTCCATCTGGTAGAGCTGACGGGCATTTTCGATATCCGGTGATCCCTGGTTCTCGGCTACGGCTTCATTTCCGCGCAGTGACGTCGTCGGGTTGGCCTGGGCGCTGGTCTGGTCCTGGGCGCGGGTTGTGCCGGGCCGATCTGTCGTGGTATTGACGGTTTTATTGCTGTTAACCGGATTGATCATGATATTTATTCCTGTTAAGACGGATATTTGACGCTTCGGGGGCAATCATTGGCTTTGTTATCCTTTCTGCGAGAAATATGCCAATTCACCAGGTGCCGCTGGCCGGTTATGCGTGCCGGGTTTCTGCTGGTTATCTGCAGTGGTGCTCCGGTGGCGATGGCCTCACTGCCGGTGCCGGGTGAAAATCTGGAATACACCCTCAAGTTCCGTGGCTGGATCACGGGCTACGTAGAGCTGGATATCGCCAAACTCAACCTGCAGGTTGAGTCGCAGATGGATCAGGTCAGCGATCGACCCGCTTATGTGGCCAGTATGCTGCTGACCACGGAACCCTATGCCAAGGCGGAAATGCTCTACCCGGTGCGTCTGAGTTACCGCAGCTGGCTCGATGCCGGAGGGTTGTATCCCGTGATAGCAGTGAAATCCCTACGCCTGGATGAGGATCGTGAAGAGCTGTTCTGGTTCGACCGGGCGGGCGACTATGCCCGCCACTACCAGAACAAGGAGAGCAAGGATGAAGAACCGGTTACACCTCCCATGAACCTGCAACCCGTAACCGGGTTGAGCCGTGAGCTATGGCAGGAGTTGCTGGAAAACCGCAGTCTCAAGATGAACGGTGAGGATACGGTGGACTACATGGGACTCTATCACCGCCTGCGCAGAGTACCCTTCAAGGATGGCGGAAGCGTTGAATTCACGACCTTCAACGGCCGGGAGATTGAGCGTTTCCGGGTCGATATGCACCAGGACAGGTTGCAAAGGGCCGGCTGGGACCGTTCCGCCTACCGTCTAACCATCCGTGAAGTCAATCCTGATGATGGTGAGCTTGGGGATCCCATTGATCTCTGGATGAGCGATGATGAACAGCGACTGATGCTGAGATTTTATGCAGAGCGCACCTTCGGAGCCATGGAGGGAATACTCGAAACCGGGCGGCCCCAGTTAGAGGAGACCCGGGAACCGCTCTCGGAGGCGACCAAGCAGAGCATGGAAACCTTTCTCGATTTTTAAAGCCTTGAAAAAAACTCGACCTGTTGAGAGTTTATTTGGGTAAACAAGAGTCTTCGAAGAGATCATCGGCATTGCCCCCACTCCCTGTTCCGCAAGGGCGGGTATTGTAAAAGGGGTTTTGGAAAAGATCCGTAAGTCGGGTTAGCGTAGCGTAACCCGACAACAATGGACATTTTCCCTCCGTTCATCAGGATACGCAGCGCTAACCCAACCTACGATTAGGACATTTGTAACAACCTCCAAGGGGAAAGGGGACACACAGGTATCTCAACCGAGTAGCCCGGGTGCAGCAAAGCGCAACCCGGGATCCGGCAGAATGCAATGCAAATCACTGCGGGACCATGCAAAACGCTCCAGGCACTTCCCTGCTCCCCTCGCTCGAAGATCAATGCAGGATGCCGCTGCGGAATATTCCCCAGGAACCGCAGATTCATAAAGCAATCACTTACAAGAGGTTCCTGGGTGGCGACAGGGAGAGGAAGACCCAATATCGATGAGCGCAAAGAACACTCTAACCCAACACCTAAAACCGCAGTAGATTCCTCCAGGAATCTGCAATTGAATGATGCGATAAATATCATTCTAAAGGCTTCTATATCGAGTACTCCATCAGTTATGAGATCGCCTTTTATTGAAGGTGCACCAGCAGGGCAATATGCGATATTTTTTGGGTCTAGAACGGATAGGATGCGTCATGTTGTACATACCGAAGTTTTACCAGAGAATAAAGGGTTGCGAATTATTGATCCTCAAAATGGTCAACAAATCAGTGTAGATGACTTGATGTCGCTTCGAATTAAGTGGGGTGGGGATGCGAAGAGCCCAATCGTTCCAGTGCTTATCAGAGGGGGGGAATGATATGAGCGATAAGAAAAAATATGTTTGTTTTACGTGCTTGCGAGAGTCTGATAATCCAGATGTTTGTTCTAATTGTGGCGCGAATATAGAAGAGCTTGACTTAACTGCCGCGCAATTTATTCCTCCTCAGAATGGTTTTGTGAGTATATCGAAAGAGGTTGAAGCAGATGGCGCAATTATGAGGTTGGGTGAAAAATCTATAGAACATATCTCAGGGTTATACCACGATGTTTTTGAACTGATTAATGACTCAGAAGTGATTAAGGTTAATTGTAACGACATTGCAGGAGCTCTTTTGGTCGAAGAATTGAATAAGGAATTTGAGCAACAACAAATCGATTACAGAGTATTTTTCACGGTCACATAACAAAACCTGATCACCAATAAGACTCAGCTGATGATCATGCGGTATCGCCTCGTTCCCACGCTCCGCGTGGGAATGCAGACCCCGGTTCCGGCGGTAAACGCAAAATCAATCAGAGCAATGCACTATAATAGTGTTCAATAAAATTGAGAGAGTAATCCCTAATGTCAAAACGACTCGAACTAAACAACCACCGGGTAAATGCCAGTGGGTTTGTTATAGTAGTCGTGACTTAATATGACAGTTACAGGTATTCATTGCGTGTCAGTCGGGTAAAGTCTGAACCACTAAAAAATATGCGATACATAACCCGCTACAGTCACATCAGCAGATCCAACCAAGAAACCACTCAATATCCTCCCATTGTGAAGCCCATCACATATATCTCGTCGGTTTGTTAAAACGAAATAATGACCGGCAAGCTATGAACTTCACAGCACTTCACCATACTCACAGCAAGGAAACGCTTTTGAAGACAAAGGCATACATTTGTACGTCGATCATATCTTATTGTATTTGCGTAACAAACTGCGTGATATCAGAATAATTGTTTGTTTCTTGTTGCGTACCCATGTGCAACATATAATCGCTTGAACTCCTCATTTACCTCGCGAGGATCAAAGGAACTGAAAGACAACCTACGGATAGGTGTTAACCCTAGCTAGGACAATTCCCGATTTTTCAACACCTCCGTTACGCATACATTAGAGTCGTCATCTGAATGAACTGGGTGGCACTCGAAAGGAAGCAGACATGGAAGGTTCTTCGATGTCGCTGAGTTCAAGACAATTTAAAATTTATTTATGGAGATGTGAAAATGGGAATGCTCTCTAGTATTGGTGGTATGGCTTGCGGTATCGTTGGTGGAATGTTTGGTGGTCCCTTGGGAGCCCAGTTGGGAAGCCAGATCGGTGGTGGTATTGGAAACATGCTGGAAGGGCTGATCTCGCAGCATGGCCAGTCTAATGTTCAAGGCGCAATGAACAACAACATGTTGGGTTCACTGGTCGGTCAACTGGGTCAGGCGATTCAGTGTCACCCGGGTATTCCTCAGTTTGCCAAAGATGAGATGTGTCAGGCACTGGGCAGTACCCAGCAGAGTTGCCCTCCAGAGCCGACCCCGCCTGGGTGTCAGCGGGATACTGACGATGCGATGGGTGGCATGATCGATAAAATTGTCGATAAAGTTGTTGACATGATCATGGACAAGCTCATGGGCGGCGAGTGCAAGTCTGGTGATTTTGGGGATATGCTTCGCGACGCAGTTGAAGAAGTGGTTCGTGAGCAGATTGGTGGCGGTGCTGAGTCAGGCGGTGGATGTGAGCGAAATGATGTGATACGTCCTGGAAATGAGGACATGGTGTATACAGGAGGAGCTGACGCAACTGCATCATCAGCAGGCGGTAGCAATTCGAGTGCAGATAATGATAGTGCTCTGGATGACCTATTGTACAATAATCTACAAGGTCAACGGGAATGCCGGGAAAAAGATGAAGATGGTAAAGATTCCGGGTCAGGCACAAGCGGAAACTGGCTGGTTGCCTTGGCAAGAGCCCTATCGGATGTTCAGAAGAAATTCCTGACGGCCGCAATGGAAAATGTTGACACTATGAAGGCCAATGCTGATGCGACTACTCAAGGCGATTCTAGTGAGACTGGAGGAGCTGATCAAGCGGGTGGTGCTGAGCAAGGAAAGGATGGTGGTGCTGTAGAAGGAAACAAAGAAGGCGGTAGTGTTGCTGAAGATACAAAAAAGTCTCGCGATGCATTTGTTCAGGCGCAATCCGAGTACTCAGCTAACATGCAAATGTTCAACATGATGGCCACAATGACCTCAACCTCTCTCAAAACTCTCGGAGAAGGTCTGGCGGGTATCGCACGTAAGCAGTAATAGAAAAAAACACCTCCCAAAGTGTGCACACCAGAGGCCTTGTATCTCTGGTGTGCTTTTTTCGTTTAGACAAAGGAGCGTCTTGTATGTTCAACAACATGAGAAACATCATGATTACACTTTCTTTACTATCGGCGCTATCTTGTGGAGGTGGTGGGGGGGGGGATGGCGGAGATATCGGAGATAGTGACGGTGGTGGGGATCAAACCGATGGTGAGATATTGAACGCAGGACTTACAGGAAAGTTTTTAGATGCCGATAAAAATGGGGTTTGGCTACTAGACGCAGCGAAAGGGACTTATGAGTGGGTCCAACACTCTGACCACAAGAATCAAACCGATACGGATCGATTCTGGCCTGGTTGCGAACCGTTCGTTTCAGCAACGCGAAATAATAACAAAGAATTTCTAATAGTTGTTCCTGAGTTTCTTAAATCGTATGTCTATTCACAATATTATGATGGACAATATTCAGATGTTAGATTCATGGTGGAGGGTGAAGTATCAGGGGCATTAATGTCTGATGATGGCCAATATATTGCGCTATTTGTGCAAGTCGGGAGCATATCTAACCCATACTGGCTTTCCATATACTCCAGAGAAGGAGTCTTGCTAAGCGAGCGTGAGCTTTCAAGACGTTCAATAACTTGGCTTACGAATCATCGTATTCTCTATTCACAAGACCGGACATTCTATTTTACTAGTCCAGCCTCAGCCGAGCCAGAATACAGTTTGACGCTAAGAGATGCTACTGACGAAGTCTGGTCGGGTAGAATTGGGGGTAAAACGGTCAGTCCAGATAATACAAAAATCGCATTTACTCTATTCACTCCGGGTCCCTATTCAAGAGTAGATAATGCACGATTATTTGTGATGAATATTGATGGGACAGATGTTCGCTTACTTGCAACGACTTACAATGATGAAGATCCGCGACTTTTAGCGCCAGAGTGGTCGCCGGATGGACGATGGATTTTTGTTGAAGAGGGCTATATTCCACCCGTAGGTACTATATATGACGGAGATGTTCAAAACTTTGGATATCGGTATATAGTGCCTGCAGATGGACCCGTAGATAAAGTATATTATCTTAGCGAAAACGACAATGAAAGATCGCCAGAAGTAAAAATGTTCTGGCGATACGGGTTCTCACCAGAGCCAACTGGCATTATTACTAGTCAAGGATCGTCTGCGCGATATGTTTGGATTCCAAGTCCTGATTAAACAATTGAGTAAAAAATATTACGAATTCCCATTATAAGAAAAACTGACCAACGTATGTGGATTGGTCGGTGGTGTTCTCGGTCGCATGTTTGACGGCCCCAACTGTGCACAGATTGGCGAATAGGTTGGCACCGGCCTGGGTGGTATGCTTGAAAATTTGATTGGTCAGCATGGCCAGTCCAATGTTCAAGGTGCAATGAACAACAACATGTTGGGTTCACTGGTCGGTCAACTGGGTCAGGCGATTCAGTGTCACCTGGGTATTCCTCAGTTTGCCATGGATGAAATGTGTCAGGCGCTGGGTGGCGCTCAGCAGAGCTGCCCTCCAGAGCCGACCACGCCAGGATGTCAGCGGGACACTGACGATGCGATGGGTGGCTTGATCGATAAGATCGTAGATAATGTTGTTGATATGATTATGGATAAGCTTCAAGGCGGCGGGTGTGATTCTGGCGACTCGATTGAAGACATGATTAAACAAGCCAATGAAGAGGTAGTTCGCGAGAAGATTGGTGGAGATGCAACGACTTCTGAGCCCGGAACTGGGAATGGTGGCAGCTGCACTTGGACTGAAGCAGGCAATGGTGTTACTGATTCTAGTAATGCTGCAAACAGCTACGATGATACATACTAACGCAAGCTATAGTTGTGCAGAAAATGAAGCTGAAGAAAATAAGGAAGGCGGAGGAAGTACAAAAGGTAATTGGCTTGTTGCTCTGGCAGGTGCCTTGTCAAAAGTCCAGCTAAATTCCTTAATGCAGCGATGGATAACATGAAAACAATGGAGGAAAATGCTGACGGCGCTGTGCAATCGGGTAAAAAGGAAGCTCCTGAAAATGAAACTCCCGAAGCAAAGGAGGCAAGAGAACAGCAAAATGCTGATGCTGAAAAAGCAGACGCTAAAGCTAGAAATAAGTTCTTGATGGCCCAATCTCAATATCAAGCTAACATGCAAATGTTTAATATGATTGCGAATATGACTGCTACATCTCTAAAATCACTTGGTGAAGGTTTAACATCAATTGCTCGTAAGCAGTAAATAAAGATATATATTTTGCGCCAGGATGCTGAAAGGTTTCCTGGCTTTTTAACATTTATAAAGCATAATTTATCGGTAATTGTAAATATGACCAAAGAATACAAATATCAAAGAATATTTATAATCTTTTTCATAACTCTAATTATCGGATGCGGAGGAGGGGGCGGTAGTGGTGATGAACCAGTTAATCCACCTGATAGTAATGGTGGTACATTAAATAAAAATTTGTCTGGGAAATTATATTTCCAAGATTATCTCCAATATGTATATCTGATCGACGCTTCAACTGGTCTAGTAAAATATATACAAAACACAGACTGGAATAATCAAAGAGATCGGTTTCCAAGTGGTGTGTCAACATTTTATTCCCAAGCAAGACAAAATAATGGAACAGAATTTCTAATGGTGGCTGCTGATTGCAATCATTCAAATCCTGACCCGCTATCTCCGATGATGTCATGCATAGCTATACAAGATTATGAAGGAAACTATCTCAGTCAAATGAACATAACAGGTGTTGTTTCAAATGGCGCAAGATTATCTCCAGATGGCCAATTCATTGCATTTTACAGAGATCTAGATGAAGGGCGAAGTGGACAAGAGTGGTTGGAAATTTACAATAGGAGCTGGGAACTAGTAAGTGATAAAAAAGATAGTAGCAAAAAATTTGTGTGGCTGAATAATGGTGTTCTTATGTATACATATAATCGACACTTCGTTTTCACAGAAAGACATTCTACAAACGACGACTATTTTCTCAGTCTGCCTGACATTATAAATGGTATAGACGTTACAGGATCTACTCTAGATGATTATGCAATCAGTCCAGATAATATGCAGATTGCTTTTACTTTAAATAAAAAATGGGACCCATCTGCTAGGTTTTCAGGAGATATATTGTTTATCATGAATTCGGATGGAACAAATATTCGAAAACTTGCTATATCTATGAATGATACATATCAAATTATTGATGATATTACTTGGTCACCTGATGGTAGGTGGGTCATGGTAAAAGAAGGGTATACTGCAGGCCAAGACGATAATGCTCTTGGTACAGCTGGGTATCTCTATGTGATTCCGACAGAAGATTTAGGAAAAGTCTTTCAATTGAGTATCGCTGATAGTGAGAGGTCACCTGAGGTTATTCAATTCCAACATGATAGAAATTTAACGGAATCAGGCACCTTAATGACAACGAGAGCTTTAGGTCGATCAACTCTTGAGTGGATACCATGATACGAATTACAGAGGGAATCCAAGCTATTTAGCATGAACAGGGTCAGGTCTTGCAACCACTCATTTTTCATAAACAAAGCAATTCAGACACCCAACGAATCCCTACGAAGCCAAGTCAAAAGTGCTCAATTGAAGTTTTCAAGGCACTGGGTATAACCCTTGTAGAATAGGCAGAGAATTATGCTCACATTGAACTTTGCAATGTCTCAGTTGGCCCTTACAGGTTATGCAACAGACATCAAGGAGTGAAGCCATGCCAACACCAGGAAAGGCGCTTACATAACTACTCTTCCGCAATCTTGAACTGTGCCTTGCCTTTGGGTTCCGGTCCCTCCTCGGGGAGGATGTCCAGGTGGTCGATATTCGGGATCTTCGCAGGCTCTACAGGTTTCTGCA
>JBEVWC010000024.1:0-28266 GCA_040506775.1 Candidatus Thiodiazotropha sp.
GCGCCAGGTCGATGGGGGCAAGGTCCGACTCCCGTCCCAGGCTGTAGTACTTCTTGGATAGAATCTTGGCTTTGATGTCGAAACGGGCCAGTGGGGTGATGCGGAATCCCTTGTGGTTGAACGACTCAGCGTCATGCAGCATGACTTGACGGGGCTCCTCCTTCACGAATACCCCGGGTCGAAGCGTGACCTCGGCCTCGCGAATGAAGAAGAACCAGACGATCCCGTAAAGTGCGGCCGCAAACATCAGCTTTTTCATGCAGTACCCCTGCGTTCAGATTGAAGCAGACTCATCGTCAGTCTGATTCCCGCACGTCTTTTGGGTCCCGCACGGGATGGATCGAGGGGCGCCCCATTGACCTGGACCTGCATCATAGCTTTACAGGCTGACATGCCCCGCCGGGGCATTGCATACAATGACACCGTGTAGGGTGGGGCAACTGCGGAAGAGTCCTTCTCCCCGTGCCCGCGTTGAAGCGTCTGCTCTTGTGATTTCTCTCGAGTGACCGATGTGGGGTCAATACGATGGAGAAAACCTTCATGCTTCGATGGGTGCACATGGACAAGAGATCGGTAGTGCATTTATCTCGCCTCGACTTTGCTGTCGCTACGGCTAAAGCGATTTCTGTACTGGGCGGGTGATAGTGATGTCAATCGAGTAAACAAACGTCGAAAAGATGTGGCGTCGCTGTAGCCTGTTTCATGAGCAATCTGTTCCAGGCTTCTTCGAGAGGTCTCCAGAAGTTCTTTGGCTACCTCGATCCGCAGTGCCTGATGGTATTTCAGTGGTGGCATGCCTGTAATTGCCTGAAAGCGTCGATGTAATGTCCGATAACTGATATGCAGCGCGTCTGCCAGTACAGTTGTTATAAAGGGTTCACTGATATGCGATTCCATCCAGGTTATCGCGGTGTCGACGATGTGATCGGAAAAGCGTCTCTGCAGCGCCATGAACGGGAGCTGAGAGGAACGGGCTTCATCGATCAGCATGACGGCTCCGACTTGTCGCGCGAGGGCATCGCCCTTGAGTCGGCGCAACAGGTACAGAGACAGATCGATATGGGCTGTCATGGCGCCAGCCGTTATGACCCGGCCACTATCCATCAACGCCTGATCCGAGTTGAGTATTATTTCGGGGTAGCGTGCTTCAAAGTCTTTGCTTAGCCACCAGGTTGTGGTCGCGCTGTGTCCGTCGAGCAGCCCTGACTCGGCAAGTACGAAGGTGCCGTAGCAGCTGGCGGCGATTCGAGCGCCTGCAGGCAACTCTCGCAAACACTTGATCGCGGGTTGCCACTCCTTCGACAGTTTTGTGACCAGATCCGCTAGGTCCTGTGCGAAAAAACCGGGCAGGATTACAGCGTCAAACTCGAGTAAATCCCGTGGGAGCGGTTGGGTCTGCAACTGTACATAATCGGAAAGGGTAATCGGTCCTCCCTGGCTTGAGAACAGTGCCACTTCGAACGGGTCGTCAGGCGCAAAACGATGAGCAATTCGAAACAGATCCAGAGTGATTGTGACACTCGAAGGTGTAGAACCGGGCTCGACCAGCAGGGCTATGGAAGTCATGGCATATTTCACCAGTAATTTGGCAATACTGCCACTTACTTCAATCTAACCCAAGCCTCATGATGCCGTCTGTTTCAACAGGAGATCATGTACGATGAAAACACTTATAGGCTTGTTGCTCTTACTTCCTTCGTATCTCTTAGCCGATGGTGTGCCTAAAACGCTGCTTGAAATGGCAGGACTGCAAGCGACTCCTGCGACCTTGTCGGAAAGCGTCCTGGTCGTGATCGATGCGCAGAGGGAATACATCGATGGCGCGTTGCCGTTGAAGAATATCGATGAGGCATTGACGCAGGGTAGACGATTGTTGCTGCGTGCCCGTGCGGCAGGTATCCCGATCGTGCATGTCGTTCATCGGGGCGGTGGAGCATTGTTCAATCCTGAATCGCCCTATTTCGCCATCGCTTCGAAAATGGCTCCTGAACCGGGGGAGCTGACGATTGAAAAACGCTTGCCTAACGCTTTTGCCGGTACATCCTTGCTGGAGACGTTGAAGTCGACCGGGAGAAAAATGCTCATCATAGTCGGATTTATGACCCACATGTGTCTGGACTCCACGGTACGCGCCGCGCTGGATCAAGGGTACTTCTCAACCGTGGTGGCCTCTGTGACGGCAACCCGCGACCTTCCCGACGGACAGGGCGGTATTGTGCCTGCCGAGCAGGTTCAACAAGTGATACTGAGTACTTTGGCGGATCGATTTGCCGTGGTAGTGCAGGGAGTTGACGACATTCAGGATTAGCAGGCGATTGAAATGCTAATCCTACGGTAGCATCCTGCAATGAATGTCGCCTCATAATGTACATTTACTCCAGTGAGCTGCGCTTTTTCGGCGAACTTCACCATGCCTCATTTCCACGCTCTGCATGGGAGCAGATACCGATATCAAGCCACAATGTTCCAGTCTGCCGAGCACGCACAGTCGAACAATGGTGATTCGAGTTAATGATGATAAATATCATTTAATATCATTATGTTGCGTCTCTGGAGTGACTGGGATATCTGTGGGAATTCACTCTGGGAACTATAGGCCTAACAGCGTTCATTCTATGAAATCTCTCACAATTCAAAAGGAAATATGCCAATAAACTGAGCGAAGCAAATCAAGGAGGGTGGGATGAATATTAATCTGTCGAATTTCATACGGACTGTAATTATGGTCGCGTCGACCCTGGGGTGGCATGCTGAGCTCCTCGCCGAGACGCAAATCGTACTCTCCCCGACACATCTCAAAACAACAAAGGGTCGTGTCAGCGGGCAGCCACTCAGCGTTTTATCCGTGCAGGATCAATCAGGATCAGCGGATGACTGGAACGCCTATAAGGAATTCTTCAGCGGAAGCACGGGTTATGCCGGAGTGTTTACCTATCAACTGGATGCCACTGCTAAAGCAGAGACAATTACCAAGATTGCCATGCAGGCCAATTTCAAGGGTCCGAGAGGGGCGGAACAGCGCTGGCGTTGGCAGATACGGGATTTTGAACAGGGACGATGGGTTGATCTGGCTGACAATGCCCATGCGGTCAATTGGCAATGGAGCACCGTGCAGGCAGAGGTGGCCAGCACATCGGGGCGCTTTATCAATGATCTGAATCGAATCAAACTGCGATATTTCACGAAAAGCAATGCAGACAACTCAGATCTCGACTATCTGGTCCTGAGCGTCGCGCTCTCGTCCCAGGGCGAGTCTCCCCAACCTCAACCGGAACCTGTGCCGGAACCGACTCCTGAGCCTCAGCCACAACCCGAGCCTGTGCCGGAACCGGGTGCAACGCCTGTATGGCAGCCCTCACCGGGAACTTCATGGCAAATACAGCTTCAGGGGAATATTGATACCAGCTACAACGTACAGATGTACGACATTGATTTGTTTGACACCGAGCAAAGTGTAATCGACCAACTGCATGCGCAGGGTAAAACCGTGATCTGTTACTTCAGTGCCGGCAGTTGGGAGGATTGGCGTGCGGATTCTCAGGATTTTCCTGAAAGCGTAAAAGGCAGAAGCAACGGCTGGCCCGGAGAAGTCTGGCTGGATATCCGTAATCTGGATGCATTGGGGCCGGTATTACAGGCACGTCTGGACCTCGCGGTCAGCAAACAATGCGACGGTGTCGATCCCGATAACGTCGATGGATTCACCAACGCAACCGGGTTTCCGCTCAGTTATCAGGATCAAATCACGTTTAATGCCTGGCTGGCCAACGAAGCCCATCTTCGGGGTCTCTCGGTCGGCCTGAAGAACGATCTGGAACAAATTCAGGATTTGGTCGACGACTTCGACTGGACGGTGAACGAACAGTGTTTTCAATATCGGGAATGCGACATGTTGTTACCGTTCATCCGTGCGGGTAAGGCGGTATTTGGCATCGAATACAAAGGTGATCCCGCGGTCTACTGCCCTGAAGCGAATCGGCTGGGATTGGATACCTTGACTAAAAATCTCGATCTGGATGCATGGCGGGAGTCCTGCCAGAGGTACTGATGGGCCCTGTCGGATAATGGGCAAACGCTAAGAGCAGACATTGTTCACTAAGAATTGCTCTGGGTAAATGCGCGAGTCTTTACATACCGGTTTTAGCGGCTGAACTCCCTCTCCCTTACGAGAGAGGGAGGCATCTGTCACCGGGTTAATAATCAACCGGGCTATAGACCATGTCGTCCAATTTGTAACTTTGCTGATTGCTGCCGGTACCACCCATGAGTGTCACTGATGTGAATGGAGCGTCCGCGATAATCCCGAGAAAGTCATCATTGTAACTGTTTGTGATCACCGCAACGGGGTGCTCATTACCATCAATGTAGAGATAGAGGCTGTTTCCCGAACCACCCGGTCCGCCTAATGTCCAGGTCCCTCCATAGGCAATGATCTGTGGAACGAATGTCCAGATCGTTGACGGTGCGTTTTGGCTGCTCGACATTAGTACGTCCTGGTAGTATCCAAAGTAGACGTTAATGTGACCCGACTCGGAAGCGGTGTAGGTGACTCCATCGTTCAGCAGTTGATCGTTAAAGTCCTCTGTCAGATATTGACCGGCCAGGGCGTTCTCCCACTCCGTCCTGTCGGTATAAATGATGACCGTAAACCCCATTGCCGTACCCGGCAAAGACAGGAAGAACAGAATGGACAGACACAGGGAAGACAGTATGCGCATGGTAGATCCCTCCTTCACATCAATGTGAATTCACTGTTGCATCATGGAATCCTGCATGTTTCGATCGGGAAGCATGGTCAGCTGCGAGCTGGTTATTCAGCGAATCACTTCGCCGAGTGCAGGATCGTTGCTCTTAACTCCTTCTATCCTCAGTGGGTCCTTATTGTTTTTGAAGCCGTTGACTAAGTCAGTGAAAAGTATGCGGCCATCTGAAGTAGGTGTAGTCACTTTTGTGGAAATTTCAATAAACTGGGTGTCTGAATGCTCAGGCCTGGGTAAGGCGTCTATGGACGATGATGTGACCGTGCCGGGAAAAAACATGAATTTGAATGGTTGATGAGTAAATGCTGCGTGGTTCTTGTGTATGATCGTCACTTCTTCTGCGATCGCAATTAGCACCGCTGCGCGGCGGTTAATCTGGACATTGAGACATGGAGGCCGTATCGGGAGTTTTACTGTCATAACCGCTCAGATCGGAGTGGTCGGCAGTGCGGATACAGCGTCTGTTTTCAACGAGTTTGAATGACTCTTACATGATTGTTGTAGAGAAGCGAATGACTGCTTCATCGCGGGTCGATGAGTCGATCTGATAGTCCGCTTGCTCGATCATGCCGTCATTGTGCAGTGTTCCCTGTGTAGGTAATAGGGTAAAAGTGAACTATGGTTCCTCGTCGGCACATTCTAAACGGTTTTCAAAATCAACCGGATGTTTGGATGTGCGGCGGCGGTCAATGCGCTATCCGCCGATTTCTTTCACGTGCCGTAAAAGAACAGAGGCCGGGGTAAATGGATTGATCCATGTACGCATGCAACCGGTGAGTAATCGATTATAGCGCTCAGTAAAACAAGCTGCCGAGGGGTTCGAGTGTTTCGTTGGGATGTCTTAATTGTCTGCCCAAAACACGCTCGAATTGCCCTTTTTCATCAGCCGGTGCACTAGGGAGTTTGTCAAGATGTGCGTTTAGTTTAAAAGACAGAATGCTTTTATTATGGCTGTCCGGATAGAGTCTTCCGGGTAGAGTCTACTCCGGGTAGTGCCTCCCTCTCTCTCCGCGGGAGAAACCGGGGAGAGGCGGGCGCCGTCTCGTTCTCACGCTTTGCGTGGGAATACATACCAACCCAAACGCACAGGGAACAGTATGATGCATTCTCCATGGCCCAGGTCTGCGTTCCCACTCGGAGAGTGGGAACGAGTCAACGGGTAGAGTTTTCATCCCCTTTTGGTTGCGGGAACCGTTCAGTTGGATGACTACTCTACAATTAATTCCAACAATCAGTTCTATCTGGAGCAGGTACGGTGATACTTGTGCAACCGTCCGGCAAACTGCGAATTTCACCTTGCCTCGTATTCATCTGAGCGGAATTCTACTGACAGCTGTTGCACATGAGGACAGAATAAACGCCTAGCGACTGATTTGTGAATTCTGTTTTGAATGAAAGGCGTATTGCTGAACAGGTCAAAAAAAACAGCGCCATTCCAGTGCAGCCCGAAACCCAGAGTGTCCACTGGGGGTCACAGGATTCTTCGCTGCATCCGGAATGACGGAGAGGAGAGATGGACAGATTTTGTATTTGTTGTGTTAACGCGCTAGATGAAACCTGAAAATGGACTCCTTCGTTATCGGATAGCTCTTCCAACTGGGCATTCGAACCAGTTCGAGGAGGTGTCTTCACCAATGAGTGAAATACTGGGTTGGAGTTTTTGGTCAGCCGAGTGTTTCGACTCACATGCCTCCCAATATTTCTACAATCTCTCTCGTGTTTTCGATGAGCCGAATCAACTTGCCTTCAATGCTGATGGTTACCAGTCCTTTGCCATCGGTGGCAATGATTTTTCCATGCTCATAGATGTCTTCTTCCAGGACATCACCGACGACCAGCTTTTTTTGCCATCCGGGCGGCAGGCGTTCACCTCGCTCGGCTTTCTTTTGCAATCCTGGTGGTAAATCCCTTTCTTTGCTGTCTTTCGCATAGGACAGATTACTCATGACCAGAGCCATAAGCAGAGATAAGCCAATTGCGAACAGTTTTTTCATTTCACTCCTTCGAAAGCAGTTAACTGACTGCCTGATTTGTCTCGGTGGTTCGGTTTCAGCAACGATCTCATCAGACTGAAGCATCCGAACGAGAGGATATACGGTCGTTATACGTGCCGTAACACCCGTCCTCCAACCCGGCAGTTGGAAACCGCCAAATCATTTCGCCAATGCACCAAGTTCCGGGTAACCAATTCCGTTCGCTGGCACACAGGGCACTCATAGCGTGTCTGTTCTGTCCGGCTGTCCCGTTGAACACCCAGTTCCGCCATCAGTGATTTGCAGTGAGAACAGTGCATTATTTGTCTCCAAATAATTGTGAATTCTGGATTATGAATTTTGAATTGATGTGCTCGCTTCGCTTGGGTTTTCTAAAAAAGCGTGAGCAAAGCGAACACAAACAACTCAAAACTAAAAACTCATAACTTAAAACTATTCAATTCAGTCCCATTTCAAAGCGCCGCCGGTCTGATACTCCGTCACCCGGGTCTCAAAGAAATTCTTCTCCTTGCGCATATGCGCCTGCTCGTCCAGCCAGGGCAGGGTGGCCTCGGCGCCCGGGAAGGGCTCGTCGATGCCGAGTTGCAGTGCACGGCGGTTGGCGGTGAAGCGGAACTGGCCGATGTGATCCTCTTTCGAGTAGCCGAGAATCGGATCGCGGAGGATATAACTGGCGTAGCCCTCCTCGGCGGCTTCGGCCTCGTCCCACATCTCCCGCAGCGCCTTTTTGTCCAGGGAGATCTTCTCTTCATGGAGAATCTGCTTGACCACGCGGATGCCGAAGGAGGCATGCAGCACCTCGTCGCGCATGATGTACTGCAGCTGCTCGGCGGTGCCCTTCATCAGGCCACGACGCTGCAGGGCGAAGATCGGGCTGAAGCCGTTGTAGAACCAGCAGCCTTCGAAGATCGCGGCGAAGAAGGTGTAGGCCATGACGAAGTTCTGCAACTCGTCCGGGTCGCGCAGGTCGATGTCGGCACGCAGGATGGAGGAGAGTCGGCGATTGGTGATCTGAATCTTGCGGTTGATCTCCGGGACCACACGGTAACGGTTATAGATCTCTCCCTGATCCAGGCCGATGGTCTCGATACAGTGCTGGTAGGTCCAGGTGTGCAGGGACTCCTCATAGACCTGACGCGCCTGGTAGATCTGCAGTTCCGGTGCAGACATCTTCTCCATCACCGCCAGGCCGATGTTGCGCATCGCCAGGATATCGGAGGTGGTCAGATAGGAGAGCACGTTCTCGTAGACATGGCGCTCTTCCAGGGTCAGCTTGCGTTGATAGTCATGGACATCCTGAGCCATGTTGATGTCCAGCGGCGTCCAGTGGTTCTTGTTGGCATTGAGGAAGTATTCCCAGGCCCAGGGATACTTGAACGGAGCCAGCTGGTTGATATCGGTCATGCCGTTGATCACCCGCTTGTCTTCCGGGTTGATCGGCTTCGTGCCGGCGGTGCTGATCGGCGCTTCGGCGGTGTCCGTCTTCTGATAGGTCTGCGCGGCTTCCTCAACGATGTGAGGATGGGCCGGCTGGGTCTCGGCACGGGATGCGGCCGGGGTGGTCTCCTTCAGAGCGGGTTTGGCAAGGGGATCGTCCCAGTTCAGCATGTTGATGTCCTCTTTCTTATCATCCGATGGTTAGCAGGCGGTTGCGGCCAGGGCTTACTGGCAGGCCTCGCAATCCGGGTCGAGAATCGAGCAGGCCTTGGGCGCATCGCTGCCACTGCCCGCGCCGATCAGGTCGACGCCGTTGCCGCCACGCTGTTTCACCGAGGTCTTCTCGGCACCGGTCGCGCCCATGGAGCGCAGGTAATAGGTGGTCTTGAGACCGCGCACCCAGGCCAGCTTGTAGAGGTTGTCCAGCTTCTTGCCGGAGGGCTCGGCCATGTAGAGGTTGAGCGACTGGCCCTGGTCGATCCACTTCTGACGCCGCGAGCCGGCTTCCACCAGCCAGCGGGGATCGATCTCGAAGGCGGTGGCGTAGATCGCCTTGATCTCTTCCGGGATGCGATCGATGGGCTGCAGGGAGCCGTCGTAGTACTTGAGGTCGTTGATCATCACCTCGTCCCACAGGCCCTGTTTCTTCAGGTCGTGAACCATGTAAGGGTTGATCACGGTGAACTCTCCGGAGAGGTTCGATTTGACGAACAGGTTCTGGTAGGTCGGCTCGATCGACTGGCTGACACCACAGATGTTGGAGATGGTGGCGGTGGGTGCGATCGCCATGGTGTTGGAGTTGCGCATACCCTGTACACGGACCTTTTCACGCAACGCATCCCAGTCGAGGCTCTGACTCTCGTCCATCTGCAGGTAGTCGCCACGTTCCGCTTTCAACAGTTTCAGCGAATCGATGGGCAGGATGCCCTGGCTCCACAGGGAACCTTCATAGGAGGAGTAGCGGCCGCGCTCCGCCGCCAGGTCGGAAGAGGCCTGGATGGCGTAGTAACTCACTGCCTCCATGGAACGATCGGCGAATTCCAGGGCCTCTTCGGAGGTGTAGGCCAGGCGCTGTTTGTAGAGCGCATCCTGAAAGCCCATGATGCCCAGTCCCACCGGACGATGGCGCAGGTTGGAGTTACGCGCCTGGGGCACGCTGTAGTAGTTGTAGTCGATGACGTTGTCGAGCATGCGCATCGCGGTGGTCACCGTTTTCTCCAGCTTGGCCCGGTCGAGGCCCTGCTCGGTGGTATGAGCGGTGATGTTGACCGAACCCAGATTGCACACCGCGATCTCGGTATCATTGGTATGCAGGGTGATCTCGGTACACAGGTTGGAGCTGTGCACCACACCCAGGTGCTGGTTGGTATAGCGCAGGTTGCAGGGATCCTTGAAAGTGATCCAGGGATGGCCGGTCTCGAACAGCAGGCCGAGCATCTTACGCCACAGGTCCAGCGCCTTGACCTTCTTATACACATCGATATCGCCCCGGGCCGCTTTCTCTTCATAGGCCAGGTAGGCCTGCTCGAAGGCTGCTCCGGTGAGGTCGTGGAGGTCCGGGGTTTCGTTGGGTGAGAACAGGGTCCACTCTTTCTCTTCGGCCACCCGTTTCATGAACAGGTCGGGTATCCAGTTGGCGGTGTTCATGTCGTGGGTGCGGCGGCGCTCGTCGCCGGTGTTTTTGCGCAGCTCCAGGAACTCCTCGATATCGATGTGCCAGGTCTCCAGGTAGGCGCACACCGCACCCTTGCGCTTGCCGCCCTGGTTCACCGCCACCGCGGTGTCGTTGGCCACCTTGAGGAAAGGCACCACACCCTGGGACTTGCCGTTGGTGCCCTTGATATGGGCGCCGAGGCCGCGGACCCGGGTCCAGTCGTTGCCCAGACCGCCGGCGAATTTGGACAGCAGGGCGTTATCGCGGATGCTGCTGTAGATGCCGTCCAGATCGTCGGGCACGGTGGTCAGGTAGCAGCTGGAGAGCTGCGGACGCAGGGTGCCGGAGTTGAACAGGGTCGGGGTGGAGCTCATGAAGTCGAAGGACGACAGCAGGTTGTAGAACTCGATGGCGCGGTTCTCCCGGTCGATCTCGTTGATCGCCAGGCCCATGGACACGCGCATGAAGAAGGCCTGGGGCAGTTCGAAGCGGGTGCCCCGCTCGCAATGGATGAAGTAACGGTCGTAGAGGGTCTGCAGGCCCAGGTAGGTGAACTGCAGATCACGCTGGGGCTGGATTGCGGCGCTGAGACGCTCCAGATCATACTGAGCCAGGCGCGGGTCGAGCAGTTCCAGCTCCACGGCCTGCTTGATGTAGCTCTGGAAATACTCGCCGTAGCGCTCCCCCATCTCGGCCTGGGTGCTCACCTGGGTGTCCAGGGCGAGGAAATCGAGGGCCTCGCGACGCAGGATGTCGAGCAGCAGACGCGCGGCCACCTGGGCGTAGTTGGGCTCCTGGTCGATCAGGGTGCGGGCGCTCATTACCAGGGCCTGGGAGACATCGCTCTCCTTGACCCCGTCGAACAGGTTGCGGCAGGCATCGGTCAGAATGCGCTGGGTATCGACCTCCTCCAGGCCGTTGCAGGCCTCCTGCACCAGGGCCTGCAGGCGATCGGTATCGAGGGGTCGGGTGGTGCCGTCGGCGAGGGTGACATTGACCCGGTGCTTTTCAGGAATGCCTTCGATCTCGGCGCGCTTGGCCGCCTCTTCGGCGCGTTTCTGGGCTTGACGCTCCCGATACAGCACGTAGGCGCGGGCGACCTTGTGTTCGCCGGAACGCATCAGCTGCAGCTCCACCTGGTCCTGGATATCCTCGATGTGCACGGTGCCGCCTTCGGACAGGCGCCGGGTCAGGGCGCTCACCGCCTGCTCGGTCAGGTCCCGCACCGTGTCATGAATACGGCTCGAGGCGGCGGCGCTGCCACCCTCGACCGCAAGAAAGGCCTTGGTCAGCGCGACGCTGATCTTGGTGGGATCGAAATGGGTGACCTTGCCGTTACGCCGTATAACCTGAAAACCGCTGTAAGGGTTGGAAGTGGCCTGGGCGGCACTCTCGGCTGCCACGGGTGGTTGGGTCTTTACAACGGAAGTTTCGGTATCGGCTGTATGGGTCGCCATATCTGCTCCTGAATTCTGTTCTGTCCACAGCTCGCCATCCGGGATGGCGAAAATCCGCCGGGCTGGTTGCGTTTAAACTGGTTGACGATAAGGTCGTGTACGCCGGGGACACAGGGTCTCACCGGTCTTTGTGTGCGGGTCTTTTGCCCGCTGCGCCGGTTGTTGTCCCGAACGTCGATGATTCGTGGCGGGAGGGTGAATAATCTTTCCTCCAAAACCAGTAAACACAATATATATCCGATCTGAATCATGTCAACCACAAGATATTGTGTATGAACTTGTGGAAAAGCTTGTCTGAACTGTGCGAGGTTTGTGGATAAGTTCTGGGTAAAATCGGCCTTTTACCGATAAATCATCGAGTTAGTGGATCGCTTTTGAAATGCTCACTTGTGTGGTGCTGGTGTGGGTATTTGGGGTTCTCATTTCATTCAAATTATTTATGGGAATACGATTCCTTTCGTGAGTTCCCCACGCAGGCAGGAGAATGGTCGGCGCCTGGATGTCTGAACCCGCCAGCAAGGATCTGCAGGTTTACCCAAACCGTTCTGGCGGTGAACCCGTGTTTGGCTGACTCTTTCAAGCAACTTCAAGGGCTTGGGGCCAAAATTTCTTGGCATCCTGCAACAGAATGCGTATTGTGGGTGATGTATCCGTGACCGGGACCGTTTCCGACCCGCATCCCGCGAAAGCGGGTGCAGTGGTTCGATCAGGCAAGGTGGGACCGGTCACCGGGAGGGTACCGGGTATGCTTGTGGATCCTGTCAATGGGGCATCCCGCCAAACTAAAAAAATAACGATTATTCAACAGAACAATAGATGAGGAGTTGTTTCGATGCTGGTAAGCGAAATCATGTCAAGATCACCGAAGACGGTGAGCCCGGAAACCAAGCTCTTGGAAGTGGTCTCACTGATGTGTCTGTTCCGATACAGCGGTCTGCCGGTTGAACAGGATGGCAAGCTGGTGGGCATCATCGCGGAAAAGGATGTTCTGCATCGCATGTTTCCGACCCTGGAAGAGGTGATGGACGGCATGTCCTCACCGGACTATGACCGGATGATGATGCAGTACAAGGATGTGGTGAATCTCAAGGTCGAGGACCTGATGAGTCACAGCGTCATCAGCGTTCGACCTGATATGCACATACTGCGCGCGGCCACCATCATGGTGCGTCACAAGTTTCGTCGTATTCCGGTGGCCGAGGGCGACCAGTTGATCGGCATGCTCAGTCTGGGTGACATCCACAAGGCGATCTTCCAGGAGAATTTGGCGCAGAATATGTGCAAAAGCTGATCCTTTCAGAGGATCGCAGCGACACCGCTATGGACCTGTAAACCCACGACATCCGGCGTGGGTTTTTTATTTGTCGGACGCCGGTGGCGTCGCTATATTAAACAGTAATGGAATGAAGATAATCATGGCGTGAAACTGAGCGATCCGGGCTCCCTTCGAACCGTCCGGTGAGTACTCGTCTGAACAGTTGCTGCAATTCAAAAGGCACGGCATCAGAGAGTTGAATAGCGCAACGCCCTGTGTCCAACGGAAGGCCCACATGCGATGACAGATATCAGTTGGACTGTCAGTCAGCTTTCAAGACATCACGATTACTCATACGACGCGAGTCTCGGGAGAGTGAATGAACAAGTCGATTTTGGCGTTTTCCCTGCTGGGACTTCTGATTTCCGGCATCGTGCTGGCCACACCGGCAGAGGACGCGATGCGAGAATACGAGGAGGCGATGAAGCTCACGCCCAATCTCGAGAACGGTAAGAAGGTCTATCGTATCTGCGCGGTTTGTCATACTCCGGAAGGATGGGGTCTGGAAAGCGGCGCCTATCCGCAACTGGCCGGGCAATTGCGCACGGTACTGATCAAGCAGTTGGCCGATATTCGTGCCCGCAACCGGGACAATCCCACCATGCTCCCATTTACGTCGCCGCAACTCCTGGGCGGCATTCAGGAGATCGCCGATGTCACTGCCTACATCGCGAGCCTACCCATGACGCCGCACAATGGTGTTGGACCGGGTATCGATCTGGAGTGGGGGGAACAGTTGTACAAGGACAACTGTACCGAATGTCATGGAGATCATGGCGAAGGCAACATGCAGGACCACATCCCGGTGATCTATGGTCAGCACTATCGTTACCTGCTGCGCCAGTTCGAATGGATCAAGAGCGAACGGCGGAGGAACGCTGACCGCAAGATGGTCAAACAGATACACGGCTTCACTCACCGGGATATTCGTGCGGTGCTCGACTACGTATCACGCATCAAGCCACCCGAACAGAAGCTCGCCGAACCGGGTTGGCACAATCCCGATTTTCCCGACTTCGCACGGCCCGCCAATCTTCACTCCGGCGCCGGCTATGTGATCGATCAGCCACCCATGCCCAGACCTGAACGCGGTATGCCCAGAACACCGCAATAGGTTCGACGACATCCGGCCACACACTCAACAGTGTGTACGTAGCACTGCAAAAGTCTCCTGTGCCCGTAGCCCGGGTGAAGCAAAGCGCAACCCGGGACGGTTCGGAGCCGCGTCTTCCCGGATTCCGCTACGCTACATCCGGGCTACCCATCTCAAATACATATAAATCTGTTAAACAGGGGTTACTCGGTCTACTGATGGCAAACCACGGACCGGCCAGGCGTCACAGGGATTTGGAAACGCGGGAAACTTAAATGAGGAAACGATTGGCGGGGGTTTGAATCCGGACCTGCGGAAGTGAGGATCCTCCGCAGGCCCGGATGTCGTCCCGATCAGGACGACAGGCTGGACTCACATGAAAATGTCGTGAGTAATATTTTTGAACCAGCTGTAGGCGTACTCCACCTCGCGGGCGTGCATCTCCGGGGTAGCGTCGGACGGAGTCAGACCACCGGATACGGAGGTGATCTTGGAGCCGTCTTCAGCCAGCTTGTAGACCGCAGCCACCGAGATACCCCAGTCTTCACCGACAATCGAGTAGCAGGTGTTGACATAGGCCGGGGTGCCAGGCTCCTGACCGTTCAGCAGGGCCGCGACGCTGGCGGCGCAGACCTTGGCCTCGGAGTTCGCCGCATAACCGGATTTCGGCATGCCGGTGGCGATGGAGGCGTCACCAATCACGTGGATGTTCTTGTGAATGGTGGACTCGAAGGTGTGCAGATTCACCGGGCACCAGCCGCTGTCATTGGTCAGACCCGCGGCGAAGGCGATCTTGCCCGCTTTCTGGGCAGGAATCACATTCAGTACGTCAGCCTTGATGGTCTCGTCGAAACCGGTGGTCACCGACATGGTGCCTGCGTCGACCTTGACCACGGCGTTGTCGTTGGAACCCTGGGCACTGGGACGCCAATCAATCATGGAGTTGGCGCTTTCGTAGCCGTACATGGCCTTCCAGCCCTGAACGAAAAGACCCTGCTTGGAGAACTTGGGCTTGGCATCGAGGATCAGGATCTTCGATTTCGGCTTGTGATTCTTCAGGTAGTGAGCGATCTGTGATGCGCGCTCGTAGGGTCCCGGGGGACAACGGAAGGGGTTCGGCGGAGCCGCGATGACCACGGTGCCTCCATCCTTCATGGCCTCCAGCTGCTTGCGCAGGGTAACGGTCTGAGAGCCCGCTTTCCATGCATGGGGGATGTTTTCGGCAACCTTCTCGTCGTAGCCTTCGATGGTATCCCATTTGAAATCGACACCAGGAGCGACGATGCAGCGGTCATAGGGGAAACTCTGACCGCCGGCGGTCTTCACAGTCTTGGCGCCAGCATCGATGGCGGTGACCATGTCGTGAACCACTTTGACGCCGTGTTTGCCCAGGCCGGTGTAACCGAACTTGATGGAATCGATGGTCCGGTCGCCGCTCAGCACTTCATTGGACATGTAGCAGGTGTAGTAGTCCTTGTTGGCTTCGATCAGGGTGACCTCGATGGTCGGATCAGCCATACGCAGATACTTGGCAGCGGTCGCGCCACCGGTACCGCCACCGACCACGACAACCTTCTTGGAGGCGCCGAGGGCGATGTAGGGTGTGCCGATCAGGCCGATGGCTGTGGCGGCACCTGCGCCTTTAACAAATCCTCTTCGGGTGATTTTCATGTTTCTCATTCCCCTCTTATTGCTTGCCTTGGGCGTAGTAGTTCATCAGGGCTTCAAAACCCGCGTCACCCTCTTTCTTCAACAGTTCGTTGACTTTTTTCTTCATCTTTTTGGGTGCTTCACGACCGCCCGATTTGAAATCCTCGAAGGTGTAGTGAAGATAAGGGGTCAACTGACCGAGCAGGATGCCCGCATCGTCTTCCGCAGAACTGCCGCCGTCGGCATGGCATTTTTCGCAGTACTTATCGTGCAGCTTGGCGCCTTCTTTGGCCTTGCCCTCATCAAAGCTCTGGGTGGCCGCGACGAAAGGCTGTTTGCTGAAGTAGTCGCCCATGGCCTTGATCTCTTCCGCGCTGTAGCCCTTGGCGATACGGCCCATGATGGTGGAGTTGATCTCACCGCTCTTGAAACCTTCCATGACCTCTTCGAAGTAAACCGCGGAGATACCACTGATGGTCGGCGTGGCGGGGCCCGAGCTGGCACCCTGGGTGCCATGACAACCCGCGCAGGTGTTAGCCAGCATGGTGGCGCTGGCGCCTGACATCAGAGGCTTTTCATCAGCGGCGAAAGCCATCGACGAGGCACTGATCGCCAGTGCACCCACCAGGGCCTTCTTCAGATAGTTGTACGCCATGTTACCTCCTTTGGAATTTCAACAGGCTTACATTACAGGGACAGGATGTGGTTTTACCCTGCCATACAGTTGGATCAGTAATGATCCGGATTCTTGTTGTCGCACCGAACTTCTCCGGGTTCGGTTATCTGAGAAGGCCGAGAATCGCGTCGAGGTGTTTCTTCTCCGCGATGTCCGCAGCAGTATGGCCTTCCCGGTCTTTGTCTGATTTGTTTGCCTGGTGTTCAAGCAGGATTTTTACCAGTGAAACGGATCCGGAACGTGTGGCTTCCATCAGCGGGGTGATACCGTCGTTGTCTGCCAGGTTGACGTTGGCGCCCGCATTCAACAGTCGCTGCGCAATCTCCACCTCGCCCTGGCTCGAGGCCCACAACAGCGCTGTGGCTCCGTCACTATCCTGGGCATCCACATTGGATTTGCAGGCAAGCAGTACATCCACAGTCTCGATGTGTCCCTGGTCGGCGGCCAGGATCAGTGCCGTGGCTCCGTTCTTGTCCCGGCTGTTGACGTCCGCATGATGTTTGCACAGCATGCTACAGGTTTCCGCATGGCCTTTCTCCGCGGCCATCATAAGGGCATTGCGGCCGTGCTTGTCCGAGGCCCGGGTATCCGCACCCTTGAACAACAGCTGCTCGACCATGTCAGTGATGCCATAGCGTGAGGCGATCATCAGGGCATCCCAGCCGGAGCGGGTGCGATCATGCAGATTGGCACCGCGTTCCAGCAACATGGCGGTCAATGCGGGATGACCATTCTCCGCGGCAAAAGTGAGCGCGGAACAGCCTGCCACAGTGCGTGCGTTGACATCGGCGCCCCGGTTCAGCAGCAACACCACGCTGTCGAAATTATTGTTTTCCACCGCGATCATCAGTGCGGTTTTACCGAACGTGTTGGTGCTGTCGATCGGCACCCCTTCATCCAGCAGTCGGGCAATGGTGCCACTGTCCCCCAGGTCCGCGGCCAGTCGCAACTCCTTACCCAGATCGGGAGAAGCCGCCTGCAGCGAGGTGGCCAGAATCATTGCAATCAGGGCGATGAGCAGTCTGCTGGTGTTCATGGTGTTCCCGTTCTAGTCTCCGCGTCCCGCTGGATGGGTCAGGACTGGTCCTCGGTCTCTGGCTCATCGGGCTCATCCGGTTCTTCATGAGCAATACCGGCATGGCAGTCGATGCAGGCTTTGCCTTCGTCCATCGCCTGTGGATGACGCTTACGGGCACTGCGGTCCTGCGCGCTTAGATCCATGTTGCTGAACTCATGGCAGGAGCGGCATTCCCGGGAGTCGCTGGCGCGCATCTTGGCCCATACCCGGTTGGCCATATCCCAACGGTGGGCTTCGTATTTCTCCTTGGTGTCGATGGTGCCCATGATCTCGTGATAGACATCTTTTGCGGCCATCACCTTGGCGACCATCTTGGGGATAAAGGGCTTGGGTACATGGCAATCGGAGCAGGTGGCCTGTACTCCGGAGGCGTTCTTGTAATGAACGGTTTGCTTGTACTCCTCGAGGTTGACCTTCATGGAGTGGCAGGAAGTACAGAACTCCATCTCGTTGGTATAAGCGAGTCCTGTACTGAAGAGACCGGCAAAGACCATGCCGCCAATGAAAATAAGTCCGGCCAGTATCAGCGATATCTTACCCGCTGACTGTTTGCCAGAGCGCTCTCTGAACATACTCTATCCTCGTGGCTCCGGGATAAAACAAGGTTTTTCCCGGTTGTCTTTCATTATGTTACGCCTGCTCAGCAACATGGCCGGCGGCGTTTTATATTGACGGCAACGATGTTACGTCAACTCGATATCCAATGCAAAAAAGACTCTGGAAACAGTGGTATATGATATTATTAGTAGAAACTGAAATAGCTTGAGTCGGGTTTCATCCCCGGTCCGCGACAAAGGGGTTGCTGCGCCGCTCTTCAGCAAAGCTGGACTCCGGACCATGACCCGGGATGAAGCGCACCTCATCACCCAACGGCCACAGACGTTCGCGGATCGAACGGATCAGGGTCGCGTGGTCGCCGCGGGGAAAATCACTGCGTCCCACCGAACCCCGGAACAGCACATCACCGACCTGGGCAAGCTGTTCGGAGCGCAGGAAAAAGACGATATGCCCGGGGGTGTGGCCCGGGCAGTGCAGCACCTCAAGACGCAAATCACCCAGTCCGATCTCATCCCCCTGGTCCAGCCAGCGGTCCGGCACGCAGGCGCGGGTCTCGCCGAATCCGAACATCGCCACCTGCTGATCCATGTTGCTGAGCAGGAATTCGTCATCCCGGTGCGGCCCGACGATGGGGATTCCGCAAAGATCCGCAAGACTCATGGCGCCTCCCGCGTGGTCGAGATGTCCGTGGGTCAGCAGGATGGTGTCCGGGATCAATTCAAGGTCGCTGAGATAACGCTGGATCCTCGGCGCCTCGCCACCGGGATCTATGATCGCCGTGCGGCGGGTCTTCTCGCACCAGATCAGGGTGCAGTTCTGCTGAAAGGGTGTCACGGGAATAATGGCGTAAGGCATATGGGGTATCGATGCTTGCGAGCGTGTGAGTGTGGCTTAGGGATCCGCGATAGGAAAGGTCCTCACTATATCGTATCCGCTGGCGTACCGCCTGAATGAGTTTCGATAACCCCGGGGCCAGCTCTGGTGTAGGATGAGCGGTCTCGCGCCAGCTTGTTGGCGGTTACGGGTCCCGGAATGAATCATTCTGACCAGGGACTCACTCGACGATCAGATCAGGTAGGCGGTATGGATCAGACAACACTCTTCTTGGTGCTCGGCGGACTGCTGGTGCTGGCCCTGGTGCTGGCCAGCATCGCGCAGCGCTATAACGACTACGTCGAGGAACGACGAATGCAGATCCTGCGTATCCTGCACCGGGTGGACGAACTGGAAGCGATGGTTCAGCGCATGGCGGGTCTGCCGCTGCCTTTGGATGCGCAACGACTGATCAGGCAGGACATCATCGAACGGCTCAAGGCGGCCCTCCGGATTCATGCGGCCTATCCGGGTCTGACACGCCGCATGCGGGAGGCTGAGAGTGCCCTCGAAGGGATTCAGGCCGGTCCGGCATCCTTCGATCTGGACGCCCTGCGCCTCGAGCAGTTTACCCGCCTCAGCGGTGAGTTGCTGTGGATGCTGCAGGAGCATCGTCTGATCACACCGATAGCCGAGGACCAGCGCAGCCAACTGATGACCCGCTTGAACCTGGGACGGGCGGACGCCATGACCCGGCATCATCTGCGGGAGGCGCAGCGCCTGGAACAGGATGCGCAGCTGCACCAGGCTCATTGGCACTGTCTGCAGCTCAGACATCTGCTCGAGCCGCTGGCCGCGTCCCATCCGGAGGCGGCGGAGTGGCTGCAGGGCAGTCGGGAACTGTGTCAGCGAATCAAACGCCGCATTCAGGACGATCAGTCGAGTGGAGGCGGATCGGATTCGTCTTCCAGCAGCGGCTCTGAAATGCGGTGATTCTCGTCCAGCCAGTCCCCCAGGTCGATCAGCCGGCAGCGTTCGCTGCAGAACGGCCGCCAGGTGGAATCCGCGGTCCAGGGGACGGACTTGCCACAAGTGGGGCAGGGGACCCGGGTGGGGGCTGACGACTGACTCATACCGGTTTCTCAGAAGATGCAGGTGGTGAGCAGAAAGGGTACGTCATGGGTCGTCTGCACCGGTTTCCCAGTGTCGATCGACTCCAGAAAACGGATGCTGAAGCGGTGCTTGTTGCCGCTGATCTCGGTGAAGATATTGGTCTGCCGGGGCAGTCCGACCCGTACCAGCTGGGCCGGTGAGGAGCTCTCCAGAGACTGCTGATAGAACCCCTGGCGGGCCGTCTCCTCTTTCGGCAGGGTGCTGCCGCGCACCAGGTTGAGCAACAGTACCACCGCCTCGCGGACCGGGTGGAGATCGTGCAGCCATTCGTTCATCTGATCCTGACGCACCTCGAAGGGCTGGTTCAGCCAGCGGTGATACTGGGGCAGATCGAAATGGCAGCCTCCGCCGGGAATGCTGCTGCGTTGCAGGATGGTATTGAGGAAATCGTTGCTGCGCAGGTTGCGGGCGATCTGCCCGTCCATGCGGTAGACCTGGTGAATCGCCTGTTCCAGATCGTCCAGAACCGAGCCAAGGGCCTGCAGGTTCACCCCGGGTGTCTGACGGACCCGCTCCAGGTTGGTTACGTGTCGCTCCAGCTCCTTGAGAATCTCGGTCTTCAGGTCGGAACGACCGAAAATCGCAATGATGTTGAGCAGGCCGTCGACCGCCGAACGACAGCTCCACACATCCGCCAGCGGGCGAAAGTGATCCACCTGCAGAAACAGGTGTTCCAGCCGCAGAAAGGTGCGAATGCGTTCGTTCAGCGGGTGTTCGAAATGAATCAGGTCAGTCACAGGCGATCTGTCTTTCCGTCCGTCTGGGAGAGGGGAGGTGGAAAGCTCCCTATTATGTCAGGGCAGAGGTTTTACTGCTAACACGGATCTGTGATGAAAGTTACGGTAATGGCCTTTGTCCCGCACAGCGCATCAACTGCGCACGCCCGGTGCCGTATTGTAACTGTCCAGGATGTGGACATAATTGACCCGTTCGAATTCGCTCGGGTCTGCCACGCCGATCTGGCTGAGTCGCCCGCGTACCTCTTCCAATGATTCGAATCCCTGCTCTTCCATCCAGTTTTCCAGACCTTGCAGGAGCGGTCGGACAGCCCCCGGTCCCTGCTCAAGCAGCAGGCTGCAGACATGCACCACGTCAGCGCCGGCGAGCAGCAGCTTGATCACGTCTTCATCGGTATGTACCCCGCCGGTGGCCCCCAGGGAGAGTCCGGTGCGCCCATGCAGGATGGCGATCCAGCGCATTGCCAGCAGGGTTTCCGCGGAACTGGAGGTGTGCAGGGTGCTGCTCAGGCGCATGTTGTGGATGTTGATATCCGGCTGGTAGAACCGATTGAACAGGGAAACCCCGCTGGCGCCGGCGGTTTCCAGGCGCTTGGCCATGTTCGCCAGGGCGCTGAAGGCAGGAGAGAGTTTCATGTTGATGGGCAGGCTCACCTGCTGCCTGAGCTGGGTGAGGATCTCCACGTAGCGCTGTTCGATCTCCGCGCCGTCCACCTGCATGTCCGCGGCCACCTGGTAGATATTCAGTTCCAGAGCGTCGGCGCCGGCCTGCTGCATCTCGGTGGCATGGGTGATCCAGCCTCCCGGGGTGGTGCCGTTGAGGCTGGCGATGATGGGTATGTCGACCGCCTCCTTGAGGGCCCGCAGGTTCTCCAGGTAACGCTCCTGGCCGTTTGAAAAATCGTAATGATCGGGCAGGAAACCGTCGGCTTCGGCGAACCCGGTGTCCTGGTGATGCAGAAACCGCACCATGGTCTCCTCTTCCGCGGTGACCGCCTCCTCGAACAGGGAGTACATGATCACCGCCGAAGCGCCTGCGTCTTCCATACGGCGCACATCGTCGATGCTGCGCGACAAGGGGGAGGCGGAGGGGACGATGGGGTTTGTGAGTCGCATCCCGAGATAGTCGGTTGTGAGATCCATATCGCTCCTCAGATTCTTCTAAGTGTGTTCGTGATCCGTGCCGCTGAACGACCGGAAACCGCGCGCGACGGTCAGGGACGGCATGCTGTGGGACGCCGTGGGATTAACAGTCTGATGTTTCCTATTAAAGGGCATTTTCAGGATAAACACCAAACTTTGTATCCGCTGGGTTTGCGCGGGTGTCATGGTTGCTGATCAAGCCCGTTCCGTTACAGGGTGTTACACTCGCATACGCCGCGCTACAGCAATGGATCGGTCGAGCTGTTATGTTATTAACCCGGCAATGAAACGGCGCAGGCTGCGCGAATGACCC
This sequence comes from Candidatus Thiodiazotropha sp., assembly GCA_040506775.1. Taxonomy (GTDB): domain Bacteria; phylum Pseudomonadota; class Gammaproteobacteria; order Chromatiales; family Chromatiaceae; genus Thiodiazotropha. Next base: position 21,852 of record JBEVWC010000024.1, read on the forward strand.
ATCTCAGATCGACTGCGAAGACGCGCCATTCGTTCCGTTGCCGGGAAGATATTCTCACCCAATAGGCGGACAGGCTGACGAGTACCATGCCCAGTGAACCTTCTCAGGACATGGCCCGGGTGCTGCTGGTCGAAGACGACGTGCAGCTTGCCGGGCTGATCAGGGAGTACCTGGAACGCTACGAGTTCCAGGTGTTCCTGGAACATCGGGGCGATACCGCCGTTCAACGGGTGCGCGACCTCAATCCGGACATCCTGGTGCTGGATCTGAACCTGCCGGGGCGCAACGGCCTCGACATCTGTCGCGAGTTGCGCATGGATTTTCCTGGACCCATCGCCATGTTCACCGCCCGGGACGAGGATGTGGACGAGGTTGTCGGTCTGGAACTGGGCGCCGATGACTACCTGACCAAACCGGTGGAACCCCGGGTGCTGCTGGCCCGCCTGCGATCGCTGCTGCGCCGCTACCGCACCCTGGCCAACCACGGCAACGGTACGCCCGGGGAGCAGTTGAACTTCGGGCAGCTGTTCATCGACGCCCGTGCCCGCACCTTGACCCTGGGCGGGGAACCCATCGAGCTGTCCACCGGCGAATTCGACCTGCTGTGGCTGCTGGCCAGCCAGGCGGGCAAGGTGGTGGATCGGGACAGTGCCCTGAAAAGCCTGCGCGGTTTCGGTTACGACGGCCTCGACCGGTCGGTGGATATCGGCATCTCGCGGCTGCGCCGGAAACTCCAGGACAACGCGCATCACCCGTTTCGCATCAAGACCGTGCGTGGCCGTGGCTACCTGTTCGTCTCCGATGCCTGGGACTGATAACCCATGACACGACTCTATCTCACCCTCTACGGGGTTCTGTTCGTCACCTTCGGTCTGTTTGTCGCGGGGCTGGTATGGATCCCGGACATCGCCCTGCGCGGCACCATTCAGGGCTACTACGAGCGGGCCATGTTCGGGGTCTACGACCTGGTCGAGGAGCGCCTCACCGCGCAACCCGAAGCCGAATGGGAGACCGTGGTCGAATCCCTGAAACCCAAGTTCCGCCACGGCATCCGGCTATACCCGGTGGATCAACTGCCCGACGAGGCGAAGCAGCGCGAGGATGAATTGCTACACGGCGAGCTGGTGTTCATCAACGACGAGCAGCAGACCCGCTTCTATAAAAGGGTGCCGGACTCGGACCGCTACCTGATGCTGGCGCTGGGTGCGAGCCGCGAGCAGAACGAGATCGACGATGTGGAGGGGATCGTCTACCTCCTGGAACGGCGTTTCCTCGCCCGTGACCGGGAGGAGTGGCCGGAACTGCTGCGTGAGATGGGGGTGCTGTTCAAAATGCCCCTGGCGCTGTTGCCCCTGGACGATCCCGAACTGCCCCAGGACCGTCTGGATGAGATCCGCTCCGGACAGGTGGTGATTCTCGGTCTGAAGGAGCAGCGCGGCATCTACTTCCGGCGCATCGCGGATTCCGACCAGGTGTTTCGCGCCGGTCCCTTCGAAGTGCCCCTGATCCTGCGCTATTTCAACGGGGTGCTGCTGCTGGTGCTGGCGATGGTGATCGCCCTTGCGGTGTACCTGTGGGTGCGCCCGGTGTGGCGGGACCTCTCCCGCTTCGACCGGGGGGTCAAACGCTTCGGCGCCGGGGACCTGGACACCCGCCTGGAGGTGGCCCGGGGATCTACTGTGAAACCCCTGGCGGACACCTTCAACGCCATGGCGGAGCGCATGCAGCGCCTGATCCATTCCCACCGGGAGCTGACCGGGGCGGTATCCCATGAACTGCGCACACCCATCGCGCGGTTGCGGTTCCGCGTCGACATGCTCGAGGAACCCCTGGCCGAGGAGGACCTGCAGCGTCACGTAGAGGGTATGCGCAAGGACATCATGGAGTTGGAGGAACTGGTCAGCGAATCCCTCAGTTACTCCCGGCTCGACCGGGAGCGTCCCGAACTGGTACTGGAATCGGTCTATCTGACCGACTGGCTGCAGGCCCTGCTGATCGAAACCGAGGAGGATCTCTCCGGGGTGATCACCCGCCTGAACAGTTCCCCCGGAGATCACCAGATCCAGGCCTCGCTCGACACCCGGTTGATGGGGCGGGCGGTGAAAAACCTGTTGCGCAATGCCCGCCGCCACGCGGCCAGCCAGGTGACCTTGCGAATCGCCTGCGAAGCGGGGGAGGCGCGCATCCTGGTGGAGGATGACGGCAGCGGGGTGCCGGAGCAGGAGCGGGAACGAATCTTCGAGCCCTTCGCCCGCCTCGATGCGGCGCGGGACCGGGAATCCGGCGGGGTGGGCCTGGGTCTGGCGATCGTCAGCCAGATCGCCCGCTGGCACGATGGAAAGGCGTGGGTGGAGAATACCTCAGAGGGTGGCGCCCGGTTTGTCATTGCCTGGCCCGCCTGCGACGAGTGAGCGGGCCGGCTACAGTCGGTTACACAAACCAACAACTCCCTACAACTGCCTTACAGAGCGAAACGCCCCCTTCCGTTAGCCTGATGGTGTCACGCAACAAGGAGATGACATCATGCAATATTCAAACAATCGATTTCGTATTCCTAGCCCGGGCCGTCAGGCCATGGCTGTTCTTATGAGTGCCATCTGCCTGCTCGGCGACACATCGGTACAGGCCGGCGAATGGTGGGTCGGGGGCAACCTGGGCGGCGGTCGCAGCCCCCTGGTCGGGGAGGACGGCTACGCGGTGCTGGTTCCGGTGATCGCCTACCGCGGGGAACGTTTCTACGCCAATCTCGGCAACCCGGGGCCGGAGTTCTTTCGCGGCATGGGCGATTTTGCGGGCCTCGGATACCACCTGCTCGACGATGAGCAGTTCACCCTCGACCTGGTGGGAAAATTCGGCGGCCTGGCCGTTGATCCCGATGACAACGACGAGCTTGACGGTCTCGATGAACGCAAGCCCGGCTTCAACATGGGCCTGAGTGCCCGCTGGGATACTGGACTGGGCGAACTCAACGGCCAGGTCCTCACCGATGTCAGCGGCCGATCCAAGGGGCAGGAGCTGGTGGCCAGCTATGCCTACCCGCTGAGCTTCGGTGCCTGGCAGCTCAGACCGGAGCTGGGTGTCAGCTGGGTCAGTCAGGATAGCGTCGACTACTACGTAGGGGTGGATGAGGACGAGGTGCGGCCGGGTCGGGCTGCCTATGACGGGGACGCCGCGGCGATTCCTTTTGCCTCGATCCAGGCGGACTATGCGCTCAGTGAACGCACCCATCTGATCGGCGGTATCGGAGTGGGCCGTCTGGGTGATGGTATCGCCGACAGTCCGATCATCGAGGAACGCAATCTGGTGGGTGGCTATGTCGGGGCGGTATACCGTTTCTGAGCCTCAGCGGTTCGGCCGGGTGGGTGTTGCATGACCCGTCATCCCACCCGGCCGTTACCGACTGGCAGGCTGCAAGCTACGAATCCAGGCAGGAGGTCATCATGAAAATCCAGATAGCGCCGGCAATGGGAAGCGTGTATCCCGGGGCCTCTGCGAAAACCCTGGTCCCCGTTCTGTTCGCGGGTCTGCTGCTGACAGGCTGCGCATCAACCACCCTGAACACCTACCCGGCGGCGGGTCGGGGCGGACTCTGTGACGGGGGCAACCTTGGCACCCTCGCGGTGCTGCCCGAAGCCGCCTGGCGGGCGGATCAAAAGGAGCCCGAAAAGCGTCAACGCATGGCCGAAGCCGCGATTCAGCGGGTCTTTGAGACGCTTCCCTGCGCCAGCCTGGAAGCGCCGGGTGGAATCGCACCCTTTGCCGACTGGTCGGCCCGGGCGGAATCCCAGTTGACTGCTGACTACTGGTCTAGGGGTGTCGATACCATCGCGGTAATCCGCCTCGAGGAACTGGGCCCGCTGTTGGAGATCACCTTCTCCTTGCCCTTCCTGTGGAGTGGCGCCAACGAGGCCGACTTCAGAATACGGGTGCTGGCTACCCGTACCGGTGAGGTGCTGCAGGACCTGCGGGTCAATCAGGTCACCCGGGGTGTGTTCAACATACGTCCGGCCAGCTGGTCGGAAGAGGAACTCGAAGCCGGTTTGCGGGCGGTCATCGGAGTGGCGGGCGATCCCTCGCCCTGAGTGGTTTCATGCATCACTCGTCTGCGGATTCGTAGATTCCGTAACCCCAGAATCCCTGTCCCGGTCTGTTGGGGCCGTGCCAGCCCCGCTTTCTCAGCGCTATCGCAATCAGGTGATTCATCATGCCATGGCCTACCAGCAGCACCGTCTCATGTTTCCGGGCGAGGGCGTCCAGGGACTCGGCGGCCTTTGTGGCGCGCCGTTTCGCCTCCCCCAGGGATTCGCCGTTGTTTTTATACCCCAGCAACCAGAGCAGGCGGAGCAGGACCACCCAGGCGGTCACCGGAAGGATCAAACCACCCCGGCTGAAATGGGGAATCGGGGTTTCGTTGAATAGCGGGTCCAGGCCAGGATCCGGGATACCGAGTCTCTGGGATGATGCGAGGCTGCGCCGGAGACCGCTGCCAGCCACCCAACGCGCATTCCCGGCGAGACCCACCGCTTCGTCGGGCGGCATATCCTGAATGTCACTGGCTTCGTAGCGGGCCGCGAACCCGGCCAGATCCCGGGCACGAATCCAACCCTTCAAAGGGAAGTCGGGCCTTCCGTGGCGCATCAACACGATCCTCATCCATTACTCCCGGTCCTGCATAGACACATGAATACCCTGAGAATATTAACATTCAGACAGTCGTGTCACTCCCTGGATTTGAACCGCTTGGAGCTTTTCAGCGCCTGTTTGTAGAAACGTCCCAGGGCACGGTCACTGGAGCGCCGCTCCGCGAGGGATGCGCTGTTGCGCGCCTGTTCCGACTGCAACTTGAGGTAGTTGTCGAGGCGACGTTGTTCAAGTTGCCCCGCCTCAATTGCGGCAATCACCGCACAGCCGGGCTCCGATCCGTGCCGGCAATCGCCGAAGCGGCATTGCCGGGCCAGCGCTTCGATATCGGCGAAGGTGGCCGAGAGGCCGGTCTCGCTGTCACTGATCTGCAACTCCCGCATGCCCGGGTTGTCGATCAGCAGTCCCCCATCCGGAAGAAGGTGCAGACTCCGGGAGGTGGTGGTGTGGCGGCCCTTGCTGTCCGCTTCCCGGATCGATGAAGTCGCCTGATCCGATTGACCCATGAGGCCGTTGATGAGGGTCGATTTTCCGACCCCCGAGGAGCCGAGCAGGGCCACGGTGTCGCCCGGTCCGATCCAGGGTCGCAACACCGCCAGGCCCAATGCATCCGTGGCATTCACCGTTTCCACACTCAGGCCCGGTTGCGCCTGGACCAGGGCATCGAGATAGGGGCTTGTATCGGGACAGAGGTCGATCTTGGTCAGCACCACCACCGAGTGGATGCCGGACTCGGCGGCGATCGCGAGGTAGCGCTCGACCCGGTTGATGCTGAACTCCTCGTTGCACGAGGTGACGATGAAGGCGGTGTCGATGTTCGCTGCGATCAGCTGCACCAGGGATTCCCGCCCCGCGCCCCTGCGCTTGATCAGGGACTTGCGGTTGAGCCGTGTGAGCGGCTGATGCGCCGCGTCCAGCAGAACCCAGTCGCCGATGGTCGGGTGCTCCTCCGGTGGATCATTGCGCCAGTGATAGGTGGAGAGTGGAATCTGTCTCGCTTGCCGGTCGGTATCGAAACCCAGGCACTCAATCAGATTGCGTTGCACGGAAACCACCCGAAACGGGTATTGGCTGTCGAGTGCGTCATAGGGGATTTGGGACTGGAAAAATTGACTCCAGCCCAGTTCGGTCAGATTGTGAATGTGCATTGCTGCGATCCCAAAAACGTACAGGTGCGAACCCACATGCGCAAAACAGGCATGCGAGATGATTGGGATTCTGCGGAATCCCGGCATACAGGCCGGGAAGATAAGGTGCGTGGCGCGAGAAAGTCCGTATCGAAACGGTTACAGGATCGCTGTCAGCCCCGAAAGCCGGCCTGCAAACAGTGAAGAACAGTCATTCAATACACTCCCTTTGGAATTCACATGATCAGTCCAGAGTCTAGCACAGTGAAAACTAGAAATAACGTAGCCCGGGTGCAGCAAAGCGGAACCCGGGAACCGCCTCCGGAGCTCCGAATCTCCCGGGTTACTCGCTGCTCCACCCGGGCTACCCGTGCCACCCCTGTGCAGCAAAGCGGAATCCGGGAACCGCCTCCGGAGCTCCGAATCTCCCGGGTTACGCGCTGCGCCACCCGGGCTACACGTGCATACCACTGTGTAGAGAAGCGGAACCCGGGAACTGCCTCCGGAGCTCCGAATCTCCCGGGTTACGCGCTGCTCCACCCGGGCTACCCGTGCGTACCCCTGTGTAGAGAAACAGAACCCGGGAAACACCCCCAACCCACCCGCTGTGCAACCCAACAATAGGGTTTATACTGGTAATGTTCGCA
>JBEVWC010000024.1:28366-42551 GCA_040506775.1 Candidatus Thiodiazotropha sp.
TACCCCTGTGTAGAGAAACAGAACCCGGGAAACACCCCCAACCCACCCGCTGTGCAACCCAACAATAGGGTTTATACTGGTAATGTTCGCACGCAAACAATAACGCGCTGGCAAACCGAGAGTTTCACATCATCAACAACTGAGGGGGTGGCAATCATGGTGCCGATCAAGTACCAGGTCGTGGGTGAAGAGGAGTACGCCTTTCGGCTCGAGATCGACGATCAGGGAAATTACTCGGTGGACACCGGAACCTACACCACCCAAAAGCCACGCTCAGGCACCCTCACCGCGCAACAGGAAACGCAACTCCTGACGGCGCTCGAGGCCCTCGGCATTCCAAAGCCCCATCCTTTACCCGATGGACTCGAGGCTTTCCGTTCGAAACTGGTGATCGGTGACGGCAGCGATGCCCTGGAATACCCGTTCTGGGAAGGTGCCCTCGAAGAAGATACCGAACTCAGAAACCTGATACGTTTGCTGGAAGTGGTATAGCTTGCCTTAGATCGGCTGGTGCTCAATGCTTCCTCATTGCCAGGGGTATATCTAGTGCGCCGCTCGGGAAATTCGTATCACTCAGAGCCCCGCTGCTGGGCCATGGCAAGGCGTACTTCGCCGGGAATGGCATGCCTTCTCCAAGAAGTGCAACGCAGAATTGGCCACTAGCGGCACGTCATCCGGAATATGCATATGCAATCAGTCCTGCCACCCAGGGTCCGACCCAAAGTGTCAGAAAGCCGAGGAATAATACTGTTCCCTCTATGCCTCGGGTACTGATCAGATACCACGGGAAAAAAATTGGCCAGAACATATAGGCAAGAAAGGAGAAATCGAAAGGTCTGTGCACACTGTTTTGTGCGGCATCGTTATATGCCCAGAGAATGCTGAGTATAACGAATACGAAGTTCCAAAGGAGTTGTGTTGAGTCTTGAACAACTTCATTGTTGAGATTTACCACTACTTCCAATACTCCCATTCCTATGGCGAGTGAAAGTAAGGCGAAAATGTACCAATCCTTGTTTATTGTCATTACAAAATATTAGTTAAATATGGACAGGCTTCTTTCGGACTAAAGAAGAGGCTATCGAAAAGTATCACTGTTTAAACCATAAAGTATACTCTGGCTTTTGCAGGACTGCGAAAATCAATAGGTAGCAAATTGTTTCCCCGATATTAAGCATCGTAGATGCAATGCCTTGATAATCATAGGCTGCCATGCATGGCACAACCAGAGACAGGAATAGCATTAACCATTTTGGATTATGTCTGCCTCTGGAAATATCATTGCCAAACCACATCAATACCCCCAGCCATACCAGAACAAAAATATAATTCACAACATCAAAGAAGTTCTGTCCTTCTCTCGCCATGTTTACGAGTGATTCAAATAAAACAAAGACGAATGAAATTGCCAACAGAGTGTAGATTGCGGGAAGTGATTTTGGCTGTTGCTGCGACTCTGTGGCCAATTTTGATTTGGGTACTTGATACGGATCCATGTGCTATGCCTGAGAGTGATAGTAATGAGACCTCATGTCTCGTACAAAGTATCAGAGTGCTTGGCGAGGTGCTGGTGGATGAAATCAGGTTGTCGCGGTAAGTTCACGCCAGGCCGATGAAATCACCCTGATCGCCGAGCGCAGCAAGAGCAAGACCAACGCCGATGCCACAACAATATCGGGCCAACCTGCACCGGTAAGCCAGACCGCGCCTGCCGTTACGAATACGGAAATGTTGGTTGCGATATCATTGCGCGAGCACTCCCATACTGAACTCATGTTCACATCTTCATGCCGATGCCGCCAAAGCAGAAACAGACACAGGGAATTGGCGGCCAATCCAACCAGACTGAATACGCCCATCACTTCGAAGATCGGTACGCTGGGTACCAGCAGTCTGTAAACAATTTGCGCCACAACGATCAGGGCGGCCGTAAGTATGAGTATCCCCTTGAACAGGGCTACCCGGGCCTTGGTGCCCGGACCCCGGGCTATGGCATAGAGACTCAGCCCGTAAGTCAGTGCGTCACCGAAATTGTCGAGGCTGTCGGCCAGCAGGGCGGATGAGTGGCCGAAAATCGCTGCGGCTGCGATGACAAAGAACATCACCGCATTGATGCCAAGAACAATCCTCAGTGTCCCTCTTTGTCTCTGATCCCGTAATGCATCAACCGAACAACCGCCGTCGCAGCATCCGCTCATGACCTGACTCTCACTGACAACCTGAAGAAAACATGGGTTTGTGGAGCATGGCTGAGTTCATTTCGTTTGTATTGTTATCAGGCCCTAGAAGGAAGCTTCCGTCTGACCGGCAAAGTGCCCTTCGTATTGTTCGTCACCATCCAGTCTCTGGAAAACGAACTGGCAGATTGGAATTCCGGGATAGACCGCGAGCGGTGCCGGACCGAAGTTACTCATTTCCAGTACCTGCTGGCTGTCGATGCCGGGCCCCATGAACGGGGCGCTGATATGCACCATCAGACCGAGACGGGCGAAACGGCTGCGGCCTTCCAGCCAGCCACAAAGCCCCGGCCCCAACCGCAGTCGCTCCCGGGTGATCCCAAGTATGGTTTCCCCCGGCATGATGAGTATGTGTTTGCCGTCGGGCACCTCCATCTTGTCGGTGAATTCACGATAATCGGTGTTCTCGCGAACCTCGATGACCTGATGTACCTTGCGGTAGACGCGAAAGGTGTTCGCCAGGGTCAGGTCCACCGATGCCGGTCCCACCAGTTCATGGGTATAGGGGGTGATGCTGATGACACCCTGTTCGATGGCCTGCAGAATGGCTTGTTTTCCGAGTATTGACATGTTTCTTCTGTATGTTGCCCAACATGAGCTTAGCGGGTGGGGTATACCCGGGGACTGACAGGTTATTCAACTGAACTGTTGCACCAAGATAATAAATCTGTCAAGGAGTTGCTTGGATATCCATGGTATCGGTTGTGCAGGAATTCTCCTGGTTGCTTGTGGATGATGACATAGCGGCCGTATAACTGATTTTGCTCCCTCTGGACGCGCATCTGGCAACGGCGCTGGCATTGCATCGACTGATGTGGTGAGCTGTTACAGTCGCGTCGTGACCACAAATCCCTACGGAATCATCAGTCATGCAACGTTACCGCATTCTGCATCGCACCTACTACAACTACCCGGTCGACGTGAACCTGGGTCCGCACCGGTTGCGCCTGCGTCCGCGTGAAGGGCATGAGCTGCGCATCGAATCCTCATCGCTTGAAATATTCCCACCGGCGGAGCTGCGCTGGCAGCGCGACGCGGAAGACAATTCCGTGGCAATCGCGACTTTCAAACAACCCACCCGTCAACTGCGCATCGAGAGCCAGGTCGTGATTCAGCAGTACAATGAGGAACCCCTGGACTTTCTGGTCACCGACGAGGCGGTCAACTACCCGTTTGACTACAGTGCCTCCGACCTCGATGTGCTGGGTCCCTACCTGCTCGATCCACGTCTGACTGTCGAGCCTGCGCTGAGGTCCTGGGTCGATCAGATCTGGCAAGCGGGCGAGTCGATACAGAGTTATGAACTGCTGTTGCGCATTACCCAGCAGATCAAAAAGTCATTTGAGTATCAGTTGCGAGAGGAGCCTGGGGTTCAGAGTGCCCATGACACTCTTGAGCTGGGCACGGGATCCTGCCGGGATTTCGCCAGCCTGCTGATGCAGGCGGCCCGTATGCTGGGTTTTGCCGCCCGCTTCGTGAGCGGTTATCTCTACTCGCCGCCCACACCGGAGGACTATGGCTCAACCCATGCCTGGGCCGAGATCTATCTCCCCGGTCCCGGATGGAAAGGCTTCGACCCGACCACCGGCAGCGTGGTCGGTGCCGATCATGTCTCGGTGGCAGTGGCCCGTACGCCGGACAGTGTGCCCCCCGTGGAGGGCTCCTACCAGGGGCCTGAGGGCTCGCAGATGGAGGTGGGGGTCTGGTTGACACCACTCCAGGAATAATAGCCTGCCTTGAGTGGAGAAAACGGTTTTCTGGGCTAGACTCCTATCTCGCGCGGTCAGCGCGTCCACATGCGAACGGCGATAAAAACCTGTTCGTAAACCTCTCACAGAACCGATAAGACAGTTACGTGTACGCCATCGCAACATCCCTGCTGCCGATTCTCAGCCTGATCCTGCTTGGATTGCTGTTGAAGCAGATCCGCTTCATTCCCGATGAGGCGTGGTCCGGAATCGAACGCCTGACCTACTTTCTGCTCTTCCCCGCACTGTTGATCCACTCCCTCGGACAGCAGCGGCTCGACGGTGTCCCCTGGCGCGAGATGCTGTTTGTGATTGTCGGCGTCCTGTTCGTGGCCAGTCTGATGCTGGTAGTCGGATACCGGTTCAGAGCCTCGGTGCCGGGGGCGACCTTCAGTTCCGTGTTTCAGGGCGGGGTGCGCTTCAATACCTATATCGCCCTGGCCCTCGCCCAGGCCTTCTTTGGTCAACAGGGGCTCGCCCTGGCGGCGGTGGCCTCAGGGTTCATGATCGTGCTGATCAACCTGCTTTGCATCTTGGCGCTCTACACCTGGGGAGACAACCGGGCGCAGCGTCGTCGGGGCATGGCAGGGGAGGTGCTGGGTAATCCGCTGATCATTGCCTGCCTGGTCGGCTGGGCTCTGAGCCTCAGCGGCATCGGTCTGCCGGGACCCAGCGATGAGATCCTCGAGATCATCGGACGCGCCGCTTTACCATTGGGACTGTTGGCCGTGGGAGCCGCGCTGCGGCCGAGAACGTTGCATGGTCACATGGCTACGACTCTTGCGGCGTCGCTGGTGCAGTTCGTTGTCAAACCTCTGGCTACCGCGGGACTGATCGTGCTGACCGGGCTGAGCGGCAGTGCCGCCGGTGTACTGGTGATCGCATTCATGACGCCTACCGCTCCCTCCGCTTACATCCTGGCGCGTCAACTGGGTGGGGACACCCAGACCATGGCCGCCATCATCACTTTGCAGACCCTGCTAGGATTCGCGGTCATGCCGCTGATTGCGGCGCTGATGCTCGGTTGACCCGGGCATCACTGAGACGAACACGCCACCACAGGTGCTAAATCAGGTTGCTTCTGTAGACAGGCGGGGATCCCAGGATGGGGATTCGGTTCGTCCATGCGGAACGACATCAACCGGCTAGCGGGATTCAAGAAGCGGATCGATTGCATCCCAGACTTCGGGGCTGTTCCAATCGATGGCCCGGTTGGCGGAATAGCGGATGTGACCGGTGCGGTCGATGATGAAGGAACTGGGAAAGCTGAACACCCGCCAGGCGAGTGAAACCTTGCCGTCCTGATCCATGAGTACAGGAAACTCCACCGGAGTACGTTGCAGGAACGCCTTCATCTCTTCAGGCGTTTCCCGAAAGTCGATGGATACCACGCGCAGGTCGCTCCCGCTGTAGCGCTGCTGCAGGCGATTCAGGGACGGCAGTTCCTCGACACAGGGCGGGCACCAGGTCGCCCAGAAGTTGAGCAACACCACCTTACCCGACAGGGACGCGCTGTCGTATGGGCTGCCCTCGATGGTTTGCAGAGTGAAGGGGGATATCGGTTGCGGCTGGGAGAGGGATACCAGGGTGCGGATCTCACCTTTGGTCATGTCCTGATCGGGCAGTGGCATGGCCTCCTTCGGCACAGTGTGGGTTGCCAGCAGGCTCGCAAATGCTGCCATCTGTTGTGGAACCGCATCGGTGGCGGATTTTTCTCCCGGACCGTGATCGCCCTCACCCATGAAAAACCAGTCCCTGACCCCGGGTACCAGGTAGACGTAGGCCGGCGCACCCCCTTGCCAGAGCGGCTGCATCACCTGCTGCAGTCGCCAGCGCTGACTGCCGAGCTCGGGCTGATAGATGACCAGGGGTATGTTGGTGGCCTGCAGGATCGGGTCGACCAGTGGATCCTGCCCGGCCAGGGGAGCCGGACCAAACAGGTTCGGGTAGTAGAGCAGTGCACCCAGAAGCCGGGACGACTCCGCCTGCTGTTGCCACAGGCGAACCCCTCGCAGCATCGGCAGCGGCATGCGATCGTAGCTTGCCAGCAGGATGCGCTTGTCGCTCAGCCGATGGGCGGCTGATATGACCGCCGCGACACCGTCACCCGGCAGGGTGCGGACGGTCTCACTGCTGCGGGGCAGGAAATAGGCGGCCAGCAGATCGACCCTCCAGATCTCGATACCGTCCCGGCTGAGTTGGCTGAGCAGGTTGTCGAATGGCTCGCGCGGCTCGGCATGATCCACAAACCAGATGACCAGAAGATCCCCGTCCGCCGGCTGCTTCTGAATGGTGATCTCGTTACCGTCACGATCCTCGATAGGGAGTTCATCGGCCATGACCAGGCCGCTCAGAAAGAGCAAAAACAGGGTGAGTATTCTACGCATGGGCACATGTTAACCGAGGTGGATGGGTAGAGGTAGGGATGTTCGGTATGACTGATGCCAATTGTGGTTCAGCAGTTCTCCAAGGGTCAGTGGATGGGCCGTCGGTCAAGACAGGCAGGAAGATGGGGTTATCGGAATAGCGGGCTTAACAGGCTGTTAACCAGGTGTCTGAGAAGGCAATGAGATCTAACTGAAATCACGAAATCATCGAAAAAATTGAGGTAACCAGTTTAGCTGATGGTGGGTCGCTTCTGAACGTGAATAAGTCACAGACAAATCCCGGGAACAAACGTACTGTCGTCCGCGAGTTCTTGCCAAACAGGGAGGCGTCAAATGAAATCATATGAGTCGACTAGACCCAGGTGGATTGCTGGCAGTATCGCAATCTGCATATTCTTAATGTCTAATATTGCGCAGGCTGATATATATGCCGATCTGAAGGAAATGCAGGTTAAGCGGTTCAGTGAATTATTGAAAGAACGATACCGACTTGATTTACAGTTCGAATTACCCACGTTGCCCGTCGATCAGATTTTTGCATGCGGGTTGTACTACAGCAATACGGGACAGGTGAGTAGTAGTGTATACATATTCGACTTCAGGGATGACGGAACGCTTACACTCAGTTTTGATTTGAATAATGGCCAAACAGTCAATGGCAATGGCCATTATACGGCGCGTCCCTGGAGTGGACTGACAGACTTTGATGCGAACGCGACTTATGTCATTCCAGGGGTTGGAACTTTTCAGGCTCAATATAACCTGGGCAATGTCCAGCAGACCGACGCGTTGGGCATGATCCGGTATTTTGATGCCACTGGCGAACTTGTCGAGAATCAGTCAGTCTACCCGGTACAAATGTTCTGTCAGGCGGCCGGCCATCGATACAATGCCACGAGCAGCCCCCTGCGTTTTGTCTGTCCCAATCAATCCACCGCTACGGGCGTCATAGAAAACACTTTTGAGTTTAACCCCGCGGCGCCGGGTCAGGTTTTTCGGCAACGGGATTTCTATCCTCTCGGATCGAGTAATGGCATTATCGAGCGCAATCAAGTCGGCATATACCTGCGTACCGGAAATGACTTGCAGATTGATTTTACGGTGAACCCGACACTCAGATCCGCTGGAGTGTTCAGTGAATTCAGTGATTTCAACGAACTGAATGCGCACCTTCAAACAAACGACGGTCAGTTGCAGATGGTCGTTGACGAGTTTCCACCGGGTGAAAACATCTGTATCCAGCAGTGATCAAAGCGTGCTGTGCAGCGTCAGAGGTCATGACGGTAGGTTACTGACCATCAGATCCGAATAGCGGGTTTATCTACCAAAGGGGCCTGAAGCCCCTTTGGTTTGATACGGATTCCTAAGGGAGATTTATCTGTAAGGGTTGCTGGATTCACGGCCGTACCCATCGGCCGAAGCGGGTTGATCGGAATCTGTCTGAGACTGATAAAGCAGAATCGCAAGGGTGCCGAAAACGATTTCCAGTCCCGCATAGACAATCAGCAGCCAATGGGGTTGTCCGTCAAGGACAAGGCTCAGGATACGTCCAGCGGCGAGTCCGAACATAAAGACCGCACAGCCCGCGAGCGCGGGCCTTGCCATCGGCGGGCTGAAGGCGCCCCACACCCAGAGTACGGCCATCCCCAGGTAGAGCCCCATCACGGCGCGCAGGATATGAGTGAGGTTGACCGTATCGACGCTGATACCGAAAAGCGCCGCCATGCTGACGGAAGGCATTGCGCCATATCCGAGAGCGATTGGTATCAGGCCTGAGGCGCAGAGAATCAGAAAAGCGCGTGTTTTCATTCAAACCTCCCGTGAGAGTTTACCCCCAGGCATTTGCCAGGAAACCCGATGGTGGGTATCAGGTGTACAAATCAAACCACATATTTAGTGTGAGTGTGCCGGCACCTCGGCCTGTAGCCATGCTGATAACAACTCCCCGGAAATCGTGCTATGCCGCATCAGCGGTCGTGTTGAGCAGGTTCGTAAGACGGTCGATATTCTGCTCGTTGGCCAGTCCCACCCGTTGTTTCACAGCCTGTGCCGTATCGGCATCATCGAACACCTGATCCCAGGTCAGATGGGTACCCGCTTCGACGGGCGTCAGACCAATTTTGAGCCTGAAATAGGGAGGGCAATCATGACGGATGACGATGCTTTCATCTGGCACCAGTGCTTCGAAGATGCTTTCATTCGCGTACTGGGCGCCATCGGGGCCATGCATCACGAACTTCCAACGACCGCCTGCTTCAAACTCGAAAACCTCGAACGTGTTGGTGAAACCGTCGGGTCCCCACCAGGCGGCCAGTAAGTTGGCCGATGTAAAAGCCTGATAGATCTGTCTGGCTGAGAAGGGCAGTGTCCTTGAGGTGCTTAGCGTTTTATCGTCGTTCATTCCATGGCTCCTAGGTTGATCGGTTTGATGTGGAATCGCGCAGTTGCGCTGTTGCGGTTACGACTGCTGAGTAACCGATAACGGGCATTCCACAGTGAACCCGCTGCACAGGTATCCAGGCAACCGTGCATGTGTTCTAACCCTCCCCGAACTTGAACCAGCACACTATTAACCCGGCGACGGGAAGCCCGGTCTACTGACGTTACTGTATTTTCTAATGACTCATTGAAAGTGAGGGTATTCCTGTTAATCAAGACCGTGCCCGTAGATCTTGTTTGCTGTCTGGTAATTGTGACTATGCTTATTCTGGATGTCTGAATATTATTGGTGATAATTCCGGATGGGGAAAGAATCAAATATGAAGCCGAGATATTCCGGCGCACTGGGCATCGGGCTGTACCTCTTCCTGATACAGTTTCTGTTCGCCGTTTGCTGGTTGGTCTATGTCGTCTACCTCGGTGACCTGCTGGATCAGGTCGGTATCGGTAAGGAGAATCTGCCCTGGATTATCCTTGTCGATCAGGTGGTTTTCGTTGTCATGGATGTGATGATGGGATTCAACGCTGACAGGGTCGCGCGAATGGTCGGAAGGCTCGGTCCATGGATCGTTGGTATCAATGCGGTTTCCTGTATGGCGTTTGCGGTCATTCCCATGTTCGCCGGGTTTTCCAGTCCCGCGCTTTTCCTGCTGCTGGTTGTTGTCTGGATAGCCTCCGCATCCGTACTTCGTGCGCCACCGCTGGTGCTGCTCAGCCGACGGGCATCCAAACCGCAGGTGCCCTGGCTTGCCGCGCTGACCCTGTTCGGTCTGGCCCTGGGCGCAGCGTTGTCGCCCTACCTGGGTTTATGGCTGAAGCAGCAGAATCCTTTGCTGCCTTTTGTGGTATCCGCTGCCGCCTTGTGGGTGACCACTTTAGGCCTGGTCTGGGCTGAGCGAAAAGTACCGACTGTCACGGAGGCCTTAGCGAACAGCCAACGTCCCAAGGTCAGCTCCTCCTCTGTAAAACTGATTTTTGCCGCGCTGTTTTTGGGGCTGGGATTTCAGGTCTATGCCTTTTTCAACACCAAGCCACAGTTTCTCCAGTATGTCAGCGAGCAGGAGCTTGCGATCTATCTGCCGTTGTTCTGGGTGGGTTTCAATATGCTGGTCTTTCCTGCCGCCGCACTGGTTTCGCGCTTCGGTGCGATGAATACACTCACAATCGCGGCGATAACCTCGATTCTGGGTGGCATCATCACCGCAGCCAGCGCTTCCTTGCCGGTATTAATCGCGGGACAGATCATCACCGGTGCAGGCTGGGGACTGGTGTTCACTGCCGGGATCAGCGGGGCGCTCAGATTGGGCTCAACAGGAAGAGAAGGCCTGCTGCTTGGGCTCTGGTTCAGCATGCTGTCCCTCGCTGCCGTGGTGCGCGTTGGCATGTTGCTGCTGGGTGTTAAAACGTTACCCGGGTTTGACGGTTTGATAGGTGTGCTGCCCGTTGTGAGTTGGATTGTGGCAGTGCTTTTCCTAGTTTCCATCGGCATGAGTAGCCAAAGGGAACAGGCCCGTGTCGTTGCTGATCAATAGAGGCTCTGATGCAAATTAAAAACTCCGGGAAGCGCTACGGTATTGTCGCCATCGGCCTGCATTGGCTTGTTGCCCTGCTTGTGATCGCCTTACTCTCGATCGGGCTGTACATGACGTCATTGCCGGATGGGGATGCAAAATGGGAATGGTACGGTCTGCATAAGTCGCTGGGCATCAGCGTGTTCGTACTGGCCCTGGCCCGTTTGATCTGGCGGCAAGTCAATATACAACCCGCATTGCCCCCGGGCCTGAAAGGCTACGAGATCAGGCTGGCTCATTTGACACATGCCCTGTTTTACCTGGCATTGCTGGTGTTGCCGATCAGTGGTTATGTGGACTCCTCTGCGGGGGGATATCACCTGGCGTGGTTCGGAGTCGGCATTCCATTAGTGATTCCGGAAAACAAGATCCTATTGGAGATATCAGAAGCTGTACACAGCAGCATGGCCTATCTGCTGATCGGTCTGCTGGCGATGCATCTCGCAGCGGTGGCCAAGCACCATTTTATCCTCAAAGACGATACCCTCAGACGCATGCTGCCCTGAAAGCTGACGCAGCGTCTGGAAAATTGCCGGGTAATCGGTAGCTATCCTGACGGGTGGTAATTGTGGGTGTCCGAATGACACCATGTCCGAATTACACCGCTATCACAGGACTCACTGAGAATCCTAAAGGCCTATTATTCTGATTCACAAGTTTGAGCCATGGACAATATGCAACCAAAAGGTAGCATAAAGTTCATGGCTGTGCTTTACTTAATCCAACGGTTCCCCTTCCACTTCCGCGAGGTTGTTATGCAAGACATCATTCGACGTGAGCTTACTATCAATGCCTCAAAGGAGCGTATTTACGAGGCCATCTCCAATCCGGAGCAGGTCGTAAAGTGGTTTCCAGACACGATTGAAGGCCGCTATGAAGTTGGGGAGCAACCTGTATTTGGTTTCGGAGAGCACGGAAGAAACCAGATTTATGTTGTCAATGCGGTACCCCACGAATACTTTGCATTTCGCTGGGTGCCTGGCGCGAGTCACTATCTGGGCGATGTACTGGCAGTGCCCAATACGCTTGTGGAATTTCGCATTGAGGAGCAGCCGGATGGTGGGTGCAAGTTGACGCTCACCGAATCAGGCTTTGCGGACCTGCCTGTAGAACTCATGGAGGCGGCATTCAAACAGAACTCGGGTGGCTGGGAATTCATGCTTGGCCGGTTGGAATCATTCTTCAGAACTGAGTAGATGATCGAGGCAGAGATATATAAAGCACTAGGCGATCCAATTCGACTTGAGATGGTAAGGCGTCTCTCTACCCATCGATCCAGCACGATTGGGGCGCTTTCGAAGAATCTGGGTATTTCCAGGCAAGGTGCACGCAAACAACTTCAGGTGCTTGTGGATGCCAACATTGCGCGACTTTCCCAGCAGGGTCGGGAAACGCATGTGGCACTGGATACCCACACGCTCAAGATAGCCCAGGACTTTATCGCTCAGTTGGAACGTCAGTGGGATGCTCGTTTGAATGCCTTGAAAACGTTGTTGGAAGAATAACCCATTGTTAAAAAGGGAGGGTTTCCAGATTCCCAGGTATTCCTGATTATTAAATATGGCTGGGCGACTGAAAATGCGTGGTGTAATTCGGTAAGGAATGAATCCCTCGGTAAGAAGACTGGTATGTGATACTCAGTACTGAATCAGTCGAACCTTGAATCGCCGTCCCTTGATATTGCCCTCCGAGAGTATCCGCAACGCCCGCTTACGTACGCTACGATCGATGGCGACATAGGCCAGGCGATCGAAAATATCGATCTTGCCCACTTTGGCGGAGGGTACAGAGCCGTCGGCGGTGAGTGCCCCAAGGATGTCGCCGGGTCTAACCTTCTCTTTACGTCCTCCGTTGATGCACAGGGTCACCATGGGTGCGGAGAGCTGAAATCCCTCGGGCAGTTCCAGGCCGCGAGGCCGATCCAACTCGACTGTTATCTGCTGGCGAGTCTCGATGGCGTTCACTCGTCCGGCTTCTGAGGCCAGGAAAAGGCTGAATGCCTGACCCTTGTTTCCGGCACGTCCCGTGCGGCCGATACGATGGGTATAGATATCGGGATCCCGGGGCAGTTCGTAGTTGAAGACCGCATCCAGCTCCTTGATATCCAGGCCCCGCGCCGCCACATCAGTGGCAACCAGTACCGGTACGCTGCCATTGGCAAATCTCACCAGCACCAGATCCCGGTCCTTCTGTTCCAGGTCTCCGTGCAGCGCCAGCGCCTGGATACCTTGTCTGCGTAACTCATCCGCGACTTCCTGGCACTGCTGTTTGGTGTGACAGAAGACCACTGATGACTGGGGTTTGTACTGCGCAAGCAACGCAGCCAGGGTTTTGTTGCGCTTGCCTTTCTCGACTTCGTAAAAACGCTGTTTGATATTGAGGTCGCTGTGTTCCGTATCGACGGTGACCTCGATGGGGTCCCTTTGGAAATCAGAGCTCAGCTCGCGGATGGAGGCCGGGTAGGTGGCAGAGAAGAGCAGGGTCTGGCGTTGTTTCGGGGTGGTTGACAGGATCTCGGCCATGTCATCATGGAAACCCATATCCAGCATGCGGTCGGCTTCATCGAGCACCACCAGACGGACGGTATCCAGACTGAGGGTCTGTTTTTGCAGATGCTTGAGAATTCGTCCGGGAGTGCCCACCAGGATATGCGCGCCATGTTCCAGTGAACCGATCTGCGGTCCGATCGGCAGGCCACCGCACAGGGTCAGAATTTTGATGTTGCCAAGGGCTCGCGCCAGCCGTCTCAACTCCTTGGCCACCTGGTCGGCCAGCTCCCGCGTAGGGCAGAGGACCAGTGCCTGAACCGAAAAGGAGAGGGGGTCCAACTGGTTGAGCAAGCCAAGCCCGAATGCCACGGTCTTGCCGCTGCCGGTTTTTGCCCGAGCGATCAGGTCGCGTCCATCGAGCAAGTAAGGAAGGCTCTCCGCCTGGATGGGGGTCATGTGGGCATAACCGAGTGTCTCCAGGTTCCCCAATAGTGCGGGATTGAGTTTCAGGCGGGAAAATTGGGTGCTCACGGTGTGCTCTCTATCGGATGGAGTGCACAATATACACGGGTTAACGGGTATTTGCCTGCGTCATGTCAGGAGCGGATAACCGATAGGTTCTGAGCGTTGTCTGTTATGCAGACAGAGAAATTGTGGCGGTTTTAGCTGATCAGCCTGACTATGGATTTCGTGGTAAGTCATTGCTGACTCTCAATATCGCTCTGCGACATTGGTGCTGGTTATCGGGATATGCCGAGTAAAGTCCCATCGCACTCTTTATTCGCGTGGATTGAATCGCCAGTCAGGTATTCGTCAGTGTTTTACACCGAACTTCAGCCGACCACGCGGAGTTGTGGGTCGGCTGAATATTTCATTAACTATTTAGCTTGCTTTCCCTGCGGCCGTAGCCTCAGGCACTTCCACTAACTCCCCCGTTTTGCAATCGTAGATATAGCCATAGATTGGAATATCCGAAGGTACCATGGAATTGCTTCTGATGCGTTTGACATCTTCAACCACGCTTTTCGCATTATCACTGATGGTAAGCCAGTTAATATACTTGCCATCGGTTGTTCCGCCGCCTGCATTGCTGTCATGCCAGCCTGTTGCGTCGACGCTTGCTGTCTTAAGACTGCCGGAGAGAAGATCGCCCATGATCTCTGTTGTGAATGTTTCCATGCCACAGTTAGTATGATGAATCACAAACCATTCTTTGGTCCCCAGTAGTTTATAGGAGATCACCAAGGAACGAATGGCATCATCACTTGCCCTGCCTCCGGCATTACGTATTACATGGGCATCTCCTTCGGCAAG
>JBEVWC010000026.1:0-40838 GCA_040506775.1 Candidatus Thiodiazotropha sp.
GGTAAACAATCTTTAACAAATGATTATTTGCCATGGGCGGCGTTTCTGGTGTCAAATAAACACTGCATAAATATCATTGGATGTCTGCCCGGGTCGCGTCTGTTCAGTCGGTGAACCGGATGGCTTCTCGAAACTACTGCGACAACTGGATGCAAGGGGTCGACTCCCGCACCCACCTGGGCTGCCGCAGTAAGAGTTGCTCAGCGGATGTTTGCAGGAACTGTTTGGATTGCAATGACATGTTGTCGATGGAGTTTTTGTGATGGGATTTTTAAGTCGTAAATGGGTATGGACTACGCTCGCTTCGCTGGCCCTGCTGGGGAATGCCCAGGCGGCCATCGTCGATCTGGGGGATTACACCACGGATACCGATACCGGCCTGACCTGGTTGGACGTCAACCGTACGAGTGACTGGTCGCACAATCAGGTCAGTCAGTATCTGGGCGATGGCAATGCCCTTGCGGGATATTCGGACTGGCGCTACGCCACCAGCGCCGAACTCAATACGCTGCTGGGCCACTTTGGCTTGAATGCGGTCAGCGGCCTTCAGGGAAACACCCACGCGCAGCAGGATAATGATCTGCTGCTTTCCGCGATGACACTTCTGGGAATCACCCGGGACTTTGGTAACGGAAGAGGCGCGGATTTGACAGGCCTGCTCGGTGATGTGAACTCTGATAACGGTGCTGCCACGACCTATTGGGTGGCGACGCTTCACTACAACAGCCCACCTTCGAATGCGTTTTCCCAACTGCATAGCGGCAACCAGAGCGGCTCAACCAGTCACACGAACATGGGCAGTTTCCTGGTGCGCACGTCACCGGTACCGATTCCGGCGGCGTTGCCTCTGTTCGCCTCCGCATTGGGGCTGTTCGGTCTGCTGAGCTGGAAGCGTCGCGTTTCCGCTCAAGCCTGATTCCATCCAACATCCTGATGACACCGGCCCAGGTCGGTGTGCAGCCCAACGATCCCCGCAGATACAAAGGTACTGCGGGATATCTGTTTGCCTTCTTTGACGTCCGCTTTGTTACTGCACGCCAGTTGACCCCTGGCTCCGGACTGCCCCCGGGTCAATTTCAAGCATCCATTATGTTTCGCTTGGCGAGTTGATCCGCTAAACGTTTAAGCCCGTGACACGAAACTGCAGGTGGTGGTGTTGATTTTGATGGTCTCGCCGCTTTCCAGGTATTCGGGAACCTGTATCTCGAGTCCTGTCGAGAGGCGGGCCGGTTTGGTGCGTCCGGTTGCCGTGGCGCCCTTGATGCCAGGCGCAGTATCCACGATCTGCATGATCAGGGTGACGGGTAACTCGATGGTCATCAGTGCGCCGTCGACGATCAGTCCGGTGATGCCTTCGAGACCATCGGTGAGGAAGGGAAGTTCTTCCGCCAGTTCTCCCTCGTCGAGGCTGTACTGGGTGTAATCTGACATATTCATGAACACATAGTGTTCGCCGTCCTTATAGAGATACTGAACCGGGGTGCGCAGGCAATCCGCTTCCCGCAGAAAGTCGTCGCCTTTATAGGATTCGTCCAGTTTCTGACCGGTTTTCAGGTTGGTATAGCGGATCTTGTAGAGCGTCGCCGCGCCCCGGGAAGAGGGGCTTTTTGCCTCGACCTGCTTTACGGCGTGAGGCACGCCGTTGATTTCGATGACGGCGCCTTTCTTCAATTCACAGGCTTTTGGCACGATTGGATCCTTGTATGTTCGATGGTGGGGGGTGTTCAAAGCGCAGAGTATAACCGTTGATTCAGGAAGGGCGGAAAGGGGTTGTATCCAAACGATATGAACAGTGGTTATGGCGTAGGTATTTTATTCCCAAAAACCTTAATAGTTATGTGCCATAGTCAAAGGGCGAGCATGTTAGCTTAAGCCGTTCGAACGGCGGGACCCGCATTACTATAAAAACCCCGTCTGTATCTCGATGACTTACCACACCCTTCTGGAGGATTTCGGATGAAGAGAATTCTGATTCCATTGCTGCTGTTGTTACCCCTCGGCGTTCAGGCGGCCCCTGACCTGGCGAATGGCGAACGGATCAATCGTAGTTGTTCACTGTGTCACGGTATCTATGGTCAAGGCGCTTCCGGGCGTCTTTCGCCGCGTCTCGCGGGTATGCCGCAAGAGTATCTGGTAAAAGCCACCAAGGACTATGTCAACGGCACCCGAAACAATCCCCTGATGGTGTCCACCACCGGGTTGGACCGCATGACCGATCAGGACATCGAGGATGTGGCGGCCTATCTCGCGAGCGTCGATATCAGTTTCGACGAACGCTTCAACATCGTGCAGCGCTTTGGCGGATCCGTTGAGCAGGGTGAGGAGATCTATGGTGACGAGTGCGATACCTGTCATGCCCGTGACGGTGCCGGCAAGCCGAACAAGGAGGCACCGCCGCTGCGGGGTCAGCATTCGGAGTACCTGTTCCAGTCGATGAAGATGTTTCAGACCAAGCTGCGGGTGCATGACAACGATCCGGAAGACGACAGCTTCAACGAGTACACGGACAATCAGTTGATGGACATCACCGCCTACCTGGCGACCCTGGACAATGACCAGGTGGTGGCTGGCAAGCGCTTCATGCCGCCGCGTCCGACCCGAGTGGCGATGGTTGCCAAGCCTGCCGCACCCAAGCCGCATCACGGCGGTCTGCAGATCACCGACATCACTCAGACGGTTGCGCAGATGCCCCTCAAGGAGGGCGTGAGCAAAGAGGACGCCATCGAGGCGATGCTCTCCAAAGCGGTTGAGTTGAACCTAAAGCTGGTGGGACGCCAGGATGTCTCCAAGGAACTCGAGGCGCGGGGCGTGGATACTCCCTTCCTGAGTATCTTCCAGTTCTGTAATCCGATGGATGCGCGCATCATGGTCATGAGCAACCCGGTGTTCTCAAGCTACATGCCCTGCCGTATCTCCCTGGTGGAAGACCAGCAAGGCAAGCTGCAGCTGATGATGCTCAACCTGGATATGCTGATCAACAGCGAACTGCTCCCCACCGAGGTGGTGGATACCGCGATCCGCGTCAACCAGAACATGCTGGACATCATGATGGCGGGCGCCACCGGCGAGTTCTAAATCACCCAACCGGCCGCCCAGGGTCTTTGCGATCCTGGGCGGTTTTTTTTGCCTGTAGTTCAAGCAGATCCAAATTGCTCTCAGCGTGATAAGGAGCATTTGTACTGATGCGGATCTCGTGGTTTGATAGGTCCTGAATCAGGAAGCAGGGATTTAAGGATGTATCAGGCAGACGCAGTCAATGATCTGATAAGCAAGCACAGCGCGGAGGCGATCAAGGGGCTGCAAGCCTTAGCCACATGCGCGGTTTCCGACAGCAGATTGCGCACACCATTTGATGTGGCGATAGACTGTGATAACCGGGAAGTGATCGATTATCTCTGCGGCGACAAAAGTTGTCTGGAATATCGTCCGGATATCGATAAAACGCTGAGGAAAACCGTCAAGCAGGCATTACTGCACTCTTCCGCGAATGACGCTCTTGAACAGGCGGAGGCTTTCATCGCAGCGACCTTCGGCGCGGAGACCCCGCTGGAACGCACACCCTTGCTGCAGGCCTGCCGTTACAACAATCGTTACGCCATCGCAAAGTTACTCAGCGCAAAGGCTGACTCCAGTGCCAAGGATATTGCCGGTTTTACAGCGCTGGATATCTGCCGGGCCGTGGGTGGTGATGATCTGTTCAGGTTCTATATCGCCACTTGTATTGAAGCCGGTGTGCGGGTCACCTTGTCCGAGAAAGTCATTGCCCACACGATCCATGACACCGGAATGCTGGCCCTGCTGGGTGATGCGTGCAAGCCTGGCGTGGTGAATCACCGTTTATTGCTCTCTGCCTATTGCTCCCTGCTCGATGTGGCGCAGGTACAGCAGTTGCTGAACTCGGGTATTGATGTGAACAAATGCATGAGCCCGCAATACCATCCGCTGTTCGAAGCGTGCACCTCCTACCTGCTGTGGGAGTGGCGCCATCCCCGGTTTCCCGAGTTGGCCCATGCCTACACCAACGCCTTCGGACACCCGGGAGGAGCGGTCATCCAGGTCGATAACGACCTCATTGCCAATGCGGAGAGCCTGGATGATCTCGGTAAGCTGTTCGGCGACGCATTCGGTCAACAGAAAGCCGTACAGGATTCAGTCCGGGATTCAACCCTGGCACCCGAGGTACTCGAAGCACAATTGCGAAATCGATTGGTTATCATCGACCTGCTGTTGGATGCGGGACTCGACCCCAGCACCGCAGAGAAGAAGCGTCCCGACCTGTTCGTGTCCCGCCTGGTGTCAATGAAGCAACCGGAGCTTCTACAGAAACTCGCCGCCCATGGGTTTGCCCTCGAACCGGCGGAGTATGAAGATGTGTTTCTGGATGAAGAGGAGCGGGCCTACCTGAACGAATGGTGCGCGAAACCCAGTGCCAATCCCCTGGGGGCGTAAGCAGGTAGGGTGCAGAGTCTCGCTTCGGATAAGCTGCATAGGACGTTTATAACCCATGGCCGAAAAATCGTAGCCGGGTGGACTGACACCGCCACCCGGCAATCTACAAAGCTTACAGGATGACGCTCGTCATCTGATCAAAACGCATCGCCCGGAATGCGCACCCAGCCTTCCATAAGAATGCGCGCACTGCGGCTCATCACCACCTTTTCGACGACCCAGTTGCCGTCCGTTTCACTGGCCGCCGCACCGACCTTGAGGGTGCCCGAGGGATGGCCAAAGGTGACCGACTCACGCGCTCCGCCACCGGCGGCCAGATTGACCAGGGTGCCGGGAATTGCGGCTGCGGTGCCGATCGCCACTGCCGCGGTTCCCATCATCGCATGGTGCAGTTTGCCCATCGACAGTGCTCTCACGTTGAGGTCGATCTCGTCGGCCTGTATCGACTTGCCGCTTGAGGCGGTGTAGCCGGCCGATGGGGAAACGAAGGCGACCTTCGGTGTATGCTGACGGGCGGCCGCATCCTCGATCTTCTCGATCAGTCCCATTTTGATGGCGCCGTAGGCTCGGATGGTCTCGAAGCGTTGAAGGGCCGCCGGATCCTCGTTGATCGCGCCCTGCAATTCGGTGCCGGTGTAGCCGATCTCGTCGGCATTGAGGAAGATGGTGGGGATGCCGGCGTTGATCATGGTGGCCTTGAAGTTACCGATGCCCGGAACTTCGAGTTCGTCCACCAGATTACCGGTGGGGAACATGGCCTCGCTCGGGTCCACCGGTCGGATGAATTCGATCTTCACCTCGGCGGCGGGGAAGGTGACACCGTCGAGTTCGAAGTCGCCGGTTTCCTGCACCTGACCCTGGGTGATCGGCACGTGGGCGACGATGGTCTTCTCGATGTTCTTTTGCCAGATGCGCACCACCGCGATCCCGTTGTCGGGAATGCGTGCCTTATCCACCAGGCCGCTGGCAATGGCGAAGGAGCCCACTGCCGCGGTGAGGTTGCCACAGTTGCCGCTCCAGTCGACAAAGGGTTTGTCGATGGAGACCTGGCCAAACAGGTAGTCCACGTCGTGGTCGGGTCGATCGCTCTTCGCCAGGATCACCGTCTTGCTGGTGCTGGAGGTGGCCCCGCCCATACCGTCGGTGTGCTTGCCGTAGGGGTCCGGGCTGCCGATCACCCGCAGCAGGAGATTGTCCCGTGCTTCGCCGGGGACCTGTGCCGCAGCGGGTAGATCACTCAGGTTGAAGAACACGCCCTTGCTGGTGCCGCCGCGCATGTAGGTGGCGGGGATTTTGATTTGTGGGGGGGGTGTCATGTTCAGACCTCTTATGGATTAGTTTTGAGTTTTAAGTGTTGAGTTTTAAGTTGATGTGTTCGCTGTGCTCACGTTTTTTTATCCCATTACCCTGGCCCTCTCCCGGTGGAGGTTGTCGCAAAAGTCCGATTCGTAGGTCGGGTTAGCGTAGCGTAACCCGACGGGCGGCTGAAAAATGCCCATTTCGTGTCGGGTTACGCTTCGCTAACCCGACCTACGGCTCTGCGCTCACGGCTTATTAATTCCCTCACCCTGATCCTCTCCCGGTGGGGGAGGGCCAGGGTGAGGGGATAAAAAAACGTGAGCGCAGCGAACACATCAACTAAAAACTAAGAACTCAAAACTAAAAACTATTGCGCAGCAAGAAAGTCCTGCGCAAACCGTTGCAACACACCCCCGGCGCCGTACACCGACACCTCTTCGGCGGTGTCCAACCGGCAGGTGACCGGGATCTCCACCCGCTCGCCGTTGCGCCGGTGCATGACCACCGTGAGATCGGCCCGGGGAGTGGGTGTGCCGATCACGTCGAAGGTTTCTGTACCATCGATGCCGTAGGTGGTGCGTTTCTCACCCCATTTGAACTCCAGAGGCAGCACGCCCATGCCCACCAGGTTGGTGCGGTGGATGCGCTCGAACCCTTCGGCTAAGATCGCCTCCACTCCGGCCAGGCGCACGCCCTTGGCGGCCCAGTCACGGGAGGATCCCTGGCCGTAGTCAGCGCCGGCGACGATGATCAAGGGTTGCTTGCGTTGCATATAGGTCTCGATGACCTCCCACATGCGCATCTGCTCGCCTTCCGGCTCCAGTCTTGCCAGGGACCCCTGAATGATCTGGCCCTGCGCATCACGGCACATCTCGTTGAGCAGTTTCGGGTTGGCGAAGGTGGCGCGCTGGGCGGTGAGATGGTCACCTCGATGGGTGGCGTAGGAGTTGAAGTCCTCCTCCGGCAGGCCCATTTTGGCCAGGTACTCACCCGCCGCGCTGGAGGCCAGGATGGCGTTTGAAGGCGAAAGATGATCGGTCGTGATGTTGTCACCCAGCACCGCCAGCGGACGCATGCCCTTGAGGCTGCGTTCACCCGCCAGTGCGCCTTCCCAGTAAGGGGGACGGCGGATGTAGGTGCTCTGGGGACGCCAGTCGTAGAGCGGGCTCTTGGCCGCTTCCGCTGCCCTCACCGCAAACATGGGGGTGTAGATCTGCTGGAACTGCTCCGGCTTCACATACTCATTGACGATGGCGTCGATCTCTTCATCGCTGGGCCAGATGTCCTTGAGGGTGATCGGGTTGCCGTCTTTGTCATTCCCCAGTACATCCTGCTCGATATCGAAACGCACCGTACCGGCGATCGCGTAGGCCACCACCAGCGGTGGCGAGGCGAGGAAGGCCTGCTTGGCATAGGGATGGATGCGACCGTCGAAGTTGCGGTTGCCCGAGAGCACCGCGGTGGCGTAGAGATCGCGGTCGATGATCTCCTGCTGGATCTTCGGATCCAGGGCGCCGCTCATGCCGTTGCAGGTGGTGCAGGCGTAGGCGACGATACCGAAACCGAGTTTCTCCATCTCGGGTAACAGGCCGGAGGCTTCCAGGTAGAGTTTCGCCACCTTGGATCCCGGGGCGAAGGAGGACTTCACCCAGGGCTTGCGCACCAGCCCCAGTTCATTGGCCTTACGCGCCAGCAGACCGGCGGCCACCACGTTGCGCGGGTTGGAGGTATTGGTGCAACTGGTGATGGCGGCAATGATCACCGCGCCGTCGGGCATCTTGCCTTCACGCTCCTCGGCCAGAGCCTTGTCCAGATCCACCGCGATGCCGCGCTCGTGCAGGGCCCGGGTGGGCAGACGGCGGTGGGGATTGGAGGGACCGGCCATGGTGCGGTCCACTTGCGAAAGATCGAACTCCAGAACCCGCTCGTACTTGGCGCCCTTGAGATCATCGGCCCAGAGGCCGGCGGTCCTGGCGTACTGCTCGACCAGCGCCACCTGTTCCGGGGTGCGACCGGTGAGCTTCAGATAGGCGAGGGTCTGGTCGTCGATGTAAAAGAGACCGGCGGAGGCGCCGAACTCGGGCGTCATGTTGGAGATGGTGGCGCGGTCGCCCAGAGTGAGGCTTTCGGCACCCTCACCAAAGAACTCCAGCCAGGCTGAGACCACCCGCTCGTTGCGCAGGAACTCGGTCAGGGCCAGCACGATGTCGGTGGCGGTGATGCCGGGTTTGCGCTTACCGGTAAGTTTAACGCCAACAATCTCCGGCAAACGCATCATGGTGGGCCGGCCGAGCATCACGGTCTCGGCCTCCAGCCCGCCGACGCCGAGGGCGATCACGCCCAGGGCGTCGATGTGGGGAGTGTGGCTGTCGGTGCCGACGCAGGTGTCCGGGTAAGCCACGCCGTCGCGGGCCTGGATCACTGGCGACATCTTCTCCAGATTGATCTGGTGCATGATGCCGTTACCGGCGGGGATCACGTCCACGTTGTCGAAGGCGGTCTTGGTCCAGTCGATGAAATGGAAACGGTCCTCGTTGCGGCGGTCCTCGATGGCCCGGTTCTTCTCGAAGGCGTCGGGGTCGAAGCCGGGGGCCTCAACTGCCAGCGAATGGTCGACGATCAGCTGGGTGGGCACTACCGGATTAACCTGGGCAGGGTCGCCGCCCTTATCGGCAATGGCGTCACGCAGGCCGGCCAGGTCCACCAGGGCGGTCTGACCCAGGATGTCGTGGCAGACCACTCGCGCCGGATACCAGGGGAAGTCGAGATCCTGCTTGCGCCCGATGATCTGCTTCAACGCATCGGTGAGCAATTCGGCATCACAGCGGCGAACCAGCTGTTCCGCCAGCACCCGGGAGGTGTAGGGCAGGGTGTCATAGGCGCCGGACTGGATCGCCTCGATCGCCTCGCGGGTATCAAAGTAGTCCAGGTTGGTGCCGGGCAGGGGTTTTCTGAATTCGGTGTTCATGGGGATCTCGGTCATTGCAATCGGTTGATAGTTTTGAGTTGTGAGTTTTTAGTTTTGAGTTGAGGTGTTCGCTGCGCTCATGGGTTTTGATCCCCCTCTCCCTGGCCCTCTCCCGCGAGGGGAGTGGGGGAAACAAACAGCGTGCGCAAAGCGCACTCCTCAACTCAAAACTCAACACTAAAAACTCAAAACTTTTTTCATTCTCTTTTGTCGATCGGCACGAACGTCCGGTTCTCCGGCCCGGTATAGTTGGCCGAGGGTCGGATGATCTTGCCGTCCTCGCGCTGTTCGATGACATGCGCGCCCCAGCCGGAAACGCGGGAGATGACGAACAGGGGAGTGAACATGTCGGTGGGCACGCCCATCTGGTTGTAGGAGACGGCGGAGAACCAGTCCAGGTTGGGGAACATCTTCTTGATCTCCCACATGACCGACTCCAAGCGGTCGGCAACGCTGAACATGGTCATGTTTCCGGCCTCTTCCGAAAGCCCCTTGGCAACCCGCTTGATCACCTCGTTACGCGGATCCCCCACGGTGTAGACCGGGTGGCCAAAGCCGATGACGATCTCTTTGCGTCCCACCCGCTCGCGGATGTCGGCCTCTGCCTCGTCGGCGCTGCGGTAACGGCTCTGAATGCGGAAGGCCGCTTCGTTGGCGCCGCCGTGCTTGGGTCCGCGCAGGGCGCCGATGGCGGCGGTGATGGCGGAGTACATGTCGGAATTGGTGCCAGCCACCACCCGGGCGGTGAAGGTGGAGGCGTTGAACTCATGTTCCGCGTAGAGCACCAGGGAAGTGTGCATGGCGCGCACCCAGGACTCCTTGGGTTTCTCACCATGCAACAGGTGCAGGAAGTGACCGCCGATGGAGTCATCATCGGTCTCCACGTCGATGCGTTTGCCATTGAACGCGTAGTGGTACCAGTAGAGCAGGGCAGAGCCAAAGTTGGCCATCAGCCGGTCGATGATCTCGCGGGCCTCGGAGGCGGGGTGGCTATCCTTCTCCGGAATGCAGCTGCCCATTACCGAACAGGCGGTACGCATCACGTCCATCGGGTGGGCGGAGGCTGGGATCGCTTCCAGCGCCTGTTTCACTGCCTGGGGCAGACCGCGCAGGGATTTCAGTTTGCTCTTGTAAGCCTTGAGCGTGGCCTGGGTCGGCAGTTCACCGTGAATCAGCAGATAGGCGATCTCCTCGAATTCAGCGGTTTCGGCGAAGTCGAGAATGTCATAGCCGCGGTAGTGCAGGTCATTGCCGGTGCGGCCGACGGTGCAGATGGCGGTGTTACCGGCGGCGGTGCCGGAGAGGGCGACCGACTTCTTCGCCTTGGGCAGAACTTGGTTTGGCTCGCTCATGGATATCCTCCTATGTCGCGATGGGTGATTAATAGTTTTTAGTTTCTAGTTTTGAGTTTTTAGTTGTGGTGTTCGCTTTGCTCACGGTTTTTTTGGTTCCCCTCTCCCCTCGCCGGAGAAGGCCAGAGTGAGAGAATCAAAAAAACGTGAGCGAAGCGAACACCGAAACTCAAAACTAAAAACTCACAACTCAAAACTTGTTTCTAGTCCTTTTCCTCCGAAGCAAACAGCGAATCCAGCTTCTGTTCGAAGTCGTGATAACCGAGATAGTCATACAGATCCATGCGGCTCTGCATGGTGTCGATGACGTTCTTTTGCGTCCCTTCGGTGCGCAGGGTCTGGTAGACGTTTAACGCAGCGGCGTTGGCGGCGCGAAACGCGCTCAGCGGGTAGAGGGCGATGCTCACTCCGGCACTGGCCAGTTCATCCACGGTGAACAGGGGGGTGGAACCGAACTCGGTGATGTTGGCCAGTACCGGCACCTTTACCGCGGCAACGAACTCCCGATATTGATCCAGTTCGGTCATTGCCTCGGGAAAGATCATGTCCGCACCCGCCTCGACGCAGGCACAGGCCCTGTCGATGGCCGACTGCATGCCTTCCACGGCCAATGCATCGGTGCGCGCCATGACCACGAAGTCGTCATCCAGCTTGGCATCCACTGCGGACTTGATACGGTCGACCATTTCAAGCTGGGAGACGATCGCCTTGTTGGGGCGATGGCCGCAACGTTTCTGTTGCACCTGGTCCTCGATGTGGACCGCGGCGGCGCCGAACTTGTTCATGCTGCGGATGGCCCGCGCAATGTTGAAGGCGCCACCCCAGCCGGTATCGATGTCGACCAGCACCGGAAGTTCGGTGACATCGGTGATGCGGCGCAGATCCGTCAGCACATCTTCCATGGTGGTGATGCCGAGATCGGGAATGCCGCAGGAACCGGCAGCCACGCCGCCCCCCGAGATATACAGGGAACGGTAACCGGAAGCTTCCGCCAGGCGGGCATGATAGGCATTGATCGCACCTACACACTGCAGGGGTTTCTCTTGCTCGATGGCGGCGCGGAAGCGGGCGCCGGGGGTTGTGTGGTTGGTCATTTCAAGTCCTCGAATAGATTTAAATCAGTTTTGAGTTTTTAGTGATGAGTTTTGAGTTTCGGTGTGTGCTTTGCACACGCTGTTTTATGTCCCCTCTCCCGCGAGGGGAGAGGGGTATCAAAAAACTGTGAGCAGAGCGAACACCACAACTCAAAACTAAAAACTCAACATTCATAACTTTTCTAAGATTACTTCTTCCACATTCCGCCGCGACGAGCGGATATGCTGCCGCATCAAAAGTTCGGCCATCTCCGCATCATGGGCGGCCAGCGCATTGAGCAGGTAGTGATGCTCGTCGTAGGCCTGCTGGGAACGTTTGCTGCGCATACCGAACTGGTAGCGGTACATGCGTAACAGGTGATAGAGATCGTCACACAACAGGCTGATCAACTGGCGGTTCTTGCTGCCCTGGACGATGCGGTAGTGAAAGTCCAGATCACCCTGCTTCTGAAAATAGGCCTGACCGTGCTGTTCGGCGATCTGTTCACCGTGTTGATCGAGCAGCGCCCGAAGTTCCACGATCTCCTGCTCGGACATGTTTTGCGCCGCCAGGCGGGCCGCCATGCCCTCCAGCGCCTCGCGCAACTGAAAGATCTCGATCAGCTGCTCGTAGGAGAGGGTCACTACCCGAGCCCCAAGATTGGGTTTACGCTCCACCAGTTTGCGCGCCTCCAGGCGGGCGATGGCCTCACGCAGGGAGCCTCTGCTGACCCCATGCTGGCGGGCCAGTTCGGGTTCGCTGATCTTGCTGCCCTGGGGAATCTCCCCCTCGACGATGGCCCGTTGCAGGGCATCGAAGAGACGATCGGTCAGGGTGATGCTGATCGGCTCGGCGCTGTTGATGGTTGAGCTGTTTTGCATTTTTATAAAACGTTATAAAAAAGTTTTGAGTTTTTAGTGATGAGTTTTGAGTTGTGGTGTTCGCTGCGCTCACGGTTTTTTGTTTCCCCTCTCCCGCAAGGGGATAGGGGACGATCTATTCGTGTGTATCCTGACGTCCAGTCTGTTCGTGGCTGCAAGCTGTCCGGTTAGCTCGATCCCTGATCCGCGCTTTCCCTACAACCTGAGCGTAGCGAACACCCTCAACTCAAAACTAAAACTCACCACTCAAAACTCTTTCAGTTATTCGCGTATCCGATCTCTTTCAGAGAGGTCGAGATCTCATCCAGGATCGACGGATCGTCGATGGTCGCGGGCATCTTCCACTCGTCCCCGTCGGCGATCTTCACCATGGTGCCTCGCAGAATCTTGCCCGAGCGGGTCTTCGGCAGGCGTTTGACAATGGAAAGGTGCTTGAACGCAGCCACCGGTCCGATCTGTTCCCGCACCCGCTTGACCAGCTCTTTGCCCAGTTCGTCCGCCGGACGGTCGACACCCGACTTCAGTACCACCAGGCCCAGGGGCAACTGACCCTTGAGATCGTCGTGGACACCGATTACCGCGCACTCCGCCACATCGGGATGACCGGCCAGCACTTCCTCCATCTGCCCGGTGGAGAGCCGGTGCCCGGCCACGTTGATGACGTCGTCGGTGCGGCTCATGATCCACAGGTAGCCGTCCTCATCCTTGTAGCCGGCGTCACCGGTCAGGTAGTAGCCGGGATGGGCGCGCAGGTAGCCGTCGACGAAGCGCTGTTCGTTGTTCCACAGGGTGGGCAGACAGGAGGGTGGCAGGGGCAGCTTGATGACGATGTCACCCATCTCGCCGGGTGCCTTCTCGTGGCCCTGGTCATCGAGGATGCGCACGTCGTAACCGACCATGGATACGGTGGGCGAACCGGCCTTCACCGGCATCGGCTCTATACCCATGGGATTGGCGGCGATCGCCCATCCGGTCTCGGTCTGCCACCAGTGGTCGATGACCGGTTTCTGCAGCATGGTCTGAGCCCAGTGCAGGGTGTCGGGGTCGCAGCGCTCACCGGCGAGGAACAGGGTTGTCATACAACTCAAGTCGTAGCGTGACATGTAGGCGCCCTGGGGGTCTTCCTTCTTGATCGCGCGAAATGCGGTGGGAGCGGTGAACAGCACCTTCACGCCATATTCGTTGATCACCCGCCAGAAGGCGCCCGGGTCGGGGGTGCCCACCGGCTTGCCTTCATAGATCACCGTGGTGCAGCCGGCCAGCAGGGGTCCGTAGATGATGTAGCTGTGTCCCACGACCCAGCCCACGTCGGAGGCGGCCCAATAGACATCCCCCGGTGACACGTTGTAGATGTGCTTCATCGACCAGAGGATCGCGGTGGCGTGACCGCCGTTGTCCCGCACCACGCCTTTGGGCTGACCGGTGGTGCCCGAGGTGTAGAGGATGTAGAGCGGATCCGTGGATGCCACCGGGACACATTCACTGGGGATTGCAACCTCCAGTACCGCGTCCCAGTCCAGGTCGCGGCCCTGCTGGAGCTCCGCGGTGAGTTGCGGGCGTTGTTTGATGATGCAGGTTTCGGGCTTGTGACGGGCCAGTTCAATCGCCTCGTCGAGCAGGGGCTTGTAGGCCACCTGACGGCTGGGTTCGATGCCGCAGGAGGCGGACAGCACCATCTTCGGCTGGCAGTCGTCGATGCGTGTGGCCAGTTCCTTGGCGGCGAAGCCGCCAAATACCACGGAATGGATGGCACCGATGCGGGCGCAGGCGAGCATGGCCATCGCGGCTTCAGGGATCATCGGCATGTAGACGATGACCCGGTCACCCTTTCCAACCCCGTTGGCGGCGATGGCGCCGGCCAGTTTGGCCACGGTATCGCGCATCTCCTGGTAGGTGTACTGCTGCTTCTGTCCGGTCACCGGGCTGTCGTAGATCAGGGCCAGGCGATCACCGTGCCCCGCCTCCACATGACGGTCGAGGGCGTTGTAACAGGTGTTGAACTCACCGCCGGGAAACCAGCGGGGGGTTGGTTTGGCCTCGGTGTCGAGGACCTTGTCCCAGGGTTTGTGCCAATGGAGGGCCTGGGCGGCCTCTCCCCAGAAAGAATCGGGGTCTTCGAGCGAGCGTCGATAGATATCGGCATAGTGACTCATGGGATGGGTTCCTCTGGTTTTGGTGTTAATGTGTCGACATATTATGGTTATTGCGGGGTGTCGATCCCTTATATATAGACTTTATTTTAAAATCTGTCGACACTTTTTTGGATGCCAGGATCGGCACTCCTATGATTATGGCTGTTTTTCAGGTCAGTTCAGTCATTAAATTCTGATGAAACCTTTGTGATGCGCCTGTTCTCCCCTTGATCAATGACAAAGGGATAATTATGATCCCTATAAAATGAGCGTGATTCTCATCACTTCTGATGATGAGAAATGCCTGAACCAAAAACGATTATGGGTTGCCGCTCGTTTAACTGGATGTGGGGAAGTCGGTTACGACAAGTCTTTTACGGACGAAACATCTGCTCATACAAAATGGAATGGGGATAGATCGATGAAAATTCGTAGTCTGCTATTTTTAGCCGGCATGCTGGCTTCCGCCACGTCGTCCGCGGCGATGGTCGCGTTCAATTACACTGCCTTGGCTGATGGGGGGGGGGCAACTATCGCGGGTTCGTTCGGCTATGAAACGACGACACCGGACAGTGATCCGGATACGGCAGTGGGTGTCTACGTTGGCGCCGGATACCTGAACGGTACGATCACCGGTGGCGCTTACGGTGGTCAGAGCTTCAATTTCACCAATACCTATGTCGAAGTTCTGGACAACTACCAATCGTTCTCTGGGACCTATGACGATCTCTACGTAGGTTCTTCCAGTGATTTCAACAGCAACTCTTATCTGGAATTGGGCAGTTCCGATTTGAACTGGTTATCTGGGGACGCACTGCCCACCACCTTGCTGCCCCTTTCGGGTTATCTCTACCTCGATGTGATTCTGGGTGATGACTTCACCGGTGTCTCCGTGAATGAGAGTTACACTCTGACCAGTATCTCGGCGGTTCCCGTACCGCCCGCAATCTGGCTGTTCGGTTCCGCGCTGGCCGGTTTTGTCGGCTGGTCGCGTCGCAGGCAGAAGGCCTGATACGAACCCGCCTTTCCCACAGGCATAAAAAAGCCCGGCATCGCCGGGCTTTTTTTGTGGCTGCCAATCCTCATCGGCATGCAATAGGAAGCTCAGCGAACCAGTTGCGAGATCTCTTTGAAGTTGGGGTGGTTGGCATCACCCATCCACTCGAAGATGATCGACTCCATGTTGGTGATCTGAATCCCGCCCTGACGCATGCGTTTGATCGCATTCTCCCGGTGAGCCGGTTTGCGCGAGGCAATCGCATCTTCCACTACAAAAACCTGGTAGCCCCATTGCTGCAGTCCGGCAGCGGTCTGCAGGATACAGATGTGGGCTTCCAGACCGGCGATCACGATCTGCCGCCGCTCCTGGTGTTCCGCGAGTTCCTCCTCGAATCCCGGGGCGGTGCAACAGGAGAAGGTGAGTTTGTCCTTGGCCAGGGTGTGGGGGGGCAGATGTTCGGCAATCTCCGACAAGGTGTTGCCGAGGCCCTTGCCATAGTGTTCGGAAAGAATGATGGGGACGCCCAGCAGGCCCGCCGCCTTACTGAGTTGAATGATGTTGGGAACCATTGTGTCCATGTCCTCGGGGGGCATGGCCTTGGTGAGTTTTTCCTGCGTATTGATGATCAGGAACTGACTGGTTGCGGCATGCGTCAGCGGTAGTGTGGTTTTATTCACGCTCATGATCTCCCTCTCGATATCTTTATGTTGTGTTATCCCCTGCGCTGCCGACTCCTCTTCAATGCAACAACCGGGGGTTAGAATTCAAACGCCACTGGAGTGATGGCATGCTCCAGGGGGGACAGCTCGGTTTCGAAAAGAGGCTCCTCTTTCAGGTTGTTGGCATGATCCCGGGTAATCAGCAGGCACTCCATCACGGGAGCACTGCCGATCACCACGAAAAGCCGGCCGCCTGGGGCGAGTTGCCGGCAGAAAATATCCGCCTGTGCACGGGTCGGCAGGGACCCGGTAACTGCGATAACGTCATAAGACGCATCGTCCGCGGGGGCGGCAAGTGCGTCTGCGCTAAGCAGCGCAACGTTTTTTATGTTCTGTTGAGCCAGCTTGGCAGTGGCGCTTTCGATGAATTCCGGGTGCAGATCGACGGAGACAACCTCCTGGGCCAGATGTGCAAGACAGGCGGTCAGGTAGCCGCTGCCGGTACCCACTTCAAGGGCCCGTTCCCCGGGCTGGGGATCGAGTGCCTGCAAAAGCCGGGCCTCGACCCGGGGAAACATCATGCGCTGACCCTGGCCGATCGGAATCTCGATGTCTGCATAGGCAAGATCCGCATATTCCTCCGGTACAAACGCCTCCCTGGGGAGGGTTTCCATCAGAGTGAGTACCCGGGGATTGATCACTTCCCAGGGGCGAATCTGTTGTTCCACCATGTTGAATCGGGCGATTTCTGAACGGCTGGCCATCATGCGAAATTTCCTGGATCTTATAAGGGTTTTGAAAGGCAGAAGGCCTAGACTACGGATTTTGCATGCGTCGGGCAAGATTTTCGCAACGGCGTCGGGTGCCGGATTCTGACGGGTGTTCACCCGCTGGATCGCTACGTCCTGTTCAACTTGCTGCTGTTTAACCCTCTGATTTGTAGTTGTTTGTTGCCTGTTCAGAGGAGAAAAATCAGAGTGAAATGATCGGACATGGGCCATCAAATTGGTTATACTTCGGCGATATCACTGGCTGGGGGTGTCTGTGCAGGGTCTGCACGGACTGAGAGAGACCCTTAAACACCTGATCCGGATCATGCCGGCGGAGGGAAGCTGACACCCGATGGGTCCCTGGCGCTCTTCGCCTCAACGAGGTTAATGTCATGAGCGCCATTCCAGAAGATTTCATCCAGAAGACCGCCAGCCTCTCCGAAGAGGTGACGCGTCCCTTCTTCAAGTCCCGCAAGATCTATGTGGAGGGCTCCCGTCCCGACATCCGGGTGCCGATGCGCGAGATCAGTCAGGAGGCCACTGCCGCCAGCTTCGGCGCCGAAGAGAATCCGCCGATCCCGGTCTACGACACCTCCGGACCCTTCACCGATCCCGAGCAGAAGATCGATCTGCTGCAGGGCATGCCCGAGCTGCGCACCCGCTGGATCGAGGAGCGGGCCGACACCGAGCCGCTGGACGGTCCGACCTCCGATTACGGCCGCGCACGCCAGGACGACCCGAAGCTGGCGCACCTGCGCTTCGAGCACATCCGCGCCCCGCGCCGGGCCAGGTCGGGCCGCAACGTGACCCAGATGCACTACGCCCGCCAGGGCGTCATCACCCCGGAGATGGAGTTCGTCGCCATCCGCGAGAACTGCCGCCTGCAGGAGCTGCGCGCCGATCCCCGCTACGCCAGGCTGCTGCGCCAGCACGCCGGGCAGGCCTTCGGCGCCAACATCCCCGATGAGATCACCCCCGAGTTCGTGCGCCAGGAGCTGGCCGCCGGGCGCGCCATCATCCCGGCCAACATCAACCACCCGGAGCTGGAGCCGATGATCATCGGGCGTAACTTCCGGGTGAAGATCAACACCAACATCGGCAACAGCGCCATCACTTCCTCGATTCAGGAAGAGGTGGAGAAGATGGCCTGGTCGGCCCGCTGGGGCGGCGACACCCTGATGGACCTCTCCACCGGCGACAACATCCACGAGACCCGCGAGTGGATCCTGCGCAACGCGCCCATGCCAATCGGCACCGTGCCCATCTACCAGGCCCTGGAGAAGGTCAACGGCAAGGCGGAAGAGCTGACCTGGGAGATCATGCGCGACACCCTGATCGAACAGGCCGAGCAGGGGGTCGACTACTTCACCATCCACGCCGGGGTGCTGCTGCGCTACGTGCCGCTGACCGCTGAGCGGGTCACTGGCATCGTCTCCCGGGGCGGCTCGATCCTCGCCAAATGGTGCCTGGCCCATCACCAGGAGAACTTCCTCTACACCCACTTCGAGGAGATCTGCGAGATCATGAAGGCCTACGACGTGG
Source organism: Candidatus Thiodiazotropha sp. (assembly GCA_040506775.1). GTDB lineage: Bacteria > Pseudomonadota > Gammaproteobacteria > Chromatiales > Chromatiaceae > Thiodiazotropha. The sequence goes on from JBEVWC010000026.1 coordinate 18,127, forward strand.
CCTTCTCCCTGGGCGACGGCCTGCGTCCCGGCTGCCTGGCCGACGCCAACGACGCCGCCCAGTTCGGCGAACTGGAGACCCTCGGCGAGCTGACCCGGATTGCCTGGGAGCACGATGTGCAGGTGATGATTGAAGGCCCCGGACATGTGCCGATGCAGATGATCAAGGAGAACATGGACAAGGAGCTGGAGGACTGTTTCGAGGCGCCTTTCTATACCCTTGGCCCGCTGGTGACCGACATCTCCCCCGGCTATGACCACTTCAGCTCCGGCATCGGCGCAGCGCAGATCGGCTGGTACGGCACCGCCATGCTCTGCTACGTCACTCCCAAGGAGCATCTCGGTCTGCCCAACAAGGCCGATGTGCGCGAAGGCATCATCACCTACAAGATCGCCGCCCACGCGGCCGACCTGGCCAAGGGCTTTCCGGGTGCGCAATTGCAGGACAACGCCATGTCAAAGGCGCGCTTCGAGTTCCGCTGGGACGACCAGTTCGCCCTCGGCCTCGATCCCGAGCGGGCCATGGAATTCCATGACGAGACCCTGCCGCATCAGGCCCACAAGGTGGCCCACTTCTGCTCCATGTGCGGTCCCCACTTCTGTTCCATGAAGATCACCCAGGACGTGCGCGACTATGCCCGTGCCCAAGGTGTCGCGGAGGATGAGGCATTGAAGCAGGGGATGGAGGAGAAGGCGGTGGAGTTCAAACGTCAAGGGGCGGAGATTTACAAGGAATTGTGAATTGTGGATTTTGAATTATGAATTGATGAGTGCGGATTGGCCGCACTGCCTGGATTCAGTCCCCCTCTCCCTGGCCCTCTCCCGCAAGGGGAGAGGGAATGCACGGAACAAATTCAGTGGGTGAAAACCGCTTGTTCCTGCCACAAATCATCAAGCATTCACTGCACCAGAAAAGAACGCCCCCTCTCCCCTCGCGGGAGAGGGCCAGGGAGAGGGGGAAGAAAATAGGCTGTGAGCAAAGCGAACTCTAAAACTCATAATTCAAAACTAAAAACTCAAAATTAAAACAAAAATGCTCCGCCTGGACCGCTACCTCAGCAACGCCACCGCCCTGACCCGTTCCCAGGCCCACAAGGCGCTTCGCTCCGGTCGGGTGAGCGTGGATGGCAAAACCATCAAGCAGGGCGCCTTCCAAATTGCCCAGGACGCGAAGGTGTTTCTCGATGGTCAGCCGGTGGCGGCGCCCGGTTCCCGCTATCTGATGCTGCACAAACCCCTGGGGGTGGTGTGCGCCACCGAGGATCCCACCCACCGTACTGCGATCGATCTGCTTGATCTGCCCAATCCGCAGGGATTGCACTTTGCCGGCCGGCTCGATATCGATGCCACAGGACTGGTGTTGATCACGGATGACGGACAATGGTCCCATCGGATTACCTCTCCCTCGAAACAGTGTGCCAAGACCTACCTGGCAACCCTGGCATCTGCAATCCCGGAGACGGCTCTGGAGCGGATCCGCAACGGCATCCTGCTGCGTGGCGAGCGGCATCCGACAGCACCCGCCCAGGCCGATCGGCTCAATGATACCCAGGTGCGCCTGACCATCACCGAAGGTCGATACCATCAGGTAAAGCGATTGTTTGCAGCGGTCGACAACCGGGTCGTCTCGCTGCACAGGGAATCGATCGGTGAATTGCGACTTGATGCCGCTCTGACCCCTGGGTCTTATCGAGCGCTCTCAGTCGATGAAATTGATCTGTTCAACTGATGCAAAGGCCGGCTTGAAGGCTCCATTTCAGGTTTGTCCCAACCATTAAATCCGTACGTTATATTTTTTGCGCATTTGCATGACACTGTTAGCGTCACCCATCTCATGGAAAGCGATTTGTTGGGGCAAGAGTAAAAGTGACCGAGTGAATCGTCGGGTTAAAGTTCCGTCCGGGTTTGGCCGATGCACTAGAAGCATCGGCGGAAATGGCGGAGACCGTACCGGACCGATGGAGTCCTATCCATGGGGGATACCACTCTCAAAGTGGTCTGTCAGGGAAGAGAAGCTCGAAGACCTGGTGTGGTGTCTCGTCAGTTCGACAATGGCCGATTCCGGCCCTTTTCCTGCGTAGCCTACACTTTAATATATGGCATGTGTCTGGCTCGTACTTCTCTCATCGCTTCACTTTAGTGTCACAGGATTGTCGCTGACTTGAAAGGTGATCTTCGGGTTGGACGTGCACCGTTTTCCGCATATTTTGCGGATGTTTTGAGGTATCGATCGTGCACGGGAATCAAACGGCGACGGCTCGGACAGGGTTGCCGCTGACGGATGACATCATTGAACAGCTGCGGGAGGTTCTCGAAGCCTGTGACGTGGGTTTATGTCTTGTGGACGATCAGCGACGGGTGTGGGCCTGGAATCAGCGCTTTACCGAGCGTGCTGGTCGATGGGACGCCGATACTCCGACTCTGATTGAAACCCTGTTTCCCGCATTGGCCAACGAGCGTTTCGCCGACCAGGTGCGAGAGGCGGTTTCGCTGTCCATTGCCCCGGAACAGGATTCCCCCCGAGGCAGGAGCGCTCAGTCCCGTCAGGTGATTCGCCTGGACCCTCAAACCCGCATACGTATCAGTGTCCGTCCCCTGATGCTGCACCCTGGCTATTGCCTGGTGCAGTTTACGGATCTGGATGAGGTGCAGCCGGAGGATACGCCGCGTTCGGGTTTTACCCTGACCGAGCAGCGAACCCGTGCCATGCTGGCGTCGATTGAGGACGCGGTGATCCTGCTCGATCCTCATGGCATGGTGGAATTTGTCAATCTGGCAGCGGAGAACCTGACAGGCTACCAGAGCCGTTGGGCCGTCGGGCGGCCGCTGACCGCGATCTACCAGGTGTTCGACGAGACAGACTCACTGGATCACCCGTTCGAAATGGAGCAGGTGCTCTCCGATATGGGGCGGCAGCTGGTGCTGCAACATCGGGAAGGACTCAGTATCCCGATTCAGCAGACGCTCTCTCGTCTGCGGGATCAGGCAGGCAATCTGGAAGGCATGGTGCTGGTGTTCAAGGACACCAGCCAGTCCCGCAAAATGGCGGCTCAATTGAGTTGGCAGTCGAGCCATGATCCGGTCACCCGCCTGTACAACCGGGCGGAGTTCGATCGTCATCTGTCGCAATTGCTGGATCAGGCCGGCAGCCATGGTGATTGTCACTGCCTGCTGTATCTCGACGTGGATCGCTTCATCGTGGTCAACGACAATTGCGGTCACGCCGCCGGTGACGAGTTGCTGCGGCAACTGGCCGGGTTGATGAAACGCTCGATTCGCAGTTCTGACATGCTGGCTCGTCTGGGTGGCGATGAGTTCGGAATTCTGCTGAGCCAATGTACCCGGGAATCCGCCGAACGGATTGCTGAATCGATTCGTTCGAACGTGCAGGACTTCTGTTTCAGCTGGGGTGAAAAGGCCTTTCCCCAGAGTGTCAGTATCGGCATGGTGCCGATCAATGAGCAGAACGTAAGCGTTCAGCAGGTTATGAGTTACGCCGACATGGCCTGTATCACCGCCAAGGAGGAGGGGCGCAACAAGATCCATGTCTACCACCCGCAGGAGAGCTCTGCGGCCAAGCGGCACGGGGAGGCCCAATGGGTGACCCGGATTCGCCAGGCGCTCGAGGCGGATCTACTCGCCCTGTATGTACAGCCGATCACCTCGCTGCAACCCGGTAACAGCGAGGTGGAGCATGTCGAGGTATTGATTCGTCTGCTGGATCCGGATGGGGACATTATCGCCCCGGGGGTGTTTATTCCTGCCGCGGAGCGCTTTGGACTGATGCCGGCAGTGGATCGCTGGGTTGTGGCCCGGGTGGTGGATTATATTCGCGACAACCGACAGCGTTGCCTTGCCACGGGGCGGCGCTTTTTTGTCAATCTCTCCGGTCTCTCGCTGTGTGATGATGGGTTTCTCCAATGGCTGCTCGAGATCATTCAGAGCCAGGATATCCCCTGTGGAATGCTGTGTTTCGAGCTGACTGAAACAGCGGCGATCTCCAATCTGACCACGGCGGAGCATTTTATGCGTTCACTGCAGCGCATCGGCTGTGAGTTCGCCCTGGATGACTTTGGCAGCGGGCTCTCCTCGTTCGCCTACCTGAAGCACTTGCCGGTGGAATACCTGAAGATCGACGGGGCCTTCGTCAAGGACATGCTGGAGAACGATATCGATGAATCCATGGTCGATGCGATCAACCACATCGGCCATGTCATGGGCCTCGAAACCATTGCCGAGTTCGTGGAGAGTGCGCAGATCCGTGATCGCTTGATGGAACTTGGGGTCGATTACGCCCAGGGCTACGCGATCTGTCGTCCCTTTCCCATCACTCAACTGCTCGATCGCTAGTAATAAACTCGCACCTGACAGGCTGTTGAGATTTTACTCAGACGGTACGATCCTGCGTTGAAAACCGCCTCAAAATGCTCAATTGGAGCTCGCGACGATCAAACAGCCCGCCCCGGAATTCCGGAGGGTTGTTCCCGGGTTCCGCTTCGCTGCACCCGGGCTACGGATCGGCACAAGCGGGAATCTCAAGAGGCGCGAGCATCATCCGTGTAGCCCGGGTGAAACGCAGTGGAACCCGGGATCCGGCAGAATGCGAAGCATTGCGGGATCATACAAAACCCTCCAGACGTCTTCCTTCGCCCTGAGTGCGGAAATCCATGCAGCATGGCTGAACCTGGCGTATTCAGGTGCCAGGTTAACAGGCACTTGAATAAGGTGCCGTTCAGTCGCCTCGTCTCTGAGGGTGGTTATCAGACTGTAACCACCAGGCGGATCGCATCGAGCCTGAGGCGGGTCTGCTTCAGGTGCTGATGCAACGCAATCCCCTGATCCTGCAACATCACGATCTCTTCCTGGCGCACCGACGGGTTGTGTTTCTTCAACGCCTGCAGCCGCTGTATTTCATTAGAGTAGTGCTGTGTCATGCGGCCCACCGCCTGCCCAGTGAGCTCACTGATCACTCCCCGGGCCTGGGTTTCCGCCTGGTCCAGGAGTTGTTCGATGATGGGACGGTAGTGTTTGAGCACCGCCTGAAGTTGCACCGCTTCCATGCCCTGGGCCTGATTGATCAGGGTATCGCTGTCGATGCGCTGGTCCCAGCGGGTTCCCCTGGTGTCGAGTAACACCCGTTCCAGGGTCGGTGGCAGGAAGCGGCTCACCTGGAGCGGTCGGGGTGCCGGGCACTCCACCACGAACAGGGCTTCCAAAAGCAGTTGCCCTTTGCCCAGCTCGTCGGACTGGACGATGATCGAGGCTGCATTACCGGTCTGCTGACTGAGGATCTGATCCATGGCATTGCCGATCAGAGGGTGCTCCCAGGTCAGGAACTGGCGCTCCTCATGGCTGAGTGCATCACCCCGGTCGAGGGTTACGGTCAGGCCCTCTTCCGGCAGTCCGGGCAGGTTCCCGGCGATCACCTGTTCACCCGGTTTGAGCACCAGGCCGGCCTCGCCCAGGGGTTCGGTGTCGATGTTGTAGCTGTCGAACAGCCGCTGCAGGTATTCATCCAGTTCAGCGGAGGCATCCTGCTGACGTACCTGGGCGACCAGTTCGCCGGCCCGGGGCTCCCGGCAGCTGCTCAGTTCCAGGAGGTGATCCCGACCCTGATGCAGCCGCTCCTGGATCGCCTGACGGATCTCCCGGGTTTCGCGGATCAATGGTTCGGGATCCAGTGTTTGTGTGGATTCCAAGCTCTGGAACAGGGTTTCGGACATGGCCTCGAAGATGCTCTGCGCTCCGCTGACAGGCTGACGGAACCCTTCCAGCCCATCCCGATACCAGTGAAACATCACCGCCTGAGGGCCCGGTTCCAGGTAGGGCACATGGATCTGTATGGTCTGTTTCTGGCCAATCCGGTCGAGCCGGCCGATGCGTTGTTCAAGAAGATCCGGGTCCAGCGGCAGATCGAACAGCACCAGATGGTGGGCAAACTGGAAATTGCGTCCCTCGCTGCCGATCTCCGAGCAGATCAGCAGACGGGCTCCTTGCGGGTCTGCAAACCAGGCCGCTGCCCGATCCCGCTCAATGATGCTCATGCCCTGATGAAACAGTCCACTGGGTACCCCCGAGCGCAGGCGCAGTGCCTCCTGCAGCTCCATTGCCGTTTCAGCCTGGGCGCAGATCAACAGGAATTTATCTTGCGGATTGTCTTTCAATACCCCGATCAGCCAGGAAACCCGCGGGTCCTGCTGCCACCAGTCGCTGAATCCATGGCTGGCGTAGAGCCGTTCAGGGGTCAACCGCAGGGTCAGGGGGGTGTCAGGATCCGCGATTTTGAGGCAATCCAGATACGCCTCGGGCATGGGTAGCGATACCGCCTGCAGGGCTCTTTGCGGGAAACCGCTGATCCGGTGCCGGGTATTGCGAAACAGCACCCGGCCCGTGCCATGCCGGTCGAGCAGCATATCGATCAGGGACTCCCGGGCGGACTGGCGCTCCTCCTCGCTGGCCTGCTCATTGGTCAGGCTGCGCAGCAACGGCAGGCTGGCGTCCTCATCCAGCCGGCTCAGCAGGGTGCGGGTGGCGGTCTCTGGCAGCGTCCGCTGCCGCAGCAGGTAATCCACCGCTTCCGCCACCGGCTCATACAGCCGCTCCTCCTCGAGGAACTGGTGCAGATCGTAGTAGCGGTCAGGGTCGAGCAGCCTCAGGCGCGCGAAATGACCCGCCTGGCCCAATTGCTCAGGGGTGGCGGTGAGGAGCAGGATTCCGGGGGTTTTCAGCGCAAGGGCCTCCACCAAAAGGTACTCCGCGCTGGGGTCCTCCTCTGACCAGGTCAGGTGATGGGCCTCGTCAACGATCAGCAGATCCCACTCACCCTCCAGGGCCTGGCTCAGGCGTTGCGGATTCTCCTGAAACAGGCCCAGGCTGCACAGGATCCGTTGCTCCGCATGGAAAGGGTTGTCGGATTCACCCGAGTCCTGGATGGCCTGGCAGGCCTCCTCGTCGAAGATACGGAACCTTAGATTGAACCGCCGCAGCAGTTCCACCAGCCATTGATGCACCAATGGGTCGGGTACCAGGATCAATACCCGGCTGGCCCGCCCGGTGAGCAGTTGCTGATGCAGAATCAGGCAGGCCTCGATGGTCTTGCCCAGACCCACTTCATCCGCCAACAGCACCCGCGGGGCGGGGCGTCCCGCCACCTCATGGGCGATGAACAGCTGATGGGGGATCAGGTCGATGCGCGCGCCGGCCAGTCCAAGACAAGGGGACTGCTGGTATTTTCCCAGTTGTGACAAGGTGTGGTAGCGCAGATTGAACCAGTGCGGCGGGTCGATCTGACCGCTGAGCAGGCGTTGCTTGGGTTGGTCGATACGCAGCATATGGCTGAGCCGGGACTCCTCCAGGCTCACCCGGGTGCCGTCCTCCCTTTCCCCGATGTAGGTCAGCAGGCCGGCTTCCTCCCGGGTCTCCTGTACCTGCATGGACCAGCCGTCCAGACTTTCGATCCGGTCCCCCGGAACGAAGTTGAGCCGGGTCAGGGGCGCACCACGGTCTGCGTATACGCGGGTTTCCCCAACCGCCGGGAAGTCGATGGTGACCCGGCGCTGCGCGCATCCGGTGACGATGCCCAGGCCCAGTTCCGACTCACTCTCACTGATCCAACGCTGTCCTGGCTGGAAACCCGTCATATGCCGACCCCGGATGGAAAAAGGAGCCGATGATAATGGTATCGGCTCACGGGTGCCATATGCGTGACCGGTTTCCTGTGAATCGTTCAACAGAGACCCGGCTTGATAGTAGAATGGCGCGGCCCTACCGGATGCGAGAATTGCCTCATGCTAGAAAAGTCCTTTGAAACCCTGCTCTGGAACAGTCGCCTGATCGTCCTGGCGGCAGTGATCGCCAGCCTGGCCGGCGCCGTGGCGATGTTTTACATGGCCTCCGTGGACGCGGTGATCATGATCAGTCATCTGGGTGAATACGCCTCGTCCGGGCTGTCCGGTGAAGAACGGGTCGCCTTGCGTTCAGCCACCGTGACCCATGTGGTGGAGATTGTCGACGGCTACCTGCTTGCCACCGTACTGCTGATCTTCTCACTGGGCCTGTATGAGTTGTTCATCAGCAAGATCGACTTGGCTGAAGGCTCCGAAAGTGCCTCCAATGTGCTCATGATCACCAGCCTGGACGATCTGAAAAGCCGCCTGGCGAAGGTGGTGATGATGATCCTGGTGGTGCGCTACTTCGAATTCGCCCTGGGTATGGAATTCAAATCGCCCCTGGATCTGTTGCACTTTGCGGGGGGAATCGCACTGCTGGGGCTAGCGCTCTACCTGTCCCATATGGCGGACAAGGGATCCGCTCACTGAAACACGCGCGCATGCAACCCAAGGCCACTGGGACCTATGTCCTGGTGCTGCATTGCCCGCGCAAACAGACCCTGCGCATCGGCCGCCTGGGTACTCACACCCTGCCAAGGGGGTGGTATCTCTATGTGGGCAGCGCCTTTGGGCCCGGAGGCGTGGCGGCACGCTGCGGCCACCATCGGCGGATCTCGGTCCGTCCCCGCTGGCACATCGACTACCTGAGGGCCGGTTGCCGCCTGGCAGAGATCTGGTACACCCACGATGCGCATCACCGGGAGCACGCCTGGGCCGGGCTGCTGTCTCAGAATCTGGGTTTGAACCAGCCCGTGGCGGGTTTTGGTGCCTCGGACTGCGGTTGCGGGAGTCACTTGTTTCATTCCGTGGTCAAACCCCAGGGTCAGGCATTTCGACGTCTGGTGACCGATCATTTGCCCGATCACGCGGTCATATACAGGGAAACTGACTGATTGATAAATGTCTTTGATAGGCATTTTCGATACCGATAGTTTATAATCCGCCAAATTTTGGGAAGGGACTCTGAACTCATCCCGCTGATAAAAGCTGTCAACCTGACTAAATCTAAAGAGGAACAAACCTGATGAAGATGATGAAAACCATGTTGCTGTCTGCTGGTGCTGCTGTGATGATCCTGAGTGGCGTGAGCACCGCCTCCGCTACCGAGATGCTGCCTCTGGCCACCCAGCGTGGCTGCTCCGCATGTCACCAAGTCGACAACAAGGTCGTTGGTCCGGCTTACAAAGAAGTCGCTGCCAAATACAAAGGTCAGGAAGGCGCAGTCGATATGCTGGTAGCCAAGGTCAAGGCCGGCGGTTCCGGCGTTTGGGGCCCGGTTCCCATGCCCCCGAATGCTCATGTCAGCGATGAAGACATCAAAACCGTTGTTGAGTGGATCCTGACCCTCTAATTCAGTTTGATGGGGCCACTCAGACTTGAGTGGTGGGAAAAAGCGCCTTACCTTTGACGGTAGGCGCTTTTTTTTTAACCTTGGCTTTTTGAGGAGACCACAATGAGTGTACTGCGTACCTGGATGCTGCTCGGCTTGGGAATGTTGATGATGAGTCCGGTGATCCTGGCTGCCTCGGCTGGTGACGAGGTGCAGGTCGAGGATCCCTATGTGCGTGCGGTACCCCCGGGACAACCCAATTCAGCCTCTTTCATGGCCTTGCACAATACCAGTGATCAGACCTATCAGCTGGTCGGGGCCAGCAGTGACGTGGCTGAAGTGGTTGAATTGCATACCCACACCCTTGAGGACGGCATGATGCGAATGCGTCAGGTGGATCACATTGAGCTGCCCGCCGGTGAATCGGTGAGTCTCAAGCCGGGGGGGTTGCATATCATGCTGATCGGGCTTAAGCAGAAACTTGTGCCGGATGATCAGGTCCTGCTGACCTTGAAGTTTTCCGATGGCTCCGAGCGTGAAATTTCGGCTCCGGTGAAAAAAATCCGTATGACCATGGGGGGCATGACCGGTCATTGATCCGATACGTCCGATGACTGCCGATGAGCAGAAGTGCGAACGACCGGGATTTTCCCTTGATCAGCCACGATGAGTACATCGGTTTTTAAGTCAGAGCAGGCCATGGCCCAAGCCTTCGAGGCGGGTTTGGTATCCCTGCTGCAGCAGCCCGGGCTGGGCAGCTACATCCTGGTACACGCCAATGCGGCCATCGATGCGGAACTGCATGGGCGCTTGCTGGATGCTTTGCGCGCCCGATTCGAAAAGCTTGCTGAGCATTGCCGGCAAAACCTCTCCGAAGGCCGGGAACTGGTGGGTGCGGAAGACGATCAGCTGGTGTTTTTAAAGCTGATGGCCCTGGGTTTCGAGGGTATCGAACCGGCTCGCTTCCGCACAGAGGGGGCCTGGGAGCTTCAGTTCAATCCGTTACGGGCCTTCCGCCCTTCGCGAATGAGCCGGGTCCAGGTTTCCGGTATCCGCCGTCCCTTCGACCCCCAGGGGTTTCATTTCAATAAACCCTTCCTGCGCAAAGAGGCCTTCTGGAACGGCGAACTCGAAGGAATGACGGCGGAACTGCTGTATAACAAGTTCCCGTTTGTGCCCATGCATGGTCTTCTGGTCCCGAACCGCAGCGAAGGCCATCCCCAGTTTCTGACCCGGGAGTTTCATGATTATGCCTGGCGGGTCGGCGAGAAGTTGGGAAGAAACCTGCCACGACTGCATATCGCCTATAACAGTTACGGGGCCTACGCCTCGGTGAACCACCTGCATTTTCAGATCTTTATGGCTTCCCGGAGCCTGCCGCTGACCCGGGATTGCTGGCGGCACAATGGGGGCAGTGAAGACTACCCTTTAGATTGTGAGGTTTTTGATGCCTCGGATCAGGCCTGGAAATACATTGAAGCGTTGCACGCCCGGGAGATCAGTTACAATCTGCTGTACCAGCCGGGCAGGCTCTATTGCATGCCGCGCAAAACCCAGGGCAGCTATGAACATGCAGCCTGGACTCAGGGATTTGCCTGGTATGAGTTGTCGGGTGGGATGACCACGTTCAGCCGTTCCGATTTCGATACCCTGGATGCGCAGGCTATCGAGGAGGAGCTGGGCAAACTGCGCCGGATTGATGTGGCAGCCCCGCCCGCGCAACCAACCGCTAAAACCTTGGTCTGATCAGTACGGTTGCATTGGACGGTACACCTGGTGGGGGTCGCGCTGTGTTCTTACCGGCGGCTTTGCGGGTCTTTGAAACATGACCCAGCCCAAATCGATTTTTTTAACCCCTGGACGGGTCCGGTTTTGACCTTTATTAGAAAATTCTGCTATAGTTCCGCAGCTTTTCGAGGTCGCCTCTGTGCGTTGGCAATGCTCTGGCCGAAGGCAAAGAGGACCGGGATTCAACTATCCAGCATACTTACAGAGCAGGATTGATCATGAATAAATGGCTTGTAACCTCTACTCTCGCCCTTTGTCTTGGAATGAACCTGGCCCAGGCGGCCGGTAACGCCGAACAGGGCAAGGAAAAATCCCTGATTTGCTCCAGCTGTCATGGTGCGGATGGCAACAGTCCACTCAACCCGGTTTGGCCGAAACTCGCGGGCCAACACCCCCAGTATATTGAAAAGCAGCTGAAGAATTTCAAGGAAGGCGCGCGTAATGATCCGACCATGGCGCCCATGGCAATGCCGCTGAGTGAGCAGGACATGGCCGATCTGGCTGCCTATTTCTCCAGTCAGTCCCTGCAGGGCGGTGTCGCCGCGGCGGACAAGGTGGCGATGGGCGAAAAGATCTATCGGGCAGGTAATGCGGATACCGGCGTGGCCGCCTGCATGGCCTGTCACGGTCCCACCGGAGCCGGCAATCCCCAGGCGGTCTTCCCGGCGCTGGGCGGACAGCATGCCAGCTATATCGAGAAGGCATTGAAGGATTTTCGCGATGGTAACCGCGACAACGATGTCAACAAGATGATGCAGGGTGTGGTCGCGCGTATGACCGACAAGGAGATCGCCGCGGTGGCCCAGTACATCCAGGGTCTGCAGCGTTAACCGCAGTGCGCTGAAATGCAACGGAAAAGGCGGTATTCGATACCGCCTTTTTTGTGTCTGGACGGATTTTTTAGCGAAAATTGCGGTCGATGTCTTAAGTTTTGAGCCGGTAATGCCGTAATATTTCATGGTACCGGGGAACGAAAAAAACAGCGCACAAAAATGACCCAGCAAATCTTCGAAAATCAGGCATCCCTGGATGACAAGCAGCGCCTGCGGCTGCTCAGTTACAACATCCAGGTTGGGGCCGACACACGTCGCTACAGCGAATATGTGACGGGCAGCTGGAAGCAGATGCTGCCGCACAAGGATCAGTTGAACAACCTCAACCGGATTGCCCACCTGCTCAGGGATTACGACGTGGTCGGTTTGCAGGAGGTGGACTCAGGCAGTTTCCGCAGCGGGTTCGTCGATCAGACCGCCTACCTGGCCGAAAATGCCGGATTTCCCTACTGGTATCGCCAGGTCAACCGTCGACTCGGCAAGCTGGCCCAGCACAGCAACGGTGTGCTCAGCCGGCTACACCCCAGCATGATCACCGAGCATCGCCTGCCCGGACTACCCGGCCGGGGTGCGGTGTTGATGGAGTTCCAGACCACAGAAAAGCCGTTGGGTATCTGCATCATGCATCTGGCGCTTGGTCGTCGCGCCCGGCTGCGTCAGTTTTCCTTTATCAGTGATCTGGTCTCCCACTATTCCCATCTGGTGCTGATGGGGGATTTCAACTGTGGCTGCAGCTCCCGGGAATTCCAATACCTGATCGAGCGCACCAATCTGCAGGGGAGCGCCTGTGACATGATGACCTTCCCAAGCTGGCGTCCCAACCGAAAGCTGGACCATATTCTGGCATCCAGAACCCTGACGGTCTCCAAGTCTGAGGTGCTCAACTATGCGCATTCCGATCACCTGCCGATCAGTCTGGAAATCGAATTGCCAAAGGATGTAGTGCTGCCGGCCGTAGCTTAAATATTCGGGTAACAGAACCCATGAGCGAGTCTGATTGGAAAATCCGTTATGAAGACCTGCTGCGAAAGCACGACAGCGAACGGGATGCCAATGCGGAACTCGAAGAGCTCCTGACCCGGACCATCATCCGCCTCACCATTGCTGCCAACGGGCTCGACAGACGCCTGGACCCTTACCTGAAATCCGTGCGCGATGCGGTTCGCGGAGGAGGCGGTCCGAACCTCAGCGAGAGACTCAACTCCTTCAGTGACGGCTTGTTGCATTTCGCCGAAGAGCAGAACAAGAGTGAGCCGTCCATTGATCCGGACCTGCTGGCGAAGCGCACCGAACCCTTACAGCTGAGCAAGAAAGAGCTGGCTGAGGTGTCATCACTGATGACGCGCTTCGCGGAAGACCCCGCATCCCTGTCAAATGATGACTTTCAACGCTTTGCGACCTTGCTGGGGCAAGGCGTCGGACTCAAGGCAGAGCGACGTCCGGGGATTTTCGAGCGATTGTTAGGCAACGGAAACGACTCCGGGGAGGAGGGGCCGAGGCCCAATGACATTCTCCTCAATCTCCTCGAACAGGCCTCCTGGCCAGGGCATTGGGGCGATACCATCAGCACCTTCAAGGGGCGTCTGATCGGTAAGACAGCGGATGATGCATGGATCTCGGTGTTGCAGGATCTGCTCGAACTCTCCGCAAAGTCCTATGGCGAAGTTCAGATGGAGATCAAAGAGGCCGAGGATTTTCTGGCTGAACTGACCCGGCGTCTGCAGGATTTCGGCACCCACCTGCAGAGCATTCACGAGGGACGTGACAAGATTGCCGAGCACGGCCGACGCCTGAGTGTTGAGATGACCGGGCAGATGGGAGACCTGGGGCATACCGTGCGTCAGGCGACAGACCTCCATCAGCTGAAGAATGCGGTGAGCGAAAGGCTCAGCCAGATCCAGTCTGTTGTGGATGGCTATCTGGTTGAGGAAAACCAGTGGCATGAACAGACCGAGGTGCGGGAAAAGGCCCTCAAGGATCGTCTCACTCAGCTCGAATCCGAGTCCAGTGAACTACGTACCCGGATGGTGGAAGCCCATCATCTGGCGCTGATCGATGCGGTCACCGGATTGCCGAACCGGATGGCCTATGACGAACGGGCGGCGCAGGAATTTGCCCGCTGGAAACGTTTTCAGGAGCCCCTGACCATGCTGGTCTGGGACATCGACGATTTCAAATCCATCAATGACCGGTTCGGACACCAGGCGGGGGACAAGGCGCTCAAGGTGATCGCCCGCAGTCTCAACTCCCGGCTTCGGGTCACAGACTTCATTGCCCGTTACGGGGGTGAGGAGTTTGTCTGCCTGCTGTGTGGCAGCTCCGGGAATGAGGCGCTGCAGGTGGCGGAAGAGATGCGCAAATCCGTCGAGGACAACGGATTTCACTCCGCGGGCAATCCGGTCAATGTCACCATCTCCTGCGGCCTGACCGGTTTCGTTGAAGGCGACACCCTGAACTCAGTCTTCTCACGGGCCGACAAGGCCCTCTACCAGGCGAAAAAGTCCGGTAAGAATCGCTGTATTCTGGGTTGATCGTCACGGCGACCCCGGGGACGCCGTGACGGGCGAAATCACTGGGTCTTGAAGTGGGCAATCATCGCCTGCAGGTTTTCACCCAATTGCGCCAGCTCTGCCGTGGCCTGGGCAATCTGTTGACTCGCCACCTCGGAATGTTCGGACAGTCTTGAGATCTGCACCACGCTGCGATCGATTTCATGGGCCACCGCCGATTGTTCCTCTGAAGCACTGGCAATCTGGGTGTTGCGATCCGATATCTGGGCCACCGATGAGACGATTCTGTCCAGGGTATGCTCCGCGCTACGGGCCTTATCCACCGTAGCGGTCGTGGTTTCACTGCTACGATGGATCAGGTTGACCGCGTTGCCGGTTTCCCGCTGCAACTGTTCGATCATTTCGCGGATCTCAGTGGTGGCCTGCTGAGTTCTGTTCGCCAGCGATCTCACCTCATCCGCGACCACCGCGAATCCCCGTCCCTGTTCACCGGCCCTCGCCGCCTCGATGGCGGCATTCAATGCCAGCAGGCTGGTCTGTTCGGTGATCCCGCTGATTACATCGGATACCGAGCCGATGTTCTCACTCTCCTTGGCCAGCAGGTTGACCGCATCCGAAGCAGTGCCCATTTCATCCGCCAGGTGATGAATCGCCTGAGTGACATCCTGCACCACCTGCTTGCCGCTCTGAGCCTGTTGATCCGCATCCCGGGCAGAACTGGCCGCGGCCTCCGCGCTTTGTGCAATCTCCCTGACGGTGGCGGCCATCTCGGTCACCGCGGAGGCTACCTGATGGGTCTCGTTCTGCTGCAGCGAGATATTGTCGTGTGTCTGTGCGCTGGTGCTGGAGAGTTGCTCCGCGGCGGTTGCCAGACGTCCGCTGATCTGCCCCACTTGAATAATGATGTCGCGGATCTTGGCGGTGAAGCGGTTGAATGCCCGGGAGAGTTCGGAGATCTCATCGCGACCGCTTTCATCCAGTCTCTGGACCAGATCACCTTCTCCCATGGCGATGTCCTCCAGTGCGAGAGTGGTATGACTGAGAGGATTGACAATGCTCCGGGTGATGGTGATGGACAGACCCATCATGATGATCAGGATGGCTGCGGCGGCGGCTGCCAGGGTCAGTGCCGTGCTCCAAAATGCGCTTTCCACGTCATCCACGTAGATGCCGGTTCCGATGACCCAGCCCCAGGGTTTGAAGCCTTTGACATAGGAGATCTTCTGCACCGGGTCTTTCAGGCCGGGTTTGGGCCACATATAGGCAACCGAGCCTTCCCCGGACTGTTTCGCCACTGCTGCGAACTCATGAAAGATCCGCTTACCCTGTGGATCGGTAAATCCGGAGAGGTCTTTTCCATCGAGTTCGGGTTTGATCGGATGCATAACGATGCGTGCATCCATGTCATTGATCCAGAAATAGTTGGTTTCGTCGTAGCGCAGATCCCTGATCTCCGCTTTGGCGCGGTCCTGTGCCTCCTCAAGGGAGATCTGGCCTTTTTCGGCGGCACTGAATTGATGGGTAAGGATGTGATAGGCGCTTTCCACCAGGGTCCGGGTCTGGATGGCTTTCTCCACCATCAGGTCCTTGTGGTACTCGCCGAGGGCGAGCAGGGTCAATGCGATGAAACCTGCCATGGTCATCATTATCAACAGCCAGAGTTTCCGGCTGATGGTCAGGTTCCTGAGCTTGAACATGGGCGTCTCCCGATGAGAGGTCAAAGGCAAGTGGAATGCACAGGCCAAACTTCATAGAGTGCATACAGGCTATCGGTCGATCGGGGTGTTATTTGAATAGAATGTTTCAATCATGTTACCGCGGGTATTCGCAGCAAGGATGAGCAGGATGGTTTCAGAGCGTCGCATCCTGCTGATAGAAATAGTGCCAGGAATGACCGTCCGAGGCGGTCTGGAGATGAGTGAGCAGGCCCGGGTCTGGAATCGCTTCCTGGGGAAAAATGTTTTCGATCGACAGAAACAGCCTTCCGCAGCCGGCGGTTTGTCTGAAATTGTAGCGGGCGGGATCCTGTAGATGGCCACAATGGGGACATACCGCCTCCCAGCCTGGGTCCTCCTCCTGCCAGGTTGCGAAGATCGGCTCCCAGTCCGGCAGGCGCTTGCGACAGTTGTTGCAGCGAGGGGCGGTGGTGTTGCGCCCGGTGATCAGCCGTGGATGGCGCGAAGGGCCGTTGATCACCAGGTGGCAGAAGGCCTCCCCATCCTCACCCGGTGTCAGGCGGATAAAGGGTGAACAGCCCATGAAACTGACCCAGCGCATGAAATTATCACCCAGCAGGTAATGCTTCGGCTGGCTGGCCAACGGCTGCTCGATCAGCTTGATGTCCTGCAGCTTTTGGATCAGCGGGGAGGTATCATCCGGCGCCCAGTATGGGTCTTCCGGGGTCAGGATCAGGCGTCCGTTATGCAGCGACTGCCGGGTCATGGCGGATTGACCGGATTCGGCATGCTGACGGGAGGTGAGTACAGGGGCACAGCGGTGATGCTGTTCTTGGGAGAGCCATCCACCAGCTTGTCGCTGTAGGTCAGATACACCAAGGCGTTGCGCCGGACATCGTAGAAACGCACCACCTGGAGGGTTTTGAAGAGGATCGAGGTGCGCTGTTTGAACACCTCATGACCGTCTTTGGAGCCATTGAGTATGTCCGGGGGCAGGGTTACCGGTCCGGTTTGACGACAGGCAATGGAGGCGTCGGAGGTGTCTTCCGCCAGTCCAACCGCGCCGCTCATGCCGCCGGTGCGGGCCCGACTCAGGTAGCAGGTGACACCGGGCACGTTCGGATCGTCGAAGGCCTCGACAACGATCTTGTCGTTGGGTCCCAGCATGCGGAATTTGGTACTGACCTCTCCCAGCGACTCTGCCGCCAGGGATGGAGCGGTTAAGATCAGAGCAAGCAACAGCAAATGGATTGGGCGTGATGTTTTAAACAACTTTGCGGATCCCTTTCGTCGAAAACCGCGCTCCATGATACCCCATGCGGGGAGTGGCACCTATGTGAGATCAATCATCGTCGCGCCGCCGATAGCCCCATTCATGCTCTTCCCGCTCATAGGCCTCGCCGCGATAGCCCTCAGACCGGTTGCGGGACCGCCATCGGTATTCCGCCTCATGTTCATCACCGCTGCGATGGCATTCCGCGCAATTCTCGAAATCACGGATGCCCTCTTCGTAATGCTCCGCGCGGATTCTCGAGCGAGAGTGCTCATGGCAGCCGTAACAGGTATAGCGGTCGTAATCGCTGTCCCTGTGACAGGTCTCGCAGTCCGTGTCGTGGTGTTGGTCGAAGCGGAAATACTCTTCATGATTGAAGCGGGCCGAGGTCCATGTCTGCTGGTCGTGGCACTCATTGCATGAGCCATCGAGCTTGCGGTGCAGTTTGTCCAGCGGCCTGTTGTGGCAGCCTTCACAGCGATCTCTCACCATGGCTGAAACGAGTTCGTGGGAGAACCCGTGAATGGGTTGAAACGCCATCACACCCTTGTGGTCACTGTGACAGGCCACGCAGTCCTGCTCGATCAGGTTCTGGTGGAACGCGACCTTGTTCGGTTCGCCATCGATCGCCTCGCCCTGTGTGGTTTTGAGTCCGATCTCCGCAACTTTGTGGCAGCCGATGCATTTCTCCGGAGTGCTGCCGAGAAATGGGGTGTGGCAGGCGAAACAGTCATCCCCAATGGCTTCATGGGCCGGGATCGGCTTGCCCGGCATGATCGTCAACTCGGGCAGAAACAGCGCCAGTCCGATCAACAGCAGCAGATTCAGGGCGACGATCAGCAGGGGTTTGCGGTAGTTCATGGCCATTGCCAGAAAAGCAGGATACTGAGGATATGCGTCAGGCCGAGGGCGACGAAAGCCAGGGTGATCGGCAGATGCACAACCCGCCACTGTTTCATGGCGTCCACTGTGGTGGCATCCCAGAACAGCTGTCGCTCGATGTCCGCTGGCGGCATACCCTGTTGCCGGTAAGTGGCTTGCCGATCCGCAAGCAGACGTCGCGAGCGGTCAAGCAGGTACTTGCCGGTCATGCCGCTGATGACATTCACCAGCATGGCCAGCAGCGCCAGCCAGGGCAGCAGGGCGTAGATGTGGATGCCGGCATGTACCAGGATCATCAGTGAGCCGAGCCAGGCCAGGGTTTCATGCAGCGCCAACAGGGTCCTGGGTTTACCGAAACGGATCTTTTTGCGTTTTCGAAGAGAGTAGAGAAACGAGATCAGAATCAACAGCGTTCCGGGGATTCCCAGCCATCGTCCGATCCACACCAGATCGAACTGGTGCAGTAACGCGTCGATCGACAAGGCGCCAAGGATCAGTCCTGCAAACAGGGCCACGAACGGCAGCAACTGGCGGAAGACCGAGGGGTGCGTCATGGGTTGGTTAGTCTGAGCCACGATACTAGAGGGCCAGGGACAGATCGCTGCCGGGGCGGCCAACGCATAACAGGCAATGACCCTCCTGGATCTCCGCATCCGGTGTCTGGTCATAGATGACGCTTCCGGATTCGATCCGGGTCTGACAGCTGCCACAGCTGCCGGACCGGCACGCGGTGTCGACCGCGATGCCTTCCGCCTCAATCAGACTGAGGAGGTTTTCGTGTGCTCCGCTCCAGGCCAGGGATTTGCCACTGCTTTGAAAGTTCACCTGCCAGCTTTGAGATTCCGTGGCGCTGTCAGGTTGCGTTGTCTTGTCTGTGCGCTTGAGGGTGGAGGGGCCAAAGGCCTCGAAATGGATGTCCGTCTCAGATACCCCGAGGGCTTCGAGTCCGGGGACCAGATTTTCCATCAGTGCAGCGGGTCCGCAGAGGTAAAAGCGATAGTGGTTGAGGGGCAGTTCCCGCTGTAGCAGGACGGTGTCTATGTGCCCGGCATATTGAAAATCGATGCCGGGGCGATCCTCCGGGTCGGGCCGGCTATAGCAGAGATTAAGATGGAACTGTGGATGGTATTCGGCCAGTTCCCTCAAACGAGGCAGCATGATCCCTTCGCGACCGTTGCGCGCCCCGTAGAACAGCCAGATGTCCTGTTCATACCCCTGATCGAGCAGCGCGTAGAGCATGCTCAGCATCGGGGTGATGCCGATGCCCCCCGCAATCAGCACCAGGGGACGCGGTGGCTTTTGAATCAGCTGGAATGCTCCGGAAGGCGCCTTGACCATCAGGCGTGAACCAACGGTTATCTTTTCATGCAGGTGTGTGGAGACCTGTCCTCCGGGGATCTGTTTGACCGAGATGCGATACTGGTCGCTGTGTGGACGATCCGAGAGTGAGTAGCAGCGGGTCAGGGTTTGTGCCCCGCTTTCAGTGCCGTCCGGCAGTTCGACGCGGACGCTGAGAAACTGACCTGGTTTGTATGCGGGCAGGGGCATCGGCTGCTCTGGTGCGAGATAGAAGGAGACAATGTCGCCGGTCGCGTTTTCAATCTCACGTTTCACCACCCGAAATGCACGAAAGCCTGTCCATGCAGCGCCCGACTCCTGCGGCGTTGTCCCGCTCTGCTGAGGCGTACTGATTCGAGGTTGGGTGATATCCGATGCGGGGTTATTGGCTTCCACACGTCTCCTGCGCAGCTTCAACCACAGGGCCAGGAGGATCTGTACGAGGATCAGGGTGCCGATCAATAGTGCCAGTGCGCCGGTGGTCATGGGTATGGACTTCGCCTGAGTTGCGGCTTGTTGGGAACCTGATCGTCAGTCTAGTCGGACTATATGAACTCAAACTGAAAATGCATCGGTAAATGATCTGGGTGCGGTGATGGCTGGCTCAGGGATCCGGGTGGGAATGATGTCTCCGTGGCGGGAAGGATGGTTCGCGACACCCCTGTCGCATACGCGAGCCCCCCGGGGACGGGGGGCTAGGTTATGGGGGGTACCGGGTGGTATCCCTGTTAACCGCAGCTCAGGCCCACGGGAGTTGGCAGGCCGGCGTAACGGCAGGCGGTTTTCGCACCATTCGGAAACAGCTGCTTGATGTACTTGCGGGTCCAGCGGCAATTATTCTGATCCTTGCACAGATTGCGGGAGAGAATCGGCAGTTCCGGGGCAATTCCGTACTCTTTGTAGAAACGATGCAGGAAATCGATCATCAGCCAATGGTCATCGGTCAATGCGAGGCCGTCTTCCCGGGCCATGTACTCGGTTACCTCGACACTCCAGTCCGCCGGATCGGCCAGGTAGCCGTAGGCATCCAGGGGGACCTTGCGGCCTTCGATTTCGAGCGTTCTCGGGGGTGTGTCAACGACGCCGGGTGTTCGGTTTGTCTGTTGTTCCAGTCTCATCGTAAGCTCCTTTGGCAGTAGTAATATCGGGCGCTAAAAGCATCGCGCCGGTGAAAATATTGTTGGCGATAGCGGTTCAGGGAGGTTTTGATGATGAGGCATCGATGCTGCAGCTCTCTACCCGCTAACTCGTTGTCCACAACCTTGTGGACCCGACTCAGTAATACTCCGACATCAGGGATCGGCTCGACCGATCCGGCTCCCGGAGGGGAGGAACTGCTTGCTGCTCAATGACGACACGCGGTGGTGTCATGCTTGTGGTGTGGGGTTGGGTCGTTCTTTGCGACCCTTTTAACAATAAAAATAGCAGGGTTTGGAACAGGTGGATTTCATGGATGTTGATCTGGATCAACACTTCTACACTTAAGAGATATTGAATATAGTGAGGGCTTATGACCTCAGAAGCTGGGGATCATTTTTTCTGATGGAGAGGATTTCAGATGTTGTATCACCGGAGTCTGTCGAACGGCCCGAACGTTTGTTTTGCCTGGAGAGTGGATCATGCATGGCGATGATCTCGACAAACGGCTGCTGGGTCACCTGGCCCTGCTGTACGGCCCGGAGCGGGCTGACGAACTTCTGCCCCGGCTGCACCAGCTGATCAATCACCATATCGAACTGCGTCAGGGCAAACGTCTGGAGATCCCCCGCTGGGATGAAAAGGACTGTGTGCTGATCACCTATGGTGACAGTGTGCAGTACCCCGGTCAGGTGCCCCTGGCGTCCTTGAAGCAGTTTCTCGACCGGCGCCTCAACGGTGTATTCAGCCTGGTGCATGTGCTGCCCTTCTACCCCTTCAGTTCGGATGACGGCTTTTCGGTGTCCGATTTTCGTGCGGTCAACCCGACACTGGGCGCGTGGGAGGACATCGAGGCCCTCGGGGAGCACTTCTCCCTGATGTTCGACCTGGTATTGAATCACATGTCCCGCGAGCACCTGTGGTTCGTCAACTTCATCCATGATGAAGCGCCGGGACGCGACTATGTCATCGAAGTGGCGGAGGACGAGAATCTCTCGATGGTGGTGCGCCCCCGCAGTACCCCGTTGCTCAGCCGGGTGCGGACTCCCAACGGCATGCGCCATGTCTGGGCCACCTTCAGCAACGACCAGATCGATCTCAACTACGCCAACCCGGACGTACTGCTGGAGTTCATCGATATCCTGCTGGACTACGTGCGCCACGGGGCGCGGGCGATCCGCCTGGACGCGGTGGCGTTTCTCTGGAAACAGATCGGCACCAGTTGTGTCCACCTGCCCCAGACCCATGAGGTGGTGAAGCTGTTCCGCACCCTGCTGGAACTGCTCGAGCCCGGGGCCATCCTGCTGACCGAAACCAACGTGCCGCATGCGGAGAACATCAGTTATTTCGATGCCGGGGATGAGACCCACATGGTCTACCAGTTCAGCCTGCCGCCCCTGGTGCTGCATGCGATCATGCGGGAGACCACCGACTATCTCACCGAGTGGGCGCGGGGGCTGGAAGCGGAATCCCTGCCACCAGGCTGCACCTACCTGAACTTCACCGCCTCCCATGACGGGGTGGGTCTGCGTGCCCTCGAGGGGCTGGTGCCGGATGAGGAGGTCAATGAACTGCTGGAGATGATGCGCAAACGCGGTGGTTATGTCTCGATGCGCGCGACCACCGAGGGCCGGGACCGGCCCTATGAACTGAATATCAGTTATTTCGATGCGTTTGCCGACGTGGACGACGAGGTGGATCCCTGGCGTATCCCCCGATTCATGCTGTCCCAGACCCTGCCGCTGTCGTTTCGCGGTATCCCCGCGGTCTATTTCAACGCCCTGGGGGCGACACCCAACGATCCCCTGGGGGTGGAACGTACCGGAATGACCCGCAGCATCAACCGCCGCAAGTGGGACGGCTCGGAGTTGGAGCGGTTGATCGATCTGCCGTTGACCGATTCCGGACAGGTGTTTCCGGAGTACATCCGCCGGTTGCGGCTGCGCCGGGGGATCAAGGCCTTTCACCCGGATGCGCCGCAGCGGGTCCTGGAGATGCCCGAAGGGATTTTTGCGGTACAGCGGGTCAGTGTTGACGAAACCCAGACGGTCTACGCC
>JBEVWC010000025.1:0-40593 GCA_040506775.1 Candidatus Thiodiazotropha sp.
ATGGATACCTTTCGGCGGTTTTACTGATCACACATGGATGCCTCTCCCTCTCTCATCGCGAGAGCAGAATCTGATCCGAGTGGTATTTTCCCGCCTCCTGTTCTGTACAAAATGCATTCACAGTGTTGCTCCCGGGTTTCGCTGCGCTGCACCCGGGCTACGTTGTGCGGTGTTTGTGATCAGTGTGCCTTCATGTAGCCCGGGTGAAGCAACGCGTAACCCGGGATGGGCGAGGCACAGGCCTGGATGAGTGCGTGTTGAGTCGAGTCGCCGGGAGGTTTTGGCGAGATTTCCCGGGTTCCGCTGCGCTGCACCCGGGCTACGGTGAGCGGTGTTTGTGATCAGCGTGCCTTCATGTGGCCCGGGTGAAGCAACGCGTAACCCGGGATGGGCGAGGCACAGGCCTGGATAGTGCGTATTCAGTCGAGTCGCCGGGAGGTTTTGGCGAGATTCCCGGGTTCCGCTGCGCTGCACCCGGGCTACGGTGTGCGGTGTTTGTGATTAGCGTGCATTTCGCCTCGTTCCCACGCTCTGCGTGGGAATGCATAAGACCTGTCAGCGAGACTCATCCAGGTACGCGGACCAATCCCTCTGGGTGTCACCAAACACCAGGAAAAAAGGATTGAGCAGTGAGTCCTTGGTGTTATAACTGAGGGTCTGCAGATCCAGGGTGGTTACCCGGCCGCCCGCAGCCTCGACCACGGCCTGGGCGGCAGCGGTATCCCACTCGGAGGTCGGTCCCAGTCTCGGGTAGACGTCCGCCTTGCCTTCCGCCACCAGGCAGAGTTTCAGCGAACTGCCCATGCTGACCATTTCATGATCACCCAGGCGTTCCAGGTAGACCCGCAATGAATCCCCCGCATGGGAACGGCTGCCCACCACCCGGACCGGCTGTGCGCAGGGATCGGTTACCCGGATCGGCTGTGCGGCGTCGCTGCCCGTCTGTTTGTAAGCGCCTTCACCGACGATGCCGTAATAGAGGGTGTCCAGTACCGGTGCATAAACGGCGCCGAATACCGCCCGATGCTGATCGATCAGTGCAATGTTGACCGTGAATTCCCCGTTGCGTTTGACGAACTCCCGGGTGCCGTCCAGGGGATCGATGAGCCAGTAGCGGTCCCAGCCGCGACGGGTTTCGAAGGGGATCTTTGAGGACTCTTCGGAAAGCACCGGAATCTCCGGAGTGAGTTGCTCCAGGGTGCTGACGATCAGCCGGTGCGCGGCCAGATCGGCAGCGGTCAACGGCGAGTTGTCCTGCTTGGTCTCGACTTCGAATTCGGTGTTGTAGATCTCGAGAATGGCCTCGCCGGCCTGGCGAATCAGATGCAGCAGTGCATCCAGCGATGTGGGTAGGCTCACGTCAACAGTTTCCTTGCCATGCAGAGCGCCGCAATCGAGCGGGCTTCGGTAAAATCGGGTTGTTCGATCAGGCGATCCCAATCGGAAAGTTTCCAGGGTACCACCTCGATCGGTTCCGGTTCATCACCGGTCAGCCGGTCGGGGTAGAGATCCTGGGCGAGGATAGCATAGGTGTGGTGCTGGATGTAGGCGGGGGCCAGGGTGAAGGTCTTCAGCAAACTGAGTTTGCGGGCCGCATAACCGACCTCCTCACGCAACTCCCGGTTGGCCGCTTGCAGCGGATCCTCCCCCTCCTCCATGCGCCCTTTGGGCAGGGCCAACTGGTAGTCCTGGCTGCCGGCGGAATATTCCCGGATCAGCAGCACCGTCTCATGGTCCAGCATCGGCAGCACCATCACCGATCCCCGGGGGCCCCCCGCGATGCGTTCGTAGACCCGCTTCTGGCCATTGCTGAATTCCAGTTCCATCTGCTCCACGCGGAAGATCCGGGTTTCGGCAATGAGGGTCTGTGAGAGGATTTTGGGTTTGCTCATGATCAGAGGATGAAACACAGGTCTATCAGGGAATTTCAGGGGGCAGATGCCCCATATTTTACCCAGGTTACCGTTCAATCAGGATTCATGGTCCCAGGGATATTCGCGTATACTCTGACATTTGTAATCATCGATGCAAGGCCATGATTGACTGGAATGCGATAGACACCGTGATGCTGGATATGGACGGCACCCTGCTGGACCTCCATTTCGACAACCACTTCTGGTTGGAATATGTGCCCAAGCGCTATGCCGAGTCTCAGGGCATATCCCTCGAGGAGGCAACCGGGATCCTGCTGCAGCGCTACAAAAGTGTCGAAGGTACCCTGGACTGGTACTGCGTCGATCACTGGAGCCGTGAGCTGGGACTGGATATCGCGCTGCTCAAGGAGGAGGTGGATCACCTGATCGCGGTGCATCCCCACGTGGTGGATTTCCTCGATCAACTGATGTGTGCCGGCAAGGACCGGGTGCTGGTCACCAATGCACATCAGAAAACCCTGGCTTTGAAGATGGAGAAGACCCGTCTGGCCGGATTTTTCAACCAGGTGATCAGCTCACATCAGCTGGGACTTCCCAAGGAGCACCCCGAATTCTGGTGCCGCCTGAAGAACCTTCATCCCTTCGATCCCGAACGCACCCTGTTCGTGGATGACAGTCCCAATGTACTGAAAACAGCCGATGCGTATGGTATCCGCTGGATTCTGGCCGTGCTCAAACCGGATTCCCAACAACCCGCCCGGGAGGACTGTCAGTATCCCGCGATACGGGATTTCTCCGAGATCACGGCCGGTCTGCGCTGTCAGGTGTGATCAAGCCCGTCAATTGTTCGGCTGACCGGGCATAGTCGATCCCGGTAATCTTGCCATCCTGAATGGTCAGGCGGGTCACCGAATCCTCCTGGCGCGGCATCCACTGGGTCTCTTGAGCTTCGTAGCCCAGCATTATCCGGTAACTGTAATCCCGCATGCTGGGCAGGGCGAAGAATCGGGTCACCAGGCCGGGCATGCGGCTGATGTCACTGACCACCACGATACCCTGCGCGTCCAGTTGCTCCTGGGTCTTGTCCTGCAGCACTTCATGGATCATTTCGCCAGCGGCCTTGTCCTGGGCGAACAGGATCAGCCGGGCACCCTCCAGGTTCTGGGATTGGCCATGCTGGTCGGGCAGCGAGGTCTCGGGCAGTGGGTCTCCGGTCGTCAGCATCCCTGTGTTGGCTGAAGCGCCCAGGGTGGACAGGATAAACACCAGGATCGAGATTGATAGGGTACGCAGTGTCATAGGATCAGGACCTGTGGTTGGGTGTGGGTGGTGCTTTCCATAGACCGGTTGAGGGTTGTTGTGTTCCACACAGCTTGTGAGGGTTCTATGCGACGGCTCGGGATGCTCCAACGCAGGGGGCAGGGAACAGGGGAAACCCGGGAAGCCATGCTGAGAGGGCTCCCCGGGTGGTCTGCTTAGATGGCTTTCTTGCAGAAGTACCAGTCGGTGCACTCGTACTCGCCGCTTTCGCTGCGGGCCTGTGCCTCTTCCGCGCTGGCCGGAGGCGGGACGATCACCTTCTCACCCGGCTGCCAGTTCTCCGGGGTGGCGACCTTGTGCTCATCGGAGGTCTGCAGTGCCTTCACCAGGCGCAGAATCTCATCGATGGAGCGGCCGTTGGTCATCGGGTAGTAGATCATCGCCCGCAGCACGCCATTGGGATCGATGATGAACGTGGCCCGTACCGCGGAGGTGTCGCTGGCGCCCGGCTGGATCATGCCGTAGGCGCGAGCCACCTGCATCGACAGATCGGCGATGATCGGGAAACCGATATCCACACCGAATTTCTCCTTGATGTTGCGCTCCCAGGCGATGTGGGAGTAGGTGCTGTCGATGGACAGACCGATCAGTTCACAGCCAACCGACTGGAACTCGGCATGGCGTTTGGCGAAGGCGATGAACTCGGTGGTGCAGACCGGGGTGAAGTCCGCCGGGTGGGAGAACAGCACCAGCCATTGGCCACGGTAATCCTCCAGCTTCTTCACACCATGCGTGGTGGGGGCCTGGAAGGCCGGGGCGGCTTCGTTCAAACGGGGCATGCTGTGGATCTGGGCGACGTTTTCCATTGTGTTTACCTCTCAATATTCAATTCAGTTGGATGCTTTAAGTGTTGGCGTTGCCGCCTGACTTGAAGCTTATGTTAGGGACGCAGAGGGCTTTTTAGAAATCGTTTGTGACGTTGAGAATGATAGGTATCGTAAATTGAGAATTGTCAATTGATAGAAAATTCCCAATTATTCATGGGTCAGGGGATGGCGCAGATCAGCATCCCGGTGATGCCCTGCTCAGGGTTGCTTCGGGGGATCTGCCTGAGCGCCTTCCCATGCCAGCATGGCGAGCTTGCGGGTGCCGCCCCAGTGGTAGGTCCCCGGCGCTCCGTTGGACCGGATTATCCGGTGGCAGGGAATCAGGTAGGCGATACGGTTGGCCGCCAGAGCGGTACCAACACTGCGGTGGGCTTTGGGTTGTCCAGCCAGACGGGCCAGGGTGCTGTAGGTTGCGATTTGCGCGGAACCTACGCCCAACAGGGCCTCCCATACCTTGAGCTGGAAATTGCTGCCTTTGAGCAGGAGATGCAGGTGTCGCTTCCCGGGTTGTGTCGGAAAGATGTCAGACATCAGGCGTTCGGCTGCTTGTTGGTCGTTGGCGAATCGGGCATGGGGCCAGGATTGCGAGAGCACGGCAAGGGCAGGAATGTTACCCGCCTCATGAAAAGAGAGGTGACAGACACCCCGCTCGCTCCAGGCCACAAGCGCGTTTCCGAAGGGGCAAGCCGCCTGCCCGTATCGCAGTTCCATGCCCCCCCCGCCGCGTTTGATCTCGCCTGGGGTCAAAGCCTCGCTGGTGACCATGAGATCGTGCAGCCGGCCGGGGCCTGACAAGCCGATGTCCAGACTGAGGTTGAGCAGATCGGCGGATTCGCGCAACCGGGACAGGGCGTACTCTTTGGTAAGAAACTGCAGGAAGCGCTTGGGTGAAATCCCGGCCCAGGCGTGAAACGTTCTCTGCAGGTGGGATTCACTCAGACCGACCGCATCCGCAACCTCGGCCAGAGAGGGTTGGTGCAAGGCATGCTGGCGAATGAAATCGATCGCGAGCGCAACGGTAGTGTAGGTGTCTGGCATGAATAACGGGTCTTTATGCGCTGCAGCTTGTGACGGGGTTGGTTGCAATCTTAGTGGGCCCGGATAGGCGGCACCACCCGTTTCTTGCGATGCTGTGCGCAGCGCATAAACGGATCCAGAGGCTCCTTTCGCTTGCAGCAGAATGGACGCGGCCGCCGGTCATGGTTCATGGAAACCGGATAGGAGGATGAAATTACCCCGGGCAATACAGGTAATCAGTGTGACCCTCCACAGCGTCCCGCTCGCTATACTGATGGTTATCGATCTGCAAACACCGCCCATCCTGCTTGCTGCTGCGGCACCATTTTCGAGGCAACACTCATGGATCTCCTTGATGTGTTTCTGATTCTCGCGACATTTCTCTGCTCACTGGTGGCGGGGTTTCTGTTTGCTTTCGCGATCGTGGTCATGGTGGGAATCGGGACCCTCGATGACCGGGGGTTTCTGCGGGCATTTCAGGTCATGGACCGGGTCATTCAGAATAACCAGCCGGTGTTTGTGGGGCTGTGGGCCGGTTCTGTGATTGCACTGATCGGCGCGGTTCTGGCCGGGTTCCGGGTCTTGGGCGGGGGCGACTGGTGGCTCCTGTTCAGTGTCATGCTGGTGTACCTGCTGGGCGTGCAATTGACCACCTTCACGATCAATGTCCCGCTTAACAACCGGCTGCAGAGACTCGATCTAAATGCCCTGGATGATGCCCGCCTGCAACGGGAACGGGCGGATTTCGAAACGCCGTGGGTACGTTGGAACATGAGTCGCACGGTCTGGTC
Organism: Candidatus Thiodiazotropha sp.; assembly: GCA_040506775.1. Taxonomy (GTDB): domain Bacteria; phylum Pseudomonadota; class Gammaproteobacteria; order Chromatiales; family Chromatiaceae; genus Thiodiazotropha. Next base: position 5,830 of record JBEVWC010000025.1, read on the forward strand.
GAGTCTGGTTTCGCTTTCGTTGATACTCATCACCCTCAGGCTCTGAGGGCTGTACAGATACAGGTCCTGGCGGCCTCGTCATCAGTCTGTCAGGTGAATGCAGCGAGGCGGTTTATTATCAATGAGCTTTATTCGAGGAGTGCGCATGGCCAGTGTGTTGTTTGTGAGAATCAAGTCCGGGCTGGATGTGGATGAACTCGATCGGCGCATCGAGGAACGTCGTCCCCGGTTTCTCGAAGTGCCCGGGTTGCTGCAGAAAATCTATGCCCGGGATGAAGCGAGTGGCGATACCTGCGGAATCTACTTTTTCGAAAGTAAACAGGCCATGGCGGCTTTCAGAGATACGGAACTGGCCAAGTCCATACCGGCCGCCTATGAGGCCATTGAGGTCAGGCGCGAGGTGTACGAGGTGCTGTTTCCGTTGAAGCCGGAGCAGGGTCCTGTGTGAATCGGCTGGTTTGCTATCCTGGACAATAGAACGGCAGTGCCTACCCACCCATATCGAACATGCAACGGGGTCCCAAGACCATATGAAAAAGCTGATTTTCGTGATGCTGATAAGCTGGGTGTTTGTCGGCTGTGCTGCGCCTGAAGGTAACAATTCGGAGAATCACGACAGATTGGTCATCTATGACTGCACTAACGGCGAGTCGCTGTCTGTGCGGTTTCTGCCGGAGCGTCAATCGGCCGAACTTTTACGTCACGGGGTCAGTATCGATCTTCAACAAAAGCCCAGTGGTTCCGGCTTTGTTTACAGCAATGGACCCAATACCATTCGCGGCAAGGGTGCTGACCTAGTCGTGGAAATCGGTCGAATGATCCCGCTGAGATGTCAGGCCCGATAACAGTCCAGTGGCGGTGAATCAAACCATGCAATGCGAGATGGATCATATCGTTCTGAACGTGACGGATGTCATGGGAATGGTCAGGTTTTACACCGAGGTTCTGCGCTTGGAAGCGGAGCGTTTGGAGGCCTACCAGGAGGGCCGGGTACCCTTTCCCTCGGTCAGGTTGAATCCCCACACGATCATTGATCTGTTTCCTGGCAGGCAGCAGGCTGAAATCGGTGCGCCTGTTAATCAGGAGCAGTTCAATTTGAATCATTTCTGTATTGCCCTGGACAGGGGCGAATGGGAAAGTCTGCAACATCGGCTCGAGCAGCACGGGATTGTGATTATCGAGGGCCCTGTGCAACGTTGGGGCGCCCGTGGGAATGCGCTGTCGATTTACTTCAAGGACCCGCAAGGCAATACCCTGGAGGCGAGGTGTTACGAGACGGCAGGGAACTGAATGTTTTCGAATATTGTCCCCGCTGTGGGCGATCAGGTTTGACCTGGAGCGAAGCCAGGCGATGGGAATGTGGCCATTGCGGATTTGTCTATTACCACAACATGGCCGCTGCGGTGGCCGCGGTGCTGATGTGTGGCCATGAGATTCTGCTGAGTGTGAGAAAACATAATCCTGCTCAGGGCATGCTGGATCTGCCTGGGGGTTTTGTGGATTATCACGAGAGCCTGGAGCAGGCGTTGAGCCGTGAGGTTGAAGAGGAGCTTGGCCTGGTTCTGGAGCGTAGTGAATGGCGCTACCTGTTCTCGTTTCCCAATCGCTATGAATTCGCAGGTATCACCTATCTGACCGCCGATGCCTTCTTTCTCGCGGAGCTCGAGACCAAACCCCGGATTACAGCCGATGATGACGTGGCCGGTGAGGTCTGGATCGAACTCGATCAGGTGGATCCAGAGAGGATCGGTCTGGAATCCATTCGTAACGCAATTCGTGAACTCCAGCAACGATACCGCCAGGGCCGGCTACCCACTGATTAGTAGCCCGGGTGAAGCAACGCGTAACCCGGGGAGGAGTGGCACGGACCCGATGCCGGTATGCGAAGGCGAGTGGGCGGGACCCCACGGTGTGGTTTCCCGGGTTCCGCTGAGCTGCACCCGGGCTACGACGCTACCGAATGACTAGTGTGATTCACGATCCTTTGTGATCTGTTGCAACAGCGTTTCCATGCGGGCAAGCCGCGCCTCCATTGCTTCGGTTCTCTGGTCGATGCGATGCACCTCTCCCGCTTCACCCTCACCGCTCTCCCGGGAATACTCCTCGTGCTCCTGTTGCAATGTTTCCAGAACGATACCGATCATCATGTTGAGAAACACGAACGCGACAATGAAGATGAATGAAAGGTAGAAACTCCAGCTGAGAGGGAATACCGACATGGTTTCATACATCACATCCGTCCAGTCTTCAAAGGTCGCAATACGGAACAGGGTCAGCATGGAGATGCTGATGTTGCCCCAGAGTTCAGGGTTGATGGCGCTGAAGAACATGCTGCCCATGGCGGCATAAATGTAGAAGATGATAAACATCAGCAGCGACACATAGCCCATGCGGGGTATGGCGGTGACAAAGGCATTCAGCAGGATGCGCAGCTCCGGAATGATCGAGACCAGGCGCAACACCCGAAACACCCGCAGCAGCCGGCCGAGCAGGGCGGCCTCGCTGTCGTCCACCGGAACCAGGCTGGCCGCCACGATGATGAAATCGAAGACGTTCCAGGCCTTGCTGAAGAAGCGCTTGAGACTCGCCTCGGCAAGGATCCGAATGATGATCTCCGCGAGAAAGAACAGGGTGATGCCGATGTCCATCAGTTGCAGCATGTGTGCGGCGGTCGCGGGAATCGGGTAGGTCTTGGCGCCGATCATCAGGGCGGAGATCACGATCACCAGGATGACGAAGGTTTCAAACAGTCGGTTTTCCCGCAGTTGAATGAAACGGTTTTGCAGTTGGGCGAAGTTGAGGCTCATGGCTCGATCCAGGATGGATGAAAAATGCGCGGATTATAACGAGGGGACGAAGGTGATGACCATGGGCTGGTTGTGATCGGGATGCACTCGCCGACTTGTAGCCCGGGTGAAGCAATGCGTAACCCGGGGAGGTGTGGCACCGACTCGATGCCGGCCTGCGAGGTCGAATTGGTGGGTTGCTTCGGTGAGGTTTCCCGGGTTCCGCTTCGCTGCACCCGGGCTACGGAGATTCGTATTTTTGGTTGTTACCGGCCCCAGCTTTTGAAGCGGCGTTTGCAATAGGCCAGCAGCTCCGCATAGTTGCGGAAATAGAGTTCGAAACTGTCTTCGGCGGGGGCGTCGAACTCACACCAGTCGTTGTCATAGTCCCGGCAGATCTGAGGACGTTCCTCGTAGATACCGCAACCCCCGTTGGGCTGCAGGTGTTCGCAATTGCCTTTGACCAGCAGAAACCAGCCGTCCTCGTCCTTGTAGATCTCCACCCCTTCATGGGAAACCTGCCACAGCAGATGCTCAAAGTCCCGCTTGGATCGCGGTGCGTCGCCGATCGCCTCGGTCATGTAGGTGCAGCATTTCGAATTCGTGCAGCGTTGGCACTTGCTGTCCATGGCTACTCGCTCTGGGGTTGCGGTGGCTTGGGGCCGTGTCTGCGGCGACGCTTCTTTGCTTCGCCCTCACCCTTGGGTTTATGGCTTTTGTGATGGTGTCCCTTGCCGTGGCCCTTGTGGCCATCCTTGTTGTGGTGAGGCTGACGGCTGCCTTTTTCCGGATACACCCGGCTTTTGGGGTCCACCTCGGCGAGCAGATCCGAAGACACGGTCTGCGCCGGAATGGCGTGCCCTACATAGGTCTCGATGTCAGGCATCGAGAAGGCGTAGGTTTCACAGGCGAAACTGATCGCCTCGCCACTGGCGCCGGCCCGGGCGGTGCGGCCGATCCGGTGCACGTAGTCTTCCGCGTCCTCCGGCAGGTCGTAATTGATGACGTGGGTGACATCCGGGATGTGCAGGCCACGGGCTGCCACGTCGGTGGCCACCAGAACCGGAAGTTCACCGGCCTGGAAACGGTTCAGCAGGCTCAGGCGTTTCTTCTGCGGCACATCGCCGGAGAGTACCGCGGTGTTGATTTCGTTGCCCTGCAGGTAGCCCCAGACCCGGTCAGCGGTGCGCTTGGTGTTGACGAAGACGATGGTACGGGCGCTCTCCAGGCCTTTCAGCAGTCCCACCAACAACGGGATCTTCTCGTCGTTGGCGGTGAGGTAACAGGTCTCGGTGATCTTTTCCGCGGTAACCTTTTCGGGTTCCACCTCAATGCTCTGGGGGTTGTTCATGTGCTCGTAGGCCAGCTCCTTCACCCGGTAGGAGAGGGTGGCCGAGAACAGCATTCCGAGACGCTGGTTCGGCGGCGGGCAGCGGCGCAGCAGGAACCGGATGTCCTTGATGAAGCCGAGGTCGAACATGCGGTCGGCTTCGTCAAGCACCACGACCTGGATCTTCTTCAGGTCATAGACGTGCTGTTTGAAGTAGTCGATGAGGCGTCCCGGGGTGCCGATCAGGATATCCACGCCGGCTTCGATCTGTTTGCGCTGCTGGTCATAACCGGTGCCGCCGAAAACCACTGCGGTTTTCAGGCCGGTATGGCGGACCAGTGCCTGGGCGTCCCGTTCGATCTGAACCGCGAGTTCCCGGGTGGGTGCGAGGATCAGGCTCAACGGTTGGTTGGGTCGGCGATTCTCGTCCTCTGGGCGTTTCAACAGGTGATGCAGCACCGCGATCAGAAAGGCGGCGGTCTTACCGGTTCCGGTCTGTGCCTGGCCTGCGAGATCCTTGCCTGAAAGGGCAATGGGCAGGGTTTCTGCCTGAATGGGGGTGCAGTATTCAAACCCGGCCTCCTGGATTCCGAGGAGGATATTTGGGTTGAGATCGAAGTCGCTGAAACGGGTGTCTGTAAGGTGTTTGTCAGTCATGACGCGCAAGCATACCCGATAAACGGCCGGACTACGACGTTGTGATAAACCGGGCCACAAGCGGGTGACAGAAAAAAGTCCCACAAAGGGCGGCCACATTCCCGTACAATCCCCGACATGAATATCTACCTGATTTCCATCGGTAACCGGATGCCCCGCTGGGTGGTCGAGGGATACGAAGAGTATGCGCGGCGGCTGGTGGGTGAATGCCGATTGCGTCTGGTGGAGATTGCGCCCGGTCAGCGGGGCCGCAAGGCGGATCTGAAACGGGTGACCCAGGATGAAGGTGAACGGATGCTCAAGGCCATTCCCAAGGGATGCCGTGTCGTCGCCCTGGATGTACCGGGACGCGCCTGGAGTACGGAGCAACTGGCGGAACAGCTCAAGGGCTGGCTGGCCGGCGGCCAGGACCTGGCCCTGCTGGTGGGCGGACCGGAAGGACTGTCAGCGGAATGCCTGGCGCGTGCGGACATGAGCTGGTCCCTATCCCCGCTGACCATGCCGCACCCACTGGTACGGGTGGTGGTGTCCGAACAGCTCTATCGGGCCTGGAGCCTGTTGCGCAATCACCCCTACCACAGGGCGGATTGAGGATGATCTACCTGGCATCGCGCTCACCCCGCCGTCAGGAGTTGCTGTCCCAGATCGGGGTGACCTACGAACTGCTGGACGTGGCGGTGGATGAGGCTATTCAAGCCGATGAGTGTCCGGAGCGCTACGCCCAGCGGCTGGCTCTGGAGAAGGCTCGGGCAGGCGCCCAGGCTGTGCCTGCCGGACAGTCCATACCGGTTCTGGCGGCGGACACCTGCGTGGTGATCCATGGTCAGATCCTGGGAAAGCCGGAAGATCGTGAGCAGGGTCTGTGGATGCTCGGCCAGTTGTCGGACGCCACCCACGAGGTTTATACGGCGGTGTGCCTGGGTCAGGAACACTTCGAAACCCGCCTGAGTATCAGCCGGGTGACCTTCCGCGCCCTGTCGCTGGGAGAGATCTCCGCCTATTGGGCCAGCGGTGAACCGGCGGACAAGGCTGGCGGCTATGCCATCCAGGGGCTGGGCGGGCAGTTCGTACGCTGGCTGGAGGGGAGTTATTCCGGGGTCATGGGGCTGCCTCTGTACGAAACCGCGGAATTACTTCAGCGCGCGGGAATCGAACTGTTGAACAACAACTGATTACGGCCGATTGAATGACCGGTGATCCGGTCCAGGTGAGTACTGATTTTGCACATTCCCAGTGTCCGTCCAGCCATGCATAATTCAAGGCTGTGAAAACGGGTGGGCACTCCGGCTCTACCCCGACACGTCGGGTAAGGTACGCAACATGAAGGAATCCAGGCGTGCGGCCATTAACAACGGAACACAATCCAAAACCAGATGTCGATGCGATGAGTGAAGAGATTCTGATCAACGTCACCCCCCCGGAAACCCGCGTGGCTGTGATAGAAAACGGGGTGGTGCAGGAGATCATCATCGAACGCTCCGGCAAGCGCGGCCTGGTGGGGAACATCTACAAAGGCAAGGTTTGCCGGGTGCTGCCGGGGATGCAGGCCGCGTTCGTTGATATCGGCCTGGAACGGGCCGCCTTTCTGCATGTCTCGGACATCGGGGACACCTCCGACAAGCCCCGTACCGACAACATCTATGAGCTCCTGCGGGAAGGACAGTATGTCATCGTCCAGGTGCTCAAGGATCCGATCGGCACCAAGGGCGCCCGCCTGACCACCAACATCTCGATACCCTCCCGGCATCTGGTGTTCATGCCCTCCCTCGGCAACATGGGGATCTCCCAGCGGATCGAGGCGGAGGACGAGCGCCAGCGTCTGCGCGAACTGCTGAATCAGGTGGCGGAGACCGGGGAAATCAGTGGCGGATACATCGCGCGCACCGCCGCCGAGGGTGTCGACGAGTCTTCCCTTAAGGCGGACATGCGCTTCCTGGCGCGCCTCTGGTCCTCGATTCAGGATCGCAGCAAACTTGCCAAGGGAATTGAACTGATTCATGAGGACCTCTCCCTGCCACTGCGTTCCCTGCGGGATCTGGTCGGACCGGATGTGGAGAAGGTGCGTATCGACTCCAAGGAGACCCATCAAAAAGCGATCAACTTCTCCCAGAAATTCATCCCCGACGTGAAACACCGTATCGAGTACTACCCGGGGGAACGGCCCCTGTTCGATCTCTACGGTGTGGAGGACGAGATTCAGAAGGCCCTGGAACGCAAGGTGCAGCTCAAGTCCGGCGGGCATCTGGTGATCGATCAGACCGAGGCGATGACCACCATCGACGTCAATACCGGTGCTTTTGTTGGACATCGCAATCTGGAAGAGACCATCTTCAAAACCAATCTGGAAGCGGCCCAGGCGATCTGCCGTCAGCTGCGGCTGCGCAACCTGGGCGGTATCATCATCATCGACTTCATCGACATGCTCGATCCGGAACACCGCCGCCAGGTGCTGCGGGCTCTGGAGAAGTGTCTGGCCCATGATCATGCCCGCACCCAGATCACCGAGGTCTCCTCACTCGGTCTGGTGGAGATGACCCGCAAGCGTATCCGTGAATCCCTGGAACATGTGCTGTGTGAGCCCTGTCCCTGCTGTGCCGGACGGGGTTCGGTAAAAACCGCCGAAACCACCTGCTACGAGATCTTTCGCGAGATCCTGCGCGAGTCCCGCCAGTTCGATGTGGAGTCTCTGCTGGTGCTGGCCTCCCAGGAGGTGGTGGACCGGTTGCTGGACGAGGAGTCCACCCACCTGGCCGAACTGGAGCAGTTCATCGGTCATCCCATCAAACTTCAATCGGAACAGCTCTACAGTCAGGAACAGTACGATGTCGTATTGATCTGAGTTCTCCTGCCCCTGCGCGCGCTCCATGCTGCACATTGCAAAAGCCCTCCACATGAAGTTCTGGCAGCTGTTGGCCTGGCTGGTGATCCTGCTTGCCCTGTTGCTGAGTGTGATGCGTTTCGCGCTGCCGCACATGGACCTCTCCCCCTACCGTGCGGAGATCGAGCGGGTGGTGGAGGACAAGGCCGGATTGCCCCTGCGCATAGGCTCCATCAGTGCGGAGATCAAGGGGACACACCTGACCCTGAAACTGACCGATGTCAGCGCCCTGGATCCGCAAACCGGTCAGCCTCGGCTGACCACGCCCCAGGTCTATGTCACGGTACGCCTGCTCAGTTCCCTGTTGAGCGGGCAGCTGCAGTTGGGGGATGGACGCCTGGTCGGCACCCGCCTCAAGGTGACCCATCATCCAGACGGCACCTTCAGCCTGTACGGCTTTGATGCTTCCGGCGGGGGGGATTCAGGGGCGGTGACCGAACTGCTCCTGGGGCAGAATCACCTGAGACTGCAGGACACGGAGATCCTGCTCAGCGGATCGGTGGCCGGACGGCCGCCGCTGCACCTGACCGGTGTGGTGGTGGACCTGATCAATGACGGACTGCGTCATCAGCTCTCGGTGAGCAGCGTGGTCGGTGACAAAGATCGGCAACGGCTGCGCCTGGTGGCTGACCTCAAGCAATCCGATGCGGCCTCATGGGCCATGGATGGGTCGTTTTACCTGAAGGCCGAGAATCTTCAGCTGGGTGGGCGGCTGGATGACTGGTTGCCGCAGGGTTTTCAGGTGGCAAGGGCCGATGCCAATCTCGAGGTGTGGGGGGAACTGGCCGGAGGCCGGCTGCTTCAGCTTCAGGGTGGTGGAGGATTGCGGCAGTTGCGGATGTCAGGTCCTGGACAGGGTGATCCGTTCGAGCTCACTGATCTGAGTACGGGATTTCGACTGGAGCAGCGTACTAACGGCTGGTGGCTGGGATTGGACCGCCTGTCCATACGTCGCCCCGCAGAGGTCTGGCCGGCGGGACGCCTGGATCTGAGCTGGTGGACAGATACACCAGGGGAAACGGGATTGCACCTGCAGGCCGACTATCTTGCCCTCAAGGGTATCTACGATTTTCTCAGTATCCTGCATCTGCCCGATGCGGAATGGCACAGTGCCCTGTTGGCGCTGGAACCCCAGGGTGACGTGCGCCAGCTCGATGTCACCTGGCAGGGTATCCACGATTCCGGATCGGATTGGCAGTTGCGGGCCGAAGTGGAGCACTTCTCCGCGAAACCCTGGCACAGCATCCCGGGTATCCAGGGGGTGCACCTGGCCATCGACGGCAGCCAGTCCGGGGGGTGGATGAAGCTCAGCAGTGATGAGATGGTGCTCGACTATGCACAGCTCTTCCGCCAGCCGCTTCATGCGGATTCGGTCGCGGGTGATTTTTTGTGGCATTTCGACCCGCAGCAGGGATTGCGCTTGCAAACCGAGCGGCTGGCCATGAGCAATCCGGACCTGCATACCCTGTCCCGGGTGGATGTGACCATTCCCCTCTCCGGTAATGACCTGTTCACGGATATCCAAACCGATTTCTGGGACGCGCGCGGGGCGAGCAAGAGTGACTACCTTCCGGTTTCGGTCATGCCCCATGACCTGGTGCAGTGGATCGACAACTCAGTGGTCGACGGGCATGTGACCAGTGGCAGTTTTCTCCTCTATGGACCGGTCAACCGGTTTCCCTTCAAACAGCAGGAGGGGCGTTTCGAAGTCTGGTTCGGGGTTGAGAACATGCTGCTCGACTACATGCCCGGCTGGCCGGAACTGACCGATGCGTTGGCGGAGGTGCATTTCATCAATAACGGTCTGCAGATGCGGCTCAAGGACGGGCGCATGCTTTCGAGCCGGCTGCAGGACGTATCGTTGCAGATCGATCAATTGCGCAATCCCACGCCACTGCAGATCAAGGGGCGCTCGCAGGGGCCGCTCAAGGATCTGATGTCGATCCTGGGGGATACCCCGCTGCGTAAGGACTTCAAATCTTTCGTCGAGGCCGTCACGGTAGGTGGCGATGTCAGCACCCGACTCGATCTGAGGATTCCGCTCGAGACGGGACGGGGCACACTCAAGGTACAGGGGGAGCTGACCCTTGAGCAGTCCGAGATCACGGTGCGGGAAATCAATCTTCCGGTCCGGGCAATGGAGGGTGTCCTGGCCTTCGATCTGCACGGCATCCAGGGGCAGGGCATTCGTGCCAACCTGCTGGACAGACCGATCCAGTTCGATGTCATTCCGGTGCATCGCCAGGGACGTGACTGGACCCGGATCACCGCAAAGCTGGCGCTGGACATGAAACGCCTGATCCGCCAGTTCCCGGACTGGGAACTGGACAATTTTCAGGGTCTCGGAGAGGCGGATGTGGCGTTCAGCTTCGCCCACCAGGAGAGTGCGGTACCGGTCCGCATGGATCTCGAATCAGACCTGGTCGGGGTGGCGGTCAACCTGCCTGAACCCTTGGGGAAACCGGCCGGGGAACCGCGCAGACTCGACCTGGGCGTGGATTTCCTGAAAGATCGAAACACCGAGCTTCGGGTGCGCTATGGCCAGGATACCCATGCCCTGTGGCGTTTTTATGGGGACCATGAAACCCCCTGGGTGGCGGCCATAGGATTTTCCCAGGAACCTCTGAGTCTGGACGGCATCGAGGGGTTTCATCTCAGCGGTGCGGTGAAGCGCCTTGATGCGGATGAGTGGATCGCCTGGGTGAGTCGCCAGTCTGATGGTTCCGGTCAGGCCCTGCCACGCATCGCCATGGATCTGCGGGTCGATCAGCTGATCGCCCTGGGCACGGTGTGCCCCAACACCCGTTTCACCTACAACAACTTTGCCGACGGATACCGGGTCAACCTGACTTCCGACACGCTTCAGGGCACCCTGCAGATTCCGGGGGATCTGTCCGAACGTCCGATACTGGGTCGCTTCGACTATCTCAAGCTCAACCTGCAGGAACTCGCAAGCACCATCACCGGAGAACGCGCAACCGAGTCGGATGGGTCGGATGCCCTCGATCCCCGGCAGGTGCCGGCAGTGAATTTTTCCATCGAACGGCTGTTCATCAATGATGACCCGGTCGGTAAGGGTCATCTTATCTGGAGCAAAGAGCAGGACGGGATCACAATCAACAGTCTGACCCTGGTGGGTAAAAACATCGACCTGTCGGGACAGGGCTACTGGCGCAAGACCCTGAGAGGGCAGAGTACCGCCCTGAATCTGCAGATGCAGACCCCCAGTCTTGGTGAGTTGCAACAGGAGTTGGGCATCACCACGGGTATCGAACAGGCGCCGACCCAGGTCAAGGCGGAGCTCTATTGGCCCACCTCTCCCCTGGAGATGGGCGCGGACAAACTCTACGGCAGCCTCTGGCTCAAGGTGGGCAAGGGACAGGTGAACAACGTGGATCCGGGTATGGGGCGCCTGATCGGGCTGTTCAGCCTGAATGCCCTGGGCAAGCGCCTGGCGCTGGATTTTTCGGATCTGTTCTCCACTGGAATGGCGTTTGACAGCATCGAGGGTAATTTCAATCTCAACGACGGTGAAGCCTACACCACTGACCTGGCAATGCGCAGCACCCTGGCCTCGGTGGATATCCGTGGCCGCACCGGGTTGAGCAGCCGGACCTATGATCAGCGGGTGGTGGTGATTCCCAATGTGAGTGCCACCCTGCCCCTGGTGGGGGCCCTGGCCATCAATCCCTCCGTCGGGGTGGCCCTGGCGCTGACCCAGCAGCTGTTCGGCAAACAGTTCGACCGGATTGCCATGCGCACCTATGAGGTGACCGGGAGTTGGGATAATCCCCAGTTTCGCCAGCTCGATGAGGCGCGTGACCCGGATCGTAAGGACATACACATGCCTGAGTTGCCGGGGACTGAATGAGTCCGGGCCGGTCGTTGCCTGAGCGGGGCTGTGGGACCGCCTGTGAGTTTTCTCGAGCCGGTTTTTAAAACCCCGAAATCATCAAGTTAACTGGCGGTCCGGCAGTTCATGATGCTATGCTCGGAGAAGCTCCGGGAGGCCCGGATTCCGTCGCGTATACAGATCAAGAACCAAGATGAGCGGTAATAAAAGTCAAGTCGCAGCCATCCAGATGGCTTCCAGTCCCAATGTGAGTGCCAATCTGCTCGAGGCTGAGCGATTGATCAGCGAAGCCACCGAGCGCGGTGCCGGTCTGGTGGTGCTGCCTGAAAACTTCGCCTTCAAGGGTAACAAGGATCAGGAAATGTTGACTCTCTGCGAGGAGTCGCATGACGGTCCCCTGCAGGGATTCCTGAGTCAGATGTCGAAACGATACGGTGTCTGGATCGTCGGTGGCACGATACCTTTGCGGGCTAAGAAGGGTGGAAAAGTTCGCGCCAGCTGCCTGGTGATGAACGACCAGGGAGAACAGGTGGCGCGTTACGACAAGATCCACCTGTTCGATGTCCATCTGGTCGCGACCGATGAACACTATGAGGAGTCCGGGACCATCGAGCCCGGCAATGAGCCGGTGGTGGTGGATACCCCGTTCGGCCGACTTGGCGTGGCGATCTGCTACGATCTGCGTTTCCCCGAACTGTTTCGCAAACTGCTGGACATGGGGGCGGAAATCTTCGTCGTGCCGTCCTCATTTACCGCGATTACCGGCAAGGCCCACTGGGACACCCTGGTGCGTGCCCGCGCCATCGAGAACCTGGCCTTTGTCATCGCCGCCGCGCAGGGTGGGTATCACGTGAACGGGCGTGAAACCTATGGCCACAGCATGATCGTCGATCCCTGGGGCACGGTGCTGAGCCAGTCTCCCCGGGGCACCGGTTACGTAATCGCCGAACTCGATCGCGAATACCAGAAAACCATACGCAGAACCTTTCCCACCATCGATCACCGGCAACTCTAGTAGAGTCCCCCGCCGGTTCACCGCGGGCGGGCCGGATACCCCTTACGATCACACTCTGGAATACACATGTCTGATCTGATTCAAATCGCACAGCAAAACATCCTCACCTCCGTGGGTCTGGTGGAGCGGGACCTGGATCGCATGCTGGGGGAACTCACAGGCCCCGGCGTGGATGCTGCGGACATCTACTTTCAAACGAGTCGTCTCGAATCCTGGGTGCTGGAAGACGGCATCATCAAGGAAGGGTCCCACAACATTGAACAGGGCGCCGGGATCCGTGTCATCAGCGGTGAAAAAACCGGTTTTGCCTATTCGGATGAATTGCAGCTTCCGGTGCTCACCGAAGCGGCCCGGGCAGCCCGGGCGATTGCCCGCAGTGGCGCCGAACAGCAGGTACGGGTCAGTGGGGCTCCAGCGCCGCGCCAGTTGTATGAGCCGATCAACCCGCTGCCGAGTCTCAGCGAGGTGGACAAGATCGATCTGCTGCGCCGGGTGGACGCCGAGGCCCGGCGTCTCGATCCCCGCGTCAAGCAGGTGATCGTCAGCCTGGTCGGGGCCCAGGACATCGTTCTGGTGGCCGACATCGAAGGGCGTCTGAGCGCGGATGTGCGGCCTCTGGTACGCATGAACGTGCATGTGATTGCCGAGCAGGGCAACCGCCGCGAGCAGGGCACCAGCGGTGGCGGAGCCCGGGAGAACTTCCACTATTTTCTCGCCGAGGAGCGCGGCCTGGGTTATGCCCGGGAGGCGGTTCGTCAGGCCCTGGTGAATCTGGAGGCGGTCGAGGCCCCCGCCGGGAGCATGCCGGTGGTGCTGGGACCGGGTTGGCCCGGGGTGCTGCTGCACGAGGCGGTGGGACATGGCCTGGAAGGGGACTTCAACCGTAAGGGAACCTCTGCCTTCAGCGGCCGCATGGGTGAGAAGGTCGCCGCTGACTGTGTCACGGTGGTGGACGACGGTACCCTGCCGGGTCGCCGCGGCTCTCTGAATATCGATGATGAGGGCACCCCCTCTCAGTACACTGTGCTGATCGAAAACGGGGTACTCAAGGGTTACATGCAGGACAAGCTCAATGCGCGGCTGATGAAGGTGGATTCCACCGGCAACGGACGGCGCGAATCCTATGCCCACCTGCCCATGCCGCGTATGACCAATACCTACATGCTGGCGGGACAGCACAAGCCGGAAGAGATCATCGAGTCCGTGGAACGGGGGCTCTACGCGGTCAACTTCGGTGGTGGCCAGGTGGATATCACTTCGGGGCGTTTCGTGTTTTCCGCGAGTGAGGCGTACCTGATCGAGAAAGGCAAGATCACCCGTCCGGTCAAAGGGGCAACCCTGATCGGTAATGGCCCGGATGCGATGAACCGGATCAGCATGGTCGGGGACGACCTCAAACTGGATGCCGGTGTGGGGGTATGTGGCAAAGAGGGCCAAAGCGTGCCGGTCGGGGTGGGGCAGCCGACTCTGAAACTCGATGGCATGACGGTGGGAGGTACCGAGCAGTGAGCGACATGGCAGTGCGTCAGCAGGAATTACAGCAACTGGTCGAGGATCTGCTGCAGGAGGCCAAACGTCAGGGCGCCTCCGATGCGGAAGCCGCGGTCAGCCGTGACGCGGGACTCTCCGTGTCGGTGCGGCTCGGGGAGATCGAAACCATTGAACACACCCGGGACAACGGTCTCGGCGTGACGGTCTATTTCGGCCAGCGCAAGGGTTCCGCGAGTACCTCGGATCTCTCCCCCCAGGCGATCCGGGAGACCGTCGAAGCGGCCTGCAACTTTGCCCGTTACACCTCGGAAGACCCCTGTTCCGGTCTCGCGGATGAGGGGCTGATGGCCCACGACCTGCCCGATCTGGATCTTTACCACCCCTGGGGTGTGAGCGTCGAAGAGGCGATCGAACAGGCGATCCGCTGCGAATCAGCGGCCCGGGACAGCGACCCTAGAATCATCAATTCAGAAGGCGCCTCCCTGAACACCCACGATGGACTGCAGGTCTATGGCAACACCCATGGTTTCATCGGCGGCTATCCCTCCTCCCGGCACAGTCTGAGCTGTTCCGTGGTGGCCCGGGAAGACGACAGCATGCAGCGGGACTACTGGTATACCCTGGCCCGGCGCGGTGAGCAGTTGCAGAGTGCCGAGGCGGTGGGCCGTCAGGCGGCCGCGCGCACCCTGGCCCGGCTCAAGGCCCGTCGTCTGCCGACCCAGCAGGCCCCGGTGCTGTTCCAGGCGGATGTGGCGGTTGGGCTGCTGCGCAGTTTTATCGGCGCGATTCGCGGCTCCGCACTCTATCGCAAGGCCAGTTTCCTGCTCGATCATCTGGGAAAACCGGTGTTTCCCGAATTTGTCGAGATTCACGAAGAACCCCTGCTGCCCGGTGGACTGGCCAGCGCCGCCTATGACGGCGAAGGTGTCGCAACCCGGCGCCAGTCCTTCATCCGGGACGGCATCCTGCAGGGCTATGTGCTTGACAGCTATGCCGCCCGCAAACTGGGCATGCAGACCTCCGGCAACGCCGGTGGGGTACGAAACCTGCGCATCAACAGCGGCAAGCTCGACCGGGCCGGTCTGCTGAAAACCCTGGACAAGGGACTCCTGGTCACTGAACTGATGGGCCAGGGGATCAATATGGTCACCGGGGATTATTCCCGTGGCGCAGCCGGCTTCTGGGTGGAAAACGGTGAGATCCAGTACCCCGTCGAGGAGATCACCATCGCCGGCAATCTGCGGGACATGTTTCTTGGCCTGCGGGAGATCGGCAGCGATGTGGAAACCCGCACCAGCGTGCAAACCGGCTCCTGGCTGATCGAACGGATGATGATCGCCGGGGAGTGATCGATCCTCACTGCCCATTGGGTCGATAGGTGGTATCCCCAGTTTTTTCCGCATCGAGAGTGGAATATGCTTATTCCAATCAAAGATGAACCACTGGTTGTGTCGCTATGGAAAGTGCACTGTCCGCGGGTACCGGTATCCGCCACGCATCCCCGGTCAGCCGGAACCCGTCTGACAACACCTCCCCGGATCCTGTAAATCAGGCATTCGATGGGATTAGCCGCCGTCTCGATCAGAGCGGGTTGTTCAATGATGTCACCCATCGGGAGTTACTCCAGATCAATGGGATTCTGGCCTCCCTGACGCCCGCTGAGACCCGGCAGGTAATCGATCGTCTTGCGGATGAAAGCCTGAAAACCTGGGCGGATGAGATTGGCAGCCATGGGCTTTTTGGCAGTGGTGGTTTGAGCGCCGATGAGCGGGCTGATCTGTTCGGTGATCTGGCATCCGATCTCGATCTCAGTCAACTCAATCGTCTCTACCGGTCATACTCCGACACCTCGCTGCGCTCCGAATGGCTCACTGCGGCAGGCCAGGCAAAGGGGACTGAAGCCGTTAAAACCGCACTGCGGGATCGCATGGGTCTGTCTTCAACAGGAGCCGGTCATGCCGCGTTGCAGGTTCATCTCAAGGATCTGAACAACTTGCAGCACGCCACGCAGATGTCCCTATTCGCAAACGACGTCTATCGGGATTTTGATCCTTCGCTGGCGCACCTCAGCCTGCAACCGGACACACGTCGGCTGGATCCTGAGCATCTGCCGGCTCAATTGGGACTCTCGCGAAACGACCTCATTGATAACGGGTCAGGCTATCACGCCGCGATTTACCAGCAGGGGCAAGGTGGGGACGCGCGCTATATCCTGGCCTTTCGGGGTACTGAGAACGGCACGGACTGGCTGACCAATCTGGGCAGTGGTGTGGGTTTTCGCATGACCCAGTTCAGCAAGGCCGACCTGCTGGTCGGTAAACTGGTTGAAGCCGTCGGTAATAATCGTGTCGAAGTCACCGGCCACTCTCTCGGTGGGGGGCTTTCCAACTATGTCGGGATGAAACACTCGGTCACTTCCACCGCGTTCAACCCCAAGGGCACCACCTGGCGGGAACAGTGGGAGTTGCAGGATGAACAGGCCCAGGCTGAGCGCTACGTGCATAACTACCAGGTGTCAGGTGAGATTCTGACCGGGGTGCAGGAGACTGCGGATCCGCTCATCATGGAGGCACCGGGACCGGTCACCAAACTGCCGGCGATCCGTCCGGACGGTCAGGTCGGGCACATGCTGTGGGAAACCCTGGAGGAGGGTGTCCAATGGTTGAGTCCGTTTCATGATGCGGCCCGGCACGACATCTCCGGACCCGTCGACCGGCATGGAATGGACTACGTCAGCCGGGGTTTGGCGGCCAGCATGAACGCAGCTGAAAGTCAGGCGCTGCGACAGCTGTTCGATAGCCTCGAATGAGTGCCCATGCCGAGACTCCGCAGAGTGCCGCCTCCTGCCTTTGCAATATATGGCATGCATCTGCGGATGGCTTTTCGGTAATCGGACGGATGTTCTGCTGCGTGTGTTGAAGAGCCGATGATTGAAACCTATGATGATCCCGGACTGACAGAGCACCGGCGGGTGTGCAGGTGTATCCTCTGTTGGCTCTGTCTCGTTGCGATTCTTGGAATGACCGCTGGATGTGATATGACTTCAGGCTCAGGTATGCCAAAGGCTGAAACCTATTTCCGGGATACGCAGGCATTGGCTGTGGCTCATGCGATTGAAGATGAGGATCTCACCAGCCTGGGGCGATTCCTCCAATCCATGGATCCGAACCATCGTTACGCTCAGGGTATGACCTTGCTCAACTGGGCATTCGCACACCAGCGTCTCGATTCCGCCCGGTTGTTGCTGGCCCGGGGAGCTGATCCTGATCTGGCCACCGCTGAGGTAACCCCCTGGGAACTGGCGATGAAGATGGACGATATCCGCTGGGTGCAACTGCTGGTGCAGGCTGGGGCGGATCTGAATCGGAAACAGCATGGCACTCCGGTCTGGTTCGAGACCTTCCTGGCGGGAAACTGGAAGCATCTTGACTATCTGGTGGAACAGGGTGTCGATCTCAATGCAACGGATGCGGTAGGAAACACGGCGGTCATGGAGTTGGCCCGATTGGGGCAGTATGGAATGGTGTTCAAGCTTTTGCAGCAGGGAGCGGACACGGCTCAGGTCAGTGGTACCGGTGCTTCACTTCATACGATCCTGGAGAACAGCATTCCGCCTCGAGGCAGTGTCGAGTTCGGCAACAGGGAGAAGGTTCGTGCATGGCTCGAACACCAGTCCAGGGAACTGCACTGATACTGTCCTGTTTGAGCCGTCCGAGGTGTGATCTAATCCTGCAATGTCAGGCGTCGCGTTGCCTTGTTGACAAGAGGTATTGTTTAAGCGCCTCAGCAGTGGCTGGCTTGGCGAAATGATATCCCTGGAAGCAGTCACAACCGAGCCGCTCAAGCACTCTTTTCTGCTCTTCTGAATTTACTCCCTCCGCTATTACTGTGACGTCGAAGGCCTTGCCCAGGGACAGTACTGCATTGATCAATGCAAGGTGACGCTCCGTATTTTCCGGTTCGAGAGCCTCCGGGCTATTGACCAGGTTCTGGATAAAGTTCCTGTCGATTTTCAGTTGGCCAATGGGGGCATTCTGCAGCGTGCCCAGAGCCGAGTAACCGGTACCGAAATCATCGATTGAAAAGGTCACCCCATACTGGCTCAGGTTTTCCAGGGTGCGCGTGACATTCGGGTTATTGGGTAGCAGAAGGGACTCGGTGATCTCCAAAACCAGTTGATGAGGATCCAGTTCGTAGGTTTCGATGAGGCGCAGGACCCGTTGGCAGAAACCGGGTGATTCGAGTTGTTTGGAACTGATGTTGATGGCGAAGCGGATGTCGGAGCCGATCTGCATGCTTCGCCATTCGGCAATCTGCCGGGCTGCGAGTTCCAGAACCCGGTCACCAATTGCAGTGATTATGCCGGTGTCTTCCGCCACACCGATAAATTTGTCGGGTGTGACCAGTCCACGATACGGGTGTTGCCAGCGTACCAGAGCCTCCAGGCCGAAGAGTCTGCCGTCAGAGGTGAATTGCGGCTGGTAGTGCAGTTCAAACTGTTGCTCGTTCAGGGCAAGTCTCAACTCCGCTTCGAGAATCATCCGCTGTTTGGCGGACTCCTGCATGGAGGTATCAAAGAAACGAATCTGTCCCGGGCCTTCCGATTTGGCTTGATACATGGCGGTGTCGGCTTGGCGAATCACGTCATGAATGCTGTTTTCAGCATCGAACGGAAAAATCGTGATACCGATACTCAGAGTGAGTTGAAAGAACTGATCCCGTACATTCAGGGGTTCAGACAGGGATTCACCGAGATGCTCGGCGAAGCGTTGTGCTACCACCGCCATGACTTGTTTATTCACGTGCTGTTCGGCAAGCAGGACCACGAATTCATCGCTGCCGATTCGGGTCAGCAGATCCTCCTTGCGGATCTGGCTGCGCAGGCGTTGTGTCAATTCGATCAGTAGTTTGTCACCGGTGTGGTGACCCAGTGCATCGTTGATCGGTTTGAGACGGTCCAGGTCCAGAAACAGCAGCGCCCCATAGGCGGATTGCCGAGTGGCGAGTGACAGGGCATTCTCCAGTTGCTCGTGCAGTGCTGCCCGATTCGGCAGGCCGGTGAGGGGATCATGAAAGGCTTGGTGACGGATCCTGTCTTCGGACTTCTTCAGCTCGGTGACATCGCTGATCACCAATAACAGGGTTTCCTTCCAGCCGGTGAATGTTTTGACGTCTTTGTATGAGTCCAGTCTGCGGCCTTGAATGCGGCCCACGAAAAAGCGTTCATCCGATGTGTCGTTACCGTAGCGGAATCGGATGTCGATATGTTTGCCATCGGGATGGTTGATGAAATTCTTGAACCGGGTATTGAAATTGTTTTGATCGGCGAATGCCATGAAGTCGACCAGGGCGCGGCCTTTGAGCTGATACAGTTCAACGCCAAACATGGCGGCGAGCTTCTGGTTGGCGCGTATGATCAGAGCTTCGTCGTTGAGGCTGATATAGCCTACCGGCGCTTCGTTATAGAGGTCGAGGTACTGCTGGTATGTGTACTCGAGCCGGAAGTGCGCCTGACGAAGTTCCTCGTTCTGCAATTCCAGTTCGATCTGGTGGACATGCAGTTCTTCAAGCAGTTTGTCGCGATCCGCGATCTTACGCTCGTACTCCATGCGTTGTTTGCGCTGCGCCAGTTGCTCCGAGGTTTTGCGCATGAAAGCCTGGCTGGCGCGTGGCTTGTTATTGCTGGAATCGCTCATCACGGTACCTCAATGTACCGCTCTGACCCTGTCCTCATCTCGCATCAAACTGCAGGCGCGGTGAGACTTCGCGGCAGGGTGAGTGCCGACAGAGGTCTGTTTTCCAGATCGATCAAGGCCCACAGGGTCGTTCATAGGGTCGTTTTCCTGGATCAGCGGGGTATGAATTATGATTTGGTTTTCTTAAGAAAATAGTCTGTGTTTTCCCTGAGCACCATGTTCCCGGGAAAATAAAACCATTTGGCTTGTGTGGAATCGCCTGTGCGGAAGCGTCAGGCTTGTGAATCGATCAGCGTGCGGATGCCGCCATGTTTTCCGCCACGGTCACCGCATAGACCAGGCTGCCCAGCTCGACCTGACCGGTTCCGGCCAGGGGCAGGGCCGTCCCGTGATCCACGGATGTGCGGATGATCGGCAGTCCCAGGGTGACATTCACCGCGCGGCCGAAGCCGAGGTGTTTCAGCACCGGTAGTCCCTGATCGTGGTACATGGCGAGCACCGCATCCGCCTGCTGAAGGTGGATGGGCGTGAACAGGGTGTCGGCCGGCAGCGGGCCGATCAACTGCATCCCCTGGCTGTTGAGCTGGGCAAGCACGGGTTCGATGATATCGATCTCCTCGCGTCCCAGATGTCCCTGCTCGCCGGCATGGGGATTGAGGCCGCAGACCAGGATGCGAGGCTGTTTCAGTCCGAAGCGTTGCTGCAGGTCCTGATGCAGGATTGTGGCAACCTGGCGGAGTCGTTGCGGAGTGATGGCCTGGCTAACCTCCCGCAGGGGCAGGTGGGTGGTGACCAGCGCGACCCGCAGTTCCGGGGTGGCGAGCATCATCACCGGGTGGGCGTCGTTGCACAACGCTGAGAGAAATTCCGTATGTCCGGTGAACGGCAGTCCTGCGTCGTTGATGATGCCCTTGTGCACCGGGCCGGTCACCAGCCCATCGAACTGACCGGACAGGCAGCCTTCTGTGGCCAGGCGCAGGGTTTCCAGTACGTAGGGGGCGTTGCTCGGGTCCAGTGTCCCGCAGCGGCTCTGCGCATGCAGTTTTACGGGCAAAACGCGCAGTTCACCGGGAGGCAGCGCAGAACGTGCCTGTGCCGGATCGAATTCGTGGACTTTGAGCTCCAGTCCCAGCTTCACGGCACGCTGAAGCAACAGTTCCGGGTCGGCAACAACAACGAGTTCGGTGGCTGGATGGGGGCGCTGCGCCAGCATGACGCAGAGATCCGGCCCGATCCCTGCCGGTTCTCCCGGAGTGAGTGCGAGACGGCTGATCAAGGTGTATCCGATTCGTCCAGCAGCACTTCCACGTAGGCTTCATCCCGCAGTTGGCGCAACCAGAGTTCAATCGCTTCGTCGGATTTCTGCTTCTGGATCTCCTGCCGTGCCTTGTTTTGCAGGACCGCCTCGGTATTGTCGTGCTTGCGCCGCTCCAGGGGTTGTACCAGGTGCCAGCCGAACTGGGTCTTGAACGGATGGCTGATCTCGTTGATCCCGAGGGCGTCCATCTGCTCCTCGAAGGCGGGTACCAGATCGCCCGGGCTGGTCCAGCCCAGGTCACCACCCTTGATCGCAGAGGCCTTGTCATCAGAATGCGAACGCGCCAGGGATTCGAAGGATTCCCCGTTGACGAGTCGCTCTCTGAGTGTCTCGAGGCGCTGCCGTGCCTCATTATCGGAAACGATTTCGTTGGTGGTGATCAGGATATGGCGTGCATGGGTCTGGTTGACGATCAGCTTGTTGCCGCCTTCGACTTCGGCCAGTTTCACAATGTGAAAACCCGAGGCATTGCGAATCGGTTCGCTGATGTCACCGGGCTCCATTTCGTCGACCACACTGGTGAACAGGCTGGGTATGCGGGAGGTCTCGATCCAGCCCAGATCACCGCCCTCGAGTGCCTGGCGTCCGTCCGAGTAACGGATGGCGAGTTCCCCGAAGTCGCCTCCGTCCTGCAGTTGTTGATGGATCTCCTCGGCCTGTTTCTTGGCGTCCTGCACATCCTGGGGTGAGGCGCCTTCCGGTGTGGCGACCAGTATATGCAGCAAATGCACCGCGGAACGCTGGCGGCTGGTGCCGAGTTCCCGGGCGAGAAAGTTCTTAATGTCCTGTTCGGTGACGACGATCCGGTTGATCACCTCTTTCTGTTTCAGCCGGTTGATCAGGATGTCTTCGCGCAGTTGTTCGCGGAACAGGGGGAAACTGATACCGTCGGCTTCCAGGGTTTCACGCAGTTGCAGCAGGGTGATGTGGTTGGTGTCCGCGATATTGGCGATGGCCTTTGTCACGGTGGCGTCATCCACCGAGATTCCCAGACGCTGCGCGGCCTGCAGTTGCAGGCGGGTGGAAATCATGCGTTCCAGGATCTGCTCGCGGATGATGTCCATGGGAGGCAGGTTGGTTTGCTTCTGCGAGAGTTGCGTCAGCATCTCCCGGGTTTTTGTATCGAGTTCGGTTTTGGTGATGACGTCGTCATTGACGATGGCTACGATATTGTCCAACTCCTGTACGGCGGCCCGAAGCGGAGCTACACACAGCAGCATACACAGCAACAACAGGGCCAGATGGCGCAGTTTAGGTATCGGTAGGAGTGATTCAGACATCAGTCACGCTCATTTGTATAGCCATAGATGGACTCTTGCAATTCATTGTCAGCAGCCTGCCCGAGGGCGCCGAGTCCCCGCAGTTCCAGTTGTATCATGAACCGGGAATCCTCCGGTTCATCCTTGTTTTCGTTGGCCACGTAGCGCTGGTAGAAGCTGCGCAGTTTCCAGCAGCAACGCCCCCCGTATTCAAAACCGATCATTCTATTCATATTCCGCTCATAAAGGTATGAGTGTTTCCACTTGCCGAACAGATTGATCTGGCCGCCCAGGGATTTGAAGAAGGAGATGTCCAGGTCCTTGATCGTGTCCCGGTCGAAATTGTAATCAATGTTGAAAAGATCATGATCCGCTGAGTGATAACGCAGGGTGAAGCGCCCCTTGTCGACCTTGTCCTCTTCCCGATGGGGGTTGCGGCGCACGCTCAGGGTGCTGCGCCAGGATTGTCCCAGGCGGGTGGAGACCTCGGCGACCACCGCCGAGGAGGGGTTGTCCTCGGTGGAGCCGGTCAACTGGACCTCCCGGTCCTCGGCGTAGTAGATCTGACCGATGCTTGCACGTAATCGTTCCATGCCGTTGTTGGCCTGAAACCAGCGGGTGGTGAGGCCGAAGGCGAGCTGGTTTGCGTCACCGAAACGGTCGCTGCCAGTGAAGCGGTTCTCCTTGAACAGATTGGAGAATTTCAGATCCAGGTCCGCGGTGTCGAAATCGGGAATCGCGGATTGATCATCGTAATCCGCGTACAGGTAGTAAAGCCGTGGCTCGAGGGTCTGGTAGGCATCTGTTCCGAACCAATCCGTCTCACGTTCGAACACCAGGCCGCTGTCCAGGCTGAAGGCGGGGACGAAATAGTCCGGGTCGGTGTCCTCCTCCCGATCCAGTCGGTAACTGCCATAGTTGAGGCTCAGCCGGGGTACCAGGTGGCCCCAGCTACGGCGTAGCGGCAACTCCACGCTGGGACGCAGGATCAGGCGCTCCCCATTGGTCAGGGTGTCATGCTTGAAATCGGTGTATTCGCCGACGAAGTCGAAGGCCAGTCCAAAGGGACGGGCACGGCTGGTGCCTCGGGTATAGAGTTGCGGGAGCCGCTTGTAGGGCCATTTACTCGGGCTCAGGGTCTCGTCGACGGTCTGAAAAGTTTGCAGACGGCCCAGCATCAGCCAGCCGCCCTTGCGGTAACGCATCTCGCCAACCCGTTCCAGGTTGCGGGTGCTGGTCATGGCGAGATTGGTGCCAAAGTCATCCAGGTAGTCATTGTCACTCACCGCATTGGTTTCGATGCGGGTGATCAGTCCGGGCGCGGGACGGCTGGCATGGTAGAAACGCAGCGCCCGTCGCTGGTCGCCCCGGTTCGGATCCGAAACCTGATCTTTTTGCAGTAACTCCCCGCTGATCTCCGCCCTTTGCCAGTCACCCAGGTAGCGAAATTCTCCGCCTATCATCATTCCGCGCTTGCTCATCCAGCGGGGAGTCAGGGTGGCGTCATAGTTCGGTGCAAGGTTCAGATAGTAGGGTGTACTGATGTCGGTACCCAGCCGGTTGGAGGACCCGGCGGAGGGTACCAGAAATCCGGTTTTACGCCGGTCGTCCACGGGAAAGGTGAAGTAGGGCAGGTAGAGGATCGGCACTCCACCGAGATGCAGCCGCATATGGGTGGCGCTTCCCCAGCCTTCGCTCCGGTCGATTTCCAGTTCCGAGGCGACCAGGCGCCAGTCGTTTTTGCCCGGTGCGCAGGTGGTAAAGCTGGCGTCCTGGTAGGTGCTGTGAAACTTGTCCTGCAGATCGATGCGTTGCGCTTCGCCCCGGGCCAGGCGATCAGTCAGGCGAAACTCGGTGTCGAGCAGCCAGCCCCGGTCCGTGTCCAGTTCCAGGTATCCCTCCTGGGCACCGATCCGCAATCCGGGCTGTTGGATGAACAGGTCTCCGAACAGTTCCGCGGCACGGGTGTCGGATCGATAACTGACCCGGTCGGCCTCGGCGTAGCCGTCATAGTGCCAGAGCTGAACCGAGCCCACGAGATCGGTTTGCGAGCTGAGCTGGTCGTAGTCCATGTGATCCGCAGACATCTGCACCGGCTGATCGGGATCCGGCGCCGCTGGTGGCTCCGGCATGAGCAGTGCGTTGCCGGTATTACAGGCGTCCCAGACGAGGCCCTGATCCACCCGGGGGACCTCCTCCGCAAACAGGATTGCGGGTAAAAGCAACAGCAGTGGGATTAAACGCAGGAAAGGCATCGGGTTGATAGTTCTTCGCGCAGGCGGGGGTAAATTCGCATAGAATCACATCAACTTCAAATTCTAAGGTTATCTGGAAAACAGTCTTGAGTAGCGTGATGCGACGATTGTGGCTGAGTCTGGCGATTGTGCTGGCCAGTCTGCTTCTGGTGGTTCTGCTGGTAATCACCCGGCCTGAGGCGAGTACCGAGGTCAAGCCGACACCGGTCCCAAGGGTGGAGGTAACCCGGGTGACGGTGAGGGATATTCTGCCACAGGTGAATGTCACCGGTGTCCTGCGTCCCTGGCAAACCGCGCGTCTGCGCTTTGAGGTGGCAGGTGAGGTGAGGGTCCGCCATGTCGAGCCGGGTCAGCCGGTGACGGCCGGTGACGTGTTGCTGGAACTGGACGATGCCGATTACCGCGATGCACTGATCGAGGCGCAATCCCAGCTCGATGAGACCGGAGCCACTCTAAAGCGGGATCGGGCATTGCTTGAACTGGCACGGGAGAACCGGCGCCTCGCGGAGCGGGAGTATCAACGCCTGGAAAAACTCGGCGAAGGCTCTCTGGCCTCCCAATCGACCCGGGAGGGAGCGCGCCAGAAACTCCTCGCACTGCAAAGTGAAGAGGCCAGCCTCGAATTCAGTCTGGAGAGCAATCAAGCCCGGGTGGCGCGCCAGCAGGCGGCGGTAAACCGGGCGCAGCGTAACCTGGACCGAACCGGGTTGATCGCGCCGTTCGCCGGGCGAATCAATCAGGTTTTGGTCGAAGTTGGTGACTATGTGCCGCCAAATACCCAGGTCATGGAGCTGATCGATACCCAAACCCTGGAACTGCGTTTATCGGTGAGCGGCGATGTGGCGGCGGCCCTGAGTTTGGGTCAGCCATTGGATGTCCAGGTGGAGGATCGTGTTGTACCGGGCCGGCTGGTGGCACTGCAGCTGGATCCTGACCCTCAGACCCATACCCATCCCCTGCGTATCCGTGTCGATGGTGCCGGGTTGCTGCCGGGCCAGTTGGGGCAGGTGGGCGTTCCGTTACGCCCCCGCAACGGCGCCCGGGTGGTGCCCATCACGGCCCTGTTGCAGGAAGAGGGACAGCACTTTGTCTTCGTGATCAATGACAGTCGCCTGGAGCGTCGTCGTGTGATGCCCGGAGTCCGCGAGGATGACTGGCAGGTAATCCGCAGCGGGGTCAGCGAAGGGGAGACGGTAGTCGCCCGGGACGTGGACGTATTGAGTGAGGGGCTCGAGGTGCAGGTCGAAGGCAGTGATTGATTTTTCTATTCGCAATCCCCTGCTGGTCAACCTGCTGCTGGTGATCGTGCTGATCGCCGGGGTGCTCTCCTGGTATGCCATGCCCCAGGAGATGTTCCCCGTGGTGGAGCAGGACAAGGTGAGTATCAAAACCCTGTTCGAGGGCGCTTCACCGGAGGAGATCGAACGCCAGATCACCCTGCCCATCGAACAGGAGATGGATGGCCTGTCGGATATCGACGTGATCAGCTCCACCAGCAACGAGGGGATCTCGAACATTCTCATCGAGCTGAAAAGCGGTGCGGATGTGGATGATTTCATGCGCAAGGTACGCACCGCCCTCGACCAGGTGGATGATCTGCCGGAAGAGGCGGAAGAACCGGAACTGTCCCGCCTTGAAACCCGCTTTCCGGTGATCTCCGTGAGTCTTTACGGAGAGATCGCCCGGGGTGAACTCTATGCCATCGCGGAACAGGTCAAGGATGAACTGATCACCCTCCCGGGCACCGCGTCCGTGGGTATGGCCGGAGACCGGGAGTGGGAGATCTGGGTGGTGGTCGATCCCCAGGTGCTTTCCGCCCGGGGGGTCTCCCTTAATCAGATCATCAGTGCCCTGCGCAACAATCTCCGGGATCTGCCCGGCGGCACATTGAAATCATCCAGCGGTGATATCCGCCTGCGGGGCATGGGGGTGCCCCCCGACCCGGCATTGATGGCACAGATCGTCCTGCGGCGTGATGACCAGGGCGGCCAGCTGCGCCTGGGAGAGCTGGCGGATGTGCAACTGCGCTTCGAAGAGGCGCAGACCCTGGGCCGTTTCAACGGTCAGCCGTCGGTCAACCTGACCCTCAACAAAACCAGTCAGGCAAGCACCATAGAAGTTGCACGTCTGGTCAGGGAGTATGTGCAGCAGCGTCAGCAGAGCCTGCCCGCCGGAGTGCGGATGGGGCTGTTCAGTGACCTCTCCGTGTACGTGAAAAACCGTCTCGAAACGGTCAAATCGTCGGGTATCGTCGGCCTGGTTCTGGTTCTGCTGTCGCTCTACTTCATGCTCAATTTCCGCATCGCCCTGATCACCGCGATGGGTATACCGGTCTCCTTTCTGGTCGCCATCGTGGTGCTGCATCTGCTGGGTTACAGCATCAATATGGTCTCCCTGTTCGCATTTCTCATCGCTCTGGGCCTGATCGTGGATGATGCGATCATCGTCAACGAAAACATCTACCGTCACCTGGAGCTGGGTGAGAGTCCCGGCGATGCCGCGGTTCTGGGCACCAAGGAGGTCTATTGGCCGGTTGTCGCCTCGACCACCACCACAGTGGCGGCTTTCATGCCGATGTTTGCCATCGGCGGAACCATGGGGGCATTCATTTCGGTGATCCCGGTGGTGGTCAGTGCCGCCCTGCTGGGTTCTCTGCTGGAGGCCTTCGGTGTGCTGCCTTCACACGCCAAGGAGTTGCTGCGACCGGCCCAGGCACGCAAACCCGGGCGCATTGACTGGTCGGCCCTGAACGAGAGATATACCCGGTTTCTGCGTTTCTGTCTTGATTACCGTTATCCGGTGGCGTTGTTGAGCATTGGAGTGCTTGCGGTCTCCATTGCCTATGCGGCCACCCGGATTCCCTTTCTGTTGTTCGGGCATGTGGATGTGGGGCAGTTTTTCGTCAATATCGAGGCCCCCAGCACCTACAGCATCGAGGATGCTTCTCGGCTTGCCGACAAGCTCGAAGATACCCTGATGCAGAAGCTGGGTGAGGATGAACTGGATACCCTGCTGACCAACGTGGGTGTGATGTTCATAGACTTCCACCGCATGAAGATGGGCAGTCGCTACATCCAGTTGATCGTCGACCTGAAAAAGCAGAAACCCGACGGCTTCATCGAGCGATGGGTTTCCCCTCTGGTAAGCCTGCAGTTCTCCTGGGAAGGCAGCCGGGAACGCTCCTCGAAGGTGATCATCGATCAGGTGCGTCAGGAGTTGCAGCGCATTCCCGGTATTCAGCGTCTCTCCATCCTGCGCGCCCAGGGCGGACCCGCTGGCGCGGATGTGGAAATCGGTATCGCCGGGGATGACATCGATCAGATCAGCCACACCGCGGAGGAGATGCGTCGCTTCATTCAGCAGTTGCCCGGCGTATCCGATGCACGTCAGGATATGGACCCGGGTAAGCTGGAATACCGTTATGAACTCAATGATCAGGGTCGCCGTCTCGGTCTGAGTCAGGCGCAGCTGGCCGACGCGGTACGCACCGGTTTTCTCGGCCTCAAGCTCGCCTATGTCAGCTGGAAGGACAAGCGCATACCGGTTCGCCTGATCTACGATGATGAGTTGCGCCACGACGCGACTGCCCTGGCACGGCTTCCGATCACCCTGGATGACGGGCGTACGGTCTATCTCGGAGACGTTGCGGATATACACGAGGCTCGGGGTTACAACACCATCAGTCGGCGCACCCTGCACCGCCTGGCCACCGTGACTGCGGAGGTGGATGCGAATATCACCACTCCCAACCAGGTGCTGGAACAGGTCAAGCAGAAGTTCTCTGAAATGCCGGAAGGTCAGCGAATGCTGTTCCTCGGAGAAAAAAAGAAAGCCCAGGAATCGATGGTTGGTATGAAGCGGGCTGCGATCATTGCCCTGGCGATCATCTTTTTCATCCTCGCCGCACTGTTCAAGTCTCTTCTGGATCCCCTGGTGGTGATGTTTGCGATTCCCTTCGGCGCGATCGGTGTGATCTTCGGTCATTGGCTGTTCGGCTACCATCTGCAGTTCCTGTCTTTGATCGGGTTTCTGGCGTTGACGGGTATCGTGGTCAATGATTCTCTGATCCTGATCGATTTCGCAAAGCGCTTGCGCGCTGAAGGCTGGCAGCGCAAGGATGCTCTGGTGGAGGCTGGCCGGGTACGCATTCGACCGATCCTGCTGACCAGCGCTACCACCTTCCTGGGTATATCGCCCTTGATCTTCTTTGCCACCGGACAAACCGCGTTTCTCTCGCCCATGGCCGTCAGCCTCGGTTTTGGGTTACTCTTCGCCACGCTTCTGATACTGCTGGCACTGCCCAGTTTTTATCTGATCGCGGATGATCTGCGACACAGAGTGCTGTCCCACCGCACAGGTTTGAACAGCTGATCTTTTTTACCACGAAGGACACGAAGAGCACGAAGGGTTCGAGTACGAATCGCACGCTCCCAACCGGTTGCATTCCGTCATTGAAGGCCATGAACATGATGCTTCCTGCACCGGATAATTTCATGAGTTCAAACGATTGCACTTCGTGATCTTCGTGTCCTTCGTGGTTAACAGACTCGTGTTAGCTTAAGCCCTTATTGTCCTTGGCCACCGTTTTGGCCTGTTCACTCTTTGCTTATGCATCTGTGATAGGGTTGCTAATTCGGATTTAATCTGTAACTCAAAGCTGAAACTAAAGTTCATTAATAGGTGATCATGTGCCACAACGTATCGAACAGTTGAAAGCCTGGCTGGACAGCCTGCCGGGTTTCGATGACTACCAATTCGAGCCCGCATCCGGTGATGCCAGTTTTCGCCGCTATTTCCGTATCAGCGTGGCCGAAGGCACCTTTATCGCCATGGATGCCCCTCCGGAGAAGGAAAATGTTTTGCCATTTGTGCAGGTGGCAAAAGCCTTCGAGGCGATCGGTCTGAATGTTCCGCATATCCATGCCGAGGACTTCGAGCAGGGTTTCCTGTTGCTGGAAGACCTGGGTAAACCGCTCTACCTGGATCAACTCAACCCAGAGACGGTTGAGCGTCTCTATGGCGATGCCCTGGGTGCCCTGGTCACCCTGCAGGCCTGCGGTCCGAGGGAGGGATTGCCTGAATATGACCGTGAACTGCTGATGCAGGAGATGAGTCTGTTTCGTGACTGGCTTCTGATCGCGC
This sequence comes from Candidatus Thiodiazotropha sp., assembly GCA_040506775.1. Lineage (GTDB taxonomy): Bacteria > Pseudomonadota > Gammaproteobacteria > Chromatiales > Chromatiaceae > Thiodiazotropha. Next base: position 35,510 of record JBEVWC010000025.1, read on the forward strand.
AATTGAAGCTTGAGCTGAGCGAAGATGAAGAGGCCCTGCTGAACCGGGTGTTCGGACTTCTGACCGAAAGCGCCCTGGAGCAACCCAAAGTCTGTGTGCACAGGGACTATCACTCCCGCAATCTGATCGTCAACGGTCGGCAAAATCCCGGGATTCTGGATTTTCAGGACGCGGTGATCGGTCCGGTGACCTACGACCTGGTTTCCCTGCTTCGTGATTGCTATATCGCCTGGCCAGAGGATCAGGTGGAGGCTTGGGTGATGGGGTATTTTGAACTGGCTTGCCAGTCCGGTGTGCTGCGGGAAGAGGATGAATCCCGGTTTCTTCACTGGTTCGACAGGATGGGGATCCAGCGACATCTCAAGGCCAGTGGGATTTTTGCCCGACTCAATCTCCGGGATGGCAAACCGGGCTACCTCAAAGACATTCCCCGAACCCTGAATTACGTTATCCAGGCAGCTGGTCGGGATGAAGATCTGCGCGGATTTGCAGATTTTTTACAGGCTCGGGTGATTCCCCTCATGGGCATGAATTTTTCTTCCTAGATACCCTCATTTTTTCAGGCAATTCATGCCGATTCTTCAAGCAAAGTTTAGCAAATAAAATATAAACTGTTGTTATTTATTGATTATTATAAACGCAACACTGTTTATGTTGTGATGTAAAAAACAATAAAATTGGTACAACATATTCCGACTATATTGCTTGGTTATTCCCGAAAGGAATTCGTAACAATTGCCAGAGCAAAATCATATCCTATTGTTTTTATTGTTAATATTAGTGTATCTGTTGGGTGTGTATCAAATCTACAACACCTGCTTGCGTTGTGTCTTTTTTGCAAAAAATAGCTTGCAATTTGCAAACGCGTTGTCTAGTATTTGCAGCGTAGTCAATTTTCTACCCATCACTTCTTCGGAGTTAACTAAATGAAAAAAGTACTCTCTCTTGCTATCGCCGCAGCTCTGGTCTCTCCTGTAGCTGCCATGGCCGATGCCACCATCTACGGCAAAGTCCGTCAGGCCCTGGAAAAAGTTGATAACGAGCTCACTGGCGCCGATGATATCGAAATCAACGATTACACCTCACGTCTGGGTGTGAAAGGCTCCGAGGACCTGGGTAACGGCCTGACCGCTGTGTACAAAATCGAATACGGCGTAAAAATCTCCACCAGCGCCAATGAATTTTCTGGCGACGGCAGCCTGAGCGCCCGTAACGCCTTCGTCGGTCTGGCCGGCGGTTTCGGTACCTTCGTCATCGGTCGTCACGACACCCCCCTGAAGCTGACCACCCAGTCTCTGGACTACTTCGCTGATACCGCTGTTGATAACAACAAGAACTACACCGAATATCTGCAGGATCGTCGTGCTGATGGCACCATCGCCTACATCTCTCCGAGTCTGGCTGGTCTGACCGCCGCGGTTGCCCTGGTTCCTGGCGAAAACAGTGAAGCTGACGGCATCGCCGATGCTTACTCACTGGCTGCCATGTACTCCAATGGCGGTATCTACGCTGCCCTGGGTTATGAAGCTGCTGATGGCAACATCGATGCGATCGGTGTGGACGGTGCTGATCTGACCCAGATCCGCTTTGGTGTTGGCTATGACGGCGGTATGTTCAAAGTCGGTTTCGTCGCTGAGACCGTTACTGCTGACAATCCGGGCAATGGCGATGACCTGATCGATTCCACCAGCTTGAACCTCAACGCTGGTGTCCAGGCTGGCCCTGGCATGGTAGTTGCCAAAATCTTCGATTACAAGAACGACGGTTCTCTTGACTATGACCTTTCGCCGATCAGTGATAAAGAGAACGATCATGATGGCTTCGGCATCGGTTACCACTACAACCTGAGCAAGCGGACTTCTCTGATGGCTAACTACGTTCAGAGTAGCTTCGACGAGGTGGATGCTGACGTGAAAACTTTCAGCTTGCAGCTCAACCACGACTTCTAATATAGCTTTCAGCTATAACTGAAGTGAAAAGCGGGGCTCAATGAGCCCCGCTTTTTTGTCTGCGTCTTTTAATAGTGTATCCGTTTGCGCATACAGAGGTAACCCACCATTCCAGTATCCCGGATGGGCAGGTTGTTTGAGCTCAGGATGTGTTTTGCTTATTTTGGATGCACGGTCTTGGGGCCATCTTTCGTACCGAGAATCAACACATCGGCACCTCGCAGGGCAAAGATTCCGGTTGTTACCACGCCGGCGACGGCATTGATGGCCTGCTCCATCTCCCTGGGTTTCATGATCTCCAGATTATGCACATCCAGAATCACATTTCCGTTGTCGGTGATGAAACCTTCCCGCCAGACCGGCGTGCCACCTAGGATGACGATTTGCCGGGCCACATGACTGCGTGCCATGGGAATGACCTCGACTGGCAGGGGAAAGCGTCCGAGTATGTCCACCAGTTTGCTTTGATCGGCGATACAGACAAAGGTCTTGCTCGCGCCGGCAATGATCTTCTCCCGGGTCAGGGCTCCGCCACCGCCCTTGATCAGGTTGAGGTAGTGGTCGGATTCGTCTGCACCATCAATGTAAACTTCAAGTTCGCCGGTCGCATTCAGGTCAAGGACCGGTATGCCATAGGATTTCAGGCGCTCGGTCGATGCATCTGAGCTTGAGACTGCACCGTCGATCCGCCCTTTGATATCGGCAAGGCAGTCTATGAAGTGATTGACGGTGGAGCCTGTGCCAACGCCGATGACGCCTCCTTTGACATATTCGAGCGCTGCTTGAGCGGCCTGTTTTTTTAGATCGTCCGCATTCATTCTGATCCCTCCTCGTTCGGGTCGGGGTTGTATTATAGTGATAGCCTGTCAGGACGCGATGATTGAAGCGGTCTGGGGCCGTTCAGGAATAGAGACTCGCGACTGAACATGTGCCGGTCCGTTGTTTTCTGCTCAAGACAGTCACTGGGGCAGGAGGGTGTATAAGGAATCCCCGCGCCGGGGTTTTATCGGCTTCGGTATGCTGAGTTCCTGCACTTTCCCAACCTTTGCAACGGCCGGTTGGTTTGTTTTCGAGCACCTCACTGGCCGATTGGGTGATATATCTATCGAATCAGTTGTGAGAAGTGAGGGCCTGTGGTTAATAATACCCTAGCCCCACCCGATTGGAATAGTCGATGCCTTTACGTTACATAGAAAAAATCCTGCGCGCCCGGGTCTACGATGTGGCGAAAGAGACCCCGCTGGACCGGGTCAACCTGCTGTCGTCGCGATTGGATAACCAGGTGTTCCTGAAGCGGGAAGATCTACAGCCCGTTTTTTCATTCAAACTCAGGGGTGCGTACAACAAGATCATCAGCCTTCCCAAGGAGGTTCGTGATCGTGGCGTGATCGCGGCGTCGGCAGGCAATCATGCCCAGGGTGTCGCATTGGCAGCGAGAAACCTGAAGATTCAGGCGCTGATCGTAATGCCAAAGACAACCCCCCAGATCAAAGTGCAATCCGTTCGTAATCTCGGTGCCAAGGCTGTTTTGGTGGGCGATTCCTATGATGAGGCGTATACCCGGGCTATTGAGTTGGCGGAGCAGCAGGGACTTACCTTCATACACCCCTTCGATGATCCGGAAGTGATCGCAGGACAGGGGACCATTGCCATGGAATTGCTGCGTCAGCATCCCAAGCCACCTGATGCGGTTTTCGTTCCTGTAGGTGGCGGTGGATTGATCGCGGGAATTGGCGCCTATATCAAGTATGTCTATCCACAGGTGAAGGTGATTGGTGTGGAGCCCGAGGATGCGCCGTCGATGCATGACGCTTTGCGAGCCGGTAAGCGGGTTAAACTCAAGCAGGTCGGCATCTTTGCTGATGGTGTCGCGGTGAGGCAGGTTGGAAAGGAGTCATTTCGTGTCGCACGCAAGGTGGTCGATGAAGTGGTGTTGGTCACCACCGATGAAATATGTGCCGCAATCAAGGATATCTATGACGATACCCGGACCATGGCAGAACCTGCCGGTGCTTTGTCCGTTGCCGGTTTGAAGACCTATGTGAAACGAGAAGGCTGTCGGGGAAGGCATCTGATCGCGATCAACAGTGGCGCCAATATCAACTTTGACCGATTACGCCATGTGGCGGAACGAGCGGAGTTCGGTGAGCGGCGCGAGGCCTTGTTCGCTGTACAGATACCCGAACGTCCCGGCAGCTTTCTGGGCTTCTGTCGTCTCATTGGCAAGCGAAGCATAACCGAGTTCAACTATCGCTACAGTGATGCCGTGCGGGCGCAGATCTTCGTTGGCATCGAATTGAGTGGTGGCGATGAAGAGCGTCTGATGCTGTACAAGCGCTTTGTGGAGAAGGGATATTCGGTTGTGGACATGACTGACAATGAAACCGCCAAGCTACACATCCGATATATGGTGGGTGGGCATGCGCAGGGTTTGGCTGATGAAAGTCTGATTCGGTTTGAGTTTCCTGAGCGACCTGGTGCGCTGCTCTATTTTCTAAGCCATCTCGGCAAGGAGTGGAATATCAGCCTGTTTCACTACCGAAATCATGGTGCTGCCTATGGGCGGGTGTTGATGGGCATCCAAGTTGACGATAAAGAAAAACCAAATTTTATCAATAAGTTAGATGGTCTTGGCTATCCTTACTGGGATGAGACTGAGAATCCGGCCTATCGTCTGTTCGCAGGTGTGAGTTAAGTCCGGATCAGTTGACGTATGGTGCTGTCGAGAGGTGTTTGACGGGTTGATGCAGCAGGTCGACGACTGGCATCACTTGGATAAAACAAACCCCGCATGAGCGGGGTTTGTTTTTGATGGCCTGTCAGGATGTGGCTACCTTCTTCTTTCTTGGAGTCACTTTTCTGGGACGCGCCGGACTTTTCTTGGTGGCGGTCTTTTTCTTAGCGGCTTTCTTCTTCGGCGCTACTTTCTTTTTTGCTGCGGCCTTCTTCTTTGTAGCGACCTTCTTTTTAGGGGTGGCTTTCTTCTTTACGGTAGCCTTCTTCTTTGCAGCGGCCTTCTTTTTAGGAGCGGCCTTTTTCTTTACAGCAACCTTTTTCTTTGCGACTTTCTTCTTCGAAGCGGTCTTTTTCTTAGCGGTCTTCTTTACGACGGCTTTCTTTTTGGTGGTTGCCTTT
>JBEVWC010000035.1:0-36226 GCA_040506775.1 Candidatus Thiodiazotropha sp.
CAGGTCCATGACATCCAGTTGATGGGCCGGATCGAGGGCCGCCACCGGTTCGTCGGCGAGCAGAACATCCGCCTCGGTGGCGAGTGCCCGGGCGAGTCTGACCCGGGCCTGCTCCCCCCCCGAGAGGGTGTCGTAGGGGCGTTCCCGCAGACCCAACAGATCGGTGCGCTCCAGGACCCGGTCGATGATCGCCCGGTCTCCGGGGCCCGGCTGCTGCCAGGGTCCCAGGTGGGGGGTGCGTCCCAGTGTCACCAGCCGCTCCACGCTCATCGGCCAGGCCACGTCCCCCGCCTGGGGCAGGTAGGCGATATGCCGGGCCCGGGTGGCGGGTTCATAGCTTCCCAGGGGGGCATCCCGGAACAGCACGCCTCCGCTGTCCGCGTTGCGGATGCCTGCCAGAAGTCTCAGCAGGGTGCTCTTGCCTGCCCCGTTGGGACCGATCAGGCCGAGCAGTTCGCCGGGTTGCAGTGTGATATCCACCCCGTCCAGCAGAGGCTGCTGTCTGCGGACCACCCGCAGTGCCTGTCCCTTCAGAAGACTCATCCCGCCCTCCGCCGTCCGTGGAGTATCAGCCAGAGAAAAAACGGCGCGCCGATCAGCGAGGTAATGACGCCTACCTTGATCTCGCCGGGCAGGGGTATGGCGCGCACCAGGATGTCCGCCAGCAACAGCAGCAGTGCGCCCCCCAGGGCGCTGGGCAGCAGCAGACGGCTGGGCTGGTAGCCGACCAGGGGACGCAGCAGGTGCGGAACCACCAGGCCGATGAAACCGATCGCGCCGGTCACCGAGATGGCTGAACCCACCGCCAGGGCGACCGCCAGGAACAGGCGTTTGCGCAACCGGGGCAATCCCACCCCCAGGGAGTCCGCCGCTTCCTCCCCCAGGGTCAGCAGATCCAGGGCGCGGCCCTGGCGGGCGATCAACAACCATCCCAGCAGAGTGCCCGGGAGCAGCAGGAGCAGGTCGTCACGGCTCACGTTGGCCAGGGAACCGAGCATCCACAGGGCGATCTCCTGCACCGCGTAGGGGCTGGGAGCCAGATTCAGCAGCAGCGAGACCAGGGCCAGGGCGAAGCTGTTGACCGCCACCCCGGCGAGGATCAGGGTCAGGGTGTCCGCCTCCCGGCCCGCCAGCAGGTAGACCAGCAGGGTGGCCAGCAGCGCGCCCAGAATGCCCCCCAGAGGCAGGCTGAACGCGGCCAGGGAGGCGAGGCCGAAATACAGGGTGACCACCGCGCCCAGGGCCGCCCCGCTGGCGCTGCCCACCAGCCCGGGACTGGCCAGGGGATTGCGCAGCAGGGACTGCATCACCGCGCCGCAGAGCCCCAGGGAGGCTCCGGCGAGCAGGGCGACCAGGGTGCGGGGCAGGCGCAGCTCGGTGAGGATGATGGCGGAGACCCCGGGATGACTGCTGAAGCTCTCCTGCAGCGCCTGCCACAGGGGGATGGTCTGGCTGCCGATGAGCAGGGAGAGCAGGCAGACCCCAAGCAGGCCGCCGCCCAGCAGGGCGTTGATACGCCATTGCGGATGTTCGTTCACGGCTGAAGTGTCCGGGAACGGGCACGGCGCAGCAGTTCCACCGCGTCCGCCAGCATCGGACCGGGGCAGATCCAGTCCTTGTAGGGCACCTGGTACAGGGGTTGTCCGCCGAGCAGGCGTTTCAGCGCCGGGTGGGACAGCAGCCGTTCCGCCCGGGAGTCCCGGGCGGCGGCATAGGGAGAGGTGACCAGCGCATCCGGTTGCCAGGCGATGAGCTGTTCCAGGTCGGCCTGCACATAACCCTCCAGACCCATCTCCGCAGCCCGGTTGCGCCAGCCCGCGAGTCGCAGTGCCTGGTCCTGCAGGGTATCGCGACCGCTGGTGTAGCCCCGGGGCTGGAGGAACAGCGCGGAGGGCGGCGGACCATCAGCGGGTTCGGACGGGGCTGCGATGCGCCGGCGGAACTCCCCGATCAGTGTTTCCCCCCGGGTGGTCTGACCGAGGCGTTCGGCAAGGCTTCGGATATCGTCGATGATCTGCTCCGGTTGCAGGCCGAGATTCAGGGCGTGAAGCGGGTAGCCCAGCTGCTCGAGGCTGTGGCGCAGGCGGGGTGAGGTATAGGGGGTGGTGAGGATCAGGTCCGGCTGGGCGGCGATGATCTCCTCGAGCCGCGCCCGGTGGCTGGGAATGCCCTGCGCCTGAGTGGCCATGTAAGAGTTGTGCGGGTCGGTGGCGAGGTGACTCACCCGGGCTACCTGCTCACGGTCGGCAAGCATCAGCAGCAGCTGGTCGCTGCACAGGTTGAGGGAAACGACACGCTGGGGCGGGGCGGCCAGGGCGGGGTTGAGGCACGTCCAGATCAGCAGCAGCCCGGTCAGCATCGTCGGTTTCATGGTGGGTTCGGTTAGGGTCCGTGCATGTTCACAGGTTATACTTTACCGCGAAAACCGGTTTCAGTTCGCCGTCATCGGCCGATCATTCCACCAAGAGTAAGTTGTGCACGGATACCTGGTTGCGCGCATCGTCGGCGTGTTCTCCATTATTTTCGGCTTTACGCTGCTGATTCCGATCGCGGTCTGTTTCATCTATGGCGAAATGGGGCAGCTGGTGGACTTCTTCTACCCCTTCGCCGGTTCCCTGGCCCTGGGGGGCACCCTGTGGGTCATAGGCCAGCGCAGTCCTGGGGATCTGGGTAACCGGGACGGTTTCCTGATCGTGGTACTGTTCTGGATCATCTTCAGCCTGCTCGGCGCCTGGCCCCTGCTCATCGCCACCGACCTGACTCCGATCGAGGCCCTGTTCGAATCGGTATCCGGGATCACCACCACCGGCGCCACCGTGATCACCGGGCTGGACGACCTGCCCAAATCGATCCTGTTCTTCCGTCAGCAGTTGCAATGGCTGGGGGGCATGGGCCTGATCGTACTCGGGGTGGCGGTCATGCCGATGCTCGGTATTGGCGGTATGCAGCTTTACCGGGCGGAGATGCCGGGGCCGATCAAGGAGGAGAAGCTCACCCCCCGCCTGGCGCAGACCGCCCGCGCCCTGTGGCTGATCTACTTCGGCCTGACCCTGGCCTGCGCCTTCGGCTACTGGCTGGCGGGTATGGACCTGTTCGATGCCCTGGCGCACAGCATGTCCACCGTTTCGACCGGCGGCTTCTCCACCCATGACGCGAGTATCGGCTACTACAACAGCAGTGGGGTGGAGTTTGTCGCGGTGGTGTTCATGCTGCTGGCGGCGATCAATTTCGGAGTGCATTTCATCGTCCTGCATCATCGCAACCCGGTGCACTATCTGCGCGATCCGGAGGTGTGGACCTTCCTGCGATTCGTCGTGGCGGTGGTGCTGCTGGTGAGCCTGATGCTGCTGTTTGAGGAGGAGTATGGCAGCCTCATCAGCAGTTCCCAGGATGCCACCTTCGAGGTGGTCTCCCTGGTCACCAGTACCGGTTTTGCCAAGGTTGATTTCTCTCACTGGCCCGATTTCCTGCCCCTGCTGCTGATCTTCATCAGCTTCGTCGGTGGCTGTGGCGGCTCCACCGCCGGCGGGATGAAGGTGATGCGGGTGATGCTGCTGATCAAGCAGGGCCAGCAGCAGGTCAAATCCCTGATCCATCCCCATGCACTGATCCCGCTGCGAATCGGCAAGCGCATCCTGGATCCCCGTCTGACCCAGGGGGTGTGGGGATTTTTTGGGCTCTACCTCTCCACCTTTGCGATCCTGACCCTGCTGATGGTGCATGCCGGGCTGGACGAGCGCTCAGCCTTTGCCGCAGTGGCCACCTGTATGAACAACCTGGGCCCGGGACTCGGCGAGGTGGCCTACACCTTCCAGAGCGTCAGCGACTTCGGCAAGCTGATCTCAGTACTCGCGATGCTGCTGGGACGACTGGAGATCTTCACCCTGCTGGTACTCCTGTCGCCGACCTTCTGGTTCCGTTGAGAGGTGGTTTGAGCATCTCTGACATCCTGGATTCAAGGGGACGTCATACCGCCTTAACACTACCCGTCTATGCTTTGCCGCCGTTCGGGAGCGTGTTTCCCGTGTTCTGGCGAGAATCTTATGAAGTCGGATGCTGCCACCCTGTCATCCCCGGCAACGGGCCAAGCCAACCTGTTGCCCGGAATCACCACCTACCGCAAGGTTCTGCAGCTGCTGATCGCGGCGATCATGGCGATCCTGTCCCTGTGGATCGCCTCTGGGGCGGCACTGCTGCTGGTATCGCTCTATCAGGGACTGCTCGAGGGCCATTGGCATCAGGTCACCGAGGAGATGATCATCAAGGTGGTGATGCTGCTGGCGACCCTGGAATTGATCCGCACCCTGCAGTCCTACCTGGAGATCGGGCGGGTCAAGGTGACCTTCATCCTGGATGCGGCGCTGGTGGTGCTGATCGGCGAGCTGATCAGTCTCTGGTATCGGGAATACACCCTGCACGAAGTGGTGCTGAGCTTGACCGTGATCGTGGTGTTGACCGTGCTGCGGATCACCACGGTGAAATTTTCCCCGGAGAATACTGTATGATCCCGCTCGGCTCGGGTCGTGTTGCCTGGGCCGGGGCATCTGCAGAGGATCGGTTCGAATGATTGTCTATCTACACGGTTTGAACAGCGCCGGCAGTTCGGCCAAGGCCGCGCGCCTGCGCGAGGCGCTGCCGGGCATCGAGATCCTCAGTCCCACCTATCCCGCGCAGACCGCGGCCCTCGCCGTGGAGGTGCTGGAGCAGGAACTCAGGGAGACCTTCATGCAGCCGGGCCAGGCTGATCAGCCCCGGGTGCTGGTGGGCAGCTCCATGGGCGGTTTCTACGGCGCCTGGCTGGCGGACCGGCTCGGGGTGCAGCATCTGTTCATGATCAACCCGGCCCTGGAGCCCTGGCAGTTGCTGCAGCAGGTGGTCGGTTGGCAGTTCAACGAGGCACTGCATACCAGCTACTATCTTTCCGCGGAGATGGTGGAGGACACCCGGGCCTATGCCACCGATCCATCGAGTTTGAGAACCCCCGCCACCCTGTTGCTCGACAAGGGTGATGAACTGATCGATTCCTGGACCTCCGCCGCACTCTATGAAGGCTATGCCACCGTGCACTGTTTCGAAGGCGGCAGTCATGCCTTCGATCACATGGACGAGGCGGTGGAAATCATCGGTCAGACCTACCAGGCGCTGATCCGGGAATCGGTCTGACCCGCAGAATCGGAAAGATCGAATGTAGCCCGGGTGCTGCGCAGCGTAATCCGGGATCCTGAATTATTCGAATAAGCAGGAAACCACTCAGCCCTCTCCAGGCAGACTCCCTCTCCCCTTGCGGGAGAGGGCCGGGGAGAGGGGGCTGAACAGACATCGATCTCAAGCTACTTCAAATCAGGCATATTAAGCGCTGTTCACCTGATCTTTGCTTCAATCCGCTCCATGCACTCATGGATGCCCACATTCAAGACCTGAGGGACCATCCCGGCATAGTGGATCCACCTGAACCCGGGTATGCATTCCCACGCGGAGCGTGGGAACGAGCATTACATATCCTGGATGTTGCGAAGTGGAATCCGGGGTTCTGAAGAATCCGGACAAGCAGGAAACCACTCAGCCCTCTCCGGGCAGACTCCTTCTCCCCTTGCAAGAGAGGGGGCTGAACGGACATCGAGCGCAAGTCACTACGAATCAGGCACTCTCAGTGCTGATCACCCGATCTTTCCATATCCACACCCGCAGAAGCGCACTCAGGAGAAGCGTCTGCGCATCCGGTATCCCGCCAGAATCACCATCAGAGATGCCAGCAACGCAATGCCCCAGCGGTCCAGTGTCGGGATGCTCACCGGTTCAAGGGTTACCCGCATCTGGGTGGTGCCTGGCACCGGGTTGTTCCCCAGGGTCGTGGTCAAGCCACCGGCGGGAATGGTGTTGGTATAGGTGTTGACCACGCTGGATGTGATATCCACCGAGATCGTACAGCCGCCGGGTTGAATACTGGCGCCGTTCTGATAGACGACACTTCCGGTACCGGCCACCGCGATCACATTGGGCAGACTGCAGCCCGCACTGACCTGGATGTTGGGATCCGCCGCAACCTCCAGATCCGCTGGGAAGGTGTCGCTCAGATCACTGGTCAATACGGCAGCCACGGCGTTGTTGTTAGTGAGTGTGATCACCAGCGTAGCGACACCGTTGGGTCGGATGGTGCCGGGCGAGATGCTTTTGCTCAGACCGGGCGGAATCGGCTGCACGATGAGGTTGCTGCTGGTCGGTACGTTGTTGTTTCCGATGGTGGTCTGCAGACCGTTGACGGGAATCGTGTTGGTCAGGGTCGCCAGGGTGACGGAGGTGACGTCGACGCTGATCGAACAGCTGCCGCTGGCGGGTATCGGGGCGCCGCTGAGATAGGTCAGGGTGGCGCCGCCGGGAGTGGCCACCACGCTGGCCAGGTCGCAGCCGGCCGATGTCTGAATGTTGGGGATGGCCGCGATCTCAAGTCCGGCCGGCAGGTTATCCACCAGGTCTGCGGTCAGGGTCGCCGCGCTGGCGTTGGCGTTGCCCAGGGTGACCGTCAGGGTGGACAGGCCGCCCGAGGAGATCGTATCGGGTGAAAACTGCTTGCTGATGCTCGGCGGTTGCGCGGGATTCACAAACAGGTTGGAGGTGGTCGGAGCGGTAGTGTTGCCCAGGTTGGTCTGCAACGCACCGGCCGGGATGGTGTTGATCCAGGGACCGCCGGAGACGTTGGAGGTGATATCCACGGCAATGAAGCAACCGCCCGGAGGAATCACCGAACCGTTGGTGTAGGTCAGGCTGTTGGCGGTGGTTTGTACTGTGCCGGGGCAGTCCGTGGCCAGGTTGGAGGGGGTCGATACGCTGACATTGGCGGGCAGGTTGTCGACCAGGTCCGCGCCCAGGGTGGCATCCACCGCGTTGTCATTGCCCAGGTTCAGGGTCAGGCGGGAGATCTGACCGGGATTGATGGTGCCCGGGAGAATCGTTTTCACCAGGGTAGGAGGCTGTGGCGCGCGCACAATCAGGCTGCCGGTGGCGGGGGTTGGGTTGGTGCCGCCGGTGATGGTGGAGATCGCCCCTGCGGGAATGGTGTTGTTGTAACTACCGGCAGTGGGGCTGGTGACATCCACACTGATGGTGCAGTTTCCGGAAGGAATGCTGGCTCCGTTGGCGTAGGTTAACAATCCTGTTCCGGGGGTGGCGGTGACACTGCCCAGGGTACAGCTGCCTGCCAGATTGTTCGGGTTGGCGATCAGCAGACCGGCGGGGAAGGTGTCGGTGAAATCCGCGTTCAGGGTCAGCGCGGTCGGGTTCGGATTCAGCAACGTCAGGGTCAGGGTGGTGATCCCGTTGACATCGATGGTGGACGGGGCGAACGCTTTGCTGATGCCCGGTGCCGCGTTGATCAGTGCGCCGACCCCGATCGGCGCGGTGGTGGGTTGCGGATTGTGGCCCGCGGTGGTGGTCAACTGTCCGGCCGCAATGGTGTTGAGGTAGGAACCGTCCACAGCAGAGGTTACGTCCACGGAGATGGTGCAGCCGCCGGAGGGAATCGCCGCGCCGTTGGCGTAGCTGATCTGGATGGCGCCCGGGTTGGCGGTGACGGCTCCGGGGCAGTCGGTGGCCAGCCCGTTGGGCGTTTGCACCACCACGTTGCCCGGCAGGGCGTCGACCAGGGTGCTGGTCAGGGTGATCGCATCAGGATTGCTGTTGCCGAGGACGATGCTCAGGGTCGAGGTGCCGCCGGTGTTGATCGAGGCGGGATTGAACGCCTTGCTCACTGTCGGAGGCGCCAGAACCGTCAGATTCGTATTCGCGGGTCCCGGGTTGGTTATCCCCTGATCCGTGATGATCGAGCCCGGGCCGATGGTATTGGTGAGGACCCCCGAGGTCGAGGCAACCACATCGGCGCTGAAGGTACAACTGGCGTTGGCGGGAATGGTGGCCCCGGTGAGGATGATCTCATTGTCACCGGGGATGGCGAGCACACTGGCGTCGGCGCAGGTGGTGGCCGTCGATGGAGCCGAATAGACCGACACACCGACCGGCAGGGTATCGCGCAGGGTCGTGCCCGTGAGGGGAATCGCGTCGTTGTTGGTGATCGTCACCGTCAGGGTGGAGCGTTCGCCGACACTGACGCTGGCCGGGGCGAAAACCTTGCTCACCGACGGTTCGTTCATGACCGTCAGGTTCGCCGCGACGGGCACTTCGTTGGTGGCTCCCTGGGTGGTGGTGATCGCGCCCTGCACGATCAGGTTGTTATAGACCCCGAGCGCGCCCGCGGTGACATCCACCTCGATCAGACAGGAGGTCCCGGGCAGCATCGTACCCCCCGAGATGGTCAGTGCCTGGGTGACGGTATTGACTGTCAGAGTCGCATCCGCACAGGTGGTGCTGGCGTTCGGTACCGCGGCAAACACCATTCCGGCGGGCAGGGGATCGGTGAAGCTGACGCTTGTCAGGGTCACCGGGGAGACCGCGTTTGCATCGAAGGTGCTGACCAGTTCCAGAACCAGTCGCGAGGTGGCTCCCGGGGGTATGTACGCGGGTGAGAATCCCTTGGTGAGGCCCAGACCCTGTAGGGTCGACAGGGACGCCTCGGTGCCCAGGGCATTCGTGTAACCCTCTTCAGAGGTGATGACCCCCGCCGGGATGAAGTTGGTGAGATTGAGAAAGCGCACCGAGGTGGTGGTGACATACACCTGGCAGATGTCGTTGGGCAGCAGGGTGGCGCCTACCAGGCCGACACTGTTGCCTCCGGGTACCGCCGTGACCGTGCCGCCCTGGCAGTTGGTGCTGGCGTCAGGCACCGGGTAGATCTCGATACCATCCGGAAAGATATCGGTGAATGCCGCGTCGTGGATGGTGATGCTTGAGCTGTTGATCACGTCGATGGTCAGCAACGAAGGCATGCCGCCGGTGACGATGATCGGGTTGAAGGATTTGTTGATGCCGATATCCGCGGTGGAGGCGGTCAGGGTGGCGCTCACCGGTGTGCTGTTGCTCGATCCCTCGGCGCTGGTGATGTTCCCCGCGGGGATGGTGTTGCTCCACGGTCCTGCGCCGCTGGTGGTGACATCGAATCCGAAGTCGCAGTTACCCCCGGCCGGGAGGCTGACGCCCTGCAGCTGGGCGCGGGTCGCGCCGGGATTGACCACCAGGGTGGTGGCGCCACCGCAGGAGGTGCTGGCATTGGCCGGATTGGCGATCACCAGGCCGGCGGAGAAGGTGTCGTCGTCCACCATGACATTGGTGAGTTCCCCGGAGGAGTGGTTGACGATGTTGATCGAGACCCGGGAGCTGCCCCCGGAAGCCGTGCTGGTGGGATAAAAGCTCTTGGTCGCGGAGAGGCCGGCATTGATGGTCAGGGTGTCGGAAACCGGGGCCGGGATGGTGCCGCCGCTGGAGCTGAAGTCCGCCGGGTTGATGGTGTTCAGATAGCTGCCGGGGGTGGTTCCGGTCACCCGGACCGTGATCTGGCATTGGGTCTGGATCGAGCCGTCGGGGCGCGGGTTCACCGTGCCGCCGGTGAGGATCACCTGGGTGTCCCCGGGAAATGCCTGGAGGGTGCCGCCGCAGGTGTTGGTGGCGGAGGGATTGGCCGCCAGGGTGAGACCCGCCGGCAGGTTGTCGGTGAGGTTTACCGCCGTGAGTTGATTCAGGGTCCGGTTGCGCACCAGAATCGAAAGGGTGGATGTCTGTCCTTCAGCGATCGGGTCGGGTGAAAAAGTCTTTCGGGCTGCGACCGAGTCCACAGTGGTGACATTGACACCCGGACTGGGTGCAGTGTTGACCACCTGGCCGCCTGGACCATTGCCATCACCGCCAATCCCGTTGACCCCGTCCCAGGTGGGTATCTGGTTGGTGAAGACCAGCCCCGTGGTGGCGGTGAGCGGCAGGCGGGCACGAAACACCAGGGTGCAGATGCCCGGGTTGGCGCCGACACCCGCCGGGATGGTGCCGCCCGTCCAGGTCAGTTCCGCATCGCCATCCACCCCTGTGTAGATGCCATTGGCGCAGCTATTCGAAACCGGGATACCCGCAGAGTCGTCGAGCACCATCTGGTTGCCGCCCGAATTGGGCAGGCTGTCGCGGAAGCTCAGATTGGTGACCTCCGCCCCGGACCAGTTGTTGATGGTTACCGTGAACTGGGTCCACTGGCCGGGGGCGACCTGGTTGACCGAGACCGTCTTGTTGACGGTCAACTGGGCATTCACATCGATCACATCGCTGGCGGTGGGGCTGGAATGGCCCGCGGGATTGACCACCGCGTCGGCGGGGATGGTGTTGGTATGCGCCCCGTCCGTGGTGGATGTCACGTAGGCCGTGATGGTGCATTTGCCATTCGCACCCGAACGCTGGCCGGCCACCGCACCGCTCAACAGCAGCTCGGTATCGCCCTGGGCGAGCACCCCGCCGAGGCCATCGGTCAGGGATCCGTTGACTGCGCCGACGCCGTCGCAGACCACGCTGGGATCGGCGGGGGCCACCCCGCTGGTGTCGACGATGGATAGGGTGGTGCCGACCAGATCATCCAGAAAGCTGGTTATCGGCAAGGTGTTGTCCACGCTCTGGTTGTTGATCACGATGGTGAGCAGGGAGGGCTGACCCGCCGGGATGGTGTCCGGGTTGAAGGTCTTGCTCACGGTGATCGGGGAGGTGACGGTGAGGTCCCGGCTGAAGGCGGGGCTGGTCAGCCCCCGGGTATTGCCGATCGCACCGACCGGCAGGCTGTTGGTAAACACCTGGCTGGTGCCAGCGACCGTTGCAACCACCACATCCACCCCCAGGGTGCAGTTGCCGGACTGGCCGATGATCCCGCCGTTGAGGGTAATGGTGTCGGTGCCGGCCACCGCGGTGAGGGTGCCGTTAGAGGATCCGGTGCCACTGCAGGCGATGCTGGTGTTGGCCGGGTTGGCCACCAGCATGCCCGCCGGCAGGGTGTCGGTAAAGGTAGTCAGGGGCAGGGTCGCGGCCGCGTTCGGATTGCTCAGCACGATACTCAGACGGGTGGTGTCAGCGGCGATCGCGGGTGAGGGACTGAAGGTCTTGGTGCCGGTCGGATTGAGCAGGGTGCTGACCACCAGGGTGGCATTGGCGGGTGTGGCATTGGAGACCCGGACCCCGTTTTCCAGGGCGGAATAGCCCGCGGTCACCGCATCGGGTTCGGCGGGCGGCACCAGCGCGGGAATGTTGTTGATGTAACTGCCCGGGGTGGTCGCGGTGACCGATAGTTCGAAGAAGCACTGGCCATCCGTCAACCCGACCCGGGCGGGAATCGTCCCCCCGGTGAGCACGATGTCCGAGGTGCCGGGCACCGCCGTGACACCGGTGAAGCCGCAGGTATTGGTGATGTTGGCCGGGTTGGCGATGGTGATCTGCGGCTGCAGCAGGGATGTGACCTCCGCCTCGGTGAGGCTGACCAGGGCATCATTGGCGATCTCGATGCGATAGGTCGGGGTGTCACCCGGATTGATCGTTGCGGGGTTGAACAGGTGATTGATGGTGGTTGTCGCGGATGCCAGGCCGGGCAGCATCAGGAGCAACGTGAGAACCGAACGGTAATGCTTTCGTGGTTTGTCAGTCGGGTGGTTCTGAGTGAGCAGTTTACACAGGAGTTGCGAAATAACCGTACCAATGAATCTCATTAATAACCTCGTTACATCGTCCCTGATCGTTCTCCCTGTTTTTGTTTCAGATGTTGATGCCTGATCAATTGCCTTGTACTTACCCGCTTGGGAAGGGTGTGTGCGGAACTGCTGCAGATCTCTTCATGAAGCGCATTGACGATGCAGCGAACCCAGAACTGGGCGCTAGCCTGATTATCTCGTCAGGGCGCATTTAAACATGGTTCATTGTCTTATTGAACAGTTCTCAAATGCGCCGTCTACTGAATGGTCATAACTCAGGCGTTTAGTTCTGTGGTCACACATTCGACTGGATATTTCCTGCTCCTGCGCATGCCTCAGCGCGGAATTTGCGCCAATCTGCTGGTTTGAGACTCGGGACTTCGCATAGGGGGATTTGGGGATTAATCGGGCATTCTGCATGGACAGGCCAGAGGGTGACTCCAGGGTTCCAGATAGAAGGTGGATTTCCGGATAAAGGTTATCCGGGAAACCGCACCGTTTTTCACAGGACGAGGACTCCGACAAGGGGATCCTGTCACAGCCGCGTCTTCCCGGGTGCCGAGGGCGCCCGGTTTCCCGTGTCACGTTGCACGCTAGATGGCGCTCAGTTGACCTGGATCAAGGGTTTCACTTCAAAAGGCGTCGTCTTTGTCGCCTATGTAACTAACAGCCAGCAATTTTTCATCCTGCCAACTCATCAGGGGTTGCGCTTCTGTCTTGCCGCTCAAGGGATTATTCAGCCGCGAAAATGAGATGCAGGGTCCACCCAGTGAACGGGACCAGGGGGGCGTGTCACTGAGTCAGAGTTCGGAGATCTTGATATGAGTCTGTGCATGAATCGGGTAGTGAGAAGTTGTCGTGTCTTTGCCGTGTTGCTGCTGCTCTGTTATCCGATGATTACACATGCGGTCACCAGCTTCGATTCCTCGGTATCAGGGGGGATCAATCCCCTGAGTGCGGTCTCGGATCCGTCTGACGGGGTCGTGGTCGGGGATTTCGATTCCGATGGGGACGTGGATGTCCTCGCCTTTGACGACAATACCTATCTCACCTACTCCTACTACCAGAACAACGGATCCGGCACCTTTTCCGTGGTCACCGGGGCGGGCAGTCCTTTCAACGGGATCGCCGCAACGGACATCTTCTACAATGCCGGGAACACCTACATCGCCGACTTTGATAACGACGGGGATCAGGATATCTGGGATTTCCAGGGCAGTGCCGGTAATGACGGGATCAGCGTCTATCTGCAGAACACCACGGGCAGCAGCTACACCAGTTCGCTCGCGGGTGGGGCCAATCCCCTCAGCGCCGTGGGCGATCCGCCCGCAGGCGTCATCGTCGGGGACTTCGATACCGATGGGGATGTGGATGTCCTCGCCTTCGACGACAATACCTATACCACCTACAGCTACTACCAGAACAACGGTTCCGGCACCTTCACCCTGGTCGCCGGTGCGGGCAGTCCGTTCAACGGCATCGCCGCAACGGACATCTTCTACAATGCCGGGAACACCTACGTTGCGGATTTCGACAACGATGGGGACCTGGATATCTGGGACTACCAGGGCAGTGTCGCCAACGATGGCGCGAGCATCTATCTCGAGAACACCACGGGCAGCGGCTACACCAGTTCACTGGCGGCAGGCGCCAACCCCCTGAGCGCCATCAATGATCCGGGTGACGGGATCATCGTCGGGGATTTCGATTCGGACGGTGATGTGGATGTGTATGCCTATGACGACAACACCTACACCAGCGCCACCTTCCATCAGAACAATGGTTCCGGCAGCTTCTCCGCAGTCGGTGGTGTCGGCAGCTCGTTCAACGGTCTGGCGATCAACGCCATCTTCTATGCATCCGGTCGTACCTACGTCGCGGATTTCGATCAGGACGGGGATCAGGATATCTGGGATTACCAGGCGACCACCGGTAACGATGGCATCAGCCTCTACATGGAACAGCTCGGCGCACCTCCCGCGATTGCCAGCAGCGTTCCGGCGGACAATGCCACCGGAGTGGACCCGGCCGCCAATCTGGCGCTCACCCTCAGTGAAACAGTGAGCGCGGGCAGTGGAAACTTCATCATTCGCAACTATGACACGGATGCGGCAGTGGCCACCCTGGCCGTGGGCGGTGCCCAGGTCACGGTGAGTGGAACTCTGGTGACCCTGAATCCCAGCAGTGATCTCTCGGCCAACACCCACTTCTATCTCGAGGCCCAGCCCGGGGGGGTGGTGGATGCGGACGGCGCCACGCTGCTGGCACTTCGCCCGGCTCTGAACTCAACAGCCTACTATGCGGAGTTCAAGGACAGCCTCGATTTCACCACCGGTGTGGCCAACAGCCTGCCGGTACTCGGGGGTACCTTCACCACCAGCGGCAGCGTCAATGACAATGCCACCACCATGCCGTTCAGCAGCGTTACGGTCAGTGATGCGGACGCGGACAATGTCACGATCGCTATCACCTACACGGCGGCCAACGGCACCCTCAGCGGCACCGGCCTTAGCGGCGCAGCCGGCAGCTACACCCTGGCCTCTGTTGCCCCGGCAACCCAGACCGCCCGGTTGCAGGCCCTGGTGTTCACCCCCACCGCCAACCAGGTGGCGCCAACAGGTACCGTGGTCACCACATTTACGCTCACGCCCAACGATGGGATGGGTGACGGAGCCTCCGACGCCACCACCCAGATCACGGCCACCTCAATCAATGACGCCCCGGCATTCACCGGTACCCCGAGCATCTCGGGGACACCCGCTGTGGGCAATACCCTGAGCGCGGCGAATACTGCCACCGCCGATCCGGACACCGGAGACGGCATCACCCTGGGCTATCAGTGGCGCTCCGACGGGGCCATGATTGCAGGGGCCACGGCGGGAACCTACACCCTCACCAGCGCTGAGGCGCATACCACGATCACCCTCGATGTGACGGGTGTGGACAACTACGCCGGGAGTACCGGAGGTGTCACAACGGCCGGCGTGGCGGTGACCAATACCGCACCGGTGAACAGCGTGTTGCCGGTCATCAGCGGCACCCCCGCGGTCGGTAATGCGCTCAGCGCATCCTCCGGCACCTGGACCGATGCAGATGGCGATGGCTTGAGTTACACCTATCAATGGCTGGCCGATGCTGTTGCGATCGCCGGAGCCACGGCGTCCAGCTATACACTGACCCCCGCAGAGGCGCATACCACGATCACCGTGCGGGTCACTGCCTCGGACGGTCAGGGTGGTTCCACCAATGCGTTGTCTGCCGGCACGGCCATCAGCAATGCTGCACCGGTCAATACGGTTGTGCCGGTTGTGAGCGGAACGCCCGCGGTCGGCAACCTGCTTTCCACCACCACAGGGAGTTGGACGGACGCGGATGGGGATGCCCTCGGTTACGCCTACCAGTGGTTGTCAGACGGGGTTGCGATCGCCGGCGCAACCGCTGCGAATTTCACCCCCACAGCGGCACAGGCGCACACCACGATCAGTGTGCGGGTCACTGCCAGCGACGGCCAGGGTGGGTCAACTCCCGCAACCTCTGCGGGTACAGCACTGAACAATACGGCACCGGTCAACAGCGTGCTGCCCGCGATCAGCGGTGTACCCGTGGTGGGTAATACCCTGAGCTCGACCACGGGCACATGGACTGACGCGGACGGCGATGCCCTGGGCTATGCCTACCAGTGGCGGGCCGATGGTGTGGCGATCGGCGGCGCCACTGCCTCAAGCTATACCCTGACCGTCGGGGATGCCCACGCCTCGATCAGCGTGACTGTGACCGCCACGGATGGGCAGGGTGGATCCGTCTCCGCCACCTCCGGCGCCGTCGCGATGACCAACAGCGATCCGCTCAACACGGTGCTGCCGCTGATTACAGGCACGCCGAGTGTGGGGGGTACGCTCAATGCAAGCTCCGGCACCTGGAGCGATGCGGACGGGGATGCCCTGAGCTACGCCTACCAATGGCTCTCCAACGGGGTTGTGATCGCCGCTGCCAACGCGGCCAGTTTCACCCCGGGGCCGGCCCAGGCGCATACGGATATCAGCGTACGGGTGACGGCCAGTGATGCCCATGGCGGGTCCGTTGCGGCCACCTCAGGGGCGACAGCCCTGGCCAATACGGCTCCGGTCAATACGGTCCCACCCAGCGTCAGCGGGGTGGCCACCGTGGGCAACACGGTGACGGCGAATACCGGCACCTGGGCAGACGTGGATGCGGATGCCCTGAGTTTCAGCTACCAGTGGCGCGCCAATACCACTCCGATTCCGGGGGCGACCTGGAGCAGCTTCACCCTCACTGCCGCCCAGGCGGGACTGACCATCAGCGTGACTGTCACCGCCAATGATGGCAACGGCGGCAGCACTTCAGCAACGTCGCTCAGTATCGCGGGTAACCGTCCGCCCAGTATCGGCGGATCACCGGAAACGACGGTGCCCGGTTACCAGTCCTATCGGTTCGTGCCGTCGGCGAGTGATGCGGACAACGACACCCTGGTGTTCAGTATCGTGAATCAGCCGGTCTGGGCCAGCTTTGACCCGGCCAGCGGAGAACTGTCCGGCACCCCGACCCATGAGAATCTGGGCACCACTCAGGGAATCGTCATCCGTGTCAGTGACGGTCGCGACAGCAGCGAACTGCCTGCCTTCGCTATCAGCGTCACGGAGAATCCGGATATCGATGGGGACGGCATACCCAATGACTGGGAGCTGGCGCATGGATTGGATCCGTTCGATCCACAGGATGCCAATGGGGATCTGGATGACGACGGCTCGAGCAATCTCGAGGAGTACCTGGCCGGAACCGACCCCATGAGTGACGACATCCCGCCGTTGGTAACCCCGCCTGCAGACCAGGTCGTGGATGCCGTGGGACTGTTTACCCCGGTGGAGCCGGGCGAGGCCAGTGCCTTTGACGCCCGGGACGGTGAGCTGACTCCGGTCTCGGATGCCCTGGATTACTATCCGCCCGGTCGGCATCAGATTACCTGGAGTGCGGTGGACGCCTCCGGCAACCTGGGGGTCGCGGTACAGATCCTTGACGTCAATCCGCTGGTCTCCTTCAGCAAGGATCAGGCGGTCAGCGAAGGCGACAGTGTGCAGGTCCGGGTGATTCTCAATGGCCCGGCTGCGGTCTATCCGGTCGATGTGCCCTATGTAGTTGGAGGCACCGCCTCGGTGGATGGCAGCGATCATGACCTGATCGACGGCACGCTGCGCATCGAAAGCGGACTTGAAGCGGTAGTTGACTTCAGCACCGTGGATGACGGTCCCGGAGAGGGTGACGAGGATATCGTGATTGCCCTGGTGAATCCGGTGAATGCGGTGTCCAGCGCACAGGATGTGCATACGGTCATGCTAGTGGAAGGCAATCTGCCGCCCAGGGTCGAGCTGTCCGCAGATCAGGGAAGCGGACAGACCCGCA
The DNA here is from genome assembly GCA_040506775.1 of Candidatus Thiodiazotropha sp. GTDB lineage: Bacteria > Pseudomonadota > Gammaproteobacteria > Chromatiales > Chromatiaceae > Thiodiazotropha. The sequence continues at coordinate 17,013 of JBEVWC010000035.1, forward strand.
CGGTGGTGGTCACCCACGGTGCGGTCGAGGTCAGCAGCCTGCTGGTCGATCCCAACCCGCAGGATGTGCATGCCTATGACTGGAGTGCCACAGACCTGCACCTGGTGGACGAGGACACCGATGTGGATCGCTTCACCTTCGACCCGTCGCAACTCCCGCCGGGGCTCTACACCTTGCGTTTGAGCGTGAATGACGGCATCGATGGCGACGAAACCGAACTGTCCCTGTTGCTGGTGGAGCAGATGCCTGAGCTGGTGGAGGGGCAGGACAGTGATGGCGATGGTATCGCCGATGCCACCGAGGGCGCGGGCGATGCGGACAATGACGGTGTGCCGGACTACCTCGATGCCATCGTCAGTTCCAATGTCCTGCAGACCCAGAGCGCGCTCAGCAGTGCCTACCTGATGGAATCCGAGCCCGGTATGCGGCTCTCCCTCGGGGATGTGGCGATGCAGCGCAGACAGGGCGAGGCGTGGGTGGATCCCGTTGAACTGGATGCCCTGGGTGCCCAGGCGGATGCGGGCTACAGTTATCCCGGTGGTCTGTTCGATTTCATCATCGGCGAGCTGCCCGTATCGGGACAGACGGTTGAGATCGTGTTGCCGCAGCTGAGCGAGGTGCCCGACATGGCGGTCTACCGGAAATACCAGTTCGGCGGATGGCATGACTTCGTCGAGGATGCACGCAACGCACTCTCCTCTGCGGAGGGTGAACCAGGGTATTGTCCTCCGCCGGGGGATATGGCCTACACGCCGGGACTCAGCGCCGGACACTGGTGCGTGCAGCTCGCGATCGAGGATGGCGGACCCAACGACGCAGATGGTCTGAGCAATGGCAGTGTCAGGGATCCGGGTGGCGTGGCAGTACAGAACACTGACAGTACCGACCCCGGCAGTTCCTCGGGCGGTGGCGGTGGCGGCAGTCTGGACAGCCTGTTGCTGATCATCCTCAGTGGAATGTGTCTGGGGACGCTGATTCGCAGACGCGGATAGCGCAGCATTGGCGCGCCCTCTGGGCGCGCCAATGGGCGCAGCGACTCAACCCTCGTAGGGTTCGCTGAACGAACAGTCCTTCTGCGGACAGACCTTCTCCGAGCCTTTGCGCTTGGTGGTCTTGATGGTCAGCACCGGCCAGCCGCAGCTGGGGCAGGGCTCGGCGATCGGCTCGTTCCACACCGCGTAGTCGCAGTCGGGATAGGTGGAGCAGGAGTAGAAGATCTTGCCGCGCCGGGATTTGCGTTTCAGCAGGGTGCCCTTGTGGCACTTGGGGCAGCTCACTCCGGTGTCTTCGGGTTTCTCCAGAGGTTCGATATAGCGGCATTTCGGGTAGCCGGAACAGCCGATGAACTTGCCGTATTTGCCGCGCTTGATCACCAGTTCGGAGCCGCACTCCGGACAGTTGCGGCCCTCCACCACCTCCGGTTCCTCCTTCTCGCTGCTGTCTGCGTTGAGATCCCGGGTGTAGTCGCATTCGGGGTAGTTGGTGCAACCGACGAAGCGGCCGTGGCGACCCAGGCGGATGGAGAGCTGGCTGCCGCACTTGGGGCAGGCCTCGTCCAGTGCCTCGTGGGTCACGTCGCTGCGCTTGACGTTCTCCTGGGTATGGTCGATCTGCTCCTTGAAGGGGCTCCAGAACTTCTCCAGCAGGGGTACCCAGTCCTCTTCGCCGCGGGAGACCGCATCGAGCTCGTCCTCCAGCTTGGCGGTGAAGTCGTAGTCCACGTAGCGGGTGAAGTACTCGGTGAGGAATTTGTTGACCACCCGGCCCACGTCGGTGGGTTTGAAGCGCTTCTTGTCGAGCACCACGTATTCCCGGTCCTGCAGGGTGGAGATGATCGAGGCATAGGTGGAGGGGCGGCCGATGCCGTACTCCTCCAGCGCCTTGACCAGGGTCGCCTCGCTGTAGCGCGGTGGCGGTTCGGTGAAGTGCTGTTCCGGGCGGATCGCCTTCAGCGGCAGAGTCTCACCTTCGACCAGGGGCGGCAGGATCTTTTCGTCGTTATCACCCTTGGCGGCGTCGTCCAGACCCTCCTGGTAGACCGCGATGAAGCCGGGCTTGGCGATCACTGAGCCGTTGGCGCGGAACAGGTTGCCTTCGCCGCACTGCAGGTCGGCGGCCACGGTATGGATGGTGGCATGGATCATCTGGCAGGCCACGGCGCGTTTCCACACCAGCTCGTAAAGCTTGGCCTGGTCCTTGGTCAGGTGGTCCTTGATCTCGTCGGGTATCCGCAGCACCGAGGTGGGGCGGATCGCCTCATGAGCCTCCTGGGCGTTCTTCGACTTGGTCTTGTAACGCCGTGGTTCAGGAGGCAGCTGGTCCTCGCCGTACTTCTCGGTGATGAACTCGCGGATCTCGGCGATCGCCTCGTCGGCCAGATTGACCGAGTCGGTACGCATGTAGGTGATCAGACCCACGGTGCCCTGGCCCACGTCGACACCCTCGTAGAGCTGCTGGGCGGTGCGCATGGTGCGCTGGGCGGTGAAGCCGAGCTTGCGCGCGGCCTCCTGCTGCAGGGTCGAGGTGGTGAAGGGCGGGGCGGGGTTGCGCTTACGCTGCTTCTTCTCGACCTGGGTGACCCGCAGGCCATCGCGACCCGCCTCGCTGAGGGTCTTTTCCGCCGCCTGGGCGTCCGCCTCATTGTTGATGCTGAATTTGTCGAGCTTGTTACCCTGGTAGTGGGTCAGTTTGGCTGAGAAGGCCTGATTCTGCTTCTCGGAATCGGCCTCCAGGGTCCAGAACTCCTCTGCCTTGAAGGCCTCGATCTCCAGTTCCCGCTCAACGATCATGCGCAGGGCGGGACTCTGCACCCGGCCTGCGGAGAGACCCCGGCGCACCTTCTTCCACAGCAGCGGCGAGAGGTTGAATCCGACCAGGTAGTCCAGCGCGCGGCGCGCCTGCTGGGCATCGATCAGGGGGTGGGACAGCTCCCGGGGGTTGGCGATGGCATCGTTCACCGCCTTTTTGGTGATCTCGTTGAACACCACCCGGTAGACCGGTTTGTTCTTCAGCTTGCCCTTCTCTTTCAACAGTTCGGAGAGGTGCCAGGAGATGGCCTCACCCTCGCGGTCCGGATCGGTCGCGAGATACAGGGCTTCGGAGTTTTTCAGGGCCTTGGCGATGGCCTGCACATGCCGGTCGTTACGTTCGATGACCTGGTATTTCATGGCGAAACCCTGGCTCGGGTCCACGGCCCCCTCTTTTGGGATCAGGTCGCGAACATGACCATAGGAAGCCAGTACCTCGAAGCTGCCTCCGAGATATTTCTTGATGGTTTTCGCCTTGGCGGGTGATTCAACGATGACCAGGTTCATGTGGTTTCAGGCCGTCTCCCAATGAAAAATGCGGCACAGTGAACCGTTCCGCGATCAAGAAATCAAGTGTTTTTTATCCCACGATACCGCGAATCCGTGAGGTTATTTCCGGCGGAATACCGGTTGCATGAGGATTTCGCCAAGGCGTTCGAAGCAGGATGGCAGGGTCGAAATCCAGCCGGGGAGCAGCGTTCGCGACTCCCCCGCGACGCCCGGTCAGTGCAGGTAGGCGGGCGCTTCGTTGTATACCATGTCTTCCATGCGGGCAAATGCGGCCTCCTGGCCAGGCTGGTTCATCAGCACCAGCAGAATGATCCATTTCAGCTCTTCCTCTGAGATTACCGCGGTGTCCAGGGCCAGAGCCCGTTCGATCACCAGTTCCCGGGCCGTCTGGGTCAGCATCTCGTTCTGTTCCAGGAACAGCAGCAGTCCCCGGGAGTCCACGTCCAGTCTGGAGATCTCCTCATCGGTGTAGATCCGCAGTGAATGGGGATGATTATCCGTGCCGGTGTGATTTTCGGCGTTTTCGGCCAGTTCATCCAGCCAATCGAAGGCCTTGTTGATTTCGCTGGAGGGGAAACCGGCCTGAATCAGGGCGTCGCGCAATTCGTACTGGTCGGTTGGTGGGGCTTGTTCACCATCCATGTAATTTTCATAGAGGTAGATCAGTATATCGACTACGTTTTCGTTCATGTGCTCTCTCTCCCGCAGATGCGGGATGGGAAGGATTCCGTACGGCAGTAGAAACCACCTGGCGCCGATGATACATGACCTTCGAGCTCCAACAAAAGCAGCATGGACGAAACCGACTCCGCGGTCAAACCCGTTCGGGTGATTAATTCATCAACTGAGACCGGGTCGTATCCCAGGGCTTCCTCGAGGCGCCGATAGTCCGGGTCGGCAAACCGCTCGTGGGTGGTTTCCGGGTCATCGCTGAGCGAGGGCTCGGCGGGCCTGTCTCCCGGTGTTCCGATCTCCTCCAGGATGTCCCCTGCGGACTCCACCAGCTTGGCGCCCTGGCGGATCAGGGCATGACAGCCCCGCGCCTGGGGATTGTGAATCGAGCCGGGTATGGCGAATACCTCGCGCCCCTGTTCTCCGGCAAGCCGGGCGGTGATCAGGGAGCCGCTCTGGGTAGTGGCTTCGACCACCAGAACCCCCTGCGAGAGTCCGCTGATGAGCCGGTTACGACGGGGAAAGTGGTCCGCCTTGGGGGGCGTGCCTGGGGCGAATTCGGATATCAGCAGCCCGGCAGCGGCAATCTCGTGGGCCAGTGTGCGGTGGCTGGCGGGATAGATGCGGTCCGGGCCTGTACCCATCACCGCCAGGGTGGTGCCGGATTTCAGCGCGCCCTGATGGGCGGCGCCGTCCACCCCCTGGGCCAGGCCGCTGCACACACACCAGCCGGCAGCGGCCAGGTAGCGGGCAAATTCCCGGGCATTGGTCAGCCCGGTGGGCGTCGGATTGCGGCTCCCGACAATGGCCAGTTGAGGCTGTTTGAGGGTTTCCAGCCGGCCCACCCAGTAAAGCAGCGGTGGTGGATCGTCGATCCGCAGCAGCTGTGCGGGATAATCCTCATCAGCCAGAGTGAGAATGCCGTGGCCGGGTTGTGCGTACCATGTCCAGGTAGCTTGCAGCCGGCTCGAATCCGGTGCCATCAGCTGGTCCACGCTCGGTCTGGGAATTCCCAGTTCGAGCAACTCGGCCCGCCGGGCGGTGAGAATCGCTTGCGGAGTTCTGAAGTGTGACAGCAGTCGCAAAAAATAGCGGCTGCCGATGCCGGGTGTCTGGGCGATCAGCAGCCAGGGTTCGAGCTCCTCCCGCGGTGTATCCATCAGTTGCAGGCCGTGGCCGGATGCAATGCCTCGTGGGTCGGAATCCGAAAGCCGGACTCATCTGCGGGGTTCGGAATAATTGGCTTGGGGTGGTGCGGGTCATCCATGACGCCGGTTTTCCTTGGGCTATCGGGCATGTGTGGGAGGGACGCCGCGATTGTCGCGGCGTCCAGGACATCAACGGGATGCGGGTGGACGGACCCAGTCGAGTACGTGCAGCGGCTTGGAGGCATCCATCACCAGCGCGAAGCTGACCTTCTCGAAGGTACGAAAGACCATCAGCAGACCCGCCGGTTCCAGGGGCAGGGTTACGGTTTCACCGCGGCCCTTGACGATATCCCGGATCTCGTTGCCGCCCTGCAGAATTTCCAATACGTGGCCAGGTTCAAGGCCGGCATTGGCGCCTTTGTTCAGCACCACGATGTTGTACTGGCCAATCTGGGAGACGCCGTTGAGCACCGAGATGATGCGTCCCTCGATATCACCTTGCGGGACCTTTGGCTGGAAGTCGATGAGGGGTTCCTCCTCCTCCATGCGGATCAGGCGGTCGCCGATGATGGCCTCCATCTCGGAGGAGTTGATGAAGAGTTTCGCCGGGTCGCCCGTACGTTGCAGTTCCGAAGTGCCGATGTACAGGGCCTCATAACCCAGAATGTCACCCGTATCAGGATCTTTGTAGGGTTTTTCCGGTCTGACGATGGCGTATTGTTTATAGGTGTCGTCCATGACGCTGCGGGCGTAGTAGCTGATACCGCCGCCACCGACGATGTGATCATCCAGGAAATGCACGACATAGGGCGCGCTGTCCAGTTCGTTTTGATCCACCACATAGGGGCGGGTCAGGAAAGGCGCGATGGCGTCAATCGGAATGGTCGGGATCGCCCGGTCCAGCGGAGTCGCACGGATCGTGGGAGAGAGCTTGTCTTTGCGGTTGACCCGCAGCACCGGGCGTCCGTCCAGGTAGGTCAGGACGATCTCATCGCCGGGGTAGATCAGGTGCGGGTTCTCGATCTGCGGGTTGACGTACCAGACCTCGGGCCACAGCCATGGGTCACGCAGGAACATGGCGGAGATATCCCACAGGGTATCACCCTTGACCACCGTGTAGCGATCGGGATGCGAGGGGTTGAGCGCGACATGCTCGGCTGCGAATGCGGTGAAGGAGAGTACCAGACCGCAGATGACACCAATGAGTTTGTTGTTAAAATGTGACATGACTATTCCCTTGGGTACGATACGGAAACGCGATGAACAGGTAATGGATCGTACGGGGGACAGCCCCCCACGGAAGGTTCGACTCCATGTGCGAATCAGCGGCTGACCGCGTATAGGAGCGGACTCCAGTTTCCAGTATGATCATAATGTTAGCGCAATTTCTTGCATTTGTACTATAGATTTTTGGATAAACAGATGGCCATTCTTGACATTCTTCACTTCCCCGATCCCAGGCTGCGCAACAAGGCCAAGCCGGTGGCTCAGGTCGACGACTCTATACGTCGGCTGGTCGACGATATGCTTGAGACCATGTATCAGGCGCCGGGTATCGGCCTTGCCGCAACCCAGGTGAATGTCGCCAAGCGGGTGGTGGTGATCGACATCTCCGAGGAGAAAAACCAGCCCCTGTGCCTGATCAACCCGGAAATCCTCGAACGGGACGGTATCGAACAGATGGAGGAGGGGTGTCTCTCCGTGCCGGGTATCTACGAGCCGGTCACCCGTGCCGACCACATCCGATTCCGGGCCCTGGACCGGGACGGAGTCCCCTACGAGATGCAGGCGGACGGTCTGTTGGCGGTTTGCGTTCAGCACGAGCTGGATCACCTCGAAGGTAAGCTGTTCGTCGACTACCTGTCGAGCCTCAAGCGACAGAGAATCCGCAAGAGGCTGGAGAAGGAGCATCGTCAGCAGGGCAGCGCCGACACCAACGCGCATCAAGTCATCTGAACAGGCACTTTGCCCAATCATTATGCGGGAATTTTCATTTGTCTGAGACACCCATCCCAAACCGGCCATGAACCGATTTTCGATCTTATCGGAACACGCCTGGTTTGGCCTGGGGCCGAATACGGGTTGGCCCAAGCCCCGGATGCCGATGTCTTGAAGCCCCGGGCAATACCGATTATGGTGCCGGAAAACCGATCCAATCCCCCAACTCAGCAAGATACACCTCCGCATGTCACAACCACTGAAGATCATCTTTGCCGGTACTCCGGATTTTGCCGCTGTGGCGCTCAAGGCGCTGCTCTCCACGGAACACACCGTGGTTGCTGTCTATACTCAGCCCGACCGCCCGGCCGGACGCGGCCGCAAGCTGCAGCCCAGCCCGGTCAAGCAGCTCGCCCTCGAGCACGCCATCCCGGTGTGCCAGCCGCAGACCCTCAAGGAGGCTTCGGCGCAGCAGGAGCTGGCCGGTTTCCAGGCCGATCTGATGGTGGTGGTGGCTTACGGCCTGCTGCTGCCTCAGGCGGTTCTGGACACCCCGCGTCTCGGATGCATCAATATTCACGCCTCGCTTCTGCCCCGCTGGCGCGGTGCGGCGCCGATCCAACGCGCGATCCTTGCGGGTGACCCGGAATCCGGGGTCACCATCATGCAGATGGAGGCTGGGCTGGATACCGGACCGATGCTGATCAAGTCGGTGACTCCGATCGCCGCTGACGAGACCGGAGGCAGTCTGCATGACCGCCTTGCGGAGCTGGGCGCCGAAGCGCTGCTGCAGGTCCTCCCCGGCTTGAGTGAGGGGCGTGTGACAGGGGAGGTCCAGGACGATGCCCAGGCCAACTACGCGCGCAAACTCGACAAGCAGGAAGCGCGCATCGACTGGACCCAGGATGCCGAACAGATCGATCGCCTGGTGCGGGCCTTCAATCCCTGGCCGGTAGCGCACTGCCTGTTCGGTGACCAGGTGATGCGAGTCTGGAACAGCCAGGCGCTGGCGGGTGATGCCGGAGGCGTACCGGGTCGCATCGTGGCGAGTGACAAATCCGCATTTGAAGTGGCCACCGGATCGGGAAGGCTGCGCATCACCCAGTTGCAGATGCCCGGCAAGCGCGCCATGTCCGCGGGTGATTTTCTCAATGCCCACGACCTGGCCGGTGTCGTCCTCGGCTGATGGCCCGGGCACGCCACTATGATCCCCGGACCCTGGCGGCCCGGGTAGTGCAGGGGGTGATGGAAGGACACTCCCTGACGGAGCTGATCCCGCGTCATGCCGCCCGGCTGCAGGATCCCCGGGATGCCGGTCTGATGCAGGAACTCAGCTACGGGGTCATGCGGGGATACCCGCGTCTCCTGGCCCTCTCGGAACAACTCCTCAGCAAGCCGCTCAAGGCCCGGGACCGGGATGTGCAGGCGCTGATCCTGGTCGGGCTCTACCAGCTGTCCGAACTGCGGGTGGCGGATCACGCGGCAGTTCACGCCAGCGCGGACGCGGCCCGGCATCTGGGCAAGCCCTGGGCGGTGGGACTGGTCAACGGGGTGCTGCGTAATTTCCAACGCCGCCAGGCACAACTGCTGGAACAGATCAGCAAGGATCCCCAGGCCCGCTATGCCATGCCCGAGTGGCTGTTGCAGGGCCTTCGCAGGCAGCGGCCCGAGCGCTGGGAAGCGCTGGTCGAGGCGTTGAATGCCCGCCCTCCCATGAGCCTGCGGGTGAATCTCGGTAAACACACCCGCGATGACTACCTGGGCCTTCTGCAGGCAGAGGGTTTGCACGCTGTACCGATTCCCCACACCCAGGCGGGGGTGGTGCTCGAATCCCCCTGTGATGTGACCCGCTTGCCGGGTTTCGAGGCGGGTTGGGTATCGGTGCAGGACGGGGCGGCACAGCTCGCCGCGGAACTGCTCGATCTGCAGCCCGGCCAGCGGGTGCTCGACGCCTGTGCCGCACCCGGTGGCAAGACCGGGCATCTGCTGGAGCGGGAGCCGGGTATCCGTCTGACCGCAGTGGACCGGGATGCGGAGCGTCTGCAACGGGTGGACGAGAACCTGCAACGACTGGCCCTGCAGGCGGAGGTGGTGACCGGCGATGCCGCCGACCCCCAGGGGCCCTGGGCGCAACACGCCTACGAACGTATTCTGCTCGATGTGCCCTGTTCCGCCACCGGGGTGATGCGCCGTCACCCGGACATCAAGTTGCTGCGTCGTGCCGAGGACATCCCGGCGCTGGTGGCGCTGCAGGGGCGTATCCTGCGGGCCATATGGTCCCGGCTGGCTGAAGGGGGTACCCTGGTCTACGTCACCTGCTCCATCCTGGCGGAGGAGAATGAACGGCAACTGCAGGCGTTTCTCGCCGAAACCGGCGATGCCCGGGAGCAGCCCCTGGCCGTGGATTGGGGCGAGGCCCGTGTGGTGGGCAGACAGATCGCCCCGGGTTCGGACGGTATGGACGGCTTTTACTACGCTCGACTACACAAAGAGTTTTGAGTTATGAGTTTTGAGTTTTTAATTGTACCGTGCGGATACTGGGTGAATTTATAGGGACAAGCCCCGTGAGCAAAGCGAACTCAACCCACTCAAAACTTAAAACTCATAACTCAAAACTTCGCTTGGGTGTTAGTTCGTGCGGGGATTGAGAGTCGTCCTGCCACTGCTGTTGCTGCTCGCAAGTTTCGGTGTGCAGGCGGCCAGTTTTCATGTCCACGATGTGCAGATCCGCAAGGTCAGGGACGAGTACCGGCTCAACGCGCGCATCGACTACCTGTTGAGCGATGAAGCCCATGAGGCACTGAGCAACGGAGTACCGTTGACCCTGAGGGTGCAGCTGGTGGTGGAGAAGGTGTGGCGGGGATTCTGGGATCCCAGCCCGCTGGCCAAAACCCTGTGGTTTCAGATCCGTTACCATGCGCTCACCGAACTCTACCGGGTGGTGGACCTGCAGACCGGTGAGGACCAGAGTTTCGTCACCCAGGATGCCGCCCTCTACGCCCTTGGTGAGATCAGTGATCTGCCCCTGGTGAAGCTGGATGAACTGGTCCCCGATGAGACCTATCATCTGCGGCTGCGCGCCGATCTCGATATTGAATCCCTGCCCCTGCCCCTGCAACCCCTGGCCTACCTGGGGCGGGGTTGGAAACTCACATCCGGATGGTCCCAATGGCCCCTTCAACCCTGAGTCGTATGCGCCTCGGCGGCCTTTCGGTGGGACTTCTGCTGGTCCTGCTGCTGGTGAGTCTTCACCTGATGAGCAGCGCGGTGCAGAACTCCGCCGAACTGAGCCGCTATTTCGTGCCCCTGCTGATCTTCAACCTGGCGGGCATGTTCGTGCTGTTCGTGCTGATCACCTACAACTCGATCCGCCTGATCCGTCAGTACCTGCGCCACAGCGCCGGTTCCCGGCTCACCCTGCGCATGGTGCTGATCTTCACCTTCATCGCCCTGACCCCGGTGGGGGTGGTCTACTACTACTCCTTCAGTTTCCTCCAGGGGGGTATCGACAGCTGGTTCGACGTGCAGATCGATCAGGCAATGGAGGATGCCCGGGACCTGGGACAGGCCTCCCTGGCGCTGAACCAGCGGGTCTGGCTGAAGTACACCGAACAGCAGCTGATGAGTATCGCCGACACCTCGGAGTCGGCCCTCTCCCTGACCATCGCCCGGCTGCGTCAGCAGTCCGGGGCCCTGGAGCTCTCGCTCAGCGACCTCAGCGGGCAGATCATCGCCTACTCCAACGCGGTGGCCGATGAACTGGCCCCGGCGAAACCCGACGACTACATCATGCAGCGTCTGCGCGAAGGCAACAGCTACGTGGGCCTGGCCCGGGACAAGGACGAGTTGATGATCCGGGTGGCGGTGGCGGATCCCCTTGGTCGTCCGTTCCTCATCCAGGGCCTCTATCCCGCCTCAGAGCGGGTCAGCGCCCTCTCCGAGAAGCTGGAGATCGCCTACAACCGCTACAAGGAACTCTCCTTCCTGCGCCAGTCGCTGAAACGCAACTTCTCCCTGACCCTCTCCCTGGTGCTGATCTTTGCCGTACTGACCGCAGTGTGGGCGGCGTTCTTCTCCGCCCGCCGGCTGGTGGCGCCGATCGCCAACATCGCCGCCGGCACCAAGGCGGTGGCGGGGGGTGACTATGATCGCCAGTTGCCGGTGCCCCGGCGTGCCGATGAACTGGCGTTCCTGGTGGCCTCGTTCAACACCATGACCCGACGCATCCGCCAGGCCCGGGACGAGGCGGATCATAGTCAGCGCGAAGTGGAGGGACAGCGGGCCTACCTGGAAACGGTGCTGGCGCGGCTCTCCTCCGGGGTGCTGACCTTTGATGCCCAGCGCAAACTGCGTACTGCCAACCCCACCGCAGGCAAGATTCTCGGCAATGATCTGGACGAGTTGGTGGGCCGTCCGGTGCAGTCCCTGGGGCTCGAGTCACCGATGCTGCGTCAGTTCGCCGAGGGGCTGGAGCAGCCTCTTCGGGAAACCGAGCAGGAGTGGCGCGGCGAGCTGACCCTGTTCGGCGGGGAGGGGCGCAAGGTGTTGAGCTGCCGCACCACCCCCTTCGCCCAACCCAACGGGCGCACCGGCCACATAGTGCTGATCGACGATGTGACGGCGCTGATCCGGGCCCAGCGGGACGCTGCCTGGGGCGAGGTTGCGCGGCGTCTCGCCCACGAGATCAAGAATCCGCTCACCCCGATACAGCTGTCGGCGGAGCGGCTGCGGCACAAGTACCTGAAACAGATGCCCCCCGAGGATGCGGAGGTGCTGGACCGGGCGACCCACACCATCGTTCAGCAGGTGGAGGCCATGAAAACCATGGTCAACGATTTTTCCGAGTACGCCAAACCGCCACAAATGTCGCCCAAACCCCTCAAGCCTGATCGCCTGATCGGGGAAGTGGCGGATCTCTACCGGGGTAACCGGGACATCAGTCTGGAGGTTCAGCTGGATGCTGAAGAGGCCCGGGTGGAGGCCGACCCATTGCGTATCCGTCAGGTGGTGCACAATTTGATGAAGAACGCCTATGAAGCGGTGGAAGACCGCAAGGGAAGCTGGGTGAAACTGGTTTCGCGGGTGGTGCTGCGCGATGATCATCCGTTCTACGAGGTTCGGGTTCAGGACAACGGCCCGGGCTTTCCCGAGGCGATGATGCAGCAGCTGTTCGAGCCCTATGTAACCTCCAAGCAGAAGGGTACGGGACTGGGCCTGGCCATCGTAAAGAAGATTGTCGAGGAACATGGCGGTATCATCTGGGCGGAAAATTGCGACAAGGGGGCCTGCATGGTGATGCAGCTGCCGATGCTGCTTGATCAGGCCCCGCAACAACCGAACGAAGAAGAAGCGCAGGAGAGTTGAACATGAGCAAGGCCTACATCCTGGTGGTGGATGATGAGCCGGATATCCGCAACCTCGTCAAAGAGATTCTGCAGGACGAATCCTATGAGGTGTCGATGGCGGAGGATGGCAAGACTGCGCGCCAGGCGTTGCGGGAACGGCGGCCTGAACTGATCCTGCTGGATATCTGGATGCCCGACGTGGACGGCATCACTCTGCTCAAGGAGTGGGGCGAGGACGATGGACTGCCCTGTCCGGTAATCATGATGTCGGGTCACGGCACCGTGGAGACCGCGGTGGAGGCAACCCGCCTGGGTGCCTACGACTTCCTTGAAAAACCCCTCTCCCTGGCGAAGCTGCTGCTCACCGTGGATCGCGCCCTGGAGGCGGAGCAGCTCAAGCAGGAGAACGTGGGGCTGCGCCGGCACGTGCATGCGGTGCATGATCCCACCGGCCGGAGTCCAGCGATGCAGCGCCTGCGCGAGCAGGTCAAACGGATCGCCCAGCACGACACCTGGGTGCTGGTGACCGGGGAGCCGGGCAGCGGCCGGGAGACCCTGGCGCGTTACCTCCACTCCCAGAGCGTGCGCCGTGACCGTCCCTTTGTAGAGGTGAACGTCAGCGCCATCGTCAAAGGCAATGCGGCCCAGGAGTTGTTCGGCAGCGAGAGTGACGGACGCATCCACTACGGGCGTCTGGAACAGGCGGCGGGGGGCACCCTGTTTCTCGACGAGGTGGCGGACATGGACCTGGAGGCCCAGTCCCAGCTGGTCGGCGCCCTGGATACCGGCCGTTTCATGCGCGTCGGCGGTACTGAGCCGGTGAGCATCGATGTACGCATCATCGCCGCCACCCAGCACAACCTGGAGGAGTCGGTGCAGGAGGGCACCTTCCGCGAGGATCTGTTCTATCACCTCAACGTCGTGCCGCTGCACGTCCCGCCCCTGCGGGAGCATGCCGAGGACGTGCCGGAGCTACTGAATTTCTACGTGGACTGGTACGTCACCCACGAAAAACTGCCCTACCGCCACTTCACCGTGGGGGCGCAGAACACCCTGCGCAACCACCCCTGGCACGGCAACGTGCGGGAGCTGAAAAACCTGGTGCAACGACTGCTGATCCTGGGGGCCGGCAGTGAGATCACCCAGGAGGAGGTGGAGTCCTCCCTGGGCGCGCCGGAAATGAGCGGCATCATCGGCGGCCCCGAATCCCCGGTCTCCTTCAATCAGCCCCTGCGTCAGGCTCGCGAGGAGTTCGAACGGGTCTATCTGGAGTATCAGCTGAAACAGCACGAAGGCAACATCTCGCGCATGGCCAAGGAGGTGGGTATGGAGCGCACCCACCTGTACCGCAAGCTGAAGTCCCTGGACATCGAATTCAAGGACAAGCGCTAGATATCCACCACCGGCTGCCACTTTGTGCATTGCAGGTCGGGTTAGCGAAGCGTAACCCGACAATATCACTGCGGCACTTACCGGAGGCAGGTGGTCATCTAATAACCTATTGTATTCGTTGGTCATTATGGTGATACGAAGGTGGATGCAATGCCCCAAAGCTGCTATAAAAAATACCAGGGGTAACGGTTTGTCCATGCCCTTAACGGCTTGGGGAGTGCCGTTAAACCATGTCGTATCCACCTCGTTGTCGATGCGCATACACCTGTGTCGTAAGCCCGGGAATTTTGCTTAAGACATCAGCAATTGAGTGGTCTGCTGTGTCTCTATGAAAGTATGCGACTATCCGCATGTTATCGGGCCGGTTGTCGATGCACCCGCTGCTGATGCATTTGAGGGACCTCGTGCCTCGATCATGGGTGGCCCAGCCACGTTGGCTTTGCTGCGGGAAGAGTTGCAGCGGCTGGAATCGGAGTTCTGCCGGGTCGGCAACTATCACGGCTTTTTCATCTCCTGCTATGTGGTCAGCATGAGAAAGTGCGAGTCTCTGGTGGACGCCATTCGTGACCCACACCATCCTCATCACCAATCCTTGAACGGATTAAGTGCGGATCTCATTCATGAAATTGCCGCACGTTTCAGTCAGCACTATTTTCAGGCCTGTTCCAACTATATGTTGGGCACTGTTGAGCGGGTCCCGGAACCGTGGAGACGGGCCTTCGACTATTCACGCAAGGAGGGGGCCGATCCGCTCAGGTGTATGCTGGCCGGACTGATCGCCCACTCCTGTTACGACCTTCCGCTGGTGCTTTCGGAGTCACTGCCGCAAGGCGGTGGTGTGTATGACCGGTCGGACAGACAGCATGTGCTCACCTACGGGCTGATCAGCCGATTTCTCACCGATGAACTGGGAGCCGTTAGGCAAAACCTGAGGCTCACCCGCAATCTGTTGCAGGGTTACCGGGGGCGGCGCATGCGCGATCTGAGCATGGGCGTCGCCTGGCTGATGGATAAATATCCCCTCTCCACGGCCATCGGCCGCATGCTCCACGCGGTGCATCGGGAGGCCAAGCTGAATGGCTTTCGCTTGCAATCTGGACGGATGAATCATCAGGATCTCTCCAGGCTGTGTTGCGATTACATCGAAGAGGTGACGATGCCACGGGGCTACCTCGCAATGGCCGGGCGGCTGCTGCGGATTTTTTTCGAATGCCGGCGATGACCCGGATTGGGGTGGTGCTGATCCGGGGACTTCTGGCCCTGGCATGCCTGATCGGCCCGCTTCGACCCGCGACGGCGGAGTCCGCGGTTCCGGTCCCGTTGCATGAGAACGTGAGCTGTACAACGGATAGGCTCCACTATTGTCACGCAGGGAGTGGTGAACCCACGCTGCTGTTTCTGCACGGGTGGGGCGGCCGGGCGGAATTCTGGAACAGCCAGATCAATGATTTTTCCAGCCGCTACCGTGTCTACACGGTGGATCTCCCGGGACATGCCCGGTCCGGGTACGATGGGGGAACGCCCACCATCAAGGGTCTCGCGGAGGCATTGGCGGGATTCCTGGACGCGCAGGATTTGTCCCATGTCATTCTGATTGGCCACGACATGGGCGGTTTTGTCGGGCTTGCCCTGACCCAGACCGATGCGGGGCGGGCGCGTATCCGTGGGCTGGTGGCCATCGAGTCGCTGGTGGATACCCGGATGTCGATCCCGGCCAGGCAGTATCAACGGGTGGTGGCCAACCTGAGACGCCATTACCGGGAAACGGCCCGGCAGTTGACGGTGGATCTGTTTCCGCCCACCGCCGATGCGGCGCTGGTGAACTGGGTGGCCGAATCGGTGGCCACGACGGATCCGGATATGTCGGTAGCCCTCCTGGATGACGTGGTGAACCTCGATCTTTCACCTCTACTGAGTCAGTTCGAGGGGGCGGTGCGGATTCTCAATACCGCCAGCAATCCCCCCCGTCTGGACAATCTGAGGCAAGCCCACCCAGGCACGGACGCCGTGGTCGTTCCCTGGGAGAGCCACTTTTCGTTTCTCGAACATCCCGATCAATTCAACCAGGTCCTGTTGGAAGTTCTGCAATCCTTGGCGGGTGAAGCCAGGTGACTGACATGACCAGCGCCGGGTTTGAGGTTCGTCGCGGCACCAAGATCACGCTTCTTGTCGTACTTGTCCTGGTCACTTCAATGATGGGCTTTGGCCTGACCCAGCTTCGTTTCGATGATGAATACAAAAACCTGTTCAGTGCTGAAACCCCCGAGTTCCAGGGGCTTCAGCGGTATCTGGATCTGTTCCCAAATGATGAGTTGGAACTGTTGCTGCTCTTCAAGGGAGATCAGTTGCTCTCCCGGTATCAGCTGGCTTCCTTGCAGGCATTGCTGGACCGGATCGAGGGGCTGGACGCCATCGAATCGGTCTATTCGGTTTTCTCGTTACCGGGAAAGGCGACCGGTATCCGGGACATCCGCCCGCTCCTGCCTGAGGATCTCAGTGACACGCCGGAAGTTCAGACGGCCATCGACCAGCTGAGACGGCATCCCATGGTGTCCGGACAATTGCTCTCCCCGGATGAAAATCTGATGCTCGCCGTCGCCCTCATCAACCCGGCCACGGCCGGTCAGGAGAGGGTGGCCGAACTCATCGATGAGGTTCATCGCATCGCCGCCCGCTGGAACGGCGTGAATGATCAGGAAGTGCTGGTTACGGGTAATGCCGCAATCCGTCTTGCAATGAAAACCCAGGCCATGCGTGATCAGATCTTCATCAACGCGATCGGAGGCTTGCTGGCGTTTCTCATCGCCTACCGTCTGTTTCGTTCGTTGCGCGTCTCCCTGCTGGTGTCGTTCGGGCCCCTGGTAGGGGTGTTCTGGACCCTGGGGTTCATGGGATTGACCGGGCAGCCGCTCAATGTGATCAACCAGATGATACCGCCACTGATCATGGTGATCGGCTTTACGGATGCCGTGCATATCATGTTTGCGGTGCAGCGTCTGCGCAGGCAGGGCTGCCATCCGGATGCCGCCTCCCTGGCCGCCATCCGTGCAGTGGGCTTTGCCTGTGCATTGACCTCGGTCTCAACCGCCATTGGATTCGCAGCCTTGACTGTGTCCAAGGCTGAGGTGATTCAGGGGCTTGGTCTGTATGCGGCGGTGGGCGCCCTGCTGACCTTCATTGCGGTGATCACCTCGATACCGCTGCTGGCGTCTTATCTCAGGGACGCGCCGGTGTTGCGGGTGCACGGGGTGGACAACGGGGTGATCGAATCGGGCTTTTTCAAGTGGATCGTGGAGGGGGTGATCCGCCATCCCGCGCCTGTCCTGTGGGGCGGTGCGGTACTGACGCTGGCGGCGCTTGTCTCAACCCTGTTTCTGGATACGGATTTTCGTTTTCGCGAGAACCTGCCTCGTCACCACGAAGTGTCCCGCGCGATGGAGCTGTCCGATCACTATCTCGGCGGGGTCCAGCCGTTGAACATCGTGGTCAGCTGGTCCGGGGAAACGGAGTTGCCGGACTCCCGGGTTCTGCAGGTGGTCGATGAAATGGAGGAGCGGATGTCGCAACAGCTGGGTCTTGCGCATGCCCTGTCCATCGTCGACTTCCTGAGATTGCTTCCCGGGCGCAGCGATGACTTGCGTGAACGCTTGCCCAGGCTGGTCTACCTGCCTGACAGGATCGTCGACGGACTGCTGAACGAGTCCGCCCAGATGGCCAATATCCTCTGCCGTCTTCCGGATTCGGGGGCCCGTGAGCATCTGCAGCTGTTCAGCCGCCTGGAAGGGTTGCTTCACGAGATGAAGCAGAAATATCCCCAGTACGGTTTTCAGATCAACGGTATTCAGGTTGCCGCGGCACGGGGCAGCACCCACATGATCCGGGATCTCGGGATGAGCCTTACCGGAGCCGTGTGCCTGATCTTCATCATGATGGCGGTTGTGCTCAGATCGGTACGCCTGGGTATCGTCAGCCTGCTGCCCAATATACTGCCCCTGGCGGCGGTATCCGCTGCGCTGGTATGGAGCGGTCAGCCATTGCAGTACGCGACGATCATGGTGTTCACGATCTGTCTCGGGGTGATCGTCGATGACACGATTCATCTGTTGGTGCGGTTTCGCAAAGAGCAGGCCGCGCTGGGGGATGTCCCGGACGCCTTGCGGGTGACCCTGGCGTCGGTCGGGCCGGTACTGGTGACCACGACCCTGATCCTGCTGTGTGGCTTTGGCGCGATGATGCTGAGTGAAACCGAAGTGATCGTGCGAATGGGGATGCTCTCCTGCCTGGCGCTGGTGATGGCCCTGCTGGCCGACCTGATACTGCTGCCGGCGATCATCGCGGTAAGCGAGGGAAAAAGGGACATTTCATGAGCCGGAATCGAGAAGCTCCCCTGATCATGGTGTGTCGCTGGGTGGCGGCAGTGTGGGTCATGTTGACGCTCTCTTCCTGTGCTGGAATTGATCCGCAGGTGGATGAAACCTTGTCATTGCCATACCACGATGCCTATCAGGGCAACCCGCCGGTACAGTGGTGGTACTGGAACGGACATCTGCAGGGCACGCAGGGTCAAAGATTCGGCTTTCAGCTGGTGTTTTTTGCCATTCATCCCAACCTGCTGATGACCCATGTGGCCATCACCGATCTGGACCGGGGCGAGTTCCGCTACGATACCCGGACGCGCATGGCGATACCGGAAAAGGTCAAGGACGGGTTCGATCTGACGGGGAGCGGCGGCACGCATACCTGGGCACGGGGCGGAGACGGCCGGGATCATCTGCATGCCGAATTCGAAGGCTATGTGCTCGATCTGCAACTGGTGGAAAACCGGCCGCCGGTTCTGCACTACGATGGGTTGCCTCACCACTATGGTTTTGGCGGCTACACCTACTACTACTCACGACCGGATATGCAGGCACGGGGAACCCTGTCCGTTGCGGGCGAGGCGTTCGACGTATCCGGCAGTGCCTGGTTCGATCGTCAGTTCGGCGATCTGGAGGAGATCATCGATTCCGGATGGCAATGGTTCTCCCTGCAGCTCGAAGACGGCAGCCGGGTCGTCCTGTTCGATTTTGGCGAAGCGCGATTCCGCGAGGAGAATCTGCTGGTGCGCATCGATCCGCAGAACCGGGTCGAGGTCATTCCGTCAGAGGCCTATCGATTGACCGCGCATGATCGCTGGCAAAGTCCCGTCTCGGGTTGCGACTACCCCATGGGATGGACCCTCGAGAGCGCTGAGTTCCGCTATGACATTACACCCTACCTGACCGATCAGGAGGTCAGACCCAAAGCCGGTGCCTGGCTTGCGCCGACCTACTGGGAGGGCGCCGCCCGGGTCGAGGGTAAGCAGCCCGGTAACGCCTATGTGGAGCTGCACGGTTTCTGTGGCGAGTGAGTGCTTACTTGTT
>JBEVWC010000040.1:0-36060 GCA_040506775.1 Candidatus Thiodiazotropha sp.
CTCGCCAGTTTCGCAACTTCCCAAAAGCGGTGTGTTGAAAATGAATGACAAGATCTTTGTGTGAATATCTATAAAAAAC
Organism: Candidatus Thiodiazotropha sp.; assembly: GCA_040506775.1. Lineage (GTDB taxonomy): Bacteria > Pseudomonadota > Gammaproteobacteria > Chromatiales > Chromatiaceae > Thiodiazotropha. The sequence goes on from JBEVWC010000040.1 coordinate 80, forward strand.
AACGGGTAATTTGATAAAGGTGGAATTGGATGCAGGTATTGGGTCAGCGAATACCAGAGGGGATGCTGCTGACCGGTTCGGATGAATCAGGACTCTTATGGGCATCTGGCTCTGTTGAAGTCAGAGCTGAGTATGCGCGATCCCACATCCCGTTTTCAAAATATGGTTCATAACTGATGGACGGGTTCTCATCACTTTGTTGATCTGATTCACTTTCCGTCATTGCTCCGGCATTCGATCCATGACCGCATCCTTGAGGCACTCCAGCCGGTTGGATTCTGACAGGGCTTTGTTTTTCAGGTCGGTAATGAAGAAGATGTCTTCCACCCGTGCACCCAGGGTGGTGATTTTGGCATGCTGGAGACGGATCTTGCAGGCCGCGAATGCCTGGCCCACATCGGAGAGCAATCCCGGACGATCCAGGGTGACCAGGCGCATGACCGTGCGCTCCAAGGCCGGCTCCTGACTGAAGTGAACCTCTGTGGAGTGATCGAAGTGCTTGTGCAATCTCGGCAGGCGACGGGTTACTTTGAGGGGCTGGTTGCCCTTCTGGCACAGGCCTGACATCAGGGTGTCGACGATCTCATCACTGCGCAGACCAAATTCCACCGGTGAGCCGTCCAGCTCCAGGATCAGGTAGCTGTTCAGGGAGTGACCATCGGATGTGCTCATGATGCGGGCATTGACGATGGACAGGGAGAGCTGGTCGAGCAGGGTGGTGGTAACCGCGAACAGGTTGTCCCGGTCAGGTCCGTAGTAGAGCACCTCGGTGCCACCCCGTTTGGCCGTTTGGCGCAGTTGGATCAGTGGCAGATCCGCTTCAGGCGTCTGTAAAATCAGTGTGGTATGGCGCTGAATGGCATTGGGCGAGTGAGTCAGGAAGTATTCGCTGGTAAAGGTCGACCAGAGTCGCTGAATCTGTTCCCGGTCGATCTTTTTCCTGGCCAGCAATTCCAGTGCAGCGGTCTGCTTCTCATGAATCAGGTCATCCTGTGCGAGCGGGTTTTCCAGTCCCCGGATCAAGGCCCGACGGGTGGCATTGAACAGGTCCCGCAGCAGGGAGTCTTTCCAGGAGTTCCAGGCGGCCGGGTTGGTGGCCCGGCTGTCAGCGAAGGTCAACAGATAGAGATAGGTCAGGCGGTTCAGATCACCTACAAGGGCTGCAAATTCCTGCACCACATCCGGGTCGGTGATGTCTTTTCGCTGCGCCGTCATGGACATGATCAGATGATGACGCACCAGCCAGCTCACCAACTGGCTGTCATACTCGCTCAGGTGGTGCAGGCGGCAAAAATAGAGGGCATCTTCAGCGCCCAACTCGGAGTGATTGCCCCCGCGCCCTTTGGCGATGTCGTGGAACAGGGCCGCCAGATAGATGAGTTCCTCTTTGGGCAGGGTTTGAGCCAACTGGCTGCAGAACGGGTATTCGTCGGCATACTTTGCCACGCTGAGGCGGCGGATGTTACGCACCACCATCAGGGTGTGCTCATCCACGGTGTAGACGTGGAACAGGTCGTACTGCATGCGCCCGACGATCTTCTCGAAGCTGGGGATGTACTTTGCCAGCACTCCATAGATGTTCATGCGTCTCAGGGCCCGGGTGAGACCTACGGGCTGGCGCATGATCTCCATGAACAGGCTTTGCGCACGGATGTCCTGGCGAAAATTCTCATCGATCAGGTAGGTGTGATTGCGGATCAGGCGAATGGTGCTCGCCCGCACGCCTTTCAGGTCCGGGTTCTCCTGCATGATCAGGAAGAGTTCGAGCAGGGCGGTCGGGTAGCGTTTGAATACCCCCTTGTGGACCACCTCCAGGAACTGGCTGCGATGCTGGAATCGCTGATTGATGATCACCGGCTCTCCCAGCTTGTTCTGCAGCAGAATGCTCTCCTGGAAATGCTGCAGCAGCATCTCGTTGAGGCGGCTCAACTCCATGACCGTGCGATAGTAATCGCGCATGAAGCTCTCGACCGCCAGGTTGGCATGGTCGGAGTCATAACCCAGGTGCGAGGCCAGAGTGCGTTGATGATCGAACAGCAGCCGGTCATCGCAGCGGCCGGTCAGCAGATGCAATGCAAAACGTACCCGCCAGAGATGGTTCTGACCCTCGATCAGGGTCTGATACTCGGCTTCGGTAAGAAATTCGTGGGTTACCAGGTCATGCATGTCCTGGGTGCAGAAGTGACGCTTCGCCACCCAGCCGATCATCTGGATGTCACGCAAACCGCCGGGGCTCTCCTTGAGATTGGGCTCCAGGTTGCTCAGGGTGCCGTCCTGTTTGGCGTGTCGGCGACGCTGCTCCTTGAGCTTGGCCTCGAAGAAATCGTGGCTGTTCCAGATCTGCTCCGGTCCGGTTGCCTGCATCATGGCATCGAACAGGGGCTGGCTTCCGGTGAGGAAGCGCGCCTCCAGCAGGTTGGTGATCACGGTGATGTCCTGGCTGGCCTCGCGAACGGAATCCTCGATCGTGCGGACACTGTGGCCTATCTCCAGGCCGATGTCCCAGAGCAGGGTGAGGAACTGTTCGAGCTGATCCTTGAAGGCATCGAAACGGCTCTCGCTTTCAAGCAGGACAAGGATATCGATATCCGAGGCCGGGTGCAGTTCGCCCCGTCCGTAGCCACCGACTGCTACCAGAGCCGCAGCCTGGCTGTCCCCTTCAAAATAGCGATTCCAGACCCGCTTGAGGATCTCATCGATCAGCACGGCGCGTTCGGCCACAAGGTCACTGGTGCAGGTCTGACCGGTGCTGAAACGCTCCTTCACCTCTTCGGTGTAGCGTTTCAGATACTCCTTGCATGGCTGAATTGGAGAGCGGTCGGGAACGAAGGCCTGATTGAGGGCTTGAATGTCGATCATACGGCGTTACGACGCAATGCGGTTGTCAGGTGGGAGGGCCGGTCAGGCGAGACGCTGACGTTCCTCTTCCCGCAGGGTGAGCACCTCGTGTCCGGTTTCGGTCACCAGGATGGTGTGCTCGAACTGGGCGGAGAGACTTCGGTCCTTGGTGACCACCGTCCAGCCGTCGGGTTTCAGTTTGACCTGCTGCTTACCTGCATTCACCATGGGTTCAATGGTGAAACACATGCCCGGTTTCAATTCCAGGCCGGTGCCCGGCTGGCCATAATGGAGAACTTGCGGGTCCTCGTGAAACTCCTTACCGATACCGTGTCCGCAGTATTCGCGTACCACGCTGTAGTCGTTCTTTTCGACGAAGGTCTGGATAGTGTGGCCGATATCACCCAGTCGGCAGCCGGGTTTGACCAGGTCGATACCCAGCCACAGGGCCTGCTGGGTGATCTCGATAAGCCGCTTGGCCAGCACCGAGGGTTGCCCGACGACGAACATTTTGCTGGTATCCCCGTGGTAGCCATCCTTTATAACGGTGATGTCCAGATTGATGATGTCGCCGTTCTTCAGGCGTTTTTCGTTCGGTATGCCGTGGCAGACGACCTGATTCACCGAGGTGCAGATCGATTTGGGAAAACCCCGATAGTTCAGCGGCGCGGGAATTGCCTTCTGAGCCCGCACAATGTGCTCATGACAGATCCGGTCGAGTTCCAGTGTGGTGATGCCGGGCTTCACGTGTGGTTCGATCATCTCCAGCACCTCGGCGGCCAACCGGCCGGCGACACGCATCTTCTCTATTTCATCCGCAGTTTTTATCGTGACGCCCATGTGAAATCGCTTGAAACTCTGAGGGGTTGCCCGTGATCGGGGGAGGGTTTGGCGTGATTGTCGCATCAAGCGGGTTATGGTATAAAACGCCCCGCCGAAGCGCAAACGCTTCGCGCAGTCATGTCCGCATGAACCTTGGGGTTTCGAAAGCGGACGATATCACACACATACCGACACATGGTCCGGGGTGCCTTATGATGGGCTGATTGCAAGCAATAAATGCTTGTCAGTCAGTATCCTAGGGTTGGACTTATGGGGTATGTGGAGGTTCAACCCGATACAATTCAGGAGTCACTCATGAGTGAAGTATCAATGCGCCAGATGCTTGAAGCCGGCGTGCATTTTGGTCATCAGACCCGTTACTGGAATCCCAAGATGGGTTCCTTCATCTTCGGTCATCGTAACAAGATTCACATCATCAATCTTGAGAAGACCATGCCCCTGTTCAAGGATGCGATGAATTTCATCGGATCCCTGTCCGCGAATGGCGGTAAAGTCATGTTCGTCGGCACCAAGCGGGCCGCTCAGAACGTGGTGCGTGAGGAAGCAGAGCGTTGTGGCATGCCGTTCGTCAACCACCGCTGGCTCGGTGGAATGCTGACCAACTACAAAACCATCAAACAGTCGATCAAGCGCCTCAAAGAGCTTGAGGGAATGTTTGCCGACGGCAGTGTCGAACATCGCTTCAATAAGAAGGAAGCCCTGGGCCTGAGCCGCGAGCTGGAGAAGCTGGAGCGCAGCCTCGGCGGTATCAAGAACATGGGTGGACTGCCCGACGCACTGTTCATCATCGATGTGGGTCACGAGAAGAATGCCGTGGCCGAAGCCCGCAAGCTGGGCATTCCGGTGATCGGTGTGGTCGATACCAACAACGATCCGGATGACATCGACTACGTCATTCCCGGCAACGATGACGCCATTCGCGCCATTCAACTGTATGTTCAAGGTGCCTCCGCAGCGATTCTCGAAGGTCGCGCGAGTTCCGTGAACATGGTGGCCGGTGAAGGCGGCGAGGAGTTTGTCGAGGTGGCGCCGGAGCAGGCGTGAGCCATCCGGAAGGTGGCCGGGTCCGATACATCGGATCCGGTAGCCTGCATCCGACAAATGAATTTCAGCTAAAACAGATTTAAAGGTAGGCGGACTATGGCAATTACAGCCTCACAGGTAAAGGAACTGCGCGAGCGTACCGGCGCAGGCATGATGGAGTGTAAAAAGGCATTGGTTGAGGCCGATGGTGACATCGATGCGGCAATCGAGCAGATGCGCAAGTCAGGGCAGGCAAAAGCTGCCAAGAAGGCGGGACGCATTGCGGCAGAAGGTCTCATCAGTCTCAGTTTCAACGACGGCAACACCCAGGCCGCGATGGTGGAAGTGAACTGCGAAACCGACTTCGTGGCCAAGGACGAGAACTTCACCTCTTTCGCCAAGGCGGTGGCCGAGCGGGTTCTGGCCGGCGGTGCCAACGATGTGGAAGCCCTGATGGAGCTTTCCCTGCATGAAGGTGAGGACACCACCGTGAATCAGGCCCGCGAGGCCCTGATCGCCAAACTGGGCGAGAACATGAACGTGCGCCGTTTCGCTTCTTTCCAGGCATCCTCCGGTACCCTGGTGAGCTATCTGCACGGCGTGCGGATTGGTGTGGTGCTCGAGCTGGAAGGCGGTAATGAGGATCTGGGCCGTGATCTGGCCATGCACATCGCCGCTACCAACCCGGTCTGTCTCTCCGAGGATCAGATGCCTCAGGATCTGCTGGACAAGGAGCGTGAGATTGTCGCCGCTCAGGCCAGCGAAAGCGGTAAGCCGGAAGAGATCGTTGCGAAGATGGTCGATGGCCGGATGCGCAAGTTCCTCGCGGAAAACACCCTCCTGGGACAGGCCTTCGTCAAGGACCCGGACACCACGGTGGAGAAGCTGCTGAAGAGCAACGGCGCCAAGGTGCTCCAGTTCCAGCGTTTTGAAGTCGGCGAAGGTATCGAAAAGAAACAGGAAAACTTCGCAGAAGAGGTTATGGCGCAGGCCAAAATCTCCTGATGTCCCGACTGGACGGGGCGTATGAGCCCCGTCCGGCTGTTCTGAATCCGTCTGGGGTTCTACAGATTCAGGCCGAGGATCCCGGTTCGCGGCCACTCCGGTTCCTGGGTGAGCCGAACCCACTTCAAGCTCGTAAGTGGGTATAATCATCCTCCAAAGCATGACCAGGACAGGTTTTTCATGAGTGATCTGATTTGCCGGCGAATTCTGCTGAAGCTGAGTGGCGAAGCCCTGATGGGCGAGGGGGATTTCGGTATCGATCCTGCCGTGCTGCAGCGGGTTGCCGAGGAGATCAAGGATCTCAATTCCCGGGGCCTAGAGATTGGCCTGGTGATCGGAGGCGGTAACATCTTCCGCGGTGCCGGTCTCGCGCAGGGCGGTTTCGACCGGGTGCGCGGCGATCACATGGGCATGCTGGCCACGGTGATGAATTCCCTGGCGATGCAGGACATGCTGACCCGCGTGGGGGTGGCAGCGGATGTCTACTCGGCGCTGAGCATGCCGGATGTATGCGAGACCTTTTCCGCCCGGGCGGCCAGACAGAGCCTCTCCCAGGGGCGGGTCGCGATCCTTGCGGCGGGCACCGGCAATCCCTACTTTACCACCGACTCCGCCGCAAGCCTGCGGGCGGTGGAGATCCAGGCCGACCTGCTGATCAAGGCGACCAAGGTCAATGGTGTCTATTCGGCGGATCCGGTCAAGGTTGCCGATGCGGTTTTCTACCCCCGGCTCACCTATGATCGGGCCCTGGCGGAAAACCTGCAGGTCATGGATGCCACGGCTATCGTCCTCTGCCGGGACAATGGCATGCCCCTTCGAATCATGAATATTAACGATCCTGGAGCTCTGCTGCGCCTGATGACGGGCGAGGAGATAGGGTCTCTGGTTGAGAAAGGCGATTCACTATGATTGACGATATCAAAAACGATGCCTCGAGCCGCATGGGCAAGAGTGTGGAATCCCTGGTCCATGAACTCGCCAAGGTCCGCACCGGCCGTGCACATCCCAGTCTCCTGGATCATATCCGGGTCGACTACTATGGCTCCGAGGTGCCGATCAGCCAGGTGGCCAACATCAACGTGGAGGATGCCCGCACCCTGACCGTGGTGCCCTGGGAGAAACCCATGGTATCGGTGGTGGAGAAGGCCATCATGACCTCCGATCTGGGGCTCAACCCCATGAGTGCGGGCAGTGTGCTGCGGGTACCCATGCCGCCGTTGACCGAAGAGCGGCGCCGCGACCTGATCCGGGTGGTGCGCCATGAGGGAGAAAACGCCAAGGTGGCGGTGCGCAATATCCGCCGTGATGCCAACCATGATCTCAAGGACGCAGTGAAGGAGAAGATGATTTCCGAGGACGACGAGCGTCGTGGCCAGGAAATCATTCAGAATCTGACCGACAAGCACATCAAACAGATTGATGAATTGTTGGAGGAGAAAGAGAAGGATCTGCTCGAGATCTGAGTCGCTCGCATCTCTACCGGATTTGAGGGAGTAATGGTCAGCGACACCACAGACATACCAGACCTGGGTGAGGGACGATCACCGGGACACATCGCCATCATCATGGATGGGAACGGACGCTGGGCGAAGAAGCGCGGCTTGCCCCGTTATGCCGGACACCCGGCGGGGGTCGAGGCGGTGCGGCGTGTTGTCGAGGCCTGTGTGGTCTGGAAGATCCCGGTGCTGACCCTGTTTGCCTTCAGCAGCGAGAACTGGCAGCGGCCACGCAAGGAAGTCAGCCTGATCATGGATCTGTTCGTGCGCTCCCTGAAAAAAGAGGTGCGCCGGCTCGATCGCAACGGGGTTCGGCTGCGGGTGATCGGTGATCTCAGCGCCTTTTCCCCGAAACTTCAGCAGCAGATCGCTGAGGCGGAACGCCAGACGAGCGAGAACACCGGATTGCTGCTGCAGGTTGCGGCTAATTACGGTGGCCGCTGGGATATTACCCAGGCAGCCCGGCAACTTGCCGAGGCGGTCAAGAGCGGTACACTGCAACCGGAATCCATCGACGAACAGGCGCTCGCAAAACACCTCTGTTTCAGCGACGTACCCGAGCCTGACCTTTTCATCCGTACCGGTGGGGAGAAACGCATCAGCAATTTCCTGCTCTGGCAGTGCGCCTACACCGAACTCTATTTCACTGACACCCTCTGGCCGGACTTTGGTCAAGTGAATCTGCGCCTTGCAATTGAGGATTTTGCGGGGCGGCAACGCCGTTTCGGTCGTACCGGGGAGCAGGTCCAGGGACAGACCGCGGAAGCCTCTTGAGTCTGTCATGCTGAAACAGCGCGTCATCACCGCCCTGATTCTGGCCCCTCTGGTAATGATGGCGGTGCTGCTGCTGCCGACCGTCTATGTGGCCGCCTTTCTGGCTCTGGTGGTCGCGGTGGGCGGTCGCGAATGGGCCCGCTTGAGTGGCATCCAGGTGCCCGGTCTGCAGTTGCTCTACGCCCTGCTCATGGTTGTGGCGATGCTGGTCAGTTATGTATCCATCCCGGAATCCTGGATACCCTGGGTGCTGGGGTTGTCCGTGCTCTGGTGGTGCACCGCACTCTACCGTCTGACCCGTTTCCAGTCGGAGCAGGTCTCGGATCAATTTGCGCCGATTCAGGCCCTGGAAGGTTTTCTTGTCCTGCTGCCCGCCTGGATAGCCCTGGTGGCGCTGCATCGCGTTCCGCACTTCGGCCCCGGGTTATTGTTGTTCGTACTGATCCTGATCTGGAGCGCCGATGTGGGTGCCTATTTCGCGGGACATCGCTGGGGGCAGCATAAACTGGCGCCCCAGGTGAGTCCGGGAAAGACCCGCGAGGGGGTTTACGGGGCCATGGCCAGCGCAGTGTTGTGCGGAGTGTTTCTGGTTTGGTGGCTCGATATCAGCCTGGTGTCTGCACCCCTGGTGCTGCTGTTATGCCTGGTCACCATGATGCTCTCGGTCGTGGGGGACCTGTTCGAAAGTCTTCTGAAACGCCAGCGGGGAATGAAAGACAGTGGCACCCTGTTGCCCGGGCATGGGGGCATGCTCGACCGGATCGACAGCCTGACCGCGGCCGCCCCGGTGTTCGTCTTCGGCCTGAGCCTGTTGGGGAAGATCTCGTGAGAGGGGTGACCGTACTGGGTTCGACCGGTTCCATCGGGGTCAGCACCCTGGATGTGGTGGCCCGTCATCCCGACAAATACCGGGTCATAGCGCTCACCGCCCACCGGGATGTCTCCGGGATGGCGGATCAGTGTGAACGCTTCCAGCCCAAGATCGCGGTAATGGCGGATCGCCAGGCGGCCAATCGGCTCGCCGAGGAACTCAGCCATCGCGGTGTGGTGACCGAAGTACTGGAAGGGCAGCGGGGTCTGGAGATTGCGGCCGCCATGCCGGATGTGGATCTGGTGATGGCCGCCATCGTCGGCGCCGCCGGTCTGATACCCACATTGGCCGCGGTGCGCGCCGGCAAGCAGGTGCTGCTCGCCAACAAGGAGGCCCTGGTGGTCGCCGGGCACCTGTTCATGCAGGAGGTCGAGGCCCACGGGGCGTCGATTCTGCCCATCGACAGTGAGCACAATGCGATATTCCAGTGCATGCCCAGGGATTTTTCCAAAGGACTGGATCACGGCGGTGTCAAACGCATCCTCCTGACCGCGTCCGGCGGGCCGTTCCGCACCACCCCTCTGTCCGAACTCGAGGGGGTCACCCCGGATCAGGCCTGCGCCCACCCGAACTGGGCCATGGGACGCAAGATTTCGGTGGATTCCGCCACCATGATGAACAAGGGACTCGAGGTGATCGAGGCCCACTGGCTGTTTCATGCCGGCGCGGACCGCATCGAGGTCGTGTTACATCCCCAGAGTGTGATTCACTCGATGGTGGAATACCGGGACGGTTCGGTGCTGGCGCAACTCGGTCAGCCTGATATGCGCACCCCGATCGCGCATGCCCTGGCCTGGCCGAATCGGATTGAATCCGGGGTCGATAGCCTGGACCTGTTCCAGATCGCGCGCCTCGATTTTGAACGACCCGAAGGCGAACGTTTTCCCTGCCTGGGGCTGGCGTATGCGGCCATCCGCAGTGGCGGCAACGCCTGCGCCATTCTGAATGCGGCGAACGAGGTCGCAGTGGAGGCGTTTCTTCAGGGGCGGCTGGGTTTCACCGGCATTGCTCAGGTGGTGGAACAGACCCTGCATCGAATGCCGGTCGCGCCTGTGACCGATCTGGGTGGCTTGCTCGAGGATGACCGGAAAGCCAGAGATATGGCGGAACAAGTGATCCGAAACAGGGTCTGAAGCAGCGGTACGAGGCCTTATTGAACTTATGAACTCACTACTTTTCACCATCCTGTCCTTTGTGGTGGCGCTTGCGATCCTGATCGCCGTGCATGAGTTCGGCCACTTCTGGGTGGCCCGCAAACTGGGCGTCAAGGTGCTGCGCTTCTCCATCGGTTTCGGCAGTCCGCTGTGGCGGCGTGTCAGTCCCGTCGACGGTACCGAGTACGTGATTGCGGCAATCCCCCTGGGCGGCTATGTGAAGATGCTCGATGAGCGCGAGGCTCCGGTGCCTGAACATCTCCAGGCACAGGCCTTCAACCGCCAGTCTCTGGCCAAGCGCAGTGCCATCGTGGTGGCCGGCCCGCTGTTCAATTTCATCTTTGCCATATTCGCCTTTTGGTTGATTTTCGTCACCGGTGATACCGGACTGAAGCCCCTTGTCGGTGATGTCACCGCGGATTCCCTGGCGCAGAAAAGCGGTTTCGTGGCAGGTGATCAGATCGTGGCCATCGACGGGCAACCCACACCCACCTGGGAGAACGTGGTCTACACCCTGTTGTCCCGGGCACTGGACCACGACACCCTGACGATTCAGGTGGAGAACCCGGACACCGGTGAAATGGAGTACCAGCTGCCCAGCGCCAATCTCCCTGAGATGGCGGAAGAGGGGCAATTGCTGACCAACCTGGGTCTGACTCCGAAACGTCCCAGCATACCGGCGGTGATCGGTGAAATCGTCTCCGGAGAACCCGCGGATGAGGCTGGCCTGATGCCGGGAGACCGGATCCTTCAGGTCAACGGTCAGGATATTGCGGATTGGGAGGCCTGGGTCAACTATGTCAGGGAACGCCCCGGGCAATTGATGGAACTCGAGATCGATCGTGGGGGGGATTACCAGGTCGTTGAAATCACCCCGAAGACCCTCGAAGGCTCAGACGGCAAGGCGTATGGCCGGATCGGTGCGGGGGTCGAGGTGCCGGACAATCTGATGGACGATTACCGGGCAGTGGTGCGCTACGGTCCCATCGATTCGGTGGGTCAGGCGCTGGGCAAGACCTGGGATCTTTCGGCGTTGATGCTGAAGATGCTGGGCAAGATGGTGATCGGCGAGGTTTCCCTGAAAAATCTCAGCGGCCCCATCTCGATCGCGGACTCGGCAGGCAAGTCGGCCAGTTACGGGATCACCTATTTTATCAAGTTCCTGGCCGTGGTGAGTGTCAGTCTGGGGGTTTTGAACCTGCTGCCGATTCCGGTCCTGGACGGGGGGCACCTGTTCTATTTCCTGATCGAGGCAATCCAGGGACACCCGCTCTCGGAAAGGGCCATGGAGCAGGGGCAGAAGATCGGTCTGCTGATCCTGTTGCTGGTCATGAGTCTGGCGATCTATGTCGACATCAACCGGTTCCTGGGATAGCACTATGTCTAGCGGCCCCGGATAACTTATACTGACGGGCTTTCCGTTGCAGTCGACACCCTGGAAGCCAATAACCGGGGTATAACATAATGAATAACCCGGTGTAATTACACATCATGCATTTTTGGTCGCGGATTCTTGCTCCTCTAGCGCTGTTGTCTGGACTGCTGTTGCCGCAGTTGGCCCAGGCCTTCATCGTTGAGGATATACGGGTAGAGGGTCTGCAGCGCATCTCCGCGGGCACGGTGTTCAACTACCTGCCGGTGAAGACCGGAGACGACGTCAATACCGGTAATACCGCGCAGATCATCCGCGCCCTGCATAAAACCGGCTTCTTTCAGGATATCCGGCTGGAACGCGAAGGCAATGTGCTGATCGTGTTTGTGCATGAAAGGCCCGCGATTGCGGAGATCAACATCAGCGGCAACAAGGATCTGGATACCGATGCCCTGAAGGCCGGTTTGAAGGATATCGGTCTTGCCGAGGGTCTGGTGTTCAAGCGTGCCCTGCTGGAGCAGGTCGAGCAGGAGCTCAACCGGCAGTACTTCGCTCGGGGTAAATACGGGGTCAAGATCACCTCCACGGTCACCCCCCTGGAGCGTAACCGGGTCGGGGTGGACATCGAGATTTCCGAAGGTCTGACGGCACGCATCAAGAAGATTAACATCATCGGCAACAAGGCCTTCGATGACGACGATCTGCTGGATGAACTCCAACTCGGGGTGCCCTCCTGGTACGCGATCTTTTCCAGCCGTGACAAGTACTCCAAGCAGGCCCTGTCCGGCGACCTGGAAACCCTGCGCTCCTACTACCTCGACCGGGGCTATATCGATTTCAAGATCGATTCCACCCAGGTCTCCATAACCCCGGACAAAAAAGACATCTACATCACCATCGCGCTGACCGAGGGGGATGTGTTCACCCTCAGCGATATCAAGCTGGCCGGTGAACTGGAACTGCCCCAGGAGGAACTGTTTCCCCTGATCCACCTGCGTCGGGGCGAGGTGTTTTCCCGCAAACGCCTGACCGCGAGCGCCGACCGGTTGAACAGCAAGTACTCCGATGCGGGTTATGCCTTCGCCAATGTCAACAGCATTCCGGATATCGACCGGGACAATCACACCGTGGCCATCACCTTCTTCGTCGACACCGGCAAGCGGGTCTATGTGCGCTATATCAACATCTCCGGCAATGCCACCACCCGGGATGAGGTGATCCGGCGCGAGATGCGGCAGATGGAGTCCTCCTGGTTCTCCGGTGAGAAGACCCGCCTTTCCCGGGAGCGGCTGCAGCGTCTGGGCTTCTTCAGCGAAGTGAATATGGAGACCCCGGCGGTACCCGGCGCCACCGACCTTGTGGATGTGAACCTCAGCGTGACGGAGGCCGCATCCGGCAGTCTGAGTGCGGGTATCGGTTACTCCGAAACCCAGGGTATCCTGTTCAACGCCAGTATCACCCAGAACAACTTTCTCGGCACCGGCAAGCGGGTGAGCGCCGGATTCGACACCAGCAGCGCCACCAAGAAGGCCTCGCTGTCCTACACGGACCCGTACTTCACCATCGACGGTGTGAGCCAGGGTTATGAGCTGAGCTACCGCAAGACCGATTTCTCCGAGTTGAATATCTCCAGCTACTCCACCGATGTGGGTCGCCTGGGGATCAACTTCGGTATTCCGGTGACCGAATACGATCGCTTGAGGTTCAGTCTGGCCTATGAGCACACCACCTTCTACGAAGGCTCGTCCGCATCGGACGAAATCAAGGACTTCATCCAGGAAAATGGCACCAAGTTCAACGACTTTGAGGTGGTTGGCAGCTGGATTCACGATACCCGGGACCGGGCTATCTTCCCGAATCGCGGGGGACGCCAGGTATTTACCGCCGAGACGAACACCCCGGGCAGCGATCTGCAGTACTACCGGCTTTCCTACCACAATGCCCATTACTTTCCGCTGACCAACGACCTGACCCTGAAAATCAATGGTGAGCTGGGATACGGTGACGGTTACGGGGATTTCGATACCCTGCCGTTTTTCCGCAATTTCTTCGCAGGTGGTATTGGATCGGTACGGGGTTTCGAAGAGAATTCACTCGGTCCGGAGGATTCCCAGGGGGATGCCATGGGAGCAAATGCTAGAATCATAGGTCAGATGGAACTGCTGTTTCCGATGTTCGGAGACGATTTCAAGGATACCGTGCGCGGTGGATGGTTCGTGGACGCGGGTAATGTGTTCGACCTGGCGGGAGGAGAGGATGTGACCTGGGACGGATTTCGGGCTTCGACCGGTCTGATGTTATCCTGGTTCTCACCGGTGGGTGCCCTGTCGTTCAGCCTGGGATATCCGCTGAAGAAGGAAGAGAATGACAACACCAAGACTCTTCAATTCAGAATCGGTAGTGGTTTCTAGACAATTAGGGAGTGAATGAGTGAATTCTACACGTACTCAAATACTTGCATTTATTCTGATGATCATGACGGCCGCTGGTGCAGGGGCCGAAGAGTATCGCATCGCATTCGTCAACGCGACGAAGGTGTTTGAAGAATCCCCTCAATATCAGGTCGCTCGCGACCGTTTGCAGAACGAATTCTCGCGCCGGGAAAAAGACCTGGTGGCCTCGCAGAAACAGCTCAAGCAGCTCGAAGAGAAGCTTCAGCGTGATGGTTCGGTGATGAGTGAATCCGAGGTCAAACGCCTCGAGCGGGACATCCTCAACCGCAGCCGCAAGCTGAAAAATGCGCAGACCGAATTTCGCGAGGATCTGAACCTGCGCCAGAACGAAGAATTTAAAAAGCTGCGTCAGCAGGTCCGGGAAGTGATTCAGGAAGTGGGCAAGAGCGAAAACATTGACCTGATCGTATCCGACGGCGTGGTCTATTTCAGCAAGAAAATTGATATCTCCGACAAGGTGTTGGATAAGCTCCGCCAGCTCAAGACCGAGTAACCCGGGCGATACCCTTGTCCATCCGACTTGGAGCATTGGCTGAAACACTGGGTGTGGAACTCCGGGGCGACCCGGATCTGTACGTCGATGGGGTGGGCACGCTTCAGGCCGCCAGGCCCGGACAGCTGAGTTTTCTCAGCAACAGCAAGTACAGCCGCTATCTGAGCGGGACCCAGGCGAGCGCGGTAATCCTCTCAGAAGAGGCGGCCGACGCCTGTCCCGTCACCATGCTGGTGTCCGACAATCCCTATCTGGCCTATGCGCGGGCCTCGACCCTGCTGTCACCAACACCTGTCCCGCAACCCGGGGTTCACCCATCCGCGGTGATTGCGGAGTCCGCGCAAATCGACCCCAGCGTCAGTATTGGCGCCTGCAGCGTCATCGGTGAACGGGTCAGCCTGGGCGCCGGGGTGGTGATCGGTCCGGGGTGCGTGATCGAGGCGGATTGCGAGATCGGTGATGAGACCCGTCTGGTGGCCCGGGTGACCCTGTGTCACGCCACCCGGCTGGGGCGTCGTTGCCTGATTCATCCGGGTGCGGTGCTGGGTGCCGACGGTTTCGGCCTGGCCAATGACCAGGGACGCTGGGTCAAAGTCCCCCAGTTGGGTCGGGTCTGGGTGGGTGACGATGTGGAGATCGGCGCCAATACCACCGTCGACCGGGGTGCCCTGGAGGATACCATCCTGCATGACGGCGTGAAGCTCGATAACCTGATCATGATCGCCCACAACGTGGAGGTGGGCGAACACACCGCGATGGCCGGCTGTACCGGCATCGCCGGTTCAACAAAAATCGGCCGTCATTGCACCCTGGGAGGGCAAGTTGGTCTGGCGGGGCATCTGACGATCGGTGATAATGTGCACTTTTCTGGGGCGACCCTGGTGACCCGTTCGTTTCCGGATCCCGGATATTACAGCGGCAATCTGCCGGCAATGGAAAATGGCGCTTGGCGCAAGCTGATCGCCCGTCTGAGGCACCTCGAAGAGATGGCCAAGGACCTGAAACTGATTAAGAAAACATTGAAGACGCCGAGTGGAGAGTCACGCAAATGAGATGTTTGGATCACGGGAGGCAGGCTTGATCGCGATGGATATCAACAGGGTGCTGCGCCTGCTGCCGCACCGTTACCCTTTTCTGCTCATCGACCGCGTGTTGGAGTTTGAGAAGCATAAAAGTCTCACTGCGCTGAAGAACGTCACCTACAACGAGCCCTTCTTCAATGGTCATTTCCCGGTCCAGCCGGTGATGCCGGGGGTGCTGATCATCGAGGCGATGGCCCAGGCAACCGGGCTGTTGGCGATGGAGTCCAACCCAGAGACTGTCAACGAGACGACCATCTACCTGTTCGCGGGTATCGACAAGGCCCGTTTCAAACAGCAGGTCGAACCCGGTGATCAACTCATCATCGAAGTACTGCAGAACAAGCTCAAACGCGGTATCGGGTTCTTTACCTGCACCGCACTGGTTGACGGCAAGACTGTGGCCACCGCTGAGATCATGTGCACTGCCAGGGAGATAGGCCGCTGATCGACTCACGCGCAGTCATTGATCCGGATGCCCGGCTCGCGGAGGACGTCTCTGTCGGGCCGTTTTCGATCATCGGTCCCGGTGTGGAGATCGGATCGGGCACCGTTGTAGGGCCTCATGTGGTGATCAAAGGCCCCACCCGAATCGGTCGAGATAACCGGATCTACCAGTTCGCCTCCGTGGGGGAGGAACCCCAGGACAAGAAATACGCCGGCGAGCCGACCCGCCTGGAGATCGGTGACCGTAACGTGATCCGCGAGTTCACGACCCTGCACCGGGGCACCGTTCAGGATCAGGGCGTGACCCGTATCGGCAATGACAACCTGCTCATGGCCTATATCCACATTGCCCATGACTGCGTCCTGGGCAACCATGTGATCATGGCCAATGCGGCCTCCCTGGGGGGGCATGTGCAGATTCATGATCATGCAATCCTGGGGGGATTCAGCAAGGTTCACCAGTTCTGCCGGATCGGCGCCCACAGTTTCTCCGGCATGGGCGCCGCCATCAACATGGATCTGCCGCCCTATGTCACGGTGGCGGGGCATCCCGCCAAGCCTCACGGTATCAATCGCGAGGGACTCAGTCGCAGGGGGTTCAGCAAGGAGGCGATACAGCAGATCAAGCGGGCCTACAAAGTGCTCTACCAGTCCGGCCGTCGTCTCGAGGAGGCCCGGGAAGTGATCGAGGGGATGCTCGAAGAGACACCCGAGCTGAGCCTGATGACCGAGTTTCTCTCCCACAGCGGACGGGGCATTCTGCGCTGATCCCTCAAATGGACTGCCTCAGGGTATCCCGCCACTCATTTCTCGTTCAAAACCCCAGCGGTTATCGTATTGTCGTCGGCCCCGTTCCTGTCCCATACCAGGCATTGCGGATGTCGGCTTTATACCCGGACTTGATGCGGGTGTGATGCGCGGTATCCGGGAATATCACTCATGCGCATCGGACTAATCGTCAACGAGGTTTCCGGCGATCAACTGGCCAGCGCGCTGATTCAGGCGTTGCGTGAACGGGTTCCGGATATCGAGTTCGAGGGTATGACCGGACCTCTGATGGAGGCCGCCGGCTGCAAGTCCCTGGCGAGAATGGATCCGGTGATGGGCTTGACCGAGGTTCTGGGACATCTGCCCGGGCTGTTGAAAACCCGCCGCCGGCTGATCGCCCATTTTCTGCAAAATCCTCCTGACCTGGTACTTGGCGTGGATGCCCCGGATTTCAATCTGGCGCTGGAAACCCGCTTGAAGGCTGCCGGCATCAAGACCGCGCACTTCGTCAGTCCCACGGTTTGGGCCTGGCGCCAGGGGCGGGTCAAAGGACTGCGTGATGCGGTCGACCTGATGCTCTGTATCTTCGATTTTGAGGTTCCCTTTTTGACGGCAAACGGTGTGCCGGCCGTCTATGTCGGCCATCCCATGGCGGACCAGATTCCCTTGCAACCAGCGGATACCGGAACGGTTCGAAAAACACTGGGACTGGACGAGCAGGCTCCCGTGGTGGCCCTGCTGCCGGGCAGCCGCATGAGCGAGGTGAGCCGACTCGGTGAGATCTTCGCCCGTACCGCGGCCTGGCTGAAAAGCCGTCGGCCGGAAGTTCAGTTCGTGGCGCCCATGGTCAACGACACGGTACGCGAGCATTTTCAGCAGCAATGGCAGGTAGCCAACCCCGGTTGCGACGTACTGCTGCTGGAGGGCAGGGCGCGTGACGCGATGGCGGCCGCCGACGTGGTCCTGGTGGCTTCGGGTACGGCGACCCTGGAAACCCTGCTGATGAAAAAGCCCATGGTCGTGGGCTATCGTCTGGCGCCATTGACGGCCTGGATCATCTTTCGGTTCAAGCTGTTGAAAACGCCCCATGTGGCGATTGCCAATCTGTTGTCTGAACAACCTCTGGCGCCGGAACTGCTTCAGCAGGAGTGCCGGGTCGAGCGGCTTGGTCCGGCGCTGCTGGAACTGCTGGATGATCCCGAGAGGCGCGCGGCGATCGCTCAACACTACCAGGCGATCCATCAGGGCTTGCGCAGGGACGCCGCGGCTCAGGCGGCGGAGGCTATTTTGCAATGCCTGGGTCGTGGGGCATCCACTCAATCATCGCTTTGATGAAACGGGCCGGTTCTTGATTTGTTATCTCGTCAGCCTTGATGGATTTGGCTTCAGGCATTGGGTAGTGTTTTTCAAGTTTTGAGTGGTGGTGTGAGCTGCGCTCACGGGTTTCGCATTTCCCCCTCTCCCGCAAGGAGAGAGGAGACCCAATGAACAGACGTAGAAGCAAACGAGAAGTTTGAATCCTAAAACGGATCCAAGCGACCGTGTAGCCCGGGTGAAGCAAAGCGCAACCCGGGAAAGGAGAGGGGAGACTCAACAACCCCCATACACAGTAAACTTCACACCGATTACTAACGACTTAGAAACAGTTGATGGCAACAACATCTTTGTATGAGGACCCCGGGTAACCAAAAACCAAATGGCTGAAGCGGCAAAAGTCCAGGAGCAGGATGTTAGACACGGATCCGGTTTTTTGCTTTATTACAACCTGATCCAGCTGGGTTTCGAGATCGCATACTTATCAGGGAGTCATCTTACAGATCATGGCGGTACTTCTTCACGAACTCATCTTTGAGTCAGCCAACCGCCACCCAGATCAGACGGCCCTGCAATATAAAACAAAATCACTCAGCTACCGAGAACTGGCCGATCAGGTCGAGGCGTTCGCGCGTGCCCTGATGGCCATGGGGATCACTCGTTCAGGGCGGGTAGCCATCTATCTCCCCAAGTGCCTGGAGAATGTGGTTGCCATCTTCGGCAGCCTCGCCGCCGGTGCAGCCTTTGTGCCGATCAATCCGGTGCTCAAGCCCCACCAGGTCTCCCATATTCTGCTGGATTGCCAGGCCCGCATCCTGGTCACCACGCCGGGCAAGCTCAAGTCACTTGAAGGAACCCTGCCATATTGTGTCGATCTGACCGATCTGCTGGTGGTCGACGATCATGGGGAGACCGATCCCAGTGGTTATGCCCAGCATCTGATGACCTGGGAGTCGTTCCTGGAACAGCGCATCAATCTGTCCCCGCATCGCGTCATCGAAACGGATCTGGCCGCTCTGATCTATACCTCTGGCAGTACCGGGGAACCCAAAGGCGTGGTGCTCAGCCATCGCAATATGATGGCCGGGGCTCAGAGTGTCGCTGACTATCTGCACAACCACGCCTCTGACCGGATACTGGTGGTATTGCCACTGAGTTTCGATTACGGCATCAGTCAGCTCACCACCGCCTTCCTGGTGGGGGCAACCGCAGTGTTGATCAACTATCTGTTACCCATGGAAGTCCTCAATACCCTGGCTCAGGAGAGGATCACCGGTCTGGCCGCTGTGCCGCCGCTGTGGAATCTGCTGGTGCAGTTGCCCTGGCCCGAGGAGATCGCGGGTCATTTGCGATATATCACCAGCTCCGGCGGGGTGGTTCCGGTGGAGACCACCGAGCTGCTGCGCCAGGTCCTACCGGATACCGACATCTATCTGATGTACGGTCTGACCGAGGCCTTCCGCTCCACCTACCTGCCCCCTGACCAGGTGAGCCGCAGACCCCATTCCATGGGGACCGCCATACCCAATGCCGAGATTCTGGTACTGCGGCCGGACGGTACGATCTGTGACGTGGATGAACCGGGTGAACTGGTGCACCGGGGGCCGTTGGTCGCCCTGGGGTACTGGAACGATGAAGTCGCCACGCAGCAGCGCTTTCGCCCCTTCCCACCCGGCATCGATGGATTGCCGGAGCGGGAGCTGGCGGTCTGGTCCGGGGATATCGTGAAACGGGACAGTCAGGGGTTTCTCTACTATATCGGTCGGCAGGATGATCTGATCAAAACCTCGGGATTTCGGGTCAGCCCGAATGAGATCGAGGCAATCGTGCACGCCTCCGGGCTGGTGGAGGAGGTGGTTGCGCTGGGGATACCGCATGCCACCCTGGGGCAGTCGATCGCGTTGATCGTGGTCCCCAAGGGCGGGGAATCGCTTACCGAGGAGCGCCTCATAAATGCCTGCAAGAAACGCCTGGCCAGCTACATGATGCCCGGACTGGTGGAGTTTCGCACCGAGATCCCCACCAACCCGAATGGAAAACTGGACCGCAAGCGGCTGGCCCGGGAACTGATGGAGTCACTGACCGATGCGTAACGAGCTGAAACAGGCCTGGCTGATGGTGGCCGGTGTCGACGAGGTGGGTCGCGGCCCGCTGGCCGGGCCGGTGGTGGCCGCGGCAGTGATACTTCACCCTGAGCGTCCGATCGCCGGGCTGGCGGATTCGAAAAAACTCAGCGAAAAGCGCCGCGAGGCCCTCGATCCGGTGATCCGCGAACAGGCCCATAGCTGGGCGCTGGGACGTGCGGAGGTTGAAGAGATTGATCACATCAACATACTCCAGGCGAGCCTGCTGGCCATGCAACGGGCCGTGGCGGGACTTTCCGTTGCTCCGGATCGGGTGCTGGTGGACGGCAATCGCCCGCCCCAACTGGATTGCCCGGTAGAGGCGATCGTGGGGGGCGACCGGCTGATCGAGGCGATCAGTGCCGCATCGATCATCGCCAAGGTGGCCCGGGACCGGGAGATGGTAGAGCTTGATGCACAATACCCCGGTTACGGTCTGGCGAAACACAAGGGTTACCCCACCAAGGACCACCTGGCCGGTCTGGCGACCCTGGGGGTCTCGCCGATTCACAGGCGCTCCTTTGGACCGGTTCGCAGGTTGCTGGAGGAGTCCTGAACCTGGGTTGAACGTTGCACATGATCTGCGCCTGGCGCAATGCTCCGATTTCAGTGAAATGCGGGGGTATTGGATGGGGCCCGGGTTTGTTGGGTTACGCTGCGCTAACCCAACCTACGCGTGAAAGTGATTGTCGAAGCACAGGACTGGGACCACACAGCCCGTAGGTCGGGTTAGCCTAGCGTAACCCGACAGGCCAGATCCTGTTACAGGCATTATAGATTGATAAATAATAAATATAACAACAAGTTATATAAATAACATGAGTCGCGACATTAGAATCATAGGCCAGGTTGACGCAGTGTAACCCGATACTCTCGCGCCCACACCGGACTCAGATTTTGAGTCTGAATCGAGTTAGAATGGACCCATTCAAAGGCATTACTGGTTGAGACATGACGGCGGGTTTCGTACATCTTCGCGTTCATTCCGAATACTCGCTGGTCGACGGGCTGGTGCGGGTCAAACCCCTGGTCAAGCAGGTGGCGGAACTGGGCATGCCGGCGGTGGCGCTCACCGATCAATCCAACATGTTCGCCCTGGTGCGTTTTTATCAGGCGGCCCTGGCAGCGGGGGTCAAACCCATCGCTGGGGTGGATGCCTGGATTCGCAATCCCGAGGATATCAATACCCCCCACCGGCTGGTGCTGCTGGTGCAGAACCCGGTGGGTTACAACAATCTCACCTGCCTGGTCTCACGCAGCTACCGCGAGGGTCAGCATCTGGGACGTCCGCTGATTGAACCCGACTGGCTGCCAGGCAATACCGAGGGTCTGATCGCCCTGTCCGCCGGTCGACAGGGGGATGTGGGCAGAGCCCTTTTATCGGGAAACCGGGAACTGGCAGAGAAACTGCTCGACCAATGGCTGGAGCTGTTCGGCGACCGTTACTACCTGGAACTGCAGCGGACCGGCCGTCCGGAGGAAGAGCGCTGTCTGCACGAGAGCGTGGCCCTGGCCGCAGACTTCGGGGTGCCGGTGGTGGCGACCAACGATACCCATTTCCTGCACCCTGATGACTTCGATGCCCACGAGGTGCGGGTGTGCATTCACGAAGGCCGAACCATCGACGATCCCCGGCGGCCGAAAAACTACAGCCCGCAACAGTACCTGCGCAGCCCGGAAGAGATGATGGCGCTGTTCTCCGATATCCCGGAGGCCCTGCAGAACAGTGTGGAGATTGCCAAACGCTGTACCATCGAGCTGACCCTGGGGAAGAACTTCCTGCCCGATTTTCCGATTCCCGAGGGGATGACGATCGAAGCCTTCCTCGAAGCGGAGTCCCGCAAGGGGCTGGAGTGGCGGCTGGGCAAGCTGTTCGATGTCAACGCCGCCGATTTCGCCGAGCGCCGCAAGGTCTATGACGAGCGTCTGCAGATCGAACTGGACGTGATCAACAGCATGGGCTTTCCCGGTTACTTCCTGATCGTCGCCGACTTTATTCAATGGGCCAAGGACAACGATATCCCGGTGGGACCCGGGCGCGGTTCCGGCGCCGGTTCCCTGGTCGCCTATGCGCTGAAGATCACCGATCTGGATCCGATCGCCCTGGAACTGCTGTTTGAGCGCTTTCTCAACCCGGAACGTGTCTCCATGCCCGACTTCGACGTGGACTTCTGCATGGACAAGCGGGACCAGGTCATCGACTACGTGGCGCGGCGCTACGGCCGGGATTCGGTCTCGCAGATCATCACCTACGGCTCGATGGCGGCCAAGGCGGTGGTGCGCGACGTGGGCCGGGTGCTGGGTCATCCCTACGGTTTCACCGACCGGGTGGCGAAGATGATCCCTTTCGAGATCGGCATGACCCTGGACAAGGCGCTGAAAGAGAGCGATGACCTGAAGCAGGCCTTCGAGACCGACGAGGAGGTGGCCGAACTCATCGAGATGGCCAAGAAACTCGAGGGCTGCGCGCGCAACGCGGGCAAGCACGCCGGTGGCGTGGTCATCGCCCCGGGACTGCTCACCGATTTCACCCCGCTCTACTGCGAAGCCAACGGCGAGGGTCTGGTGACCCAGTTCGACAAGGACGACGTGGAGAAGGTCGGCCTGGTCAAGTTCGACTTCCTAGGCCTGCGCACCCTGACCATCGTCGACTGGGCGCTCAAGGCGGTCAACGCGGACCGTGCCCGCCAGGGACTCGAAGCGGTGGATATCAGCGCCATCCCGATGGATGACGAGGCCTCTTTCCGGCTGCTCAAGAGCGCCGAGACCACCGCGGTGTTCCAGTTGGAATCCCGGGGCATGAAAGAGCTGATCAAAAAGCTTCAGCCGGACTGTTTCGAGGACATCACCGCGCTGGTGGCCCTGTTCCGTCCCGGCCCGCTGCAGTCGGGCATGGTGGACGATTTCATCGACCGTAAGCACGGACGCGCCGAGGTGGCCTATCCCCACCCGGACCTGGAGCCGATCCTCAAGCCCACCTACGGGGTCATCCTCTACCAGGAGCAGGTGATGCAGATCGCCCAGGTGCTGGCCGGCTACTCACTCGGCGGCGCCGACCTGCTGCGCCGCGCCATGGGCAAGAAAAAACCCGAGGAGATGGCCAAGCAGGGCGAGATCTTCCGCAAGGGTGCGGTGGAGCGGGGTGTCGAGGAGAAGACCGCCACCTACATCTTCGACCTGATGGAGAAGTTTGCCGGCTACGGCTTCAACAAATCCCACTCCGCAGCCTACGCCCTGGTCTCCTATCAGACCATGTGGCTCAAGGCCCACTACCCGGCGGCCTTCATGGCGGCGGTCTGCTCCGCGGACATGGACAACACCGACAAGGTGGTGCCCCTGATCGAGGAGTGCCGGCGCATGAAGCTCAAGGTGGAGCCCCCCCAGGTCAATCTTTCGGAATACAAGTTCACCGCCTCGGACGAACACACCGTGGTCTACGGCCTCGGGGCAATCAAGGGGGTCGGTGAGTCCGCCATCGAGGCGGTCATCCTGGAACGCAACGAACACGGTCCCTTCCAGGACATCTTCGAGTTCTGCCGTCGCATCGACATGCGCAAGGTCAACCGAAGGGTGCTGGAATCGCTGATCCGCGCCGGCGCACTCGATGGCCTGGGCACCAACCGGGCCACCCTGATGCTGCAACTGCCCCTGGCGCTGAAACTGGCGGAGCAGCACCACGCCATGCAGGCGGTAGGGCAGAACGATCTGTTCGGCATGGGCGAGCCGCAGCCTGCGGAGACCAGCCACGCCCAGGTGATTCCCGACGACGTGGACGAATGGGAGGAGGAGCAGCGCCTGCTGGGGGAAAAGGAGACCCTGGGCCTCTACCTCACCGGACATCCCATCGACCGATACGCCGATGAACTGCCGCACGTCGGCTGTTCACGCATCGGTGACCTGAGCCTGGACGGCTCACCCGGCAACGGCCCGCCCCAGCAGCGGCGGCGCGGTATCCCGGTGGTGGTGAGTGGGCTGGTGGTCAGCGCCAGTCACCGTCAGACCCAGCGCGGGCGCATGGGCACCCTGGTGCTGGACGATCGCAGTGGCCGCATCGAGTGCACCCTGTTCAACGAGGCCTACGAACAGCACCGGGACCTGATCTCCGCGGACAAGATCCTGGTGGTCTCCGGTAACCTGAGTTACGACGAGTTCCGGGGTGGCTTGAGCATCCGGGTCGACAACCTGCTGACCTTCGAACAGGCGAGGGCCCACTACGCGGTGATGCTGATGATCGACACGGCGCACAACGGAACCGTTGCGGATCACGGGATCATCGATCGCCTGGGCCAGGTCCTGGAACCTTTTCGCGGGGGTGGCACCACCTCGGTGCGGCTGCACTACTGCACCGAAATGGCCCAGGGGGATATTCAGCTCGGTCCGGAGTGGCGGGTCAATCCCAGCGACGAGTTGATCCGCCGCCTGGAACAGTTGTTCGGCGCCGGTTCGGTCAGGGTGGGTTACCGCAATGCACCGGCAGCGTCCGAAAATGCGCAACGGACCTCCAACCGCGCGATGGGTTCCTGAAACATCGAGTATCCGGTTTCCGGCTGCTTAGGTCCCGGTCCGGGTCATCGCAATTCTTATCGGTTCACTCGCTCTGAAAACCGCCCACTAGGGTAATTCCTGATGTGTGGGTACCCATGGGTTCGAATACAATTCACCCGCGCTTTTGCTACAGATTCTCCCAGGATGCATGGAGAACGCCAGGACACACCACTAAGCAGGGAATGCTATGAACCTTACCACTCGACCCATCTCAAAAATATTGTTTTCAATCGGCGCGACACTCGCAATCGCCGCCTGTGTCCCTGTTGAGGATGATTCGGATTCTGCCTCGGAAAAAGAGGCCAGGGAGATTCTCCAGGCCAATAATTGGCAGAGCTCCGATTGTATGCGGGACAACAATGGCACCTATCGTAAAGGGCTGTATCGGTTCGGTGACGATGGTCAACTCCGCCTGGGATACCAGGCTTATCAGGACAGCAGTTGTTCGACCCGGGCAAACGATCAGCATTCACCCGATTCCATTCAGGCAGGTTATGAGATGCAAGGGGAGGAGACCCTGTTCGATGGCAGCGATGGCTATGCGATCGATCTGGATATTCTCGGGAACAGCATAAACAGTTATTTCAATCTGAGGGATTCAGACACCCTTTGCTTCGCGGACAATGTCACCTTCGAGGCGAATGGGTTGTCCGCCGAAATCAACAACAGCGCCAGCTACATCGACTACGATCACTGTCTTAGTATTTACAGCTCAAACAACGATCCCAACCCCAACCCGAATCCGGTCACCAACGCCAATCTTCAGGGAATCTGGGTTTTGGGTACCCAGTGTCGTGTCAACAATACCGGCGATCATTTCTACTGGATCATGCAATTCCGGGATGACGGTCATGTGTTCCAGGCCTACGCCTTTTTCGACAATGCCAACTGTTCGGGCACCACCACTTCCACCACGCTGGCGGAGCTGGATCCGGTGTTGACCTACACCGACCTGGGGGAGGCGACCCTGTCGGATGGCAGACAGGGGCGTCAGATGCGTCTCTCCCAGGGTGCGAATAACTTCGAGGGCTACTACATCATCGAAAATCAGAATGAACTGTGCGTATCCCACAGCTTTACCCTGACTGGCAGCGGGCTCACCTCAACGGATATTGACTACAACAACTGCTTTACCCGGTATCAGGAATGACTGTCCCACAGGGACAGAATCCGAACCGCCGGGACAGGTCTAATAAAACCGCGAGGGATCACCTCATCTCGGCGGATCGATACGTCCCTGCTGGTTGTTGATCACCCGATACCAGCCGGCGATGCTGTACCGGTCCCGCTGAGCGGGCAGCACTTCGTGAGGAAAACGTTCGCTGAGAAATACCACCATCGTTCCGTATGCCGGTTGCACGGTCTCCATGAGTTCACCGGTCTGCGGGTCGTGGATCAGCAGTTGTCCTCCGTCGCCCGGTTGCCAGTTGGGGTTGAAATAGCACACGGTGGTTAAAACCCGGTTGCGCTCGCCCTGAAAGGCGTCCAGGTGACGCTTGTAATAGGCCCCGGGCGGGTAATGGGCGAAGTGGCATTCGTAATCGAACAGACCGAGGAACAGGCGGCGGTTGATCGCCAGTCTCAGATGCTCCGTCCAGTCCAGATAAGCGGCCATCACAGGGACTGACGGGTCGAGCCAGCGAATGCGGTCGGTGCGGACAAACGGGTTGTTCATCTCATCGGCCTGTCGGCCGATACCCGCTGGTTTGAAGCGCTCCGTATCGAGGGATTTCAGGTGCAGGTAGAGCCCGTCCACCAAAGCCATCGGCAAGGCTCCGGGGAGGATCGCATAACCCTGATTTTCAATACATTCGACCAGGTGGTCAAACAGGTCGTAGTCACCGGGTCCGGTGGTGGAGGTGAGGTTGTTCACATAGGGTACAGGTGGGAAAAACTGCGCGATTCTGGCACCCTGTGGGGGTATTTGCCAAGGAATATTTCAGCGCTCTTTCGACCCTGGGCTAAGTGTCGAAACAAGTTGAGAAATTCAGCCTAAGCTCTGTCTGGAAACAGGGTTTCCCTCGAGACTGTCCTATCCCATTTGATTCCGGTATATTTCGCCCATGGACCTGAACTTTCTAGAATTCGAACAACCGATCGCGGAACTCGAGGCGAAAATCGAAGAACTTCGCCTGGTGGGCAGCGATAACGAGATCAACATTCAGGACGA
Source organism: Candidatus Thiodiazotropha sp. (assembly GCA_040506775.1). Classification (GTDB taxonomy): domain Bacteria; phylum Pseudomonadota; class Gammaproteobacteria; order Chromatiales; family Chromatiaceae; genus Thiodiazotropha. Next base: position 26,848 of record JBEVWC010000040.1, read on the forward strand.
GATCGCGCGCCTGGAGAACAAGTGCCGCAGTCTCACCGAATCGATCTTTTCCAATCTCAAGCCCTGGGACATCTCCCAACTCTCCCGTCACCCCCTCAGACCCTACGTGCTCGACTACATCGACCGGATTTTCGACGAGTTTCACGAGCTGCACGGTGACCGGGCGTTTGCCGACGATCATGCCATCGTCGGCGGGGTCGCCCGTCTGGAGGGTCGTCCGGTGATGGTGATCGGCCACCAGAAAGGCCGGGACACCAAGGACAAACTGCACCGCAATTTCGGCATGCCCCGTCCGGAGGGTTACCGCAAGGCGCTGCGTCTGATGGAACTCGCGGAACGCTTCAGGCTGCCCATTCTCACCTTCATCGACACCCCGGGCGCCTACCCGGGCGTGGGCGCGGAAGAGCGGGGTCAGAGCGAGGCCATCGCGCGTAATCTCAAGGTGATGTCCGGGCTGCGCACCCCCATCATCTGCACCGTGATCGGCGAAGGGGGCTCCGGCGGCGCCCTGGCCATCGGGGTGGGCGATCGCATCGTCATGCTCCAGTACAGCACCTACTCCGTGATCTCCCCCGAAGGATGTGCATCGATCCTCTGGAAGAGCGCGGAAAAGGCGCCCCTGGCCGCCGAGGCCATGGCCATCACCTCGGACCGTCTCAAGGACCTGGGGCTGATCGACGAGATCGTCGCGGAACCTCTGGGTGGCGCCCATCGGGACCTGGACGGCATAGCCAAGAACCTCAAGCACTCGCTGGTGGAGGGGTTGGACAATCTCACCAGCATGGCGATCGACAAACTGCTGGATACCCGCTACCAGCGTCTGATGCAGTACGGCCAGTTCTCCGGGGAGTAACCCAGCGGATCATCCCGTGTCCATCAGCGCGACCCGGCTCCTGCAAACCCTGAGCGGTTACCCCCAACCCACCGGGTGCCTGGTGGCACTCAGTGGTGGCCTGGACTCCACCGTTCTGCTCGATCTGATGGCGCAACTGCGACCAGACCTGAGCTACCCCGTGCGGGCTGTGCACATCCACCACGGTCTGCAAACCCAGGCCGACGAGTGGCAGGCACACTGTGAAACCCTGTGTGCGGATCTGGGGATTCCCCTCGAAATTCATCACTTGAACCTTGATCCCCAGCCGGGTGAAAGCCTGGAGGCGGTGGCGCGGGAGTCCCGCTATCAGGCCCTGGCCCAATCGATGGCCCCAGGGGACCTGCTGTTGACCGCTCAGCACCAGGACGACCAGGCCGAAACCCTGCTGCTGCAGTTGATCCGCGGCAGTGGACCCGCCGGCCTGGCCGCCATGCCGGAGCGGACCCGCTTCGGTCCCGGCTGGCTGGCCCGGCCGCTGCTCACGGTCACCCGCCAGGCACTGGAAACCTATGCCAGGGAACACAGCCTGAGCTGGCATGAGGATCCCTCCAACCGGGATCTGCGATTCGACCGCAATTTCCTGCGTCACCAGGTGATTCCCCTGCTGCGAGAGCGCTGGCCTGCCGTGAACGAGACACTGGCCCGTTCCGCGCGCTACGCCGGAGAACTCCTGGAACTGGTCAACGAGGAGGTGGATGAGGATCTCGACCGGGTACGGATCGCCGACTCGGGAGCTCTGTCGATTCCGGACCTGCGCGGGTTTCACTCCGTGCGGCTGCGGCACCTGCTGCGGCGCTGGATCGGCGCACAAGGCGCGAGAATGCCCAATTCAAAAAAGCTGGCGCGTATCGAACGAGAAGCGGTGTTCGGCCGTCCCGACGCCCGTCCCGAGATCCGCTGGGGCCACTGGTCGGTGCGCCGCTTCCGGGATGGCCTCTATCTTCTGCACGAACCCCTCCCGGAGCCGCCCGTCGACACCTTGGAGTGGCCCGCCAGCCTGACCCTGGAACTGCCCAATGCCCTGGGACAGCTCCGGGCAGTGGCATCAGAGACCGGTGTGAGTGCCGAGCGCTGGCAAAACGCCCGCATCGAGGTGTGCTTCCGGCAGGGTGGGGAGCGTTGTCAGCTCGCGGGCCGCAGTCATCGCCAGCGTCTCAAAAAGCTGTTCCAGGAGTGGGGGGTCCCACCCTGGGAGCGTGAGTGCCTGCCACTGATCTATCTTGATGGGACCCTGGCGGTGATTCCCGGCCTGGCGGTGTGTGAAGGCTTCGCGGCGGTACCGGGCGAAGCAGCACTGCAGGTGGAATGGTTGCACCCGTCCGGTTCCGAAACCGGAGAGACGAGCAACGTCACACCGGAGAAAGCCACCACCCGGGATCGCTAAGGATCATATTTCACTGGCCGATAGCCTGTGTATGTCTCATATCGGTCCGAAACGCCTCTGATGTCGATCTGCTCTGCGCAACCTGTGTTATCTCGCCACGCATACGTCTGCCCATGGGACGTGACTCGTTGGTGGATCGTCAGGTTGCTGTGGCTGTTGCTGCTGGGAATGCCGGTTCTGCGGATGGCCGATGCGCAGTCCCTGGAATCGCTCGTCTACATGGCCGAGTTGCATGAATCGCAATGGCAATACCAGGGTTCGAAATATCACTGCGAACTGAAGCATGAGATCCCCCAGTTTGGAACCGCCATCTTCAGCCGCCTGTCCGGGGATCCCCTGCAGTTCCGTATCGATGCGTTTCAGGCGGTTCCGGAGACGGTCAAGGCCACCCTCCGGGAAGTCTCGCCGGACTGGGAACACGAGGCCCCGGACGACCTGGAGCAGTACCTGGAGGTCCATGCCGGACTGCGACCGATCAGCCTGGACCGCAAACCAGCCGGGTGGTTACTCACTGCCCTGGCCAAGGGGCAGCTCGGGAGTTTCGATTTCCTCGACTGGAACGACAGCCGTCGCCAGGTCTCGGTACGGCTCTCTCCGGTGCGTTTTACAGAAGCCTACCGCGCGTTCAAACAGTGTCTCAGCGAACTCTCCCCAGACGGCTTCGATGCAGTCAAAGACCTCACAGTATATTTCCCGCTGGATGTTCACACGCTGGACGAAAAGGCCCGCCAGGCCCTGGACCGGGTGGCGGATTTTGTCCAGGCGGATGACAAGATCACCGCCGTGCGGGTGGCGGGTCACGCGGATGACCAGGGGAGAAGCCGCTACAACATGAAACTCTCCGCCCGGCGTGCCGACAGCGTCACCCGATATCTGGTCTCAAAAGGCGTCAAACGTGCGCTGATCCAGTCACGCCACTACGGAGAGACCCGACCGGCAATCGCGAAACGCACCGAACGCGCCCGGGCAGCCAATCGCCGGGTTCAGGTCGATCTGCAGCGCTAACTTGAATGGCTAATTTTCTGACGTATCAGAGAGTTACGTAAGGAGTTTGGATAATCCGCATGTCAGCCCTGTAAGAAGAACTGCGGATGGTATCGGTTGTGGACAATAGAGGTGATTGCGGTTGAGAGGCCCACGAGGTCGTAAGTTCAGGGCTGAGAATGAAAATCATGAAATATGGAAGCCCGTGTAGGGAAGGGCCATATGCCTTGCGGTCTGAGTCCAAATGTTCTAGAAAGGAGACAACAACCGCTTCGTTGTATCACAGGGATGAGTGTCAAATTGAAATACCACCACGAGATTGACCCGGTCCGAACAGCTCATTTGAGACATTCGAGCATGTCCGGTCAAAAAGATCGTCAGCATACGATGGCGATATCGTCTGGCTTGCCTTCTCTCTGGATGCTTTTGACAGTGCTCAAAGGCAGAATCAATCATCTCAAGCATATAAGCAACGGTGCCATCCCGCAGTTCAGAAACGGACGTGCCAGTCTACCCGTGCGGCCAGTCAAATCATGGATGAGAAACGAAAATTACGCTGATTGGGTGAGTTGCATGGCAAAGTACATAATTAGAACAAATGTCGGCATAATCCAATATTCGAGACGTCGGCATAAGTCAATATTTGTGACGTCCACATAATCCACTGTTATACACAAAATATTCAGGAGCATATTTGATGGCGAGGCTTTATGAATTCGAGATTCGAGCAATTCTTCAGCAAGTAAAATTGCGCCCGAGCGAAGAGCTAGAATCAGAGTCAATCGAATTCAAAGGGTATGTGAATGCAAATGCATTATACAACTCGAAGGAACTTGCCGAAGAACTGTCTGCTTTTGCAAATTTAGGTGGAGGTACCGTCATCATCGGTGTTCGAGACAATAGTGATGTTCAGCACAACCAGTGGGAGAACCAACTCCGCGGTATCCCGGATGTCGATATTCTTGAGGCGAAAGAACGAATATCGGGAAAGCTAAGACCATCGGTGGATCTGCTTGTTTCGAACCTAATTTTTGAGGCGAAGACATACGTCGTAGTTCAGATCGGTAAAAGTCACGAATCGTTAGTCTCTACCGCAAGTGGCAAAACTTGTATTCGGGAAGGGCGGTCTAGTCGCCCAATGCAGCCGTCGGAAATAGAAAGAGCCGTCAAGGCTCTGACGCGTTACGACTGGAGTAGTGATTTTCCAGACGCTGATCTAAATGACGCCATTGATCAGCAATCTCTTGCTGAAGCGATGGAAGACTTTCAATCGAAACGTGGCCTCACCTCGCCACCTTCCCAAGAAGGGTACTTAGAAGCTATTGGTGCAACGCAAAACGGCAAGTTGACTAGAGGTGGTCTTCTCTTTCTAGGTAACGAAACGGCGATTAGAGATGCCCTGGGCCTTTTCGAATTCCGTTTTTCGTGGAAAACACCGAATGGTGAACTGCTTATTAACGATGTTTGGTCAGGCAATCTTTGGAGTGCTATTCGCCGAAGTGAAAGTTATTTCGACGAATGTAATTCGACACAGAAATTCAAATCGGGGGAAACGGTTTTTGAAGCACCGTTGCTGGATCGTGTTGCGTTTCATGAGGCGCTACTAAATTCTATAGTGCATCGGGACTATTCTGTTGATGGCATGACTTCAGTCACATATTCGGGCGATGAAATAAGAATCCATAGTCCCGGGACGTTTTTCGGTGGAGTAACAGCTGAAAACATTGCTAGGCATGAGCCAAGGCACCGCAATAAAAACCTTGCACGAATTTTGATGACGCACAATCTCGTGGACCGAGCCGGTATGGGAGTGCTTAGAATGGGTCTCGGATCACTTCGCTACGGGAGAGCATTTCCAGAGTTTCGTGAGGAAAGTAATGCAGTTGAAGTGAAGTTAGAAGCAAAATACCTTCGTCCTGCCATCGCAGTCTTAAGTATTGAGCATAATCAAGAATGGGGCATTCCAGAACTACTACTGCTCAATAGTGTATATGAAACAGGGGTGATTGGTTTCGAGGTATTGGAGCGAAGTCTAGAGAAATTGGTCGATTCCCCATTAGAACAAATTGAGCGCTCGGTTGCACTCATTCCACAAGTTGAAGTATGTGGATCAAAGGATGGTGTTTTTGTTCGTGTTCTTCCGGCCTGGAAAATGTTCATGGCTGTTGGACGTATATTTAGAGCATCACCATCTAGTGAAAACTATGTAAGGCTTTATCGCTATTTAAAGACCCATGGAGAAGCTTCAAACGCAGACCTATCTGATCTACTTGGCTATAGCTACTCATCACAGACGAGCAAATTTCTTCGCGATACCAAATTTGTAGAACGTCACGGTAATGGGCCAAGCGCCCGGTGGTGCATAGCCTGAGTGAATGAGGCATAGAGTCACAGCCGCGTGTATAACAATGCCATCCACTGGGACGCCAAACTCTCCGCTTCGCTTCGAGTTTGCCGACCGTGATGGCAAGCGTTATGCAAAAAATGGAGTTAGTAATGAATGAATGGAGCATATGGAAACTTATTAAGGCAGGCTTTTGGCTTGGGATAGGATTCATCATTCCCTCCCTAGCAGTATATGGCTTGGGCACCATTGCGGTTGTCGGCCTCTCTCCCATACTGATGGAAGCCAGCGTCAACCAAATACAAGACACGATTGAAGAAAATGAAGATTTTTCTAAATTCCGTGAACAATTCGATATGACCGCTCAAGTCAAAATCCTTGAGTATTCTGAAGCAGAATCCGTTGATCAACTCCTAATCCTCGGAAAAATCCAAAACGCAGGAAAAACCAAGGTCGGGTCAATCCAACTTGAGGCCGAACTATATGATGACTCAGGAAAGTTTGTTTATGAATGCAACGAATACATAAACAAAAGTTTAAAGGCTGATGAGGTAGAGAATTTCCAAATTAAATGTGGATGCAAAGGGCAACCTGTTCCTTCGCATGCTTCGGCAACTGTGCGCGTGGTATCTGCAAGTAGTTACTAATGCATAACAAGAGCCTTAAACTCGTTCGCTATTCGCTCACTGCGACGCCGCGAAGCGGCGCGCTTTAGGCAAACGTTATGTTCAAGAAGGCTGGTAGCAAGAAATGAGATCGCTTAGCTACGGAAAGGCATCAATAGAAGATTTGCCGCGAATTGTAGAAATGAAGTTGGCAATGTTCGAAGAAGCTGGCTTTTCGCATCTGCTAGCCAGGGATGCGGCGTCTTTGGTGTTGAGCGATTATCGGCAGTTATACCAGCAGCGGCGAGCTATCCATATGGTTGCGCGTTCGAGCGCCGAGATAGTCGCATGCGCTGGAGCGTTTGTGAAACGTGATTTGCCTTTCCGCTACTTCGATCCGCCCCAATACGGGTTCTTGGGTGATGTGTACACAGATTCGCATTATCGAGGCCAAGGGATAGCTACCAAGCTGAGTTCTGACGCGATTGGTTGGTTAAAGGGCTTTAACATGAAAATGGTGCGGCTACTCGCATCGGAAGCCACTTCATCTATCTACGCAGAAATGGGGTTCAAACCCTCCGATGAAATGATGTTGGAACTATGAACATAACAAGCCAATCAACACGTTCGCCTGCGGCTCACTGGGACGTCTAGCACTCCGCGCCAGCTCGCGAATGCCTTCGGCATTGTTTCGCGAGCAGTCGCTCCATGCTAGCCGCCCGTTATCGGGGCGTTATGCCCTCAGGTAGTTTATGAAAATACCATCAAGCGACGGAAAGTCTTCGATTGATGTCGAAAAGAGACATGAAGACGAATCTGGTAGTGCATACAAAGTAACCTGCTCTATAAATATTGGGCATGGTGAATTTCTAGCTAAAAATGACGAAATATATTTTGTAAATATGGCTCAATTTACTAAAGAGTTAGATGCCTTTATTTGTGATAGATCTTTAGTGCCGCATCTTGAGGGTACATACGATACAGAGATAAGGTTTTTATGTAAAAATAGCCCACTAAAAGTGGTTGTAGAATTTACCATTGGAGATTCTTATTCTGGTTATTCTGAGGCAGCACACTACAAGCTGTCGGGCATGTTTGAAATTGATCAAGGTAAATTAGAGTTAATATTGGGTGAACTTCGTGGTTTGGCATAACAATTTGGTGCACGGGAACCAACTACGCTCCACATACATGTGGTTCGCTTCGCTCACGGTACCACATGTATGTTCCACTACGTTGGTCCCGTGACCAAGGCGTTAGCATTCAGAACATGAAACCAGTCAATATACTAAGTTATAAGTACAATCCAAAGGCGAAATACGGATGTTTCATTCAGCTTGTAATCGATGATATTCCATTGATCGATTTGCTTGAGAGCGCAATTCCAGAAGAAGCTGAATATAGAAATTGGCATGAAAAGCGAGAGGCGCTACTTCTCAAAGAAAATCTTTTCGCAACCATCGATGAATCAGGAAATAAAGACATACTCACATGTGCGGGTTGCCATAGGCCAGATGATATATATCTTGATGGTTGTGTAATAGAACACGAAGGTGATTTTATAACATGGGAAATGCACCCGCCTGGCTACGAAATATTTTTTGATAAAGCAGAAACTATAAAGTTGAAATTTCACAAACCACAGTATGAAAAAGTAGTTAAAGAAATAATGGAAATTAAACAATGAATGCTAACCAGGCCATCAAATCCGACGCTCGTACCTCGCGCGGCTTATGGCAACGTTAGCTGTAGACAAGGTATCCATGAACTGTAGCGACTTTAAAAAATATTGGATCGAAGGTGACATCAATGATCTTGATGCCGATCTTCAAGAAAAGGTTCTAGATCATCTTCATTCATGCGAGGAATGTAGCGATGCAGCTTTGGTAGCTATATTAGAAGATCGCGGAGTAAAGGTAAGTGATTACCCTTGTGTGCATATGGCCCAATACGCAGAATTTTATTGTGAGCAGCATCCTGATCCAAAAGATTGCCATGATGCTGTAATACATTACGATGAAGTATTTGATGAATATTCAATTCCTCACGGTGATGGTGCCAGCCAAATGACTATAAAAAACTGCCCTTGGTGCGGTACAAAGCTTCCGGTAAGCAAAAGGGATCTGTGGTTTGATAAGCTAGAATCTCTTGGCTTTGATGATCCGTGGGATCAAGAAATACCGAAAGAATTTAAATCAAAATTATGGCGGCAACACAGCTAACAATCCAATGCACGCGGAGCCAGCTACGTTGCGCAATTATTTGTGGTGTCGCTGCGCTCCTTTATACCACAAAAATTGCTCCACTCTACTGGCCCGGTGATTGGGGCGTTAGGCCAAAAAGAAGAATGATTGTGGATACGTTAGAAAAGATCGATCAGGCGTTGCAGAATAACTTCTATAAGGTCTATGAATCGCTTCAACCTGGCGCCACTGATGATGAGTTAGCTCTGTTGAAAGTATGCTTTCCCAGCAACCAAGTGCCGGAAGAAATCGTTTCGCTATATAAGTGGCACAATGGTCAACTTGGAAGCTATTCCTTAAATCAAAAAGACAACCGGACATTTCTGCCTATCGATGAGGTTGTATCTTCTTGGGAATTCCTGAACGATCCAATGGAGGATATTTCAGAACCACTTTCAAAAACGTGGGTGCCCATCTTGTACAACGGAGCCGGTGACTATCTGATGTACGAAACGGAAGGTGCGGATAAGGGAAAAATACTCAGTTATTGGCACGATAGTAAACGGCGCGAGGTGGTTTACAAAAACCTGAAGGAACTCGAGCAGGAGGTGTTGAGTGCGGCAATGGCCTAACAAGGCGTTCAAGTCGCTCGCTATGCTCGCTGGGACGTCCAGTACTCCGCACCTTATTGCGCATGGCTTCGCCATTGTTGCGCAAACGGCGCTACGCACTGGCCGCCCCTTAACTGGGCGTTGAGGCTGTAGAAAAACCCAATTTTTCGTTAGAATCAAGGCATCACAATACTGGCAGGGAGAATGGATGATGGCCCGTTACAAGGA
>JBEVWC010000050.1:0-35848 GCA_040506775.1 Candidatus Thiodiazotropha sp.
TGCTCCTGGTACAGGGTTTACGGGTCCGGACGACGACTGCGCTTATTCAGGGCAATAGCCGACACTGATTTTTACCACGAAGTGCACGAAGGTCACGAAGCGGTGTGTGCATGGATTTCGATGCCTAAACGCTACGCAATGAGACTGAATGATTGCTCGTCTGATCCTTCGTGCTCTTCGTGTCCTTCGTGGTTAAAGAAATCAGTTAGGCGAAGCGTCGCGGGAGAGCCTATCGGTGCCATGGCAACTGGATAAAGGCATCCGCCACCGCGTTCTGCAGTTTCTCCCGGTTGAGAGCGATTCACAGGGTCCGGACGACGACTGCGCTTATTCAAGGCACTAGCCGACACTGATTTTTACCACGAAGTGCACGAAGCGGCGTGTGCATGGATTTCAATGCCTAAACGCTACGCAATGAGACTGAATGATTGCTCGTCTGATCCTTTGTGCTCTTCGTGTCCTTCGCGGTTTAAGAAATCGATTAGGCGAAGGGTCGAGGGCGTGCCTATCGGTTCCATAGCAACTGGATAAAGGCATCCGCCACCGCGTTCTGCAGATTATCCCGGTTCAGGGCGATCCACAGAGTCCGGTTGATTCTCAGCCCCTGGATCTTGATGTGGTGCAGAACACCTGTCAGGAGGCCTTCATCGACCACGAAACGGGGCAGGAAACTGACATGCCGGCCGCTCTGCAGCATCTCCACAATGGTGTCGGTGGAGCCCACTTCCATGACAATCGGCAGGGGGCCGACCTCGATGTCCTTGAGCGCCTGATCCAGGGTGATGCGGGTTGCCGCCTCGGGTTCCCGCAACACATATTTCAAACCCGCCAGTTCAGTTACCGGAATCATCTCCCGGCCCCACAGGGGATGCCCCGATCCGCAGACCAGCATCAGCTCGTCATCCAGCCATTTCTGCACCAGGATGCCCGGATGATCCGGCGCCTGCTCCAACAGCGCCAGGTCACACAACCCGGTGGCGAGGCGCTGCTGAATCCGCCGGGTATATCCCACCCGGCTCTCGATGGTGTATTGGGGGAACTGCTCCGCGAAACTCAGCAGCAGTCCGGGGAGAATGTGCTCACCGATGGCCAGGGTCACACCCAGGCGCAATTTGTCCTGACCGGACCTGAGCTGCAGCAGATCATCCTCCAGGGCGGACTGGTGATCGAGTACCAGACAGGCGTAGGTATAGACCCTTTTGCCAGCCTCGGTCAGCTCGAGCCGCTGCCCGACCCGATGCATCAAGGGGGTCCCGTAACAGTTGTCCAGGCCACGCAGACGCTTGGTGACAGCGGGTTGCCCGACGTGCAGGACCCGCGACGCCTCGGTGACCCCACCCCGCTCAACAACCGCCTTGAGGGTTGCCAGACCATCGATGTCCGGGAGATTGCTATATTCCATAAAGGAATATTACTACATTTTTATTTATTTGAATAACCATGGGAAAACAGGCAGTATGCCCCGTTTTTCGCCGATCTTGATGGCTTAATGGTCAGCAGACAGCTCTCAGTGCCACATTCGTTTTTTCCAGAAAGGAATGCAATCCGCCTTCGGGCATGGCCCAAAGCAGGTCCGCGAACCCGACAACCCCTCTGCCCGCAGCTACGGAGATTTGACCAGTGAACGCACAGCCCAGTCCCACACCGACACCTACGCCGGAGAGATCCCTGCCCATCAAAAAGATCGTTGCGGGGGCATTTTTCCTGGTCGCGGCTCTGGTCCTGGCCAAACTGGTCCCCAGCATCGAGATCGCCTGGGTCAGCGGCATCCTGATGCTGACCATCTACCTGTTCGCCTTTGAAATCGTCAGCGTGGACGTGGCGGCCGCCAGTATCATGGTACTGCTGGGACTGAGTTCGCTGCTCGCCTCCTTCATGGGGCTGGAGCAGGGCCTGGTGGACAATCAGCACCTGTTCGACGGTTTTTCCTCCAACGCGGTGATCTCCATCATCGCGGTGATGATCATCGGCGCCGGACTGGATAAGACCGGCATCATGAGCCAGGTGGCCGCCTTCATCCTGAAGGTCGGAGGCACCACCGAGAAACGCATCATCCCCATTATTTCCGCCACTGTCGGCTTCATCTCCTCGTTCATGCAGAACGTGGGCGCCGCAGCCCTGTTCCTGCCGGTGGTTTCGAGAATCTCCGCCCGTTCCGGGATTCCCATGTCGCGCCTGCTGATGCCGATGGGTTTCACCGCCATCCTCGGCGGCACCATGACCATGGTGGGCTCCAGCCCGCTGATCCTGCTCAACGACCTGATCCTCACCTCCAACAAGGCCCTTCCCGCGGATCAGCAGATGGACACCTGGGGCCTGTTTTCCGTAACCCCCGTGGGCATCTGCCTGGTCGCCACCGGCATCATCTACTTCGTCGTCGCCGGACGTTTCGTACTGCCCAAGACACAAAGCGAAAGCAGCACCAGCGGCACCGATTCGATGCAGTATTTCCAGGACGTCTACGGCCTCTCCTACCAGCTCTCTGAAGTGGTGGTGACCGATGACAGCAGTCTCATCGGCAAACAGTTCGATGACGTGGAAACCGCCTACCGGATCCGCATCATCGCCACCAAACTCTCCGGCGAGGCCAACCGGATCGGTCCAGGTGCCCTGGCCCGGGATGTGGCGATCGAGGCTGGCATGGTCATGGGTGTGGTCGCTGACCCCAAATCCCTGGATAACTTCGTCGAAACCTTCAACCTGAAAAAGCGCTCTGAACTGCGTTCGTTCAGCAGCGATCTCTCGGCCAGCCACGCGGGTATCGCCGAAGTGGTCATACCGCCCGGCTCCTCGCTGATCGGCAAGAGCGCACGGGACCTGTGGATGCGCAAGACCTACGGTCTCGCCATGATCGGTCTGCATCGTAACGGAGAGACCCTGCGCGAGGGTGAAGACATCCGCAACATGCCGTTCATGGCGGGCGACACCCTGGTCGTGCATACCCCCTGGGATGCACTGGCGCGCATCGAGAAGGACAAGAACTTCGTGGTCGTCACCACCGAGTATCCGCATGAGGAACTGCGTCCTCACAAGATCGGCTGGGCCCTGACCTTCTTCGCCATCGCCCTGAGCATGGTGCTGTTCAGCGACATCCGCCTCTCCGTGGCCCTGCTGACCGGCGCCATGGGCATGGTCCTCTCCGGGGTGTTGAACATCGACGAGGCCTACGAAGCGGTCAGTTGGAAGACCGTGTTCCTGCTCGCCTCGCTGATACCCCTGGGACTGGCGGTGGAAACCACTGGTACCGCCAAGTGGATCGCGGAACAGGTGCTGGCGGTGGTGGGTGACATGCCGATCTGGGTCATCCAGCTGTCGGTCGCTGCCCTGGCCACCTTCTTCACCCTGGTGATGTCTAATGTCGGCGCCACGGTGCTGCTGGTGCCCCTGGCGGTGAATATCGCGATTGGCGCGGGTGCGAACCCCGCTGTATTCGCCCTGACCGTAGCAATCGCCACCTCAAACTCGTTCCTCATCCCCACCCATCAGGTGAACGCCCTGATCATGGGACCGGCCGGCTACCGCGTCCCCGACTTCATGCGCGCGGGCGGCGTCATGACGGTACTGTTCCTGGCGGTGATGATCCTGGTGATGAATCTCGTGTTCTGATCCGTAGGCAAGCCATCCGGGGGGTCTGACCCATCCGGATGGCAAACCCGCATACTCCGACCGGCCCTTCAACGAGCCAGTCTGCCCGCATCCTTACCTGGGGATCTCTTCCAGGTGATTCACTATAAGAACTTCGATACCTGGAGAAATGCCAGCATCGACGGGCTGTGTTGATCACCCGCGAAGGCAGAGATTGGTTTGTGATGTCATTTCTTCTCATACTGCTGGATCCCGGGTTGCGCTTCGCTGCACCCGGGCTACTCGGGTGAGGTTCTCACCCCTTGAGATTCCCATCTAACCCGAGCAACGTAGCCCGGGTGCAGCGAAGCGCAACCCGGGAGGCTCACTCAAACAATTAACATCATGAACCCCCGGTTCCCGGGTAAAGTCAGCAACACCACGCCCCATGGGTCTATCCCCGGGTCCGTTTGTAGACCACACGCCGTTTCAGTAGTATGGAGAGGCCTGCCCGGCACCCTTCCTGTTAGAGAATTTCAACAACCTGCCAGCATGGCTTCCGATCCGGACAGATCAGACAGACTACACCGAGCATCCTGAACACATGACAGAAACCCGGGTCATCAAACGCTACAACGCCTACTACAAGGGCTGGTGTCTGGCGTTTGGCGAACACAGCGGAGACTACGAGGAATTCCGTGACATCAACTGGCTGTATGGTGAAGACCGGGTCGGCCTGATCCTCTCGGCGGAGTTGCGCAAACGGGCCCAGCATGAACTGCTCGGCCACTCCGATGCGATCCCGGCACTGCAACTCTCGGAACAAAGCGTGAGTTTCAACGCCTTCGAATACCCATTGCAGGACCCGATGGACCTGGACAACCTGAAAAGGTTTCGCCAGTTCCTCCTGTCGCACCGGGAAATCCACATGTTCCTCAGCAGCCATCTCATCTACCCGCCACGCACCCGGATTCTCACCTTTGCAACCCAGAAACCCCTGATCATCATGTACAAGGAGATGCAGCCGCTGAAACTGCTTATCGCTTGAGCATGGTGTCCCGCTACTGATTCAGAAGACAGGATCCGGGCTGAGACCTTCCCTTCCAGTCTCTGTCGTGCAGGCTGCGAAGATGCCGGCCGACATCAAGCCGCCAATACACGCATCAGAAAATCCAGCCGTTGCGGCCCAGCACGGCCACCAGGGTTACAAACAGACCCAAACCGAGATTCGTCGCAATCAGCTGCCGGATGAGTGTGATCGCGGCAACGGCCCGGGGCATGTCCCCCGTCTTCAGGGCCCGGCCCAGCTGGTGATAGGGTATCGTGTAAATGAACACAAAAATTGCGGCCATCAATGTCCCGATCAGGGTCATCAGGGTCAGCCAAAGGGCGGTGTCGCCCTCATAGCGGGTGAACACAATCCAGTATCCGCTCACCAGAATCCCGATTACCGAGACCCATACCCAGGGAAAAAAACGATCGAATACCTGCAGCAGAAGCGGCAGACGCAACTGGGGTTCAAGCTGTTGGTTGAGCACCGGACGCAGCACCACATGGGCGAAAAACATGCCCCCGACCCAGATGACGACCCCCAGAAGATGGACAAGCATGGCAATTGACATAATCAGAACTCAATTTAGACATGGATAGCGCGACTCAGGCACCCGACCAGCAGCAGAATCCCATGGCCTGTGGACACTGATCCAATATGCCCTGCTGGGGCTGATTTTGCGCCCAGCAAGACAGAATGAGCCTAGTGTAGCCCAGCTGCATGAGCGAATGATAACGCCGCTGGGCGCAAAATCAGCCACAGCCCTTCGGGTTGAACCTGAGAGGCACACCCGACCGTTGTTTGAAAAAGCACCCTGAGCTGGGTAAACTAGCCGATTCCCTGCCAATCAGGCACATCTGATCCGGCCCGATCCAAGTGGAATCAGGCATATACCGGCGTCCTTGTGGATGCCTTTTTTGTTTTATGGGATTGCGTATGGCTGACTCATTGATGACAACCTACCAACGTCTGCCGGTCACCTTTGAACGGGGTGAAGGGGCGCGTTTGTGGGATACCGAGGGTAAGGTCTATCTGGACGCCGTGGCCGGAGTGGCCGTGTGCGGCCTCGGGCATGCACACCCGAAGCTGCGAGACGCAATCTGTGATCAGGCCGGACAACTCTGGCATACCTCCAATCTCTATCGCATCGGCAACCAGGAGAAACTGGGCGAACGGTTGTGCGACCTGGCCTCCATGGAACGGGTGTTTTTCGCCAACTCCGGTGCGGAAGCCAACGAAGCAGCGATCAAGATTGCGCGTCTGTACGGCAACAAGCGGGAGATCCGCAATCCGGCCATCATCGTAATGGAAGAGAGCTTTCATGGCCGCACCCTGGCCACCCTGACCGCTACCGGCAGCCGCAAGGTTCAGGCCGGATTCGAGCCCCTGGTCCAGGGTTTCATGCGGGTACCCTATAACGACATCGATGCGATCCTCGAGATTGCGGGCCACAGCAACAACGTGGTCGCAGTGCTGGTCGAACCGGTCCAGGGTGAAGGCGGTGTGAATGTACCGGCACCCGATTACCTCAATCGAATCCGCGAGATCTGTGACGACCAGGGCTGGCTGATGATGCTGGATGAGATCCAGACCGGCATCGGCCGCACCGGCAAGTGGTTCGCCTGCCAGCACAACGGGATCCTGCCGGATGTCATGACCCTGGCCAAGGGGCTCGGCAACGGCATGCCCATCGGCGCCTGCCTTGCCCGGGGAGAAGCGGCCAAGGTGTTCGCCCCCGGCAACCATGGCTCCACCTTCGGCGGCAATCCGCTGGCCTGCCGGGTGGGTCTCAGCGTGCTGGACACTGTAGAGGAACAACGACTTCCCGAGCGGGCGGCCACACTCGGCTCACGTCTGCAGAACGGTTTCAGTGAGAAACTCCAGGCACTGCCCGGGGTGGTTGGGATACGCTCCCTCGGCCTGATGGTCGGCATCGAACTCGATCGCCCCTGCGGCGAACTGGTCTCCCGGGCCCTGGCCCAGGGACTGTTGATCAATGTGACCGCCGGCGATGTGGTTCGTCTGCTGCCCCCTCTGATCATCAGTGACGACGAATGCGACGAAATTATCGATAAGGTCTCCGCGCTGATCGTGGAATTCCTTCAGCAATAAGGTAGTGGGTAAAACCTCATGAGCAGGCATTTTCTGACCCTTCTTGACCTCAACCGGGACGAGCTGCATCACCTCATCCAGCGCGCGACCGAACTCAAGCGCATGCAGCATCGTAACGAGATCCACACCTCCCTGAAGGGCAGGAACCTGGGGATGATCTTCGAGAAGTCCTCTACCCGGACCCGTGTCTCGTTTGAAGTCGGGATGTCGCAACTGGGAGGCCATGCCCTGTTTCTCTCGCCCCGGGACACCCAGCTCGGTCGCGGCGAACCGATCGAAGACAGTGCCCGGGTCCTGTCCCGGATGCTCGACATCATCATGATCCGTACCTTCGAACAGGAGAAACTGGAACGCTTCGCGGAGCACTCCCAGGTACCGGTGATCAATGCTCTGACCGATCGCTACCACCCCTGTCAGCTGCTCGCGGACATGCAGACCTATTTCGAGCATCGCGGCGACATCGAAGGTAAAACCGTCACCTGGATCGGCGATGGCAACAACATGTGCCACTCCTATATCAACGCCGCCCGTCAGTTCAACTTCAAACTGCATATCGCCTGCCCGGAAGGCTACGATCCGGATGCGGAAATCCTGGCGGCGGCCGGAGAACGGGCAACCATCATCCGCGATCCCATGCAGGCATCGACCGGCTCTGACCTGGTGGTCACCGACGTGTGGGCCAGCATGGGTCAGGAAGAGGAACAGGCACTGCGGGAGAAGGCCTTCTCCCAATATCAGGTCAATGATGAACTGATGGCCCAGGCGTCACCGGATGCCCTGTTTTTCCACTGCCTGCCGGCACACCGGGGAGAAGAGGTCACCGCATCGGTGATCGACCGCGCGGACAGCGTGGTATGGGATGAGGCAGAGAACCGCCTGCATTCCCAGAAGGCCCTGCTCGAATTTCTCCTGCTTGGACATTGAGTCCGGCTACACAACCCAGGGTGCCCTGACAGCCACACAACCGGCCAACAGCGGCTGTCGAGGTGATGATCGACCCGTGCATCGTCGGTTTACACCCCAGGTTCAGCAGTGCATGATGCAGAGACAGCCCTTAAAACTGTGGCCTGTTTGGCAACAACATCGGTTTTCAATTGTAAAATGCCCCATTCAGCCCAAGAACCCGAAACCATGACCATGAAGCGATTCACCCTACCCCTACTGTGCCTGCTCCTGCTGCCCGCCCTGGCAGCGGCAGAGACCCGCTACGTGACCGACAGCTTTCAGATCACCATGCGCAGTGGCGAAAGCACCACCCATCGCATCTCACGCATGCTCAACAGCGGCAGCGCGGTCAATGTACTGTCCACCAACCCGGAGTCGGGCTACACCAAGATCCGGGTCGGTAATACCGAGGGGTATGTGCTCACCCGCCAGTTGATGGACGAACCCAGCGCCCGCGAACAGCTCACCGCCATGCGCGATGAGGTCAAGGCGCTCAAAGCCGCCCCCGGGGAGCTGCGCAGCAATCTCATGGACGTGCAAAAGAAGTACAACGACCTGTTGAAGGCTCACAAAGAGCTGCAGGCGATCAAGGACAAACAGGAAGCGGAACTGCAGAGCATTCAGAGAACCGCATCCAACGCGATCCGCATCTCCAACGAACGCAACGAACTACGCAAGCAGGTCGCCAGCCTGACCCGGGAAGTGGAAGACCTGAAACAGGAGAACCGGGACCTGAGCAACGAAGCCACCCGGGACTGGTTCCTGATCGGCGCCGGAGTGATCATCGCCGGCATTCTGATCGGCCTGATCCTGCCCCATCTGCGGTTTCAGCGGCGGCGGAATTCGTGGGGAACACTTTAAGTTTTGAGTTGTAAGTTTTGAGTTTTTAGTTGTAAGAGCGCACGTTCCTCATGGGGCACGTGGTGAATAAACCATGAGCGCAGCGAATACCACAACTCAAAACTCAAAACTCAAAACTCAAAACTCAAAACTCAAAACTCAAAACTCAAAACTAAAAACTAAAAACTAAAAACTAAGAACTCGCTCTTCATCACCGTCCTGCCCGCACCAAACCACCCAACCCCATATCCTCCAGCGCATTGTCCAGCAGCGCCTTGACCTCTGAGGCACGCTCACAGCGCAGGGCGCTCTGCAGCAACTCCTTCGCCCGGGTGTTGGAGAATGAGCGCAAAACCCATTTCACACGCAGCAGACTGCCGCAGTTCATGCTCAGGCTGTCCACTCCCATGCCCAGCAGCAGGATCGCGGCCGGACTGCCTGCCATCTCGCCACACACGCTGACCTCTTTGCCATGCGCCTTGGCGCCGCTCACCACCTGGATCAGGGCCCGCAGAACCGCCGGGTGGACATCGCTGTAGATGTCCGCCACGTGGGCGTTGTTGCGATCCACCGCAAGCAGGTACTGGGTCAGATCGTTGGTACCCACCGAGAGGAAATCGATGCGCCGCGCCAGGGCATCCACCTGGTAGACCGCTGCGGGCACCTCAACCATCACGCCGACCTGGGGCATGGTCACCTCGTAGCCTTCCTCGAGCAGTTCGTCATGCGCCCGGCGGATCAGCATCAGGGCATCGTCCACTTCCTGCACCTGACTGATCATCGGCAGCAGCAGGCGCAGGTTGTCGAGCCCGATGGCGGCACGCAGGATGGCGCGGACCTGGGTGATGAAGATTTCCGGATGATCCAGGGAGATGCGGATTCCCCGCCAGCCGAGAAACGGATTCGACTCATCCACGGGAAAGTAAGGCAGGGGTTTGTCGCCACCGATATCCAGGGTACGTATGGTGACCGCCCGGGGATGGAAGGTCTTCAGCACCTTGCGGTAGTTGGCAACCTGCACGGTTTCGCCGGGGAAACTGTCCCGCACCATGAACGGCAGTTCGGTTCGGTACAGCCCTACCCCCTCGGATACATCGGCACCGTGATTGTTCATCTCTGAAATCAGGCCGGTATTGAGAAACAGGGGCAGGCGGACACCGTCGGTGGTTTCGCAGGGCAGTTCCCGGTCCGCTTCGAGTTGCTGGGTGAGTTCCCGGTCTTCGCTGGCCAGGCGCTGATACTCATCGACCACCGAGGGCGCCGGATCCACATAGACACGGCCGAGATAGCCCTCGACAATCAGGAAATGCCCTTCCATGCGCCCCACCGGAAGATTGCGCATACCCATCACCGCGGGTACGTCGAGTGCCCGGGCCAGGATCGCCACATGGGAGAAACTCGCACCCCGGGCCGAAACCACTCCCGCCAACCGATCCCGGGGCACCTCCGCAAGCTGCATCGCGCTGACCTCGTCACCGACCAGGATGGTGTTCTTCGGGTAATCATCCAGGGAGGTCACTTTCTGCTGCAGATGCATGAGGATGCGCCGTCCCAGATCGCGGATGTCTGAAGCCCGTTCACGCAGATAGACATCCTCCATGGCATCGAACACCTTGGCGTGCTCTTCGATGGTCTGACGCAGGGATCCGGCCGCCCAGTTACCCGCGTGGATACGCTTTACGGTGTTGCCGATCAGGGAATCACTGCCCAGCATCATCAGCCAGGCATCGAACAGCGCCCGGTCCTCCGCGGGAAGGCTGTCTTCGAACCGGTCCTCCAGGGCCATCAGGTCACCCACCACGGCGGCCACGGCGGTACGAAACGCCTCCTCCTCCTGCGCGGTATCCCGGGCAGGACGGTCCGGAACCGCATCCAGGTCCGCGGGAGGATAGACCACCACCGCGGTACCCAGGGCCACACCCGGTGCACCCGGGTGCCCCTGCAGAAAGCGTTTCGGCGAGGAGACCTGGCTCTGGGAGGTCAGCTGGCTGCTGTTCTGAGCATGGGTGATCGCCCCGGCGAGTTGCGCTGCAAGGGTAAACAGAAAGGTGACTTCATCGTCGCCGAAGGTTCTCTGCTGGATCTGGCGCACCACCAGCACTCCCAGCACCCTGCGGTTCTGAATGATCGGGACACCGAGGAATCCCTTGTAGGAGATTTCACCCGTCTCGTTGGTGAACAGGTAACGCTTGTGACTCGAGGCGTCCGCCAGGTTGACGGGCTCGGCGCGTTCACAGACCAGACCTATGAGACCGCGATGATAGGGCAGCTTGACCTTGCCGATCGCCCCCTTGTCGTAACCCTCGGTGGCGCGCAGCACATGTTCACGACGCTCGAAATCGGTCAGGTAGACGGAGCAGACATCGGCGCCGATGGCCTGTTTCACCTGGCGAATGATGATATCCAGGACCTGTTCCAGATCAGACGCCGCATTCACCTCCTTGACGATCCGGTGAAGGGTTTCGAGCATGTTTACATGCAGCCGTTTCAGGTCGAGATTGGATTCGTTCATGGTCGGTCTGTGATCCCGCAGCCTGTCAACCGGTAGGATGGGTGTAGTGCCTCATACCAACGCGCCTTGCAGAGACACGGCAGCCGGCACCATCAGCGTCGGTTCTGACGCAGATAACTGGTTTGAAGCCGACCCGGAGTCCCTTCGGGATAGAGCAACGGCGCCAGCTCCTCCAGAGCCTTGGCATAGACGTTGCGCTTGAAGTAGATCACTTCCTTGACCGGGTACCAGTATTTGACCCAACGCCACTCCTCGAACTCCGGGGTATCGGTGTGATCCAGGCAAAAGGCATCTTCGCTGCAATTGAGTCTGAGGAGGAACCAGATCTGTTTCTGGCCGATGCAGATAGGCTCGCGGTGGCGGCGGATGTAGCGTTCCGGCAAACGGTAGCGCAACCAGCTGCGGGTCGCACCGATCAGGGAGACCTGCTCGGCCTTCAGCCCCACCTCTTCGCGCAACTCCCGGAACATGGCCTGTTCCGGGGTCTCGTCGACCTTGATCCCTCCCTGGGGAAACTGCCAGGCATCCTGACCAATGCGACGGCCCCAGAACAACTGGCGATCGTCGTTGCACAGGATTATCCCGACATTTGGTCTGAATCCATCCGAATCAATCAAGTCTGCGGCCACACGAGTAGTCCAAAAGATGACCAGAATTCTTCCACATAAGCCTATGAGCGGCAAGGTGACAAATCCTTATCCGCTCCCGGGGCAATGATTCGGAGACGACTCGCGCAGACTCACCGACCGATCCGTGCAGGCCCGGGTCGGTTGCCCCAGACGCCCGCACCGGTCCCTGCGGAACCCAATCCAGATATGGGACTCTGATGCTGATCCGATGGGAATGGATCCCGTTTCAGGCACGGTTATCCCGGACATCACCACCCGGTTCATGAAAGTATGTGCCTATTTTTAACATAACCCTGTAAAATACCAGGATAAGGATTCAACGCCCGTGGGTTGAGATACCGATCCCGCGGCAATTCGACAACAACCCCGGACGGTTTGCCCGTACTCGTGAATAACCTGTAGGACTAGCATCATGGCACTCGCAATCTTTGACCTGGACAATACGCTTCTGGCGGGGGATTCAGATTACCTGTGGGGGCGTTTCCTGGTCGAAAAAGGGATTGTCGATGGGGACGAATACGAACGAGAGAATGAGCGGTTCTACGCCGACTATCGTGCCGGCAATCTGGATATACATGAATTTCTGCGCTTCTCACTGCGGCCGCTGAGCAAACACTCACCCCAGCAGCTGGCGCAATGGCGCAGCCTGTTCCTGGAGGAGAAGATCGCCCCGATCATCACCGAGCAGGCCCGGCAACTGGTGGAAAAACACCGTCAGGCCGGGGACATCCCCCTGATCATCACCGCTACCAATTCATTTGTCACGGCGCCAATCGCGGAACGATTTGGCATCCGTCATCTGATCGCAACGGAACCCGAGACCCTGGATGGCCACTACACCGGCGAGGTCGCAGGGGAGCCGAGTTTTCGTGAGGGCAAGGTGAACCGGCTCAATGACTGGCTCGAAACCTTCGATGAGTCGCTGGACGGCAGCTGGTTTTACAGCGACTCCCACAACGACCTGCCCCTGTTGGAGCAGGTGGCCCATCCGGTGGCCGTGGATCCGGACCAGGCGCTTGCGGAAGTCGCCCGTGAGCGAGACTGGCCGATCCTGCACCTGCACGGTACCCAAGCCCAGTAATATAGCCCCGGAGGTGAGTCGACATGTCGAGACAGGCCTTTTTTCTGGTGTTGATCGCAATCATCGGTGGCGTCATCTACGTCATGCGCAGCAGCGACAACCCCCCGGAGACCCGCTACAACCAGACCCCCAATGAGTACATTGAGCTGGTCGAGAAGAAAAAGGCGGCGCGCATGGCCGTCGAAAAGGCGATTCAGCAGGGTGAGGCGCGAAACCGGGAGGCCCTGGAACCCCAGCTCAACGCTGACACAGAGGCCGGTCGTTAGGATTCTCCACCGCGTCCGCCACCGCATTGACCAATTCACCGAGTTCCTCGATCGTTATCACATCGAGGATCCGGTTGATCAGCTTGGGGTCCACCGCGGCCTGTACCACCCGGCCGTCCTTGAGGGTCACATTGATCCCGGCCTTGTGCACATGATCCATGCCCTCCTCTTCCGCCACCAGGCTCTCGTTCATCTCCAGACACTGGTCATACTTGGCCTCGATCCGCTCATCCAGGGCCTCATCCAGGTCCTCCGGAAGCATCACGGTCCATTCGCCGTCGTCCACTGAGGACTGCGGGGACAATCCCTGCTGTTCGACAAACTCAAGGAACTGCCGCCAGGGGGTTTCATGAAAAAACACATACTCAAGCATCGGATTACCACCTTCAGCGCGGACTCGCGAAATGAGTCACCGCCACTGTTATTTTTCAAACCTGAAACCAAGGCTTCAGGTTCACTCCATCCAACACATCCTGGGAGTCCAAGACATGATGCAACATAAACCCGTCGTCCGCCTGTTCCGCGGTCTTACCCGGTTCATACCTCGTTCCGGGGCCCTTCGCGTAAACCTGCCCACGACCCGTCGCAGGGTGATTCTACAGGAATCGCCGCTGGCCGGTTTCCAATATCATCGCGCTCCGGCGATCTGGCCGTTTCTCCAGGTCGGGGAGTCACTCCATCTGCGTCGCGAGCCGACCAACGCCCATGACCGATACGCGATTGCGGTGTGGTTTCGCAACGAACACCTGGGCTACATCCCGCAGCGGGACAACCGTACCCTGGCGCGGCTATTGGATCAGGGTGAACGGCTTGAGACAACCATCGTGCGGCTGCTCGAGGAGGAGCAGAATCCATGGCGCAAGATACGTCTCCAGGTTGCCTGGGTCGCGGACCGGTCCCTCGGTTGAGGCTGAACGGATCGCCCGGAGCGCTCCCCCGGCTGGACAACACTCCCGTCCTGTATCCGGTGAGTGACCGCCACCCCCACTCAGGGCCTGCGGGACGCCTTTTCTGATTTCTCCCGGATACCCTCCACACCCAGGAAAAGCTCCATCTCTTTGGCCGCGTCCCCCAGATAGCGGGTGATCCCGTAATCGGCCAGCACCAACCGGGTGTGGCCGCTGAAACCCATGCGGTAGCCCCCCCAGGGATCAGGACCGTCGCCGATCGGTTCCACGTCGATGACAATCGAGCGGGTCACCCCCCTGAGGGTGAGATCCCCCACCAGTTTGGCCTTGCCATCCGGCTGCGGGGTAAAGGAACGACTTTCGAATTTCGCCTCGGGATACTGCTCGACGTCCAGGAAGTCTTCATCCCGGAGATGCTTGTCCCGCTCTGCATGATTCGAATCGATACTGGCGGTGTCTATGAGCACGGACACGGAAGCCTCTTGCGGCTTCTTATCGTCGTAACTGAAGTTTCCGCTGAAGCGGTTGAAGCGCCCCACCAGCCAACTGTACCCCAGATGACTGATGCGAAACTGAATGAAGGCGTGGCCACCTTCGGTATCGATAACGTAATCGGATGCCATGCCACTGGGAGGCAACCCGAACAGGCCACCGATCATCAACAGGGACAGGAATATTTTTCTCATCACATCACCCCTCCGGCTTTGATTGACTGATCCGGTCGACTGCGACAAAAGCATCATTCTTCTTGTTGGGAATCTCTGTCCCGAATCGAGCGGTACACAGTTAATGATAATCATTCCCCATCAAGAACCAAACACATTCACTCTCGCATCCTTCCAGCGGTAGTTGAACATCTTTCAATAAATACCGCTGTTTTTCGCATTTTCCTTTTTCAGGAAGCAAAGTTTTCGGAACACGATTTTAACGATTTTTGCACCTCTCCACGCACCTCAAAACCGCCTCAATCCAAAACCAGAAATCTTGAGCACTTGAACTTCGGGCGGTCACAAAATGTGACGCCAATCATAGTGATTTTGTAGCTGAATCACATTGTGCAAACGACCGGCAAATAGTGTGACTTCCGTCCCTCGAAAGTGTGATGCCGTGTATGCAGAAAAACCCTGAGTGACCGTCATAGTGAGCAACATCGTCAGGGAGACGAAATTTTTTCAGAGGTCACAGGTCATGAAAGCAACACGCAAACTTATCACCATCGCCATCGTTTCGGCCCTTTTCTCAGCCCAGTCGAATATCGCTCAGGCAGCCGACTTTTCCTTTGACAGAGCTTACTGGAAAGACAGCCGGAACCTCCTGTACTTCCAGGGGCGTGGCGAACCCGGTCGCGTCGTTGAAGCCTACATCTCACGCACCTCCGTCTCCCTTGGCACAGCAGTCGTCGATCGTCGCGGCAACTGGCGCTTCCTGAGCAGAGCCCCGCAGTTGATCCCCTGCGCAGTTCGCATGGAATCCGGCGCAGACTCCGGTGAAAGATCCGTTGACTATGCCCCGGCCAGCTGTGTAACCGAAGACAACCTGGGTGGCGACGAGACAGCTCCCGAGAATACCGCACCGGTGATCAGCGGTACGCCCAGCATTCAGGTCGCCGAAGGCCAGGCCTACTCCTTCCTTCCGAGCGCCAGCGATGCAGACGGCGACGCCCTGACCTTCTCCATCACCAACCGTCCGGCATGGGCCAGCTTCAACAGCGCCACCGGCCTGCTGAGCGGCACCCCGGGCCTGGACGACGCCGGCACCACCAGTGACATCCGCATCTCCGTATCCGACGGAACCGACAGCGCCTCCCTGAGTGCTTTCAGCATCACCGTGAGCAACAGCAACCAGGCTCCGACCATCAGCGGCACCCCCGCCACCAGCGTAGCTGAAGGCGCAACCTACAGATTCGCACCGAGCGCCAACGACGCAGACGGCGACGCATTGACCTTTTCCATCGTCAATCGTCCTTCCTGGGCCAGCTTCAACAGCAGCACCGGTGAACTCAGCGGCACTCCCAGCCTGACCGATGCCGGCACCGCCAGTGACATCCGCATCAGTGTCAGCGACGGCAGCGCCACCGCTTCCCTGAGCCCCTTCAGCATCAGCGTCACCAATACCAATCAGGCACCGACCATCAGCGGAACCCCGACCACCAGTCTGCAGGAAGGCGTAGCCTACAGCTTCACGCCTTCAGCCAGTGACCCGGACGGCGATGCCCTGAGCTTCTCCGTCAGCAACCTGCCGAGTTGGGCCAGCTTCAACAGCAGCAACGGCGCCCTCACCGGTACTCCGGACTCCAATTCAGCCGGTACCTACTCCAATATCGTGATCAGCGTCTCCGACGGCAGCGCACAGGCCAGCCTGTCAGCCTTCGCCATCACCGTCGCGGATGTGGCTGAAGAAGGCGGTACCTTCCAGTTCGCACGCAATGCCTACGATGTCGAGGAAGGCGGCACTGCCACCCTGACGGTTACCCGCAGCAACAGCAACGGCGCCGCCACAGTGAACTACGGCACCTACGGTGTGGAAGCGGTCAATAGAGTGGACTACAACGGATACGCCTGGACAGCACTGAACTTCCTGGACGGCGAAACCAGCAAGACCATCAGCCTGACCACCCTGACCGATACCATTGCCGAAGCGGATGAAAGCCTTGAAGTTCATCTCGACGCTCCGAGCACCGGTTACACCCTGAACAGCCCGAGCGTGAGCGTGGTCACCATCCATGACGCGGAAGTTGCGAACACCGCGCCTGTGATCAGCGGCACCCCGAGCCTGAGCGTGGTTGCAGGTACTTCCTACAGCTTCACACCCAGTGCCTCTGACGCCGATAACGATACGCTGACCTTCAGCATCTCGAATCTGCCGAATTGGGCCAGCTTCAACACCACTACCGGTACCCTGAGCGGCGTACCCAGCGACAGCGATGAAGGCACCTACAGCAACATCGTGATCACGGTCTCCGACGGCAGCGACACCGCTTCCCTGAGCCCCATGAACCTGGTCGTGGAAGTTGTACAGCAGACCACCACTGGCAGCGTCACTCTGAACTGGGTTGCTCCGAGCACCAGAACCGACGGCACCAGCCTGCCCATGAGTGAGATCCACGGCTACCGCATCTACATGGGCACCTCTTCCAGCAACCTGGAACCGGTCATGGATCTGGACGACGGCAACGCAGACTCCACCGTCATGGATAACCTGGAATCCGGCACCTACTACTTCGGAATCACAGCCTACGACTTCAACGGTAACGAAAGTGAACTGTCCAACGTCGCAATGAAACAGACCTTGTAAGAGAGAAACGGCAAAAGGATTTGCCTCAGACAACCGATTGGTTGGCACGCAACATCAGGCTACCGGAGGATACTTCAGTAGTCTGATGTCTTATTTGGGGGTCTGAAAATTATCGGATCACCCACTGACTCTTCCTCCCTGCCATCACGCCAGTGACCTTCAGTTTCTGACTTCCACCCGAACTATCGGATAAGGGCTTTCACCGAAACTCATGGTCAGGGTATTTTGCTCACTCCCACGAAAGGTGTAACCGGTGTTGATCGGATTCCGCCGCGAGCCATCCGCAAACAGGGCCACAAGATGCTCCTCATCCAGCAGACGCTGTGAGGTAGACAGGTTGCGCAGGGTCACCACAGCCCAACGTTCTCCGGACGGGTTGCTCATCAGCAGACAGGATTCGATCCTGAAATCGCCCCGTTTCGGCGCCAGATCGTCGCCCTCGGAAAACCTCAGGTCGAGGGAACCGGGTATCGGCTGATCGAATGTCAGCACCTGCTGTTCAGGAATACCCCCCGCCTGGAGGGCACTCATCCCGGATAGGATCAGCAGCGGCCAGAAGCTGAATTTCATGTGTCACTCCCTGTCATGTTGTCCCCTGTCAGAATCGCTCATTGCAACGACTCATTGCACCTGCACGACACCCTGTTGCTGAGTGGTCAGTCCATTCAACGCCCCTCATCGAGAACGAATGTGGAGTTATGAAGGCTACCGGCTCAACGCTTGTATTTGGCCTCCAGGCTGGCCTCATCGATTTTATGGGCATGGATCATGTAGCCGACCAGCGCCGCGGAACTCTGCGGATCGATCTCCAGACTCTCCACATCCAGAGCGAATATCTTGAACTGGTAGCGATGAGCCTTGTCACCCACCGGGGGACAGGCCCCGCCGAAGCCTGTCGCACCGTAGTCGTTACGGTGCTGCAGCATGCCCTCCGGCGCAATGTCGGTATCCGTGTCTCCCGCATTGCGTGGCAGTTCATGGACATTCGCGGGAATGTCATAGGCAATCCAGTGCCACCAGCCGCTGCCGGTCGGTGCATCGGGATCGAAGACGGTCAGTGCAAAACTCTTGGTTCCGGCAGGTATGGCGCGCCAGGCAAGCTGGGGAGAGAGATTGCCACCCTCACAACCGAAGCCGATGTACTCCTGAGCCTTGGGCATCATCTTTCCAGGCTCAATATCCTGGCTGGTCAGTTCGAACCCCTGGGCCGTGGAGATCAGCGCGAAGGTCGTCAGGGCTGTGATTGATTTTGCAAACGTCATGCTCGGGCTCCCTGTGTTGTGCAGTGTCAGGATTGTGATTCACATACGGTGGTGATGGCAAGTGACCAGGACCAGCATCACCGAGGTTATGTGTGTGTTTGAACCTGGTAATTGCTTCTCCTCTCGTTTCCAAGTGGAGCGTCTCTCGTTCCCACGCTCCGCGTGGGAATGCATACCTGGGGTTTGGTTGATTCATCAAGAACGATTGTTACAGAAGCTACATATGCATTCCCACGCAGAGCGTGGGAACGAGTTGGGAGGATTTCTGCGCAGAGCGAGGTGTTCCCCCCTCTCCCCGACCCTCTCCCGCAAGGGGAGAGGGCGATTACCTGGCTAGATTTGTGTTGGTCCCGACTTGTTCAGATTTGGTCAGTAACCGTAGGTCGGGTTAGCAAAGCGTAACCCGACATGAAGTGGACAGGCATGAGCGTCGGGTTACGCTTCGCTAACCCGACCTACCGACACGTGGGTGATGGACAGCTGCACCGCATTTTCTCGTTCGGACGCTGCAGTAACTTTCCCGTTGATATCGGAATCAGGAACGCACCGCCAGCACGATCTGGTTACGCAGGGACTTCAACAGATTGAGGCGTTTCTTGTCCAATGCGAGGCCGTGGGGCCGGGCATGGTCTGCGTAGATCAATCCCAGAGTGCGTTTGTTGACGACCAGGGGAAAGATCAGGAACGAACCGGCCTTGGAGATCTTTTTGTACCAGTCGGGTATATCCGCCTGGATCTTGCGATCCGTGGTATCGGCGATGTAGACATCCACGGCGTTTTTCAAAGCACCATGAAATACATCCACCTGGTAACTGGTGGGAAAATGAAAGTTCTTGACGAAGGCATCCGAATCCTCACCGAATCCAAGCCGTCCGGCCATCTCTCCCTTCTGCCGGTTCAGCAGTGCGAGCACCACCCGCTGAAAACCCACCGCCCGATACATGGTTTCCAGCACCACGTTGAAGATCTGCGAAACGCTGTGATCACCGACCAACATCCCGGTGACTTCCTGCAGACCGTCCATCAGCAGTGCCTCGGTATCCTCGGCGCTGGGTTGCATGGACATCTCAGGGGTTTCATCCTGGTTATCCTGATGCCGCTCATCGAGGATCTGGGTCTCGCCCAGACCGTCCTTGTTCATCGCCTGAGCCTGTACACGCTGCACATTGGATGTATCTGTAACGTTCCTTGATCCACCCTTGAGCTTATCCATGAAGTTGGCTGAAACATCGGATGCGATGGCCTTGGCCACTTCCTGGAACTCATCGAGGGACTGCTTCGCGAGTTTGGCCACCTTCTTGGTATTCAGATCCAGGTTCTTCGCATACTTCTTGGTGAGTGTCTCCAGGGCAGCCTTGTTGTCCAACCCCTCCTCGACCAGAAGTTGCATCGCATCATTCGCGAAACCTGCCACCAGGCGGCGCTTTTCAGTGCGATTGACCGGTTTGTGATCCCCCTGCCAGGCCTGCAGGCTGTCGATCAGGGGTTTGGGGAAATTCCACTGCTTGGCGATCTCCATGCCGATGCGTTCGAAACTCACACCCAGGACACTGTGCTGAACCGAGATCGGGTCCATCCCTTCGGCTTCGATCTGGCGTTCGATATCCCGGGACTCCTCAGGCAGGTAGAAGGCCACCAGCAGTTTACCCAGGTCATTCAGCAGTCCGGTGAGAAAGTACTCCTCCTGCTCACTCGGATCGATCTCGCTGGCCAAATTATGTGCCAGGGTGGCGCGGAACATGGCTGAGGAGACCAGTTCCCTGAGCCGCTCCGCCTGCTCCTTGTTTTCGATATGTTCGAAAAAGATGAGTGAGGCGGCGAGGGAGCGGATCGCCTGGGTGCCCAATACCACCACCGCCCGGGAGACGGTGCCGATGCGTCCGGAGAAGCGCCCGTAATAGGCCGAGTTGACCACCTTCAGAATCTTGTTGGTGAGGGCGAAATCCTTGACGATCACACCAGCCATCTGGTTCACGTCCTTGTCGCTCACGTTGGTCATGGCGTTGATGCTGCGCACTGATTGGGAGAGGGCCGGAAAATCGCTCTTGCGTTTCATCCGGCGTAACAGAAAGTCCACCGTACCGCTGGCCTCGTCGTGATCGGCGGCCACCTCGCCTTTCGGCGCACGGATCTCGCGGTATGCCTTGAGCATCTCCTGGGCGTCCCGGTAGCGCAGTGCCGGATCCTTTTCCAGGGACTTGAGGATGAAGCGATCGAGTTTCTCATCGACCGCCGAATTGAACTGGGAAGGCGGTTTCGGTGACACCTTGAGGATCGCCTCGACCACCATCTGCTGGTTTTGACCGCTGAACACCGGCATGCCGGTGAGCATCTCGTCGAGGATCAACCCCAGGGCAAACACATCCGCCTCGGGGCCGATGCTGCCAGACTGGATATACTCAGGAGCCAGGTATCGGGGGGTTCCGATGAGCTGCTTGTCCGGGCCCTTGGCTTCATTGAGCAGCCGTGCGATACCGAAATCCATGATCTTCGGCACCTGGTCGTGGCTGATGATGATGTTCGATGGTTTCAGGTCCCGGTGCACGATGCCCGCCTTGTGGGCCTCGCTCATGCCTTCGACCAGTCCCTGGAAGATCTGCAGCGCCAGAGGCAACTCAAGCGGCTCCCCCTGAATCAGATCGGAGAGCAGATCCCCCTGGGCGAATTCGAAAACCAGGTAGGGCGTGCCCTGGTGATCCCCCGCCTCGTAGATCGAGACTATGTTCGGATGCTGCAGCTTGCTCATGGTCCGCGCTTCATCACGGAATGAGGATGCCTGCAACGAGCGATTAAGCAGTTTGATGGCCACCTGACGTTCCAGCTGGCTGTCCTGGCACAGGTAGACGGTTCCCTGATTCCCTGCCCCCAGCTTTTCACCTACCAGAAAACGCCCGATCTTTTTTGGCCCCATAAACCTGCCCTGATGCGCGCCGAAATGACCACTCGGCCTGAATTGGTTATCTAGATACATGATGGTAAAGGATATGCTCCGCCCCCGAAACAAAGCCTCCCTGCACCCTCTGACCTGCTCCCCCTAGGAAAGCTTAGCGGCAACTGTTACGAAATACTTACATTCCGATTCCTGATCACCCATGATTCTCAGGCAAAGAATCCGCTGCCAGCAGTGGGGTTGTGTTGGGTTCGCAGGTTAGCACTGCGATTCTCATAAAAAGCCGACGGGGATTGAACTTGCTACGTGCAAACAGCCAGCCTTGGAATTCCCGAGGGCTGTTCCCGGGTTCCGCTTCGCTGCACCCGGGCTACGTTGCTACGTTGGTCGGAACAAACGGGAATTTCGAGAGGTGTGAACCTCACCCGAGTAGCCCGGGTGGAGCATCGCGGAACCCGGGATCCGGCAGACTGTGAAGGAGCGTGGGAACGAGAGAGGCGCATCCTGAAAAAGTATTCCCCTCTCCCCTCGCGGGAGAGGGGGACATAGAATCCGTGAGCGCAGCGAACACATAAACTCAAAACTCATCACTAACAACTCAAAACTTCCTTGAATTCAATGGTGTTTGAAACTGATATTCAGCTGCCTGAGCAGAGACTCCAGCTGCGGGACATTCAAAGCGGGGAGTTCGCCGAGATCCTGCCCGGCGCCGATGCCGATCAGGTCGATGCGCGCAGGCAGACTGCCCAGGCTCTGCGCCAGCGCCAAAGCCTCGGCCACGCCAAAACCATGGCAGGAGGTCTGTTCAGCCGGATCCGCCAGGGCCTGTGGCGAGATCAGCATCGACTCGCCCGGGGGCAAACCTTGCACGACCGCGTCGATAATCACCACCTGCTGCGCCCCATCCAGATAACGCAGCAGTCCGGGACCCGGGCGATCGAGTTTGATCAGTTCACATCCATCCACGGCGCGGGTCTGTAGATGATCGATGGCCGCCCAGCCAAGTCGATCGGCGCCGAAGGGCGATCCGACGCCAATGATGCGGATCATTGGCGATGGATGTTCAGCTTGAGGAAATGGGTCGCGCAGGAGATACAGGGATCGTAGTTGCGAATCACCTGCTCGGCCCGCAACCGCAAGGCATCGTCACTCTGATCGAATCCCAGTTTCTGCAGGGACTGGGTCAGATCCTCCTCGATACGGGCCTGGTTCTGACTGGTGGGGGGGACTATCCGCGCATACTGCACGATTCCCTGCTCATCCACATCGTAGCGATGCCATAGAATCCCCCTGGGAGCCTCGGTGCAGCCGAATGCATTGCCCTCCACCGGGCTGACCTCCTGGTAGGGTTGATCCGGCACCTGGTAGTGGTCCAACAGGCGGATCGCCTCGCTGATGGCGAAGTGGGTCTCGATCGCCCGGGCCACGATGCTGTGAAACATGTTGTGGCTGGGGAAATGGATCCCGCAGCCTTCCATGACCCGTCGAACCGCAGGAGGCAGCTGGTGAAAGTTCAGATTCAGGCGGGCCAGCGGACCGGTCAGGTAGGGCCGCCCGTCCAGCTCGGCATGCAGGGCGGTCGAATGGGGCGACTGGATCTCCTTGAAGTGGCTTTCGAAATAACAGATATCGATATCCAGTCCCTGACCGCTGATCAGCTGTCCCTCGGCGATCGCGTAGCAGTCGGGATCGCTCAGGGCGACGCTGATGAAGGACTGCTCGTCATCGGGAAACGCCAGGGACGCGGTCCAGTTCACCAGCGCCTCGGCCTTCGGCAGGGCCTGCTGCAGCCGCTCCAGAATGCTTGTCACATCGGCGGCATCCGGGGCACGGTAGAAGCCCCCCACCCGCACACCCACCGGGTGCACCGAGCGGCCGCCGAACAGGGCGATCAGGTCGTTGCCCAGGTTCTGCAGTTCCAGACCGCGCCGCACCGCCTCCGGGTATTCACCGGCCATGGCGATCGCCGAATCGAAGCCGAGAAAATCCGGTGCGGCCAGCAGGTGCACATGCAGGGCATGGCTCTGCAGCCACTCGCCGCAATACATCACCCGCCGCATGTCGCGCACCCAGGGGTCCGGGGTAAACCCGGAGAGCCGTTCGAAGGCCTGCACCGCGCTCATCTGGTAGGCCACCGGGCAGATGCCGCAGATCCGCGCCACCATATCGATGACCTGATTGCGTTCGTACCCCTCGACGAACTTTTCGAACAGCCGCGGGGGCTCGAAGATTCTCAGGTTGAGGCGTTCGATACTCCCGTCCACCAGATCCAGTTCCAGCGCACCCTCGCCTTCGACCCGGGTCAGGACCGGTACATTGATATGCACATCTCGGTGTTCAGCCATCGCTATCACCCTGCAATCGTTCGCCGGCTTCGAGAAACGCCGGTGCGCTGTTCATGATGAAACGAAACCGCCGCTGCACCGCGTCCCGCTCCAGGCCCAGTGATTGGAAACGCTCCGCCAGGGCCGGGTCGTTGACCCGCTCGGCCGGTCCGAAACAGCCATAGCACCCCCGTCCTGCCGCCGGGCACAACGCCCCGCAACCCGCCAGGGTCACCGGTCCCATGCAGGGGGCGCCCTGGGTCACCAGGGTACATACCAGCCCCTTGCGCTTGCACTCCATGCACACCGGCTGAACTTCGGGTCTCGGGGTGATCCCGGAGAGCAGATCCCGCAATGCAGTGACCACCTGCTTCGAGGTCACCGGACAGCCCTGGATCGCGAAATCGACCTTGACGTAACGGGCAATGGGTTCGGAACGGCTCAGCACATCGATCCACTGGGGATTGGGGTAGACCGCGTTCATCCAGTTCTGGCGGTCGGCAAAGTTGGCCAACGCCTGGATCCCCCCCGCAGTGGCGCAGGCGCCGATGGTGACCAGCAGTTTGCTCTGCGCGCGCACCTGCTGGATTCGCTCCACATCCTCAGGAGTGGAGACACTGCCCTCCACCAGCGAAATGTCCACCGGTGTGTCGGGAGCATTCGGCCCCGCCTCGGCGAAGTGCACGATATCCACCAGATCCGGCAACTGCAGCAAAGGCTCCCCGAGATTCAGCAGGGCCAGCTGACAGCCGTCGCAGGAGCTGAATTTGTGTACCGCGAGTTTGGGCTTCTCACTCTGCATGATCAGGCCTTTTTTCAGTTAAACCAAAAACACTTCTTTTAAGAAAAGTTTTGAGTTTTAAGTTTTTAGTTTTGAGTTGTCGGTGTTCGCTACGCTCACAGGCTGTTTAACTAAAAACTCATAACTATCAACTCAAAACTCTTAAGTCAGAATCCTTTCGCTCCCATAAAATCCGCCAACTCCGAATAGCAGAACACCGGCCCATCCCGGCATACGAACTTGGGGCCGATCTGGCAATGGCCGCATTGGCCGATGCCGCACTGCATGTTGCGCTCCATGCTGAACCAGATCTGGTGGTCGCCGACACCCAGCTCGCGCAGGTTGGCGATGGCCGCCATCATCATCAATTCCGGACCACATAACATGACCAGAGTTCGGCCGATGCGCAGATGCAGTTGACTGATCAGCTCGGTCACCATGCCCTGCTGGCCATGCCATTCCCGGGTGACCACGTCCGCGGCCAGCAGCACATTCACATCCGGTTCCCGGGCCCAGGCGTCGTACTGTTCCCGCCAGATCATGTCATTGGCGTGCTTTACCCCCTGCAGGATATGGATGTGACCGAACTGCTCACGCCGCTTCATCAGGTAACGGATCACCGACACCAGGGGAGCGCAGCCCAGTCCCCCGGTGATCAGCAGCACATCCCGACCCGGCGCTTCCTCTACCGGCCAGCCCCGGCCGAAGGGGCCGCGCACCCCCACCCGGTCACCGGGCTGCAACCGCGACAAACCCTCCGAGACCCGCCCCACCACACGGATGGTATGGTCGAAGAAGTGACTGTCCTGGGGATCGTTGACGATGGAGATCGGGATCTCGCCGGTGCCGAACAGGGTCACCATGTTGAACTGCCCGGGGGCGAACTCGAACGCCTCCTGGGCGCCCGCATCCTCAAACTGCATGCGCAGGGTGAAGATGGTGGACGACTCCTGGGTGCGCCGATCGATGATTGCGGTACGGGGAAGATGACGATCAGGCATCGATACTGCCCTCCCACAAAATGGTGTTCACCTCCTGGACCAGGTCGATCCCGACCGGGCACCAGGCGATACAGCGGCCACAGCCGGTGCAGCCGGTACGCCCCTGCTGAACCTGCCAGCCGGCCAGCTTGTGGGTGGCCCACTGGCGGTAGCGCTGGGAGGTTTCGTTGCGCACCTTGAAATGGCCCATGCTGCTGTGGCTGGCGCTGAAGCAGGAGTCCCATTCACGCAACCGCTGCGCGCTTTGCCCGTCCAGGGAACGCTCGTGGATTTCGTTGTAGCAGAAACAGGTGGGGCACACCGCGGTGCAGTTGCCGCAGGAGAGGCAACGATCCCCCACCACCTGCCAATGCAGGTGTTCCAGGCGCTGATAGAGGCGCATCAGGTCCTGCGCGGCCGGCAATTGGCGCTGCTGTTCTTCGGTGGCCTGATCGGTCTGCTGCTGCATCTGCTCCAGTTGCGGGTCATCCGCAGGGTGGGTATCGAGTGTCTGCAGCAGGGCATGACCCTGCTCCGAACCGGCCCACAGCAGGTAGCCCTCATCGAGTTCCGCCATGCCGATATCCAGTCCTTCCCCGACCGATGGGCCATCCCCGGTGGAGACGCAGAAACAGGTCTCCGCGGAGTGGGCGCAATCCACGCCAATCAGAAACAGGGATTCCCGCCGCGCCCGGTATTGGGGATCCGGCGCATCGGGATGCAGAAAATGCCGGTCCTGGATGGCCAGCGCGGCCAGATCACAGGCCCGCACCCCAATCACCGCGGTGGGCACCACCTGCGGCAGCTTCGCCTCGAAACTCAACTTGGACGACTGTTCGGTCCACAGCACCTCACTGGGGGCGAAGCACAGAGGCTTAAGCCCCTGGGGTCCGTGATTCCAGTCGAACAACCGTTCCCCCTCACCCGCTTGCAGCCGGTAGTGACCGGGACGCTGCTCATTGGTCAGCCCGGGGGTGAACTGGGCCACCGAGGTGAGCTCCCGATATTGCAGGCCGCCATCCCGGGGCAGCGGTGCCAGCACCCGGTAGCCTGCCTGGTGCAGATGGTCTATCAAAGTCTGAAGATCCGCCCGGGGCAGAAACCCGGGCCGACGCGCACTGGTGGTACGATCTTGCGTATTCACGACATCTCCGCGACAGGTCGGCAAGTGACCCGGCAGCTGATGGTTGGGCGAGCCGAACCGCCAACGCCCCATCGCGGGTGCCTGGCGTGTCGGCTGTTGAATGCTGTCGTAATCTGCGTGACTGGCCCGGAATCCGGGAATTCATCGGGGACCTGGATTCCGCCAAGTCATAGAGACGATCCATTCGATATCCACAAACCTAGCATAAATAGACGCGCCGGCTAGGCTCCGGACTGGGTTTTTTCAAGCCCGCTTGATCTGGGTCCTGATTCAACACCGCTTAAGGGGGAAACCCGCACCCATAAGAGCACAAAGCATGGAAACCATTCGCCGAAAAGGGGTTCGGAATGAGACAGGAACTGCTATATATTGAAAGGCGCACGACCCAGGCCGTTCACACCAGCCACCATAAAAAAAGCATCAGGAAGTCAAACCATGCCCGATAAAATGGTCACCATTGACGGCAATGAAGCCGCCGCCCACATCGCTCACAAAACCAACGAAGTCATCGCCATCTACCCCATCACCCCGGCCTCGCCGATGGGTGAATGGTCCGACGAGTGGTCGGCCCGGGGGGTGAAGAACCTCTGGGGCACGGTGCCCGATGTGATCGAGATGCAGAGCGAAGCGGGCGCGGCCGGCGCAGTGCACGGCGCCCTCCAGGCGGGGTCGCTGTCGACCTCCTTCACCGCCTCCCAGGGCCTGCTGCTGATGATTCCCAACATGTACAAAATCGCCGGTGAACTGACCCCGACGGTGCTGCATGTCTCGGCCCGCTCCCTGGCCGCCCAGGCCCTGTCGATCTTCGGCGACCACAGCGACGTGATGGCCTGCCGGGCCACCGGATACGCCATGATCTGCTCGGCCAGTGTCCAGGAGGTGGCCGACTTCGCCCTGATCGCCCAGGCCGCGACCCTGGAGACCCGCATCCCCTTCCTGCACTTCTTCGACGGCTTCCGCACCTCCCACGAGGTGAGCAAGATCGCCCTGCCCAGCGACGCCACGGTGCGCGCGATGATCGACGACGAACTGGTCACCGCGCACCGGGAGCGCGCCCTCTCCCCGGACCACCCGGTGATTCGCGGCACCTCGCAGAACCCGGACGTCTATTTCCAGGGCCGGGAATCGGTCAATCCCTTCTACGACCAGGTGGCGGACAAGCTGGAAGCCGCGATGGCCCGCTTCGCCGAACTCAGCGGAAGGCGCTACGGCCTGTTCGAGTATGTCGGCGATCCCCAGGCGGACCGGGTGATCCTGCTGATGGGCTCCGGCATCGGCGCGGCCCAGGAGGCGGTGGAGCACCTGGTGGCCGAGGGCGAGCCGGTCGGCATGCTCAAGGTGCGGCTGTTCCGTCCCTTCGATCCGCAGCGTCTGATCGCCGCGATTCCCGCCAGCACGCGCAAGATCGCCGTGCTGGACCGCACCAAGGAGCCCGGTTCGGACGGCGAGCCGCTCTACAAGGACGTGCTCGGGGCCTATGCCCAGGCCTTCAGCGATGGGCGTATCGAGCAGATGCCGCGCATCAGCGGGGGCCGTTTCGGCCTCTCCTCCAAGGAGTTCACCCCGGCAATGGTCAAGGGCCTGTTCGACGAGCTGCGCAACGAGCGTCCGAAGCACCCCTTCACCGTGGGCATCATCGACGATGTGAGCCACACCAGCATCGACTGGGATCCTGCCTTCCGCCCCGCCGCCACCCAGGGGGTCACCGCCTGCGTGTTCTACGGCCTGGGGGCCGACGGCACGGTCTCGGCGAACAAGAACTCGATCAAGATCATCGGCGAACAGACCGACAACTTCGCCCAGGGTTATTTCCAGTACGACTCCAAGAAGTCCGGCGCGGTCACCGTCTCCCACCTGCGCTTCGGTCCCAAACCGA
This sequence comes from Candidatus Thiodiazotropha sp., assembly GCA_040506775.1. Lineage (GTDB taxonomy): Bacteria > Pseudomonadota > Gammaproteobacteria > Chromatiales > Chromatiaceae > Thiodiazotropha. Next base: position 28,460 of record JBEVWC010000050.1, read on the forward strand.
TCGACTCCACCTACCTGATCGGGGATGACGAGGCGAGCTTCGTCGCCTGTCACCAGCCGATCTTCCTCGACCGCTACGACATGCTCGACATGGCGGCCCCGGGGGGCGTGTTCCTGCTCAACACCGCCACCCCTCCGGACCGGGTGTGGGACAGCCTGCCCGGGCACATGCAGCAGCAGATGATCGACAAGGGTCTCAGCTTCTACACCATCGACGCCTACAAGATCGCCGACGAGACCGGCATGGGGCGGCGCATCAACACCATCATGCAGACCTGCTTCTTCGCCATCTCCGGCTTACTGGAGCAGGACAAGGCCATCGCCCTGATCAAGGAGGCGGTGAAGAAGACCTACGGCAAGAAGGGGGTGCGCCTGCTGGAACGCAACTATGCCGCCATCGACGCCGCCCTGGCGGGCCTGCATCAGGTCGACGTGCCCGGCTCGGTCACCCACGACCAGACCCGTCACCCGGTGGTGCCGGAGAGCGCCCCCGCCTTCGTCCAGCAGGTCACCGCGCGGATCATCGCCGGTAAGGGCGACAGCCTGCCGGTGAGCCTGATGCCCGCCGACGGCACCTGGCCCCTGGGCACCACCGCCTACGAAAAACGCAACATCGCCCTGCAGCTGCCCAAGTGGGAGATGGACCTGTGCACCCACTGCGGCAAGTGCCCCCTGGTCTGCCCCCATGCGGCGATCCGCTCCAAGGTATTCCCCGAGGCCCTCGCCGCGGAGGCCCCGGAGGGCTTCCTGCACACCCAGGTGAAGGGCGGCAAGGACTTCGAACCCGGCACCCACATCAGCTACCAGGTGGCCCCGGATGACTGCACCGGCTGCGGCCTGTGCGTGGAAATCTGCCCGATCCGCGACAAGCAGAATCCCAAGCGCAAGGCCCTCAACATGGTGTCCGACCCGGCCTACCACGACCGGGAGCGCAGCCACTGGGACTTCTTCGTCGGCCTGCCCGAGTACGACCGCACCAAGCTCAAGGAGACCACCCTCAAGGGCGCAATGATCATGCAGCCCCTGTTCGAGTTCTCCGGCGCCTGCGTGGGCTGCGGCGAAACCCCATATGTGAAGCTCGCCACTCAGCTGTTCGGCGACCGCATGGTGATCGCCAACGCCACCGGCTGCTCCTCGATCTACGGCGGCAATCTGCCCACCACCCCCTACACCACCAACCCGGAGGGCCGGGGACCGGCCTGGTCCAACTCCCTGTTCGAGGACAACGCGGAGTTCGGCCTCGGCATGCGGGTGGCCATCGACAAGCAGGCCGACCACGCCCGGGAACTGCTGCGCGCCCTGCGTGAACCCATCGGCACGGAGCTGGCCGACGCCCTGCTCAACGCCGACCAGCACAGCGAAGCGGCGATCTTCGAACAGCGCGAACGTATCGAAACCCTCAAGACGAAACTGCGCACCCTCGGCACCCCCGAAGCGCGCAGTCTGCTCGCCACTGCGGACAGTCTGGCGAAGAAGAGCGTCTGGCTGGTGGGCGGCGACGGCTGGGCCTACGACATCGGCTACGGTGGCGTCGACCATGTGCTCTCCACCGGTCGCAACGTCAACATCCTGCTCCTCGACACCGAGGTCTACTCCAACACCGGCGGTCAGACCTCCAAAGCCACCCCCCTGGGCGCGGTAGCCAAGTTCTCCGCCGGGGGCAAGGCGAGCAACAAGAAGGATCTGGCCCTCATGGCCATGGCCTACGGCAACGTCTACGTGGCCCAGGTCGCCTTCGGCGCCAAGGACGTGCAGACCCTGCGCACTTTCCTTGAGGCCGAGGCCTACGACGGCCCCTCCCTGATCATCTGCTACTCCCCCTGCATCGCCCACGGCGTCGATCTGGCCAACAACATCCGTCAGCAGGAGATGGCGGTCGACTCCGGACACTGGCCCCTGTTCCGCTACGACCCACGACGCACCGAAGCCGGGGAAAACCCGCTCAAGATGGACTCCAAGGAACCCTCCATCCCCTACCGGGATTTCGCCGCCACCGAGACCCGCTTCAGCGTCCTGCAACGCACCAACCCGGAAGCCTCCGAGCGCTTCATCCGGCAGGCGCAACAGCAGATCAAGACCAAATACCAGTTGTATGAGCAGTTGGCGCATCTGGCGGTGGCGCACAAGGAATCGGAGACCGGGAAATCATGAGCCGGAAGCGTGGACGTTTGCAGGTGATGGCCCGATGGCTGGCGGCGGGACTGCTGCTGTGCCTCTCATCAGTGTCACTTGCCGATGAGGACAAACGCATCTTGGTCGAGCTGCCCGAGCGTATGCAGCAGCACATGATGGCGAACATGCGGGATCACCTGGAGACGATTAACCGGATGCTGGAGCTGATGGCCGATGAGCAGCTGGAAGCCGCCGGGGAACTGGCGGAGCAGCGGCTTGGAATGAGTTCATTGGCTGCGCATGGCGCGGAGCATATGGGGCGGTTTATGCCGGAGGGTATGCGTAAGGCGGGGATGGAGATGCATCGGGCTGCAAGCCGGTTTGCGGTTGTGGCTCAGGAGGGGGATTTGGCGCTTGGCTATAAGACTTTGCCCGAGATTACAGCTGCTTGTACCGGGTGTCATGCAGGCTACAGGATCCGATGACACATTGATAATTTGCAGGCGTATATTTCAGACTTTTGATAGAACATCCCCCAAGGGACTGCGGACAGCCGAGCCACCACGCTGAATGACATGGGTATAGATCTGGGTTGTCCGCACGTCCTTATGACCCAGCTGCTCTTGAACGGTGCGGATATCCTGTCCTCGTTCGAGAAGGTGTGTGGCGAAGGAGTGACGCAAGCTATGACAGCTTGCCTTTTTATCGATACCCGAAGCCCTGACTGCGCCCGTAACCGCCTTTCGGACACAACTCTCATCCAGGTGGTGATGGCGCTTCGCGCCAGAACGTGGATCGATACCGCGTTGGCCTGCGGGAAACAGATATTGCCACTTCCATTCACGTTCTGCGTTCGGATACTTCTTCGCCAATGCATGAGGCAGATAGACCGTACCATACCCTTCGGCCAGGTCCCTTTCATGTTGTGTACGCACGACCTCCAGATGCCTCCTCAGCGGAGTAATCAGCTCATCGGCCAAGGTCACAATCCGATCCTTCCCACCCTTACCGTTTCGCACGAAGATGGCTCGATGCTCAAAATCGAGATCCATCACACGCAATCTCACACTTTCAATCAACCTCAGTCCTGAACCGTACTGAAGGCATGCAATGAGCCAATACTGGCCTTGTAATAGTGTCAGTACCCGGGCGACCTCCTCTCTACTCAGAACCACAGGGAGCCGCTGAGGTTTTTTCGCCGTGACCACACCATGAATTTCCTTCAGAGGTCGCTCCAGAACATGTCGATACAGGAATACCAGGGCATTGAGTGCCAGGTTCTGGGTTGCAGCCGCGACATTCCCCCTCACAGCCAGATCTGACAGAAACCGCCCGACCTCAGACTCACCCATCTCTCTTGGATGACGTTTCTTGTGAAAATAGATATATCGCTTAATCCAATGGAGGTAGGCTTCTTCAGTGCGACGGCTATAGTGGCGAACTCGAATCTGACTGACAACTTCTTGCAAAAAAGGCGAATTTTTTACTTGATCATCCATGCGTTTGTTCTCATTTTGTTTCCATTCAATGTAAGGGTATTTTAATTCCTATTTCAGGTCAAACGAATGGAGGCAAATTGCACGGTAAGTACGACCGGGAAGCATCGAACGAAGAAGAAGTGATACCGTAATAGACTCTGGTAAGCTGCTGTTTTTTGGTATACAAATAGATTTGGACAGGGAGGTTGGATGAGTATTTTCACCCTCCCGCACTAAAACCACTAACAGGCAATGCGCCCGCTTTGCAACTATTTTGTTGAATTTGTGGGTGATTTGCACGCCGAACAAGTGGAGATGGGGGTTAACGGGCAAAATGCCTGCTACTCAATGTTAATACTAGAAAAGTGGGTATTTACCCTTTTAAAATTAATTTATGAGAGATGTTGTGTCCGAAATAAAAAAACCAAAAGCAATTAGCCTATTCTGTGGCGCAGGTGGTTGCTCACTTGGCTTTAAGCAAGCTGGTTATTCAATACTTTATGCGAATGACAAAGATTCCGCAGCGGTAGAAACATATAGGAAAAACTTCCCAGAAACGACTTGTAGCAATGAAGATATTGACTCACTTGACTTTGAAAATGTTTTAAAAACGATAGGTGTGAAACCAGGAGAGATAGACATTCTGATTGGCGGGCCACCTTGTCAGGGTTTTTCTACGGCTGGTTCTAGATTCTGGGATGACCCAAGAAATCATATGCTCAAAAGCTATATCAATGCATTGAAAATCATTAAACCAAAATGGTTTCTAATGGAAAATGTAGAAGGGCTGCTAACTTCTAACAAAGGCACCTATATTTATGAGGCCGCTAAGGCATTCATAGAACTTGGTTATCTAATTAGGGTAGAGAAATTATATTCACAAGAATATGGAGTTCCTCAACGAAGAAAACGGGTTTTAATAATAGGCAATAAACTCGGGCATAAATACAAAATGCCAGTGCCCACAATAAAGGTTTCTGGTCAAATATTCAGAAACTCAGATGTAACTATTTCGCATGCTTTGGGAAGTCTGCCGAAAGCTACGAATGATAAAAACTCAAAGTTAAAACCAATTGACACAATGGCCTATGATGATTTTGACGCAATCCTTAGAGGAAGCGCTAAAAAGATAACAGATCATTATTCACCGGCAATAAACGGAATTCAATTAAAAAGGATATCTGCATTAGGTCCGGGTCAAACAATGAAAGATCTGCCGGAGCACTTACAGCACGAATCATTTAAGAAAAGAGCAAACAGAAGAGTAGCTGATGGGATGCCGACGGAAAAACGTGGAGGCGCCCCTTCTGGCCTTAAAAGACTGATTGCTAATGAGCCTTGCTTAACCATCACTGGCGCGGCAACTCGCGAACTAATCCATCCATTAGAAGACAGACCTTTAACAATTAGAGAATCTGCACGAATTCAAACATTCCCAGATGATTTTATTTTTTGTGGAAATGCGTCCCAGAAAATTCAACAAATAGGGAACGCTATACCACCTCTATTGGCAAGAATTTTTGCTGAGCATATTCGTGATGACTACGGATTTGAAGGGGAAAGAACTAATGAGGGAAAAATGCTTGGATTTCTCTTAACAAAAGCCGGAGCGATGAGTCCTGCGCTTAAGAGAACAGAATCCTTGCTTATTGAGCTTTCTGACAACAGCAAATCACAACAAGCAGAACTTTTTGGATAAATTTATATGAGCGAAGCATTTTTTAGGAACATGTACTCAAAATGTAAGATGCATGGAACTGGTGAAGCACAAGTAGTTATATCTGATGGCGAGCTTAACGCGCTTTTATCGATAGCGATTGATGACTTGGGTTGGCTCCATGACGATTTAAGTATGCAGAGAGTTAATACGCCAAATAATGGATATTACGAAATTCCAATGGATTGGTTTGATGGGCAATCCGAAGTAAATGTTCAAGCGTCAAAAATAATTGAAATATTAAAATCGTGCTTCGAGAAAAACAACGACTTTGGTTTATATATTGAAAATTTAACAGCACTTCATCGGCGTAGGGTCAAGTATCGACGAATATTATCATCGCAGCCGATTCCAAATATGGACCAAATTGGACCTCGTTCTTTATTGGAATATGGCGAGTGTGACACTACTCTCCTTGCAAATTGGATGGTATGGAAAAAATGGATTTATGATATTGATAATCGGTCTGCTCAAGAGACGGGCTATCTATTTGAGCCACTTTTAGCCAGTTGTTTAGGTGGTGAGCCTGTTGGTTCAAAAAATTCACCAGTTAAAAGACTTGACTCTAATGGCCGTCAAACAAATAAAGGCAGACAAATTGATTGTCTAGTTCCAAGCAATAACCGCACTTATGAGCTAAAGCTTCGAGTTACCATTGCTGCAAGTGGCCAAGGTCGTTTCGGTGAGGAACTATCATTTGCAGAAGAAAGTCAAGCAGCAGGCTTTATTCCTGTTCTTCTTGTGTTGGACCCGACACCATCTAATAGACTGACAGAGCTATCAGACAAATATCTAGCTTGTGGTGGTGCATTTTATCATGGGGAGGAGGCTTGGGAGCACATGGAGCAAGAAGCAGGTGCAGTCATATCTGTATTTATCGAAAAATATATAAAACCTGCAATTCAGGGTATTGAAGAAATAGAAATTGAATATCCAAGTTCTATTAACCTGAATTGGTCAGATCAAGAAATTCAAATATCGGATGGTGCAGCATCATATATTATCAAACGGATTTGAGTGCTAACAAGCGACTGTGGCGTCAATAGGTCCCGATAATTTAGAAAGACCATACGCAATTGTCCCGTACCATGGCATTTAGGATGATAATCATTTTTCGCATACAGGCAACGATCGCCACCTTTTTGTGTTTCCCTTTTGCAACCAGTTGGTTGTAATGCGCTTTGATGACAGGATTACATTGCATGGCACTCACGGTTGCCATATAGAGAATGACACGAATAGTGCCTCTGCCACCTTGGATGCGCCGTTTACCTTTAGAGCGGCCACTGTCCCGATTAATCGAGGCAAGACCTGTTAAAGCAGCAATTCGTTTATTATTCAAAGTTCCGAGTTCTGGCAGATCCCCTAAAAGAGTGTGAATTAAAACATTTCCAACACCTGGATCGGTTGAGAGGAGTGTCTTACGCTCGGACCATTCAGATTCTTGATCGATGGCTTGCTCGATCTGACGATCAACCCAAGAGACCTCCTGATCCAATTGCTTGAGGTGACTTCGATACGAGGCGGACAGACGACCGGGACCCATGATGCTGTTACGGTTGAGTTCTTTGGTACGGATCTCCATCAGTTGCCGAAGACGCACCAGTAAGTCTCTGAGAAAGCGCGGCTAACAGGACACCCAGCCTGAAGGAGACTTGTTGGCATGGGTCTCTTGGTGTGAGCTATCATTTGGGTAAGGTTTGGAGCCTAGCAGCACATGTTGTCGGTCTAATTGCCCGCTACTCATACAACCCGCTGATAATGCATGCATTTGGTTTCCTATCATCACCGCATGGGAAATCCATCAATAATCACAACGCGGTGAACCAGAGGAGAATGAAGATGAGTAAAATAGTTGAAGAGGTGTTATCAGCAAATGCTGATTATGTTTCGGGATTCGGTGATAAGGGCAATTTGCCCATGCCCCCGGGCAGACAATTCGCCATTTTGACATGCATGGATGCTCGTCTGGATCCCGCGAAATATGCAGGCCTTGCCGAAGGAGATGCCCATGTAATACGTAATGCCGGAGGCAGGGCAAGTGATGATGCCATTCGTTCCTTGGTGATCTCCTATAAACTAC
>JBEVWC010000009.1:0-34024 GCA_040506775.1 Candidatus Thiodiazotropha sp.
GACCCGGACAGACTTGAGTCAACTGAGTTGGACACTCTCATGAAAGTCTATAGTTATGCATGGAAACCTAATCCATATCTCGTTCCCACGCGGAGCGTGGCAACGAGAAACTTGTCAGATATTTCTTTTCCTAACCAGGATCAGTAGTTACGCAACATGCCCAGTATCTGAACTACAATCGTAGTGGGCGATTTACGACACGATGTAATGACTTGGACAGACTTCTGCGTATGTTCGGGCATGCTGGCGGGACGCTTGAGTTTTATGCGTAATGTATTCACTGAATTGGAATAGTCAGGCTTTCTGTCTGACACGACCGTGCGGCGGACGAACGACAAACAGCAATACGATTCCTCCCACCCAAAGCACAAAGCCACCGATGACCACATACCAGAAGTCATTCCAGGTCAGGGGCCAATTTACCCGGTTTATAGCCGGATCATCGGGGAGATAAATGACTTCGACCTCAAGACCTGTGATTGGCTTGATTTGGAAGATCCCTCCCAGGTGGTCATTGATCTCATAATACGTGAGGCGAGTGGTGGATTCGTACCTGCCGCGTTGCGTATCGAACTGGACCGTCAAATCATAGACAGGCACTTGGTTCGGCAGGTTCATTGAATATCGCGAATGACTGACGACCTTCTCACCTGCCGGTACGGCCCTTAGTATGTTGCCTGGCACCTTCTCACCAAAGAACTGGAGTTCGAAATAGTCCTTTTCCTGGTAGAGCTTGATACCGACTATCAGCAGTCCGATGGCAATCATCAATGATGCGAACAAGATTCTATACATAGCGATCAGGCTTGGTAGACTCAAGTATTCAAAGTTGATATGCCTGATATGTTTACTTGCAATGACTAACAGATTATTCCTGCTGTTTCTTCGAAGGGAGGATCCTCATTGCCGCCTTCCACGGCTGCTGCTTCCATTCCGGGTGCTTCTCCCATTCCGCGATAAGCGCGCGTCTCCATCTCAAGTAGGCTGAAGGTGACGGGACAAAGGGCGTGTGACTCAACTCAAAATGTATCCCGGTATAGGGATCATCGAAGAAAACTGCATAGTACCCTGGCGTGTAAACGGAATACTCCTGGGGTTGTTCTGTGACTCTAACCTGGTTGGGCAGCAGGAATGATTCGTAAAACTGATCGATCTCGCGACGACTCCTGGCCCATAATGCAATATGATGAATACCCGGCATATGTGCATCGGAGTCGAGCATCTCCCCATTCTCGGCAGGCTGAATGCCCATATAGCTATGAAACAGAGGGAAACGAGCCATGTAGTAAGTTGACCGATAGCCGATATCCAGGGTTGAAAAACTCTTATACCCGAGCCATCCGAACATTCTGTCGAAAAACGCTATGGAATCCTCGTACCTGAGAACGGAAAATTCCACATGATGTACACCTTTCCAGCGCATGTGTTAATCCTCGAACTGAAAACAAGTTCCAATACCACCAATTGAATGAGACACGGTCACCATACAATATGAATTTTCGTTCCGACTGGTACCAATGACATAAATTCGTCCATGTCAGAGTTAGTCAGTGCGATGCAGCCATTTGTCCAGTTGAAACGTTGAGTCACGAGTGAAAGCCACCCTAAACCGTCTGGTTGTCCATGCACCATGATAAAGCCGCCCGGCGACACCCCCAACTTTGCAGCATGCGCCTTGTCGCGGGCATTGGGATAACTGATATGCATGGAACGATAGAAATCCGAGTCTTCCTTTTTGTAGTCCAGCGTGTAGTCGCCTTCTGGTGTTTTTTCATCACCTTCCTGTTGTTTGTGCCCTTTAGGCTTTGCACCCAACGCAACATGATACTGTTTGAGTACGACAGCACCGTCCATCAGGTACATGGTATTCTCGGATTTATCGACTTTGACGAGATCGACACCCGCACATACTGGCGGCACAAAAGAAACGGATAGAAATAAAATGAACAAGATGATATTGGAACCCACGCTCCAAATCGGGGGCACAGCGTTTTTAAAAGCCGTATGTTTTGGCAAATAAACGCAGTGACTGAAAACGCTCATCAGCTTTTGCACTCGGAATTCAGCAATACAGCATACGCATTCTCATCGACTATATATGCGCACATCCTCCAGCCATCAATAATCTTATGATAGAACCATATCATAGCTAAATACCTCGGTTAACGACTTACCCGTTTACCTTTTGCCACTAGACACATACAGAACCAATATTTCTAGCGCCTCTTTTCCCATATCGTTGGGTTATGGAAACTCTATATCCCTAACCACTTCTATCAACAACTAATCAAGATTACTACTTGATGGAAATATTGAGACCCATTGCCTGACTGATCCACGCCCCATGGCATCACCCACGAAAAACTCTGGTATGGTATTTACAGGCTCGAATAAAGATGCGCCGTACTGGCTTCTTACCCATTCCTCTTCATAACCAGTAAGGCCAAGAAGCGTTGGAAATATCTGAAAATGGGTCGTTTTATCGTAATTTATCGTTTGATACTGCTTGACCCTATCCAAGATAGATGAGTCATTAGAATAAACCATCATTGGCACAATGCCTTCAAACCGATTTGCTCTCGGCCTGCAATGGGTTGCCAAAGTTCCATCGTCGACGATATTTTGCCCATGATCACTAGTATATATTATTGCGTAATTGCGAAAATCCCTGCTTTCGAGTAACAGTTTCTCAAACCAATCATCGACACTCCAGCGTATGCCATTCATGTATGAATTCAGAGATTTCTCTCGATCATTCATTGGCTCACCGAGTTCTAGAGCAGGTGTGAATATATTGAAATCTTTGGGATAGCTCCTGAAATATGGAAAATGTATCCCATATTTATTGAGCATAATAAAGGTTTTTCCGGGCTTCTTTAGAAGGTCTGTCAACTTTTCACGTGCAACCGCGTCACTCATATAGGTGGTTTTTTGCCGAACTCTGTGTATCTCGTCTATGAAAGCCGCCTCATGCTCATTCATGAAGTTTTGGAGATTTGCCCACTCTTCCTCACTCTGGGCATCCAGATATACGTTGTAGTATCCTGCCATCCTGGTGAATTGAAAGATCGAGGGCTGCATTAAGCTCATTTGAGCTTCATCAGGTATCGCCTTTTTTCTCAACCCAGTCCTGATAATCAGATTAGAATAATCACTGCAGTTTGATGACGAAGCGGCCACCCCGAGATTTACTACATCTGTTTGCAAGCTGCGAAGATAAGGCGTCGTGTCTCTCAAGAAGCCATTGATCCCGAGAATGTCGGCACGAATACTCTCATCCACAATCAGAACAACCTTTTCAACCTGTTCTCCCAAAGAACCAATATAACCAGGCTCAGATCTCTTACCATCGTAAGTCTGGCTAAGCCCAGCGAACACAAACATTGCCGGAATCCTGAAAAAGGAGGGATACCGATCAAGGAGACCGTTACTGTATTGCAAGACAACAGTAATGAGTAACACTGCACTTACAGGAACAAAATAATAAACTTTGGGGAAGCTCAGCTTCGAAAGCCTTGGATAACGCTCTACCAGGATAATAACCGGTATAAGAATAATCAGGAGGGGTAAGACAGCCAGGCCTATATTCTCAATGACAGAACCAAGCCACCATTGAAAGTAGGATACTATGAGATCTGCCTGCTGGTAATCAATGGGCGCTTTTGATACCTGAAAGGAGCCAACATTGAAGAGATAGAAGAATGTAAAGAAAGGTAATGTATATTTTCTTATTACACTTTGGCTGCTAAAGAATATTAGGAATACTCCCAGTATGCTCCATATGAATACCACTACTGACAGTACTATCTCGACTATTTTTCCTTGCGTCCATAAAAGGCGAATAGGATAGAAATAGTCATTGAACATACTCAATTCCGAGAACAACAGAATGACAATGACCCCTATGGATACCGTCTTTCTAAGAATTGAGTATTTCATAATATTTCTGATTACATCGTTCTCATAAAACCATTCGGTTTGAGTTGTTCGCATATATGACACATATGCGAACATGCGAAATCAAGAAAATAACAACCGCCACCATCAACCATTTGGATTCATTTTGACAATCGTGTATTGAACTTCATGTGTTGATATCAATAGTTTCCATTTCATCGTTCTATTTTATATATAACAATGGAACATTCTGTGTTGGATCTAAAATACTTCATGGAATCTCTGCAACCATGGCCACTTACTTATTACGATGTTGCATTGCAGTATCCAGTTGACTCATATCGGTTTATCAAACAAGCTGATCTCGCTGGTTGATATGTATTGCGAAACTTACCCTGCCACGCACCTGTCCTAGTCACGGAAAACACCAGGGTGCGTCCTTTACAGTATAGCAATCACCTTGTCTGTTAACTTATACGCCATAATATCGACGTAACGACGTTCGCGTCCCTGTACTCAAATGTATAAATTATGAGCGGTCCCTAGGCTGGATCATAGAATAGCTCTCGCGCTCGATTGCATAGCTCATAAACCACCCTCGGGATCCGATCCCAATCTTCGAAATAAGGATTTTCTATTGAATGATAAGCCGTATCTACCGCATCAACATGGCCTGGAGTTATCATATACTGGCAGAGCATTTCCTTGAGTGCTGCGGCCTCTTCTGTCATCCCAAGGTACGCATACCAGAAAGCAGCCTGCTCTACAGTCTCCACCCCACTATTATCAGTGCCTGTACAAAATCCCTCTCCCGCACGACTTTGCTCCCAAGTAAATATCCAGTGAACAGCCGAATACCCTTTCGGGAGAGATTCAAGAAATTTTTCCCGATCTTCTACATCCAGTTCAAAAGCGAGTTGATACATACCCTCTTCACGCACTTCTTCGCTTTCCGAGTTCCAAAAAGGGCTTCTACTACCTGCCGCTTCCGAAGCAGCATCTACATAGGCTGATACTTTGTTAGGTATTGAATGCATAGCTGTTCAATGATCAACGCGTTGACAAAAGGCATGGACATAACGCGAACATAACCGGCGCAACCAAGGAACGTCCGGCGCTTAAATCGCAAACATGATGTTTTTGTTAAGTTTATTCATCATAGACGCCCATTAACCAGTATAAAAACTTCGGCTCTTCATAGATTTCTCCTTCTTCTAGGATTTGTATTTCGTATTCCTGTTTTACTAGACCGGATATTTCATATTCAACTTTATGAGCACAGACGCATGCCATAAAACTCATCGATACTGGCGAGTATAATAATGAGAGTGATTTTTTGTTAATACGATAATTACCGAATAGCCAGGTAGCAGCACAATTAGGATACACTACTCCCTTTACCACTAATCTATCATCTGTTACCCATTCGTAACTAGTAATCTGATCACTACCACCACTTGATTCGGAACAACGGTTAAAGCTAAAAGATAAATTAGTCTTATTTTCGCGTGCAATGTATTCCTTCACTATCAGATGACCACCAAATGCATAAAATAGAAATGAGAGAGCCATTAAAACTAGCCCCAATAGCACACCTACTATAATCTTCTTACGTATCTTCACTCTTTAATACTTAACGTACGGGGTATGGAGCGCAGAGCCGTAGACGAAGCGTCCCAGCGAACGAAGTGAGCGACATGTCCCGCTTGCTACCTGGCGTAGACTTGGTCATTTACACACAACAACCCACTACTGCCAGAATAATCAAAGCGTGCATGAGTGTGGCTTGACTAGGTACTGCATAAATTAAATATGCAGGTTCTTCTTTAATACTCTTCCACGAAACCATATAAATGCACCCTCTGATGAAATGCCTCAAATAATCTAAAATAGGTTTTATTCTACTATTGAGATACATGCCTATCAGTAATACCACTTGAATCTCGAACATCATCAACAATATCTCTAGCCCTACAGAATCAATAAATAACGCTAGATGTATCGTTTCTGGGTTGAGTATGATCAGAGAGACAACAAAAACTGTTGCATATTTCCATGCTTTATTTTTCAGATTCATCTCTAAATCCGTATTTATACCGCTAACGACCTAGTTCACCCGAGCGGAAGCAACGTAGGAACTATCGCGCCGGGCGCAACCAATTGTTATTTAATTTTTGCGCCATTAGCCCTGGCTCTTTCTGTAATAAAGGATTTTGCTTCATCAGATAATCCATCAGTGGGTAGTGTCATGAATTCACTACCAGTGAACAACAATAGCCATGCGTGCTCAAAGCACCAAATTTGCTTTACTAATGACCACTGCATTTCTGAAGATCCAACATCTGAAGCTACTTTAAATCTTTCTTCACCAAGCTCCAATGTTGCCTCAGGTATTTTCATTCTTTTAAGACGGCTGAGTGATCTACTGAGATTAATAAAATACGATGCCACCATTACTGCCAAGGTAATAACGACAATTGCACCAATAACACCAATAAACCATGAGCGATCGCCATCAAATGCTCGATAAATAACAAAAGCGGTAAGCAACAGAGACACAGATGGTAATATTGGGCCAATATTCTTCCACCAATAAGAACGTATGGCGTTCTTTATAAATTGTTCTGAATATTTAAGGGTTACTGGTTCCATTTTTTCACGCATAGCGCCAAGGTAAGCGGCGTTCAGCATGGAGTGCTTGTTCGGGGAACAATGGCGAAGCCATGCCCGAGCAGGCGCGGAGTGCTGAACGTCCGAGTGAGCCGCAGGCGAACGGCTTGACCGCCTTGTTAGGCGTATGGATCAAATAGCGTTTCATCGAACTCTTTTGCCATTGCTCTAAGTTTGTTGACTTCGGCTTCATTTGAGGTAAACCCAAACTCCTGCTTTCGATACAGCCCGGCCTTGGTGATGCACGCCTCTCCAGACTTATTCTCAATAGCCATTTCAAGATATCGAAGACCTTCCTCGATTGACTGCGGGTAAGAGCCCAAGCCCCACAGCAATTCGCATGCATGAATCCACATGGAATGGGCATGCCCTTTATCGGCTGCGATCTTAAAAAGCTCGGATGCATATTCTTTATTCTCTTCGACGAACTCTCCCAAGTCGAACAGAGCGCCTTTTTCGTAGATAGCCTCGGGCGAACCCTCATCCGCTCTACGAAAAACTTCTCGAACATATTCTTCATCATCCATGCTATCCACCAGCTTCCTTTTCGCCTAACGCTCAGCGAACCGGCGGAGGCGCGTTAGCGCCGGAGTCCGTGTTGCGCTGCTTGTTAAAAGCCATTTTATGTGATTGTTTCTGCATAAGGCTCTGCAGTAACTTGAAACTTGTCTTCATAGACAATATACCCTGGGCGATCAGTTTTGATAATGTCAACCGTTACGCCGTGAGCTTCTAAAATAGATGAAAAGTGATGCATTTTAGCTAAGTGCTCTTTGGCTGTGTCTTTAAACCTACTAATGGCAACGCCTTTAGCATTTGGTTTTCTCGATGTTGTAAATGCTGTTGGTTTATCAAGATTATCATTAAACCAGTCTCTGATTTGAAGAAGTTGATCTTCTTCATATTTGTCTACAAGGCCTGCATCGCGCAACTCGCGTGATGCTTGGAAAAGTCCCATTCTTTTACCAGAGTCTTCGTCTTTAATATGGACAACAAATCGGATGAACATAAGGCTTTTAACAGCTTTATTAACGAGACCCCGCGTCTCGTTATACATTTTTAGCTGCTTGGGTTGTTAAATTCATCATGCGTATACCACTTTATACCGTCAATGCCTGGAGTGTTTGATAAAATATCACTCATGGCTTCACGCAACTGGTTGACTGTATTTGCAGTGCTTATTTTGCGGCAAAATGGAAATTTTCTTATTTCTGGATTGTGTGGCTCGATAAAGCAAAGAAAACCATTTGGATATTCTTCATAGTTACCGCAGCCAATCCAAAGATTGAATTCTTGGTTTTCGATTGGGATCACCCACCCCCAATCCTCTGGGATTGGTTCCTCAGTTTTGAATTCACTTTTCTTTAACCCATCAATAATAAACTCAGCAACCCGCTTGCCAAAACGGCCTGGGTTTATTTGCTCTTCCTCGCCGTCGTAGGGCGGGAACAGGTCTGATCGAAATTCAACGTGCGATTTCATTTCTTCTTGCAGCTAACGTTGCGATGTGGGGCTGCCGGAACGAAGCGTCGCGGAGTGATGGCAGTCCCACACGATTGCATTGTTATAAGTTGCCTTGTTCTGACTCATGAATATGCTTAAGACCTGCACTGCGAAACAAATGGCCAGCAACAAATGCTGCAATAAGAAATATTATAAGTGTGAGGTATGTTGCTGAGGACATCCGCTCGAACGGCGTAAATATTGAAACGTTTTGAGTTTCGTTTTCTAAACTGGCCTTTAGGATTACAGTAATTGGAACTACCGTAAACAAAATAATAAGCCCTTTATAAATAGCTACGCCAACATCAACGAGGGTTTTGCCGAATGCCTCACGTGCTTTTGGATTATATTCACTAATTTTCATATAGATCTCCTTATCTTAGACTTATAACAGTGGATTATGTGGACGTCACAAATATTGACTTATGCCGACGGCACAATAATTGTGAAAAGAAGATTGTATTTTGGGTGAGATTTCTGAATCATTCCGTGACTCCACAGGTAGGTATCTAGCAGGTTCAGTCAACAGCCATCAATCTTGGCTAAATCACGATTTCTGGAACTTTATTCCACGGGCATCGCACCGCCCATACTAAAACGAATCTTGTTCAAAATTGTAGGGGATCAGACACTCGCAATAATCTCGTGTGTGCTTTTTCTCCCCAAAAACAATAGCCCAAAGCCGGATTTAATTCCATGCTTCGATTCATTTGCGGGTCATCACGGAAAATCGGGCTAATCCCCGGTATACAAATCCACATCCATCTTTGGTGGCATTTGCAAGTGAAAACCCTGGCTCTCAAGATTCTTGAGCACTTGATTGACATCTTCTCTGGCCAGTTTTCGTTCCGGACTCAGGATAAGGCTCATGACACGCTGTGGCGTGCCAAACCGATTCAGAAGCGCTTCAGGAACCGTGCTGAAATCATCTTCACGACAGACATAAAGATACATCTCGTCTTTGCGTGGACTGCGATAGATCCAACACTCGAGGTTAGTCGTCAAACCCACTGCTCCTGATTCACAGCCGCCCTGCCCTCTCTGCTCGTTTAACCCTTGCTGGGAGAAACCGACTGTACCGTTTCCAGCTTCCAGATGTCCTGGTTGTACTCGGCGATGGTCCGATCAGTGGAGAAACGCCCGCTCTTGGCGCTGTTGATGATACTCATCCTCGTCCAGAGCTTTTCGTCCATGTAGGCAGAGGCTGCCCGCTCCTGCGCTTCCAGGTAGCTGGGGAAATCCGCTGCGGTCATCCACGGATCGTAGGGACTTCTGATCGACTCGATGATCGGGTCGAAGATGCCCGGCTCAAACTGGTTGAAGTAGCCGCTTTCAAGGAGTTGCATCACCCGGTTCAGCGGATCGTGCTGTTCGATGATAGCGTTAGGCGCATAGTGACTGCGCATGTGGTCGACCTCTTCACTGGTCATGCCGAAGAGGAAGAAGTTGTTTTCACCGACCTCTTCGAGGATTTCGATGTTTGCGCCATCGAGGGTGCCGATGGTCACTGCACCGTTCATCATGAATTTCATGTTACCGGTGCCGGAGGCCTCTTTGCCCGCGGTGGAGACCTGCTCGGAGAGATCGGTTCCCGGGGCGATCACCTCCATGGCGGATACCCGGTAGTTGGGCAGGAATGCCACCTTCAGGCGCTTGCCCACATCTTCATCGTTGTTGACGATGTAGGCCACATTGTTTACCAGCTTGATGATCAACTTCGCCATCTGGTAGCCGGGCGCGGCCTTGCCACCGATGAGCACACAACGCGGTGTCCAGTGCTCCGCCTCCTGGTATTTGAGTCGGCAGTAGAGGTGGATCACATGCAATACGTTCAGCAGCTGACGCTTGTACTCGTGAATACGCTTCACCTGCACGTCGAACATGGCATCCGGATCAAAGTCTACCTGACAGTCTTTCTTCACCAGCTTCGCGAGCCGTACCTTGTTTTCCCGTTTCACGGCATGCCATTTCTTCTGAAATGCAGCATCGTCGGCGAGCTTTTCCATCTTCTCAAGATCCGGGAGGTGGGATATCCAACCATTGCCTACCGTTTCATCGATGAGTTTGCGTAAACCAGGGTTGGATGCGGCCAACCAGCGCCTCGGGGTGACACCATTGGTTTTATTGTTGAAGCGGCCGGGCCAGAATTCGTAGAAGTCGTGGAACAACCCCTGTTTGAGCAACTCGGTATGCAACGCCGCAACCCCGTTGATCGAAAAGCTGCCGACGATGGCCAGATAGGCCATGCGCACCATGGGTTCGTCCCCTTCTTCGATGATCGACATGCGCCTCAGACGGTCGGTATCACCGGGCCAGTGCAGGGCGACCTCGCCCAGATAGCGGGCATTGATCTCGTAGATGATCTCCAACAGGCGTGGCAGTAAACAGTGAAACAGTTTCACCGGCCAGCGCTCCAGGGCTTCCGGAAGCAGAGTGTGGTTGGTGTAGGCCATGGTTTTGCGGGTAATGTCCCAGGCCCTGTTCCAGGGCAGACCATGCTCGTCCAT
Source organism: Candidatus Thiodiazotropha sp. (assembly GCA_040506775.1). Classification (GTDB taxonomy): domain Bacteria; phylum Pseudomonadota; class Gammaproteobacteria; order Chromatiales; family Chromatiaceae; genus Thiodiazotropha. The sequence continues at coordinate 10,578 of JBEVWC010000009.1, forward strand.
CAACTGACGCATCAGCTCAGCCACCGAAACACTTGGATGGGTATCGTTGAGCTGAAAGCAGTTCTTGTCCGCGAAATCATTGAAATTCGCGTGACTTTCACGCCATTCGCGAATCACATCCTTGATGCTTGCAGACGCGAGGAAGTATTGCTGGCGCAGACGCAGTTCCTTGCCGTTTTCACTCGCATCATTCGGATAGAGCACCATGGTGATGTGCTCTGCGTTGTTCTTGGCTTCCACCGCTTCGGTGTACGAGCCTGCATTGAACTCATCGAGGTTAAACTCATCGGTGGCTGCGGCCTTCCACAGACGCAGGGTGTTGACCGTATCGTTGCGGTAACCCGGTACAGGCAGATCATAGGGCACTGCCAGCACGTCCTGGGTATCGACCCAGAACACCTTGCCATCACGATGCTCGGTATGACCGCAGAACTTGATCGCCTGGGTGTACTCCGGGCGTTCCAGTTCCCAGGGATTGCCGTTTCGCAGCCAGTGATCCGGGTCCTCGACCTGATGGCCCTTTTCGATGTGCTGGCGAAACATGCCGTATTCATAGCGCAGACCATATCCCCGGACCGGCAGCTGCAAGGTTGCGCAACTGTCCAGGAAGCAGGCGGCCAATCGGCCCAGGCCACCGTTACCCAGACCGGCATCCGGTTCGGATTCCTGAATGCTGTCGAGGCTGATGCCCAGGTCCATGAACGCCTTGTCCACCTCCGGTCCCATGTCCAGGTTGAGAATGGCATTGCTCAGGGTGCGCCCCATGAGGAATTCGAGGGAGAGGTAGAAGGTGCGCTTGCAGTCGGTGGTCTCATAGGTCGAACGGGTGTTCTTCCAACGCTCGATCAACCGGTCCCGAATCGCCAGGGCCAGTGCCTTGTAGGGGTAGTGACTGGATACACAGTGGTCATCCCTGCCCAGGGTGTGCGCAAAATAACGCCGAAAATCGAAAGAGATTGCCTCAGCATCCATGCCCAGTGGGGGCAGTGGCACCAAGGGCTGACAGACGGATTCCGTCGGAGTTGCGTTGGACGCCTTTTTCTTGCTGGTCATGAATACTGCCCCATAGCTACCGTAGTAATGCGATTCACGACACTATTGCCTGTGTCAATGAACGGCTCGTTTTGAATTTTGTTTTAACAGGCTACTGCAAAACTGCAGGGACGCCTAGAGACCCGTGATCACCAGGAGAGTCTATTGACCCTGAAAAATACCCGGTTGTCGAATGGAAAATGGATTGGGATCCATTCATGTGATAGGGATCGTTGTCTAACTGCCTGATTCCCTGAGGTTCAGGAGGCAGAACAGCAGAGCCTCAACGGGGCATGTCACGCCAGACAGTCACAGGAAGGGAAAACCCGGTACCCGTGCAGGTACCGGGTATGCGATCAGCAGAGAGGGAGATCCGTGGTGCCCATGAGGTACTCATCCACTGCGCGGGCGCACTGGCGGCCTTCACGGATGGCCCACACCACCAGGGACTGGCCGCGACGCATATCACCTGCGGAGAACACCCCGTCGATGGAGGTCTTGTAGGCAGAGCCACCCTCGGTCGCTGCCTTCACATTGCCGCGTCCGTCCAGCTCCACGCCCAGCTCTTCGAGCAGGCCTTCGTGTACCGGGTGAACAAACCCCATGGCCAGGGTCACCAGATCCGCCTTGAGATCGAACTCCGAACCCGCGACCTCTTCCATCTTCCAGTTGCCCGCAGCGTCCTTCTCCCAGGCCACCTGGACACATTTCACACCGGCCAGGTTGCCGTTGCCGTCATCGATAAAGGACTTGGTCGCCACCTGCCACATCCGCTCACACCCCTCCTCCTGGGAGCTTGAGGTGCGCATCTTGTTCGGCCAGTTGGGCCAGGTGGTGCCCTTCTCCTCTTTTTGCGGAGGCTTGGGCAGGATTTCGAGCTGGGTCACCGAAGCGGCGCCATGCCGGTTGGAGGTGCCGATGCAGTCGGAGCCGGTATCGCCGCCGCCGATCACCACCACGTGCTTGCCCGCCGCGGAGATGAAGTCATCGACCTTGTCGCCCTGCACCTTGTGGCTGTTGCTGCGCAGGAAATCCATGGCGAAGTGCACGCCGTTGAGCTCCCGGCCGGGGATCGGCAGATCCCGGGGTTTCTCTGAGCCGCCGGTCAGCACGATGGCGTCGAACTCGTCCAGCAGTTCCTTGCCCTGGACATCGACTCCCACATGGATGCTGGTCTTGAACTCCACGCCCTCGGTGCGCATCTGCGCCATGCGTCGGTCGATGACCTTCTTGTCGAGCTTGAAATCGGGTATCCCGTAACGCAACAGGCCACCAATTCGGTTCTGTTTCTCGAACAGCACCACGTTGTGGCCGGCACGGGCAAGCTGCTGGGAAGCGGCCATGCCGGCCGGTCCCGAACCCACCACGGCGACCCGCTTGCCGCTCTTGTGCTTGGCAATCTGGGGCTTCACCCAGCCTTCCTGCCAGGCCTTTTCAATGATGCTGAACTCGATGGTCTTGATGGTGACCGGGGTGTCCGTCAGGTTCAGGGTGCAGGACGCCTCGCAGGGTGCCGGGCAGATCCGCCCGGTGAACTCCGGAAAGTTGTTGGTGCTGTGAAGCACCTCGATGGCCGCCTCCCAGTCGCCCCGGTAGACCAGGTCGTTCCAGTCGGGAATGATGTTGTTGACCGGGCACCCCTGATGACAGAAAGGGATCCCGCAATCCATGCAACGGGCACCCTGCTGACTGACGTTCTCATCACTCAGCGGGATCACGAACTCGTTGTAATGGGTGATGCGGTCGGCAACCGGTGTATAGGTCCGGTCCTGACGATCGATCTCTTTGAATCCCGTTGGTTTTCCCATAATCAAACACTCCCCTGACTGGCAACCGGGTTATCGTTCTTCTGCGCCTGCATCTCCTGCAAGGCCCGACGGTATTCCACCGGCATGACCTTGACGAACTTCGGCAGCATGGCCTCCCAGTTTTCCAGGATCCGCTTTGCAACCTCGGAATTGGTGTAGTGCAGATGCTGCGCGATCAACTGCTTGAGGCGCAACGCATCGTGACGTGTCATGTCGTGACTCAGGTCCACAAGACCCTGGGTCTCCAGATCGCCGCCCTGGTGATCCAGTTCCTCAAGTGCCTCGTCCTCGTCGGAGATCGGCTGCAGCTCGACCTGGGCCATGTTGCAGTGATCCTCGAAGTCACCCGCCTCGTCCAGCACATAGGCGATACCGCCTGACATGCCCGCGGCGAAATTCCGCCCGGTGGGACCCAGGCAGACCACGATGCCGCCGGTCATGTATTCGCAGCCGTGATCACCCACGCCTTCCACAACCGCGGTGGCGCCGGAGTTGCGTACCCCGAAACGCTCACCGGCCACGCCCCGGAAGAAGCACTCACCGGCAATGGCCCCGTAGAGCACCGTGTTGCCCACGATGATGTTCTCTTCCGCTTTGCCGATTTTCGAATTCTCCGGCGGGTAGACCACCAGGCGTCCGCCCGACAGGCCCTTGCCCACGTAGTCGTTGCCTTCACCGGCCAGCTCGATGGTCACGCCTTTCGCCACCCAGGCACCGAAGGACTGACCGGCGGTGCCGCTCACCTTGATGTAGATGGTGTCGTCCGGCAGGCCCTTGAGGCCGTACTTCTCGGCCACACGCCCGGAGAGCATCGCACCGAAGGTGCGATTGTAGTTGTGAATATCGATGTCGATCTTCACCGCCTCGCCAGACTCCAAAGCAGGCTTGGCGCGCTTGATCAGCTCCAGGTCCTTGGCCTTGTCGAGGCCGTGATCCTGGGTTTCGCAGTTGTAGATGGCCACGCCCTCCCCGGCCACCGGCTTGCGCAGCAGACGGGAGTAATCCAGGCCCTTGGCCTTCCAGTGGCTGATGGCCTTGCGCATGTCGAGCCGATCGCTCTGCCCGACCATCTCGTTCCAGGTGCGGAAACCCAGCTCGGACATCAGCTTGCGCGCCTCTTCGGCGACGAAAAAGAAGTAGTTCACCACGTGATCGGGGCTGCCGGTAAAACGCTTGCGCAGCTCCGGATCCTGGGTGGCGATCCCCACCGGGCAGGTGTTGAGATGGCACTTGCGCATCATCAGGCAGCCTTCCGCGATCAGCGGTGCGGTGGCGAAACCGATCTCGTCGGCGCCCAGCAGCGCGGCGATGACCACGTCCCGACCGGTACGCATGCCACCGTCCGCCTGCACCGCGATGCGCCCACGCAGCTGGTTCAGGACCAGGGTCTGGTGGGTTTCGGCCAGGCCGATCTCCCAGGGAGATCCGGCATGCTTGATGGAGGTCAGGGGGCTGGCGCCGGTACCACCATCATAACCCGCGATGGTCACATGATCCGCATGAGCCTTGGAGACACCCGCCGCGACGGTACCCACTCCCACCTCGGAGACCAGCTTGACCGAGATACGGGCATTGGGGTTGACGTTTTTCAGATCGTGGATCAGCTGAGCCAGATCCTCGATCGAGTAGATGTCGTGATGCGGCGGCGGTGAGATCAGACCCACGCCGGGGGTGGAATGACGCACCCGGGCGATCTGCTGATTCACCTTGTGGCCGGGCAGCTGACCGCCCTCCCCGGGCTTCGCGCCCTGGGCCATCTTGATCTGGATATCGTCCGCGTTGACCAGGTACTCGGTGGTCACACCGAAACGCCCCGAAGCCACCTGCTTGATCGCGGAACGCTCAGGATTTCGCGAGCCGTCGGGCAGCGGGTTGAAGCGTTCGGGCTCCTCGCCCCCCTCGCCGGTATTCGACTTGCCGCCGATGCGGTTCATCGCCTTGGCCAGGGTGGAGTGAGCCTCGTAGGAGATCGAGCCGAAGGACATCGCACCGGTGGCGAATCGCTTGACGATCGTGCTGGCGGGCTCAACCTCATCCAGGGGCACAGGGGTATCCGCCATCTTGAACTCGAACAGGCCGCGCAGGGTCAGCAGGATCTCGTTCTGGTTGTTGATCGAGTCGGCGAACTCCTGGTAGGTCTTCCAGTCGTTGCTGCGTACCGCGTGTTGCAGCTTGGCGATGGTCTGAGGGGTCCAGTTGTGATCTTCACCCCGCATCCGGTAGGCGTAATCACCGCCCACATCGAGGTGGTTGCGGTAGATCTGCAGATCGCCATAGGCCTTTTCGTGCCACTTGACCGCCTCCGCAGCAACCTCTTCGAGACCGGCGCCTTCGATGGTGGTGGTGGTGCCGCTGAAATAGTCCTCGATAAACCGGGTCGAAAGACCGACCGCATCGAAGATCTGCGCACCGCAGTAGGACTGGTAGGTGGAGATGCCCATCTTCGACATCACCTTTTTCAGACCTTTGCCCACGGCCTTGATGTAACGCTTCTGTGCCTCGTGGAAATCGAGGGGATCCGGGAGACTCGGCAGCATCGCCTGGATGGTGTCGAAGGCCAGGTAGGGATTGATCGCCTCTGCGCCGTAACCCGCCAGGGTGGCGAAGTGGTGCACTTCGAGGGCACCACCGGTCTCGACGACCAGACCGGACTCGGTGCGCAGCCCTTTTCGGATCAGGTGGTGATGCACGGCGGAGGTGGCCAGCAGCGCCGGGATGGCGATGTTGTCCGCATCCACCTTGCGATCCGAGAGGATCAGGATGTTGTAGCCCTCACGGACCTTGCTCTCGGCCAGCTCGCACAGTGCATCGAGTGCCGGCTGCATGCCCGCCACGCCGTCACTGGCCGGGTAGACCATGTGCAGGGTCTTGGTGCGGAACGCCCCGCTGGTGTTGTCCTCGATATGCCGGATCCGCTCCAGGTCCTCATTGGTCATCACCGGTTGGCCGACCTCGAGACGCATGTGTTCACCCGCGTCGGCCAGGTTGAGCAGGTTGGGCCGGGGGCCGATCAGGCTCACCAGGGACATCACCAGCTCTTCGCGGATCGGATCGATCGGCGGATTGGTGACCTGGGCGAAGTTCTGCTTGAAATAGGTGGAGAGGTGCTTGGCGCGCAGCGACAGCACGGAGGGCGGATTGTCCGCACCCATCGATCCGGTGGCCTCCTGGCCGGTCAGCACCATGGGAGTCAGCAGGAACTTGATGTCTTCCTGGCTGTAACCGAAGGCCTGCTGGGCATTCAGCAGATCCTTGTCATTCGGCGCCATCGGCGCCACATCCGCCGGCAGCGCGTCCAGGTGGATCTGGGTCTGATCCAGCCAGTCCTGGTAAGGCCGGGCCTTGGCCAGGTCCGCCTTGATCTCGGCATCGTCGATGATGCGTCCCTGTTCCAAGTCGATGAGGAACATCTTGCCGGGCTGCAGACGCCACTTTTTGATGATCTTCTCTTCCGGAATTTCGAGCACACCCATCTCCGAACCCATGACCACCAGGTCATCGTCGGTGATCAGGTAACGCGCGGGGCGCAGACCGTTACGGTCCAGGGTGGCGCCGATCTGGCGACCGTCTGTGAAGGCCACCGCGGCAGGGCCGTCCCAGGGCTCCATCAGCGCCGCATGATACTCGTAGAAGGCACGCCGTTGCTTGTCCATCAGTTTGTTGCCGCCCCAGGCCTCCGGGATCAGCATCATCATCGCATGGGCCAGGCTGTATCCGCCCGCCACCAGCAGTTCCAGGGCATTGTCGAAACAGGCCGAATCGGACTGTCCTTCAGGGATCAGCGGCCAGATCTTCTCCAGGTCATCGCCCAGTACATCAGATGCCATGGAGTGCTTGCGCGCACGCATCCAGTTGACATTGCCCCGCAGGGTGTTGATCTCACCATTGTGCGCAATCATGCGGAACGGGTGGGCAAGATCCCAGGTCGGAAAGGTGTTGGTGGAGAAACGCTGATGCACCAGGGCCAGCGCCGAGGTCATGCGCTCATCAGCCAGATCCAGGTAGTACTCGCCCACCTGATTGGCCAGCAGCATGCCCTTGTACACCAGGGTGCGGGATGAGAAGGAGGCAAAATAAAAATCGTTTTTGCCTTCCAGCTCAGAATTTTCGATCTTGTTCTCGATCTGCTTGCGGATCACGAACAGCTTGCGCTCGAAGGCGTCCTGGTCGGCACAGTCGGCACCCCGGCCGACGAACACCTGGCGCACCACGGGCTCGGTGGGGATTACGCTGTAACCCAGGCCCTGGTTGTTGACCGGAACATCGCGCCAGCCCAACAGCTGCTGCCCTTCGCCCTTCACAAATGACTCGACGGTCTCTTCCGCAATCGCGCGGCTGGCACTGTTTTGCGGCAGGAATACCATGCCAATGGCGTAGTCGCCGACCGGCGGCAGCTCGAAGCCGGCCTCGGCACGGAAGAACTCATCCGGAATCTGAATCAGGATGCCCGCACCATCGCCCGCTTTGGGATCGGCACCCACTGCGCCACGATGCGTCAGTCGTTCCAGAATCCCCAGCCCCTGCTGGACTGTCTTATGAGTCTTGATACCTTTGATATTGGCAACGAAACCAACACCGCATGCATCGTGTTCGTGGGCGGGATCGTAAAGCCCCTGTTTCGGTGGTAAAGCGCCATGGCTCATTTCACAAACCTCATTTTGCCCGCCCCAGCCGGATACCTACCCTGCCGAAGGTCATGACAATAACCTGAAATCAAGGAATTCTCGGCGGCGCTCAATGCCGCTCGAATCGCAGAACATGGTAGGATACTTGAGAATTAACTCTCAAGCCAGCCACGCAGACAACCCTTTCGATCCTATTGAATTTATCAATAATGACCGCGGTCTCGTCCCGCCTCCACCGCGCTCACTGCAACGAACCAAAGCTCCGTGCCCAAACGCCGGCCTTCTGCACGGCAAGAGGAAGTTGGTTCTGTGCCTCCAGCGCCTGTTCACGGCTCCCGAAACTGCCCCACAGCAGGGAATACCAGGGAACACCCTTTCTCAGGGTTTTGTGGGTATGAACCTGACCCTGAAGACCGTTAGCACGTATAAAGCGTTGTAAAGACTCTACATTTTCAACCGCAATCAGTTGCAACGTGTAGTTTTCCGCAGCTTGTGCCGCAATCCAGTCCTGTGCTTCATCCTGAAGTGTGCCTGCTACCGTCGAAACAGGTATCGGCGCCTGGACCGGCGCGGTCTCTGGAGTATTCTCTGCCGCTGCCGCCGGGGTGAGCGGCGCCTCAGCGGCAGCCGGCGGGATTGATGGCGTCGTCTTGGCCACGCTCGGCGCTGGGGGTTCCACCGCTACCGGCTTCTCGATTACAACCGGTTCCGCCACGATCCCGGTCTTCTGCTCCAGGACAGGCTCGATCGTCGCCACAGGCTCAGCGATTCTGTCTTCGGCCTGCCCGGCTTCCGCTTCGGCCGGCTCTGAAGTCCCGTCTGACGTGACCTCAGCCGCAACGGGCATTTTGCTTTCAACGTCACCGACCACCGAGTTGGTTTCCGGTTCAGCTGGACTCTCCAGCTCTGTAATTCCGCGAGTGGCCGGCCCGGACTCCTTCACCTGTTCCGCCGCAGACTCTGACACGGGTTTCACTGGCACAGGGGCCACTGGTTCCGAGAGCGATGATTTCGGCACCATCTTGGTTACCGGCGGTTGCAGAGGTTTTTCAACAGGCAGCGCGGCAATGCGGGTATCCTGCTCCGCAGGGAGCGGCAGACGGATCGGCTCACCCGGCGTTACCTCAGCGACTACGGCAGGTATCGGCGGCTGTCTCGCGACCGTTTCCTCAGGTTCGAACATGCTATTGATGGCGCCCTGAAACAGCAGCAACAGCACCACAACCACCAGCAGTGGCGCCCCGTACATGATGAGTTGTTGCCGATACGTGGTGAAGATCGAAGTCTGGGTATCACCCTTTCGACCCACATCGTTGAGTATTTCGCTTGCCAGCGGCCCCGGAACTCCGCCGGTCTCTTTGTAGACCCGGGCGAGTTTCGCATCGTCCAGGGCAAAATGCTCAGACAACCCCTCGCCCCGGAGCACAAAATGCATGAAGTCCACCGCCTGACGGGGGGTCAGCACCGGCATATCGATTGCCTGGATCGCCTGCGGTGACATCACCTGTAACTGGGGTGTGGCCAGCAGGTGATCGATCTGTTCATTGGCAAAAAGTACGATACTTACCAGCCGAACACCGTCCAACTGGCGTTCGAAGAGGCGCAACAGGGTCATCAGACTGGTCGGCGGAAGCATCTGCGCATCGTCCACCAGGACCACGGGAATACGCCCGCGCTTGCGCATGACCTCAAAGCGGGCCACCAGCCGTTGCAGCAGATCCCCGGCGATGTCCGGCAGGCCGTTACAGCGGGCAATAAAGGCCAGCAGGCGCTCCGGTTGCAGTGTCGGTTCGGCAGAAAAATGGCACACCACCCAATCGTCGGGCGCGCCCTGCTGCAGCTTCGACGCCAGCAACGACTTGCCGCTGCCCGAAGCGCCCCTGACCAGCGGTACCAATTCGCTGTTTTCGATCAGATGACGTATCAGGTCGAGGTGCGCACTGATCTCGGGTGTAGAAAAGAACTCATTCGGTTCAGTCACTTGTGTCCCCGTGTATGCTTGCTGTCAACGACCATACTGAGCCAGCGTCTGCTCGAGCAGATCACGTTCGAACCGGTCGGTTACCACGGCCTGGCCGATGGCTTCGAGTAACACCAGCCTCAGTCGGCCGTCCAGAACCTTCTTGTCTACGGCCATCAGTTCCAGAAAACGCTCGACACCCAGCGTCTCAGGCGGGGTCACAGGCAATTGCGCCTGCTCGATGAGTCGAATCGCCCGCTCGCAGGCCGCCTCCGGGAGCCAACCCAACCGTCGGGACAGATCCGCGGCCATACACATCCCGGTTGCCACCGCCTCGCCATGCAGCCATTCACCATAGCCCATGCCGGTTTCGATGGCATGCCCGAAGGTATGGCCCAGGTTGAGCAATGCCCGCTGACCCGATTCCCGCTCGTCGGCCTCCACCACATCCGCCTTGCAGCGGCAGGAACGCTCTATGGCATACGCCAGCAATGCGGGATCCCGATCCACCAGGCCGGTCATGTTCTCTTCCAGCCAGGCGAAGAAGGGTTCGTCGACAATCAGCCCATATTTGATCACCTCGGCCAGCCCTGATGCGAACTGCCGATCATCCAGGGTGCGCAGGGTGGCTGTGTCCGCGAGCACCACCCGAGGCTGGTAAAAGGCCCCGATCATGTTCTTGCCCAGCGGGTGATTCACCCCGGTCTTTCCACCGACCGAGGAATCCACCTGGGACAGCAATGTGGTTGGCACCTGGATGAAATGCACCCCCCGCTGGTAGGTTGCCGCGGCAAATCCCGTCATATCTCCGACCACGCCCCCGCCCAGCGCCACCAGGGTCGCCTGGCGGGTAAACCGCCGCTCCAGCAAGGCGGTGTAGATCCTGTCGACCATCTCGAGGGTTTTGTACTGTTCGCCGTCGGGCAGAATGCAGGTTGCAACATCGTAGTCGGCCAATGCTTCCAATGTCGAGTCGAGATACAGGGGCGCCACTGTTTCGTTGCTCACCACCATCACCTGGCGCCCTGGTATGGCCTCTTTGAAATGCGCCGGATCCGCATGTACGCCTTCACCGATGAAAATCGGGTAGCTGCGATCACCCAGATCGACATCCAATCTGATTTCAACCTTATTCAATTTCACTCAGCCTTATGATCGAGTTGCTCTATCTGCTTGCGGATTTCCTGGACCACGGCCTGTGTATTGCGTCCCTCGGTGCTGATCAACAGGTCTGCCGTCTGCCGGTACAGGGGATCCCGCTCCTCCAGCAACTGCTTCAGTTTCGCCAGTGGATCCTCAGTCTGCAACAGTGGCCTGTTTTTATCGCGGTGGGTACGTTCGTACTGCTGTTCCGCCGTACAGTGAAGATAGATGACCACGCCCCGGGAAGACAACAGTTTTCGATTCTCATCCCGAATCACTGCGCCTCCTCCGGTTGCCAGAACGATCCCATCCCTCGCCGACAGTTCGTCGATGACGTCATGCTCACGCTGGCGGAATCCGGATTCACCCTCGAATTCGAAAATGGTCGGAATATCGACCCCGGTGCGACGCTGAATCTCCAGGTCCGAATCAACGAAATCCTTATGGTAGTACTCAGCCAGGTGACGACCGACGGTGGTTTTCCCCGCGCCCATGGGACCGATCAAAAAGAGATTGTGTACTTTCATGAACTGACCCGAATCACTGGAATGGAAAAACCCGGACTGATACAAAACCCATGGCCTCATGAGCAAGGATTATATGTATTACAAAACCCAACCATATACTACCAAATAAAAAAGCGCGCCTTGCGGCGCGCTATTTACGAAAGTTATTGGGGTGGGAGACTTACCTCACTGTTAGTGAGTCTTTCAAAATTTTCGGTGTGACGAAAATCAGCAGCTCATTGTTGTTGTCGAGGTTCTCATTTCGACGAAAGAGCACACCCGCATAGGGCAAGTCGCCAAAAAACGGGACTTTTTCCTCATTGGTCGATTTATTACGTTCGAATACGCCACCCAGTACGACGGTTTCCCCGTTGTCGACCAAAACCGTTGTTTCGATCTTTCTAGTGTCGATAGGAGGCACACCGAGCACTGAGCGGGAGAAATCCGGATTGTCCTTGTTGATCACAAGATCCATACGGACTTTGTCGTCCGGCGTAATGTGCGGAGTAACATCCAGCTTCAAGAGTGCTTCCTTAAAGGAAACCTTGGTAGCACCACTCGACGTGGCCTCCTGGTACGGTATCTCAACACCTTGCTTGATCGATGCCTGCGTCTGATCGGAGGTGATCACCCTCGGGCTGGAGATCAATTCACCCCGCCCTTCTGTCTGCATGGCAGACAACTCGAGCTGCAACAGATAGGATCCGACCTTACCAACCAGGAAATTCAATCCGCCTGAAGGGGCACCGACCGGAAGATTGACCATCAGCGCTTCCTGATTCTCCGAACCATCGATATCCGGGTCGTTGTATTCAATACCCGGAGCGATACCGAAGGTGTTATTGAGATAGCCAGGCATTGCACCGGCAGCCAGGGTGAAGTTATCGCCCACACTGCCATCGAAGTTGGTACCGAAACGGACACCCAGATCTTTCGCAAAATCGTTATTGGCAATGACGATACGGGATTCAATCAGCACCTGTCGTACCGGGATATCCAGTTTCAACAGCAAACGACGGATATCTTCAAGTTTCGAAGCGGTATCCTGAATCAGCAGGGTATTGGTACGCACGTCGACCGTGACGTTACCCCGTTCGGAAAGCATCCGGTTTTCTTCCGATTTCAGCAGTGCCGCAAGATCCTCGGCTTTGGCATAGCTCACCTGGATGAAATCTGACCGCAGTGGAGCCAACTCCTCAATCTTCTGCTGAGCCTCGAGTTCCAGTTGCTCTCTTGCAGCCACTTCTTCTGTGGGAGCAATCATGATTACATTGTCGATCTGGCGTTTGGTGAGGCCTTTCGACTTGAGGATGATGTCGAGGGCCTGATCCCAGGGCACATTTTTCAGGCGCAGGGTAATTCGGCCATTCACGGTATCACTGGTCACCAGATTCAGACCGGTGAAATCTGCCAGCAACTGAAGCACAGCCCGAATCTCGATATCCTGGAAATTCAGCGAGAGCCGTTCGCCGGTGAAAACCATGCGCTCTTTCAGTAACTTATCTTTCTCCTGCTTGGTCAGCGAACGCACTTCAACCGCAAAAATCTCATTGGCCTGATAAGCCAGATAGTCGTACTCGCCCATCGGGCTGATCTCGACAATCACGTTTTCGCCTTGAGGCTTGGTGACGATCTTGCTGACAGGGGTCGCGAAGTCCATTACATCCAGGGACTGAAACAACGCGTCGTCGATTGAAGCATTGAAGACCTCCATGACAATCTTGCCGGCCTCCTCACGCACATCAACAGGGATGGAAGGATTACCCAAAGTCAGCAATACCCGACCCTCACCATTTTCACCCCGACGAAAATCGACATTGGCGATATCGTACCCGGAGGCAGCTGAGACAGAGGAAGCGCCTGCATCGGCTTGCATGGACTGCATGGGGCTGGGCGCAGGACGGGAGGCCGTGGCGCTACCACTGCTCATTCCCTGGTTACCCACATCCAGGGTAATCATGACCTGATCCCCCGAAACTTCGGTTTTGTAGCCAACCATTGCCGTCAGGTTGATGACCAGACGGGTACGGTTACCCGCCTGTAGTGCGGTGATGCTGTGTGCAGGCCCTACTCCAATCAATTTGGTCTTGTAATCGAGCGCACTGCTGACATCCGCGAAATCAAGAGAGATTCTCGCCGGGTTTTCTGTAACGAAAGTGGCGGGCTCATCAACCGGACCACTCATTCCCAGCGTAATCTGAACCCGGTCTCCCGGCAGCGCCGAGAAATCTATCGTCTGCAGGGAAGACCCGGCAATGGCATACAGCGGAATACCAAACAGGATCATAAACAACATCAATCCAACATAACCAGGCCGCTTCTTGCCTAACTGTCCAGATTGCCCCTTCCTACAGTGTTTGAGTGCCATTGGCAAACCCCTCATCTCGAATTCCTCTTGACTATTCCGCCAACGCTAGCGAAGCCTGACGCTCAATGTAACCACCAGAACCATCCTGGACAATTTCGTTCAACTCGATCCTGTCCTCGGTTATCAACATGATACGACCGTGATTCTGTCCCATGTAGTTACCGTTTTTCACCTTGTGAACTGTCCCCTCCTTGGTCTTCACCAGGCCCCAGGCGACCCCGCTCTGTTCCAGGGTTCCCACCATGCGGATGGAGTCCAGAGGATAGCTCTCCAACTCTTCTTTGCGGCGGTTTAGATCAGGTCTTAACCCATTACCCGCAACTCCCGTGGCATCAGTTTCCTCACCCGTCATGTCTATAAACGGATTGCGTCGGCCCGCTGACGTGTAGAGGAAGGTTTCGATCTGTCTGATCTCCGGTAGTGGCTCAATCCGACCAGGCGGTCTCGCTTTGATCTCTGCAACGTCCTGTTGCAGTTCGTTCAGATTGGGATTCGCGCAACCTGACAGCAAGAGCACAGACAGGGAGACGGTCAACAGCCGGTATTTTGACAACACAATACACATGCTCACTGGCCCTCCTCCTCATCAAGATAGCGATAGGTTTTAGCCGTCGCTTCCAGCATGAGATCTGGCTGCTTGTCCTTCGACTGGGTTCGCTTGATCTTGATGTCGTGGATGGTAACGATCCGGGGAAGTGCAGCTAACCCACTGATAAAATTACCAAATTCATGATATTCGCCTCTAACCACAATCTGAATCGGAAGTTCGGCGTAAAACTCCCGTGGCACCTCATCAAGAGGTTTGAAAAGTTCGAATTCCAGCCCGGCAGCCAATCCCGTCTGGGATACATCCACCAGCAGTTCCGCAACTTCCGTCTTATCGGGCAGCTGCCGAAGCATGGTACCGAATGATTGTTTCATCTCCTCCAACTGCTTGCGATACCCTTCAAGGTTTACCGCTTTGGCCTGCTTTGCTTCAAAATCCTTGCGAAGTTTCAGCTCTTTCTGTTCGACCGAGTCGAGGCGAACAAGCTGATCTTCGATGACCAGATAGTAGCCCGCAACCATTACGAGGATTGCAACCAGAATCACCACAACCGCTTTGATGGGGGCCGGCCATACACCAATGTTACTGAAGTCGAGTTCGTTGAGATCTTGGAGATTCATTGCTCCACCTCCGCTTTTTGGGAGGTTTGCTTAACCGTCAATTTAAAATGACTGTAGCCCGTCCCTGTCTTCTCCTTGCTTTCAATGTAATCCAGGGTGGGTCTTTCCAGCCATTCCGAGGCATCGATGTTACGCATCATCGCGGACACCCGGGCGTTGGACTGGGCCTGACCGCTGAAGGCGACCCGACTGCCTGTCTGTGAGACCTCATCGAGAAATACGCCATCCGGAAGGGTCGCCACGATCTCATCGAACAGATGAACAATCTGCGGGCGACTGCTTTGCAATTCCTGGATGATGTTCATGCGAGCGATCAGGTTCTCCTTGGTCTTCTCCAGGTCCCGTATTTCACTGATCTGCTTTTCAACCGATTTGATTTCCGTCGCGAGGTAATTGTTACGGGTTTCCTGCGCTGTAATCTGTCCTTCGATGATCTGATTCGCACCGTAAACGAGCAGAGCGGACACTACGGCACCCGCCGCGACCATCAGTCCAAATTCTTTCTGGCGCTCTTTCCGTTCCGCTTCCCGCCATGGGAGTAAGTTAATCCGCGCCATCAGTCGAAACTCCTCAATGCCAGACCGCAGGCGATCATGAGAGCCGGAGCATCCGCACTCAGTGCCTGGGGTTTCACCCTGGACGATACCGACATGCTGGCAAACGGATTCGCCACACTGGCCGGTGTCCCCAACTTCTCCTCGACCAGATCATCGATGCCCGGTATGGAGGAACTGCCCCCCGCCAGGATGATGTGGTCCACGGTGTTGTAGGCGCTCGAAGAGAAGAAAAACTGCAATGAACGACTGACCTGCTGTGCCATCGCCTCCTTGAAGGGCTCCAGCACTTCAGGCACGTAGTTGTCCGGCAGGCCACCCTGACGTTTGGCCATCCCGGCCTCTTCAATCGACAATCCGTATCGACGTTGAATCTCTTCGGTGAGCTGGCGGCCGCCAAAATTCTGTTCGCGGGTATAGATGATCTTGTTGTTATGCAGCACATTCAGGGTGGTTGTGGTGGCCCCGATGTCCGCAATCGCGATGGTCTGATCCTCGCCGTGTTCCGGCAACTGATCGAGCAGCTGTGAGCAGGCATTCTCCATCGCATAGGCCTCGACATCCACGATCGACGCGGTTAGTCCCGCGAGTTCGAGGGCGGCGACACGGTCATCCACGTTTTCGCTCCGGGATGCCGCCAGTAGGACATCCACCAGTTCCGGGTTCTTGTCGGAAGGCCCGATGACCTCAAAATCGAGGTTCACCTCTTCGAGGGGGTAGGGGATGTACTGATCGGCTTCCAGCTGTATCTGACTCTCGAGCTCCTGATCGGATAGAGAGGCGGGCATGGAGATGACCTTGGTGATCACTGCGGATCCGGACACTGCGACAGCGGCATGCTTGGCCCGGGAGCCGGATCGTCGCACTGCGGCCCGGATGGCTTCGCCTACGGCATCCACCTCGGCAATGTTCTTTTCCACGACGGCGTTACCGGGTAGTGGTTCCACTCCATAGGCTTCGACCCGGTAGGTCGCGCCATTACGTCCTGTGGATTGCGACAACTCGAGCAATTTGACTGCCGTTGAGCTGATGTCGATGCCTATTAAAGGCGGCTTTTTTCTTCCGAATAGTGACATGCGGGTTACCCAAACGATCCTTATGCCGCAGAATTGAACTAGGATTCTCTTTAACTAGAGTAAGTAACTATATAGCAGCAAATGATTTTTTTGTGAAGACATTTTTTCACAATCAAGTTCCAAAAAGCGAACGTTTTATTTGCTAGACTATCGGACTTTGCATAGGGACCATTCTGGTACCCCTGGATCAACCATTTCTGTGAACCAGCGCATGAAGTCGTTCTACAGACTCTTAAGATACCTCGTTTACTTCTTATTCGGCCTGGCTTTGATGGGCGCCGCCGGCCTTTACGGCACCTATCTTTATCTTGAACCCAAGCTGCCATCCATCGAAACGCTCAAGGATGTGCGACTTCAGGTCCCCCTTCGAATCTACAGCAGCGACCAGCTGTTGATCGCGGAGTTTGGCGAAAAGCGTCGTGAACCCCTCGGCTACGACGAGATCCCGCCACGTATGATCCAGGCATTCCTGGCTGCGGAAGACGACCGGTTCTTCCAGCACCCCGGTGTGGACTACCAGGGTATCATACGCGCCGCCATTCAGCTTCTCCTCACCGGAGAGCGCCGCCAGGGCGGCAGTACCATCACCATGCAGGTGGCCCGTAACTTCTTCCTCAGCAGCAAGAAGACCTACTCCCGAAAACTCAATGAGATCTTTCTTGCCCTTAAAATAGAGCGCATGCTCTCCAAGGAGGAGATCCTCGAACTCTACCTCAACAAGATCTACCTGGGTCACCGTGCATACGGCGTCGGCGCCGCTGCCCTAGTGTATTACGGCCGACCCGTGGAAAAACTTGAGCTTTCTGAAATTGCCATGATCGCAGGGCTGCCCAAAGCCCCTTCAAGACTCAATCCGGTCACGGATCCGCAACGGGCGCTGATTCGACGCAATTACGTGCTGGGCCGCATGCTCGACCTGGATTACATCAATCAGTCTGAATATGACACGGCGCATGCAGCGCCAATCAGCGCCAAGCTGCATACCGCTCCGAATGAGGTCGAGGCCCCTTACGTGGCGGAGATGGCCCGGGCTGAAGCGGTATCCCGCTATGGCCAGGATGCCTATACCAGCGGCTACAGCATTACCACCACCATCGAAAGCCATCTGCAGCAGGCGGCAAACCAAGCCCTGCGTCACGCCATTCAGACCTATGACCGGCGGCATGGCTATCGCGGCCCTGCGGGACATCAGGACATCACACCTGAAACCGATCCCCAGCAACTGATCGAGGGCCTCGCTGAAATGCCGGGGGCTGCTGATCTGCAAAAAGCCATTGTCACATCCGTTGAGGAGAAAAGCGTCGAGACCCTCAGCGCCCAGGGGGAGACCATTCCCATCGACTGGGAAGGCCTCAGCTGGGCTGCCGCCTTTATCGATAATGAGCGCAAGGGTGCAGAACCCAAACAGGCCTCCGAGATTCTCACGCTAGGTGACCAGGTTTATCTCTACCAGGACAGTGACGAGAAGGACCGCAGCTACTGGCGCCTGGCCCAGATTCCCAAGGTGGAAGGGGCACTGATCTCACTCTCACCCCAGAACGGCGCAGTCAAGGCGCTGGTAGGGGGATACGATTTCAGTCTGAGCAAATTCAATCGGGTCACCCAGGCCAAGCGGCAGCCCGGATCCGGCTTCAAACCGTTTATCTATTCCGCGGCGCTGGAGGCCGGTTTCACCCCCGCCAGTATCATCAACGACGCACCGGTCGTGTTCGAGGACGATGCCCTGGAAGCCACCTGGCGTCCGGAGAACTACAGCGGCAAGTTTTTCGGCCCGACCCGGCTGAGATACGCGCTCACCCATTCCAGAAACCTGGTATCCATCCGTCTGCTGCGCGCCATGGGCATCAATCACGCGATCAATTATGCCAGCCGTTTCGGCTTCGATCGCACCGAACTGCCCCGGGATCTCTCCCTGGCACTGGGAAGTGGTGCGGTGACCCCGCTGGCCCTGGCGACGGGTTACAGCGTGCTTGCCAACGGGGGCTATTTCGTCTCCTCACATCTCATCGAAACGATTCGCGATGACAAGGGGGAATTGCTCTATCAGGCGAACCCGATACAGATCTGTGACGAAGCAATGCAGCAGGCCGCGCAGGCGGCTGCTCCTTCCGAGACCGACCCGGAAGCCCAAACCGGCAATACCGAAGAAACCGCACCCCGCTGCGCACAACGGGCCATCACCGAACAGAATCAGTATCTGATGTACTCCATGCTGCGTGATGTCATCCAGCACGGCACCGCGACCCGCGCACGTGCGCTCAATCGCACCGACATCGCCGGTAAAACGGGGACCACCAACGATCAGAAGGACGCCTGGTTCAACGGCTTCAACGAGTACCTGGTTGCGACAGCCTGGATCGGCTTTGACGATGTCAGCCCCCTGGGCAGAGGCGAGGTGGGCGGCCGTGCGGCACTCCCCGCATGGATCGATTACATGCGGGTGGCGTTGAATGGAATCGAGCAGAAGACCCCTGAGATGCCTCCGGGCATGATCACCATGCGCATTGATGTCGATACCGGACAGCCGGCAGGGGTGGGCGATCCGAATGCAATCTTTGAGGTCTTCGAAATCGACAAGGCTCCGAAGCAGCCTGAAAACAACCGTCGCAGCGGAAACCGTGACAATGGCCCCAGCGGAACCGCTGCACCCATCGAGGATCCATTCTGATCTTTTCCCAACCCGGGAATGCTGCGCATCAGCATCCCGGGTCTTCCCTGGAATGAACCGTATCCGCTACTATGCCCATCAGGCAGGACGCCCGGGGTGCATCCCGTCTTGAATACTCTGACGGGGCCCACCCACAAGCCACCAGGACCCACCACGAGCACCTTGGAAAGCCGGATAACGGCTTTGAACCCGGCACGTCCGCTGCGCGAGCCCCGTGCAAATGCGCAGGAACCGCCGCTCCGTAACCAGGGTCTGACAAGAGATAACGGGTACTGCGCCACCATGAACCACAAAAAACGCGAACTCCAGCGTCGCATCGCCTACGAAGCCGCCCGCATCCTTACTGAATTGCGCTCGGACAACATCAGCTATGCCTGTCGCAAGGCAGCCGCCAAGTATGGGGTCAGCCGTCCGCAGCTCATGCCGACGCATCAGGAGATCGATGAAGCCTTGCGGGAACAGCAACGCCTGATCAGGGGCGGAGCACAAACCGACGCCCTGTGGGCGCTGCGTCAGAATGCAGTGGATGCCATGCGCTCACTGCAGCCGTTTCATCCGCAACTGGTGGGAGCGGTTCTTGATGGCACTGCGGATATCAACAGCCATGTGGAGCTGCATCTGTATGCGGACACGCCCGAGGACGTGCTGTTTGCACTGAGCGACCTGCACATACCCTGGAGCGAGAAACAGCGTCTGCTGAGTTTCAGCGACGGGCATCGGGAACACTACCCGTGCTTCCAGTTCAGCGCCAACGATGTTCGCTTTGAACTGGTGGTGCTGCCCACCCGGCATCTGCGCAAACGCCCCCTCGGGCCGATCGACAACCGGCCCCAGGAACGGGTCAATCTGAAGCAGCTCGAAACCCTGATGGCCGCCTGCTGAGCGGTCAGCCTCAGCGTTTGTCCAGGGGAACGTATTCCCGGCGTGGATAGCCCTGGTAGATCTGCCGGGGACGACCGATCTTCTGCCGCGGGTCGTCCATCATCTCCAGCCAGTGAGCGACCCAGCCTACAGTACGCGCAATGGCGAACATCACCGTGAACATATTGTTGGGTATGCCCAGTGCCCGATAGATGATACCGGAATAGAAATCCACGTTCGGATAGAGCTTACGCTCGATGAAATACTCATCGTTGAGAGCGATTTCCTCAAGCCGCTGCGCCAGTTCGAACATGGGATTGTTGGTATCGGCCAGCCGTTCCAGCACCTGGTGACAGACATCTCGAATGATCCCGGCGCGGGGATCGTATTTCTTGTAGACACGATGACCGAATCCCATCAGACGGAAACCGTCATCCTTGTCCTTCGCCTTGGCGAGGTACTTGTCGATCTGCGACACATCACCGATTTCTGACAGCATGTCGAGCACCGCCTCGTTGGCACCACCATGGGCCGGTCCCCACAGGGAGGCAATGCCTGCCGCGATACAGGCGAAAGGATTCGCCAGGGAACTGCCTGCCAGGCGTACCGTGGAGGTACTGGCATTCTGCTCATGATCCGCATGCAGAATGAACAGCAGATTGAGCGCCTTCTCAGCAATCGGATCGACCTGGTACTCCTCGCAGGGAGTGGCGTACATCATATGCAGCAGGTTGGCGCAGTAGGAGAGATCGTTGCGCGGGTACATGATCGGTTCGCCAATATTGTGCTTGTAGCTTGCCGCGGCGATGGTCGGCATTTTCGCGATCAGCCGGTGCGCGGCGACCTGGCGCTGCTCCGGATCGTTGATATCCAGTGAATCGTGGTAGAACGCCGACAGGGATCCCACCACACCTACCATGATCGCCATCGGATGCGCGTCGTAATGGAAACCGCCGAAAAAGTGTTTCAGGGTCTCATTCAGCATGGTATGCCGACTGATCAGCTTGTTGAAATCGGCGAGCTCTGCCCGGCTTGGAAGTTCATTGTTCAGCAGCAGATAGGCGGTTTCGATGAAATCCCCGCCATTTGCCAACTGTTCTATCGGAATGCCCCGGTATTCGAGAATCCCCACTTCACCCTGGATGAAGGTGATCTTGCTCTTACAACTTGCCGTGGACATGAAACCGGGATCGTAGGTGAAGACACCCGCATCCTTGTACAGCGATGACACATCGATGGCCGGCGGCCCCTGTACCGATTCGATCACAGGCAACTTGACTGATACCCCAGTCTCGTCGTTCGTCAAGGTGTAGGTTTTTTGATTTTCAGCCATGGTGAACTCCGCAAGTAACTGCAATCCGACCTGTGAACCGACACGATATGACGTTTCAATTCAAAAGGCCAGCCACACAGTCCGAAGACTGCATTCAAGAATCTTTTTCATCTCTACCCATGGAAGCACGTGAACTTGTTGGACTCTAAGCTCACGGGGATGAACATCCCTTACCCGACAACCCAGGCAGTCGCTGGAACTGTGGGACCTCGGGTCAAATGCCATCCGGCCCCTGATCGGCCGACTCCCGCAATGCCCTGACCACCCGTTACGAGCCTGCCCTGCCTTTTATATATAATTATTTTATGCCCTCACAAATATGGCAGGGTTTACAGGCTGCATCAACCCGATTCTGTCAATGGTCACTATTGAAGGCGTGGATTGATGAGGCCCGTTGAAACTAATCCGAAAAACCCTGAAAAAAACGGCGGGAATCTGAATCGAAAGGCTGTAGCTGATCGAACCAGGTTGCCCGCTCGTCATACCGGGCGAAGAAGGGTCGCTGGACTAGAGATGGATCCCGGGCCTGAATGTAGCGCAAGACAAAGGCCTTTTGACCGTTAATCCGGGAAACGCCCTGAATTTCCACTTTACCCGAATCAGCGCTCATGCTGGGCCCCCGGGCGGTGCGTCCCAGACCCGACACCTGCTGAACAGCGTCGCGATAGATCTCCCAGGCTCTCACCAGGGGCACCTCGAAATAATTTCTCGCGCCGGTATCCCGCTCGACAAAAAAGTAGTAGGGCACAATCCCGTGTCTAATCTGTTCCTCCCACAGGCGCGCCCAATCCCGAGCATCATCATTAATATGCGCCAGCAGCGGACCCTGACTGCGAATCTCCACACCCGTCGCTCTCAAACGGTGCACCGCGGCCCGAGCGATGTCCGTCTGCAGTTCACGCCAATGGTTGTAGTGCGCCATGATCGCCACATGCTTCCCAGCCCGAACCAACTGCCGGAACAGATCAATCAACTCTTCTGAATCCTCATCAGCGATAAAGCGCTGAGGCCAGAATGTCAGGGCCTTGGTACCGATACGCAGAGTCTGCACATGGGCGAATTCCGGTTGCAGCAACGGCTCCAGGTAGCGCCTGAGCTGACGACTCTTCATCACCATCGGATCCCCACCCGTGACTAACAGATCAGTGACCTCATCATGGCTTCGCAGATAGTCATACAGTCGCTCCACCTCGGTACTCGACATACGCAGAGATTTGTCTCCCACAAACTGGGCCCAGCGAAAACAGAAGCTGCAATAGCTGTGGCAGGTCTGCCCCTGACTCGGAAAGAACAGCACGGTCTCCCGGTATTTATGCTGGATCCCGCTCAAAGGATTGCCCTTAGCGTCACTGGGCATGTTTTTACCCAGTTGCCCCGCAGGATGCGGATTGAGACTGGCGCGGATATCCTGGGCAACATGACGCAGTCCCGCATCGTCCAGGCCGGATCGCAACGCCATTGCCATGCGATTGTAGTGCGTCTCGGAGAGCATCCCCTTTTGCGGGAAAGTGAGTTGAAACAGTGGATCCTCGGGGACTTGTCTCCAATCGATAAGCTCCCGCACCACGTAGTCGTTAACCCGGAACGGTAGCACTGAAGCCACCACCTGCATCTCAAAGCGGGTGGCCTCCGGCAATTGCTGCAGCTGTGGAATATTCCGCAGATCCCTCGCGGTATAGACTCGGAACGGCTGTGGTGATTTCGAGAGCGTGACACTGTGGAAATTCGATCGAGACACGGATGTTTGAGGTGGCATGTATTTCTCCATGGAAATAAAGACAACCCCAGCGCACGCAGACAGAACATCTAACCATTGGATTTGCGCACGGGATACAAACCGTATGCCGGGTTGAAGCCGTCGCGGCGCTCAATTGATCGTCTTTCATTAGTATTTGAAGGGTGGGGCACACTCGCCGGAGCTTCCACTCAACGGTCGGTGACGGCCTTAAATTGACCCGTTCAGCGCTCGCCTGGCATGAACAGGAAGGGCAACGGGATGCAAACCCTAACAAATCCCGAACCAATCAGCAAAAAACAAACATATTACAGAAATTAGACAATTATTGGATTTTCGATAAATTTAGCCGCATTAATACAACTTTTAATGCCTATATTCAGCATGTTTCCATAATTATCGTTTTCTCTTACAGAGACCCTGAAACGATAATTAATTAGTGTACTAATCAAATATCTAGATACAGGTACAACACGAAGCGAATTTTTTGTGCAGAGCACTATAAATCGTGAGGCAGATTGTCCATAATTTCAGCTTATACAATCATAATCACCCACGCATTCCTGCTCAGCACCGAGGCGGAGACATGAATCTTCACGAATATCAGGCAA
>JBEVWC010000042.1:0-32961 GCA_040506775.1 Candidatus Thiodiazotropha sp.
GCATCGCTGGCTTCCAGATCCGCAATGGTGCGGGCGACTTTGACGATCCGGTGATAGGCCCGCAGGGATAGACCGAGTTGTTCGATGGCCCGCTGTAACAGGTCACTGCCGGCATCGTCCAATGGACTGTGTTGATCGATCTCCTCACCCGCCAGTGCCTGATTGGTCTTTCCCTGTCGTTGCAGTTGCCGCTCCCGGGCAGCCGTCACCCGTTGCCGGATCTGAGCGCTGCATTCCTGCGGGGTGCGTGGTTTTGTGGCGCCAAGCTGGATCGGTTGCCGGGGTACTTCCACATGCAGATCAATCCGATCCAGTAGCGGCCCCGAAATGCGGCTGCGGTAGCGACGGATCTGTTCCAGGGTGCACTGGCAGCGGGTGCTGCCATCCCCCAGATGACCGCAGGGACAGGGGTTCATGGCCGCGATGAGTTGAAATTTTGCCGGGTAGTCCACCTGCTGATTGGCCCGCGAAATGGTGATGTGGCCGTTCTCCAGCGGTTCACGCAGCACCTCCAGCACGCGCCGATCAAACTCGGGAAGTTCGTCGAGAAACAGCACCCCATGATGGGCCAGGGATATCTCACCGGGCTTCGGGTGACTGCCTCCGCCCACCAGCGCCACCGCCGAAGCCGTATGATGGGGTGCGCGAAACGGACGCTGCCGCCAGTTGCTAACGGCTATGGGGGTGTTGCTCGAGACGGATCGGATCGCGGCGCTCTCCAACGCCTCCTGTTCCGTCATCGACGGCAGAATGCCGGGCAGTCGTGAAGCCAGCATCGATTTACCGGTCCCCGGGGGGCCGATGTAGAGCAACGAATGGCTGCCTGCGGCGCACACCTCAAGGGCCCTGCGGGCCTGGGGCTGACCCATCACATCCTTCATATCCGGCACCTTTGCCTCGACCTCTCCGGTATGCGACACACCCTGCAACTGTAACGGCTCGACACCGTTGAGATGGGCACACACAGCGAGCAGATGATCCGCTGCGAAACACTCCAGCTGGCTGACCAGAAGCGCTTCATCCTGATTGGTTTGTGGCAGCAGCAGGGTGCGGGCGGCTTCCTTACACGCCAGGGCCGCAGGCAACACCCCGGTCACTGGCCGCAGCTCTCCTGACAGGGCCAGTTCACCGAAAAATTCATAATTCTGCAGGCACTCCTTGGATAGCTGTCCTGACGCCGCGAGTATCCCCAGGGCAATTGGCAGGTCGAAACGCCCACCCTCTTTGGGCAGGTCTGCAGGGGCAAGGTTGATGGTGATGCGGCGTGCCGGGAAATCGAAGTGACTGTTGATCAGCGCACCGCGGACCCGATCTTTGCTTTCACGCACTGCGAGTTCTGGCAGACCAACGATGGACAGGGCGGGCAGACCGTTGGCCAGATGAACTTCAACAGTGACCAAAGGGGCGTGGATGCCCGCCTGGGCCCGGGAATAGAGGATGGCAAGTGACATGGGTTCCTTCCCTGGTCGTTGGTTGTGACGGCTGATCCTTGTCGTCGTTTGGCAAGCTATGGTGCAGAGGGATGCGTCAGTACTGCGGATTGGGTGCTCAGGGTTCCAGAATCGACCGCTCAGGGTTGTTGCGATTCCAGCGTCTTGAGGCGCTGTTCGAGCCGTTCCAGCTTCTCTCTGGTGCGGGATAACACAGCCGTCTGCACTTCGAACTCTTCCCGGGTCACCAGATCCAGCTTCGAAAGCCCGGCTTCAAGTCCGGCTCTCAGAGTCTTGCGGACATCACCCTGGAGGGCCTGGATGCCGCTGGGTAGTGAGTTCGAGAGCCGTTCCGTCAGTTCGTCAATCAGTTTCGTGTCAATCATGGGCAGACAATAGCCAGAGTGGCGCGGCTTGTCCAGGGTCGGGTGACTGACGCCAGATGTCGCAATAATGCGACAGTTCGTTGAACTGTCGTGTCGATCACAAAGACCTGTGACGCAGACCTCGTTTTCTAAAATTCGCACCATTTCGGTGCACAGAACTGGTGCAAAGGTGCAAAACGTGTCTCCAAATAAGGCACAGAAAAAATCACCGATATCCGAAAGATCCCACTATTTTTAAATTTTACATCAATTATCAATGCCTTATGAGTGTTGGCATGAAGTCTGATTATCCAAACCGTACATTCGGCTCAATCGACTGGAGAGCTGAAACAAAAAATAGATTTTTCGACTGACTGATATATTTAGAGGAAATGTAACCATGAAGATGAACAAACTCGCTCTGGCCTGTGGTGTTGCAATGCTGGGGTT
The DNA here is from genome assembly GCA_040506775.1 of Candidatus Thiodiazotropha sp. Classification (GTDB taxonomy): domain Bacteria; phylum Pseudomonadota; class Gammaproteobacteria; order Chromatiales; family Chromatiaceae; genus Thiodiazotropha. The sequence goes on from JBEVWC010000042.1 coordinate 2,246, forward strand.
GTCATCCATCGCCGCCGCCGAAATCAGCACCAACATCGGCGTTACCAGTAACTATGTATGGCGTGGTCTGACCCAGTCCGGCAACGGTACCTCCTTCTCCGGTGGTATTGACTACTCTCACGGCTCCGGTCTCTATGCGGGTACCTGGATCGCTCAGGCTTGGGATGATTACGAGTTGGACCTGTACGGTGGTTTCGCGGGTGAGCTGGCTGATTTTGGCTACGATGTCGGCTTGATTTATTACTCCTACTCCAGCGATGCGGATTCCGATTTCTCGGAACTCTACGCAAACGTCAGCTGGAAGTTCCTGAGCGCCGGTATCTCCTACGCCCTGACTGCAGAAGATGCGGTTGAAGTGGTCGAAGAGGATCGCTACTACTACGTCGGCGCCAGCTTTGACCTGCCTGAAGATTTCTCTATCGGCCTGACCGTTGGCTACGTTGATCCCGATGGCAACGGTGATGACGATTTCGACAGCTACACCCACTATCAGATCGACCTGGGTAAATCCGCAGGTGACTTCGGCGACGTAACCTTCAGCCTGTCGGATACCGATCTGGATGATACCGATGCCGCGGGTGAAGATTCCGACATGCGCTTCTTCGTCTCCTGGTCAAAAGAGTTCTAAGTAACTCTGTGGCACTGACCAAAATTCAAGTCCGCCTCCGGGCGGACCATACAACTGAGGAGTAACAGAATGAAAATGATTTCTGCAATCATCAAGCCCTTCAAGCTTGATGATGTCCGAGAAGCACTGTCGGATGTCGGAGTGGCCGGTATCACGGTGACGGAAGTGAAAGGCTTCGGTCGCCAGAAGGGCCACACCGAACTCTATCGCGGTGCTGAATACGTGGTCGACTTTCTGCCCAAGATCAAGGTTGAGATCGCGGTGGATGACGGCATTGTGGATCAAGTGGTCGAAGCGATCTCCAACTCAGCCAAAACCGGCAAGATTGGCGATGGCAAGATCTTTGTCACTCCGCTGGAACAGGTAGTCCGTGTGCGTACCGGCGAAACCGGTTCTGAAGCTTTGTAACCGTCTGGCAAATCAATCTGGAGAGTATCGTGGAAGCGATTACACAACTTAGTTACGCTCTGGACACCTTCTATTTTCTGGTGTCCGGCGCACTCGTAATGTGGATGGCGGCAGGTTTCGCCATGCTCGAGGCTGGCTTGGTTCGTGCCAAGAATACAGCTGAAATTCTCACCAAGAACATCGCGCTGTTCGCCATCGCCTGTATCATGTACATGCTGATGGGCTACAACATCATGTATCCCGGTGACGGCAACGGTTATATCCCTGCGCTGGATCTGAGCTTCATGTTTGGTGGCGACAATTCGGTAGAAGATGTGCTGGCCAGCAATGGCGACGTCTACTATTCCGGTATGTCCGACTTCTTCTTCCAGGTGGTGTTCGTCGCTACCGCCATGTCCATCGTCTCCGGTGCCGTGGCTGAGCGTATGAAACTCTGGGCCTTCCTGGTCTTCGCCGTAGTCATGACCGGTGTCATCTATCCGCTCCAGGGTTACTGGAAGTGGGGCGGTGGCTTCCTGGATGCGGCCGGCTTCAATGACTTCGCCGGTTCCGGTGTGGTGCATCTGTGTGGTGCCTCCGCGGCTCTGGCCGGTGTGCTCTTGCTGGGTGCTCGCAAGGGCAAATACACTGCTGACGGTCGGGTCAACGCCATTCCTGGCGCCAACATGCCGCTGGCCACCCTGGGTACCTTCATCCTGTGGCTGGGCTGGTTCGGCTTCAACGGCGGTTCCGAGCTGGTGGTTTCCAACATCGACGAAGCCAACGCCGTGGCTGCCGTGTTCGTCAACACGAACGCCGCTGCCGCCGGTGGTGTGGTCGCCGGTCTGATCACCGCCCGCGCCCTGTTCGGTAAAGCGGATCTGACCATGGCCCTCAACGGTGCCCTGGCCGGTCTGGTCGCGATTACTGCAGAGCCTCTGGCTCCAACCCCCCTGTGGGCAACGATCGTTGGTGCGATCGGTGGCATTCTGGTGGTCTTCGCCATCATCACCATGGATAAGATCAAAATCGACGATCCGGTCGGTGCAATCTCGGTCCACGGTGTTGTGGGCATGTGGGGCCTGATCGCGGTACCGTTCTCAAATACGGATGCCAGCTTTGGTGCGCAGTTCCTCGGTTTGGGTGTGATCTTCGCATGGACCTTCATCGCCAGCTTCATCGTCTGGTTGATTCTCAAGGTCGTCATGGGTATCCGTGTCAGCGAAGAAGAGGAGTACGAAGGCGTCGATCTCGGCGAGTGTGGCCTGGAAGCTTATCCGGAGTTCACCGGCAGCCGGGGTTCCGGACTCTGATCTCATATTGATGGGATGACTACATTTGAGGGCGCTTCGGCGCCCTTTTTTATTGCCTGGAGATTCTGCAACCAAGGCCTGTAACAGTAGATCAAGCACCTGATCTTCATAATGAAATGAGAAAATACCTAGCCCTTACCAGGAGTCAGGGCGAAATTCCGTGAGCGGTGGTTAATCGGTTATTGAATGCTCTTTAGCCATGGCGCCACTGTGCCGCTACACTGATTGACAATCGGTAATTCCAAGTTTAGGTTTGCGGTGCTGCCACAGTGCGCTATTCCATTTGCGTTATTATTTAAATCAACGACTTATGTCATATCGCCAGGGGGCGATGGACGCTCTGGCGCACTCAACACCTGAACGGCTCAGTTTTTTCGATTCCAGGAGTGTATCCAGTATGTGCGTAACAGGAATAGATCGGATGTTCGATCCATTAGTCCTGATTGCGCGGTTGGAGGCTTGCCCGTGAAGGTCAGCGTGATCGTGCCCTGCCTCAATTATGCGGTCTATATTCCGGATTCGGTTGGGAGTGTACTCAGCCAGTCACACGATAATCTGGAATTGATTCTGGTTGACGATGGCTCGACGGACAACACATCGGAAATCGCCAAGAGCATACAGGATCCACGATTTCAGTACGTGCGAATTGATACCAGTGGTGCGAGTGTCGCACGAAATACGGGCATCGAGATGGCCTCGGGGGATTTCATTGCCTTTCTCGATGCCGACGATATCTGGATTGAGAACAAGCTTGAAATGCAGCTGAAACTGTTCGAGGAGGATCCTGAACTGGATTTGGTGTTCTCGGATTTGAAGCGGTTTTCCTCGGAGGGCGATCTGCCGAAAAGCCAGTTCGCCTTCGTGCCAGAGCTGGAAAAGATGCGCAAGACTGCCTGTCTGGATGGAATGGCCTATATCATTGACGACAAGCCGTTCGAATCTCTGGGGAATACGGATTTTCTTGCCAGCTGGGTTTCCACCCTGCTGATCAGGCGCGAAAGTCTGGGCGGGTTGCGTTTTCCCCCTGGTGTGAAACTGTGTGAGGACTACATCTTCATCATGGAGTTGTATGCGAAGATCCGCAAGGCGGGCTATGTAAATGCCCCGCTTGCCAGATTGCGCAGGCATGACTCGAACAGTTACATAGAACCCCGGGAGATGTTCACACCCAAAATCGATGCGATACATTCACTCAAGCAGACACTCACACATCAGAGTGAAACCCAGATACTCGAACAGAGGCTGACCGATGAGTATCTGCATATTGCCTATCACGAGTTCTGGTATGGCGGTGTTTCCAAAGCAATGTACTACGCTGGGCTGCTTTTGCTGCGACGGGAAAGTATTCCAACCGCGTTGAAGTACCTCTTTCTGGCACCCATCGCACCGATATTGCGAGTCTATAAGAAAGGAACGAAATAACCAGTTGCGTTCGTGATGCCGCGGTTTATGGGATGATGCCGCGGGATTTTCCACACGCAATCCATGCACTGCTCCAGCCCCCAGCACAGAGAAAAAAGGTTGTCCGTCGCATGGAGATGTCCCTTATCATCGAATTCAGCACCTGCTTGATGTTTGATCATTGAGGATATGACTATGGATTGTTGCTCACTCAAAGCATCCTTCGCCACCGCGACACTGATCGCCCTGATGATTGTCCCGGGTTTGACTGTCGCGGCGGTCTACCAGTGGACAGACGCACAGGGGCAGGTCCACTTCAGTGACCGTCCGGTTGCGGAAAGCGCACGTGAAGTACCGATCAAAACCCCTGCTGCGAATGCTGCGCCCGCTACGGGTGATGGGGCGCGTGAAGAGAGAACCCGGCGTATGCTCGAGGTCTATCAGGAAGACCGGGAGAAGAAACGTCAGGAGCGGCAGGAGCAGCAGGAGGATCGTGAAAAACGCAAGCGTAACTGTATCCTGGCCAAAGACCGCTACCAGTCACACAGTCAGGCGAGCGGCATCTACAGTTTCAGGAAGGATGGTCAGCGCCAGTACCTCGACGAGGCGTCACGACAACGTCACATGCAGAAGCTCAAGGCGGATGTGGACAAATGGTGCCGTTGATCCCTTAGACTTGAGCGCACCAACCCGCCTCGGGACGACGTCATGACGTCCCGGGCCGGAATCGGTGGTGTGTTGGATTGAGGGCAGTGCCTTCAGTGAACGCTGCCGAAGGAGAGATCCAGTGAGTAAGGCGGCAGGGGGATACCCGCAATCTTGCAGGCCTGAACCACCGGTCCCCTGGGAAACAGGGAATACAGATATTTCTTACCGCCCCGCTCTTTGACCTGGTTGGTCATCGCCTTGAGGACCAGGCGTGCACTGCAGGTGGCCCCGTTCTGCTCGCAGTGATGGCGCAGGAAGTGGATCACCTCCCAGTGGGCATCGGTCAGATCGATATTTTCTTCCTTGGCCAGTTGGATGGCCTGCTCTTCGGTCCAGTCATTGAAATCATCCGGAATATTGCTGTTTTCCACAGCCATTGGATTCATCTCGGGCATTTCAGACATAGTCATTCTCCAGTGGTGATGGTTGTGTTTTTTTGTAGTTCTTCCCATGTCAGCCTGCCGTTAAACCGGCAACGATTCCGGGGTTGCCCAATCCTCATGGGAGGATGGCTCAAGTCCGGTTGGGACAGTGCTGAACGTGGTGGATTCATGGGTACAAACAAACGCCCATGTTTCAAATGTAGATCAGATCCAAAAAAAGACCAAGAAAAAAGGTTGGGTATTTGTAGAGAGACCTGTTTCTGTCCGGAGTCCTCCTGGCGGGGGCGGGACAGGGGCCAGGTGCTACAGTAAACTATGCGGATTTACACCCCACACATCCGCATACCCACACCCGAGCCCAGTCACTTATGAGCGATAAGCCCCCCTTCATCCTGGTCGATGGTTCCTCCTACCTGTTCCGGGCCTACCATGCGCTGCCGGATCTGAGCAATTCCCAGGGTGAACCCACTGGCGCCATCGTTGGGGTGATCAATATGCTGCGCCGCTTGATGCAGGATTATCAACCCACTCACATGGCGGTGGTTTTCGATGCGCCCGGGGGCAGTTTTCGCAATGAGCTCTACCCGGAATACAAGGCCAACCGGCCACCCATGCCGGAGGATCTGCGCAGTCAGATCGAACCCCTGCATGAGATCATTCGAGCAATGGGTCTGCCCCTGGTGATGGTGCCGGGAGTGGAAGCGGATGACGTGATCGGAACCCTCGCGGTGCAGGCGGCGGATCAGCAGTTGCAAACGGTGATTTCCACCGGTGACAAAGACATGGCGCAGCTTGTCAATCCGAGCATCACACTGGTGAACACCATGTCGGAGACGCGCATGGATGAGCAGGGGGTGATGGAGAAATTCGCGGTCAGGCCGGATCAGATCATCGATTTTCTGGCCTTGGTCGGTGATAGTTCCGACAACATTCCCGGGGTTCCGAAATGCGGTCCAAAAACCGCCGCAAAGTGGCTGGATGCCTACGATACCCTGGATAACCTGATCGCTCACGCGGACGAGATCGGCGGAAAGATCGGCGAGAGCCTGCGGGCCAGTCTCGACCAGTTGCCCCTGTCGCGGCAGCTGGCAACCATCAAGCTCGATGTCGAACTGGAACATGGTCCGATCGACTACCGGGTTGGCGAAGCCGATGAGGCGCGTCTACGCGCGCACTTTCAGCGCATGGAATCGAGCCGCCTGCTGGCCAGTCTGGAGCAGGCTGAGCATACCGTCGCGACACAAACGGCGCCTCCTGCCCGGGAGAAGACGGAGTACCAGACCGTACTCACCGAAGAGGCCTTCGAGGCCTGGCTCATGCGGCTGCGTGAGAGCCGCCTGTTTGCGGTGGATACGGAAACCACGAGTCTGGATTACATGACAGCGGAACTGGTGGGCCTCTCTTTTGCCGTGCAGGCGGGCGAGGCGGCCTATGTGCCCGTGGGGCATGATTATCCCGGTGCCCCCGAGCAGCTTTCCCGGGACTGGGTCCTGCAAAAAATGAAACCACTGCTCGAAGATCCCCGGCAGGCCAAGCTCGGGCAGAATCTCAAATACGATATGAGCGTGCTGGCCAGATACGGCATAGAGCTCCAGGGTATCGCCTATGACACCATGCTCGAGTCCTATGTGCTGGATTCCACCGCTACCCGTCACGACATGGATTCCCTGGCGGAGAAGTACCTGGGCCATACCACCATCCATTTCGAGGATATCGCCGGTAAGGGCAAGAAACAGCTCACCTTCAACCAGATCGCGCTTGAGGAAGCGGCTCCCTATGCGGCTGAAGATGCCGATATCACGCTGAGGTTACACGAAAAACTCTGGCCACAGCTCGAAAGTGAGCAATCACTGACTAAATTGTTCAGCGAAACCGAGGTGGCGTTGATCCCGGTCCTGTCCCGTATTGAGCGTAACGGGGTGAGCATCGACTGCGAGATGCTGCGCCGGCAGAGCGGGGCATTTGCCCGGCAGCTGCATGATCTGGAACAGAAGGCCTACAAGCTGGCGGGGCATCACTTCAACCTGGGATCCCCGAAGCAGATCGGTGAAGTTTTTTTTAACGAGCTGAACCTGCCGGTGGTGAGCAAAACACCCAAGGGCGCCCCCTCCACTGCGGAGTCGGTGCTGGTGGAGCTGGCGGAACAGGGCCATGAACTGCCGGCGGTGATCCTGGAGCACCGGGGACTGGCAAAACTCAAATCCACCTACACGGACAAGCTCCCGGAGATGGTGAACGCAGAGACCGGCCGGGTACACACCTCCTATCATCAGGCGGTTGCGGCCACCGGACGACTCTCCTCCACCGACCCCAATCTGCAGAACATACCGGTACGCAGCGAGGAGGGACGACGGATCCGTCAGGCGTTCATTCCGCAGAAAGGCTGGAAGATGCTGGCGGCTGACTATTCCCAGATTGAATTACGCATCATGGCCCACCTGTCCGGGGATGCCGGATTGCTGAAGGCCTTTGCCGAGGGTCAGGATATCCACAGCGCCACCGCATCAGAGGTGTTCGGTGTGGCACTCGACCAGGTCAGCAGTGACCAGCGGCGCTCCGCGAAGGCAATCAATTTCGGCCTGATATACGGTATGTCGGCGTTCGGATTGGGCCGTCAGCTGGGTATCGACCGCAAGGCGGCCCAGGAATATGTCGACCGCTACTTCGAGCGTTATCCCGGGGTTGCTGAATTCATGGATCGCATCCGTGCCCAGGCCCATGAGCAGGGTTACGTGGAGACCCTGTTCGGACGTCGGCTCTATCTTCCGGAGATCAATGCACGCAATCATCAGCGCCGCAGTGCTGCGGAACGGACCGCGATCAATGCGCCCATGCAGGGTACTGCCGCTGACATCATCAAAATGGCCATGATTGCGGTGGACCAATGGATCGGCTCAGAGCGCCCGCCGGTACACCTGCTGATGCAGGTGCATGACGAACTGGTGCTGGAAGTCGATGAACCCTACGTCGAGGCGGCAGCGCAACAGCTGCATCGGCTCATGGAGGGGGCCGTGACACTCAAGGTGCCACTGCTGGTGGATGTCGGAGTCGGAAACAACTGGGACGAAGCGCACTGAAAATCGCCCCGATATGCCGAGCAATCTCCCCATGCTGGATCTCATATCCTGAATAAAACAGAACCCATGCATGTCCTGCGGTTTACTGGGTTATTTCTTTTATATCAGTGGGTTGGTGATTTTATCGGGGCGCGTGGTGAAAAAAAATATCACGACGTCTGCGAATCCAGGAACTTTTTTCCGTCTACCCCGGTCTATGAGTCTGTAAGTCGTACGGCACGGGTCGCGTTTCCTCCCTTTGCGACCCTACCTTCCCGGTCACCCCATCCGGGAAGATCCGGCCCTGTCAGTCTCTCCCCTTAGGCTGACAGGGCCTTCTTTTTTTGCACTGAATTCAGCCTCAACGGTCGCGTTGGATGAAATCTGCGGGCTCAGCCCTGCTGTTCCAGTTCAAACCAGATATCCAGGACCCGATGACACTCGTCGATACCGGTCTTCTTCAGGGATGAGAAGCACTGGGCGGTGATTTCCGGATGGTCGCTCAAGGACCGTTTGACCTTCAACAGGGTGTTTTTGGCGGCACCGCTCTTCAACTTGTCGGCCTTGGTGAGCAGAATGTGGGTTGGCAGACCCTGGTGAGTATTCCACTGCAGCATCTGCAGGTCATAGTCGGTGAGGGGATGGCGGATATCCATCAGCAGAATCAGGCCCTTCAGGCATCCACGATGGGCGATGTATTCCGCAAGACTCTCCTGCCACTGTTTTTTTACCGCTTCCGCAACTTTCGCATAGCCATATCCGGGCAGATCCACGAGACGTCGGTCGTCATCCAGGGAAAAGAAATTCAGCAGCTGGGTACGCCCGGGTGTCTTACTGGTACGCGCCAGGCTCTTTTGATTGCACAGCACATTCAGTGCGCTGGATTTACCGGCGTTGGAGCGGCCCGCAAATGCAACTTCGAACCCCTGGTCGTCCGGGGACTGGGAGAGCCGGGCAGCACTCTTGAGAAACTGTGCACGATGATAGAAGGGGTTCATGGTATTCCTGATCGGGCATGAAATTCCAAATTCCGACGACACGCCGGACGGAGCATGACCTTGAAGCACAGGTATTTTGCACCGGGATGATCCGGTAATTCTAACAGAGCGGGAAGCTGATCGGCGAACGCGAAATGAACCTGGGATCAACTGCCCCAGAGGCGCTGGATCCAGCCTTTTTTGCCCAGTTTCGGTTGTGCGCCGGCCTTGAGGAAAAAGCCGCTGTACTGCATGTCCTCTTCCATGATGTGTTTGGTCAGCCAGGTCTTGAGGAAGTGCATCAGTTCGAAACCGATGGATGTTTTACCCGTGGCAACCTTCTCCTGGAGTTCCGTAACAGACTCGAGCAGTTCCTCATGGATCTCTTTGTGATCCTCATAGCCCGGGTAGTTGAGGATGCGCATCAGGCTCTCTTCAACAGCGAAATGAATGCGGGTGTATTCGGCGAGGTCTTTGAGAATACCCTTGACCACATCACTGCCATGACGCTGGTGTATCGCCTCGTGCATTTTGTTCACAAGATCAACCAGCACCTTATGCTGCTCGTCAATTTCTTCAATGCCGACGCTGAGTGCGTCGGTCCATTCTACGAACTTACCCATTTTGCATCCTTAACTGCGTGATATGTTTACAGTTATTGTCAAGGCCGCCATACGATATTGTGACAGGGTTCACGTGCCTGCACAATACTAAACGGCCGAGGTGGGTTTTTCTTTAATTGTTCGATTCCCAGGTGCCGGATTGTCCCCCGCTCTTTTTGCGTAATCCGATATCCGTAAAGGTCATGCCCCGGTCCACCGCCTTGCACATGTCATAGATGGTCAACAGGGTGATCTGGACGGCGCACAGGGCTTCCATCTCCACCCCGGTTGGTCCCAGGGTTTCTACCTGGCTGATACAGTGGATGCTGGCGTGTTCCGGATCCGGTGTCAGATCGATGCTTACGCGGGTGAGAGCCAGGGGGTGACAAAGCGGTATCAGGTCAGCCGTTTTTTTTGCCGCCATGATGCCGGCGATGCGTGCCACACCCAATACATCACCCTTCTTGTGCTGGCCCTGGAGAATCATCTCCAGGGTTTCAGGCTGGAGACGGATGCGCCCTTCCGCAATGGCCAGTCGCTTGGTCGGGGATTTGTCGCCCACGTCCACCATATGGGCTTCACCGGAGGCATTGAAGTGGGTGAAATCAGCCATCAATAGCCCGCTTCGTGTTCGATGCGTTTGGAAACTTCCCGAGCTTCGAAAGTCATGTTCTCAAGATCCGCGAGCACATAGGTGGCCTTCGCCTTGCCGACACCGCCAATGGTTCCGGGATTGACCAGATGGGTCATGCCGCCGCGGATATTCTGCAATTGCTCGAAGCCGAGTTTGTGGCTGTGGCCACAGCAGACCAGATCCCAGTCGCCGGTGGCCGCCATGGCCCGGGCATAGTGCGGATAGTGCACTAGGAAGATCTTGCGCCCGGCCAGTTCGATACCCGCATCCATGCCGTGATAGTGGATGTGGTTGTCCGCGTTACCGGCCAGCCGCGCCAGGGTGTAGAGATCGCCGCTGTTGTTGCCGTGAATCACATGAACGGGCAGGCCGTACTGCTCCAGGCAGTGAAGGGTGCTCGGTGCGACCACGTCCCCGCAATGAAGGACGGCCTCCGCGCCATCGTCCCGGGCCGTGGCAACCGCGGCATCGAGCAGGGAGATGTGATCGTGACTGTCCGAAACAATGCAAACTTTCATGCCTGAGCCCAAAACACCGGCCGGCCACGCTTCCAATCAGAAGTGGGGCTTTTCCGGAGCCTCCTGATACATCTTTACGGAGTTGCTGATTTCACGCTTGGCGGCGTCCACGTCGTCCCAACCCTGTACCCGGACCCATTTGCCTTCGTCGAGGTCCTTGTAGTGCTCGAAGAAGTGGGCGATCCGCTCCATCAGTTCGCTGGGCATGTCCTCGAGGGATTTCACATGCGACCAGCGGTTGGTGATCTTGTCCACCGGGACGGCCACGACCTTGGCATCGTCGCCGGACTCATCCGTCATCTTGAGTACCGCCACCGGACGACAGCGGATCACAGAACCCGGAATGAGGGGAAAAGCTGTGGGGACCATTACATCACAGGGGTCACCGTCATCCGACAGGGTGTGTGGAATGTACCCGTAATTGGCCGGATAGTGCATCGCGGTGCGCAGGATGCGGTCGACAAACATCGCCCCGGTTTCCTTGTCGACTTCATATTTGACAGGGTCGGCGTTGGCCGGAATTTCGATAATGACATTGATTTCATCGGGAATTTTCTGTCCCGAGGAGACACGGTCTAGGTTCATTGACTTGCCTTGAGAAGATCTTCGTGAGCGCCCGAAGGTGGGCGGAATCGGTGAATTGAAGAAGGGTACGGATAACCGTCACGGGTGTCCAGCACGGCTTTAAATACCCTGGTCTATGTAGGGAGATTTTGGCTGGTGTAACCAGGAATCAGAAAATTGGCCGGATCAGTAGCCCGGGTGGAGCGCAGCGTAACCCGGGAAACCCCCTGTGATTGACCATCCCGGATTCCGCGACGCATCATCCGGGCTACGGGAGGCCCAAAAAAAGGGGGGCCGAAGCCCCCCTTGCAGATCTGCCCGAACCTCTGGATCAGAGCAGCGGCACGATCAGCAGTGCCACGATGTTGATGATTTTGATCAACGGGTTGACCGCAGGACCCGCGGTGTCCTTGTAGGGGTCGCCAACGGTATCACCGGTGACCGCCGCCTTATGCGCGTCAGAACCCTTACCGCCGTGGTTGCCGTCCTCGATGTATTTCTTCGCGTTGTCCCAGGCGCCACCACCGGTGGTCATGGAGATTGCCACGAACAGACCGGTGACGATGGTACCGATCAGCAGACCGCCGAGGGCCTTCGCACCCGAGTCTCCGCCCATCAGTGCACCGATACCGAGGGCCACGACAATGGGCATCAGGACCGGCAGCAGGGAGGGGATGATCATTTCCTTGATCGCCGCCTTGGTCAGCATGTCCACAGCCTTGCCGTAGTCCGGCTTTTCGCTGTAGTCCATGATGCCCGGTTTCTCACGGAACTGACGACGTACCTCGTTGACGATACCGCCCGCGGCACGACCAACGGCCTCCATGGCCATGGAACCGAACAGGTAAGGCACCAGACCGCCGATGAACAGGCCGATCAGCACCGCTGGATCGGAGAGTTCAAACACGATGGTCTTACCCGCATGTTCCAGGGTGCTGGTGAAGTCGGCGAACAGCACCAGGGCAGCGAGACCGGCGGAACCGATGGCATAACCCTTGGTGACCGCTTTGGTGGTGTTGCCCACTGCGTCCAGCGGATCGGTGATGTTGCGGATCTTCTCATCCAGTTCTGCCATTTCGGCAATACCACCGGCGTTGTCGGTGATCGGACCGTAGGCGTCCAGGGCCACGATGATGCCGGTCATGGAGAGCATCGACGTCGCGGCGATGGCAATGCCGTACAGGCCGGCCAGGTCGTAGGCACCCCAGATGGCGGCACACACGGCAAGCACCGGGGCCGCGGTGGCCTTCATGGAGATGCCCAGTCCGGCGATCACGTTGGTGCCGTCACCGGTGGTGGAGGCTTCCGCGATATGGCGTACCGGGGAGTACTCGGTGGAGGTGTAGTACTCGGTGATCACCACCATCGCGGCGGTCAGCACCAGGCCGATCATGGCAGAGCCGAACAGCTGCATGGTGTTGAACCCTTCCATGCCCACGACCATGTAGTCGGTGACAAAGTAGAACGCCACGGCAGCGAGCACGCCGGCGACGATCAGACCCTTGTAGAGAGCCGGCATCACGTTGGTGTCGGTGTCCTTGGCCTTGACGAAATAGGTGCCGATGACCGAGGCGATGATGGAGACACCGCCCAGGACCAGAGGATAGAGCACGGCAGTGGTGTTGCCGGCCATGAGCAGACCACCCAGCAGCATGGTGGCGACCACGGTGACCGCGTAGGTCTCGAACAGGTCCGCAGCCATACCGGCACAGTCGCCCACATTGTCACCCACGTTGTCCGCGATAACCGCTGGGTTGCGGGGGTCGTCCTCGGGGATGCCCGCCTCGACCTTGCCCACGATGTCCGCGCCCACGTCAGCACCCTTGGTGAAGATGCCGCCGCCAAGACGGGCGAAGATGGAGATCAGGGAGCCGCCGAAGGCCAGACCGACCAGGGGATGAAGCGGATCCTCGACACCCATGTAGACCAGGATGGCATAGTAGCCGGCCACCCCGAGCAGGCCCAGGCCCACCACCAGCAGGCCGGTGATGGCGCCGCCACGGAAGGCGATCTGCAAGGCTGCGTTGATGCCCTTGTTGGCGGCTTCCGCGGTGCGCAGGTTGGAGCGTACCGAGATGTTCATACCTATATAACCGGCCGCTCCGGAGAACACGGCGCCGATAGCGAAGCCAATTGCGGTGGCAGGGGACTCGAGGAAGTACCAGAGCGCGGCAAACAGGATCACACCGACGATGCCGATGGTGGTGTACTGGCGGTTGAGATACGCCTTAGCGCCCTCCTGGACGGCGCCGGCGATTTCTCGCATCTTTTCGTTTCCTTCCGGTTGGGCGAGTATCCATTTGACGGATACGAAGCCATAGGCGAGGGCTGCAACAGCACACGCCAGGGCAAAGATCAGTTCGTTGTTCACTAAGATTTCCTCCGCTGAGATGATATAAAAAAATTCACTGCCCGGGTTTTCACCTTCGATCAGCCCCGTCCAATGTCTGTTTCCAGACAGTAGTGACCTGGGGTGAAAACATAAAAAAGGGGCTGAAAAGCAGCCCCTGTTGTCGTTATTTAGAGATCGAAAGCGTCCAGTTTTTTCGGAACCGAGACCCCTTTCAGAGTGACATAATCCGGCAAACCATTGTCATTGTAGGGGGGGTAGGCCTCACCCTTGATCAGGGGGTAGAGGTACTCCTTGCACTTGTCGGTGATGCCGTAGCCGTCCTCGGTGATGAAGTCCAGCGGCATCATTTTCTCCACGTTGGCCACCTCGCTCAGCGGAGCCTCGCCGATGCTCCACTTGTAGGGGCTGGAGGATTCGCGTACCACCGTCGGCATGATGGAGTTCTTGCCTTCCAGGGCCTTCTCCACGGCAGCCTTGCCCAGGGCATAGGCCTGCTCAACGTCGGATTCCGAGGCCAGGTGACGCGCCGCGCGTTGCAGGTAGTCAGCCACCGCCCAGTGGAACTTGTAGCCCAGGGCATCCTTGATCATGTTGGCGACCACGGGGGCAGCACCGCCCAGTTGGGCATGGCCGAAGGAGTCGCGGGTGCCCTGCTCGGCCAGGAACTTGCCGTCAGGCCAATGGCAGCCTTCAGAGACCACGATGGTGCAGTAGCCGAATTCTTTGACCTTGGCGTCAACCGCGGCCAGGAATTTTTCCTGGTCGAACTCCACTTCCGGGAACAGGGTGACCACCGGGATACCCATGTCCTCGACCAGAGCGCCAGCGGCGGCAATCCAACCGGCGTGACGACCCATCACCTCGATGACGAAGATCTTGGTGGAGGTGGCCGCCATGGAGCGCACGTCGTAAGAGGCCTCCATAGTGGATACCGCGATGTACTTGGCCACCGAGCCAAAGCCCGGGCAGTTGTCAGTGATCGGCAGGTCGTTGTCCACAGTCTTGGGCACATGGATCGCCTGAACCGGAAAACCCATCTTCTCGGAAAGCTGTGAAACCTTGTAACAGGTGTCCGCGGAATCGCCGCCACCGTTATAGAAGAAGTAACCGATGTTATGTGCCTTGAAGACCTCGATCAGGCGCTCGTACTCGCGCTTGTTGTCCTCCAGGCTCTTCAGTTTGAATCGGCAGGAGCCAAAACCGCCGGAGGGGGTGTGCTTCAGGGCGGCAATGTCCTCAGCGGATTCCTGGCTGGTGTCAATCAGATCCTCGGTGAGGGCTCCGATGATGCCGTTGCGACCGGCATAGATATTGGCGATCTTGTCCGGGTGCTGGCGGGCGGTTTCTATGACTCCGCATGCGGAGGAGTTGATAACTGCGGTGACGCCACCCGACTGGGCATAGAACGCATTTTTCGCTGTCATTGAGTTGATCCCCTGTATGTTATTGATCGTATTATGGTTTTATAGGCTGATATAAGACTTTCTTAGAGATCTCCGCGCTCTTTTGCGGAGTGATCGGCCTGCGCCTGCAGGAGCGACACCACGCATTCGGTGAGATCGTCGTATTCGTGGACACCGGTACCGTACTGCTGATAGCCCCGGTAGAAGAACTGGCAGCGATACTTGCGGCTACCGGTCTTGAAAATGATGAAATGGCAACCTTCCTGGTCTTCCCAGATGATCACAGGGCAACTGGTGAGTTCGCGGTCGGAGGGCATGAGCCGGATCTCCGCGTCAGCCAGCTGGATTTCCACCTTATGGCCGTAGCGTTCGGTCAGCGTGGTCTCGATTGTCCAGTGCTCGGAATCGGTGATGTCTGGAATTTCAGGCATGAGGTTGTAGCATTCACTCGCTGTGAGAGGCAGAGAAGAATAATCCAATCGACCCGGTAAGTACAAACCAGTCCTGCGAGGTCCAGGCCCAGGCGGTCGGTCCACCCCCCGGCAGAACCGTTCGGCCAAGGGTGCTCTCCGGGTAGGAGTCGGATCATCGTCCCGGTCAGGTGCGTGCAGCGATCATGGGGTCCTGCCTGCTGTCCCTGCGGGGCTGTGGGCTGGATAAAGTCCCGTTGACTTTGCTGGATTTGTTGGATTAGCTTAAACAAGCGTGCCAGTTTCGGCTAATCCAAAACTTGGATGCAGCCATGGAATTTCCTAATTAAGAATTAGAATTCAAGTGAACAGTCCTCACGCCCCACCCCCTGAACGGGTGCGCCGGGCAAACCGGGTCTTGACTCGTATGCGATGTGTAGGGTGCTGTATATAAAGGGGTTTTAGGATAAATACTGTCAAGGTGAGGATCATTTTCGTATGCGTATCGTGATACTCGGGGCGCCGGGATCGGGGAAGCGGACCCAGACAGCGCTATTGGCCGAGCGCCTCAAACTCGCCCCTGTGGCGACGGGTGAACTGCTCAAACACGCGATTTCCGAACAGCACCCGATCGGTCTGGAGGCCCAGGCGCAGCAGGATGCGGGGAGGGCCGTAACAGAGGATCTGATCCTGGGCCTGCTGCGAGAGCATCTGCTGAACACTGATGCGAAGCAGGGTTTCATCCTCGAGGGTTTCCCGCGAAACCTGTTACAGGCTTTGACCCTGGATGAACTCCTGGTTGAGATCGATCAGCCTCTGGACCTGGTGCTGCTGATTGATATCGAAATTGACAATCTGATGGAGCGCCTGGTCGGACGCCTGACCTGTCGCTCCTGCGGAGTGCTCTACAACGCCTATCAGAATCCACCGATCGTCGAAGATGTGTGTGATGTCTGCGGGGGGCGGTTGCATCAACGCTCGGACGACAACGAAGAGACCGTGAGTAACCGGATTCATGTCTTTGATCACCTGATCACCCCCCTCATCACCCATTACCAGAAGACCGATCGCCTGGTGCGGGTGGATGGCAATGGGGACGTGGACACAGTATTCGAGCACATTCTGGCTTCGATCGAGACCCATATGAAACGACCCCGGGCTACTGAGTCTGTCCAATCAGGGGACTCTCAAACCGCGCAAGTCAGCAATTCGTCTGAATCTGCATCAAAAAGTGCGATGCCTGAAGTAACCGCCGCATCTGCCAAGAAGCCCGAGACCAAGCCGGCCCCGGTCAAAAAGGCACCTGTTAAGAAGGAACCCGACAAGAAAGCACCGGCCAAGAAGGAACCGGCCAAGAAGGAACCGGCCAAGAAGGCTCCAGCCAAAAAGGCTCCAGCCAAGAAGGCTCCGGCCAAGAAGGCTCCAGCCAAGAAGGCTCCGGCCAAGAAGGCTCCAGCCAAGAAGGCTCCAGCCAAGAAGGCTCCGGCCAAGAAGGCTCCGGCCAAGAAGGCTCCAGCCAAAAAGGCTCCAGCTAAGAAGGCTCCAGCTAAGAAGGCTCCAGCTAAGAAGGCTCCAGCTAAGAAGGCTCCAGCCAAGAAGGCTCCGGCCAAGAAGGCTCCAGCCAAGAAGGCTCCAGCCAAGAAGGCTCCAGCCAAGAACGCTCCGGCCAAGAAGGCTCCAGCCAAGAAGGCTCCAGCCAAGAAAGCTCCAGCCAAGAAAGCTCCAGCCAAGAAGGCACCAGCAAAGAAGGCTCCGGCCAAGAAGGCTCCAGCCAAGAAAGCTCCAGCCAAGAAAGCTCCAGCCAAGAAAGCTCAAGCCAAGAAAGCTCCAGCCAAGAAAGCTCCAGCCAAGAAAGCTCCAGCCAAGAAAGCTCCAGCCAAGAAGGCTTCTGTGAAAAAAAGACGAAGCTAGCGGATAAAGGAGGCTGGTGTTCCTTAAGCTGAAGTTTCACGGTTCATTAGTGACCCCTGGTTCCCACGCTCTGCGTGGGAACGCATACATTGGTCATTCAGTATTGCTCCAGTCTGACGTGATCGCATCAGCCTAGGTACGCGTACAAGGTGACGGGTTGGCGCAAACCCGCGCTGACGGATGTCATACGCGGGTGTAGCGATCACTCAGTTGGATCGTCCCATCATGCCCTTAATTGCAGAGGGCAGGTCCGCGGGGAAAATAATGCTCTTCCCATTGCTTGATTTCGCAATATTTTCCAACGACTTGACGTATTTTTCCCCGAGCAGGTAGACCACCGGCAGTTCCTGATTGCCAATCGCTTCGGTAACCAGATCGATGGCCTTCTTGCTGGCGTTGGCCAGTACCACCTGGGCTTCCGCGTCCCGCTTGGAGGCTTCCAGGCGCCCCTCCGCTTCCAGGATTGCGGCCTGTTTGTCGCCGTCGGCACGGGTCACTGTGGCGCGCCGGGCACGTTCCGCTGCGGCCTGCTCCTCCATCGCTTTCTGCATGGTGCCGGAGGGATTGATGTCCTGGATCTCCACGGTCTTCAGGGTGATGCCCCAGTCCGAGATGTCATCCGAGATGGAGTTCTTCAGGTGCGCCTTGATCTTGTCCCGGGAGGAGAGGGCATCATCCAGGTCCATTTCGCCGATGATCGATCGCAGGGTGGTCTGCACCAGGGTCTGGATCGCGATCTCATAATCCTCCACCCCGTAGACCGCCTTTTCCGGTGAGATGATGTTGATGTAAGCCACCGCGTTGGCGAGGATCACCGCGTTGTCCCGGGTAATGACCTCCTGGGTGGGGATGTCGAGCACGATATCCTTGGTGGTGACGCGATACGCCACAGAGTCGATATAGGGAATGATGATGTTTAGACCAGGCCCCAGGGTGCTGTGGTATTTACCCAGTCGCTGCACCACCCACTTATAGCCCTGCGGCACCAGCCGAACGCCCTTGGCCAAGGTGACCAGGACCAGTACGAAAAGCGCTATGACGACATACAATCCGGCGTTCATATCCCTCTCTCCCAACGTGATGTGTTATGTGTGATGGAAATCGCTCCGGGTATCAGAGCTTCTGCACGATCAGGGCGTTACCGGAAACATCCGTCACCTTGACCCGGTCACCTTCACTCAGTGGGTCGGAGGAGATGATCAGCCACTCATCCGCACCCAGGATCGGTGCGGGGAATCGCAGCCGGCCCCGTTTCTCCTCGTTGGGGGCGCTGATGACCTGACCCACTTCGCCGATGATCGCCTCACGGGACAGTCCCGCCTTGGTGCGGTCGATCGACAGGGGTTTGAGGTACTTGAACCAAACCACGGCGAGCACCGAGGAGAGCACCGTCCAGATAAAAATCTGCCAGCTCAGACTGAGCCCCGGGACGACGAACAGAACCCCGCCGAGAATGATCGCGGCCACCCCGAACCAGATGATGAAGAAGGAGGTGAGTGCGATCTCGCTGAGAATCAGGATCACACCGAACACCACCCAGTGCCAATACTCGATACCTGCATTCATGGGATCATTCTGCGCGGCGGCGGAATTCGGTGCTCTGACAGCCCGGGCAGGGCGGAATATGCCCGGTCTTCTTGAAGTGCATCTCCTTGCCGCAGCTGCTGCACACCAGGGTGCCGGGTCCGGTGATCTCGCCGGTGTGGTAGAGCGAGGCCTGGTTGGCCCGTTCCGCCAGCTTCGCCAGTTCGAGCTTGGTCTGATCGGCCACGCTGGTGAACATCTCAAACATCCGCTTTTCCACCTGCTGAACATCGAAATGCCACCAGGCAGAGAGCTCTTCGCCGGTATCCAGCAGATATTTCGCGGCGTCTTTCATGTCCCGTTCGACATAGCCGGCGACCTTATCGGCCTCCTCGCGGCTCAATTCACCGAGTTCGATCATTTTCTCCCGCGCGTCATCCAGGTACTGCTTCAATCCCGGAATCGCGTGTTCACGGGCGGAATCAAAGGCCTCGTGCACCTCGTTGAGCATGTGATCATAAGCGGCCGCAAGGCGGTCGAAGGGATCCTGGGTGGGTTTATCGCTCATACTTCTCTCCCTGGGGAGGACAAACTGTCGGTTATGCGGGGCAGTGAACGGGTTGACCGGATGATTGCGAGGACCCCGTAAGGGATCGGGTCATCCCGCTGCATGCCTTCTCAATTCAATGATGGATCAATTCGCAGCCCTAGCCAAGTGTTACGGCTCCGGGGTTGACCGGGATCGGTTCAGGCGGTGTTGAACCAGCTCTTCAGCAGTAACAGACCGCCCCCGGCGCTGAGGCCCATACCCAGGCCACTGGCCACCGCGACCGGGAGTAATCCCCCGGCACCGAATACCAGCAACAGGGAACCGCTGACCAGAAGTGCGCTGCCGGAGAGCGCGGAGAGGGTGTTCTGGTGATTGCGTTTCATCTGCCGGCGCAGTTGATCGAGTTCCTCGGACTGCCATTGGATCAGCAGTTGGCCATTGGCGGCATCCTCGATGATCTTGTTCAGCCGAATCGGCAGATCGGGAATGTTTTCCGCAATCAGGGGCAGGTTCTTTTTGAGTTTGCCGAGAAAGGCACGGCGCCCGATCTGCTCACTCATCCAGCGTTCGAGAAATGGCTTGGCAGTGGTCCAAAGATCGAGTTCGGGATAGAGCTGACGGCCGAGTCCCTCGATATTGAGCAGGGTCTTCTGCAGCAGCACCAGCTGGGGCTGAACCTCCATGTCGAAGCGCCGCGCGGTCTGAAACAGGCGCAGCAGGAAATGGCCGAAGGAGATCTCACTCAGGGGTTTTTCGAAGATCGGTTCGCTGACCGTGCGGATGGCGGATTCGAACTCCTCGATACGGGTACCTTTGGGCACCCAGCCGGAGGCCACATGCAGCTGGGCGACCCGTTTGTAATCCCGGTTGAAGAAGGCCAGCAGGTTCTCCGCCAGGTAGCGCTTGTCGGCCTCGGTGAGGGTGCCCATGATGCCGAAATCCACTGCCACGTATCGGCCGTCGGGTTCGACGAAGATGTTCCCCGGGTGCATGTCGGCGTGAAAGAAATTGTATTTGAAGACCTGGGTGAAGAAGATCTCCACACCGCGTTCACCCAGCAGTTTCATGCTAATGCCCTGGGCCTTGAGGGCGTCGATATCCCCCACCGGAGTGCCGCCGATACGTTCCATGACGAATACGTTCTGGCGGGTCAGGTCCCAGTGAACCTCGGGGACATACAGGGCGTCGCTGTTGAGGAAGTTGCGCCGCAGCTGGGAGGCATTGGCCGCTTCACGCATCAGATCCAGTTCGTCGAAGATGGTCTTCTCGTACTCCTGGATCACCTCCACCGGTCTGAGCCGGCGCCCCTCCTTCCAGTAGCGTTCCGCCAGATGGGCGATGGTGTAGAGCAGATCCACATCCCGGCGGATGGTCTTTTCGATGTTCGGCCGCAGCACCTTGACCACCACCCGGCGACCGTCCTTGAGGCGGGCCGTGTGCACCTGGGCGATGGAGGCGGAAGCCAGCGGGGTTTCATCAAACTCTTCGAGGACTTCGTCGATGGGGCGCTTGTAGGCCTTCTCGATGATCGCCCGGGCCTGACTGCCGGGAAAGGGGGGTACCCGGTCCTGCAGTTTGGCCAGTTCCTTGGCCAGATCGTCGGGCAGCAGGTCGCGGCGGGTCGACAGGATCTGGCCGAACTTGACGAAGATCGGGCCCAGGTCCTCGAGGCTGCGGCGGATGCGCACCGGGTAGCTGGAGCGGTCCTTGCGGAACCAGTACCAGGGGGAGAGGTAGATGAGGAAACGGATCGGCCGGAACAGGTGGGTGGCGAGGATGACCTCGTCCAGCCCGTGACGCAGCAAAACCAGGTTGATGTGGATGAGTCGGAGGGCCTGGGACGGATGAATCACGAATCCGAATCTCCCTTTTTGCGAGCGGATTCGAGGCGTTGTATGCGCGCCTCCAGGCGTTCCACATCGTCTCGCAGGCGATCCACTTCCTCGAGAAAGGGCTGGACTTCATAGGCGCTCGGCAGCATCCGCAGCTCTTCCTGCAGGTACTCCTTGAGGTTCTGCCCGGCCGTGGCGCGGGCCTGTACACCCCAACCCAGTACACTGCGGAACAGGCCCCCGATCTCATGTGCGGCGACATCCCCGGTGAGTCGAGACAACTGCTCTTCCCAATCGATATCCAGGGCGGCGATGAAATCACCGAAACGCTGCGCCAGGGCGGTGTCCCCCTCGATGCTCACCGCGCCGCTGAACACCTGTTCGGTGCTGCTGCGGTCATTGCTCAGGTTGGCCAGGCCCCAGGGGGTTCCGCGCAACACGCAGTCGGCTTCACCCTCGATCTGGCCGAGGCATTGGATACCCTGGGTATCTGGAATCAGGAACAGGGAAAAACCCAGTCCGGTCACCTGGATCTGGATCACCTTGCCGTGCAGGGACGCCAGTCTGGCCGGGCTCTCGGGATCGAGTTTGAGGGTCGCATTGAGCAGTTGCTCGAAGGTGGCGAGGGCCGCGGCGCTGATGGTCATGTGAGACTCCCTGGCGACTCAGCCGGATCAGAACTTGTAACCGCGATGGATGGCCACGATGCCGCCGCTGAGGTTGTAGTAGTCGCAGCGTTCGAAACCGGCGTGCTCCAGCATGCCCTTGAGGGTGTCCTGATCCGGGTGCATGCGAATCGATTCCGCCAGGTAGCGGTAACTCGCCTCGTCCTGGGTGACCCACTTGCCGATCTTCGGCAGCAGGCTGAAGGAGTAGAGGTCGTAGAGCTTCTGCAGGGGCTTGTGGACCGGCTTGGAAAACTCCAGCACCAGCAGGCGTCCCCCGGGTTTCACGACCCGGTAGATGGCGTCCAGGGCCTTCTGTTTGTCGGTGACGTTGCGCAGTCCGAAGCCAATGGTCACGCAGTCGAAATAGTCATCCACGAAGGGCAGCACCTGCGCGTCGGCCTGTACATAACGGATGTTCGCCACCCGTCCCTGGTCGACCATGCGCTCCCGGCCCCGGTTGAGCATCGCGGCGTTGATGTCGGAAAACACCACCAGTCCTTCCCGGCCCACCAGGCCGCTGAAACGGGCGGAGAGATCACCGGTGCCCGCGGCCAGATCGAGCACCCGCTGACCCATACGCACCCCGGACATCTCGATGGTCATGCGCTTCCACAGCCGGTGGATGCCCATCGACATCAGATCGTTCATCAGGTCGTACTTGCCCGCGACCGAATCGAAGACTTCACGCACCCGGCCCGCCTTCTCATTGACGGGTACATCCTCGAAACCGAAATGTGTGGTCTTATCGTCCTTCATGGGGGTTACCTGGGGTTTTTCCTGTAAACGCAGCAGTTCGAGCGACTCACCTTACGCGGAAGGCTGTTTGCGCTGATAACCGGCCTCTTCGAGACGTCTGAGATACTCCTGCCAGTTGCGCTCATAGTGGTTGCCGAGCTGATACAGGGTGTCCCAGGAGTAGATGCCGGTGTTGTGCTCATCATCGAAGTGCAGGCAGATGGCGTAGTTACCCACCGGTTCGATGTGGGCGATGTTCACGTCTTCCTTGCCCACCTGCAGCACCTCCTGCCCGGGACCGTGGCCCTGGACCTCCGCCGAGGGGGAGAACACCCGCAGGTATTCCGCCGGATAGCTGTACTTGCTGCCGTCGTCGAAACTGATTTCAAGGACACGGGACTGCTTATGCAGGTGAATCTCTGTGGGATGGTGTGACATGATCGTTTCTCGTTGGATGGTCAGAGGATATATTGACTCAGGTCTTCATCCGCCGCCAGTTGTGACAGCTGGCTGTCCACATAGGCCTCGTCGATGACGATGGAGTGACCGCTGAGTGCGGAGGCTTCGAAGGAGACGTTCTCCAGTAATCGCTCCATGACCGTATGCAGGCGGCGGGCGCCGATGTTCTCGGTGGTCTCGTTGACCTGCCAGGCGGTTTCGGCAATCCGCCGGATACCCCCCTCGGTGAATTCCAGGCGAACCTGCTCAGTCGCCAGCAGAGCCTGATACTGTTCGGTCAGGGAGGCGTCGGGTTCGGTGAGAATGCGGGTAAAGTCCTCGGTGCTCAGGGCGGACAGCTCGACCCGGATCGGCAGTCTGCCCTGCAACTCGGGTATCAGATCGGAAGGTTTGGCGAGATGAAAGGCGCCGGAGGCGATGAACAGGATATGGTCGGTTTTCACCATGCCATGCTTGGTGGAGACGGTGCAGCCTTCCACCAGGGGCAGCAGGTCGCGCTGCACCCCTTCCCGGGAGACATCCGCGCCACTGGTCTCGGCCCGGCTGGTGACCTTGTCCAGCTCGTCGATGAACACGATGCCGTGCTGCTCGACCATCTCCAGGGCACGCAGTTTGAGGTCCTCCTCGTTGATCCGTTTGGCGGCCTCTTCATCACTCAGGACCTTGTAGGCGTCCCTGACCCGCAGCTTGCGCCGACGGGTGCGCCCGGTACCCAGATTCTGGAACATGCCCTGCAACTGGCTGGTCATCTCCTCCATGCCCGGCGGGGCCATGATCTCCACCCCCACCGGCGCGGCACTGACCTCGATATCGATCTCCTTGTCGTCCAGATCCCCGTCGCGGAGTTTCTGGCGGAATTTCTCCCGGGTGGCACTGGACACGCCGCTGGAGGTTTCGGTGTCCTCCCAGCCGCTGGGTCTGGGGGCGGGAAGCAGGGTGTCGAGGATACGCTCCTCGGCGGCCTCGGAGGCGGCCTCGCCAACCTTGCCCATCTCTTCCTCACGCACCATTTTCACTGCGGAATCCGCCAGTTCACGGATGATCGAGTCCACTTCCCGGCCGACATAACCGACCTCGGTGAACTTGGTTGCCTCGACCTTGAGAAAGGGGGCGTTGGCAAGCTTCGCCAGACGCCGGGCAATCTCGGTCTTGCCGACCCCGGTGGGGCCGATCATGAGGATGTTCTTGGGGGTGATCTCATTGCGCAGGGTCTCATCGACCTGGGCGCGGCGCCAGCGGTTGCGCAGTGCGATCGCCACCGCGCGTTTGGCGTCGTGCTGACCGATGATGTGCTTGTCGAGCTCGGCGACGATCTGTTGTGGAGTGATTTGCGACATGGTGTTAGTGCCTGTGAAACAACGCCCTGCGAACCCTCAGGCTTCGCAGTCCAGCTCTTCGAGAACGAGGTTGTGATTGGTGTAGATGCAGATGTCGGCGGCGATGCCGAGACCCTTTTCGACGATCTCCCGTGCCCCGAGTTCCGTATTCTCCAGCAGTGCCCGGGCAGCGGCCTGGGCAAAACTGCCTCCGGAGCCGATGGCCATCAGGTTGTTCTCAGGTTCGATCACGTCGCCGGTGCCTGAGATGATCAGCGAGGCGCTGGCGTCCGCCACGCAAAGCAGGGCTTCGAGACGCCGCAGGGCGCGGTCTGTGCGCCAGTCCTTGGCCATCTCCACCGCGGCGCGGGTGAGATTGCCCTGGTGTTTCTCCAGTTTGCCCTCGAAGCGCTCGAACAGGGTGAAGGCGTCGGCGGTGGCGCCGGCGAATCCGGCAATCACGCGCCCTTTGTAGAGCTGGCGGACCTTGCGTGCGTTGCCTTTCATGACCGTGTTGCCCAGGGTGACCTGTCCGTCTCCGCCGATCACGACCTTGCCGCCGCGGCGCACGGAAAGGATGGTGGTGCCTCTGAAATTTTCCACGTTTGTCCTGCTGGTTGTTGCGGTCTGATCCACTTAGATGGGGCTGAAGTCCCGCAGATTCAAGCGCCCGGGGTTTTGAGATGGCTGAAGTCGTCGAAAGAAGTGCAACCTCTCACACTGCTGTCGAGACTGACCTTTCACCCGCATCATACCTCTCCGGAGAGTCCGGATGTCCCGTAAATGTGCGGGGAATGCGTTCCGCCGGGTGCGCCCCAAACCGGCGATTGTACCTGAGCCCGGGGCTGGTGAGAAATCTCGCCGGAATGACCTGGAAACTTTCCGCTGCACCGCGAATCCATTTCACTATGTCATGCATACGCATGATGACTCGCCCCCAGGTGGACGCCGCTGAGGTCTCCCGCCGGGTGGCAACAGAAGGAGCTTTGCATGGATTTGAAGAAACAACTTTTCAGGGCCGCGATGGTACTCTCCCTGCTGGCCTCGGCACAGACCTGGGCCGCGGAACAGCCGGTCACCGGGGAGGCGCTCAAGCAACAGACCTACGAGCTGCTGGGGACCCTCAAAGACTATACCCTGCAGCAGAAAGATGAGTTGATGGACGCCCTGGAGCAGGGTATGGACGACCTGGATGAGCGCATCGACGCACTGCAGGAACGGATCGACGCACACTGGGACTCCATGTCCGAGGCAGCCCGCAACCAGGCGGACGCCACCCTGTCGGCCCTGCGCGAGCAGCGGATCAAACTGCAGAAGGCCTATGAGCGTTTGCTGGAGGATACCGGCCCCGCCTGGGATCAGCTGAAAGAAGGCTTCGGTCAGGCATATGAAGATGCCAACCGTTCCTGGGAAAAGGCGATGCAGGAGTATGCTGATTGAGCGTTGTCGGATGTCCCCCCGGAGCATGGGGTTTGTAGGTCGGGTTAGCGCAGCGTAACCCGACGCCATGCATCGAAACACACCTCGAGTGTCGGGTTACGCTGCGCTGACCCGACCTGCCGACTGCAGGGTACGGCGGATTGATTGCGGGCCTCAGGGTGTCATCGGCATCCGGTGTCGCTGCTGTGCCGCGGCGAACTCCTCAGGGCTCAGGGCGCCGTCCCCATTGGTGTCGATCTCACTGAATGGCTGGGCATTTTTCAGGTTACGCATCGGGTAACCCGCCATCAGCCGCGCCTCGATGCGTTTTGCCCGGGCCTGGTTGAACTCCTCCTCGTGAATCACCCCGTCTGCGTTGAGATCGAAGTCAGTGAACGTGGGCATCTGCCGCCCCATTCCGGGTCCCATACCGGGTCCCATCCCCGGGTTCACTGGCGGGTCTGCATACCCGGGTGAACGTTGCTGCATGCGCTGACGCTGGCCCTGTATGAACTCATCGTAAGTCAGGTTGCCATCTGCGTCCCGGTCGAAGTCGCTGAAGCTGGGCGCTTGCAGGCGTGGCTGACCCGGAATGCTGGCGGATACCGCACGTTGTTTGTGCAGCGCGTCGAACTCTTCCTGGCTGATGCCGCCACTGCGATCGGTATCGAAGGCACTGAAGGGCAGGGGGCCCCGTTCCGGAGGTGGATTATCGCCATTCACGGGGGGTGTGAGGATCAGGAGCAGTCCGAGCGAGAGAGTCAGGTTACGCGATCTCATCAGTGGGTCCTCCTTGGAGATGCGTGGTGCGGGATCGGGTGTTTGTCCGGGTTGAACCGGCAGATTCAGAATCAGCTTCCCGACGGCCAGAGTATAGTCCCCTGAGGATGTTCTGTGATTGATGCAGGACAGTGAGAGGATCCACATAAGGCGAACTCCGCAAAAACCGCAGTGCGGACCTGTGATCCCCTGGCATGCTGCCAATATTAGGGATATCACTCCCTTGTCTGCTCCGTGCATCCATGGCAGAGTCATTGACATGTCGCGGAGTATCCTTTTATCACTGCTGTTTTTGCTGTCAGCCCCAGGCTTTGCCGTGGAGTCACCCCCCCCATCTACCTCTGCACCCATGAGTGCGGAACAGCTGGCGCGTGAGGTCTACACCGCAGCTCATGGGGGTCTGGTGCGCAATGCAGTCAGTAAGCGTCGCGGACAGGATGTGGCGCTGGTGGTGAACCGGGCGCCCACCGCGATGCGCACCGGGCAGCGCACCCCTACGGTTCAGACCTTTGATACCTACGTCAACAACCAGCCGCAAAGCCCCGCTATCGAATCCCTGCAGATGGCAATTCTCACCTCCGGCAAGACCAAGGGTACGGGGGTGCTGTTTACCCGATACCGGGACGATTCCCGGGGCTCTTCCATTGCCATCTGGCTGCCGGCGTTGCGTAAGATCCGACGCATCAACGAGCCCTCTCATGAGGATGTCTGGTTCGGTACCAATCTGACCTACGGGGAACTGGTACTACGCACCCCGGATGACGAGGTCCACGAACTGCTCGGAGAGGGGCGGCTTGAAAAGTGCCTCGACACCATGGTGCTCGAACCCTGGGAGAAAAACCGCTATACCCTGCACCTGCCGGGTCCTCAGTGTGCACACATCGGTAAGCCGATCTACCGGCTCAAGAGCACCACCAAGTTCAAGAACTGGTGGTACGACTACCACATCAGCGAGATCGATCAGCGCACCTACGCACTGTATCGAACCGTCTACTATAAGGACGGGGTGAAGGTGAAAAGTGTCTCCATAGACTGGCAGTCCCTGGATCAGCCCGATCCGCGCATCGCCTATCCCCGCTACATCTATGCCCTGTCCCATGATGACGGCAAGGACAGCCTGGTCTATGTGCCGCGCGGTACCATCGAACTGAATGTGGACCTGAATGATGACTTCTGGTCGGAACAGACCCTGGAGCACTATGAGCCCTGAGATGCATCCGCTGCATACGGCAAGCGGCGGCGGCTCGGCAATCCTGAGCCGGTTGTAGGGCGATGCGGGAGAAGCTGACACTGGTCCGTCAAGGGTGCGGCTCTGAAAGGGTGGCTGTTACGTGAGTGGTGAGCGTCGGGACTATGCTTCGGGATACGCCCGATTCATGCTGCGGCACCGCCGGCTGGTGATCCTGCTGCTGTTTGCGTTCACCCTGCTTGCCGCCCTGTTCCTCAATCAGATCAATCTGCGCAACGACCCCGATTCCCTGCTCCCACTGAGCAATCCCTACATCGCAACCAATCTCTACAGCGACCACACCTACGGTATGGGTAACCTGATGGTCTGGGGTCTGACAGTGAAACAGGGAGATATCTACCAGCCCTGGTTCATTCGCATGGTGAATGAGTTCTACCACGATGTGAGCGCGCTGCCGTTTGCCAACCCGGACAAGTTTGTCGGCCTGCCCTCACCCCGGTTGCGTAATCTTGGTATCTCGGTGGATGGCAGCCTGGATTTTCGCCGCCTGTTGCCGGCCAACGGGCTCTCGGACAATCCCCTGGAGGCACAGGCTCAGCTGCATTTCCTGCGCGAGGGTCTGGAAAAGCACATCGTCCTGGAGCCCCTGATGCTCTACTACCAGGATCCCCAGGGCAACAAGTGCGACATGACCAATGACAAGGGTCTGATCGACAACCGCACCGTCCACCATGTGCATCGGGAGTGCCGGGCGACCGGTACCTTCATCATCGGTGATTTCTCCAACGATCTGAAGGACCATCATCTGGACTGGATTGCCAGTCTGCGGGAACTGATGCAGTCCTATGAGACCCGCTATGGGGATCGGGTCACCTTCTACCAGTCCGGCGAACCCTATTTCCTGGCCTCGATGGTGGAAGAGTTATGGGACAAGGCCTGGCTGTTCGGTGTCTCCCTGTTGATCATCCTGGTGATCCTCTGGTACGAGTTCCGCCACTGGAGCTGTGCGGTGTTTCCTTTGCTCGGGGTCGGCATGACCATCGTGCTGACCCTGGGATTGATGGGCTATACCCAGTTCAAGCTCACCACCATGATGGCGCTCACGCCGATGCTGCTGCTGGCGATCGGCATCGGTCATGCCATGCAGATCACCCGGCGTTTCATGCAGGAGCTGAGTGCTCAGGGCGATCCGGAACAGGCCGCCTTCGCCGCGATCCGTCACACCGTGGTTCCGGCAGCGCTCTCCATCGGCACCGACCTGCATGGCTTTTTCGCCATCTCCTTCATCGACATCTCGTTTTACAAGGCCTATGCCTATTTCGGCATCTTCGGCATGTCCACCCTGATCCTCACCACCACTACCCTGATCCCCCTGCTGATGGTGAGCTTCCCGCCGAAACTGCGAGAGCGGGAGACGGAACGGGGTTGGGAACGACGCATGGCGAATGGCATCACCCGGCTGCTCACAGGGCCCGGAAAATGGTTGCCGGTCACCGCGGTGATCGTGATCTGGCTTGGATCCGCCTACCTGGCGGAACTGGACAAGGGGTTTCTCGCCCTGATGGCGGGGCAGGAGGGTCGTAAGGACCCAGAGGTCGCGCGTATCCAGGATGAGTTCGACATCATGCCCGGGGTGGAAAAGGGCATTCACTATCCCCGTGCCGCCTATAAGGACCACTACCTGCTAGGAGTGCTTACGGGTGAGGGTGGCGAGGTCGAGGCGATCCGTCAGCTGGACGCCCTGTCGCGCATGATGCCTGGAGTGATCACCGCGAATATCGTGATTCGTTCCAAACAGGGCACGCTGCCACCCTGCGGTATCGATGCCTGGGACCCTGCGGGCAGACGGGTGATCGGCCCGCAGCAGTGTTATGACGAGATGACCGATCCCCCGCAGGGGGTGTTCAACCAGGTCGAGGTGCTCAAAGCGCTTTCGGATTTCGAGGACTGGCTGCGCGGTCATCCGCACATCGGTTTCACCTCTTCGTACGTGCAGTTCGTCAAGACCCTTAACATGATGTTCAATGCCCCCAGCGGGGAGCGGCCCACCGAACACATGAACCTGTACGCCATTCCCGACCGGGAGCATATGCTGAAGAACCGCTATGCATACCGGATGGACCGTTTCGGCAACCTGCCGGACCCCCGGGAGACCATACCCTTCTACAACGGCATGCTGGTGACCGGGTCCGCGCCCGGGGAGCTCGATGGTTTCGTCAACACCCGTACCTGGGACGAGGGCATCATCGTTGGTTTCGTCAACACCATGGATCCCAAGGAGACCCATCAGACCATTCGGGACATACAGGACTACCTGACCGAACATGCCAACGACCCGGGGATGGCGCAGTTGCGGTTTGGGGTGCAGGGTGGTGAGCAGGTGACCGTGCCCGGAACCCGCAAGGTCGCTACACACACCGTGGAGGTCTCCGATTCACTACACGGGCGAGCCCCGGTCGGGGGCTTTCTGGGGGTCACTGAAGCCACCCGGGACGTGGCCTTCAAGGAGTGGTTGAACGCCCCGGTAGCCACGTCTCTGACCGTGTTCATCATGACCCTGATCATGTTCCGCTCCTGGATGGTCGCGCTGATCCTGATCAGCCTCTGCTTCATCACTTTGATGACCCAGTATGGTTTGGGTGCCTACATGACCACGGTCAAGGAGTGGTCAGCGAACCTGGCATTCCATGTCCAGGTGGCCCTGAGTATCGCCATGGGTCTGGGTGTCGACTACGGGGTTTACATGGTCTCCCGGTTACAGGAGGAGATGCGCGCCTCGGGGGAGAACTGGACCGAAGCCCTGCGCACCACCCTGCATAACACCGGTTCTGCAATCATCCTCTCCATGGCGGTCCTGCTCGGCAGCTTCATACCCCTCATGAACACCGAGCTTGCCAACCTCTGGTCGGTCAGTCTGTACATCTCGGAAGCCCTGATCATGGACGTGTTCATCGCCCTGCTGGTGTTGCCGCTGATGGTCTACTGGCTGCGGCCGG
>JBEVWC010000046.1:0-31694 GCA_040506775.1 Candidatus Thiodiazotropha sp.
GGTTGAAGCCGGTGTCAGCCGCCTGGGCGAACGCAGGCAGGGCGGCGCAGGCCGCGAACAATAAGTTTCCGCATTTCATGCAGTGTCTCCATATTCAGTACATGGGGAAGCTCCGTACACCGGGGTGCCGGATCATCCCAACAAAAAAAGATCTCTAGACTGAATCGGAAGTAGGGGGGCCGCGTTGACTCAGTACGCAGCGAAACGGTGGTTCCAGGATGGGCGCAATGTGCCTGCCTGGCTTTTCATAGCGGATCGTGAAATGGGAGGTGCAGGGGGTTGGCGGAGCAGCAAGCGCAGCGTTCCCCAGGTGTCCGGCGAACACGCAGACCTCGCACACCTCATCGTCGTGTCCCAGGTGGGCCGTCAGTTCGTGTTGTAACTGCAGCCAGCCGAGTAACAGCAGAGAGAGCGCCAGGAACAGGTGAAATTTGTGCTGCAGTGGCCTCAAGCGGGGATCCGTGTGGGAGTGATAATTGTCAATCAGGCTTTATTGTTTGACGGTTTTTGAATCTCGTCAATACCCTATGTGGGATTGCTGTCCCGAATATGCCGCTGGCACTGAGGATGCGAACATCTTCTCGACTTGTTTATCAAGTGAATGATGTCGTACTTTGAGTGAATTAACGGAAGAGAATCAGAACGTCCGTTCTTCATTCTGGAGAGAGGACGTTCTGATCTCAAATGGGTATGGAATGATTTGTGTTAATCCACTGATTCTTGAAAGCAGAAGTCCTGCGGCCACACTTTAGGTAAACCGAGAGATACCTGCTCCCAGGGTTTGTTGCAGACCTATGAGATTTCAGAAGATGATTTGCGCTTTTTGTTTATTGTGACAAATCCCAACAGTCCCGATGCAAACAACCAAGCAGCTGCGGGCAACGGGACTGGATTCGGAGTAGTACCGGTAGATGCTACGGCTTCCAAAGACAGGGAATAGGCCGAAGTAATAGAGGAATCCGTTGCATTCAATCCAGCGCCGGTTATAGCAAAGCGCTGACCGTATCTAAGGTTGCTGATGGTTAAATCGAAAGTTTCGTCCAAGGTATACGTTTGTCGGGTATTGAGGTTGATGAGTAGAAGTTCGTCGTTATACATTCCCGAGTGCGTCCCGGAAAAATTCATACTGACACCTTGATAATAACTCTGATAATTGTATGTGCTGAAATCGAACTCATCCCAAAATGTTCCTGTAGTTTCTATTGAATAGCTAGGGTCGGGATTCGTGAGTGGTGCATAGAATGTGCCTGTACTGTAGGTGGCTGCCTGAACGTGTAATCCGAAGGTGATAAACGAGAACAGAGCGAATGCTTGTAAAAGATATTTCTTCATGATCACTTTCCTTATGAAATTGAAAATATGCGAAAGAACAACTGACTCATCGCGATTAATCCGTTTGCAATTGAGTCGGGTCCGATTGTACTTTACAGTACCTGTGATCAGATTGAGTTGGATCAATATCGAGATAATATTTCCATAAAATAGAGACTGGAATTGCTTGAGATCATCAGCAGTATCCCAGCGTCTTTTTTATTTGTGTTTAATTCTGCTTGATAGTGATCTGAGAAAGGTGGTACTGGAAGTTGTGTTCGATAGCACTTCGGTTCAAAGCACCGATTCGTTGAAATCGTAGATGAGATTGCTTTCCGGGCGTTGTACGAAGTTGCCCTGAACATAATCGATACCGCTGCTCCACAACGCGGCAATGCTGCGGGGGTCTTCCACCTGGGGGGCGATTGCCTTGATTTTCCGTGCGTGGACCATCTCGATCAGGTTGCGTACTTCCTCGCCTGGATTGTTGAGCAGGCTGTAGTCCAGCTTGATGAAGCGGATCGGCAGATGATGGATGATCTGTTCCGATTCCGGGTTCAGGGTGACCCGGGTCAGCAGGCAGGAGATGCCCAGCTTGTTGAGCATTTCGAAACAGATCTTGGCGGTCTTCAGATTGCGGCAAACCTCATGGATGTTGAATTCAAAGGTCAGGGTGTTCTTGAAGATGTGTCCGGTGCTGTGCTTTTTGCTCAGCCAGCTGAGCCGCTCCATGTTGTCGAGCAGATTGGTGGACTGCGAGACGAACAGGTGCAGCTGGGTGCCCTGTTTCAGATTCTCGTTGACCAGATTGATGGCGCGGCGGGTGATCCACTGGTCCACCTCGGCTATCAACCCCAATTTTTCAGCAATCGGGATGAACTCCCCCGCGGTGTGCAGATTGCCATCCGGTTCCTGCAGTCTCAGCAGAGTCTGGTAATGGGCCACGGTGGACCCTTGCAATGCCACGACCGGCTGAAAAAAGATGTCGAAGTAGTCATTCGTGAGCGCCTTTTTCAGCAACTCACCCATGTCCTGCTGCTCATGGCTGTCGGCAACCGGTCGTTTTTCCACCTTGTAGAGGTTGATCTGATTGCCGCCGGCCTCTGCGGCCCTGCGGCTGGCGATCTGGGCATGGGCGATGATGGAACGGGAGTCCTGATTACCTGATTCCACCGGGTAGACACCAATGCTCAGGGTGACCACGGCGGTGGTGTTTTCAACCTCGATGATCTGACTCTGGATGTGATCGCAGAGGGACTGTCCCAACTGTTTCAACTCATCCGCACTGCCGCGCAGTGCCAGCAGGCCGAGGCTGTTGTCTCCAAACCGGGTGAGGATATCCTGGGGCTGCAGCTTCTTCTTCAGGTGCTTGGCCACTTCGGCCAGCACCACGTCGAGTCCACCGATGCCCACGGAGGCGATCAGCTCCTCCGGTTTGTCGATCTGCAGGTAGTAGACCCCGGTGATTTCATCCAGGGCGGCCTCCGAGATCAGCAGCGCGTCGAGCCGCTCCAGCAGAAAGTGCCGGGAGTGCAGTCCGGAAACCTTTTCGCTGGTTTTGTCACCCTGAAAACGATGGCTCAGCTGACGGGCGCGGCGTATCCGGTTGGTGACCGTGCGAATCAGGTGCTTGGGGGCGATCGGCTTGGAGAGGAAGTCCTCGCCACCGAAGCTCAGGGCACTGAGTTGTTTGTCCAGGTCCTGTTCACCGGAGAGAAACACAATCGGGATATCCACAAACTCATTCTGCTCGCGGATCACCGCAGTCAACTCGGTACCGCTCGCTTCCGGCATGTAGAGATCCATAAGGATCAGGTCCGGACGAAACTCGTGCAGGGTATCCAGAACCTTCAACGGATCGGTCACGATCCGGCAATCGAATTGGGCCTTGCTGAGAATGGCATCCGCGAAATCGGCTTGTGCCGGGTCATCCTCCACGATCAGCACGCGATATTTGGCGTGTGAATGGCGGGAGCAGAGTTCATCGACCCGTTTCGCCACGACGAAGGGATCGATCGGCTGGGACCAGTAGGCGCTGGCGTCCACGCGGATCGCCGCGAGACGGGTTTTGAGATCCGCCGAGTCCGCGATAAAGGCCACGGGGAGTCCGGGCAGTCCATTGTTTTTATTCCACAAACCACCGGTTTTTGATTCCGGAAAAAGCTTGCTGAGCATGCAGGTGTGACTGATCAGGAAACTCGCGTCATTCGGGTTGATTTCATAGTGATGAATAATCTGCTCGGGACTGTCGAGCAGCGTGACATCGAAGTTCAACGCCTGAAGATTACGGATGATACCCGCCGCCTGGGTCTCTTCGATACCCAGCAGGAACACCTTGTGATCGTCATGTGCCACCTGGGCCGTTGAGCTTTTGGCGTGCTCATCGGTTTGGCTGGCCATCGCCTCTGCCTGGTGGTTGCAGGCCTGGATGGAGGCATCCTTGAAGGCATGGATCAGGCCGTCGAGTGCCACCACATCGTCGTGTTGCGGCTTCAGCCCGGTGCCATGATAGTCACTCAGGTGACTGATCAGGGATCTTCCGCTGTGGGCAATCTGGTGCACACCGAATTTCTCACCCGAGTCCGACAGGGTGGTGATGCGTTCGATCAGGGTGTTGAGCAGATCTCCCTTCCAGTCACTGTGGACCAGTTGATGCCAGTTTTCCAGGATGGCGGATACGCGCCCGGGCACTTGGTGCAGGAACGAACTCATCAGGTTCGCTTTGGTGCTCTGGCTGGAGGTTCTGTCACTGCTCATGAAATAGGAATCAGTTGCCTTTGAAGGTTGGAATCCAAGCCGCTCGAGGCAACACGAAGTGTGACCTTTGATTAACCGTGTAACTGCTTGTCGTCCAAGAGGATGATAACGGTTTGTGGGCTTCTCTGAAAGTCTTGGTTGGTGGGGTCAGGCAATTGATTCCCGAGCTTTGGAACCATCCCGGAGCGAAACATGCGGCGTGTTCACCCGCATTCGCCCGGAAAGGTGGTGGCTGCATCCGGATTGCCGTTCAGCGGGTACCACTGTCAGCTCCAGTCCACGGCATGGTTGAGCGGTGTGCGGGTCCGGCAGGGGGTGTGAGGGCTGTCGCTATTCCGGTTTTGCAGCCTGACTGATTCCCTCCACATGAAACGCACCTTCATGGACCGACCAGCGTATGTTGTAGTCGTAGAGCCGCATGCCGAAGGTATCCCGCTGGGCCTCCTCCAGGTAGGCGGGTCTGGGGTCCTGGGCGAGCACTGCATGGATCAGCCGCATCAGATGATCCTTGTGGTCCTGGGTCAGTCCGTTCAGGAATTGCGTAGCCTCCGTGCTGTAAGAAAGTGAGATTTCGCTGCCGGGAGGGGTCGGTGCATAACCCGCCCGGGCCTCGGGGATACTGTCCGAATAGGGCACATAGGGTTTGATGTCGAGCACCGGTGTGCCATCCAGCAGATCGATGCCTCCCAGGTGCAGCACCACGCCAGCATCGGAGCACTCCAGTTTGAGCAGTCGCAATACCGACAGGCCGATCGGATTGGGCCGAAAGGGACTCCGGGAGGCGAACACACCGACCCGCTGATTACCTCCCAGGCGGGGCGGGCGGACCATCGGTTTCCAGTCGTTTCTGCGGGCGGCATGAAACACGAAGCTGATCCACACATGGGAGTAGTCCTCGAGCCCGCGAAAGGCCTCGGGGCGGTTGTAGGGTGGAAGAATCTCCAGTTGCCCCTGTGCCTCCTCAATCAACCCGCACTGGCGGGGAATACCGAATTTCTCCTTGAAGCAGGAATGGATGATACCGATGGGATTGAACGAAAAAGTCATGATTTGCGGAACTGAATGACCTTCTTCAGGGGGTTCAGATCGATTTCGTCGAACACGGTCCCCGGGTGAGCGCGCAGCACCCAACCCACCGCCTCGGCAATGTCTTGCGGACGCAGGTGGTTTTCCGGCTGGTCGCCAGGTGCGAAATCCAGTTGATCGAAGAATCCACTTGCCACCATCCCTGGGTTGATCAGGCAGATCCGCAGGCCGTTGCTGCTGCATTCCGCCCGCAGTGACTGGGCAAACCCCCTGAGGGCGAATTTGCAGGCACTGTAGAGGCTTCCACGACGACCACCGGCCAATGCGGATTCCGAGCCGATGATGATCACATCTCCCCGTCCCTGGCGTTTCATGTGCGGGATGAAGGCCCGCGCGACGAACAGATGCTGCACCAGGTTGAGATCGATGGTGCTGCGAATCTGGTCGTAGGAGAACTCCTCCAGGGAACCGAAATGGCCCGCCCCGGCGTTCAGCACCAGGCCGTCCATATCGGGATGGGTGCGTGCGATCTCGCCAAGCCGGTGCGGCAGGTTCTCCAGATCCGCCAGATCCACAATGACCGGCTCAAAACCTGCAGGAGGATCAGCCCAGTCGGAAAAGTCCCGCCCGATGCCGATGATCCGGTCTCCCTGATCGAGCAGGTGACGGGAGATCGCCGCACCAATACCGTGAGAGGCGCCGGTGATGAGAAGTTTTCGGGGCAGGGTTTCAGTCATCTCGGGTAAGCCAGTCAATCATGTGGGTTATCAACGCCGCCTGTTGCGCGATGAGTGCGCGCACGCCTTTGGTGGTAATCTTTTCGCTGCCGTGTTCGGGGTTGTCCGAGACGACCTTGAGCACACCGATCCGATGCATATCCTCATCGGCATTCAGCGCCGCGAGGAAACCGGCGGATTCCATATCATAAGCCATCTGTGCCGCGTAGACTGCCTGGGGCCGCTCAACGCAACACAGGACACCGCACCGCTCCGCAAGCCCGGGCGGCACGCTCAGGTCCCAGCGATCGCCCTGGGGGGTGATCACCCGTTCGGCAATCATGGCCTCGCCAAGGGTGTGTGAGCCGTGACCGCAAATGCCGATGTTCAGCCAGGCGACAGGCTGATCCGGGACAGAGATGGCCTTCAGGTAGCGGGTCGCTTCGCGAATCGCCGGGATGCCTACCCCACTCACGGCAAGTTGTATGTCACCTGCTTGATACACGGGCAGGGCGGTTTGCCGGTGATTTCGTTGCAGGTTGAAACGCTCAATCAGCGGTTTGGCTTCCGCGGGCAGGGCGGTCAGCAGATTGATTGGCACCGGGCCCTTCATGGGTGCAACTCCCGGGTGTAGTGCGTGAGAATCGCCCGATATTCAGCGGCCCGCTCCGGGGCGTTACGCTTTTCGGCGCCCTGGATGAGGATCCGGCATTTCTGTTCCAGGGTCTGAAGGGTTTTCAAGCGGTCGCTGGACGACAGGTGTTGTGTATCCAGAAGTTTTCGCAGCGCATGGACCCGGAATCGATCCATGCCCCAGTGACGGCGGGACAGCTGATCTTCGTGACCGCCGTATTTGACCACCAGGGGTTCGTCCACAAATGCGACCGCCTCCCGGGAACAGATTCGTAACCACAGGTCATAGTCTTCACAAGCAGGCAGTTCCTCATCAAACCCGCCGTAGTCATCGAACAGGCTGTGATGCAGCAGCGCCGCCGAAGGTGAGATCACACACAGCGGCAGGCAATGCTCGAAGATGTGTCCCCCCTGTTTGGCGTGTTTGCGCATCGCATTGACCCGTTTCCCGTTGCGGATCCAGATCTCTTCGCTGTGGCACAGACGCAGCTGCGGTTCGGCGGTGAGTTGTTCGAGTTGACGTTCGAGTTTCTCCGGCATCCAGCTGTCATCCGAATCGAGCAGGGCCAGCCACTCACCGCTGGCTTCACGGATACCCCGGTTACGGGCGGCGCTGACGCCCCGGTTGTCCTGTCTGAGATACACACAATGAGCATAGTGCTGCGTCATCAATTCGGGCGTGCCATCGCTGGAGCCATCGTCGATGACGATGATTTCATGTGCAGCATGACTCTGGGCGAGTACCGAGTCGAGTGCCCGGGGCAGGGTGTGAACCCGATTATGTGTCGGGATGATGACCGAGACAGCGGATCTCATGATGGGAGTTGACTCGCATGGGGGATGCACAGCAGAGGCATGAACCGGGGGAAACTACACATCATGATTTATCTGAAATCGGGCATTTTGAATTTGGAAAAACCCCAACGTTGCAAGCAGTATACCTGCTCTTAAGGAAACCGCTTCAAACCGGTTTCCCGGGCGCCTCGGAACCCGGTTGGGTCGATCACAGACAAAACCCGGGTTATGCTTTATACTGCCAGGGAATCAGGAGCGTTTCAGGTAGTCAGTTTTAGGATTAACCGATTGTATGGAAAAGGATTTCTTGTATAGGTGCAGTTTGGCCTGAACGAGGTGTATATCCATGGAGTCCATGCTAAGTGAAGTCAAGAAGATTCGATACTGACGCCGTTCTGGAAAAGATACTTGAACATGACCAGGAGGGGTTCAATTCATTTTATGAACGGTACCGGGGCAGGGTCTATCGCTTCATCGTAAGACAGTACGGTACGGGGGAATATGGCAAGGCGGCCTACTATTCCGCCTGGCGACACCTGGTTGTAGCGGGTCTTAGCAACAAGACCCCCAAGGATCTGAAGCTCGCCTTCTACCAGTACCTGGGCACATCTGTCAGTTCGGTCATGCCTTCCCGCAGAATACAGGGCCAGACCAGCTATCTTCCCAAGGACATCGAACAGGATGGCAACTGGAGCCTGACCCTGATCGAGCATTTCAAACAGCTCACCGATGACCAGAAACGCTACTTCCTGTTCAAGCACGAGATCGGCATCAGCGAAACCGCCATTGCGCGCACCCTCAATGTTAAGAAGAAGGTCGTCGAAAACAGCATCATCGAGGCGGAAAGCGCACTGCGTGATGCCATGGACGAATCCGGTTGTCCCTCCACACTGACCCTTGAGGCACTCTACCGTGGAAGTCGCGTGGTCAAACCGCCAATGTCCTGGGACAAGGAAATCCTGGAATCCTTCAACATGTGGGTCAAGCAGACCGACCAGCCCTCCGCCGAACAGG
Organism: Candidatus Thiodiazotropha sp.; assembly: GCA_040506775.1. GTDB lineage: Bacteria > Pseudomonadota > Gammaproteobacteria > Chromatiales > Chromatiaceae > Thiodiazotropha. The sequence goes on from JBEVWC010000046.1 coordinate 8,253, forward strand.
AAAGCGAGCCTGAACCGGAATCCTCCGAAGGACTCGCGGGGAAGTGGCACCAGTTACGCGATAAGGTGCGCAGTAAACTCTCCAGTATGAAAAGCAGCTCGAGTACGCAAAAGCGGGGCAAACGCCGCAACGTCCCTTCGACCCATCGCTGAGTCTTGAGTGGACGTCCCGGCGTCCACTGCCGCCTGCCCGCAGCGGTAATCTAGCGTGGTTCATTCACGATCATCCGTTCATCTCTGCTATGTCTGTTTTGGCACTGCATCGATGCGCCGCTAGGGTTATCTCCAATAGGGTAATTCCCGACTTGTTGGCTCAGGGGGAAGGTGGTTTATTGAAAAGCGTTTGATGCATTGGAACGACTTTTCAAAGGAGTATGTGATGTCACTGATTTCCCCCATGAACGCAATCATGCCCGCCCGGTTGGACAGTCTGTCCAGTTCTACCGGACGCCAGCAGTTCTGCCTGCCTTCCCTGTTCAAGATTCGCTGCATGTTCAGCCCCAAGGGTCCGGGATTCGCCTCCGGCCTGATGGGTTTCTCCGGCAGACACCATCCCCATCATCACGGGGGCTGCCACATGCCGCCCCGGGAGCCGAGTCAGCCGGAATGTCCCTCGCAACCCGAATGTCCCCCGGAGCCCGAATGTCCGGTGGATCAGGAATGGACCGTCTCCCAGCAGAGCGATGGTCGTGCCACGATCGATCTGGGTGACAAGTACGAACTGCAGCTCAACGAGAACAAGTCCCAGATTGTGATCATCAACAAAGAGACGGGGGAGAAGACCAATATCTGGGGTGATCCCCATATCGACTGGAACGGTGATGGAAAAACCGATGCCAATTTCTGGGAGAAGACCACCTTCCAACTCGAAGACGGCACCAAGATCACCATCGATACAGAAAAATTCGATAAGAACGATATGTACGTCGCCAATGACATCACCATCACCAAGGGTGACAAGGTGATCCAGGTGACCGGTCTGAGTCAGAACGAAAAAGGTGACATGCAGATCAACCAAAGCGATTGCGGTGGCCGTCTGATGGATATGCTGGTGACCGATGGTTTTGTGGTGAAGGAAAATGCCTGCGGTGAAGGCTGGATCAATCCCCAGACCGGGGAACAGGCGACCCAGAAGGATTTCGATGTCACCAAGCCCGGCGAGGTCAAGCCCTATGAGTTCTGTCAGGAGTTCGGACGATCGCTCGGTGTGTTCCTCATGACCGGGTTCATGAACTGGAATTGGAACGACTGATCAGACGGCAAACCGGTTGTGAAGTAATGACTTCAGAACCTGGATCATCGGCCCGGTTCCGCGAGCAAGCGTACAGCAGTGATCTGATTGTCCTTGCGGAATCGGGTGGATTCCAACAAGCCGCATGTGTGCCCCGTGGGGGTGGTGGCGCCGAGAGCCCGGAGGGCAGATGTTTCAGGTGTGTCCTCCCTGAGCGCTGGGAAGGCGCGATGTTCGATCCCGAGCGGTCCGCATAATCCCCAGGAATCGGGGGAGGAAACCCGATATTCGGGTCCTCTGCCAGCCGCAAAAACTCCCATACACTCGCAGGTTATCCCACTAACGGGGTGACAATGCCCCTTCCTGCAACTTCCGGGCTGGTGTAAAATCCCCGCTTTTTCCCTTAGCGGTATTACCATGCTCGACATCAATCCTCTGATCCACCAGATTGCCGAACTGAAGGGACGGGTTGCCTCCCTCAGGGGGTATCTTTGACTACGAATCCCGCCAGGAACGGCTGACCGAGGTTCTCCGGGAACTGGAAGATCCCGCCATATGGAACGATCCCGAACGGGCCCAGTCCCTGGGTCGGGAACGTGCGAGCCTGGAATCCGTGGTTTTGGGGCTGAGCGATCTGACCAACGGCCTCAACGATGCCGGTGAACTGCTTGAGATGGCGGCGGAGGAAGAGGATGAATCCGCGGTGGACTCCATCGGTCAGGAGCTGGAGGGTTACGAGAGCCAGGTCTCCGAACTGGAGTTCCGGCGCATGTTCTCCGGTGAGACCGATGCCTGCAACGCGTTTCTCGATATCCAGGCCGGGTCGGGTGGCACCGAGGCCCAGGACTGGGCCGAGATGCTGCTGCGCATGTACCTGCGCTGGGGTGAGCACCGGGGTTTCAAGACTGAGCTGATCGAGGTGTCCGCCGGTGAGGTTGCGGGCATCAAGAGCGCCACGGTGCGCTTCGAAGGCGAGTACGCCTTCGGCTGGCTGCGCACCGAGATCGGTGTGCACCGTCTGGTGCGCAAATCCCCCTTCGACTCGGGCAATCGCCGCCACACCTCCTTCGCGGCGGTGTTTGTCTCCCCGGAAATCGACGACTCCATTGAGGTCGACATCAACCCGGCCGACCTGCGTATCGATGTGTATCGGGCAAGTGGCGCGGGTGGTCAGCACGTCAACCGGACCGAATCCGCGGTGCGTATCACCCACAACCCGACCGGGATCGTGGTGCAGTGTCAGAACGACCGTTCACAGCACAAGAACAAGGCCACCGCGATGAAGCAGCTGAAGGCCAAGCTCTATGAACTGGAGATTCAGAAGCGTAACGCCACCCAGCAGCAGCTGGAGGAGACCAAGTCCGACATAGGCTGGGGCAGCCAGATCCGCAGTTATGTATTGGACGCCTCGCGCATCAAGGATCTGCGCACCGGGGTGGAAACCGGCAATACCCAGGCGGTGCTCGATGGCGGTCTGGATATGTTCATCGAGGCTAGCCTCAAGAGCGGGCTGTAAACACCGGGATCAATGAATTAACTGGCTGCCGGCAATCTGAGAAACCCCGGCAGAGACGAACGATTTGAGTAGATTTGATCATGAATGACGAGATACAGGACGAGAACAAACTGATAGCCCAGCGCCGCGACAAGCTGCGCCAGCTGCGAGACAACGGAATCGCCTTTCCCAACGATTTCCGCCGCAACAGCCTGGCCGGTGAGCTGCACGCCGAATACGATGAGAAGAGCGACGAAGAGCTGGAGAGCCTGGGCCTGAGAGTCACCCTGGCCGGGCGCATGATGAGTCGCCGGGTGATGGGCAAGGCGAGTTTTGCGCATCTGCAGGACATGTCCGGGCGGATGCAGTTGTTCGTTCAGCGGGACAGCCTGGAAGAGGGCTTCTACAACGAACAGTTCAAGAAGTGGGATATCGGCGACATCATCGGCGCCGAGGGGGTGCTGTTCAAGACCAAGACCGGTGAGCTGTCGGTCAAGGTGGACCAGCTGCGTCTGCTCACAAAGTCCCTGAGGCCCCTGCCTGAGAAGTTCCACGGCCTGTCCGATCAGGAGCAGCGCTATCGTCAGCGCTATGTGGACCTGATCATGAACGAGGTGTCCCGGGAGACCTTTCGTCAGCGTACCCGGATCGTCCAGTTCATTCGCCGCTATCTCGATGAGCGGGGCTTCCTCGAGGTGGAAACCCCGATGATGCAGGTGATTCCCGGTGGCGCCACCGCACGCCCGTTCATCACCCATCACAACGCCCTGGACATGCAGCTGTTCCTGCGCATCGCGCCGGAACTCTATCTCAAGCGCCTGGTGGTGGGTGGCTTTGAGCGGGTCTACGAGATCAACCGCAACTTCCGCAACGAGGGACTCTCGACCCGGCACAACCCGGAATTCACCATGCTGGAGTTCTACCTGGGTTATGCGGACTACCACGACCTGATGGACCTGACCGAGGCGATGCTGCGGGATCTCTGCGAGGCCGTGCTGGGTACCGCCCAGGTCTCCTACCAGGGTGAATCCTACGACTTCGCCAGCCCTTTCCAGCGCATGAGCGTGAAGCAGTCGATCCTGCATTTCAACCCGGATATTCAAGAAGCGCAGCTCGATGACCTGGAGCAGGCCCGGGCGATTGCCGAGCGTCTCGAAATCCCGCTCAAGCCGGGCTATGGGCTTGGAAAGATCCAGATCGAGATCTTCGAGAAGACCGTCGAGCATCGTCTGATGAACCCGACCTTCATCACCGCCTATCCCACCGAGGTCTCACCCCTGGCGCGACGCAATGACGATGACCCCTTCGTCACCGACCGGTTCGAGTTTTTCGTCGGCGGACGGGAGATTGCCAACGGCTTCTCCGAGTTGAACGACGCCGAGGACCAGGCGGAGCGTTTCCGCAAACAGGTGGCGGAGAAAGAGGCGGGTGACGACGAAGCGATGCACTTCGACGACGACTATGTGCGCGCCCTGGAACACGGCATGCCGCCCACCGCGGGTGAGGGGATCGGCATCGACCGGCTGGTCATGCTGCTCACCGATTCACCCTCGATCCGGGACGTGCTGCTGTTTCCCCACATGCGTCCCGAAATATGAGTGAAGGGGCACGAGAGGATCCGGTCGAACCGACCGGTCATGTCGTGACGGAACACCCTTCATTCAACAAACCCTGGACGGTCTGGTTTCCGCTGCTGACATTGGGACTGTTCCTGGGTGGAACTATCCTCGCCATGCTCCCGGTATGGCCCTTCGACCGGTTCGATTACTGCGCCATCCAGGGGGACGGCTTCATAACTTTGAACCGGCTGCTGAACAGCTGGCCGGAAGGGCTCTGGTGGAACCTGACCCAGCTGGGTGATGCGGCGGTTCTGATACCCCTGCTGTCTCCGATCGTCCTTTTGCGGCCCCAGGCCTGGGCTGCGGCACTCGCGGCGGCACCCGTGGCCTCTCTGTTTTCGGTCACCTTCAAGCACCTCGCGGCGGTGCCCAGACCCGCCGCCTATCTGGACCCGGATCAGTTCATCGTGATCGGCCGCACCCTGAAGGCGAAGAACAGCTTTCCCTCCGGGCATTCCCTGACCATATTCACCGGCGTGATCGCGGTGCTCGTGACCCTCTACCTGTTCGAACGATCATGGCGCCTGGGCGCACTGACCCTGGCCGCGCTGACGATCGCCTGCGCGGTGGCGATCTCCCGGGTTGCGGTGGGTGCGCACTGGCCTCTGGACGTGCTGGGAGGCGGACTGCTGGGTATCCTGTCGGGTATCGTCGGCGCGGCGCTCGCGGCGCGCTACCAGCGCTGGTGGCGTCTGCAACCGGGGTCCGTTCCGCGCTGCCTGGTGGGCGTCATCCTGCTCTTGATGAGCCTGTCCCTGTTTTATCAGGCATTCGAAGCGCCGTATCTGGCCATCAGTTTCGTTTTCTCCGGCCTGTGTGGCCTGCTGGCGACTCCGTGGCTGATGCAGGGCTGCCGAACCCGGTGGCTGCCCGCACCGGCTGATGGAAACCGGAGTACGCTGTCGTGAGAAAGGATCGGCTGCCACTGCTCAAGCCCCTGGGTGGGGCTAACGGCCGACAGACCGCTGACGCCAAGCCGGGATCGTCCGGGAGCCTCATCGGGCTGCTGTTGATGCTCAGCCTGTTCAACCTGGCGCTCTACCACTGGCCGCTGTTCCGCTTCGCATTCGACAATCTCGAAGCCATCAACCTCGACACGGTTCTCATACTCATTACTGTGTCGGTGGTGATCGTGGTCGTGACCCTGATCCTGTTGTCGCTGCTGTTGTTGATCAGCCAGCGATTGCTTAAACCGGTCGGCATCATCATGCTGATCGGTAACTCGGTAGCGCTCTATTTCATCAAGACCTACCAGGTGGTGCTCGACAAGACCATGATGAGTAATGTGATGAACACCGATGTCAACGAGGCGTCGAGTTTTTTTCATCCCATGCTGCTCGTCTATATCGTGATCTTCGGCCTGATTCCGAGCGCTGTGCTGTTGTTCAGACGCTACCGGCGAACCACCCGTTTGCGCCTGGCGGTGTTCGCGGTTTTCAGCCTGCTGCTGGGGGTGGGCTGGGTCTACGCTAATGCCAGCACCTGGTTGTGGATCGACAAGAACGCCAAGAAGCTCGGTGGCATGATCCTGCCCTGGTCCTATGTCATCAATTCGATTCGCTATCAAACCAAACTCCTGGCCAACTCGCGGGAGCAGACGCCGCTGCCCCCGGCAACCATCGATTCGGACAGCCGAACCGTGGTGGTGCTGGTGATCGGGGAGTCCGCCCGGGCGGCCAACTTCTCCCTGTACGGTTACCCCCGGCCAACCAATCCGTTGCTCAGCAGGGATGGGGCGGTGGCGATGCAGAACACCCAGGCCTGTTCCACCTACACCACGGCCTCGGTGAGTTGCATCCTCTCCCACGACAACCACGACACCCTGTTCTCCGGGCACTACGAACCCCTGCCCAGTTATCTTCAACGCAGCGGTGCGGATGTCATCTGGCGTAGCCGCAACTGGGGGGAGCCACCCCTCAAGGTCGCCACCTACGAGCGGGATTCCGAGATCAAGGAACGCTGCAAAGGTCAGCCCGGCTGCGAGGGGGACGAGGTGCTGCTGAGCGGACTCGCCGAGCGCATTCAATCCTCACAGGCCAACAAGATCTTCGTGGTGCTGCATCAGAAAGGCAGTCACGGTCCGGACTACCACACCAAGTACCCGGACCGCTTCGAGGTGTTCAAACCGGTATGTGAAACCGTTGAACTGAGCAAGTGTTCCAACGAGGAACTGGTGAATGCCTATGACAATACGATCGTCTACACAGATTATGTGCTGCACCGCCTGATCGAACTGCTCAAAGGTCTCGACGGAACAGCCGCTGTGATGCTGTACATCTCCGATCATGGCGAGTCACTGGGTGAGCACGGCCTCTACCTGCATGGCACTCCCTATACCATTGCTCCCGATGTGCAGAAACAGGTGCCGTTCATCGTCTGGATGTCCGAGGGATTCGCCAACGCCAGGGGACTCTCCAGCGCGGCGTTGGGGCAACAGGCCGAACATTCACAGGACAACATCTTTCACAGTGTGCTGGGTGCTTTGGACGTGCGGAGCAGTGTCTATGACGGCAGCTTGGATATCTTCAATATCCAAGCCGGTAAACCGTGATCAGGATGTTCGTCGGTTGACTGTGAACGCCTCAATGCCCATACAGCAACAACCCCTCGGCATGCTCCAGATGCTGCGCGGTGCCCGCCAGCACCAGCACGTCCCCGGCCTGTAGCCTCGTTTCAGGTCCTGGCGCCTCGCCGCGAATCCCGCCCCGGCGTACCGCGGTGACACTGATGTCCCAATCCCACAGGTGCAGATCCTCGATGGTATGACCCACCGCGAAGGCCCGCTCGGGCAGGGTGACCGTGTGCAGTCGCTCCTGGAACCCCTCGCAGTGCTCCAGGTCGATGGACTCCTGGCCGTGGTAGAAATCCCGCAACAGCTTGTAATGATTTTCCCGGATCTCGCGCATGATCTTCAGAATGCGTGAACCGGGCACCTTCAACAGCAGCAGCAACTGGCCGCCCATCATCAGGCTCGCCTCCACCATCTCCGGCATGACCTCGGCGGCGCCGGCCGCTTCGAGTTCCTCCAGGTGGGTGTCGTCCCGGGTTCTCACAAGCACCGGGATCTCCGGGTGGTGCGCCTTGAGGTGGTGAAGGATCTTCATCACTGTGCCGTGCGCCTCGTAGGTGACCACCACCGCACCCGCCCGTTCGATGGCTGCGGCGTGGAGGATCTCCTGCCGCGAGGCATCGCCGAAAAACACCGGGTCACCCGCGTCATGGGTCTCCTGCACGACCCGCGGATCCAGGTCCAGGGCAACAAAGGGAAAGCCCTCCTGATTCAGCAGACGTCCCAGGTTCTGACCGATGCGCCCGTAGCCGCAGAGAATCACATGCTTCTCCAGGTGTTCCGTCTCCTGCTTCAGGTCGAGCACCGAACCGGTCAGGTCCAGCGGGTTGCGCAGGGCGCAGAACATCTGTGCCATGCGTCCGTTGTAGCGGATCAGGAACGGGGAGGCGGCCATGCTGATGATGATCGCGGCGAACAGGATCTGACCGGCCCGGTCCTGCAACAGGGATGACTGCAGGGACAGATCGAGCAGCACGAAACCGAATTCCCCGCCCTGTGCGAGCAGCAGTCCGGAGCGGAAGGCGGCCTCCATGGAGCGCTTGGTAAGGCGTGCCAGGAACATGATGATCAGCGCCTTCGCCACGATCAGGCCGACTGCCAGGAGCAGCACCCAGTGCAGAATCGGCCACAGGGAGACCAGATCCACGCGCATCCCGATGGTGACGAAAAACAGCCCCAGCAGAACATCCTGAAACGGCCGGATGTCCGCCTCGATCTGGTGCCGGTATTCCGTCTCGCCCAACATCATGCCGGCGAGAAAGGCCCCCAGGGCGAGGGACAGGCCCGCTTCATGGGTCAGCCAGGCCGCGGTCAGGGAGACCAGCAGCACGGTGAGGGTGAACAGTTCCGCGGAACGCGCCCGGGCGATCTCATGGAACAGGGGGCGCAACACCCAGTGGCCGATCGCCATGATGATGGCGAACACCCCCGCGGCCTTGATCACCGCCAGGGTCAACGGCCACAGCAGTCCATGGGAACCGTCCTGGGTAAGCAGCGGAATGATCACCAGCAGCGGGATCACGGCCAGGTCCTGGAACAGCAGGATACCGATCGCCAGCCGCCCGTGTTCGGTGTTCACCTCCGCCTGTTCGGACAACAGTTTGGTGACAATGGCGGTGGAGGAGAGGGCCAGGATCGCGCCGATGATGAAGGCCCCCATGGGGTCGACGCCGAGCAGCCAGGCAAGGGTGCCGAACAGGGCCGCGGTGAGCAGCACCTGGCTGCCGCCGGAACCGAACACCGCACCCTTCAATGCCATCATCTGCGGCAGGGAGAATTCCAGGCCGATGGCAAACAGCAGAAACACGATACCGAATTCAGCGATGAACCGGGTGTCCTCGTTGGAGGCCACCAGTCCGCCGCCAAAGGGGCCGACCAGGATGCCGACGATCAGGTACCCGAGAATCGGCGGCAGGTGCAGACGCCGGAACAGGGTGACGATCAGCACGGAGACGCCGAGCAGCATGAGAATGATCTGTAGGGTGTGAATGTTCATAACTCAAACTTCGGAGTTCAGAACGGATTTCATTCGAGTAAACAACACGATCACAAATGCTCCAGGTACAGGGTATATGGGTCCGGACGACGACTGTGCTTCTTCAGGGCAGTAGCCGACAGTGATTTTTACCACGAAGAGCACGAAGTTCACGAAGCGGCGTGTGCATGGAATTCAATGCCCAAACGCTACGCAATGAGATTAAATGATTGCTGGCAGGCTGTTGAAATTCTACTCAGACGGTACGATCCTGTGTTGAAAACCACCTCAAAATGCTCATTTACTCCAGTAAACTGCGCCTTTCGGCGGTTTTCGCCTTGTCTCGCACTCGTCTGATCCTGCGTGCTCTTCGTGTCCTTCGTGGTTAAAGCAATCCTCTATGCGAAGGGTTGTGAGAGGGTCCCCAGTTACCACGTTTTTATGCCTCGTGCATGCCATTCAATAAGTTATGTGTGTTCGCGCGCTGGATTTGAACTCCGAAACTTAAGTTCATAATGGGTGAATGGGACTGTGGCAACAGTCTTTCGAGACCGCTCCTGTTCGCCGCTGGTTTGAGTCTCAGTTTGAGGAAAATCGGAACATAAATCCATCCGCAATGCGATGGCGGTGGATGACTATGATTCACCAAAGGGCAGGGTGCGCTTGCAAGGCAACCGACAGCGACAGGCCTGCGGCAGTCATCGGCATGCGCGCGGATGTTCAACCGGGCATGACGATCTATTCACCCATAAGGCTTTCAAATAAAGGATTTCCTGGGGTTACCCCGCGAAAGTGGTAGAATCGGAGGATTAAGTCAAACAAGCAGAAGTGAACGTGGCAAAAAGATCAAACAAAGGCTCCCAGAACAAGGATCCGCACCAGGCGCGCGAAGCGCGAAAATACGAAAACCCCATTCCCAGCCGTGAGTTCATCATGGAGACTCTGGCCCAGGAGGGTGTCCCGATGGACCGGGAGACCCTGGCCGAACGGCTCGACATCACCTCGGAAGAGCAGCAGGAGGCATTGCGCCGCCGGCTGCGCGCCATGGAGCGGGATGGCCAGCTGATCTGCAACCGCAACAACAACTACTGCCTGGTCAACAAGCGCGACCTGATCGTCGGCCGGGTCATCGGCCATGCGGACGGCTTCGGCTTTCTCCGCCCGGATGACGGCGGCGACGACCTCTACCTCTCCTTCAAGGAAATGCGCTCGGTGTTTCACGACGACCGGGCGGTGGTGCGGGTCACCGGCATGGACCGGCGCAACCGTCTCGAAGGGGCGGTGGTCGAGATCCTGGAACGCAACACCCGCAGCGTCGCCGGCCGCTTCTACATGGAGAGCGGGGTCGGATTCGTGGTGCCCGATTCGAAGCGACTGAGCAAGGACATCATCATTCCCTCCACCGAGGTCAACCAGGCCGAGCCGGGTCAGATCGTCACCGTGGAGATCCTCGATCAACCCACCAAACGCACCCCACCCATCGGCCGGGTCATGGAAATCCTCGGGGATCACATGGGACCGGGCATGGAAACCGACCTGGCGATCCGCACCCACGGTATCGCCGTGGACTGGCCCGAAGAGGTGGAACAGGAGATCCGCGGGCTGACCCCGGAGGTCGCCGAGGCGGACAAGAAGGGCCGGGTGGATCTGCGTGATCTGCCTCTGGTCACCATCGACGGCGCGGATGCCCGGGATTTCGACGACGCGGTCTACTGCGAGCGCAAGCCCAAGGGCTGGCGCCTGCTGGTGTGTATCGCGGATGTCTCCCACTACGTGGTGCCAGGCACGGCCCTGGACCAGGAGGCCCGCAGCCGGGGCAACTCGGTCTACTTCCCCGACCGGGTCATCCCGATGCTGCCCGAGGTGCTCTCCAACGGGCTCTGCTCCCTGAATCCCAAGGTCGATCGCCTGTGTATGACCGCCGAGCTCTACATCAGCCAGGATGGCAAGATCACCCGCTCCCGGTTCTTCCCTGCGGTGATGCGCTCCAAGGCGCGCCTGATCTACGATGACGTGGCGGCGATGCTGGAAGGGGATTCGGCATTGTGCGAACAGCATGCCGAGTTGCTGCCGCACCTGCACGACCTCTATCAACTGTTTCAGGTGATGCTGGCGCAGCGCGCGGAACGGGGCGCCATCGATTTCGACACCACCGAGACCCGCATCGAATTCAACGAACTCAAACGGGTGGAGCGGATCGTCCCGGTGGTGCGCAACGACGCCCACCGGCTGATCGAGGAGTGCATGCTGGCGGCCAACGTGGCGGCGGCCCGTTACCTGATCCGCTGCAAACAGCCTGCGCTGTACCGTATCCACGAGGGCCCCGCGGAAGAGAAGCTCACCGACCTGCGGGAGTTCCTCGGCGAACTCGCGTTGAGCCTGCCCGGCGGCAAGAAACCCAGTGCCGGGGACTACGCGAAACTCCTCGACCAGGTGCGCACCCGCCCGGACCGCCACCTGATCCAGACGGTGCTGTTACGCTCCCTTTCCCAGGCGGTCTACAGCTCCGACAACGTGGGTCATTTCGGCCTCTCCTATCAGGCCTACACCCATTTCACCTCACCGATCCGCCGCTATCCCGACCTGGTCGTGCACCGGGCGATCAAGCACGTCATCGACAAGGGACAGCCGGACGACTTCGACTACTCCAAGTCCGAACTGCAGGCCATGGGCGAGCACTGTTCCAGCACCGAACGCAAGGCGGACGAGGCCACCCGGGACGCCCTCGACTGGCTCAAGTGCGAGTACATGCAGGACAAGGTGGGGGAGACCTTCAACGGCATCATCACCAGCGTCAACTCCTTCGGCGTGTTCGTCGAACTCGAGGACATCTACGTGGACGGGCTGGTGCACATCTCCTCCCTGGACAACGACTACTACCATTACGACCCGGTGGGTCACCGCCTCACCGGCGAGCGCACCGGCAAGGTGCTGCGTCTCGGCGATCCCCTGACCATCCTGGTCGCCAAGGTGAACCTGGACGAGCGCAAGATCGATTTCCTGCCGGCCAAGTCGGAAGCAAATGCCGGCGAGGGCAAACGCAAAAAACGCAGCAAGCCCTCCCGGGGCAGGCAATCATCCGCACCGGACAATGCCGCGCCGGAAAAGCGTGCATCGAAGAAACGCAGGCCTGACAAGTCCGCAGCTGCAAAACCTGCTGCCGACAAACCGGCTTCCGCGAAGCCGGCCAAGCCCGCCAAGAAGCGCCCCGCACGCAAGCCCCGCAGGGCCAAGAAGCCCCAGGCATGAAATCCCAGGAGGCCTGGATCCTCGGACTGCACGCGGTTAAAGCAGCTCTCTCCGGGGATCATCACGCCCGGGAGCTGTGGGTCGATGCGGGTCGCCAGGACCAGCGGGTGAGGGAGATCCTTACTCTCGCCGAACAGGCGGGGATCGCCTGCCAGCGGGTCACCGGGCGGGCGCTCGATGAACGCTTCAGGGAGGCCCGCCACCAGGGTGTGGCGCTCTCGGTGATGCCCCGCCAGGCCCAGGACGAACCCTATCTCAAGGCGCTCCTGAAGCGCCTCGATCATCCTCCCTTTCTGCTGGTGCTGGACGGGGTCCAGGACCCTCATAACCTGGGGGCCTGTCTGCGTACCGCGGACGCCGCCGGGATCGATGCGGTGATCATCCCCCGGGACAAGTCGGCGGGACTCACTCCCACGGTGCGCAAGGTCGCCAGCGGTGCGGCAGAGAGCGTGCCGCTGGTGCAGGTCACCAACCTGTCACGCACCCTCAAGTGGCTGCAGTCGGAAGGGGTGTGGTTGATCGGCACCGCCGGTGAAGCGGAGCAGAGCCTCTACCAGGCCTCACTGAGCGGGCCTCTGGCCCTGGTGATGGGGGGCGAGGAGAAGGGTATGCGCCGATTGACTCGCGAACAGTGCGACCTCCTGGTAAGGTTACCCATGCAGGGAAGTGTCGAGAGCCTCAACGTCTCCGTGGCCGCCGGTATATCCCTCTATGAGGCGGTCCGTCAGCGGACCGGTCAGAAACAACCCAATGACTGAAAACCGAGCGGGAATTCAGCTATAACTATACCGAGTATTCCGAAGAGTACAGAACCATGAAACGCCACAGCCTTCTCCTGATCATCACATCCGCCCTCGCCATGCCCGTGCAGGCCGACATGCTGGGATTTACCCTGGATGCGGGGATCTGGAACGTGGACTCCTCCGGTTCGCTCTCCGACACCACCAAGGACGAGATGCAGAACTTCGAACTCGGATCGAAGGGCACCGGGGTGTTCTCCCTGGCATTCGAACATCCGATCCCGGTGATCCCCAACTTCATGCTGCGCACCAATGATCTGAGCGCCGAGGACACGACCCGGTTGACGCGCAACTTCACCTATGACGATGTGGAATACTCAGCGAACTCGGATGTGAATGTGGAGTTCAACATCCAGAGCAGTGATTTCGTGTTCTATTACGAAGTCTTCGACAACGATGTCCTGTCTTTTGATTTCGGCCTCAACCTGAAGTACCTGGACGGGGACATCCGCTTCGACAGCAAGGACAGCAACGCATCTTCCAAGGACCACTTCAAAGGTTATGTGCCGATGCTCTACGGCGCGGCGCAGGTGGGCATTCCCGCCACCCGCTTCTCGGTTTATGGTGACATGAACGTGCTCAGTATCGGTGACCACACCCTGCAGGACTACCAGGCCGGTGTCGCCTTCGGTCTGGTCGAGAGCACGCCCGTGGACATCCGCCTGAAGGGTGGCTACCGCCGCTTCAGCCTCGAGCTGGACGACCTGGAAGGGGTCTACACCGACTGGACCTTCGACGGTCTCTATCTGGGCGTTCAGGCCGACTTCTGAGCCTGATTCAGCAACCACAGATCCAGCCGAACCGGGGCACAGGCGCCGGTTCTCCCCATGCATTTGCGGTTCTGCCTGCAAAAAGGTAGAATCCGCGGCTTCCCGGTGCCCGACGACCTGCCCGAGACGTGATTTCGTCCGGCTCGTGCATGTGGACCGGGCATCACTCCTTGCCTTACTGCCCCTGCAGAAGGCTGCCTAACCCGTAAGGAGATACAATGAGGCACTATGAAGTCGTGTTCCTGGTCCACCCGGATCAGAGTGAACAGGTACCTGCTATGATCGAGCGTTATCGCGCAGGTATCGAAACCAAAGGTGGCAAGATCCACCGTCTCGAAGATTGGGGTCGCCGCCAGCTGGCCTATCCCATCAACAAGATTCACAAAGCACACTATGTTCTGATGAACATCGAGTGCGACAGCGAAGCCTTGTCCGAGCTGCAGAGCGCGTTCCGTTTCAACGACGCGGTCATCCGCAACATGTTCATCCGTCGCGATGAAGCCATCACCGAACTTTCCCAGCTTGCCAAGTCGCAGGAAGAGGACGAGCGTCCTTCGTCTCGCAACCGCAGCGATGACGATGATGATTCGGATGATGATGACGACGATTCAGACGACACCGATGTGTCGGATGAAGATTGAGCATCAGGATTAACGAGAGGACATAGCAAATGGCACGTTTTTTTCGTCGTAAGAAATATTGTCGGTTCACCGCGGAAGGCATCACCGAGATCGATTACAAGGACCTGAATCTGCTCAAGGCCTATGTGAGCGAGAGCGGCAAGATCGTACCGAGCCGCATCACCGGCACCAAGGCCAAGTATCAGCGTCAGCTGGCGTCCGCGATCAAGCGCGCCCGCTACCTGGCACTGCTGCCTTACACGGATCAGCACTGAGTTAAGGAGACAACACCTGCCGGGAGAGCGGAATGAAAGTTTTGGCATCCTTCGTGATGCGGGGTCAGGCCCAGGCCGTACTGGTCACCACCGTACTCGCCATGCTGGCACCTTTCTTCCCCTTGATCGGCCTGTTCAGCAGTGCCTGTGTCGCACTGGTGACCCTCCGCCAGGGGTGGTCTGCAGGGATTAAAACCCTGCTGCTGTCCACCCTGGCCAGCGGTTTGCTGATGGGGCTCATCGTCGGCACTCCCATGCCTGCATTGGGACTGCTGCTGATACTCTGGTTGCCGATGGTTTTGCTCGGGACGTTGCTGCGCAACACCCGCTCCCTGGAACTCACGGTCCAGGCCGGAATCGGTTTCGGTTTGATTACCATACTGGTGCAGTACATCAGCATGGGGGGCAATCCTGCCGAGTTCTGGAAAACCTACCTGGAACCGATGGCCCAGAGGTTCATCGATTCCGGACTGATCGACGCAGCCCAGAGCACTGAGGTCATCGCCCAACTGTCGAACATGATGTGCGGCATGATGGCGGTGGCGGTGGTACTGCAGACCGTGTTCAGCCTGTTTGTAGCGCGCTGGTGGCAAGCCTTGCTCTACAACCCGGGGGGATTCGGCGAAGAGTTCCGCCGCCTCAGACTGCATCCCGCAGTCGGGGTACTGGGCGGAGCCGCCCTGGCCCTAGGACTGATGCCCGAGGGCAGTGTGCCGGACTTCGTGAGTTGTCTGGGCATGGTGTTCCTCGGCATCCTGTTCGTACAGGGGCTGGCGGTGATGCACGGCGTATTCAAGCGGATGCGTTCGGCACAACTCTGGCTGGTGTTGGCCTACTTGACGCTGATTGTATTTATGCCACAGATGACGCTGCTGTTGATCGGACTCGGTCTGGCAGACATCTGGGTGGACTTTCGAGCCCGCTTCGAGACATCGAAAGAAGGGTGAGAAGTGTCCCGGCAGGTCCTTGATAGAAGGCCGGCCGGACACCAATGATTTGACCTACAAGGGTGATAACAATGGATATTATTCTGTTGCAAAAAGTGGAAAACCTGGGTGACCTGGGTGAAAAGGTAAGTGTGAAAAGCGGCTATGGCCGTAATTTCCTGATTCCCACCGGTCGTGCGGTCCCCGCCACCGAAGCGAACATGAAGCACTTCGAAGCGCGTCGCGCCGAGCTGGAAAAAGAGGCCCAGGACAAGCTCCAGGCCGCTCAGTCCCGCAAGGAAAAACTCGACGGCATGAGCGTGAGCATCGCCTGCAAGGCCGGTGACGAAGGTCGTCTGTTCGGTTCCGTGGGTACCGTGGACATCGCCAAGGCGGTGACCGATGCGGGCGAAGAGCTGGCCAAGAAAGAGGTCCTGCTGCCGAACGGTGCCTTCCGCGTGGCCGGTGAATACGAAGTCGATCTGCACCTGCACACCGACGTCAACGCCACCATCACGCTGACCATCGTTCCCGAAGCCTGATGATCCGACCCTGGCCCCGGTCCTGACAGACCCGGGCCAGGGCCTGGACAAACTTCCCCCCGTTCTGCCTCAATCCTCCGCGGTGGTCATCACCAGCGCACGATCCCCTACGCTCCCAACATTGCCCAGTAGCCCGGGTGAAACAACGTGAAACCCGGGAACCCAGCCAAGCAAATATCGGCACGAATTAACCCAAAACCTTTCCAAACAACCCCATCTCCCAAGCAGAAAAGCCCCAACCTAAGCATTCACAAAACCCCAGGTCTGCATTCCCACGCAGAGCGTGGGAACGAGCAAGATTCCCATGTGTCCCGATCAACGTAGCCCGGGTGCAGCGAAGCGGAACCCGGGATTGATCAGAATCCGAAACAGCTGGGCACACCACAAACCCAACCAAGCAAACCCCCTCTTCCCTACGCGGGAGAGAGCCGGGGAGAGGGGTGCTCAAATAACCAAACACACCTCAGCAACACAATCCAAACCCGTAATCACCCCACATCCGCCTCTCGTTCCCACGCTCCGCGTGGGAATGCATACCGATACCATGCAACAACCCCCAGCCCGAGTACTCACCAAAGCCCGGGTCTGCAACGAGTAAGATTCCCGTGTGTCCCGATCAACGTAGCCCGGGTGCAGCGAAGCGGAACCCGGGATTGATCAGAATCCGAAACAGCTGGGCACACCACAGCCCCCCACCAAGCAATCCCCCCTCTCCCCTCCGCGGGAGAGGGCCGGGGAGGGGGATTTCAATAGATCCGCTCGGTGCTAATTGCTATTACTCTCATCTTCTATGACCGCCGGTTTCGCCCTCCTGGGCGAGTCACTTTTCTTTTTTCGCCAAAAGAAAAGTAACCAAAAGAAACGGCGCCCGACTGTCCCGGCCCTTCGGGGACCGCTGCGATGCTCACAAAAACCGGCGGGGCTGGAACTCGCTGCGCTCAGACAGCCAGCCCCGCTGATCGGTTTTTGCTGCGCTTCTCGCTCGGGACAAACGGGAATCTCAAGAGGAGCGAGCATTACCCCCGTAGCCCGGGTGAAACAAAGTGAAACCCGGGATCCATCAGAATCCAAAGCAGGTGGTCACAACACAAACCCAACCAAGCAAACCCCCTCTCCCCTACGCGGGAGAGAGCCTGTGAGAGGGGGACTCAAATAACCAAACACACCTCAGCAACACAACCCAAACCAGACACCACCCCACATCCGCCTCTCGTTCCCACGCTCCGCGTGGGAATGAGTAAGATTCCCGGATGTCCTGATCAACGTAGCCCGGGTGCAGCGAAGCGGAACCCGGGATTGATCAAAATCCGAAACAGCTGGGCACACCACAAACCCAACCAAGCGAACCCCCTCTCCCCTAGGCGGGAGAGGGCCGGGGTGAGGGGGACTCAAAAACAACCAAACAACACGCCACAAGCACACCCACACCAAACACACCCCACACCCACAACCCCCACAATCGCATCCGCAACATCAACAGCCTGACCACCCCAACAACCCACAAACAATCCCCCCCACCCGTGATCTCGCGCACTTTTCTAGCCCCGCCCGATGCCGTATCCTAAACGACCATTTCCCGATCCCTAACACCACAGACCAGCCTCGATGTCGGAAACCGCTAACCCAGAAGAACCGCCGGTCTTTCCGGATCTCGATACCCGCGCCATCAAGGTGCCACCGCACTCGATCCAGGCTGAACAGTCGGTGATCGGCGGGCTGATGCTGGACAACGCCAGCTGGGACAAGATCGCCGACCTGGTGGTGGAGAGCGATTTCTACCGCAAGGAACACCGCCTCATCTTCAGCGCCATCGCCGCCCAGGCGGAGGACAGCCAGCCCTTCGACGTGGTGACCCTGGCGGAGCACCTGGAGCGCAAGGAAGAGCTGGAGCAGGGCGGTGGGCTGCCGTATCTGGTGCGGCTCGCCGAGGAGACCCCCAGCGCGGCCAACATCACCTCCTACGCGGGCATCGTGCGCGAGTACTCGGTGATGCGTCAGCTGATCTCGGTGGGCACCGACATCTCCGACAGCGCCTTTCATCCCCAGGGCCGCAAGGCGGAAGAACTGCTCGACAACGCCGAGCGCAAGGTGTTCGAGATCGCCGAGCAGACCAGCAAGGGCAAGGGCGGCTTCACCGCCATCAAGTCCCTGCTCACCAAGGCGGTGGACCGGATCGAGACCCTGTTCCAGCAGGACGAACCGATCACCGGCCTGAGCACCGGCTTTTCCGATTTCGACCAGATGACCTCGGGGCTGCAGCACGCGGATCTGATCATCGTTGCGGGGCGTCCCTCCATGGGCAAGACCACCTTCGCCATGAACATCGCCGAGAACGTGGCGATCCAGGGCAAGAAGGCGGTCGCGGTCTACAGTATGGAGATGCCCGGCGACGCCCTGGCGATGCGCATGATGTCCTCCCTGGGGCGCATCGACCAGTTGCGGGTGCGCACCGGCAAGCTCGAAGACGACGAGTGGCCGCGCCTCTCCTCGGCGGTGAGCATGCTCGCGGAAACCAAGCTCTACATCGACGACACCCCGGCCCTCACCCCCACCGAGGTGCGCGCCCGGGCGCGCCGCCTGAAGCGCGAACACGACGACCTGGGGCTGATCGTGATCGACTACCTGCAACTGATGCAGGCCCCGGGGGAGGGGGACAACCGCACCAACGAGATCTCCGCCATCTCCCGCTCCCTCAAGGCCCTGGCCAAGGAACTGGACGTGCCGGTGATCGCGCTCTCCCAGCTCAACCGCAGCCTCGAGCAGCGCACCAACAAGCGCCCGATCATGTCGGATCTGCGCGAGTCGGGCGCCATCGAGCAGGACGCGGACCTGATCGTGTTCATCTACCGGGACGAGGTCTACAACGAAGACAGTCCCGACAAGGGCATCGCCGAGATCATCATCGGCAAGCAGCGTAACGGTCCGATCGGCACCACCCGTCTGACCTTCCTGGGCAAGTACACCAAATTCGAGAACTACGCGGACGATATCTACGGCAGCGAGGGCTATTGATGGCCTTCGCCCCGCAGGCGCGTATCGATCACGCGGCGCTTCGCCACAACCTCAACCGGGCCCGCCAGGCGGCCCCCGGGTGCAAGGTCTGGGCGGTGATCAAGGCCGACGCCTACGGCCACGGCATGCTGCGGGTGGCCCATACCCTGACAGAGGCGGACGGCTTCGCCGTGGCGCGTCTCGACGAGGCCCTCGAACTGCGCCGCAACGGATTCCAACAGCGCATCCTGATCCTCTCCGCCTGTTCCACCCGGGCCGAGTACCAGGCCGCCGCCGAGGCCGGGCTGGAGACGGTGATCCACCACCCCCGCCAACTCGAAGAGCTGCCCGACGGCAACGACCTCAAAGCCCCCCTCCCGGTGTGGCTCAAGGTGGACACCGGCATGCACCGGCTCGGTTTCGATCCTCAATCGGTGGCCCAGGTCAGCGAACGCCTGACCCGTCACCCGGCGGTTGGCGAGCTGCACCTGATCTCCCACCTGGCCTGCGCCGACGACCCGGCGGACCCGCTCACCCAACAGCAGTGCCAGAAGTTTTTCAGTCTCGACCCCAGCCCCTACCGGGCCCGTTCCCTGGCCAACTCCGCCGGGATCCTCGGGGTGCCCGAGAGCCATGCCGACTGGATACGTCCCGGGATCATGCTCTACGGCGCCTCCCCGTTTCTCGATTCCCGCGCCGAGCAAGTGGGCCTGCGTCCGGTGATGACCCTGGAGAGCCGGGTGATCTCGGTCAAGCAGTGCCGGGCCGGTGAGACGGTCGGCTACGGCGGCGCCTACCGTTGTCCCGAGGCGATGCCCGTAGCGGTGATCGCGGTGGGCTACGGCGACGGCTATCCCCGCCATGCCCCCTCCGGCACCCCGGTGCGGGTGCGGGACCGGATCCTGCCCCTGGCCGGGCGGGTCTCCATGGACATGATCACCGTGGATGCCCGAGCGCTGCCCGACATCCGCATCGGCGACCCGGCGGTGCTGTGGGGAGAGGGGCTGCCGGTGGAAGAGATCGCCGAGCGGGCCGGCACCATCGCCTACGAACTGCTGTGCGGGGTCACCCGGCGGGTGCCCTTCATCGATTGCAACCTTGAGGAGACCCGCTGATGGCCCAGGGCGGACGCAAACCCGGCAAGGCCCTCTATGTCTGCCGCGAATGCGGCGCGACCTTCCCCAAATGGGCCGGGCAGTGCTCCGAGTGCCAGGCCTGGAACGCCCTGGAGGAAACGGTCGCCCCATCCACGAGCGGGCAGGGGCGCTACACCGGCTATACCGGCCACACCAGCCCCCAGGTGCTCTCCCTGGCCGAGGTGGAGACCGACCGGGAGGCCCGCTTCGCTACCGGCAGTTCGGAACTCGACCGGGTGCTCGGAGGCGGCCTGGTGGAGGGCTCGGTGGTGCTCATCGGCGGCGACCCGGGCATCGGCAAGTCGACCCTGCTGATCCAGACCCTGGCGCGGCTCGCCGGCGAAATGCGCACCCTCTACGTCTCCGGCGAGGAATCCCCGCGCCAGATCACCCTGCGCGCAAAACGCCTGGGTCTGCCGGTGGAACCCCTCAAACTGCTCCCCGAAACCCACGTGGAACGGATCATCGCCGCCGCCGAGCAGGAACGCCCCCAGGTGATGGTGCTCGACTCCATCCAGACCATGTACACCGAACTGCTGCAGTCCGCCCCGGGCTCGGTCTCCCAGGTGCGGGAGGCCACCGCGCAACTGGTGCACTTCGCCAAGCGCAGCGGCACCGCCCTGTTCCTGGTCGGGCACGTGACCAAGGAAGGCAGCCTCGCCGGACCCCGGGTGCTGGAGCACATGGTGGACACGGTGCTCTACTTCGAAGGCGAGTCCGGCAGTCAGTACCGGCTGATCCGCGCCATCAAGAACCGCTTCGGCGCGGTCAACGAACTGGGCATGTTCGCGATGACCGACAAGGGCCTCAAAGAGGTCAACAACCCCTCCGCGATCTTCCTCTCCCGCCAGGCCGAAAAGGTCCCGGGCAGCGTCATCCTGGTGACCCGTGAGGGCACCCGCCCGCTGCTGGTGGAGGTGCAGTCCCTGGTGGACGAAAGCCCCCTGGCCAACCCCCGAAGGGTCACCCTCGGCCTGGAACAGAACCGCCTCTCCATGCTGCTGGCGGTGCTGCACCGCCACGGCGGCATCGGCATGTTCGACCAGGACGTCTACGTCAACGTGGTCGGCGGGGTGCGCATCACCGAGACCGCCTCCGATCTGGCGGTGCTGATGTCGGCCCTGTCGAGTTTCCGCAACCGTCCCCTGGACCAGGGGTTGGTGGTGTTCGGCGAAGTGGGGCTGACCGGGGAGATCCGGCCGGTGCCGAACGGGCCGGAGCGGTTGCGCGAGGCGGCCAAGCATGGGTTCAAGCGGGCGGTGGTGCCCAAGGCGAATCGGCCGAAGCAGGGGGTTGAGGGGTTGGAGGTTATTGGGGTTGAGAGTCTTTCTGAGGTTTTGCAGATTGATTGATGATCTGTTCGGAGAGGCCGTTTGACTTGCGGATGGGGTCTGGATGTTCTAGAAAGGTAGTAGGAACTACTTTGTAAGTACAAAAGGGCGGTCATTGTTGTGACGATGGATGCGCTGGAAAGCAGTGTCGGTGGCAGGAGTCTCCAAGGGTTGGGGATGACTGTGTTTTCTTCTTTTATCCCTTCTGAAAGAAATCTGTCTCCTCAATTTTCGGTGGTTGGAGGGGGGTGGTTGCCTGCGCCTTAAATTGGAGTTTGGATGAATTATTTTGTCGGATATGTGGGTGGACAGGTTGAAAGATTAACTTTATGGGGGGGTGCTGTGGAGAGCTGGGAGTGAGAACTTTTGGCGGCATAAGTCAATATTCGCGACGTCGGCATAAGTCAATATTTGTGACGTCCACATAATACGCTGTTAAACGCATAGAGAATGAAGAGAATATCACCACATGTATTGATGAATGGCGCAGAGGAGTTCTTTGAAGCCGCAACAAAAGTGTGTAAGCCATCAAATACAGAATTTGGTAAGTTGCGGCTAAAGATCAATATGACCGCCTATTACTTATTAGGTCACTCTATAGAATTGAGCCTGAAGGCATTTCTGTTTGGGCGTGGAATAAACTACAACGAATTAAGGTACAAGCCTTATGGTCACGATTTAAGCTATCTGATAACAGAATCAAGAAATAAAAGGCTTGGCCTACAGGCAAAGCTCACAAAAAATGAGATTGAACTAATCAAGCTGCTAAGCATTTCGTATTCGACCAAGCTGCTTGAATATACTGAAGTCGGTCACTACTAATTACCAGAGTATAGTACGCTGCACGAAATTGCTGAAAAGTTGGTTAGAGGAATAAGGCCCTATGCATACAAGAAAACGTTTAACCAATCATTTCAGCGGACAAGCCGCTAA
Source organism: Candidatus Thiodiazotropha sp. (assembly GCA_040506775.1). GTDB lineage: Bacteria > Pseudomonadota > Gammaproteobacteria > Chromatiales > Chromatiaceae > Thiodiazotropha. The sequence goes on from JBEVWC010000046.1 coordinate 30,714, forward strand.
ATGCAGCGTTAGCTTCATTAAAGGAAAAATCATGAAAAAATACATAATCATAATTTGTGCGCTTTTTGCCTTAGCTGGCAATATGGCTTTTGCTGAAGAAAAAGAGAAATTGTCACCGAACGAAATGGGGCAATATATGGAAGTAATGTTAATGAAGATGATGGAAGTTTATGCGAATCCAAAAATGGCTGATGTTCAGGCACGCTACTATAAAAATTTATATGACGCATTGCAGAAGCAAGGATTTACTAAAGAAGAAGCTATGCAAATAGTAATATCACAAGGCAGTTTATTGAGTTCATCAAGCAACTAAAAGCTAAAAATGTATAACGAGACACGGGGTCTCGTTAATAAAGCTGTTAGCTTCAAGCAAATGGAACTAATAGAGAAAATTAAGGCTGTATTTGATAGTTCTCCAATTCCAGATGGGGAAATAATTTCAGTCCCGTATGGAACAGATGAAGGAGTATCAGATTATTTTACCGGGAGGCCGTGGTATGGGCATTCAATAAAGGCTTTGCGCTGGCATGAAGTAGCAATGTGTTATTTTACTCCAGAGGCACACAAGTATTATCTTCCAGCATTCATGCAGGCATCTATCGAAGATCCGGAAGAGGCTGATGTAATACCTGATAATATAATTTTCCACTTTTCACAATATACTGATGAGTATTGGTGGGAAAGAATTAAATTATTCACACCTGAGCAATGTGAAGTTATAGGTGAGTTTATAAATTTAGTCGCTGATGAGTTTGCGCTTGAAGAAGGGCAAGTAAAAAAAGCAATGAAGGGCCTAGGGCAAGCATCCAATGAAGCTAACAAGGCAAATTCACATGGATAAAATTAAGCTTCTCCGCTTTGCTACGCAGCTTAATTTTCCCAGTGATTTGCGGCGTTGAGGCTGTAGAAAAACCCAATTTTTCGTTAGAATCAAGGCATCACAATACTGGCAGGGAGAATGGATGATGGCCCGTTACAAGG
>JBEVWC010000043.1:0-22780 GCA_040506775.1 Candidatus Thiodiazotropha sp.
GGTTGAATCTGATCAGTCTCAGCTTCGATCCGGAGGTCGACACGCCCCAGGTCATGGCCCTCTACGGCAACAACTTCCGTTACGCGGGCAATGCCGGGCGATGGCGCTTCCTCACCACCGCCTCCCAGGACGAGCTGAAACCGATCCTTGCTGCCTACAATCAGAATGTACTGCCGGATCCGCCTGCCGACGGGCAGACACAGGGCTTCTCGCATGTGTTGCGGGTCTTCCTCATCGACCCGCAGAAGCGCATCCGCAACATCTACAGCGTCGACTTTCTGCACCAGGATCTGATCATCAACGATGTGAAGACCCTGATGGCGCAGGCGGCCGCCGAACCTGCATCGCATCAAGCTTCACTGACGCCATCTGCCGGTCAGCGCCTGTCACAGCCGGGCGATGACAAGCGGGGCTACGAGAACGACAGTTACCGCACCCGCTCCCGCGCACTGCAACGGCGCGACGGTGCACCGGCCGATCTGCTGGCCATCGCCGAACAGCCGCCGCTGGGCCTGCCGCCGGTGCCGGTGCCCGCCGACAACCCCCTGACCCGGGAGAAGATCGAACTGGGGCGGCAGCTCTTCTACGACCGCCGTCTTTCGCTCAACGACACCTTCTCCTGCGCCATGTGCCATATCCCGGAGCAGGGCTTCACCAGCAACGAACTGGCGATGGCGGTGGGCATCGAGGGGCGCACCGTGCGGCGCAACTCGCCCACGATCTACAACGCGGCCTATGCCGCTCTGCTGTTCCACGACGGTCGCGAAGAGAGCCTGGAGCAGCAGGTCTGGGGGCCTCTGCTGGCGAAGAACGAGATGGGCAATACCTCGGTCGGCCAGGTGCTGGAGAAGATTCGCCGTATCGACGACTACCGGGGGCGCTTCGAGGCCGCCTTCGACGGCCGGGGCGTCGGCATGGAGACCCTGGGCATGGCCCTTGCGAGCTATCAGCGCACCCTGCTGTCGGGGGATTCGCCGTTCGACCGCTGGTATTACGGCGCTGATGAGCAGGCCCTGTCCACCCAAGCGAAACGGGGATACGAACTCTTCACCGGCAAGGCGGGCTGCGTGGCCTGCCATCACATCGGTGAGACTGCCGCCCTGTTCAGCGACGACCGGTTGCACAACACCGGTCTCGGCTACCGGGAGTCGATGGGCATCCGACCCGAGAAACAGCCGGTGCTGGTGGCGCCGGGAGTCACTCTGGAAATCGATCGCGCGATCATCGACCAGGTGGGGGAGCCCCCGCCTGCCGACGTGGGCCGCTACGAGGTAACCCAGGATCCCCGCGACCGCTGGAAGTACAAGACGCCCAGCCTGCGCAACGTGGCGCTGACTGCCCCCTACATGCATAACGGCGCCTTCACTACCCTGCGCCAGGTGATCGACTACTATGCGGCCGGTGGCGTGCCCAACGAACTGCTCGATCCCCTGATCCACCCACTCCCGCTCAGCGAGACGGAAAAGAACGATCTGCTCGCCTTTCTGGAGTCGCTCACCGGCAGCAATGTGGACACCCTGGTGGCCGACGCCTTTGCCGCGCCGGTAGGGGACGTGGGTAAGGGGGACCCGAGCTGGGTGCATGGGACGGATGTGGAGGTACATTGAATGATTCATGGTCGGAAAAATCGGCTGATGGCGATGGTGCTGGCGCTGTTCTGTCTGAGCGCGGTAGAGGCAAAACCGGAACAGCTGGGTGGCGATTTCACCCTCACAGACCAGTTCGGCAAGCCCTTCGAGCTCACCCAGCTGCGCGGCAAGCTGGTGCTGCTCTTCTTCGGTTACACCTACTGTCCCGACATCTGTCCCACGGAGCTCTCCAATCTGTCGGCGGTGCTCGACGGGCTCGGCGACCGCGCGGCGCAGGTGCAGGGGGTGTTCGTCTCCCTCGATCCCGAGCGGGATACTCCCCGGGTACTGCAGGACTACACCCACTACTTCAATCCGGATCTGCTGGGTCTTACCGGTTCGCCCGAACAGGTGGCGCAGGTGGCGCGGCTGTACCGGGTCCAGTACCAGCGGCACGAGAAGCCGGATGGCCGCTACAGCCTGGACCACTCCGCCGATCTCTACGTGATCGATCCTGAGGGGAAACTGACGGCGGTGGTCCCCTACGGCCTGCCACCCGAACATGTGCTGGCGTTGGTGCGCGATCTGTTGAGCCGGGAAGGCTGAGGCGGCGTGCAGGCGATGCAGTCACTGTGCGCATCACCCCCTGCCAGGGATGGATTGACAAAAATGAACATTCATTCTATGTTGTGCCGCATATGTTTGCTGGGTTGTCTGACAGCGCTCCTGCTGCTGTCCGGGATCCGGATTGCGGCGGCGGAAGAGCAGCTCAGCCCCGAACCCTGGCCCTCACCGGCCCCCCCTTTTCATCTGCAGGATCTGCAGGGGCGCTACCAACATCTGCAGGACTACCGGGGCCGGGTGGTGATCGTCAACTTCTGGGCCAGCTGGTGCGGACCCTGCCGGGAGGAGCTGCCCTCCTTGAACCGGGCCTGGGCGGCGCTGGAACCCCGTGGGGTCGCCATGCTGGCGATCAACCTGGGGGAGGAGGCCGAGGCGGTGAACGCCTTCCTCGCCGACTTCCCCATCGCGTTTCCAGTGCTGCTGGATCGCCGGGGGACCTTCGCCCAGCGCTGGCGGGTACAGGGGCTGCCCACCACCTTCGTGCTGAACCCGCGGGGCGAGATCGTCTACCGGGTGGTCGGCGAGCGGGCGTGGGATGATGCGACCCTGCTGCGGCAGGTTGAGGCCCTGCTGCCGACAGTCGCCACTCAGGCGGCCCGGGATGTGGACAGCCCGGCGAGCGCAGGTCTGTTGAATTGAGTGACAAGGTGTAACGGTGAATCAGATGTTGATGATCGACTATCGGGAAATGAGCTGGTGGTACTGGCTGGTGACCGCGCTGCTGCTCAGCGCCGGTTTCTTTGTGACCCCGGACGCCTTCCTTGGCGCCATCGGTGTGACCGTCTGGCAGCTCATCCACTACCGTCTGCGTGAAGGGAGTAACAACGCCTTCCCGGTGCAGGTGCGGTTCTGGTATCTGATGCTGCTGCTGGTGGCCCTGCCCGGGCCGATGCAATGGCTCTACTGGGTGCCGACCATCGGTACCTGGGCCCAGCTCATTTTCGGTTACTGCACCATGGCCCGGTTGGTGTCGCTGTTCCCCTGGAACCGCAGCGAACCCTTCAGCTGGTCATTGGTGCGACGCACCTTTTTCTCCGCGCCGGTGCGCGGAAACATTCTGCAGGGACTGCCGCCCGTCGGCCAGTCCTGAGCATCCGACACACAACAATCCAATAAAGACATTGAGGAGAACGACATGAAGGCAAGAGCCGCCGTAGCCTGGGCGCCGAAGCAACCCCTGGCCATCGAGACCATCGACGTGGAAGGGCCGAAGGAAGGGGAGGTGCTGTTGAAGGTGGTTGCTTCCGGGGTCTGTCACACCGACGCCTTCACCCTCTCCGGCGAGGATCCGGAAGGGGCCTTTCCCTGCGTGCTCGGCCACGAAGGGGGCTGCGAGGTGGTCGAGTGCGGTCCCGGGGTTAAGAACCTTCAACCCGGCGATCACGTGATTCCGCTCTACATCCCCGAGTGCGGCGAGTGCGAATACTGCCACTCCACCAAGACCAACCTGTGCCAGTCGATCGCAGGCACCGTCTGGACCGGCTACATGCCGGACAAGACCCGCCGCTTCTCCATGAACGGCAAGCCGATCTACCACTACATGGGCTGCTCCACCTTCTCTGAGTACACCGTGGTGCCGGAGATCGCCCTGGCCAAGATCAACAAGGCCGCGCCGCTGGACAAGGTCTGCCTGCTCGGCTGCGGCGTCACCACCGGCATCGGCGCGGTGCTCAACACCGCCAAGGTGGAGCCGGGCTCCACCGTCGCCGTGTTCGGCCTTGGCGGCATTGGCCTCTCCTGTATCCAGGGTGCGGTCATGGCCCAGGCCGGCCGCATCATCGCGGTGGACATCAACCCGGGCAAGTGGGAGATGGCCAAGGCCCTGGGGGCCACCGATTTCGTCAATCCCAAGGAACTGCCGGGCTCGGTCACCGAGGCCATCGTCGAGATGACCAACGGCGGCGTCGACTACTCCTTCGAGTGCATCGGCAACGTCCACGTCATGCGCGAGGCGCTGGAGTGCTGCCACATGGGCTGGGGCGTCTCCACCATCATCGGCGTGGCCGGCGCGGGTCAGGAGATCAGCACCCGGCCATTCCAGCTGGTCACCGGGCGCACCTGGAAGGGCACCGCCTTCGGCGGGGTCAAGGGCCGCACCGAACTGCCGGGCTATGTGGACCGTTATATGAACGGCGAGATCGAGCTCGACTCGATGGTCACCCACACCATGCCGCTGGAGGACATCAACCGGGCCTTCGACCTGATGCACAGCGGCGAGTCGATCCGCTCCGTGATCATCTTCTGAGGTTGGCCATGGAACAGATCGAAAGCATCAAGGAGTTCGGCGGTTGGCTCAACCGCTACCGCCACGCCTCCAGCAGTTGTCAGTGTGAAATGACCTTCTCGGTCTATCTGCCGCCTCAGGCGGCGCAGGGCAAGGTTCCGGCGGTCTACTGGCTCTCCGGCCTCACCTGCACCGACGACAACGTGCGCACCAAGGCGGGGGCGCAACGCTACGCGGCGGAACTGGGCATCGCCCTGGTGATGCCCGATACCAGTCCCCGGGGCGAAGGTGTGCCGGACGAGCCGGAGTGCTACGACCTGGGACAGGGGGCGGGTTTCTACGTCAATGCCACCCAGACGCCCTGGAGCACCCACTATCACATGTACGACTACGTGACCCGGGAACTGCCCGCGCTGGTGGAGGCGGAACTGCCGCTGATCCCGGGAGTGAAGTCGGTGACCGGCCACTCCATGGGCGGACACGGGGCACTGATCTGTGCCTTGAAGGAGCCCGGCGCCTACCGTTCCGTCTCTGCCTTCGCTCCCATCTGTCATCCCGTGGTCGCACCCTGGGGACGCACCTGTTTCTACACCTACCTGGGTGAGGACCGGGAGGCCTGGAAGGCCTACGACGCCACCGAGTTGATCCGCGCGGGGGCGCAGAAGATCCCCCTGCTGATCGACCAGGGAACGGATGATGAATTTCTCCGGGAACAGCTGTTTCCCCTGGATCTGGAAGCGGCCTGTGCCGAAACCTCATTCCCCCTGACCTTCAGAAGGCAGGAGGGTTACGACCACAGTTATCATTTCATCGCGACGTTTATCGGTGAGCATCTGGCCTATCACGCCAAAGCCCTGTCTGACTGAGTTCGCTCCCTGATCGCCCCTGCATACGGTTGTCCTCCAGCCGCAGGGGCATTTTTTTGTTTCCCACGCTGGGATTCACAACCAAACCGAGGCTGTTTTACCGATGCGCCATCGCTACCCGTCCATCACCACCCTACTGTCCGCCTTTTTGCTTCTGCTTACAGCGAGCCTCGAAGCGGAACCCCTCATCGATGACTCGGCTGCGCTGAAGGGTGTCGAATTGACCCGCAGCGTTTTTCTCATCGATTTCACCAACCCCCGCAAGACCGCCTTCTATCTGGATATCATCGAAGGAACTCATGACGGGCTGGTGCGGCAGGGCGTGACACCGCACATGGTGCTGGTGTTCATCGGAGAAACCGTACGTTATCTCTCCACGGCGCCGGACGATCTGCTGGAAATGGAGTACGCCGACGAGCTGGCCTCCATCGCCGAGTCGGTGAAGGCCCTCGACGCGCGTGGCGTGCGCATGGAGGTGTGCGCCGTGGCCACCCGGGTGTTCGGGGTGGACAACGCCAGTATATTGCCGGAGATGAGCGTGGTCGGGGATGGGTTCATCTCGCTGATCGGCTGGCAGACTCAGGGCCACAAGCTGGTGCCGATCTTCTGACCGGCGGCAACACAACAGCCGATTTTCTCAATCCCGGCAACAGGCGCACTGCAGGGTGCGGCTGCGGTCGCAGTGCGCCACCCGCATCGCGTCCTCCCTTTGCGTGAGGAAGACGCCCCGGCTCTCCCGTTCCATTCGGGCCTGCTGGCGCAGCGACTGCCGGCTCAACGCCGCGTAGTACTCCTCGCGGGCGGGGGTGAGCGTACGCGACAGATGGTCTGCTTGATGCTGTTGGGAGAGTTCCAGCACGGTCTCGGTGTAACTGCTGGCCGTCTCTTCCATCCTGGCCAGCAGGCGGGCGGAGGGGGTGAGTGCCGGTTGTTCGACCCGTCGCCGCTGGGCGGCGAGGGCGCTGCGGTATTGGTCGCCTTGCTGCGCCCCGTCGAGCAGCTCAGCCACCGGCTGCATGTCGTCGAACAGGGTCAGGGCCCAGTCATACAGGCGTACCTGGGCGCCGTCGCGATCAAGGGTCAGTCCGGTGTCGCGGCCGGCGTAGGCGGTGCGGTTGAGGTTGTCCCGGTAACGTCGGGCCCGTTGTGGATCGTGGGTCGGGCTCTCGCTCAACAGACAGTAGTGGATGAAGACCTCGAGAAAGCGCAGCTGCTCCAGGCTGACACCGCTGGGGGCGAAGGGATTGAGGTCGAGGGAGCGCAGCTCCAGATAGCGGATGCCGCGTTGCGTCAGTGCCGTCAGCGGTGATTCGCCCTCGTGCAGCACCTGCTTTGGCCGCACGCTGGTGTAGTACTCGTTCTCGATCTGCAGCAGATGGGTGTTGAGCTGGCGATGCTCGCCGCCGACCCGGACTCCGATCGCCTCGTAGGGGGCATGCGGGGTCTGCACAGCCCGATGCAGCGAAGCGGCATAGGCCGACAGGGAGTTGCTGTCGATGAAGACCGCCCGCCCGGCGGGCATGCGATTGGTGTAACCCATGTCGCTCATGCGCAGGGAAGTGGCGGCGGGGGCGAAAGCGGTCTCCCGGTCGAGCCGGGAGAGCTTGTGGCGTGCGCCGCTGAAGTCGATGTGGGACGCGGGGGAGGCGCCGAAGAGATAGAGCAGCAGCCAGTCGTAGCGCTGCACATTGCGCAGGGTCGACATATATCGTTCGTCGATGAAGGTTCTCAGGTCCCCCGCCTCTCCCTTCGCCGCCTGCAGGGCCGGCCACAGGGACTCGGCGAAGGAGACGTTGAAATGGACCCCGGCGATGGCCTGCATCATGCGGCCGTAGCGGTGGGAGAGGCCACGCCGGTAGATATGCTTGCGCATGCCGGCGTCGGAGCGACCGTAACAGGCGATGGGGATTTCCGCGTCGGTCCCCAGTCGGCACGGCATGCTGGCGGACCAGATCAGTTCATCGCCCAGCTGCCGGTGGACGAAGGATTCGGTCTCCGCCAGGGCGGCCAGTGCCTCGGGCGCGCCGTCGCTGGGTGGGGTGATCAGTTCCAGCAATGCCTCGGAGAAATCGGTGGTGATGGAGGGGTGAGTCAGGGCGGCGCCCAGCGCCAGGGGGTGACGCAGCTGGGAGATCGACCCGTCCCGGGTCACCCGCAAGCCCTCCTTCTCGAGTCCGAGTTTGGCGCCACACAGGGTTTCCGGCGCCAGCTGTCTCAGGGTGTCAGCTGTGTCACTCATGTCAGTTCCTTGTTCTTGTTCATGATCGGGCCGGGAGATCGGGAACCTGCAGCGGCGCATGGGGAGGGCCGTGGTCGAGGGAGGCGAAGGGTTTGCCTTGTCCCGGGGTCGTGGATCTTGATAATAGAATGAATGTTCATTATATTCAAGTTGACTCTGTTCCCAGAGTCCAGCTCAGTGCTTCGGAGCAGCGGCGAACCTGAGTCTGCCGGTTACCGCATTCAGACAACGAATGCCGAGGGATGATCAATTCGATCCCGGAGATACAGAGGCATTCTTTGTTTGCTCAACGTGGTGAAAACTGACAGTCCGCCCGCAGGGGCTGAAGCGTCGGACAATAAGAACAGACCGGTTCCGATCAAAGCGGTTGATGATCCAAGGTCAAAACAACAGGGCCGGAGATGCTCCGGTCGATAATATTCCGAGGAGGAGTGAAGGCCATGTCCGTCAATCTGAGACACCTGAGCCGCCGCTATGGCATCGAGATTCTTCTGTTTCGCGAGATCGCCCAGGGAACGACCCACAGCAAAACGAGCCAGAGCGGGACGAACCAGAACGGCTCGATCGAAGCACTCGCGCAACGCACCGGCCTCTCATCAGCAGTGGTCAAGGGCACCGCCAGTTTCTACGACTTTCTCGATCAACCCGCCGCACAGCGCCAGACCCTGGTCTGCCACGGCACCGCCTGCCGGGTTACCGGCTCGAGCAGCGCCACCGCGACGGCCCACCCGGAGGCGGGGCGGGCCATGTGCTGTGGACTCTGCTACCGGGGCGGCGCGCTGCTGAAGACGGACGAAGCCGGTCGACTCGACGGCTATCACCAGTCCGGGGAGGGTCTGGAGCAACCGGAGATGCCGGTTTTCAACCTCAGCGGTATCCCTATTCTGACCAGCCCCGTCGCATCGGTGGAGGCGCTCTACGCCATCGCTGTCGATCGACGCGAGCGGATTCTCGATCAGCTGGAGGCCTCCGGGCTGCGCGGACGCGGCGGGGCCGGTTTCGGCTTCGCCTTCAAGTGCCGGGCGACCGCGCAGGCGCCGGGAGAGGAGAAGTTCGTGGTCTGCAACGGTGACGAGGGAGACCCGGGCGCCTTCTCCGACCGCTACCTGCTGGAGAGCCAGCCGCACAAGGTGATGGCCGGCATGTTTGCCGCCGGGCTGGCGGCGGGCGCGAAGCGCGGACTGCTCTACATCCGCTACGAATATCCCGAGGCGATCCGCCGGGTGGAAGCGGCCATCGCCGAGTTCGAGGCCCTGCCGGAGGCCCTGCGGGGCGAGTTCCACTTCCAGGTGGTGCCGGGGGCCGGCTCCTATGTCTGCGGCGAGGAGACGGCGCTGCTCAGCTCCATCGAAGGGTTGCGCCCGGAGGTGCGGGTGCGCCCGCCCTATCCGGCGCAGTCGGGACTCTGGGGGAAACCGACTCTGCTCTCCAATGTGGAGACCTTCGCCAACATACCCTGGATCGTCGAGCACGGGGGCCAGGCCTTTGCCGCCATTGGCAGCGAGGGCAGCAAGGGCACCAAGCTGATCTCGCTCGACAGCCAGTTCACCCGGCCCGGTCTCTACGAGGTTGATTTCGGCCACCCCTTCGCCGAACTGGTGCATGAGTCGGCCGGCGGTTTCACCACCGGGGTCAAGGCGCTGCAGGTGGGCGGTCCCCTCGGTGCCATCGTTCCCCTGTCGTCAGTCGAGTCCCTCAGCCTCGACTTTGAGAGCTTTCAGCAGGCCGGCTTCGCTCTCGGTCACGCCGGCATCATCGCCATTCCGGAGCGTTTCCCCATGATCGAGCTGATGCGTCATCTGTTCGACTACATGGCCGAGGAGTCCTGTGGCAAGTGCACCCCCTGCCGGCTCGGCACCGCCAAGGGTAGCCGGATGCTGGCCGTGGCCGAACCTGGCCATCCTGTAGACCGTCAGTTATTCGATGATTTGCTGGAACTGCTCGCGCACGGTTCGCTGTGCGCCCTGGGTGGCGGGTTACCACTGCCGATGCGCAACGCGCTGGATCACTTCGGGAACGAACTCGCGCCCTATTTCAGCGCATGGGAGCAGAACTGATGACAACGATCCATATCAACGGTGAATCCCATTCCATCGCGGCGGACGAGACCCTCTACGAGTGTGTCAGCCGCCATCTCGGGCGGGAGGAGATCCCAGTCCTCTGTCACGACCCGGCCCTGGAGCCTTTTGGCGCCTGCCGTCTCTGCCTGGTGGAGGTGGCGCGGGAGGCGGGCGGTCCGAGCCGGTTGATGGCGGCCTGTCACACACCGGCCACGGCCGGCTTGCATGTGACGACCCGCAGCGATCGTCTGTGGCGCCTCCGACGGGGTGTGCTGGAGCTGCTGGCGGGGAATTTCCCGCCAGAGCGGCTGGTCCCCGCCGAGGGTGAGCTGGCCACGCCCTTCCAGCGACTGCTGGCCGGCTACGGCGTCACCGGCAGCCCCTATCCCCGTCACCAGGAGCCGGGGAAACCGGCCAACCCCCACCCCTATCTGCGCTTCGATCCGAACGAGTGCATCCACTGCTACCGCTGCGTGCGCGCCTGCGACGAGGTGCAGGGACAGTTCGTGCTGCAGATGGCCAACCGGGGTATCCACAGCCACATCATCCAGGGACTGGCGGGGGATTTCGGCGAGGCGGGCTGCGTCTCCTGCGGCCGCTGCGTGCAGACCTGTCCCACCAACGCCCTCAGCGACAGGTACCGCGCCAAGACCCTGAGGGCCGACAACACGGTGCGTACCGTCTGCACCTACTGCGGTGTCGGCTGCAACCTGGAAGTGAAGGTCAAGCAGGGCCGGGTGGCCGCCATCAGCGGCGTCGAGGGCGCTGCCGTCAACAATGGCCATACCTGTCTCAAGGGACGCTACGCCTTCGAGTACGCCCACCATCCCGAGCGTCTCACGACCCCCCTGATCCGCCGCAACGGCGAACTGGTGCCGGTGAGCTGGGACGCGGCCCTCGACTTCATCGCCGAGCGCCTCGACGCCATCAAGCGGGAGCACGGTCCCGACGCCATCGCCGGCATCTCCTCGGCCCGCTGCACCAACGAGGAGAACTACCTGATGCAGAAGTTCATGCGGGTGGTGATCGGCAACAACAACATCGACGGCTGTGCCCGGGTCTGCCACTCCCCCACCGCCTACGGCATGCGCCAGGTCTACGGCACCGGGGCGGCCACCAACTCCATCGACGAGATCCCCCTGGCCGACTGCCTGCTGCTGTTCGGCGCCAACCCCACCGAGGCGCACCCGGTCACCGGCGCCCGCCTCAAGCAGGCAGCGATGAAAGGGGCCGATCTGATCATCGTCGATCCACGGCGCTCCGAGCTGTCGCAGTACGCCGCCTGCCATCTGCAGCCGCGACCCGGCAGTAACGTGGCGCTGCTCAACATGCTCTGCCGCTACCTCATCGAGCTGGGTTACGTGGACGACGACTTCGTGCAGACCCGCACCGAGGGGTTCGAGGAATTCAAGCAGCAGGTGCTGGCTCAGGACCTGGACCACCTGGAGCGCATCACCGGCGTGCCCCGCGCCGAGGTGGAACAGGCCGCGCATATTTACGGCCGCGCCGAACGGGCCATGGCGTTCCACGGCCTCGGCATCACCGAGCACTACCAGGGCAGCCGCGCCATCATGCAGCTGGCCTGCCTCATCATGATGACCGGCAACATCGGCCGACCCGGCACCGGCATGAATCCCCTGCGTGGGCAGAACAACGTGCAGGGAGCGGTCGACATGGGGGTGCAGCCCGATCTCGGAGCCGGTTATCTCGACTATCGACAGCCCGAGATTCAGGCCCACTTCGAGGCTATCTACGGCGCGCCCGTGCCCACCGGGCCGGGGCTGAAGATTCCGCAGATGTTCGGCGCCGCCCGCGAGGGGAAATTGAAGGCGCTGTGGATCATGGGCGAGGATATCCTGCAGACCGATCCCAACTCCTGCGAGGTGAAGTACTCCCTGAGCCTGCTCGATCTGCTGATCGTGCAGGAACTGTTCCTCACCGAGACCTGCAGCATGGCCGATGTGGTGCTGCCCGCCGCCTCCTTCCTGGAGAAGAGCGGCACCTTCACCAACGGCGAGCGGCGCATCCAGCGGGTCAACGCCGCCATCGAGCCTCTGCCGGGCACCCGTCCCGACGGCGAGATCGTCTGCAACATCATGCAGCGCATGGGCTACGACCAGGGCCACTACGATCCGGCTGCGCTGATGCCGGAGATCGCCCGCGCCGTGCCTTTCTTTGCCGGGGTGACCTGGGACAACCTGGACGGTCAGGGCAAGCAGTGGCCGGTGGCGTCGGACGGCAGCGATACGCAGATACTCCATCGTCAGGCCTTCAAGCTGCCCAAGGGGCAGTTCCGTTTCTACGATTTCCAGGAGACTCCGGAACTGCTCGACCATGCCGCAGACTACCCCTACATCCTCACCACCAGCCGGCGGCTGGAGCACTACAACTGCGGCAGCATGACCCGGCGTACACCGAACCTGGAACTGGTGGATCATGATGTACTGCTGATCAATCCGGTGGATGCGCAAAGGGAAGGGGTCAACGACGGCGGCCGGGTGGAGATTGCCTCGCCCAATGGCACCACCCATCTGCAGGTGCGCCTGAGTGATGAGGTCAAGCCGGGGGTGCTCTTCACCACCTTCCATTTTCCCGAAATCGCGATCAATCATCTCACCAGCGGCATCTTCGATCAGGAGAGCATGACACCGGAGTACAAGGTGGTGGCGGTAAGGTTGGCGCCGGTGGCTGAATCCGGATGAGAGTCTCTATGCGAATACGTTCTATGACCTTTGGGTGTGGCGCCAGCATGAGCGGCGCTACGCGCTGACAGACGCCCGTGATAAGGTGCGAGGTTCATGCTTCTGCACAATTCGTTTTTCGTTGATCGCCCGGATAGCCATGATGACAGCCAGCCCCTACGCCCCGATTGCCTGCGGTTTGCACGAGAACTATCAGTTTGCGGTGATGAAACGGGCGCTGCTAGATCTGCGTTGGCGTGAAGCGGATGAGCGCATCCGGGAGGCCCGGGTGATGCCCCGGGACGTGTTCACCCGTGAAGGTGCGGAGTACCTGCAGGCAGAAGACTCGGATGGAACGAGTTACACGATCCGGCTGGACCGTATTGATGAGGCCCGCTGGGCCCGGGACGGGGTTTCCCTGGATCCGGCCGACTGAGTCATCGGTTCTTCAGTGGCGGAACACCCGGATCCACTGCCAGAAATTCAGCAGACCCGCCAGGGACGCCGCCAGGTAGGTCAGCGCCGCGGCCCGCAGGATACGTTTCGCCCCCACCTGCTGCTGATCGGTCAGATACCCTGATTTGAGCAATGGCAGCGCCTTTTTGAAACTCGCATCGAACTCCACCGGCAGGGTGACGGCCTGCACCAGGATGTTGGAGCCGAGCACCAGGAACGCGGCCAGGCCGCTGATTATTCCCGCGTATGGCGTGCGGGTCACCACCGTCAGGACCGGCGCGGTGAAGAGCAGGAACGAGCCCACCTCCTGGGCCATGATGGCAAACCCGGCCAGGCGGTTACGGGTGCGGAACATGCGTTCATTTGCGGCGTCCTGCAGGGCGTGTCCTACTTCGTGTGCGGCGGTGGTGATTGCGGTAAGGGTGCGGCCGGAGAGTTTGTCCTGGGTCAGGCGTACAGATTTGCTCTGGGGATCGTAGTGATCTCCCTGATCGGTGGCTTCCACGGAGACCTCGCTGAGCGAGAATCGATCGAGTAAATGGCGGGCCAGTTCACCGCCGTTACCGGGAAAATTTTCCTCGTCGACCCGGTTGTAGCGGGCGAATACATGGCGGACCCAGAGCTGCGGGCCGAGTAACAGCAGCAGGAGCACTGCCACAACGATCAGGTACAGCATGAGCGGTCGCTGAAGGCGGGATTACAACCCGCAAACGCCTCCGGAACAACAGCCTCCCGAGGCGCAGCTGGGCTCCGGGTTGGAGAGGCTGCTGCTGTTGACCACTGCAGCGGCTGTGATCAGTTTACGCACCGGAGCATCCTCCGGGGTATCCCCGGGTTCGCTGCCCGCGAGGCGGCACAGTTCACCCCAGGTCTCCACGATTTTATCCATTTTGTGCATCACCTCGAGGCGCACGCCGTTGCTCTCGCAGAGGTAGTCGTAAGTGGGCATGGATCAGGCTCCTGTCTGATTTGCGGTCGCCCATTGTAACAAAACCTCAATACACGGCTAACGATCAATATCAATCCCGGCTCAGAAGATCATCTGATCGTAGCTGGATTGGGCGATCGGCAGCAGCCGGTCCCTGCTTATCTCACCGGCGATGGCGTAGACCACCTCATTGTCCACCCAGTAGTAGACCGAGACCCCCTGTTGCTGGGCGTAGTGAAAGGCGCTGCTCTTCTCATCGCTGAGACAGGCATAGATCACCACCCGTTGTCCCTGGGGATTTTCATACATCAGCAGGGCGCCGGGACCGTCATCCGAGGCCAGCAGGCGACCACCCAGCAGCTTCATGTCCAGGCCGTCAAGGCTCGGGGCGACAATGTTGCGTCCCATCCGTTTGCTCAACCAGTTCACCAGGTGGGCACGCTGATCACCGCTGACTTCCACCGGGTGGTTCACCTCCGGCGTGTAGACGGAGTAGGCCATGACCACTTCGCCCACCACGTGCTCCGCATCCTCTGCGGCGAGCTGCGGCGTGAGATCGGAGTGAATGCCGAGATAGAACCCGCCGAACAGGCCGACGGCGAGCAACAGGGCCGCCGCGGCCATCTGGGTGATAAAGCTCCAACCCGCGGGGCGTGAGCGATTGACCAGCAGGGTGGGTGGAACGGGTTCATCGAGGACAGGATCGAAATAGTGGCGGAGCAGTTCGTTCATCTCCTGGTAACGATCGACCTGCTCACGGGCCTCCGGGTCCTGGGCCAGTTCGGTTTCCAGCGCAAGGCTGTTTTCCGGGTCGAGTTGTCCGTCCGCATAGGCGTGCAGCCGGGCCTGTTCGGGGGTGATCGTGTGCTTCATTTGATTCGCCTCAATTTCATCGGCTCTCCGCCTTCCAGGGTACGACGCAGGGCGTCGCGGGCCCTGTGCAGGCGGGACATCACGGTGCCCTGGGGTATTCCGAGGATCTCCGCCACCGCCTCGTATCGCAGTCCCTCTACGCATACCAGCATCAGGATCTCGCGCTGATCATCGCTGAGTTTGCTCAGTGCGAGTTCCAGATCGCGCATCTGGATCATGGATTCCTGCCCGGTCTGTCTGGGATCGGGGGTATGGTGCGGATCATAGTCGTCCCATCCGCCCTGGCGTTTACTGCGCCGCACCCCGTTGACGTACAGATTGTGCATGATGGTGAACAGCCAGGTGCGCAGGTTGGTGTCATCCCGCCATTGGGACATGCGGCTCCAGGCGCGGTCCAGGCAGTCCTGGACCAGGTCGTCGCTCTGTTGCGCGTCGCGGGTCAGCGATCGGGCATAGCGGCGAAGATGCGGTATGTTTTCGATCAGTCCTGCCGAAAACGTCGATTGTCGGGTTGTCATATCCGGTCCGGTCAGCTGCGGTCAGGTGTTTGTTTTGTATTTCTGGTTACACTCATCCGGGTTGACGCTGAGTTTCGTGCCATTGAGTCCACTGTAGCAGTCATTGGTAAAGCGCCCGGCCTGATTCATTGGGGTCAATACGATATACACCTGGCCGGCGAAAATATTCCACAGCCCTCAACGTATCTGTTTGAAGCCTTCCCGAACGCACTGATAGCCGGGTACCCATCCCGGCGAACCAGCAACCCATGTAGCCCGGGTGCAGCGAAGCGGAACCCGGGAGAGCCAGAGCACCGGGGGGCGTTCCCGGGTTCCGCTTCGCTGCATCCGGGCGACGTTGCTGGAGAGTGCCTTTTTCAATCCGCCCCTCCACCCAAACGGGAGAGGGGCGGTGATCAGGGGATTCACGAAAACCTGGTCTCAGTTTTCGAACTCCACCTCATTCGCGGTGCCGTCACCGGGTTCCGAATCCTTCATCTTGACCAGGCTGCCGACACTCAGGCCGCTGTAAAAGGCATCGGCGCTGAACGGGTTGTCATTGATATCCTCGTATCGGGTCGAAGGGGAGACGAACAGGGTCACGCCGAGAATGGTGATACTGTTGTGGGCCTCGAAGCCCTCTACCGGTCCCTGCAGGATGACATCGTCCGGGTCGTCGCGACGCAACTCGGTGAGCAGGACCCGGTCGCTGCCGTCGATCAGTCCGCGGACCTCAAGGAAATCCCCGCTGGACAGATCGTTCAGGGAGAGGCTGTCAACGGCGTCGGTCTTGTCTTCCATGCGGGTGCGGCTGTCGGTATGCACTGTGACCTGTCCGTTCAGCAGATTCAATGTCAGGCTGTTGCCTGTCGCGGTGACGCTCTGCACCCGCGCAGAGATCTCCACCCCGTCACCGCCCCGGGCGCCCAGGGTGATGGCCTGCAGCACGCCGTTGACCATCGGACCCTCGGCTTCCACCTTGATGCCGTTGCCAAGGGTCAGGGTGGCGGGGGTGAAGACTGCGTTCGAGGCGTCGATCAGGGTGCCTGAGATGCGGAAATTGCTGTCATCCACATAGTCCGTGATGATCCCCTCCAGGCTCACCTTGGACTGATTGTCATCAAACGAACTGCTATCTTCCCGGGAGATGCGTACGGCCTGTAGATTGCCGCTGCTGTCGAGGGTGCCTTTGACTTCGACAAACATCCCGTCGGAAAGACCATTCGGCAGATCCAGCAGCAGGGTGCCCGCCCCGCTTGGGTCGTACATGACGGGGATACCGTTGAGCTGGAACTCGCCATTGCCGTGTTGGCTGACGCTGCCCTTGAGTTCCACCTCGCTGGCACCCGGGGTGAAGCTGCTCTTGCGCTCCAGGTAAGTGGCGTTGAGTACCAGGGAACCGTCATAGAAGCCGCTGGCTTCCACCAGATCGCCTTCCGCCAGGGTATCGAAACTGATGTCATGGAAACTGGTCTCCACCCGGTCCACCTGCACGGTGATGCCCAGCACGGTGAAGGTAAGGGTCTGGCCATCCGGATTGGTGATCAGGTTGGTGACAGGCCCCTGTACCTCGTTATCGAAGACAATGCTGCTGGCGTTGCCGGTTCCGTCATCGTTGAGTGTACCGGTGACCGTGACGACCATGCCCAGACGCAGATCGCTTTCCAGTCCCGGGTTATCGTCGATGGTGAAATCCGAGGAACCGGTGTGGTAGCGAACCCCGTTGACATAGACGCTGCCGAATCCGGTGATGACGCCCTGGGTGGTGATGTTACTGCCTGTGGTTCCGCTGTCGGTGCTGGTAGTGCCACCGCTGTCGTCACCGCCCCCGCCCCCTCCGCAGGCCGTCAACAAAAGGCTCAGGGTGGTCAGGCTGAGCAGGATCCTGGAACTGAAACGCAAAGACATGGTGCGATCTCCTCTGTGTGTTTATCACTTGTCCATCGTCTGGAAACAGGGACGGAGGTGTGTGAATACAATCCCCCTTGCAGAAACAAACACGCATCTAGGTAAATTATTCCCAAATTTTTCTGAGTTGATCATTGCGATGCCGGCTCGTGGCGCTTAGGGGTGCTTCGTCAGAGTACTGGCAAGAGGAAATGGGGGTTGGCTCGATACCTTCGCTTCTGCCTGTGATGTGCGACCCTGGCCAGAGATCCGGGGCAACGATGGGTTCGGCTATGATTCGAGATTCTCGGATGATGGTGTGACGCGGGTCGTGGGGGCGCCGCTGGAGAATTCCGGGGATTCGTGGAATCAGGATGAAGCGTCATCCATCCGCGCTGGAGCCGTCTACCTGAACTAACAGCCTGCAAGGTCCGGGAGAATCTGCGGCAACCAGACCACTACACTTCAACTGTGAAGCAACCCTCCTCTACCCACTGGGTAGAGGAGGGTTCGTGAGCCTTTACTGGCACCTGTTCAATCAAGAATTCACTGAAGGTTCGTCCGGATCAGGCAGTTTGTGTAGTCGATATCTGTTGACATATTTGAATCGTCGACACTGGAGAAACCGAAGATGTAGGAGGTGCACATGCGGCTTTGTTCTTCAAATACATAGTAGCCGTTCGTGTAGTCTGATCCGTTGGTCAATCGTAGGCCGTAACCCTGTGTGCCATCAGGTAGAGTCGTACTGCCAAGATCGGTGTAATAGATCGAGGGGTTTAATCGGCTGAAGCCCGTAGATAAACCATCTCCCTGACAACTCGCATTGTCGTAATCCATTCGGGCTGCTGTGATTTCATTGCCTGCGAATTGGTAGAGGACTTTGGCAAAAAATGTACCGTAGTCGATGCAATTGGATGTCATCCATACCGTGCCTTCCACACCGGTGAGTTGATCGGCCGGATCAGGGTCGGGTGTCGGGTTCGGATTGGGGTCCGGATCGGGACTGGAGTTGTCCACAGGGCTATGGACACTCAGGCAATTCTGATAGTCCAGTTCGGGTGTCGGATTCCCAACGAATGTCCCTTCAACCGTCTGCAGCACCAGATTCGGTGAAAAACACAGTTTGTTTTCCGTGGTGATGGCGAAGTAGGCGTCATTGGTCTTGCCATCGATGGTGGCGTTCATCCTGTGGCCGGGGGTGCCATCCTGGAGGGTCTCGGAACCCAGCACCGTGTAGGATCCGCTATTTTCAGAGGGTAGCAGCTGGGTGCTCGCGCGGGTGCTGCAGCTGCTGTCCTGAAAGTCCTGGTAGCCCATTAATACCTGACCGTCCGATGTGAATTGAAACAGGCTGAGAAAGTAGACGCCCAGATTGTCCTGTTTGCACAGTGTGGTCATCCAGATGCTGGAACTGATCGACATGTCTGTGTCGGTTACGGGGTCGGAGGAATCATCGGTGTTGCTGTTGGACGGTGTGTCATTATCACCGCCGCCTCCACCGCATCCCACCAGGGCCAGCATCACGGTGACAACGATGAACATCGAGGGTTGTTTGCATATCCGTATATTCATGACTTTCCTTGATTCAATGGATTTCTGTAGCGGCTCTTACCTGAACGCGATCCAGGATACTAGGCTGTATGAGGTGTTGCCGATACTCGGGATAACCCTAGTGCGAGGAGCGGATGACTGAAATCGATTTACCGTTCAGGATATGGATGACGTGGCGTCTCGTGTTCAATAAACTGTCGCGGTTATCCGTGGATACGCACATCCTCACGTATTCCCAGGGGGGCGTTTGAGTAAAACTGCGATTCTCGAACTTTCCGGTATCAGCAAACGTTTCGATACCCAGGAAATCCTTACCGACTTCAACCTGAGTGTGGGTGATGGGGAATTTTTCACCCTGCTGGGTCCCTCGGGATGCGGCAAGACCACCCTGCTGCGATTGATCGCCGGTTTCGACCGGCCCGATTCGGGACAGGTGATACTCAACGGGGTCGATGTGACGGCCCTGCCCGCGGAACGGCGACCGGTGAACACCGTGTTTCAGAGCTACGCCCTGTTTCCCCATATGACGGTGTTCGACAATGTGTCGTTCGGCCTGCGCATGACCGGCATGGACAAGGCGGAGATCCGTGATCGGGTCACCGAGGCGCTTGAGATCGTGCGCCTCGGGGAGCTGGCGACGCGCAGACCCCATCAACTTTCCGGCGGGCAGAAACAGCGTGTGGCGATCGCCCGGGCGGTGGTCAACCGGCCCAAGCTGCTGCTGCTCGACGAGAGCCTCAGTGCCCTGGATCTGAAGCTGCGCCAGCAGATGCGCATCGAGCTGAAGCAGCTGCAACGACGCCTCGGCATCACCTTCATCTATGTCACCCACGATCAGGAAGAGGCGCTCTCCCTGTCCGATCGTCTGCTGGTGCTGCACAACGGCAATCCGCAGCAGATCGGCACCCCCCGGGAGGTCTATGAATCCCCGCGCAATCTCTATGTGGCCCGCTTCATTGGCGAGATCAACGTGTTCGATGCGCAGATCAGCCAGGACCTGGGTGATCTGAACTACCTGGCTGAGATGCAGGGGGTGAGCAAGCAGATCCGGTCGAATGTCCGCTTCGAGGTGGGGGATAGGGTGCATGTGCTGTTGCGTCCGGAGGATCTGCGCATCGAGTACATCGAGGATGCTCCCAGCGATCGAAGCGGATTCATCGGCCGGGTCCTGGAGCGCAACTACACCGGACAGACCCTCGACTCCCTGATCGCTCTGGACAACGGCCTGCATCTGACCGCCCACGAATATTTCAACGAGGACGATCCCGACTTCGACTACACCATCGGGCAACGGGTGTGGGTCGACTGGGTGCCGGGCTGGGAACACGTGATAACGGCCGAGACATGAACTTCAGGCGTCTGGTCATTCTGCTTACCCTGGGCTGGCTCGGGCTGTTCGTGCTGCTGCCCCACCTGCTGGTGGTGCTGACCAGTCTGCTCACCGCCGATACCAGCCACCTGGCGGTCTATCCCTTCACCCTGGAGAGCTACCAGCGCCTGTGGGCGCCGATCTACGCCGGGGTGTTCTGGCACAGTCTGTGGCTCTCCGGGGTGACCACGCTGATCTGTCTGCTGCTGGGTTATCCCTTCGCCTATCTGGTGGCGCGGATGTCCCCGGGGTGGCGCAATTTCATGCTCTTCATGATGGTGGTGCCGTTCTGGACCAACAGCCTGATCCGCACCTATGCGATCAAGCTGATCCTCGGCAACAAGGGCCTGATCAACAGCCTGCTGCTCGCCACCGGTCTGGTGGAGCGACCGGTGCAACTGCTCTACACCGAGTTCGCGGTGATCTTCGGTCTGGTCTACATCCTGTTGCCGTTCCTGGTGCTGCCACTGATTGCCAGTTTCGACAAGCTCGACAACAACCTGCTGGAGGCGGCCCACGACCTGGGCGCGAACCGCTGGCAGCGTTTCGTCCACGTGGTGTTGCCCCTGACCATGCCGGGGGTGGTGGCGGGCTGCCTGATCGTGTTTCTCCCGGCCATGGGTATGTTCTATGTCAGCGACCTGCTGGGTGGGGCGAAGAACCTGCTGATCGGCAATGTCATCAAGAACCAGTTTCTGTTGACCCGGGACTGGCCGTTCGGATCCGCGATCAGTGTCGGACTGATTCTGATCATGGCCTTGCTGCTGTATCTCTACTACCTGGCGAACCGGCGTATCCAGCGTAAGGGAGGGCTTCACGATGAGGCTCTTTAAATGGGGCATCCTGGGGCTGGTGTTCGCCTATCTCTACCTGCCGATCCTGGTGCTGGTGGGTAATTCGTTCAACGCCTCCAAGTATGGGCATCAGTGGATGGGCTTCTCCCTCAAGTGGTACGCCAAGCTGTTGCAGAACGAGGCCCTGATGCAGGCCTTCATTCACTCCCTGACCATCGCCCTGCTGGCCGCTACCGCAGCCACCCTGATCGGCACCCTGATGGCGCTCGCCCTGTACCGCTACCGCTTCGTCCTCAAGGGCACCGCCAGCGGCCTGTTGTTCGTGGTCATGATGTCGCCGGATATCGTCCTGGCAATCACCTTCCTGGTGATCTTCATCGCCCTGGGTATCCAGCTGGGATTCTGGTCGCTGCTGATCGCCCATATCACCTTCTGCCTGCCCTTCGTGGTGATCACCGTGTTCGCCCAGTTCCGCGATTTCGATCCGAACCTGCTGGAGGCCGCCCAGGACCTGGGTGCCGGGGAGTGGCGCACCTTCCGCTGGATAATCCTGCCGCTGGTAACCCCCGCGATCCTTTCCGGCTGGCTGTTGAGTTTCACCCTGTCTCTGGACGATGTGATCATCAGCTCGTTCGTCACCGGCTCGGACTACGAGATCCTCCCGGTGCGGGTCTACTCCATGGTCAAGGTGGGCATCTCTCCCGAAGTGAATGTGCTGGCCACCCTGCTGCTGGCACTTTCCCTGGTGTTGGTTACAATCGTCAGCGTCCTAACTCATAGAAGGAATCCGCAGTCATGAAACGTCATCTGTTCCTGTTGCTCGGTCTTATCGTCTTCAGCGGGGTTGTCCAGGCCGGGGGGAAGGTCGTGGTATACAACTGGGCGGAGTACATCCCGGAAGGCGTGGTCGACGCCTTCAGTGAAGAGACCGGTATCGAGGTGCAGTACGCCACCTTCGAGAACAACGAAACCATGTACGCCAAGCTGCAGTTGCAGAAGGGCAAGGGTTACGATGTGGTGGTGCCCTCCACCTACCTGGTGTCGAAGATGCGCGACGAGGGACTGCTGCAGCCGATCGACCAGGCAAAATTGAGCAACTACAAACACCTGGATCCGGACATGCTCGACAAGCCCTACGATCCGGGCAATCAGTACAGTATTCCCTATCTGTGGGGCAGCACCGGCATCGGGGTGAACGCCGCCGCCATCGATCCCGCCACCATCACCCGCTGGAGCGATCTGTGGGATCCCAAGTGGAAAGGTCAGTTGCTGCTGACTGACGATGTGCGCGAGGTTTTCCACATGGCGCTCAAGGTGCTGGGTTATTCCACCAACACCCAGAACGCGGAGGAGATCAGGAAGGCCTATGAAAAACTCACCGAGTTGATGCCCAACGTACTGGTGTTCAACGCCGATGCACCGCGTGAGCCGTTCCTCGCCGGGGATGTGAACCTGGGGATGATCTGGAGCGGTGAAGTCTCCATGGCGCAGGAGGAGATGGCGGATCTGGTGTATGTCTACCCCAAGGAGGGCGCGGCATTCTGGATCGACAGTTTCGTGATACCCGCCGGGGCGGAGAACGTGGACAACGCCCACAAGTTCATCGACTACATGCTGCGTCCCGAGATTGCCAAGCTGACCGTGGAAGAGATCGGTTATGCCACGCCCAACCTGACTGCCCGGGGCATGCTGGACGAATCGATCGCCAACGACCCCGTGATCTTCCCGTCCGCTGAAATCATTCGCGCGGGAGAATTCCAGAAGGATATCGGTGAACAGGCCACCACTTTGATGAATGGTTACTGGGAAAAACTCAAATCCGGGATGTAAGCGATGTAGCCCGGGTGGAGCATCGCGGAACCCGGGAGATCCGGAGCTCCGGAGGGGTCGTTCCCGGGTTACGCTGCGCTACACCCGGGCTACGTTGTTCAAATCGTGGATGTGAGCGATGTAGCCCGGGTGGAGCATCGCGGAACCCGGGAGATCCGGAGCTCCGGGGGGGCGTTCCCGGGTTACGCTGCGCTGCACCCGGGCTACGTTGTTCAAATCCGGGATGTGAGCGGTTCAGTGCCGCATCGCGGAACCCGGGAGATCCGGAGCTCCGAGGGTCGTTCCCGGGTTACGCTGCGCTGCACCCGGGCTGCGTTGCTCAAACCGCCAGCC
>JBEVWC010000043.1:22880-28611 GCA_040506775.1 Candidatus Thiodiazotropha sp.
GCATCGCGGAACCCGGGAGATCCGGAGCTCCGAGGGTCGTTCCCGGGTTACGCTGCGCTGCACCCGGGCTGCGTTGCTCAAACCGCCAGCCCCGCTGATCGGTTTTTACGCCATGATTCCATCCGTTCCGGTCCACGGGCGCATCAGTTTTCACGACAACAACGCAACACTCTTCACCTGGGCATACAGCGCCATGCCTTCATGAATCCCCATGCCCATGGCGGAGCGACGGGTGATCCGCGACAGCAGGGTCTGACCGTCCTCCAGTTCCAGGCGCACCAGCATCTGGGTCTGGTTGATGTCATGGGTGTCGATCACCCGGCAGGGCAGGATATTGAGAATGCTGGTGTCGGCATGTGCATGCAGCGACAGACTCACGTCACGGGCCTGGATCTGCACCCGGGCATGGCGTCCCACGGGCAGGTCTTCCCGGGAAACCGCGACCCGGTTGCCTTGTAAAGAGACCCAGGTGAGGTGGTAGGTGTGATCATGGGAGGCGATGCTTCCCTCCAGCAGTGCGGAGGCGTCGTCGTACCCGGACAGGGGAAGATCTAGACGGGTCAGAAGCGGTGCGGCCTCGCCGGAGGCGATCACCCGGCCCTGTTCCAGCACCACCATCTGGTCCGCCAATCGGGCCACCTCATTGGGGTCGTGGGAGACGTACAGGGAGGGAATGCCAAACTCGTCGTGGAGACTTTCCAGATAGGGCAGAATCGTCTGTTTGGCGCCGTGGTCGAGAGCCGAGAGAGGCTCGTCCATCAGCAGCAGGCGCGGGCTGGTCAGCAGTGCCCGGGCAATCGCCACCCGTTGTCGTTCACCTCCGGAAAGCCGGCTGGTGGCGCGCTTCAGCAGGGCGGCAATGCCGAGCAGCTCCACTACGTCATGGAAGGGGATCTGCTGCTGGTGTTTCGGTACCCGCCGCATTCCGTATTCCAGGTTGCGTTTAACCGAAAGGTGAGGGAACAGACTCGCCTCCTGAAACACATAACCCAGGGGGCGTCGATGGGTGGGGACGAAACGCTCCTCGTCCTGCCAGATTTCATCGTTGATTCGGACATGGGCCTGAGGCGCCCTGACCAGTCCGGCTACGGCGCGCAATACACTGGTCTTGCCCGAACCCGAGCGACCGAACAGGGCAGTAACCCCCCGGGGAGGCGCGGTGAACGACACATCCAGGTCGAAATGGCCAAGCCGGCTCTTGATCGAGACTTCGATACCACTCATGGCTGATGACTCCGGGTAAGCCGGCCATTGACCAGATAAAGACTCACCAGTACCAGGAAGGAGAACAGCAGCATTCCGCCGGCCAGCCAGTGGGCCTGAGTGTATTCCAGGGTCTCTACATAATCATAAATCGCCACCGAAAGGACCTTGGTTTCTCCGGGTATGTTACCGCCGATCATCAATACCACGCCGAACTCACCCACGGTGTGGGCAAAGGAGAGTACTGCCGCGGTGAGGAAACCGGGGCGGGCGAGGGGGATCACCACAGTCAGGAACCGGTCCCAGGGGGATGCGCGCAGGGTCGCGGCGACCTCCACCGGCCGGGTGCCGAGGGCCTCGAAGGCGTTTTGCAGCGGTTGCACCACGAAAGGCAGGCTGTAGAGCACGGAGGCGAATACCAGCCCGCCAAAGGTGAACGGCAGGGTGCCGAGTCCCAGGGCCTGGGTGAGTCGCCCGATGGCGCCATCCGGGGCCATCAGGATCAACAGGTAGAAGCCGAGTACCGTGGGCGGCAACACCAGCGGCAGGGCGACCACCGCGGAGAGTGCCTGTTTGTACCAAGCCCGGGTGCGCGCAAGCCACCAGGCAATGGGAGTACCGACCAGCATCAGCAGCAGGGTGGTGGTACCCGCCAGTTTCAGGGTCAGCCATACGGGTTGCCAGTCGAAGGTCATGTTCGTTTCCATCAGTCGTGCGGTTTACTCATCGCCAGGGGATTTTGGAATTTTGAATTATGAATTTTTAATTTTGAATGGGATGAGTTCGCTTTGCTCACAGGTTATTGATACCCCCCCTCTCCCGTTGAGGGAGAGGGGGAAATCAAAACCCGTGAGCGCAGCTCACTCCACAACTCAAAACTCAAAATTAATAAATCATTCCCCCACGCCATAACCAAACCGCTCAATCACCTCCCGCGCCTCATCACTCCTGAGAAAATCCAGATAGGCCTGGGCTGCGGGGTTTTGCTCGCCTTTTTTCAACAGGACTGCGGCCTGTTCGATGGGGGCGTAGTAGTCCGTCGGAATCACCCATAGGCTACCCGGATCGCCCTTCCAGGCCTTGATCTGGGACAAGGCGACGAATCCGGCATCCGCGTTTCCGGTGGCCGCGAACTGGAAGGTCTGGGCGATGGAGTCCCCCTGTACCCGTTTCGGCATCAGGGTTTCATTGAGGCCCAGGTGGGTCATCACCTGTTCAGCGGCCAGACCGTAGGGCGCGGTTTTGGGGTTGGCGAGGGCGACATGGTCGAAGTCGCCGGTTTTCAGGAACGACTCACCCGACTCGAACCGATCGGGATCGGCACTCCACAAAGCCAGTTTTCCCTGGGCATAGACAAATCGGGTGCCGCTGACCGCAAGTCCTTCCTTTTCCGCCTTTTCGGGTCGCTGGGTGTCCGCAGCGAGAAACACCTCGAAGGGGGCGCCATGCTCGATTTGGGCATACAGCTTACCGGTCGAGCCGTAACTGATTCGGGTGGTATGGCCGGTTGCCTTTTCGAACAACGGTGCGATGACCTTGGTGGCATCGGTAAAGTTTGCCGCCACGGCGATGCGTGCTTCTCCGGCCTGTGTCTGGGTGCCGATCAGGGTCAGGACGAAAATCATATTTCCAAGTTTCATGACGATACTCCTAGTCATTGGGTGGTATTGCGAGAGCGATCCTGTTTGACGCGACGCTCCGGTATCGCGTCAAACAGCATCCCTCGCGGTCTGCTTCAATTCACTCCGAGGATGACGTGGGATGCCTTGATCAGTGCGCAAACCCGGCTGCCCTGGTCGAGTTCCATGGCGGTCGCGCTCTCTTCGGTGATGATTGCGGTGAGGGTTTTGCCACCGTCCAATTCCACGATCGCTTCACTGTTGACTGCGCCATGGCGCAACTCACGCAGGGTGCCGCAGAGACGGTTGCGGGCGCTGGTGATCAGGTTTTCATCTTCAGGCGCGAGGATGATGAATGAGGATTTGATCAGGGCGTAGGCTTCGCGTCCCAGGCTCAGGCCAAGATGCTCAACCGATTCACGGGTGATGATCGCGGTGATCCGGTCGATATCATTGATCGCCAGGGACACCTCTGAGTTGACCGGTCCGGCGCTGATCATGGTCACCTTTCCCTGGAACTGGTTTCTTGCGCTGGTACGCATGCTGAGTCTCCTGATGTGTTGCTGGATTCGTTCGATGTCCCCAAGGTCCCGGGCGAGGGCCGTTGTGAACTGGTGATACTCCTTCTGCAGAAGCCGGAAGCTTTCGATGAGCTTGTGCCCTGCCGGGGTCAATTCGGTGCCCCCGCCGTGGGCGCCGCCGGGGCTCTTTGCCACCAGGGGTGATTCCCACAGGTTGTTCAATTCGTCCACCGCATCCCAGGCGGAGCGGTAGCTGATACCGATCTGCTTGGCGGCAGCCGAGATCGAGCCCAGGATGCCGATCTGCTCCAACAGATGGATGCGCTTGCTGGTGATGTCGCCGCCGTGCTCACCACTCAAGTGGAGATCGGCGCTGATCAGGTTCGAACGTTCTGGCATGGTTGACGGCCTGGGTATCTAAGTTTGTTCAAGAGGGTCTGTCGGAAAGTGATATGCAATGTAACTGCATAACGGTGTGCCCAACAGCTCTGGTTTATCGTTATGCAATCAAGATGCCAAACGACAATCAGTAATAATTACAGAGAGTTGTGGGAGTGGTGCCGGCTGGGATCGGACGGGATGTCGGACATTTGTAAGGTCTGTCACACCCGTTGACCGGGTTGGCAGAGCACCTTCACAGGAAACAACAGGGTGGCAAGTTCGGCAGACGGGCGCGATCAGGTGATCACAGCTCAGGTGATGGGAGCGGAGACGTTGCAATCGGCAGGGCGCGGCGCATAAGGGTGTTGTGCGACACCCCGGTCAGGCCGCGTATGGCGCTGCGGCCAACGCCTGCCGTTGCTTCGTTTTCGTGCTGTCTCAGTTGCTGCTTCTGACGGCGTCAAAGTCGTCGGCGATCATCAGGTTGCTGAGGAAGAAGGCCTTGGTGGAGGCGCCTCTGCGGTGTTGCATCTTGTCCTTATGGATGGGGCATTCGTGGGGTTGCCAGTCACATGCTGTTCCGCTAACCACAAGGTGTGGGCATTCTTTGCAGCTGGATATTTTGTAGGGGGAAGCCATGTCCGTTCTCTCGTTGATCAGATATTACATTTTAAAAATTAGCATATTAACAATGCATTACAAGCAAATATTGAGGTAATTTCGCTAATTGGTTCCGTCACTTGTACCAGAGGGTCGAAACAAGCCGTGGCATGTCCGGACCGACGGGCAATCCTGGTGGAGCAGTTGGTGTCAGAGATGTGGCAGCAAACTGGGTGACTCAATCAGTTAGTCGGCAGTACAAGGTCAATATTTACCTCTGTGACCGCATTAAATCGCCACGAATCCCGGTCCTGAGCGAAAAAAAATAAAAACTGTTCAAGTGATGCGCCGAAATGTGCGCCAGGTTGCATTTTTTTATCCGTCCGACCCGTTCTCCGGATTGTGTATACTGGGCGAAACGACCGGGTTTCGCCCTGTCCCGCACGACGTTTCACCCGACGGATTGGCCATGTTTCACGACTATTTCGGTATTGCCGAGGATCCGTTCTCCATCACCCCGGATCCCAAGTACCTCTACCTGAGCGAACGGCATCGCAACGGCTTTGCACATCTGCTGTTCGGGGTGAACGAGGGTGGCGGATTCGTGCAGTTGACCGGTGAGGTCGGTACCGGCAAGACCCTGCTGTGCCGCAAACTCCTCGAACAACTGCCCCGGGCGGTGGATGTGGCCTATATCTACAATCCGCGCATGAGTCCGCTGGAACTGGTTGCCGCGATTTGCGACGAATTGAAAGTGCTCTATCCATTGGGCTGTACCAGCATCAAGGAGATTGTCGACTTCCTCAACGCCTATCTGCTGGAGAGTCATGCCCAGGGCCGGCATACGGTGGTGATTATCGATGAGGCGCAAAATCTGAGCATCGAGTCTATGGAGCAGATCCGCCTGCTGACCAATCTGGAAACCCCGAAGCAGAAACTCATGCAGATCATCCTGGTCGGGCAACCGGAACTGAAACAGCAGCTGAATCGTCCCGAACTCCGACAGTTGGCCCAGCGTATCACGGCCCGTTATCACCTGACCCCGCTGACCCGTGATGAAACCCAGGCCTACATTCGCCACCGGCTCAAGGTGGTGGGTCTCGATCAGCCGGTGTTCACAGCTGCGGCGATGCGCCGGATTCACCAGCTCAGCGGCGGAATTCCCCGTCTGATCAACATCCTCTGCAGTCGCAGCATGCTGTCGGCTTTCGCCAGGCAGGAGCGGCAGGTCGGCCGGTCTGTGGTATCCCGGGTCTCCCGGGAGCTTTCCGGAGAGGAACCTGTAAAAACCTCCGTTCACACCTGGCGCTGGTTGCTGGCAGGGGCTGTGGTGAGCGGGGTTGTGATACTGCTCTCTCCCCGGTTTGCGGCCGGACCCGATGATCAGAGGGGGATCGCCAATCTGAA
>JBEVWC010000043.1:28711-29898 GCA_040506775.1 Candidatus Thiodiazotropha sp.
GAACCCGAGCCAGAGAATCTGTCCGTGCTGGAACCCCTGGTGGGTGACCATCAGGATGCCTTTGCCACCCTGTTCGGTTATTGGCAGGTTGTCTATCCCCAAGCGAGCCATACCGGTACCCCCTGTGATCATGCGGAATCGAATGGATTGAATTGCATCTACGGGCGGGGGGACTGGCAGAACCTGGAATACTACAATCGTCCCGCGATTCTGGAACTGCTCATGGAAGACGGCCAGCTCTATCAGGTCGTGGTTTCCGGTCTGGATTCCGACCGGGTGACCCTGGATATGAATGGGCGGCGTTTCGATTTTACCCGTGAGGAGATCGACCGGCTTTGGACCGGTAGCTATCTGCTGCTCTGGCGTCCCCCAAAGCTGCGCCATGAGAGTCTGCAGATCGGCCAAAGCGGTACGGATGTGGTTTGGCTGATCTCAATGCTCGACCGGGTTGAAGGAGTTAAAACCGGCTATGATCCCCGGCAGGTTGTTTTCGATGAAACGCTGCAACAGAGAGTGATCAACTTCCAGAGAAAGCATGCTCTGCTGGCCGATGGCATCGTGGGTAAGCAGACCCTGATTCAACTCAATCAGTCTGTGATGGATTCCACCCGACCCGTATTGGTGGCCAAGCGTCATGAGTAATATCCAGTCGGGCATTTCCGCATACCAGCTGAGATGGCGGACGAATCGGCCTGTGCTCGCCGCGTCGGCTGCGGAGGGCTGAAATGTCATCGATTCTCGATGCCTTGGAACGAGCAGCCCAGGAACGCTCAGATCTGCGCCCACCCCCGGCAGCGGACAGTGCCACCGAAGTGTCCGCGCCGACGCGCCGTGGATTGTGGTTCATACTGGGTGCCGCATTGGTTTTGGCAGCACTGATCGGCTACAAATTGTTACCGCAACCGCAGCCGGATGGTCCGATTTCACGACCCCCGGCCACAAACAGCGCACCAGTCGCTGATCAAGCGGTGTCCGCCCCAGGGGTTTTGCCGGTGTCTGAACCGGTTCCGACCCAGGTGGCTGACGTCGCGCCAGCGCCTGACCTGCAGTCCCGTTTGCGAGATACGGGACAACCCAGTCGGCAGTCACTGCTTGCCAATGCGCGAGTCACACAAGCTGCTGAACCGGTGAAGATCGAGGAACCCGAATCCGTGAAGGCTGATGAGCCTGTCATCAAGAGCCAGGCC
>JBEVWC010000034.1:0-8419 GCA_040506775.1 Candidatus Thiodiazotropha sp.
CCCCTAACATTCTGCTCATGTGTCAAACCTACGAACACCTCATACCTCATCTCTTTTCACCCTCTGACAAGCAAACTTTTTATCGACGCAGACACATACACACCGAAACACCAGAACCAACTGGTCGGCTATTCATCAAAATGGGGGTTGTTGGGGTCGATACTGTCATCCGTAACATTTAGAAATCCCTGTTGCGTGTTGCGCCCTTCGAAGCTTGAGTGGTCACGACGATCTATGTCCCTGTGAGGTTGATGGCCAATCCCTTATGTCTGTTCTAGTCGATCCGGCCTATCTACGCAAGTATCGGGATAATCTCAAGAATACCCAACAACTTGGACTGACCCGGGTCTGGGCTAGATGCTCAACCTGCCGTTATCAGGGTGCGGTATAGATCAGTATAGGCTCGCAGTATGGGCTCACGTCCAAACTCCTCCACCGCACGTCGGTAGCCGTTCGCGGCCATGCCTTCCCGCAGCGACTCATCCTTCAATGCGCGTTCGATCTGTTCTGCAAGTGCGGCGGGGTTTTCGCATTCGAACAGTAATGCGTCCTCGCCGGTGCGGGCCACTTCCCTTGCACCCATGGAGTCGGAGGTGACCAGGGGCTTGGCATAGCCCCAGGCCTCGATGATCACGTTACCGAAGGGTTCTGCGTTGGTGGAGGGGAATACGATCAGGTCGGCGACCCGGTAGTAGGGATCGGGGTCGAGTTGCCAGCCGGTCCAGATGATGCGCGGGTCGACGGCGTTTTCCCTGGCCTGGCGGTGCAGTGCGTCCTTGAGCGGGCCGTCTCCGACGATCACCTGCCAGACCGGGCGTCCGGCGATCTCCCGGGGTAGCCTGGCCAGGGCGTCGAGCAGGTAGCGGTGCCCCTTGAAACCGACGAAACGGCCCGGGGTCATCAGCACCCAGGCCTCCGGCGGGATGCCCAGTTGCGCCTTGAAGCCCTCGGGCGCCGGTCCCTGGGGGGGCAGGTCGGCGAAGTTGTAGATGTGATGCACCCGCTGGGCGGGAAAGCCGGATTGTATGAGATAGTCGCAGATGCCCCGGGTGTTGCCGATCCAGGCGTCTGCATGGCGGTAGCCGTCGACCTTGTAGTAGCCTCCGAGACGCGCGACGTGTACTGCACCGCTACCTTTGCCCAGGTGGGTGAGGCGGGTGGCGCGACCCATGTAGGTCTGCACGACCTGCGGCTTGAGGCGCTTCACCAGGCCACGCACCTCGAAGCGGGACAGGGGGTCCCAGACGGTGCGCATCGGCAGCGCGTGACAGGCCAGGCCGGACCAGTGATCCCCGTCCAGTTCGCTGCCCTGACGCACCCCCAGTTCGGTCGGGTGACCCAGTCCGTTGAGGGCGATGGAGAAGCGCTGAAACCAGCGCTCGGCCCCGCCAAAGGCTTTGCTGCCGATCAGTTGCAGGGAGTGAATTGATTCAACAGTCACGTCAGTCCTTAGTAACAATGATTCAAAATTAAAAATTCAAAATTCATTGAGTAATGCCTGGTAGACCCGCAGATTCCCCTCAACCATCTGCTCCACCGAAAACCCCCGTCGCATCCGCTCACGCCCCGACTCGCCCATCTGGCGGCGCAGTTGCGGATCCGCCAGCAGGCGTCCCACTGCGTCGCCCAGGGCGACCGCGCTGGCGGGGGGGACCAGCAGCCCGCTCACTCCGTCCTCCACCGCTTCGGGCATACCCCCTGCATCCACTGCAACGATGGGCAGACCGGCGCTGGCCGCCTGCAGCAGGGAGACCCCCAGCCCCTCCATCAGGGCCGGGTGCACCAGCAGGTCGAGGCAGGGGTAGATCACCGCCAGGTCGTCGCGGAAGCCGGCCAGCTTGACCCGCTCCTGCAGGCCCAGGCGCTGGATCTCCGCGCTGAGCTCTTCCTTCAGCGGGCCCTGACCGAACAGCAGCCAGTGCAGGTTGGGAAACCGCTCGATCAGCCCGGGCAGGGCCTCGAGCAGGTAGCGATGCCCTTTGCGCGGGATCAGCTGCGCCACGGTGGCCATTACCAGGGCGTCACCGGGCAGGCCGAACTGGCGCAGGAACCAGGTCCGTTCGCAGGCTCGCTGGTAGGCCTCCACGTCCACCGCGCTGCGCACGCAGACCAGTTTCTCCTCGGGCACCCCTTCGGCCGCGAGCACATCCACGATGCCCTGGGAGATGCCGATCACCCGGTCGTAGAGGCGGTATTTCCACTTCACCACCCAGGGGGATTCCGGGTTGTCCACGCGCCGGGAGTGGACCACCTTCACACCACTCAGGCGTCCCGCCAGGCCACCCAGCAGGTCGGCGCCGCGTCGGCTGTGCAGGTGCAGGATATCCGGCTTGAGTTCGCGGATCAGGCGTTTCAGGCGCAGGATGAATCCCAGGTCGAGATCCCCGCCCATCGGCATCTCGTAGACCCCGGCCACCCGGTCGCGCACCGCGTCGGCCATGGCGCTGCCGGTGGGGCAGGCGAGCCAGGAGGTCACTCCCTGCTGCTGCAGCCCGCCGAGCAGATAGGCCACCTGTTTGGCGCCTCCGTAGAGGTGCCGTCCGGCCTCCACATGCAGCACCTTCATGGGCCGGCCCCGGCGAAACCGGGCAGTTGTCCGGCCCGTTCGATGATCTCGTCGACCCGGATATCCGCCATGCAGTCGAAGGCCCCGTGGCAGGTCGGGTGACGTTTGCAGGGGGAGCAGTCGCGGGGGTGGTAGATCACCTCGGCGTTGGCATGGGTGGTGTCCAGGTAGGGACGGGTGGAGCCGAACAGGCACAGGGTGGGCCGGTTCATGGCGATGCCGATATGGGTCAGCCCGGTATCCACCCCGACCACCAGTCGGGCCCGGGCGAGGATCGCGGCGGCCTGACGCAGACTGGTCTCGCCGACCCGGTCGATCAGGCGTCCGCTGTTGCGCGGGCGGATCTCCTGCGCCGCTTGCCGGTCCGCCGGTCCACCCAGCATCACCACCGGCAGTCCCCAATGGCGTTGCGCGGCTTCGATCAGATCGCTCCAACGGGGACTGAACCAGTGTTTCTGGGGCCGGGTGGTGAAGGGACAGATGGCCACGAAGCCGTCCTCCAGGTCCTCTTCGGCAAGCAACTGCCCGGCAAATGCCCGGTCCTCTTCGCACAGTCCCACCTGCATCTCGAAGGGGTCGCCGGGCAGCCCCAGCCGTTGTGCGAAGTAGAGGTACTCGGAACCGATGCGCCGGGGCTCGCCCCCCTTGGGGATGCGCTCGTGCATCAGCCACTGGCTGCCCTCCCGGGAGCCCAGGCCGATGCGCCGGCGGGCGCCTGAGAGGCGACTCAACAGACCGCTCTTCATCAGCCCCTGGACATCCAGGGCGAGATCGAAATCCTGCGCCTTCAGCTGTCGCCGGAAATCGCGCACCGCGCGCCACAGTTCGGTCCAGCGGCGCGCCCGCCAGAGTGCCTGCCACTCGCCCCGGGGCCAGACGATCACCTCGTCGAGTTCCGGGTGACACTCCAGCAGGGCACGGGATTCGGGTTGCACCAGCCAGTACAGGCGCGCCCGGGGGTAGCGCTGGCGCAGCGCGTGGATCAGGGGCGAGGCGAACACGATGTCGCCGATCGCGCTGAGGCGCACGATCAGGATCCTGGGGTCGTCACGATCGGTCAATTCCACAACAGTCCCGGTAGCGGCGCGCTGGATAATAGGCTCATGGCTTCTGGTTGATAGATAGGAACGTACAATAGTACAAGCAGCGCAGCGATTATGTTAGTGTTGCCCCTTTCCGAAACCCGCCTGCCCCTTTGATTCCGTGGGCGCACGGGCCGCACAATCCGTTTAATCCTGACTTGCCCAGCGAATGCCGAAACCTGCCTACCCCGAGTTGATCTATCTGGGCCGCAGCCGCCTGCATCGCAACCGCGCCAACCTGATCCAGACCCTGCACACCGTCGCGGCCTTCACCGAACTGGGTATCGCCACCCGGCTCTACCTGCCCCCCTGGCACAGCAAGGTCACACCGGCACAGAGACTCCACGACATGGGCATCGACACGCCCATCGATCTGCGCGCCGCCCAGTTGCTGCACCGGCGCTGGCCCAGCGGCGCCTTCGTCGGCTTTCATAAACGCCTGCTGGGACGCGCCCGGGCGGTCTATGTGCGCACCCCGGAACTCAGCGCGGCGCTGGCGGCGCGGGGCATCCGTCACCATTTCGAGATCCACACCCTGCAGGGGCTGCCCGGGGATTACGGCCTGGAGGCGCTGGTCGAACAGCATCGCCGGGGGGTGATCGACTGGCTGATTCCGATCAGTCGCAGCGCGGCGGACACCCTGACCGGGGCAGGCGCGGATCCCGCACGCATTCACGTGGCCCCCTCCGGGGTGGCGCTGACGGCCTTCCAGGCGGTGGCGGATCTGCAGCCGGAACGCCTGGCCAGTCCACGCATGGTCTACCTGGGGCGGATCAGCCTCGACCGGGGCCTGAACATCCTCAGCCAGCTGGCGGCCGCCGGTTTGGGGGAGGTCACCCTGGTGGGGGATGCGGACGACCCGGTTCCCCAGATCCCGGGGCTGACCCGCCGCCCGGCGGTGCCCCACCGGGAGGTGGCCGGACTCTACGCCGACAGCGACCTGGTGATCCTGCCCTACCAGCCGGACCTGGGCCATGCGGACGGGATCAGCCCGATGAAGCTGTTCGAGGCGATGGCCGCGGGACGGCCGGTGATTGCCAGCGACATCCCGCCCCTGCGGGAGATCCTCAGCCACGGGCAAAATGCCCTGCTGGCGGACCCGAAGGACCCCGCCGCCTGGCTGGCCGCGGTGGCGCAACTGCGTGACGACCCGGAACTGGCGCTGCGGCTCGCCCGTCAGGCGCGCCAGGATGCCAGCGCCTACAGCTGGCCCCAGCGGGCCGCGGGGATTGCCGGGGCGATCGGTCTCAGGCCGCTGGGAAGCCACGCCGCATGAGCGGGTTGTGTTGCATGGAGATTCGGACAATGGATGGCAGGGGCGGCTCTACGTTTTGTGACAGAAGCGCATGGCGCGCTCGCGTATCATCGGCGCCTGGGCATTTCTTGAGGTGTGATCCATGCGAAGCGGCCTGAGCGATCGTATGCGAGCCTTTATCCAGCTGCCGCCGGGTATCTCCGGACGGCGGGAACTGATCAGCGAGCGCCTGGGACTGGGCGGTCTCTATCTGTTTGCGTTTTTCTCCCTGCTGGGGGTAAGCGGGGCCAACATCGGCCTGGGGCTGATGCTGATCGCCCTGCTGATCTCGGGGGAAGCCTGGCGGCGCCTGACCCGTCAGTCCCTGTTCTGGCTCTCCCTGGTGATCATCGCTTACATCACCCTGCGGGTGTGGGATGCCTCGGCGCAGATCGAGGCGGAGCAGAAGACCCAGTTCAATCAGGCGCGGGACTGGATCCAGCTGTTCCTGTTCTTCATTCCCGCCTGGTGGATCAGCCGCGTGCCCGAGCGCATCCCGGCCACCCTGGTGCTGATGTTCAGCGGTTTCACCCTGGGCATTCTCACCAGCATCGACGCCGAGCTGATCCAGCAGATCAGCGCGGGCACCCGCTCCGGGCTGCACTTCGGCAAACCGATCATCTTCGGCTTCGACTGCGCCGCGGCGATACTCGCACTGATCCTGTTCATCATGATCCGCCTGGATGCGGACTCCCCGCTGCCCAAAGGTCGGCGTAATTGGCACATCGGCCTGGCGGTGGCGGCTATCCTGTTCTTTACCGAAGGGCTGATCGTGAGTCAGTCCCGGGGGGTCTGGCTGGCCATCCTGGTCGCGGTGCCGACCGTTTTCGTGGTGCTGAAAATCACCCGCCGCTCGCGCCGCCAGGCGGCGATCCCGGTACTCAAGCCGCTGCTGGCGCTGAGTCTGTTCGCCGCCCTGATGCTGGCGTTCAACTGGAACACCATCACCTCGCGGGTCACCAGCGAGCAGCAGGAACTGGGCATGGTGGTCACCCAGGGTCTGGAGAATGCGCCGCTCAGCTCCTCCACCTATCGCCTGCACCTGTGGCAGTTCGGCCTGGAAAAGTGGCTGCAGCGCCCCTTCACCGGCTGGGGTCCGGGCACCACCCACGCCCTGGTCGACGCGGACGACAATCCCGGGCTGCGGGATGAGCGGGGGGTGAGTTTCGATCACCTGCACAACGCCTATCTGGAGGTGGTGTTCCAGCTCGGCCTGATCGGCATCATGCTGATCGCCCTGGTGTGCGGGCTGATGATCTCGAAGCTGATGGAGGCCTACCGGCGCAAGCGGGTGTCGCTCTACTACATCGCCTTCCTGTTCGGCAACTTCGCCCTGATCTCGGTCTACAGCCTCACCGATTTCCGTCACCTGCACTGGAACTGGCGCTTCTACTGGCTGATCATCGCCGGGATCACCTTTGCCTATCCCCTGATGGTCGGCAAAGCCACCCTTCCGAGCGCCAGCGCTGCAGACGCCGATGGGGATGACAGCCCTCCGGACGAGGCGCTGTTCACGGATACCGGGGAGACCCCGGCCACCCATGAACCCTCCTGAACACGCCGCACCGGATCTCGCGGTACTGGTCTCCTTCTCCGGCGAGGGTGGGGTCGAGCGGATGATTCTCAACCTGGTCAATGCGCTGGCCGAACAGGGGGTGCGCCTCGACCTGCTGCTGATCAAGACCCGCAGCAAGCACCTGGAGACGCTGCACCCGTCGATCAACCGCATCGATCTCGGAAGCCGCCACACCGCCACCAGCCTGCTGCCCCTGGCGCGGTATCTGAAACGGGTCAAGCCCCCCGCCCTGCTCGCGGCCAAGGACCGGGCGGGGCGCATTGCGGTGCTCGCGCGGAGCCTCGCCGGCACCCCCTCGACCCGGCTGGTGATGCGCCTGGGCACCAATCTGACCGCCGCGCTGGCGCACAAATCCCCCTGGCGCATGCGCCTGAGACGCCTGCCGATCCGCCTGCTCTACCCCCGTCTGGATCGGATCATCGCGGTCTCGGAGGGGGTCCGCCAGGATACTCTGAACGTTTCGGGAGTCGCCCCGGACAAGGTGGTGGTGGTGCGCAATCCGGTGATCACCCCGCGCCTGCAGCAGGACGCCGACGCGCCGCCGCCCCACCCCTGGCTCACCGATGGCGGGGACCCGGTGATCCTCGGCGCAGGACGCCTGACCCTGCAGAAGGATTTCCTGAGCCTGCTCGAGGCCTTCGCCCGGGTGCGTGAATCCCTGCCCTGCCGGCTGATCATTCTCGGCGAGGGACGCCAGCGGGAGGTGCTGCAGCAACGGGCCGCAGAACTGGGTATCCAGGCGCACCTGGCGATGCCCGGGTTCACCCCCAACCCCTATGTGTACATGCGGCATGCCCGGCTGTTCGTCCTCTCCTCCCGCTGGGAGGGCTCTCCCAACGTGCTCACCGAGGCGATGGCCCTGGGGGTGCCGGTGGTCGCTACCGACTGTCCCAGCGGACCCCGGGAGATTCTCGACCAGGGACGGATCGCCCCGCTGGTGCCGGTGGGGGATGTGGCGGCCCTGGCCCAGGGGATGATCCAGGCGCTGACCCAGCCGCCGGAGCGGGAATCGCTACGCAACGCGGTGGCGGAGTATCATGCGGACTGTAGCGCGAGGCGCTATCTGGATATCATTAGCCCGCAACATTCACCCGACTGACGCCATGCTGCTCTCGATCAAATACAACTTTCTCTTCGTGCACATCGCCAAGACCGGCGGCACCAGTGTCCGTTCCGCCCTGCAGCCGCTGCGCTGGCGGGACCCCTGGTACTACCCGATGTTTGTCTGTTCCCGGCTGAGCCACCTGAGCGGGCATCGCCTGGGGAGCAAGTTTCCGCGCCATTCGCGGATCGTCGCCGCC
Organism: Candidatus Thiodiazotropha sp.; assembly: GCA_040506775.1. Lineage (GTDB taxonomy): Bacteria > Pseudomonadota > Gammaproteobacteria > Chromatiales > Chromatiaceae > Thiodiazotropha. The sequence goes on from JBEVWC010000034.1 coordinate 7,820, forward strand.
CGGGAGTTGCTGCCGGAAGCGTTCTTCAATGGTTTGTTCAAGTTCGCGGTGGTGCGCAATCCCTGGGATCTGCAGGTCAGCTCGTTCCACCACATCCGCCGGGAACGGCCGCATCTCATCGAGCACATCCGGGACTTCGATCATTTCATCCGCTGGAAGCTCGATCCGGACCGGCCTTATCAGTTCCACGTCGACACCTCGATCCAGTCCCAACTCGACTACCTGATCGACCTGCAGGGCAACATCCTGGTGGACTTCATCGGTCATTACGAAAACCTGGCCGACGACTTCGCCCACATCACCCGCAAGATCGGCGTGCCCAACATCACCCTGCCCCACAAGCGCAAGGCCACGGATCGGAAAAAGGACTACCGCAGCTATTACACCGATGAGTTGCGGGAACTGGTCGGCGAGCACTTTCGCCGGGACATCGAGGGATTGGGGTATCAGTTCGAGCCTTGATTCAGCAGTAGTCGTGTAGCCCGGGTGCAGCGCAGCGGAACCCGGGAAACCCCCCTTGCGCGTGTCCCGATAATTCAACTTCGCAAGCCTGTTTCAACTCCGTGCCACACCCTCCCGGGTTACGCGTTGCTCCACCCG
>JBEVWC010000034.1:8519-29376 GCA_040506775.1 Candidatus Thiodiazotropha sp.
AAGCCTGTTTCAACTCCGTGCCACACCCTCCCGGGTTACGCGTTGCTCCACCCGGGCTACAACGTAGGTATCGAGTAGCCCGGGTGCAGCGCAGCGGAACCCGGGGAACCCCCTTGCGCGTGTCCCGATAATTCAACTTCGCAAGCCTGTTTCAACTCCGTGCCACACCCTCCCGGGTTACGCGTTGCTCCACCCGGGCTACAACGTAGGTATCGAGTAGCCCGGGTGCAGCGCAGCGGAACCCGGGGAACCGCACGATCAATTAACCGATCAGGACTATTCGCGACCTACACCCTCCAGGTCACAACCCTCACCACACCAATCAATCGGGTAATGACCCTGTCGGACATAACGATGAAAACTCGACCAGGGCCAATCCCTCACCCGCGTCACATGCGAGTGCTTCACCGGATTGAAATGGATGTAATCCCGGTGTCGGATGTAATCCTCACCATTGCGGATGGTGTGTTCCCAGAAGCGTTTTTGCCAGATGCGGTACTCGCCCCGGGAATCCGGCTCGAGCTGTCCTTCCAAAGCTCGGAGCACTCGGGTGAAATGGCTTTTGATCAGATGCCATCGGGATGAGAAATCGTAATCCTCCTTTGGCATTGTCCAGATCGTATGCAAATGTTCCGGCAGCACCACAATCGCATCCAGAGTGAAGGGTCGTTGTCGCTGGGCATGGCGAAATGCATTGCGCAGCAGATCGATGTGCTCCACCAGCGTGGTGGCTTTACGGTTTTGCAACGTCAGGGTGAAGAAATAGCTGCCGCCCGGAATCCGGTTTCTTCGGTAGTTGACCATCCTTGGTTTCTCTCTGTTGGGGGTTCTGTTCAATGGGTTACCACACCCTCCCCGGTTACGCGGTGGTTCACACATCGTGCAGGCTATCGCGTAGCCCGGGTGCAGCGCAGCGGAACCCGGGGACATGCCGGGGTGTATCACGGCAACTCGACTTCGTGCGTCTGTCTCAGTTCCGTGCCATGCCCTCCCGGGTTACGCGTTGCTCCACCCGGGCTACAAAGGCAAACACCGTGGCGCGGTATCGTGTAGCCCGGGTGCAGCGTAGCGGAACCCGGGAACCATCATCGAAGTGCGTTCCCGGCAACTCGACTTCGCAGGCCTGTTTCAACGCCGTGCCACGCCCTCCCGGGTTACGCTTTGCTTCACCCGGGCTACTTGGCTTTTGTCAGATGTTGGGTGGTTTGGGCGTGTGCCTGGATGTCCTGCTGCTCGAACCAGATGGGCCGCAGTCTCGGTTGCTCGGAGTAGTAGCGGGTCTGGTCGAGGTAGTACGGAGAGTCCGGGTTGCTGGCCTGGGAGTAGCTCAACAGCCCACGTGCCTGTGGACCGCTGGGGGTGAAGTCGACCAGCATCATCCAGCTGGAACCGAATGAAATCGGATAGCCCCCCGCCTCGGCGCTCAGTTGAGAATCGGGCAAGGCTGGCCACTCCGGACGCGGCAACAGGGTGCCATCATTTTCCTGGTTGGTGCGGTACACATTGAATCCCCCCTCCACATTGTTCGATCCCGCCCAGGGGAGCTTCTCCCCCGTGGGGGTACCGTCCAACAGCCCCCGCTCCACAAACTGCACATCGCCAAGCCGGGCATCCAGTTCGAGACCCGCGGACTGTACCTGCAGCATGGCCTCGGCGATTTGCAGCGATACTGTTCCGTTGATCGCCAGGGTGTTCGGGGTATTCAGCGGATCGGCCGGGTCGAAGCCGACCACCCACTGAGGGTCGTCCTGAAAACGCTGGGCAAACTCACGAAACAGATGGGCGCCCCGGCTCTCAAGGTTGAACCGCCCATCCCAGCGCATGAGCGCCTGACACCCTGGCAGCAGGTCCACCGATTGATCCTCCAGAGGCACCGGACCTGCGAAGGCTGTTGCGCAGCCTTCCAACAGAGCTTCCAGGATCTCCTCTCCGAGGTAGTTGCGATTCCCCAGCAGGGCCTCCTCCAACTCATCCAGGTTGAAACGCTCATCCGTACCGGCCGCGTCCTGCAGTAAGCGCTGACCCATGCGCGATCTGAGCGTCTGGGGCGTATCCACCGGGCCATACATCGTGGCATAGCCGGTGAGCGGCACCCTCGGATTGGTCAACCAGAAGCTGTCATTGGAGTTCTGCACGAAGTCGCTGCGTTCAAGCTTGGGCGCCCGCGCATAGGGCACCGCCTGCTGATAGTCGAAGACCGACGAATCACCCGGCAGGATCACGAACCCCGCCTGCTCGCGCAGGGCCATCAACTCGGGCTCCGTGGTGAGCGCAAGCTCAGCGGTTGCGGAGAGATCCGGGACGGTGGAGTCATCGATATAGAAGGCGTTGCCGCTCCGGTCCACCGCCAGGGTGTTGTTGAAGATCACCCCGTCATAGTCCTGGAACGCCTGCTGAAACTCCGTCATGTCCGTGGCGCGGTTGAGCGCCATCCAGAACTCCAGCAGATCCAGGTTGCCATGATTCGCATCCTTGATACTGAAGGCGCTCCACTCGCCGCTGCCATCCTCACCCCAGGGCAACTGATCGGGCACCCGGATCATCGGACCGAATTCGCTGAAGAAAAAGTCCTTGCTCATACTGACGATCGCCGACCCCGTATTCACCCCGATACTGAAACTTCGCCGTTGGATCGGTTTGATCTGGCCATCGGAGCGGTAGCTCATACTCGCAGGATCGGACTCATCCAGATTCAAGCGGTAGACCACGAAGTGCTGCGCGGTGGAGACGGTGTGCGTCCAGGCCAGGTTACGGTTGAAGCCGATGTTGACGATACCGGGCATTCCGGTGAGGCTCGCCCCCATCACATCCATGACGCCGGGCACCGTGGCCTGGAATTGCCAGAAACGCAGATTGCCGGTATGCGGAAAGTGGGGATTGGCCAGCAGCATACCCCCCATGTCCTCGGTCTTGTCACGTCCCAGGGCCCAGCCATTGGAACCCCGTTCATCCCGCTTCAGGTCCGGCATGCCGACGGATTTTTCCAATCCCGCATAGCGCTCGGGTTGCCAGGCCTGCTGACTCACTTCCGGCAGATAGGATTCACCGGGGGGCGCGGCCAGAAACATCGGCGCGAGAAACTGACCGGCCCCGGGCAGTAGGGTCACCCCCAGGGCAAAGGTGAGCAGATCCTGCGCCGCGATCGGCTGCACCCAGGGCTGGCCGGCACAGCGGGGATCCTGCTGATCCACCGGGGTGACTTCCAGGTAGTGATTGTAGCCCTGCGTGTAACCCGACAGCATGGCCTGGACCGGTTCGGACATACTGGCAAGACCCTGCTCGGCCTGTTGCCGGATCTCCAGGGCCAGGTAGGAAAAATCGTTGATCAGATTGAGGGAGTCGCCACTCCCCGGCACCTGATCCGGGCCGAAGTAGCGGGATCGCTGACTGTTGTATTTGATGACCTGGTCGGCCAGCAGACAGAGATTGTCCTCGGCGAAAGCGTAACCCAGGCCGAAGGCCACACTCTCCAGGTTATCCGCCTGGGCATGGGGCACGCCGAACTCGGTGCGGATGAGGGTGACATCGAGAGTCCCGTCCTCATCGAAATAGGCCTGTTGCTGGGTGGAATGGTCGGCATCCCCGCAGGCGCTCAGGCACAACAGACCTGACAGCACACCGCAGCGGCACGTTTTCATCATGGAAACAAATGGGATAGGCATGGATCGTTCCTTGTATCTGTGCGCCCCGCGATGGCAGGTCGCAGACTTCCTTGAAAACCGGATGGGCACCCGGCGTCGCGGACTACTCTAACCCATTTGATTCCCTGTCGGCCAATACAGCGCTCACAATCGAAGCGGCACTAGCGCTCCACATCCAGATAGCCGCGCTCCACAGCGGTATTCAATGCCTTGGCCGCCGCCACCAGCTCCTCGTAGGTGAGCCGCAGGTTGCGCAGATGATTGATCTGGTCCGGTGACGGCAGATCGCTGCCCGCCACGCTGGAGAGATCGAAGAGTTCCTTGAGATACTCGGCTCGCGCCCGTGCCACCATCGCCATCACCGGTTTCATGCCGCTGATCGTGACCTTGGGAATCACCGGGTTGATGACCTCACGGTTGAGCTCCCGCAAGGCCTTGTCGAGTTCCAGCAACAGCCGGTTGTTGTCGTTACTGTATGCCACGCCTGCACCCCCTGGTTAAACCATCGCTGACGCCACAACTATCGGCCAAATTCTGCGGAACCTGAAACAACCGGGATCCCGGAAAATCCGCATGTCATCCCACAAGACGGTTAGTCAGGCGTCCACTCCGTCCGTCACTCCCAGGGCCGCGAGGTAGTGTTCGACACTGTTCCCCAGTCCGTAGCGCGCCACCGAATCCTGCAACAGTTGCGGGGGCGCCGGATTTTCCAGCTGGCGCAACATGGCATCCGCCAGTCCACGCGCATCTCCCGGTTCGGCCAGGGGCTCCCCGGGCAGTCCGTGCAACAGCTCGGCCGGTCCGCTCGGACAATCCGTTGCGACCACCGGCGTCCCGGCCGCCAGTGCCTCGACGATCACCGCGCCCAGACCTTCCCACAGGGAGGACAAGACAAACAGGGCGGATGCCTTCATGTAGGGATAGGGATTGTCGACGAACCCGGGCAACAGCACCCTGTGGCTAAGATTTAAGCGACTCACTTCCGCTTCGAGGCGTGAGCGCGCACGCCCCTCGCCGAGGATCACCAGGCGGTGCTCGACCCGGTCCGCGATCAGGGCAAAGGCCCGGATCAGGGTGGTAAAATCCTTGCGCCGGCACAGTTCGCCCACCCCCAGAATCACCGGCGGCTCAGCGGGACCGAACCAGGGATGTTCCAGGGGTTGATTCACAAGTTCATAAAACCGGGGGGTGATGATCGGACTGGGCACCACCGCAATCCGTGACCGGTCAAACCCGACGTAGTCTGCAAAATCGTCCGCGGCGCCTTCGGACGGCACCATCACCGCATCCGCATAACGATACAGATATCTCATCGAGTTGCGCTGAACGAACCGGTCGAAGCGGCTGCGACTGGCCAGATTGCGGCTCACCGTGGTGCCGAGGCGTAACACCAGACGGACATCCCGGGCGCTCAACTGACGCGCCAGCAAGGCGGTGCGGTTGACCCGGTCCTTGTCGGCCATGAGTACAGCGGGCTTGTGACTGCGCAGGTAGCGCATCAGCTCAGGCAGCGCCGAGTAGACATGACTGGCCTGGAACTCGACGACCCTGAGATTATCCGGCAACGGCTGTGCCAATACCGGACCGTGATTGCGAATCTTCAGCAGATCCACAGGGTACCCCGCCTGAGCGAAGCCCGGCAGCAGGTTGCGCGCAATCCTGTCGACCCCGCTGTGACCGGAGGTGGCGAGGAAACAGGCGATGCGGGGTTTATCGGTCAAGCTCGAACCCTACAGGGCATCCCGCATGCGCACCGCCTCCTGCCCGACTTTGTTGTCGGCGCCCAGACTGATCGCCCGGTTGAAGGCCTCGGTGGCGCCGGACTTGTCACCGGTCTGCCCCAAGACGAAGCCGAGGGTCAGGTGGATGCGCTGGAATGCCGGATCCTGAATGATTCCGGCTTTGAGAATTTCGACCGCCCGATCCGCCTCCCCGGTATAGAACAGGGCCAGGCCCAGGTCGTTGTAGGACTCCACATCATCGGGATTGATGCGTATTGCCCGTTCATACAGGCCGATCGCCTGGGTATACTCCTTCTTCGCGAAGTAGTCGTCCGCCAGGCGGGCGATCAATGCGGGATCGTCGGTATCCGCACCGGGCATGGCCTGTTGTGCCGGCATCTGCTGAGCCATGGGCGCAGAAGGCATAGGGGTAGCGGGCATGGCGCTCGGATGGGTAACCGCCGGGGCGTCTCCGCCGGTTCGTTCCGCCTGTCCCTGACACTGCTCGCAATGACTCATGGCGATGACGTAGACGATAAGACCGAAGGTCGCCTGAGCGACCAGGAAGACCAACCAGGCTAAGGGACTGAGTTTTGGCATGATCACTGAATTCCCAAATTTGAAACCTGCCCATTATCAGGCCTGAACCGATGCCCTTCAACGCCTGGAAAACATGGGATACGCCGAACCGCCTGCTTGAGAACCACGCCCTGACAAACCGGTGCCATCATGCCCGTCAAAATCGCCGATAATGAAACGGATCTGCACGCCTGTTTCCGCATCATGCAACACCTGCGGCCGGAGCTGGATCAACAGGGTTTTGCTCAAACCGTGCGACGCCTGAATCATCACGGCTATCGACTCGCGCTGCTGGAGACTGCACAAGGCGCAGTCGCGGTTGCAGGCTTCCGAATCAGCGAAAGCCTGGCCTGGAAGCGCTACCTCTATGTGGACGACCTGGTCACCCTGCCGGAGGCGCGTTCACGAGGATACGGCGCTCAGCTCCTGGAATGGCTCGAACAGTATGCGGCTGAAACAGGCTGTGAACAGATCCACCTGGACTGCGGGATTCAGCGTGAGGAAGCGCATCGCTTTTATCAACGGTCGGGGCTTCAAGCAACAGCCTTCCACTTCCACAAACCGCTTCATCCGCGTTGATCGCTGCGCATAAATTTGCATACACGGCATCCATCGCCCCCAAGACCGGTTCAAAAGGCCCGGTTACGACTTAAGATCCCATAGTCCCGGCCGACATCGGGATAGAACATATAGAAAATCGGCCAATGCAGTTCAGCGCCGGGTCACCTCACCACCACAGGATTCGAGGCAGTCGCCCCATGAACGACGTTGCATTCCAGTTCGTAGAAAAACTCAGCGCGGAACTCTCCTCCGGCAAACTTCAACTGCCCGCATTTCCGGACATCGCCATGCGCGTAAAACAGGCTCTGGAGAGCAGCGATGTTTCCGCCGACAAAGTGGCCAAGGTGGTCGGCAGCGATCCCGTGCTTTCGGCGCGGCTGTTGAAAGTGGCCAACTCGAATTTCGCCAATCGCAGCGGCGCACAGATCAAGGACCTGCGTACCGCCGTTGCCCGGCTGGGGTACGACCTGGCCTACAGTACCGCGGTCTCCATCGCGGTGGAGCAGATCCTGCATTCGAAGTCGGTCAACCTGTGCCGGGAGCAGATGGCACGCCTGTGGAAGCACAGTGTGCTGGTCTCCGCGATAGCCTACGTGATCGCGAAAAAACACAGCCAGGTCAACCCGGATGAAGCGATGCTGGGAGGGCTGCTGCACGACATCGGCAAGTTCTACATCTACTCCCGGGCAGAGCGTTTCCCTGAGTTGTTTGCCGATCCCCAGGCCATGGAAAGCCTGCTGCAGAACTGGCACACAGGCATCGGCCACGCGATTCTCGAGGCCTGGGGATTCAGTGAGGACCTGGCCCAGGTCGCCAATGAGCATGACGACCTGGAGCGGCCCCACCCGGGCCTGGCGGATATCACCGACGTGGTGATCACCGCAAACCTGTGCGCCTACTGGGAGACCCTGGGGGATGATTTCGATTGGAAAGGGGTCAGCGCGGCGGTACGCCTCAAGCTCGATCATGACTCCATTGCCGGCATCCTGAGGGCCTCCGACCAGGAGATCAAATCGATTCTCCAGGCCCTCGGCTGAGGCCAGGCCCGCGAATTTTCAGACTGCTTGCTCGACAGCCTCAGGACCGGTTGTCACACCCCGGGGTTTCGAAGGAATCCAGCCGTTCGAAGAAGGTGTGGTGATCGATATAGTGGGTACCGTCGCAGGAAAAGGACATATTGATCATCCCGTCGATCAGGTTGACTGCCCCATTGCGCAGGTAGACCGTCTCGTCGGTCAGGCGCAGACGACGGAACTCATCCAGAATCCGTTCAATCTCCGGGGCCTCGATCAGCGCCTTGCGCCCGGCATGGTCACTGTCAGGAAACCGCTCCAGAAAGCCCGGATCAAACACCTCCTCGCGGACGAATTTCTCATAGCAGAACGGATCCCGGGCAAACCAGCAGGTCAGCTGATTCGAGGAGTAGTGAATCTTCGAATGGAACATGCCCTTACGGGTGTAGAGCTGTATCACGATCCTGTGCAGCTCATCGATGGAGGTATCGAACAGGCTTTCCACCCGGGCCTGCTGAAACAGGAATTCCCGGACCGATGGATCGCCTTTGATCTGCAGCCAGCGCTGGGGCATGGAGTTTCTCCAGTGGGTCGTGGTCTCGAATCCCGATCCTGAGCGACAGCTGATGCTCGAAACGGCTTCTCTACAGCCACTATAGCCCGACTCCGGGAGACTATCCCACCGCAATTTCTGTTTCCGGCCGAACCGATTGTGCGTACCTGCCGCACCTGTGAGGATCCCCCTTTTCGGCTATTCTCTGAATATCCCCAGATTCGTATCGACTTCGCTCAATAAACCCCCGAAGCGGCCGAACTATTCCTATGAGGCCCGGAAAAGAAGAAACGACAAAAATGGCACAGCTGCTGCACACCCAACACCTTGCCTCGACTGAGGTATCCAATCAGCTCGAGCACTGGCATCAGGCCTGTCCCGGGGCCGGAATACTCGCCCTGGTCGCGGAACAGGATCAACCCTCGGTCCCCCAATTGCAGGCACTCTGCCGCAACATCGGCCTGCCCCTGTATGGCGCGGTGTTTCCAGAGATCCATTACAACGGCCGGTTCCACCGCAGCGGAGCCCTGCTGATCCTGCTCAATCCCATGTCCGATTTCGCCCAACTCATCGAGTGGTCGGAATCCCAGGATGATCAGTCAGCACAGATCGCCGCGGTCGCGGATACCATCCGCAACCGCCTGGTACCGGACCAGCCCAGTACCCTGCTGATGCTGTTCGACGCCCTGGTCCCCAACATCGGCAGCCTGCTCGAATCCTTCTACCTGCAGTTGGCGGAGTCGGTCCATTACGCCGGTGCCAACGCCGGCAGCGAGACCTTTCAGCCGATGCCCTGCCTGTTTGACGATCAGCGTCTGATCGGCAATGGACTGCTGCTGTTGTTGCTGCGCCCCCATGAAGGGGCGATGCTGGAGCACGGTTATCAGGTCCCGGATCAGTTGATCGTCGCCACCTCGACGGAGGGCAACCGGATCATCAGCATCGGCTGGCAACCCGCCTTCGATGTCTACCGGGAACATATCCGCGCCTTGTATGGGATCGAGGTGACCCCGGAGAATTTCTACGACTACGCGGTGCACTTTCCATTCGGCATTCTACGCGCCGACGAGGAGGTGCTGGTGCGCATACCGGTGGCCCTGGAACCGGACGGTTCCCTGTTCTGCGTGGGCGAGGTACCGGAACACGTGGTGCTGACCCTGCTCGAGGCACCCCAGGGCGAAGCCCTGCAGACCGACCGGTTGCTCGCCTCGCGCCTGGGAGGAGAGATTCCCTCACTGCTTACCTTCTATTGCGCCGGGCGCAGGATGCACCTGGGTGAAACCCAAGCCGCGGAGGAGCTGCAGCACCTGCAGACCAATCTGGCAAGCACGGACCTGTTCGGCGCCCTCTCCCTGGGTGAAATCGGGAGTTCCCAGCGGGGCGGTTATCCCCTGTTTCACAACGCCACTCTGGTGTGCATGAAATTCTGAGATGAACCAGGAACGTATCCTCTCCATCCTGTATGACATCTCGCTGGTGATCGGCGCCGCGGACCAGGTCAATTTCCTGCTCCTGAAGGTTTTGCAGCGGCTGATTTTTCATACCGGATATCCCTGCGGCCTGGTTTTGCAGAAACAGCGTGGGAGCAGCAAATCCGAAGACCATGAGTCGTACCGTTTACGCACCTGTGTCGGCGATCACCGCCTGACGCCCTGGATCAACCAGGTCATGCAGGTCCCTGTGCCACTGACCTCAGCCGGTTGCCATCGGGATATCCGCCAATACCTGGAAAAAATGCCCCTCAAACAGGACTATTACCACAACCTGATCAGCCTAAAGATTCCCGGATACGGCCTGGTCATGCTGCTGACACCGGTGGAAACACCCCCGTCGGTACCCTTCCATGAGATTTTCAAGCCGGTGATGGCCAATTTCGCCAAGGCGATTCAGCTGTGTCAACGCAACGAGGATTTCACCGCACACCTGATCGCCGACCGGGACGAGGCGCGGGAGGCCAATACCCGCTTCCGCCACGCCATGGACAACACCCAGGATGCGATCTATCTGATCGACCCGATCGAGATGCGCTTCGTGGACTTCAACCGGCAGGGCTGCGAATCCCTGGGCTACACCGTTGATGAGTTGCTCAGCAGAGGCCCCTCGGACATCAAACCCGAGGTCACCGAGGAGCAGCTGAGGAACCTGTTCGAGGAAGTCATCGAAACCGGGATCGACTTCAGTCTGAAGACCAACCACAAACGCAAGGATGGTTCGATCTTCCCCGTGGAGGTCCACCTCAACGCCCTCAAACAGGAGGGTAACCCGCCGATCCTGATTGCCGTGGTCCGCGATGTCACGGAGCGCAAAAAATACGAAGACGCCCTGTTCAACGAGAAAGAGCGCGCCCTGGTGACCCTGCAGTCGATCGGTGACGCGGTGATCACCACCGATCGGGAGGGACGCATCGAGTATATGAATCCGGTGGCGGAAACCCTCACCGGCTACCGGCTCGACGAGGTGGCCGGAAGCACCCTTGAGCACGCCTTCGAAATCATCGACGAGTCCACCCGGGAAGCGGCCGTCAACCCCATCGATGCCTGCCTGGCCAGCGGCGAGGTGGTCAGTCTGGGCAGCCACAGCCTGATCGTCGCCCGGGACGGTCGCGAGATCGCCATCGAGGATTCCGCCGCGCCGATCCGCAAGCAGGATGGCCAGGTGATCGGCGTGGTGATGGTCTTCCATGATGTCACCCGGGCCCGGGAGATGGCTCAGAAACTCTCCTGGCAGGCCAGTCACGACAGCATGACCGACCTGGTCAACCGGGCGGAGTTCGAGCATCGCCTAAGTCATCTTCTGCAACAGGCGCGCGAAGAACACAGCCGTCATGCCATGCTCTATCTCGACCTGGATCAGTTCAAGGTGGTCAACGATACCTCCGGCCATGTGGCAGGTGACGAACTGCTCAAACAGCTTGCGGTATTGATGAGCGACCTGGTACGTGAAAGCGATACCCTGGCCCGACTGGGGGGCGACGAATTTGGGGTGCTGCTCGCACATTGCGACCTGAGCCATGCGCGAATGATCGCCGACCTGCTGCGGGAGAAGATCCGCGAATACCGCTTCATCTGGCAGGAAAAACTGTTCGAGATCGGCGCCAGTGTGGGTATCGTGGAGATCACCGAGGATCAGGGCGATATCTCGTTGATCCTCAGCCATGCGGACATCGCCTGTTACGCGGCCAAGGACGCAGGCCGCAACCGGGTGCATGTGTTCCAGCCTGACGATGACGAACTGATGCAGCGGCACAGTGAAATGCTCTGGGTGTCGAAGATCACCCAGGCCATGAAGCAGGACCGGCTGGAACTCTATTGTCAGGCCATCGTCCCCACGCCCGGGGGAGCGGAACCGATCGAATGGTATGAAATCCTGCTGCGCCTGCGGAACGTGCAGGGACACCTGGTGCCCCCGGGCGCCTTCATTCCCGCAGCGGAGCGCTACAACCTGATGCCGGCGGTGGATCACTGGGTGATCACCCATGCCTTCGAGACGCTTCAGCACATGGGCGATTGCGAGGAGACCTGCCGCTACCGGATCTCCATCAACCTGTCCGGCGCTTCGCTCAACCAGGAGGACACGGCGGCCTTTATCCTGCGCCAGACCGAAGTCTTTCAGATCGATCCGGATCAGGTGTGTTTTGAGATCACCGAGACCGCAGCCATCTCCAACCTGGCCAAGGCCTATCGCCTGATGCACGACCTCAAGGAACGGGGCTTCCGTTTTGCCCTGGATGATTTCGGCACCGGAGTGAGTTCATTCAACTATCTGAAGAATCTGCCGGTGGACTATCTCAAGATCGACGGCAGCTTCGTGCGCGACATGCTCAACGACTCGGTGGACGACGCGATGGTCGAGATGATCAACCAGATCGGCCATGTGATGGGGATCCGCACCATCGCGGAATATGTGGAAAACGGGGAAATCATGAACGCCCTGAGTCTCAAGGGCATCGACTTCGCTCAGGGCTTCCACCTCCATCACCCGGCACCCATGCATTCGATCTGCAATCGCATCGCAGCGGGAGACTGGAAGCCCTGAGCGGGGTGAACCGCCCGGCTCTGCGGCGAAACAGCTTGTGGCGCTGAAGCGTCAGTCCGTCAGCTGGTAACGGGCGCCGCAGTAGGGGCAGGTGGCGCTGCCGGTCTTTTCAATCGGCAGGTAGACCCGGGGATGCAGGGCCGCCACCACCTCGCCGGGACGCGGGCAGCACAGGGGCAGATCCTTTCGGGTGACTTTCTGGATATCCTGCTGAGGGATTTGAGCTTCCGCCTGAGTCATGGTCACTTCTCCTGATCACACATACGCCAGCCAATCCGTATGGGCGGTCTTGCGCCCATGCACCAGATCGAAATAGGTTTTCTGCAACTTCTCGGTAATCGGTCCGCGCCCGCCCTGGCCGATGATCCGGTTGTCGACCTCACGGATCGGCGTGACCTCCGCGGCGGTACCGGTGAAGAACGCCTCGTCGGCGATATAGACCTCGTCACGGGTGATGCGTTTCTCAACCACCTTGTAGCCCATCTCCTGGGCCAGCTCCATGACCGTCTTGCGGGTAATGCCGTCCAGTGCGGAGGTCAGGTCGGGGGTATAGATCACCCCATCGCGGACGATGAAGATGTTCTCTCCGGAACCCTCCATGACATAGCCTTCCGCATCCAGCAGCAGGGCCTCGTCATAGCCGTCGCGCAGGGCCTCCTGCAACGCCATCATGGAGTTCATGTAGTTACCGTTGGCCTTGGCCCGGCACATGGTGATATTGACGTGGTGGCGGGTGAAGGAGGAGACCCGGATACGGATACCCTTCTCCATGTTCTCCGCCCCCAGGTAGGAGCCCCACTCCCAGGCCGCCACCATGACGTGGACCTTGAGGTTGTCGGCCCGCAGACCCATGCCCTCGGAACCGTAGAAACACATCGGGCGGATGTAGGCGGACATCAGTTTGTTGTCCCGAACCGCGGCCAGTTGCGCCTCGTTGAGGGTCTCCCGGTCATAAGGCATCGGCATACCCAGGATGTGGGCGGAGCGGAACAGCCGCTCGGTATGGTCCTTGAGGCGGAAAATCGCGGTGCCCTCTTCCGCCCGGTAGGCGCGCACACCCTCGAAAACCCCCATCCCGTAGTGCAGGGTATGGGTCAACACATGGGTCTTGGCCTCGCGCCAGGGAACCATTTCGCCATCCAGCCAGATGACACCATCACGATCAGACATCGTCGACATTGTGTAAGGGTCTCTCGTTACTCGTTGTTGTTCTGCATCAGGCAGGACCAGATCTCCTGCACCAGGGCACGCTCTTCGGTCAGCCGCTCCTGGGACACCCGGGAGGGCAACTCCTGCAGGGCGCTGCGGTGATAGACCGCGCGCAGCACCTTGTAGATGCCCATCAGGCGTTCCGCCGCCTGGTCATTCAACAGCCCCAGCTTCGCCAGGGTCTCCAGGATCCGGATATTGTCGGTCCAGATCAGCAGGTCCGGATGCTCATACGCCCACCGAAGAACCGTGTATTGAACCATAAATTCAATATCCACGATACCGCCCACGCCCTGTTTCAGATCGAATTCCCGGGCATCGCTGCGGTCCAGGCTGAGGCGCATCTTTTCGCGCATCTCCAGCACCTCGTGGCGCAGCTTCTGTGCATCCCGGGGCTGACCGAGCACCGCCCGCCGGATCTGTGAAAAACGCGTCGCGACCCGTTCATCCCCCGCCACCACCCGGGCCCGCACCAGGGCCTGATGCTCCCAGGTCCAGGCATTGTTGCGCTGGTAGGTCTCGAAGGTTTCCAGGGAGCTGACCATCATCCCGGAATTGCCGTTGGGACGCAGCCGCATATCCACTTCATAGAGGATACCCGAAGGAGTACGGGTGGTCATGATATGGATGATGCGCTGGGCCATGCGGGCGTAAAACACATCCACCGAGACCGGCCTGGCCCCGTCGGTGAAGGCATTGCGGTCGGGGCAGCCGTGCAGGAACACCATGTCCAGGTCCGATCCGAACCCCAGTTCGATCCCCCCGAGCTTGCCATAGCCGACCACCGCGAAACCGATGGCCACATCACTCACTCCCGGGGGATAGCCGTGGCGTCGCGCCATCTCCTGAAAACTCAGGCGGATCACCTGATTGAGCACGCTCTCGGCGATCCAGGTCAGATAGTCGCTGACCACCATCAGCGGGATCTGGTCCGCGATGTCGGCAGCCGCCACCCGCAACCGGTTGCTCTGAGCGAACTGGCGCAGCCGCTCCATCTGGCTTTCCAGGTCGTCCGGGTCGAGTTGCTGCAACAGTTCCGCAAGTTCCCGGTCGAGCTTTTCCCGGTTCAGGGGCGAGTAGAGACGCCGCGGATCGAGCAGCTCATCGAGCAGGATCGGATGCCGGGTCAGCATCCCCGAAACCCAGGGACTGACTCCGGTGAGCTTGACCAGCTGGGACAGCACCATGGGGTTTTCGATCAACAGGGCGATATAGGCGGTGCGACGCACGATCGCCTCGAGCAGGCCCAGCACCCGGGGCAGCGCCGCGTCGGCGGATTCGGAACCGCCCACCGCTTCGATCAGCAACGGCATCAGCGCATTCAGCCGCTCCCGGCCCCGGCTGCTGAGTTGCCGGCAGGCATGGCTGTCGCGTAACTGTCCCAGCAGTTCCAGGGCATGTTGCGGTTCGGTGAAGCCCGCGTCTCCCAGGAGTTGCGCCGCATGTTCCGGATCAAGGGTGTTCTGCCACACGCCGTTCAAAGGCTGACTCTGCTCATCGGCCTCGGCCTGGGGCGCGGAGATGATCAGATCGAAGTGACCCTGCACCCGTTTGCGGTGCAGCTCCAGCTCAGCAGAGAACGCCCCCCAGTCCGGATGCCCCATGGCGCGGGCCAGTCTGAGCCGCCCCAGCGGGTCTTCGGGCAGGCGATGGGTCTGGCGGTCCTGCCAGGCCTGCAAGCGGTTTTCCACCCGCCGCAGGTAGACGTAGGCCTCGCTCAGCTCCTTCACCACATACCCGGGCAGCAGTCCTCGATGCTCCAGCAGCTCGAGCACGGGGAGGATGGGGCGTATCTGCAGCCCCTTGTCCCGGCCGCCCCGGATCAGCTGGAAGGCCTGGCCGATGAACTCGATCTCGCGGATACCCCCGGGACCCAGCTTGATGTTCGCCGCCATGCCCTTCTTGTGCAGTTCTGCGCTGATCATCCGCTTCATCTCCCGCAGCGACTCGATGGCGCCGAAATCGAGATAGCGGCGGTATACGAACGGGCGCAGCATATCCGTCAGTTCCCGACCCGCCTGACGATCCCCGCCCACCACCCGTGCCTTGATCATGGCATAGCGTTCCCACTCCCGGGCCTGGGCGCCGTAGTAGCTCTCCAGGGCGGTGAAATTCATTGCCAGCGGACCGGCGCCGCCAAAGGGTCGCAGGCGGGTATCGACCCGGAACACGAAGCCGTCGGCGGTATGGTTGTCCAGAGCCTGCACCAGACGCTGACACAGGCGAATAAAGAACTGTTCGTTGGTCAGGCGCCGTGCACCGTCGGTGTGGCCGTTTTCCGGATAGGCGAAGATCAGGTCGATATCGGAAGAGAGGTTGAGTTCCCGCGCACCCAGTTTACCCATCCCCAACACCACCAGGGGCTGGGACTCACCCTCGGCGTTGCGTGGCGTCCCCATCTCCTGGCAGGCGTTGGCGTAGAGGTGATGCAACGCCTGATCGATGCAGGCATCGGCCAGCGCGGACAGATCCTCCAGGATCTCTCCCAGGGGAGCCAGACCGGCCAGATCCCGCCAGATGATGCGCACCATCTGCTGACGCCGGAACACCCGCAGGCGTTTCGCCAGGTCGATGTCGTTGAGCACGCCCTCGAGGGCCGCGCCGAGGCGGACGGCCATCTCCCCCGGCGCCAGGGCCCGCTCCAGGTCACCCTCGAGCTGGCTGCGGATCAGCCATTCGGGTTCCCGCAACGATGCCTGCAGCACGAAATCGCTACCCTCCCAGACCGTCTGCAGGCATTCCCGGAAAGCAGGGTCCTCAGGCATCTCCAGGCCGGCTTCAGCCAGCCGATCAAGCCAGCGCTGCCAGGCGGTTTCGCGTTCTTGCTGCAGTAGGGAATCGGTCATCTGGGCAGGTTCTCAGCAACGTTTCGGATATTTTTTACCGGGCTAGGTTAACATCTCCCGGGGCCCCTTGCGGCTGCCGGCAGGTGCATCAGTTCGCGGGCCGCTGCGCAGGTCGGTCCGCCTATATTGCCATTCCATGACAAATCAAATAGGGTTGCGGCTTGTTTAAGATATTCAGTCCAGGGCGTCCCGAGAACCGACCTGTCCAGGCACAGCTTCAACGGCACATTAAGGGAACCGGCCACGCGACATGATCCGTCTGCAGCAGATCGAATACCACTATCCGCAACATCCGCCCCTGATCCGCGGCCTGGACCTGGAGATCCCCCGGGGCAGCCTGTTCGGCCTGCTCGGTCCCAATGGTGCAGGCAAAACCACCCTGATCTCGCTGATGACCGGCCAGCTCAGCCCCGATGCGGGTCAGGTGCTGATCGACGGCCTCGATTACCCACACCACCGCATAACGATCCTCAACCGGCTGGCCCACATTCCCCAGGACTATGCCTTCTATCCCCAGCTCAGCGCATTGGAGAACCTGCAGTTTTTCGCCGGACTCTACCCCGACATGCGCCAGCAGCGTGCCCGACAGATCGACCGGGCGCTGCAGATTACCGGACTCACAGACCAGGCCAGACGCCCGGCAAAGCAGTTCTCGGGAGGCCTCAAGCGACGCCTCAACCTGGCCATCGGATTGCTCAACCAACCTCGTCTGATCTTCCTCGACGAGCCCACCGTGGGCATCGACCCGCAGTCCCGCCACTTCATCCTGGCCTCGATTCGCGAACTCAACCAAGCCGGCTGCACCATCGTCTACACCAGCCACTACATGGAGGAGATCGAACAGCTCTGTGACCGGGTGGCGATCATTGACCATGGACGAATACTCGAACAGGGCACGCTCTCTGAACTGCTCGGCAAACACCCTCTGCTGAGGATCGATCTCGATCCCCAGACACCCGAGGAACAGCTGCACTGGCTTGAAGCGGAGCTCAGCCGATTCGGCCTGGAACGCTCCCGGCATATCATCAGCGGCCAGCCGAACGGCATCGCTGAACTGCCCACTCTGTTACGTCAGCTCGACCAGCGACAGATCCGGGTAACCGGTCTCAGCTATGGCAGACAGGACCTGGAAAGGCGTTTCTTCGAACTGACCCACACTCACCTCAGGGACTGACCCGGCATGCTCCTGTCAGTCATCCAAAAAGAGATACGCCTGGTCCTCAAGGACCCACATGCGCTGCTGGTGCTGTTTCTGCTGCCAGTGGTATTCATCCTGATCATGTCCCTGGCCCTGCAGGACCGCATGGGGGGCGACAGCCAGGCGCATCCCAAGGTGGGCCTGTGGATCGAGGACCCCGCGTCAATGCCAGCCGATCTGCGCACCACCTTCGAGACCCTGGACGGCCTCAACGTGATTGGCGTGGCAGAGCGCGAGACCGCGGGGCAGCAACTGAGCGCGGGTGATTACCTGGCGGTCATCCTGCTGCCGAAGGGATTTCCCGGCACCCTTTCGAGCCCCCAAAGCCCGGACGGGGACAAGCTGCAGATCATCTACTCCCCCAGCCTGCCCGCCTCCCTGCGCCGCTCCATCCTCGGATCGGTGCGCGAGGCCCTGGGCGCAGCCCAGGTGAGGCGGCTGTTCACCTATGACGATATCAGTGAAGCAGAGCGCCAGAGCCGTATCGACCACCTGCTCGGACGCACCCTGGTGGTCAGCCAATCCCTGGACGGCACTGACTCGGCCGCCCCCAACTCGGTGCAGCAGAGCGTCCCTGCCTGGCTGATCTTTTCCATGTACTTCGTGGTCCTGCCGATCGCCACCACCCTGTTGACCGAACGGCAGCAGGGTACCCTGCAACGGCTGCGCACCCTGCCGGTCTCCGGCACTGTGCTGCTGCTGGGCAAGCTGATTCCCTACCTGATCATCAACCTGATCCAGGCGGCGCTGATGCTGCTGGTGGGGATCCACCTGGTGCCCCTGTTGACCGGTGAAGGTCTGCAGCTGGGCGCCAACGCCTGGTGGCTGCTGCCCCTGATTCTGGCGGTCAGCCTGTCGGCGATCAGCTTTGCGTTATTGATTGCGACCCGCGCAAGGACCAGTGAACAGGCCACCACCCTGGGCGGCATCAGCAATCTGATCCTGGCCGCCATTGGTGGTATCATGGTGCCCACTTTCGTGATGCCCGAACTGATGCAGCATATCGCCGCGCTCTCACCCATGAACTGGGCGCTGGAGGGATTTTTCGCGGTCCTGCTGCGCCAGGGTGACGGGTCTCAGGTCGGCCCGGAGATCCTCAAGCTGCTGGCGCTCTCGGGTATCCTGTTTCTACTGGCACTCTACTCATATCGTGAACTGACGGACGGCAAAACATGAAAGGTTCAATGGACTCACAGTTCAAGCTGGAACTCAAACAGATGATCGTGGACGAGTGCCGACTGGAAGAATTCACAGCGGAGGACATCAAGGATGATGAATACCTGGCCGGTCCCGAGGCGCGTTTTGGGCTCGATTCCATCGACATGCTGCAGGTGATCGTGACCATCAAGAACCGTTACGGGGTACACATTCAGAACGATGCGGACTCTCGACAGATACTCGCCACGATCGACAATCTGGCGGATTTCCTGCACCCGGAATAACCGACCCTCGGGACAAACCTGTCCCTGGTTTCCGATCAGAAGATGATCCCGCAACGGCTCCCCATCATCGGCATGGCATGCGCTTCCCACCTGGGCGAAAGCCTCGGGGGCCTGCCTGCATCCCACGATCCGGCCACCGATTACACGCCGCCACGCATCACTCTGGCTTCCACTGGACTCGAGTTGCCCTACTACACCATCGACCATGACCTGGATGATGAAAACCGTCTCTTCACCATCCTTTTCGATGTGGTCGAGCGGGCCCTGCAGCGCAGCGGACTCTCCCCGCAGGAGCGACTTCACACCGGGGTGTTCATCGGCTCCTCCAGCTACGACCTGAGGCAGAGCGAGATCGTCTACCAGAGACAACTCGCGGCCGGCGACCCGGATGCCCTGCCAATGACCTACACCGGATACAACCGACTGGGGGCGGCCCTCTGCGAACGCTTCTCGATCGGTGGCGAACCCTTCAACCTGAACACTGCCTGCACCTCCAGCGCGAATGCCCTGTTGCTCGCCCACAGCATGCTGCGACAGGGGAAATACCGGCATGCCCTGGTGATCGGCATCGAGCTGTACAACGAGACCACCATCACCGGCTTCTCCGGTCTGCAACTCATCGCCGAGCGACGCATCGCCCCTTTTGATGCCCAGCGCGATGGCATTCTGCTTGGGGAGTCCTGTTCCGCTGTGGTACTGAGCAGCCAGCAGGACGTTCCACCCGCAACCAGTCTCTACGTGCACGGTGGCGGCAGCAGTTTCGACCCCTACAGCATCACCACCTCCAACCCGGACGGCTCGACCATCGCCCAGGCCCTGGACCGCGCCATGGCGTACGCAGACATCGACCGGCGGCAGATTCTGGCGATCAAGACCCACGGTACCGGCACCCGCATGAACGACGCCTCGGAATCCCAGGGCATCTTCAGCGTGTTCGGCGCGGACGCCCCGCCGATCACTGCCCTGAAGCCCTATGTGGGACATACCCTGGGGGCCTGCGGCACCCTGGAACTGATCCTCTTGGGTCAGGCCCTGAGCGAAGGCTGGCTGCCCCGGACACTCAACCTGGAACAGCCGGACCCTGAGCTGGAGGTAATCCCCGTGACGGACAACCGGGAGGCGCAGTCTGGATTCTACCTGCTGAATTTCTTCGGCTTCGGTGGCAGCAACACCGTGATCGTGCTGGAGAAGGCCTGATGGAACTCAACCTGCCCCTGTATGACTTTGGTGGTTTCAACCTGTGCATCAGGGATCAACTCCCGGAATTGAGCGAGCCACTCAAATCGAGCCCGTTGAAGGCGCCCCGGCGTTCGGACCGGCTCACCCAGTTGAGCCTGCTCGGCCTGTCCGCCACCCCCGGACATGACAACCTCAATCCGCATACCCAGCTGATCCTGGCCAGCGGCGATGCCAACCTGAGCAGCACCATTCAGAACAATGAACAGATCTTTGCCCAGCACGCCATCCCCAACCCCATCGCCTTCATCAACACGGTCAACAACTCCACCGCCTTTCACGTCAGTCAGGCTCTGCACATCGGTGGCCAGGTAACCACGGTCTCCCGGGGCGACTGCTCTCTGGAGGCAGGATTCCAGATTGCCGACACCCTGAGGCTGGAACAGAACCTGCCAATCCTGCTGGGAGCCGTGGATGAGGTGCCTAAAGATCCGCACCAGCATCGGCGCCGGCTTGGCCTGAGTCCCGGGGAACCCCTGGCAGAGGGGAGTTTCTGGTTCCACTGCGGTCACCCGCAGCAATCCGAACCGCCCCGGGCCCGGGTACGTTTCTGTGGTCCGTTTCAGGATCCTTTGGATCTACCCGCCTGGTGCCGGCAGCACCAGATCACCCACTTCCTGACCGCCGACGGTTTACAGGAACCGCAGACACTGATCAGTCAGTTGCCGGGAGAGTGGGTCGCGCCGGCATCCGAGGGTCGCATGCCCACCCACAACGCCCTTCATCTGCAGAACTGGCTGGTTTCCGCTCGCAGCGGGGAACGCCTGGTCATGATAAACCGGACCCAGGGGAGCCGCCGACTGTGCGTGACCCTGATCGAAAT
>JBEVWC010000011.1:0-27584 GCA_040506775.1 Candidatus Thiodiazotropha sp.
CTTCCCTGTCGCGATCTTGACAAATTTTGCCCTTAAACTGGACAAAACCGCCGTGATCTAGCAGAATCTAACGATTCACATCCTGTCATCGCAGGGGCTGTCCCGAGGGTCGTTTTCGGGACCTTGCCCGGCGTTTCTCTGCACGGCCCATAGCCCGGAAAAAACAATACTATGACGACCATTCTGGTACTCAACGGCCCGAATCTGAATCTCCTGGGAACCCGTGAACCGAACCACTATGGCCATGAAACCCTGCAGACGATCCAGCAACGCATGGAACACAAAGCGGATCAACTCGGGTTGCAAATCGATTTCCGGCAGAGCAATGCGGAACACGAACTGCTGGCCTGGATACACCAGGCCTACCGGGATGACGTCGCCTTCATCATCATCAATCCGGCGGCGTTCACCCACACCAGTGTGGCCCTGAGGGACGCACTGCTTGCCACTGGCATACCTTACATAGAGGTACATCTCTCCAACGTGCATGCCCGGGAGGAGTTTCGCAGACACTCCTATTTCTCAGACAAGGCCGAAGGCGTCATTCTCGGTCTGGGCGCACTGGGATATGAACTCGCCCTGGAAGCCGCCGCTGCGCGGCTCAACAAGTAAAACATTCTTAGAGAAAGAACATCATGGATATTCGCAAAGTAAAAAAACTCATTGAATTGCTCGAAGAGTCGGATGTCGCGGAAATTGAGATTCATGAGGGAGAGGAGTCCGTGCGTATCAGCCGGGCCAGCGCCATGCCCATGGCCATGGCCGCTGCGCAGATGGCACCGATGGCCGTAGCGCCCCAGGCGGCAGCCGCTCCCGCCGCAGCAGGCGCCACCGAAGCCCCTCAAGCCGAGGAGATTCAGGGTCATGCCGTGCGCTCCCCGATGGTTGGCACCTTTTACCGCTCACCTTCGCCAGGCAGCAAACCCTTCGTTGAAGAGGGACAACAGGTTTCCGCCGGAGACACCCTGTGCATCATCGAGGCGATGAAAATCCTCAACCAGATCGAGTCCGACAAAACCGGCACGGTACGTAAGATCCTGGTCGATAACGGTCAGCCCGTGGAATACAACGAACCCCTCTTCATCATCGATTGAGTAGCCCCATGATAGATAAGATCGTAATCGCCAATCGAGGTGAGATTGCATTGCGCATACTGCGCGCCTGCAAAGAACTGGGTATCAAGACCGTGGCGGTCCACTCCGAGGCCGACCGGGACCTGAAACATGTCCTGCTTGCAGATGAGTCCGTGTGCATCGGTCCCGCGGCCTCCGCGGACAGTTACCTCAACATACCGGCGATCATCAGTGCAGCCGAGGTTACCGATTCGGTGGCCATCCATCCCGGCTACGGGTTCCTTTCGGAAAACGCCGACTTTGCCGAACGGGTGGAGAACAGCGGTTTCATCTTCATCGGTCCCAGGGCCGACACCATCCGCATCATGGGCGACAAGGTGGCGGCCATCGATGCGATGCGCAAGGCGGGTGTGCCCACCGTACCCGGATCCAACGGTCCTCTGGACAACGACTCCAATCGCACCAAACAACTGGCCAACGAGATCGGTTATCCGGTCATCATAAAAGCGGCCGGTGGCGGCGGCGGGCGCGGCATGCGGGTCGTGCATACCGAGGCCACACTGCTCAACGCCGTGGCGATGACCAAGGCAGAGGCCGAAGCGGCCTTCGGCAATGGCACGGTCTATATGGAGAAGTTTCTCGAGAATCCCCGCCATGTGGAGTTCCAGGTGCTGTCCGACACCCATGGTAATGCGATCCATCTGGGCGAACGTGATTGCTCCATGCAGCGCCGCCACCAGAAAGTGGTCGAGGAGGCCCCCGCACCGGGCATCACCGAGCAACAACGCAAAGATGTGGGCGAACGCTGCGCCGAGGCCTGTCGGCAGATCGGCTACCGGGGCGCCGGAACCTTCGAGTTTCTATATGAAAACGGCGAATTCTACTTTATCGAGATGAATACCCGGGTTCAGGTAGAGCATCCGGTGACCGAAATGATCACCGGCATCGACATCGTACGCGAGCAGATTTCCATCGCCGCGGGCAATCCCCTGAATTATCGTCAGGAGGATGTGGTGCTTCAGGGACACGCGGTGGAGTGCCGGATCAATGCGGAAGATCCGCAGAAATTCCTTCCCAGTCCCGGCACCATCACCCAGTTGCACACCCCTGGCGGTCCAGGCATTCGGGTCGATACCCACATCTACAGTGGTTACCGGGTTCCGCCCTACTACGATTCAATGATCGGCAAACTGATCGCCCATGGGGAGACCCGGGATTCCGCCATCGCGCGCATGCGCATGGCATTGCAGGAAACCGTGATCAACGGCATCAAGACCAACATACCCCTGCACCTGGACATCATGCGTGACAGCGCCTTCAAGGCGGGTGGCGCGAACATACACTATCTGGAAAAGAAACTCGGTCTTTGACAGAACACGCCGCCCGGCAATTCACGCCGGGTTGTCCTGTTATCAATTGAAGTTTGACGACGCATGTCCTGGCTGCAACTCTCACTCGATGTCGATGAAACACAGGCTCCATTGCTTGAAGTACTGTTCGAGCAACTGGGGGCTGTCTCGGTAACCCTGGGTGACGCGGCTGACCAGCCGCTGCTGGAGCCTCCTCCGGAAACCCAGCCACTGTGGCGCCACACCCGGGTCACCGCCCTGTTTGAGGGCGACCTGGATGTGGAACGTTTGCGCGACGCCCTGAACACGGCGCTCAGCCCGGAGATGCTCAAACAACTGCACTGGGAACGCATTGAGGATCGCATCTGGGAGCGGGTCTGGCTGGAACATTTCAAACCCATGCCCTTCGGCCAGCGACTTTGGGTCTGCCCGGTGGGCGAGTCCGTCAACCAACCGGGTGCCGTGGTCATCGAACTCGATCCCGGTCTGGCCTTCGGCACCGGCACCCATCCCACCACCGCCCTGTGTCTCGAGTGGCTCGATCAGCAAAGCCTAGAAGGGCAGTATATGATCGATTTCGGTTGCGGCTCGGGGATCCTTGCCATCGCAGCCCTGAAACTGGGTGCCGCAGATGCCCTGGGGGTGGACCATGATCCCCAGGCTCTGCTGGCGAGTCGTGACAACGCAGTGAAAAACGCTGTCTCCGATCGCCTCAGTGTCTGCCTGCCGGATCAGGCCCCCGATCAGCCCGCGGACTGCCTGGTGGCGAACATCCTTGCCGAACCCCTGATTCAGCTGGCAGCCGAACTGGCTCAGCGAATCAGGCCCGGCGGACGCTTCGCACTCTCCGGCATCCTTGAAGAGCAAGCGCAGGATGTGGCCCGGGCCTATCAGGATTTCGCCCAACTCGACCCCATCGTGCAACGGGATGAGTGGGTCTTGATCAGCGGTACCCGAACCGCAATCTCCGGGTAGCCCTGAATGGGTTGCCACGCCACTGGGTTCGATCTAACCTAGGGCCTATCTATGTTTACCCAATGTCCACACTGCATGACCCTGTTCCGCATCACCACGGAACAACTCAAAGCGGCAGAGGGTCGGGTACGCTGTTGTCAGTGCAATCAGGTCTTCAATGCCCTGCAACGGCTCCAGGAATACCCCAAGGCATTCAACAACCAGGCCACCACAAGCCAGTTTGCAGAGTTCCTTCACCCGGATCAGGATGCGGAACTCTTGGAAAGTTTCGATTCGCAGCTTGAGCGTCCTGACTCGACCCTGATCAACGATAGTGAAGTCGAACGTTCCCTGGATGACCTGGCGGACGACTCGGCACTCACTGACCTGCCTCTGGTGGAAGAGTCCGGCCTGGTGGACGACTCGACTCCGGTCGAATCCCCCGCCTTGTCCGAGGACTCCAACCTGGAGGACGATCAGCGCTCCCTCGCAGGTGACAGTCAAAGCCAGTTGCTCTATGAACAGGATGACGGGCTTGAAACCGAACCCGACTATTTTGCTGCGGGTACCGAATCCCAGATGTCGGAATTGCTCGACCAGGATTCCGCCTCCCTGCTGTTGCCGGATGATGACCTGCCTCAATCAAGCCTCGCCGAGATCATCGAACTGGATATCCCGCAGCCTGAATTGAAGCGCGCGGCAGAGACCCGGGAAGACGAATCAGAGACTCAGCAGAGCAATGACGTTGAAGCGGATGCGGACAACGCTCCCGAACAGGCAATCCCCCCCGCTGTGGAAACTCAGGCGCATACATCCGACACGGACGATGCTCATCCGGATAAGGACCTGTTCGATGACCTGGACCACCCCTTCGAATTCGAGCCCAGCGATGAAGAGCTTCGACGTCGTCGTAACAACCGGCTCTGGCTGTTCGGTTCGTTGTTGCTGATTCTGCCCCTGGCCGGACAGATCGCCTGGCAGATGCGTGACCGGTTGATCTATTACGACAATGGTCGCCTGCTGCTCAACACCCTCTGTGACGTCGCGGGATGCAGCGTGCCGATGCGCCGGGCCATGGACAAGATCGTCATTGTGCAACGCGCTCTTACGGCACATCCCGACAAACCGGGTGTTCTGCTGATGCAACTGGAGATCGTCAATACCGCAGCGTTTGCACAACCCTACCCCAAGTTGCAATTGAGCCTGTTCAACGAAATGGAAAAGCTGATTGCACGACGCACCTTCACTCCGGAAGAGTATCTCGATCTGCCCACCCAGCGGCTGCCAATGCTCAACAAACAGACGGCCACTCACATCGCACTGGAACTGGTTGATCCCGGCAGTGAAGTCACCGGATTCAAATTCGACTTCCTGTAACAAATTTCTAACACGGACACTCCCAGCCCGTAACCCTCGATCAGCCTTCAAGCAGCCCATGCACAATCACCGGTAGTGGCGAGATGTCATCCTGCCGGGATCAAAATCGGAGTAAATTTCTTACGCTATCGATATCTGATGAAGATTGAATGGCTTACTCCACACCCTTCCAGCCGATTCGCAGGCGTGGAACCGTTTCAGATCAATTCAAGGTGATTTTGGCTTTGATTCAATGAGAATTTGCAGGTAGTATCCCAACCCCTCTCTCCCCCAAGAACAGCCACCGGCAGAGCGGCTTTTGGTATGCGAATCGGACCTTTTGAAATCGCGAACAATCTGCTGTTGGCACCTATGGCAGGCGTCACGGACAGACCTTTCCGTCAGCTCTGCAGACGTCTTGGGGCGGGTCTTGCCACATCGGAGATGATCTCTGCGGACGCCTCCCTGTGGGGCACCAAAAAGAGTGTGCGAAGACTCGATCATGATGGAGAAGAGGGACCGGTCAGTGTCCAGATCCTGGGCTCTGACCCCGATATGATGGCCCGCGCCGCCCGCGCCAACGTCGCCATGGGTGCGCAGATCATCGATATCAACATGGGATGCCCGGCCAAGAAGGTTTGCCGTCGTGCAGCCGGATCGGCGTTGATGCAGGATGAAACCCTGGTCAAGGCAATCCTCGAAGCCACCGTGGATGCCGTCGATGTGCCTGTGACATTGAAGATCCGCACCGGCAGCGATCCGCAACATCGCAACGGTGTACGCATCGCGCAGATCGCAGAGGCAGCGGGCATCCAGGCACTGACGGTTCACGGCCGCACCCGGGCGTGTAAATTTGCCGGACAGGCCGAATACGAAACGATACGAATAATAAAACAGAATATTGCAATCCCGGTGATTGCAAACGGAGACATCGACTCCCCGCAGAAAGCTGCGGAGGTTTCGAGTTTAACCGGCGCCGACGCATTGATGATTGGTCGCGCTGCGCAAGGAAGACCCTGGATTTTTAGTGAAATCCACAGCTATCTGAGCACGGGCACGCTGTTGCCTGAGCCGGACCTGTGCCAGGTTGAGGACATGCTCATCGAGCACATCCGGCAACTGTACGATTTTTATGGGGAGTACCTTGGCATACGCATCGCACGCAAGCATATCGCCTGGTACAGCAAGGGGCGCCCGGGAGGCGCGGCATTCAGGAATCGGGTCAACTATTCGGAATCACCGGGAGAGCAGCTCCAGGCGATTCACGAATACTTTGAATTCCTGCAGAACGATGGGGATCTGGCGGCATGATGATCGAAGCAATATTTTCTGACCACAAGGGTGAGGAGTACCTGACGGTTACACACAGCAAGAAGTCAGAGCCGTTACGCCAATGCGTCAGTGACGCGATGCAGCGCTATTTCAAGAATCTCGACGGTCACGGCGCCAACAACCTCTACCGTCTGGTCATGAACGAGGTTGAAGCCCCGCTGCTCGAAAGCGTGATGAATCACACCGGAGGCAACCAGACCCTGGCCGCCACCATCCTCGGCATCAGTCGCAGTACCCTGCGCAAGAAACTCTCACAATACGATTTGGATTGACCATGACAGCTATTAAACGCGCACTGATCAGCGTCTCAGACAAGACCGGCATCGTCGATTTCGCCCGGGCGCTCGCCGAGCGGGATATCGAGATCCTCTCAACCGGCGGCACATCAAAACTGCTGACTCAGAATGATGTCCCGGTGACCGAGGTTTCGGAGTACACCGGCTTTCCCGAGATGATGGACGGTCGGGTCAAGACCCTTCACCCAAAGATCCATGGCGGCATTCTCGGCCGCAGAGGTACCGATGACCGGGTCATGAAGGAGAACGGCATCGGCCCCATCGATCTGATCGTGGTCAACCTCTATCCCTTCGAAGAGACCGTGGCCAAACCTGATTGTGATCTGGAGACCGCCATAGAGAACATCGACATCGGCGGCCCGACCATGCTGCGCGCCGCAGCGAAGAATCATGCTGACGTGACCGTAGTGGTGGATGCCGCTGACTATTCCCGCGTCCTGCAGGAGATGAGCGAGAACGGCAATGCGGTCTCGCAGAGCACCCGCTTCGATCTCGCGGTCAAGACCTTTGAACACACCGCCCGCTACGATGCGGCCATCGCCAACTATCTGGGTTGCCGCCTGGGTGATGAAGTCAGCGATTTTCCCCGCACACTGTCGTTGCAGTTCAAACAGCAGCAGAGCATGCGCTACGGGGAGAACCCGCATCAAAAGGCCGCCTTCTTTGTCGAGCACAGGATCGAGGAGGCCAGTGTGGCCACCGCACGTCAGTTGCAGGGCAAGGAACTCTCCTACAACAACATCGGTGACACGGATGCCGCCCTGGAGTGCGTGAAGAGCTTCGATGAAGGCCCCGCCTGCGTGATCGTCAAACATGCCAACCCCTGCGGCGTGGCCTATGGCGAATCCCTGCTGGAAGCCTATGACCGGGCCTACAGTACCGATCCCGAGTCCGCATTCGGCGGCATCATCGCCTTCAACGGCGAACTCGACGGCGACACCGCCCAGGCCATCGTCGACCGGCAGTTTGTCGAGGTGATCATCGCCCCCACAGTCTCCGAGGCAGCCATCGAGGCGGTCAGCGCGAAAAAGAACGTGCGCCTGCTGAGCTGCGGCGAATGGACCAGCGAGGCGATTCACCGCACCGAGTATAAACGGGTCAACGGAGGACTCCTGGTGCAGGACACCGATCTGCCCCTGACCCATGAGATCAAGGTGGTGACCCAGCGTCAGCCCACCGAGCAGGAGATGCGCGATCTGCTGTTCACCTGGCGGGTCGCCAAGTTTGTCAAATCCAATGCCATCGTCTATGGCCGCGACGGTATGACCATCGGCGTTGGCGCCGGGCAGATGAGCCGGGTCAACTCGGCGCGGATCGCAGCCATCAAGGCAGAACATGCGAAGCTGGAGGTGAAGGGTTCCGTGATGGCCTCCGATGCCTTCTTCCCGTTCCGCGACGGCATCGACAATGCGGCCCAGGCCGGCATTGCCGCGGTCATCCAGCCAGGGGGTTCGATGCGTGACGAAGAGGTCATCGCCGCCGCTAACGAACACGGCATGGCGATGGTATTCACCGGCATGCGGCATTTCAGACACTGATGAAGATCCTGGTAATCGGTTCGGGCGGCCGGGAACACGCCCTCGCATGGAAGGTTGCACAATCCCCACTGGCGGATAAGGTGTACGTGGCGCCCGGCAACGCCGGCACCGCGCTGGAGGACAAACTGGAAAATGTTCCCATCGGGGTGGAAGCCATCGAGGAACTGGTACGCTTTGCCCTCAATCAGGAGATCGGGCTGACCATCGTCGGCCCTGAAGTGCCGCTGGTGATGGGTATCACCGACGCCTTCAATGCTGCCGGACTGCGTTGTTTTGGCCCCACCCGGGGTGCCGCTCAGCTTGAAGGTTCAAAGTCCTTCACCAAGGATTTCCTGGCGCGTCACAACATTCCAAGCGCCGCCTATCAGACCTTTACCGAGGTGGATGAGGCCCTGGCCTACCTGCGCCAGCAGGGTGCCCCCATCGTTATCAAGGCCGACGGCCTGGCTGCGGGCAAGGGTGTGATCGTGGCCATGGATCTCAACACCGCGGAAGAAGCGGTGCGCGATATGCTGGCCGGCAACGCCTTCGGAGAAGCCGGTCACCGGGTGGTGATCGAGGAGTTTCTCGAAGGTGAAGAGGCCAGCTTCATTGTCATGGCGGACGGCAAGCATGTACTGCCGATGGCCACCAGCCAGGATCACAAGCGGGTTGGTGACGGTGATACCGGGCTCAACACCGGCGGTATGGGCGCCTACTCCCCGGCCCCCGTGGTCGACGCCCACACCCATGATCGAATCATGAATGAGGTGATTCTGCCGACCATCAAGGGCCTGGCGGAAGAAAACCTGCCCTACACCGGCTTTCTTTATGCCGGGCTGATGATCACCGCGGACGGCACCCCCAAGGTGATCGAGTACAACTGCCGTTTCGGCGATCCTGAAACCCAGCCGATCATGCTGCGACTCAAATCGGACCTGGTGGCTCACTGTCTGGCCGCCCTGGACAAGAAACTTGACCAGGAGGTCGCAGACTGGGATACCCGGGCATCGGTGGGGGTGGTACTGGCTGCCGGAGGCTATCCAGGCGCCTATGAGAAAGACCTGCCGATCTCCGGCCTGCCTGAACAGGATGATCCGGACGCCAAGGTGTTTCATGCCGGAACCCGGCTCGAGGATGACCAGGTGCTCACCGCCGGCGGGCGGGTACTGTGCGCCACCGCGCTCGGCGTAACGGTCACGGAAGCCCAACAGAACGCCTATCGGCTGGCTGAGACCATCCACTGGGATGGCATGTTCTACCGCAAGGATATCGCCTATCGGGCGATTGCCCGGGAACAGGCCACCTCCGGACTTTAACTGCCCGCTGATTTGGCCAGACAGGGGATGTCCGCATTCAGCGGACTCTGTCGCAGATACAGGGATGGCCACTACCCAGTGGATCACCCGGGACTGTATCATCGGACAACTCAAGGATGACCCTGAACCTCAGCAAGGACACCCCGTGACCCGCAAGCGTCTGCTCTACCGCCTGTTGCTGCTGTGTGCGCTCCTGGTGATCAGTTACCTGGCATTCACTCCCATCCAGATCCCGGTAGCCGCAAGTCTCAACGACAAAGTCTCGCACATCGCGGCGTTCCTGTGTCTCGCCCAGCTGAGTGACTTTGCCTGGCCGGAACGAAGCTGGTACCTGAACAAATTCCTCCCGCTGCTGCTCTACGGCCTGCTCATCGAATGTGTCCAGTCCTTCCTGCCTTACCGGGAGTTTTCCCTCTGGGATCTGCTTGCGGACGCCTTTGGCCTGATGCTCTATGCCTGGGTCCTGCCCTACCTGCTGCGCCATGAGCTTTTTCGCAGGGTACGTGACTGAAAACCCTGAAACGCCTCACGGTGCCGCATGCTTCCTCAATAGGATTTTTCCTTACATTTATTATTGTCTATCATGGTGTGACTGTCCTTCTGCCATGAGCCGTTATGAGCGACATCAAACACAGCGCCTTCAAATATGACTTTCTGGGTACCGATCCGAAAGCCATCCAACGCTCCCTTTCGAACCACCTGGTCTACACCATCGGCAAAGACCCATTCACCGCCACCGACCATGACTGGATGATGGCGTTCAGCTATGTGGTGCGCGACCGGCTGATCGAACGCTGGATGGAGACCCAGCGCAGTTACTACAAACACGACGCCAAGCGGGTCTACTACCTGTCGATGGAGTTCCTGATCGGCCGCAGCCTGATCAACAGCCTGCTCAACATGGAGATCGAAGATGCCAGCACCGAGGCGCTGCATAAACTGGGCATAGAACTGGAGCGGCTGCGCAATCTGGAACACGATGCGGCCCTCGGCAACGGGGGTCTGGGCAGGCTTGCGGCCTGTTTTCTCGACTCCATGGCGAGTCTCAATATTCCGGGATACGGCTACGGCATCCGCTTCGAATACGGCATGTTTCGCCAGATGATCGAAAACGGCCAGCAGGTGGAGAAACCCGAAAACTGGCTGGTACACCAGAATCCCTGGGAATTCGCCCGCCCCGAGGTCTCCTACCGGGTACGCTTCGGTGGCCGGGTCATGGAGTATCAGGATTCCACTGGACGCCGTCATTTCGACTGGATCGACGGGGATACGGTGATCGCCCAGGCTTACGACACACCGATTCCCGGCTTTCACAACGACACCGTGAACAACCTCAGGCTGTGGAGCGCCAAGGCCTACGAGGACTTCGACCTCAATCAGTTCAACCGGGGCGAATACACCGAAGCCGTGGTGCACAAAACCCTCTCCGAGAATATCTCCAAGGTGCTCTACCCGAACGACAGCAGCACCATGAACAAGGTCTTGCGCCTGAAACAGCAGTACTTTTTCGTTGCGGCATCGCTCAAAGATATTCTGAGACGCTTCTTCACTGACCACGACGACCTGCGGGAACTGCCGGACAAGGTCGCCATCCAGCTCAACGACACCCATCCGGCAATTGCCATCCCCGAGATGATGCGTCTGCTGATGGACAAACATCAGCTGGAGTGGCAACCCGCCTGGGAGATCACCACCAAGGTGTTTTCCTATACCAATCATACCCTGCTGCCCGAAGCGCTGGAGACCTGGCCGGTCAAGATCTTCGAAGAGATGCTGCCCCGACATCTGCAGTTGATCCTGGAGATCAATCGCCGTTTTCTGCTCATGCTGGGACATCTGCATCCGGGGGATATGGACATCCTGCGGCGCCTCTCCATCATCGACGAAACCAACGGGCGGAGGATTCGCATGGCCCACCTGGCCATCGTCGGCAGTCACAAGGTCAATGGCGTTTCCGCGCTGCACAGTGAGCTGTTACGCAGCGCCACATTCAGAGAGTTTGATGCCTTCTACCCCGGCAAGATCGTCAACATCACCAATGGCATCACCCCCAGGCGCTGGCTCCACCAATCCAACCCGGGGCTTTCATCACTCATCTGCGAGGCGATCGGTTCGGACTGGATCCGTGATCTGAGTCATATCAAACAGCTTGAACCGATGGCCGATGACGCACTTTTCCAACAACGTTTTGCCCAAGTGAAGCGGGACAACAAGATCACGATCGCCGGACTGGTCGAATACTATCTGGGCAAACAGATCGATCCCGACACCCTGTTCGATGTGCAGGTCAAGCGTATTCATGAGTACAAGCGCCAACTGCTCAACCTGATGAGGGCCATCGCTCTGTACAACCGACTGATCGATGACCCCAAGTGCAACTTCGTGCCCCGAACCATCCTGTTCGGCGGCAAGGCGGCGCCCGGCTACACCATGGCCAAGCTGATCATCCGTCTGATCAATGACGTGGCCGATGTCATCGACAACGATCCGGCGGTCAGCGATCGCCTGAAGATCATCTTCATCCCCAACTACGACGTCACCACCGCATCCGACATCATCCCCGCCGCGGAACTCTCCCAGCAGATCTCCACCGCCGGGATGGAGGCCTCGGGCACGGGCAACATGAAACTCGCCCTCAACGGCGCCTTGACCATCGGCACCATGGACGGGGCCAATGTGGAGATGCACAAGCACATCGGGGCGGAGAACTTTTTCATCTTCGGCATGACCACCGAGGAGGTCCAGCAGCTCAACCGCCAGGGTTACAACCCCAGGCGGGTCTATGAAACCAACCCGGTGCTGCGCCGGGTCATCGACATGATCGCCAACGGCTTCTTCTCACCGGAAGACCCGGGCCGATACCGGATGATCACCGACAGCCTGCTGAACTCGGATCATTTCAAGATCCTCGCGGATTTCGACTCTTACCTGTCCACCAGTGACGAGGTGGACCGGGCGTACCAGAACCCTGCCCAGTGGAACCGCATGGCGATTCTCAATACCGCCCGGATGGGCTATTTCTCCAGTGATCGCACAATCAGCGAATATGCCCAAAAAATCTGGCGGGTGCGCCCCGTCATGCGCTGAAATGGCCGAAGACCTGAGGATATACGGCGACTGACTTTCCCACGGAAACCGGGAAATTGAGGAACATGCACAAGCTGCAACCCCATTCTCTCGTTCCCACCCTCTGCGTGGGAACGCAGACTCAGGTTCGGCAGAGGCACAGAACCCGAACCTCCCAAACCAGCCGTCCCACACAGGGCCTGGAAACAGGACAAGCGGCGTATAACCGCCGCTTAAGGCCCTCTTAAGATAGTTCTGTTCGAATATCTGTCGTGCTATGGCCTGAATGCAGGCGCTCAGCACCGCGCAAAATCGCACCCGGTCGCGCACAATGAATCAGCGTTCCAGGATGAGACCTGGATCAGATAACAAAACGCACATGTAGCGCCCGGATAAATTTTGGGATATTTTTCCTATATATTACGGAAGACCCTCAATACTCAATCAATCAAGGGAGCGGGATCATGATCCAAAGACTCACCTGGCTTATGTTTTTGTGCTTGAGTCTGACACTATTTGCCTGCGGCGGGGGCGGTAGCAGCGGCGACTCTTCCGATGACGAAAACGATGGGGGTGATGACGGCGGGGGCGGTAGCGGGGTCAGCGAAGTCTCGGGGACCCATCAGGTGCTCGCCTTCAATGATCTGGGCATGCATTGCGCCGACCTGGACTACTCGACCTTTGTCATCCTGCCCCCCTTCAACGTGCTGCACAGTCAGGTGATCGAACGGGGTTCCCGACCCACATTACTCGACGACACCCAGGCCAGTGTGAGTTACTCGGCCACAGGTGACACCTCAGGCTCCATCACCACCACCAGCCAGAATCAGGCCGGTGGTATCCAGAAAAGTAATTTCTGGGATATCAACCCGGATACAGGAAACCGCTATGTCATGGACCTGTTCGGCCTGAATCCCCAACCCGATGAAGGGCTGATGTTCAACCAGGCCATGCCCGGCATCAGCGCCCCTTACTCAGCCAATCAACCCCAGGCCTTCAACGACTATGACAGCGGAATGGACTGGTTCAGCGCCCATGGCATCCCGATATTGCCCGTCGATGACCTGGGTCAGCTGAATGCCTATCCTTTGATGCGGGTGGCGGCGACGGATCTCAGCAGTGGCTCAACGCTTGCGACGCTCGACGTGGTGTTGCCCGTGGCCTCGGAAGCGGATTGCCAGAACTGCCACGCCGCCGGTGAGATCGCAGCCCCGGTGGGCAGCGGCATCGACTTCGTATTGCCGGATGACATCAATGACCCGAACTCCGTGCTTCAGGCGGCCAAGCAGAACATCCTGCTGCTGCACGACGCCCGTCATGGCACCCAGCTGATGGCCAGCCGTCCCGTGCTCTGCGCCTCCTGTCACTACTCCGCGGCTCTCGATCTGACCGCCTCCGGGCCGAATGCCGGGCAGCAGAGCCACGACACCATGTCCGAGGTCATGCACGGCTATCACGGCCGCCTCACGGACGCCACCTCCGGCCAAGCGGTGTTTCCCAGCAACGGCAGTCTTGAGGAGACCTGTTACCAGTGCCACCCGGGTAAGACCACCCAGTGTCTGCGCGGCGCCATGGGCGGCGCCGGCATCGTCTGCCAGGACTGTCACGGCAGCATGCTGGCGGTCGGCCAGACTTCCCGCCAACCCTGGAGCAGCGAGCCCCGTTGCGAGTCCTGTCATACCGGAGACTCATCCAGTCATCTCGGCACCAGCATCCGTCAGACCATCGCCTGGGACGGGGATATCGACACGCCCACCCCCCGCATCGCGAGCAACAAGCGCTTCGCGGAGAATGACGCCAGCCTGTACCGTAACAGCCGTGGCCATGGGGGCGTCGCCTGCGAGGGCTGTCATGGATCCCCCCACGCCATCTGGCCGAATGCCAACACCCAATCCAATGACAACGTCGCTGCCACCCAGCTGCAGGGGCATGCCGGAACCGTCAGCGATTGCGCAGTCTGCCATACCAGTCTCTCGCTGACCCTCAACGGTCCGCATGGAATGCACAATGTGAACAGCAGCAGCTGGAACCTCAACCATGGGGGCTTTTATGAGCGGGATCCCGCGGCCTGCCGCAATTGCCATGGTCAGAACCTGGAAGGCACGGTGCTGTCTCAGACCGCCACCGACCGGGACTACCTCAGGGATGACGACGGCAACCGCACCATCCACCTGGCAAAGGGTACGCCAGTGAGTTGCACCCTGTGTCATGGCACTCCAGGTAATGATGACTAGGAGTAGTTATTAACCCGCCCTGTTGCGTCACGGATTGATGCTCAGGAAAGGGACGGGGGAACGGTTGCTGGAATTCGTTCAGAGGCAGGAAACCAGGCGGTAATCAGCGAGGAACGGCCGATTCTACGCGTCGATGCGGGTTATGAAGCGGATCTGTATGCCGGATCCTTGCGCTTGAGCAGGTTTAAACGCCTGTTGACACTGACTCGACAGACGCTAGAGGAAAATCTGCTCGAACAGCCCCTCCTCGTCCGTGTTGTTGAGGCGGTCCAGATATTCCCGGGTTTTCTCCCTCAGATCCACCAGACTGCTCTGACGCACCAGTTCCCGGGTTTCGAGCAGCGCGCTGGGCTGCATGCTCAGTTCACGCAATCCCATCCCCAGCAGCAGCCGGACATAGCGGGGGTCACCCGCCATCTCACCACACATGCTGACCGGAATCCCCGCTTCATGGGCGGCGTCGATGGTCATCTGAATCAGTGACAGCACCGACGGATGCAGGGGATCGAAAAGGAAGTTGACCTCTTCATCCATACGGTCCACCGCCAGGGTGTATTGAATCAGATCGTTGGTGCCGATGGAGAGAAAGTTCAGATGCCGGGCAAAACAGCGGGCCGCCAGCGCTGCAGCGGGTACTTCAACCATGCCGCCGACGGGGATCTGCGGATCGTAGGCCAGGCCCTCATTGCACAGATCCTGTTTGGTCCGTTCGATGATGTTCATCACCTGCCTGAGCTCCTGGATGCTCGACAGCATGGGAATCATGAGTCGCACCGGGCCTTCAGCGGAGGCCCGCAGGATTGCCCGCAGCTGCGGCACGAACAGCTCCGGCTCCTTGAGACACAGGCGAATGGCACGCAATCCCAGGGCCGGATTGATCGAAGGCATGCAGCCCTGGTCGGAGATCGCCCCGGTGGTCTTGTCCACCCCCAGGTCCAGGGTGCGGATGGTGATCGGTATGCCGTCCAGCCCGGCAACTGCGGAGCGATAGGCCTCCAGCTGCTCCTCCTCACTGGGGGGCACAGCGCGGTTCATGTACAGAAACTCGGTGCGGAAAAGCCCCACCCCGTCGGCGCGATTGCGCAGGGTGATGCCGATGTCTTCCGGTAGCTCAATATTCGAATAGAGGATGATCCGCTCCCCGTCCGTGGTCATGGCGGGGAGGTCCACCTGACGGCGCAGTTCCCGCTCCCGGCGTTTGCGCTCCGCGATGCGCTGCTGGTAGTAATCGAGGATCCGTGGGGTGGGATCCGCCAGCACCACCCCCTGGGCGCCATCCACCACCAGCAGCTCTCCATGGCGAAACAGGGAGGTCGCCTGGTGAATACCCACAACCGCGGGGATACCAAGACTGCGCGCCAGGATTGCGGTGTGCGACAGGGGACCGCCGAACTCCGTGACAAACGCCGCCACCCCCTGATTCTTCATCATGATGGTCTCCGCGGGCGTCAGATCCCGGGCCACCACCACCCGACCCTTGAGGTCGCCGCGTTCCTCCGGGGTGCCTCCGGCCAGTACGAACTGGAGCTGCCCCACCACGTGATTGATATCATCCTTGCGGGTGCGCAGGTAGGGATCGTCCATCTCATCGAAGATCCGCACCAACTCATCCCGGCGCACCTGCAGCGCCCACTCCGCACTGTAACATTCATCCCGGATGAGGCTGATGGCGGCCTGACTGATGGCGTTGTCCTCCAGCATCAGCAGATGGGTGTCGATGAATTCACTGATGTCCTGTGCGGTGTCGGCGGGAATTTGTTCGCGCACCGCGCGCAGATGTGCCGTGGTGGCGAGCAGCGCCTCTTCGAAGCGTTGCACCTCGTCCTCGATCCCCTCGCGGCTGATCTCCCGATAGCTGATCTCGGGAACCCCCTGTTGCATCAGGTAGGCCTCGCCGATCGCCACCTCACGGCTTGTGTTGATACCGATTCCCTGACAGGAAAGGGTCATTGTTCCTCCCCGAACTTGTTGTTGATCAGCAGTTCCAATGCCTCCATGGCCTGCTGCTCATCGGCCCCGTCCACCTCGACCTTCAACACAGAACCCTTGTTCGCCGCCAGCATCATGACCCCCATGATGCTCTTGCCATTCACCCGTTGCCCGTTCCGATAGAGTGACACATCACTGCTGAATCCACTGGCGCAACTCACCAGCTTGGCCGCTGCGCGGGCATGCAGTCCGAGTTTATTGATGATTTCGATTTCTTTGTCCAACATGGTATTTCTTTACTTGATCACTCGCTCACAGCAGTGGATGCCTTCCCGGCCACCGCTGACCGCCTTTTCGGTCATGGCCTTGAGATCCAGCGCGGGATAGTTAAGGGTACGGATCAGCATCGGCAGATTGACCCCGGAGATGACGTTCACCCGATTTTTTTCCGCGAGTGCAAAAGCGATGTTACTCGGGGTGGAGCCGTACATATCGGTAAACACCAGCACGCCCTGACCCTCATCAAGGCTTTTGAGCAGTTTGCGAGCCTCCAGGCTGATCTGGTCGGGATTACAATCCACTCCCACGGAAAGGGTGCGAATCACTGGCAGTTCAGAACCTTCCAGCATCTTGCTGGCAGTCTCCAACAGGGCTTCACCGATCCGGCTGTGGGTGATCAGCAGCAGACCGATACTCATGACAACTCGCGATGACGACTCATGACATGCATTCCCGCCGATTGAAAATGTTTGGCCAATTGGGTGGCGATATATACCGAACGATGCTGCCCACCGGTGCAGCCGATGGCAATCGTGAGATAGCTGCGCCCGTCCGCTTCGAACATGGGAATCCAGCGGGACAGAAAACGGATCAGGTCAGAGAGCATATCCCGGGTTTCCTGATGCGACCCGAGGTACTCGGCTACCGGTTTATCCAGTCCGGTATGCGGTCTCAGCTCGGGTTTCCAGTGGGGATTGGGCAGACAGCGCACATCAAAAAGATAATCCACGTCCCGGGGGATGCCATGCTTGAAGCCGAAGGATTCGAAGAGTATCGAGACCTTACCGCCCTCCCCGCCGATCCGGTTGCGAATCAGATCCCGCAGTTCGTGAATGTTGGTATGGGTGGTATCGATGCGCAGATCTGCTACAGCATTCAACGGGTCGAGCAATTCCCGCTCATGCCGAATCGCCTCGCTCAGTGAGCGCTGGGGACTGGTCAGGGGGTGTTTGCGACGGGTTTCACTGAAGCGTTTGATCAGGGTATCGAGCTGGGCATCGAGGAACAGCATGTGACAATCCAGTCCCCGCTGCCGGATCTGAGACACCATCTCCGGAAGCAGGGGGATCTGGCTCGGCTGGCTGCGCGCATCGATACCCACTGCGGTCTTTTGAAAAATGGTCTCCGGATTGCCATACAGATAATCCGCCACCGACTCCAGCAGTGAGACCGGGAGATTATCGATACAGTAGTACCCCATGTCCTCCAGGGTATGCAGCGCGATACTCTTACCCGATCCGGACAATCCCGTCACGATCTGAAGCTTTATGTCGTTCGCCATATCCCGCCTGTAGTGTTAGCCGGTCTTGCAACCCAACCTTCAAGATACCGGCTAGCCATGATCGATATAGTATTGCTGCCGTCTGACGAAGTCCTCCGTGGCGTTGTAGCCATCCATCATCAGCAGGTGTTGCCGTACTGCGGTTTCGACCAGGATCGCCAGGTTTCTGCCGGCCGCGACCGGCAGGCTGGTCTGCGGCACCGGAACATCAAGAATGGTCCGCTGGGAGTGGCAGCCTTCAAGGCGATCCATATCGTGCAGTTTTTTATCATCGAAATGCAGCAGATCGATAATCAAGTGTAACTGTTTATTCGGTTTGATGGCACTGTTGCCAAACATGGCGCGAATGTTGATTAAGCCCAGGCCCCGGACTTCAAGAAAGTCCTGCAGCACCTTGGGGCAGCGACCACTCAGGGCATTGCCCCCGGTCTTGTAGAATTCGGTAGCGTCATCCGCAATCAGACGATGCCCCCGGGAAATCAGCGCCAATGCCAGTTCGCTTTTACCAATCGCAGGATCACCGCTGAGTAATACCCCCTTACCCAGCACCTCCATGAAAACCCCATGGGTCAGAATGGTTTCGCCGATCGGCTGGCTGAAGCGCTCGAGCAAACGATGAATGACATGATTGTCCCCCTGGGGGGTATACATGAGCGCGGTGTGTTTCTCCCGGGCTATGCGTTCGCATTCCACTTCCGGTTTGAGGCCATCCGTAAAAATAAGCGCCACCGGGGAGGCGTTGAATAGAGCCTCGAGCTGGTTGCGGTAAGCACCTGCCTCACCCCGCAGCAGATGTCGCTGTTCGGGGCGACCGATGATCTGTATCTGATTCGGGCGAATCAGGTTCAAGGGGCCGGCCGGCTGCTGACTGTCGGGGGATTCGCTGTCGAGATTGATGCGCACCCGCTCACCTTGGCCGTTCCAGGTGAGCTCCAGTTCACCGGCGAATTCCTCGTAGAGATCACGGATGGTGTAAACCAGTGTCATCGGCTCAGCTCCCATCGCCCCGGGCACAGGGGCAGAGGCATGTGCCTGGACCGGCATCGCGTGCAATGGCGCACTGTTCGGTGTAGATCACAACCCACCTCCCGATATCTTGGTAATTCCCGTCGCCCGATCCCGGGAATACCGCGTTGGCAGGAAGCGGACCTTGGGAATCAGGGATATTAGACGGTACCGGACGTTCCCCAGCAAAGCGTCAGCTTACGGGTGCGCAGGAATGCCGCTCAGGCGAGCAAGGCTTCCCGTTGCCGGATCAGATCAAACAGTTGTTCGGACGATTCCGCTTCACGCAATGCGGTACAGAATTCCGCATCGTCGAACATTCGTGCGAGCTTGGCGAGCAACTGCAGATGTTCTTCGGTGGCCTCTTCAGGCACCAGCATGGCAAAAGCCAGATCCACCGGTTTGTTGTCTATGGCATCGAAATCGATACCCTCAGGCAGTTGCACGAATGCGGCCACCGATTGGGTGATCTTGGACATGCGGGCATGCGGCAGGGCAATCCCCTTACCCAGACCCGTACTGCCCAGACGCTCCCGCTCCAGCAGCGCATCGAACACCTCATCCTGAGTCAGATCCGGAGCCGACTCGGCCAGTCTTTGACCGAGTTGCTCCAGGACCCGTTTCTTACTGGCTGCCTCCACACCGCAGCCGATCCGTTCCTCAACCAGAAATCCGTCGGGAAACATGGAGACCTCGCCAGTTTAATTGATACAAAGTTATTCCGCCGCGTACTTCGCGCCACTACCGGCACGATGACTCTGCAGCTTCTCCTTGTGCTTGAGCACCTGCCGATCCAGTTTATCCGTCAGCCCGTCGATGGCTGCGTACATGTCTTCCTGTACAGAATCAGCGTAGACGTTGGCGCCGTTCACTTGCATGGTGGCCTCTGCCTTCTGTCTCAGCTTCTCGACGCTCAGGATGACGTGCACATTTATCACATTATCAAAGTGCCGCTCAAGACGCTCGAACTTGCTGTCGACGTAGTTCTTCAAGGCATCGGTTACTTCTACATGATGACCGGTCACGCTTATTTGCATAGTTGTCTCCTAATCATAGATGAGTGAACTCATCACACTGCCTGATCATTGGAGCGATTCGGTTCGAGCGTCCCGGGCCGTGGCGCATTCCCATTTGCCTCGTGCATGCATGCATCCGCAAAGGAACGGCTGAGAAGGCACTGCTGGCCGCTTCGATCACTCCATCACATCAGACGCTTACGTTCATTCGATGGCGGTATGCTCATCGATTCACGGTACTTTGCCACCGTCCGACGGGCCACGTTGATGCCCTGGTCCGAGAGAATGGCGGCGATCTTGTTGTCGCTGAGCGGTTTGTCCGTTTTTTCAGCGGCAATCAATTTTTTGATCAGCGCACGGATCGCGGTGGAGGAACATTCGCCTCCCGCGCTCGTATTGACGTGGCTGGAGAAGAAATACTTGAACTCGAGGGTTCCGCGCGGGGTGTGCATATATTTCTGGGTGGTGACCCGTGAAATGGTCGATTCATGCATCTCCAGCGCTTCGGCGATGTCCCGCAGCACCAGGGGCTTCATTGCCTCTTCACCATGCTCGAAGAATCCGCGCTGATATTCCACGATCTTGCTCGCCACCCGGAGTATGGTCTCATTACGGCTCATCAGGCTCTTGATGAACCAACGGGCCTCCTGCAGATGATTTTTCAGAAAGGTGTTGTCATCGCTCTGGTCCGCGCGCTTGATCAGGTTCGCATAGTCGTTGTTGACCCTGAGCTTGGGAGTCACCTCGCCATTGAGTTCGACCACCCAGCGGTTGTTGCGCTTGCTCACGAACACATCCGGGATCACATACTCGGGCTCGCTCTCGGCGATCAGAGTGCCTGGATGGGGATTGAGGGTGCGGATCAGCTGCATGATCGAAGCCAGTTCCTGAGGCTCGATTTTCATGCGCCGGGTGATCTGGTTCTGATCCTGGTTGCTCAACAAGGTGAAGTAGTCCCGGCACAGGCGGATCGCCGGAGCCAGGTAAGGCGTATCTTCAGGCAGCTGGCGCAACTGAATCAACAGACAATCCCGTAGATCCTGGGCACCAACACCGGGGGGGTCAAAGGCCTGGATGCGATGCAGTACCGCCTCCACATCCTCCACCGTCGCCTCATCATCACCCAGGGACTCACGGATCTCTTCCACATCACCCTTGAAATAGCCATTTTCATCGATGCTGTCGATTAGCGCGGTGGCGATCAGCACATCCTGGTCCGTGAAGGGGGTGAGGGTCATCTGCCAGATCAGGTGGTCATGCAGGGTGGTGGCACTGCTGCGTTGCAGCAGGAAGTCGTTGTCCGAGGCTTCGCCGCTGCCGCTCGAGGGGGGCAGATAGCTGTCGTAGACATCCGTCCACTCGCTGTCCACCGGCAACTCCTCGGACATCTGGCTGCTGTCGGTCTTGATCTCCCGCTCGTTGTTGATGTCATTCGCATCCGATGACTGGCCAATCTCCTGTCCCGCATCAGTGCCGGATTCCTGGGACTCCCTGTGCGAGTACTGCCCATACTCATCCTCGATCTCCAGCATGGGATTGGCTTCCAGGACGTCCTGCACCTCCTGAGTCAGGTCGAGCGCGGACAACTGCAACAGGCGGATCGCCTGCTGCAATTGAGGTGTCATGGTCAGATGTTGTCCGAGTCGGAGCTGTAGCGCCTGCTTCATTGCAGATAAATTCGGGGCCTGGTACGTAATTTGTATGTCTTTAATTACATTCTAGCTAAAAACACACACACCCGGAAAGAATCTTCTTCATCTCCTGGCCGGTGTTTTGAAAGGTTTTTATTTTCCTTTCGGATCACTGCCTTACATTGAAAAATTATCCCCAAGGTAGACATTCCGAACCTCCTGGTTGGCGAGAATCTCATGGGTTTGCCCTTCCGCCAGAACCTTTCCACTGTTGATAATGTAGGCACGGTCACAGATATCAAGGGTCTCACGGACATTGTGGTCCGTGATCAGCACCCCGATCTCCATGGACTTTAGGTGCCTG
Organism: Candidatus Thiodiazotropha sp.; assembly: GCA_040506775.1. Taxonomy (GTDB): domain Bacteria; phylum Pseudomonadota; class Gammaproteobacteria; order Chromatiales; family Chromatiaceae; genus Thiodiazotropha. The sequence goes on from JBEVWC010000011.1 coordinate 22,003, forward strand.
ATAATCTTCTTGATTTCGATGACCGCGATCGGATCCACCCCGGCAAAGGGCTCATCAAGCAGGATGAAGGCGGGTTCCATGGAGAGCGCCCGGGCGATCTCCAGGCGTCTCCGCTCCCCCCCGGACAGACTCATCGCAAGACTCTCTTTGAGGTGATCGATGCCAAACTCCTCGAGCAGCTGCTGGCAGCGCTGGCCCCGGGCCTGAGCATTCAACTCCTTGCGAGTTTCAAGAATTGCCAGGATATTCTGCTCCACGCTCAGACGACGGAATATCGAGGGTTCCTGGGCCAGATAACCGATGCCGAGACGGGCCCGTTTGTGCATGGCCAGGTCCGTCAGGTCCTGTCCATCGAGGCAGATCGACCCCCGGTCTGCCTCGACCAGGCCGACAATCATGTAGAAACTGGTGGTCTTGCCCGCCCCGTTGGGTCCCAGCAAACCCACCACTTCACCACTGTCGAGACTCAGGGACACGCCATCGACGACCTTACGCCTGCGATACTGCTTCTCCAGGCCGTTGACCTCCAATCGGCTCATGGCGCCTCACGCTTGACCTGGGGTTCAATCACGACCTGGACCCGCTCCTTGCCCTGGGCACTGCTACCGGCCTTGACCTGGGCGCTGCCTCGGTTATACAGAATACGGTCGTTGCCGAACTGGTTCCCCGCCTGCTCCAAGCGGGCCTGATCGATCATCAGCAACTCGTTGCGCCCAAGCTCGATCTCCATTCTCAAGGCCTGTCCCTTCACCAGTTCCCCATCAATTTCCAGCAACTGCTGAAAGCGGGTCGGGGTCCCTTCGCTGATGATCTTTTCGGTTTTGCCCTGATGCCGATAAATCCACACCCGGTCCGCCCACATGCGAAAACTCCCCTGGGTGATCTCCACATGACCCTCATACAGACTCACCCCCTTGGATTCGTCGATTGAGAGGCTGTCCGCGGCAAGTTCCATGGGCTGTTCCCGATCACTCTCAAGTCCCCAGGCGCCAGCGCAGCCCACGAGCAGCAATGACATCAAGATCAACCGGACTGTTCTAATCAAACACATAGTGCCCCCGTACCTGATGTAACAGTCGCAGGCGCGCCGGCTCCTGCAACCAGGCATCCAGGCCGCGACCCGAAATCCGCTGCTCCCGGCTGGTCACCGTAACTGATTGATCGGTGGTCACATGCACACCGGGCATCGCCAGATTCAGGTCCCGGGTACGGATATGATAGGGAGCGATATCCTCATCTCCTGGCCGATCGATCGTCACCTCACCGGGCAGAAACAGATTTTCCTCGTGATGCCGGGCGACGCCCCTCTCGGCCTGAAGCGTCCAAGGTGGCGTCTGAGCGCTGTACTGATGTAACACCGGACGAGTGAATTCCGTGACCCCCACCTGCTCGAAATGGATCATGCGCGGACTCTGCAGGTCCTGGATCAGCAGACCCTGCTCATCGAAGCGTTTTACCAGCAGGCCATCGGCATAGGCGTCAGGGGTGTTCTGTGCCGCCTCGGGCGGCGGGGAATCAGGCTGTGACAATTCGTTCACCCACCAGGCCAGGCTCAGGACAGCCGCCAACAGCAGCAACGGGGCCAGCAAGCGCCGTTTCAAAGATAGCGTTCCAATAGCTCTTGCAGCTTGCCCTGCGCCTGCAGCAACAGCTCGCAAACATCCCGTCCGGCACCCCGCCCACCACCGTGGGGGGTCTGCCAGTGGGCGTGCTGGACCACGAAGGGATGCGCGTCCTGGACCGCGATTGCCAGACCGACCCGGCGCATGATCGGCAGATCCACCACATCGTCACCCACATACGCAACCTCCGTGTCCTGCAGTCCGAGTTTGTCCCGCAATTCCAGGTAAGCGGGCAATTTATCGTGCTGGCCCTGGTAGACATGTGAGATGCCAAGACTTTCCATGCGCAGACGAACCACTTCCGAGGTGCGGCCAGTGATGATACCGATCACCACGCCCCCGCTTTGCAGCATTTTCATGCCATGACCATCCCGGGAGTGGAAGGCCTTGTACTCCTGGCCGTCATCGCCGAGAAACAGGCCTCCGTCCGTCAACACCCCGTCGACGTCGAAGATCACCAGTTTGATCGCTGCAGCCTTTTCCAGAATATCCTTCACACTACCCCCTACATAACGCCGGCTCTTAGCAGATCGTGCATGTTGAACGCACCGACCAAATGTTGTTCTCCGTCCACCACCAGCAGGCCATTGATTTTGCGCTCATCCATCATCTGTAGCGCCTCGGCAGCCAGCATCTCAGGCACCACGGTGATGCAGTTTTCGGTCATCACCTCCTGCACCTTGACCTGATGGATGTCGATGGGACGGTTCAGGGTCCGTCGCAGGTCCCCGTCGGTGTAGACGCCGAGCACCCGCTGCGAATCATCCACCACGGCCGCCATCCCCAACCCCTTGCCGGACATCACTGCCAGGGTCTCATGCAGGCTTGCCTGCGGATGCACCCAGGGCAGAGTTTCACCGCTGTGCATGATATCACCGACATGCAGCAACAGACGCCGACCCAGACTGCCGCCTGGATGAGACAGGGCGAAATCCTTTGCGGTAAAACCACGCGCCTGAAGCAGCGCCACCGCCAGGGCATCCCCCATGACCAGCGTCGCGGTGGTGCTGGAGGTGGGCGCGAGTCCCAACGGACAGGCCTCCTTGTCCACGCTCACGTCGATGTGTACCTCGGATTCCCGCGCCAGGGTGGACTGGGGACGTCCGGTCATCGCTATCAGCGGCACACCCAGGCGTTTGAGCAGCGGCAAAATCACCAGCAGCTCACCGGTTTCCCCGGAGTTGGACAGGGCCAGCACTACATCCTGACGGGTGATCATGCCCAGATCACCATGGCTGGCCTCTCCCGGATGAACGAAAAAGGCCGGGCTGCCGGTACTCGCCAGGGTAGCCGCGAGTTTGTTGCCGATGTGTCCCGACTTGCCCATGCCGATCACCACAATCCGCCCCTGGCAATGCAGCAGGTAGTGACAGGCCTGGGCAAAGGCCTCATCCAGGCGGGGAATCAGGGCGGAGACGGCGGCGGCTTCGGTCTCGATGACGGCACGCCCCAATTCGATCATCCGCAACCGATCGTCAGCGGTAGGGGTATCGGTAATTTTCTTCAAAACCGGTCTTTCATTCATTCAATCACGGCGCTCATTGATTCAACAACGACAGGAACAGCCAGGACTGGTAGCCGATAAAGCAGGCCAGCAACAGCCCCCCCTCGACCCGGTTGATACGTCCCGGCTTGCCGAAACCATAGCCCATCAGAAACAGAAACAGGGTCAGTCCCAGCATCACCGGAAGATCCCGCGTGGTTACCTCCGGAGCGAAGGAACCCGGTGCGATCAGACCCGGAATACTCAGAACCGCCAACAAATTATAGAGATTGGAACCGATCACGTTGCCAATGGCAATGTCATCCTCCTTCTTCAGCGCACTGGTGATACTGGCCGCCAGTTCAGGCAGACTGGTTCCGATCGCCACGATGGTCAGACCAATCACCACGTCGGTAACCCCCAGTGCCACCGCCACCTGGGTCGCACCCCACACCAGCAGGCGCGAACTCAGCAACAGCAGAGCCAGACCGATGCTGAGGGTGATCAGGGCCTTGCGGGTGGGCATGTTATGCGGGATTTCCGCTTCGTATTCTCCCGCGATCGGGTCGGTACCACCGGTTTTCGCGGTGTAGATCATCCAGCCCAGAACCACAACCAGCAGGGTGATCAGCACCGTACCGTCCATGCGGCTCAGATCACCATCCCACATCAATGCATAGGCGATGGCCGATACCGCCAGCAGTAACGGATACTCGCGGCGCAGCACACTGGAGTGTACCGACAGGGGCATCACGATCGCCGTGACCCCGAGAATCAGGCCGATATTGGCGATATTCGAACCGATCGCGTTACCGATGGCCAACCCCGGGTTCCCATCCAGGGCCGCCATTGTAGAGACCAGAACTTCCGGTGCCGAGGTGCCGAAACCCACAACAGTGAGCCCGATCAGCATGGGGGAGACCCCCAGATTGTCCGCCAGGGCCGCCGCGCCGCTGATAAACCGATCAGCACTCCATACGAGGATCACCAAGCCGACCAGAATCGCGATACTGCTAATTAACATAAGTTTCTAGCTAATCAGAAAATTTCAGGAATTCAACCGAGCGCTCACCGGTGACACCCAGACCGGGGAATCGAAGTCCCTCCAAGTGCCGGCACTCGCCCGCAAGGCGAACCGGCCGTGAATCACCGATCATCACATGCCGAGTGGGGCGCGCCTGTCGAGGGGGAAGCATCATATCAAAATAAAGGTCTGGAAATAGCTTGACAGGAATATTGGTATATTAGATAATTCCAACATACTGATACGTTATGTACAGTAATCCTCCTTTGGTGGTAAACATTTTTCAGCGCAGCATCCCCTGTTGCGCTTTTTTTTTGCCGCTTGTCAGGCCTTCCCCGCTCAATCCGGTCGATCAAACCGATTTTGTTTGCATAGGTCTTGTGCGGTTCTCCGGGATCATGTAATATCCGCCGTCTTTTTCGAGGCATAATAGTTCTCCCATTGGAGCGACATCGGATGACTACTTTAAGCGCAAAGCCGGCTGAGGTCCGCCGCAATTGGTATCTCGTGGACGCCACAGACAAGACCCTGGGTCGTCTGTCCACTGAAATTGCACGACGTCTGCGCGGCAAGCACAAACCGGAATATACCCCCCACGTGGATACCGGCGATTACATCGTCGTGGTCAACGCGGAGAAGATCCGGGTGACCGGCAACAAGCTGGCCGACAAGATGTACTATCATCACACCGGCTACATCGGCAACATGAAGTCCATCAGCCTGGACAAGCTGTTACAGAAAGCGCCCGAGCAGGCGATCGAACACGCTGTCAAAGGCATGATGCCCAAAAATCCGCTGGGACGCGCCATGTTCAAGAAGCTGCGCGTCTTCGCCGGCCCGGAACATCCTCATCAGGCCCAGCAGCCCCAGCCGCTGGACATCTGAAACGACGAGAGTAAAGAAGATGGCAGAAACGCATAACACCACCGGCCGCCGTAAAAGCTCCACCGCCCGCGTCTTTTTGACCGCTGGCAACGGCAGCATCACGGTCAACAACCGCCCCCTCGACGAGTACTTCGGCCGCGAAACCGCCCGCATGGTGGTCCGTCAGCCGCTGGAGGCCACCGAGACCCTGGACAAGGTTGACATCAAAGTCACTGTGAAGGGTGGCGGCACCACCGGTCAGGCCGGCGCCATTCGCCACGGCATCTCGCGCGCCCTGGACGCCTACGACGAGTCTCTGCACACCGTGCTGCGTCGTTCCGGCTTCCTGACCCGCGACGCCCGTGCGGTGGAACGTAAGAAAGTGGGCCTGCACAAAGCCCGCAAGCGTCCGCAGTTCTCCAAGCGCTAAGTCTGGCTCGCCTGCTGCGGGTGCCTTGCACCTCGCACCGAGTCTGCAACTGGGGATTCGTCTAATGGCAGGACAACGGACTCTGACTCCGTATGTGGAGGTTCGAATCCTCCATCCCCAGCCAACACAAAAAGCCCGCTCAATGCGGGCTTTTTTCTG
>JBEVWC010000048.1:0-5648 GCA_040506775.1 Candidatus Thiodiazotropha sp.
TGGCAAAACTGGGGTTGATGGAATTCGATAAGGCGGAATATGGCATATCGGAGGGTTTGAAGGAGATTGAACGGATGCGCCCGGCCCTTGAACAGTTATTTCATATGGTTGAATCCTGAGCGGTCTGTTTCGCCTGGATGGTGTCACTCGTTGACGAAAGGGTAGAAGGGTTCGCTGACCTGACGAGTGCCGGGTCGATCCTGCATCAGTCGCGCCTTGACGCGGGTCGTTGTCAGACCGGAAGGATCGCAAACCCTGGGGAACAACCGGTAGACCCGGCTGGTTTCCCTGGGGCGTCGCCAGGCAGCGGGCTCCAGCCGTTGACGCATCTCCGAAGTCAATGGGAGTTGCAGCAGCCAGGGAGACTGCCAGTCGAGAAAGTCGCGAATCAGAGCCTGCTGCTTTGGATCGGACCAGTCCTCGCGTAACAGCAATGGCGGAAATCGCTCCGGCGAATAGTCTGTACCTGCTTCATCGCTCCCCCCGCCATCAGGTTTCCGCTCAATCCAGACGGCGAGCGGACGTTTGCCCGCTGTGAGCCGAACCAGTTCAGTGAGTTGCTCTGCGTTTCCGTGCGGCGAGGAGAAGTGTCGATTGGCCCGACTGTCCGGATACCAGGCCGGCTGGTTGTTGTCGATACGCGGATCTTCCGGGAGGGCGCTTTCAAGGAGTGCAAGGGGCTCTCCTGTCTCATCCAGCAGCCAGGACTCGAAACGGTCCCGGGGACGGTAGGGGATATTTCCGGATTGCTCGGTCAGGGTTCTGACCAGCCGCTCGCCCAGGGTCTCGATAAGGCGCGAGGGCAGGGATCCGCGGATCCGTGAGCGGCTCAGGCCCTGGCGATCGTCCCAACTTCCATAAACCACCTCGGACAGCCCGGTATGGCTGACGATGGCGTCATCGTGCACATACAGCTTCCATTGCCGGCCATCCATGGTTTCGGCGATACCACCGGGGACGGCGACGATTTGCTGCACGCCTTGAAAGGGGGCGAGAAGGCGACGACTGTAGGTCAGGATCTCCATAACCGAATTCTGGATGGGACCATGGAATTGAACAAGCGGTTATGCCCTGCTGTTTTACAGGTAGGCATTTTATATGTCTGAAGGCGTGCAATGGGCCTGATAATTGTCGATTTTTTTAACATTGTTTCAATGCATGATCAGCTATGGATATTTAAATGCATGAATTATAGGCAATTAAATTAATTGGCAGAGAATTTGCTGTATTGGCAACAAGGCTTCGCTTGGTGGGGGTTTGGATTGGCAGATGCCTGCTCAGACCCACAGCATGCTTCTTGCCCGAATATCTTGAGTCATAGATAGAACGGCAATGGCCGCCTGAAATCCGATTCCCGACTTCTGCTCTGATGTGCGGAAATTAGGGGGCGAGCCGCGTCCGAGGAAGGAGGCGGCTTTTTTTTGTCTGAAGTTTGGCACTCCAAGGGATTTCGTCGGCACGCCAGCCCCATGCAAACCATCGTTTTGCTGAAACGAACACGTTTGAAGAAAAGAAAATTGTTTAAATTCTGTAAAGATTAGGAAAAATCGCCGATATAGTCATACACACCGGGAAAATCACTATAAACAAGGACATGAAGTATGGCGCCGCCATGGAGACAAGTTGATACTTTGAAAGGGTTGTTATGGGGTATTCTGCTCGTCGCCTGGCCACTGCAATTGCACGCACAGCCCAAGTGTCTCTACATCTCTTCCTATCACAAGGGGTATGACTGGTCCGACGGGGTCGAGAGGGGCCTGCGTGGCGGACTTGAAGGTGTCTGTGAACTGAAACAGTTCGATATGGACACCAAGCGCCGTAAACAGATTGAAGAAATCCAGCAGGCGGCTGAGCAAGCCCGGGAATTGATTGAATCCTGGCATCCGGACGTGGTGATCACCGCGGATGACAATGCGATGAAATACATCGTTCAGCCCTATTACAGGGATCATCCGATTCCGTTTGTCTTTTGTGGCATCAACTGGACGGTGGAAGGCTATGGACTTCCTTACAGGAATGCCACCGGAATGGTGGAAGTGGCGCCTGTTGGTGTGATGTTCAATCAGGCAAAGAGCATCCTGAACAGCGCTCAAAATGCCATGTACATCGGTGCCGACACGCTGACGGAACGCAAGAACCTGTCCCGCTTCGAGAAAGCTGCATCGATTGAAGGGGTGGCTTTGGAGCATCGCCTGGTATCAAGCACGGCGGAGTGGCTGGAGGCCTATCGTCAGGCGCAGAGTTTCGATTTCGTGATTATGGGCAGCCAATCCGGAATCAATGACTGGCAGGAGCATCAGGTCATCGATGTGGTGCGGGCCGAAACCCGGCGATTGAGTCTTACCAATCACGAATGGATGATGCCTTACACCATCCTGGGTTTTACCAAGATTCCGGAAGAGCAGGGTGAATGGGCCGCTCAGGTGGTCAAGTCCGTGCTGGATGGAACGTCACCGGCCGATATTCCGGTGGTCTCGAATCGTAAATGGGAAATCTGGATCAATGACGCCATACTGGAGCAAAGCGGTATCCGCTTGCCTGACCCATTGATCCGAAAGGCCAAAAAGTTGCGTAAGTGATGGAATTCAGTATCAGGAAATCGGTGTTCACGCGCACCCGAAAGGTGCTTCTCGGGTTGTCGGTCCTGCTGGTGTCCGCACTTTCCTGCGTCTATTCGGTGAACCGGGAGATCGATGAGCTGGAGCAGAGCTTCATTGCCAAGGCGATGGAGATTCAGCGGGATGTGATACAGCGTGTCGCCAATCTTGATACGGTGCTGATTGCCCTGGTGGGACAGCATCACTCCAGCGATTTTCTCAGCAGCGCGGAGCAGACCCTGTTTTCCCAGGAAATGCTCAAGGCCTACCCGTTCATTCATTCCATTCTTTATCTCGAACGAGTCAGTGACGCTGATCTAACCGCCTTTGAGCAGCGCATGCATGAGTCCGGGTTCGTCAGTTTTCATTTGGACCATCAGCATGACCTGGAAGCCGGCATGGCTCAGCGAGGTCTGGGCTTCCATTTGATGGTGAGCTTCATCGAGCCGATGCAGCCCCGGTCCGCGAACCTGCTGGGGTTCGATCTGGCCAGCCTGTCGCCGGGTGCCGAGGTGATAGAAAGGGCAATACGCAACGGTTCGACCATTGCGTTGGGGGATATCCAGGTTCCGCATTTCGACAAGCCCATGTATTTCATTCTCAAACCGGTTTACCTGGGCCGATACCCGCCAAGCCTTCCCCATGAACGGTGGAAGATGTTGAGTGGCTTTGAAGGGCTGCGAATTGATTTCAAAAAGTTTTTCGAAGGGCTCCAGTTTCCCTCCGAGCAACTTTCTCTGGCGTTGCATCAGGGCGCACCCGATGTCGATGGTGAATCCGGAAAGGTGCTCGTCGAACTGGGTGCAGCACATCGCAGCGATTCTTATATTCTTCGCACTCTGGACTTTACTCAGCCGCTGGAGATTCACGGTCTGAGTTTCACGCTCTCGATCCAGCGTGAAGTCGATCTGGGGATGATCGATATCTGGCGGGTGGGTATCGAATGGTTGATCGTGATGATGGTGCTGATGCTGATCATCGCGGTGTACCGCAACCGGCGTTATGCAAAACTGCAGGAGCAGGCAGCCCGCGCCGCGATCGCGGAGGATGATGCGCGACTGTCGAACGTGATCGATGCCGCCTTCGATGCGGTGATCACCACCGACCATGACGGACATATCCTGAGTTGGAACCGGCAGGCGAGTGAACTGTTTGGATACGAAGAACCGGTGGTGTTGGGTCGCCCCCTGTTCCCGTTGATTCTCGCGCTGGAGTCATTCAACGAAAGCTTTCCGCAACTCGAACCCGTGTTCGAACTGGAAAAAGGCGCCAGTTACAAAAAACGACTCGAGGCGACCGGCCAGCATAAAAACGGTCAGCGCTTTTCTCTGGAACTGGCGCTTTCCGCTACCCAGGTCGGTGATGCCAATATGCTGAGCGTATTCGCCCGGGACATCACCGAACGTAAGCGCTGGGACGAACGGATCAACTATCTGGCCTACTGTGATTCCCTGACCGACCTGCCGAATCGCCAGGCCTTCAAGGAGCAGGTGTCGAAAGCCATCCAGTCGGCAATCCGTTATGGAAGAATCGGTGCGGTGCTGTATCTCGATCTGGACGAGTTCAAACGCATCAACGATACCCTGGGCCACGACATCGGTGACATGCTGTTGAAACATATCACCCAGCGCCTGGAGAAACAGGTGCGGGGTACCGATACGGTTGCACTGTATCGCATGGACAAGGAGAACAACCGCAACATCGCGCGTCTGGGTGGTGATGAGTTTACCGTGCTTCTGGATGAGGTCGACAGCCCGGAGGCTGCCGCCACCGTTGCCAAGCGGGTGCAGAGCGCGATCGCCCGTTCCTACAACCTCAACGGCCATGAAGTCTATGTGACCCCCAGCATCGGGATCGCGGTTTTCCCCAGGGATGGTCAGGATGTGGAAGAGTTGCTGAAAAACGCGGATACCGCGATGTACCACGCCAAGGCGATGGGCAAGAACAATTTTCAGTTTTACACCGAGCAGATGAATGCCTATGCGGCCAACCGTCTGAAGCTGGAAGGCAAGCTGCGTAAGGCCCTGAGCGGTCACGAGATGGAGTTGTACTATCAGCCGCAGATCAATCTGGAGACCGGGGAACTGGTGGCGGCCGAGGCCCTGTTACGCTGGCACCAGCCGGAACTGGGCATGATCCCGCCCGGTGAATTCATTCCGTTGGCGGAAGAGACGGGGATGATCATCGAGCTGGGTGAATGGGTGTTGAAAGAGGCCTGTCGGCAGAACAAGCTGTGGCAGAATGCCGGCTATCAGCCCATCCGGATCGCCATCAATCTGAGCAGCATGCAGTTCATCCAGCGCGATCTCAGTACGCGCGTGGCACGCTGTCTCTCAGAAAGCGGTTTGCAGCCGGAATATCTGGAGTTCGAAATCACCGAAAGCATCATCATGCGCAACGTCAATGAAACCATCGCCACCCTGGATGAGTTCAAAAGCATGGGGATCTCAATCTCCGTGGATGATTTCGGTACCGGTTATTCCTCACTCAGCTATCTGAAACGTTTTCCTCTCGATGTGCTCAAGGTGGACCGATCCTTCGTCAAGGATATTCCGGAAGACCAGGATGATGTCACCATTACCTCGGCGATCATTGCCATGGCCCATCAACTCAACCTGGGTGTGGTGGCCGAAGGTGTAGAGACTGAGGAACAGTTGTCATTTCTGCGTCAGCAGGGCTGTGAACTGGCGCAGGGTTATCACTTCAGCAAACCCTTACCCGCGTATGAATTCGAACTGCTCCTGTCACGCCTGGATCAGGCGCCGCAATGGGCGGGTCGCCAGGGTTGACAAGCCCCGGCATCGTTTCGTGATATGGGTGAGCCCGATCAGACCGCCTCACTATCTGTGAATCAGTCATGCAGGCTGAAACTCACGACAGCGATAGCTGGAAAACCATGCCTGAACGCGTATCGGTAACGCAGTATCTGATGCCTGTTCGAGGTTCGTGCCATGTCCCCTGGTCACGCGTCCTCGTAACCCGGGGTGGCAATGAGCCGCTACCGCAGTCTATGCGTCCTTGAATCCCTGTGGGTTGATGATATGGATATCC
>JBEVWC010000048.1:5748-21580 GCA_040506775.1 Candidatus Thiodiazotropha sp.
GGTCACGCGTCCTCGTAACCCGGGGTGGCAATGAGCCGCTACCGCAGTCTATGCGTCCTTGAATCCCTGTGGGTTGATGATATGGATATCCCTTTGCGGGAAGGGGATCGGGATGCCATGCTCGGAAAATTTCCGGTACACCCCTTCATGCAACGCGGTGATGGTCGCGATCCGGTTGTCCATGCTGCCGAGGTAGGCGCGCAGTAACAGGGTCAGGGCGCTATCGCCAAACGCCTCGAAGGAGGCGGTGGGTTTAGGATCATCCAGCACATTGTCGGTCTCTTCAGCAACCTGGATCAGAAGCTCCATGGCACGCTTCACATCGGTGCCGTAGGCCACGCCGACCGTGATGATGATGCGGTTGATCTTGTCGGTGAGGGTCCAGTTGATCACCCGGCCGGTGATGAACTCCTTGTTGGGGATCAACATCTCCTGCTTGTCATAATTGGTAATGGTGGTGGCGCGAATGCGAATCCGGGATACCACACCGGTGGTGTTGTCGAGGGTGACCACGTCACCGACGCGAATCGGGCGTTCGAACAACAGGATGATGCCGCTGATGAAATTCGCCACGATCTCCTGCAGACCGAAACCGAGACCTACGCCGAGGGCGGCCACCAGCCACTGGATGCTGGACCATTGAAAGCCGATGGAGCCGAAGGCCATGATTACGCCAATGCCGACGATCAAATACTGCAGCATGGTGGTCAGGGCATAGCGGGCACCGGTTTCCAGGGGCAGGCGCTGCAGCAGGGTGATTTCGAGAATGCCGGGCAGGTTCTTTGCGGCCAGCGCAGTGACCACCACGATCATCAGGCCGATGACCAGATCACTCAGGGTGAGATTGCCCTCGGTAGCGATGCCATCCACCATGTGGCTGGTGGTGAAGGGGAGTTGCACGGTGCTGAAGAAGTCCAGTGCCGGTAACAGCTCTGCCCAGATCAACCAGGTGCCGATCACCGATCCGAACAGGTAGCCAAAACGCACCAGACGTTTGGCCTGTTCGCTCAAGGCGTCGAAATCCAGCTCCGGAATCTCCACCGCAATCGCGGAACCCTCATCGTCACTGGTTTGGTTCGCTTCCTGTTCCCGTTGCGCGCGTAACTCATCCCGGCGTTGCAGGGCGTTCTCATAGCGCAGGCGGCGTTCCGCGATGAACAGGTAGCGCAGCAGCAGTTCCTTCAGGGTGAACAGGCCGAGGAAGAACCAGAAGGTCAGCTCAAAGCGTTCCAGGAGTCGCAGGGACAGGGTCAGATAACCCATGATACCGGCGGTAAGCAGAGCAAGTCCGATCAGCAGCAGGATCGGGAACCAGAGAAAATGGGTCTGGATCAACAGACCTTGTGAACGGCTCTTGACCCAGCTTTGATAGAACAGGCTCTGTTTGTTGAGTACCCGGTAGACGAACACCAGGGTGAGGATCAACAGGCCAATCACACTCAACCGGTCAATGAGCTGTGACTGGGGGCCGAGACTTTCACCGGAGGTGAGAATCGCCATGACACGCATGGGTACGACAATCGGAATCAACCAGCGCAGCTCCCGAGCCAGGGAGGTGCAGATCGCACTGTTCCATCTGAGATGGCGTATGCCGATGCCATCCGGTAGACACACCTGGTAGAGCATCAAGGCGCCCAGCAGCGTGGTGCCAACGGTGATCAGTGCGGTGGACAGATAGGCACTGATCGGACTCAGTGTCGGCAAAATCTGCAGCAGGTAACCCACGCCGATCATCAGGCCTGGCAGCAGGCCCACCTTGGCCAGGGTCAGCAACAGGGCATAGAAAGTCAGGCGTATGGAGTCGGTGTGGATTTTACGGGTGGCCTTGGTGAGCTGGGGAATCTTCGCCTTGATGGCCGGGCGTTTCCAGATCAATACAATCGTGACGAGCAGGATTACCAGAGTGATATCGGGACGGTTTTTCATCGCCTGCAGGAGGTCGACCAGGGTATCGTCCCAGGTGGAGGGAGAGATCAGCCAGATCAGGCTCTCGCTGAGCTGGTGCAGATCAAGCAGATCGAAGGGTTCGCCGCTGGGTATCCAGATCAGCTGATCATTGATGAATCCGACATAGGATTGAGAGACCTCGACCAGTTGCCGCTCTGCCTGATCCAATGCAGTGAGCTGGGAAATGTAACGTCCGTAAACCTGTTGCAGTTCGTTGAGTGCCTCGCGCTGCGCCCCCAGCAAGTCGTAGCTGGTCTGCTTGAGATGATCGGCTTGATCCGCGGGCATGCCGGCGCTCAATAGGGGGATCTGCTGTTCGAGTCTTTCACTCATGTTGTTCCAGTCAAGCAGGCTTTCCTCGATGTCGATCTGCCGGTCGGTGGCCCGGTCGATCTCTTTCCTGCGTTCGGCGGAAGAGCGACTGTAGCTTTGCAGCGAGGGTAGTGCCTGACGCCGGCGAATCAGCATTTTGCCGATAGCCTTGCTGGTACCGACAAATTCCACACGCTTCTTGATATGCTCGAAATCGCCGCGGATCTGTTCCAGCTGGTTTTGGGTCGCGGAGAGCTTGTCGGCGACCTGCTTCTCCCCGATGACCAGGTTTTCAAGCTCGGTGCGGGTCTGGGCGTTGTTCTGGGCAATCTCCTGGATCGGTTTGGGAAGAGTCTGGGTCTGTTGTTCCAGTCGCTCCGCTTCCTGGCGTGCCTGCTTGGCCTGTTGCTCCCGCAGGTTCCCGGCCGCGGCGTTGAGACGGCTGAGTGTCTCCTGCAACGCTTCGATGCGGGCGGCACTGGCGTCCCGCTGAGCCTGGGCGAGATTGGTCAACAGGCTCTGATTTGCCAGACGCAGCTTGAGCAGTTCGATTTTTGACTCGTAGAGCTGCTGCTTGCTGATCTGCAGCAGTTTCTGGGCCCGTTTGAGTGCTTCAGGGGCGTTGCTATCGGCTTGTCCGTTTTCACTCCCGAGTTTGTCGAGATTGCGGGAATTTTCGGCGATGTCCGTGTTGATCTGCTGGCTGCCTGCCAGCAAGCGGGCAAGGTTGTCGAGCTGCTGTTTCTGTTCGGCTCTCGCATCTGTCAGATTCAGGTTTTCCTGGTTGATGCGTCGCTCCAGCTCCTCCAGGGACAACTGACCGAATGCCTCGTCCGGGGTTTCGCGCGGAGTCGACTGGGCCGTGAGTTTCTTGATCTCTGCCGGCGCCTCACGGATCCGCTTGCGCAACGCCTCCAGGTCCGACTGGGTGGCGGCTCGCTGGCGTATCCAGTTACTCGCCTGGTCGAGCAGATCAAGCACCTTGGATTTCTGGGTCTCGTCCAGACTGTCATCGGCCTCCAACTCGCTCTTTGCGATTTCGATCTGTTCCTGAGTGACGGTATTTTCCACAGGTTCCGCTGGCTTCTTGGCGGCCCAGACGGGTGTCGCGAACAGCCACACGGTCATCCACAGCAGCAGCCAGAGCCACCGGAATATCTGCGGGTGAGCAAGTTTACGGATTGTCAGGAATGGCATAAATGGTGAGGCTGAGGTCAGTCGCTTTCCTGCAGATGATAGTGAATGATATGACGGTTTGTTTCGCTAACCGGTTCACCCAGGCCGATCTGGCCCTGGCCCATCAGTGGGATGGTCTCCCGCCTGATGTAGAGTGATTGTTGATTCTGTGTGGTGATATAGGTTCCGTTGGTGCTGATGTCTTTGAGCATGAATTTGCCGCGATTGTACTCCAGGATCGCATGAGTCCGGGATACGGAGTTGCCGCCGACAACCAGTTCATTGCCCGCGTCGCGTCCGATATGGATGCTGCCCGGTATCGGCGCCAGACGATAGGTCCTGCCCGCATAGTCGAGGATCAGGTTCTTGCGGGTCATGCTTTGGGTGATCGGAGCGGTATGAATGAAGGTCACATCTTCACGACGCCACAGCAGATCGTAGATGATCAGTGTTTCCAGCTTTCCCTTGACCTGTACCTTGTCGAAGCGTCGGGCCAGTTGACGCTGTTCCAGGGGCAGTGCCTGTATCACCTGATCCGTGGTAATGATCTGGTGCGCCTTGGCGATGTCCGCCACCCGTGCGGCGATATTGATGGTGTCGCCGTACATGCGCCCTTCCTCCAGAATGGCGGGGCCATAGTGCAGACCGATGCGTGCCGCCATGGGCATCCCCGATTGCTCGGCATACAGATCCGCCCGCTCCTGGATGCGGCAGGCGGCCTGTACGGCAGCGCCAGGATCGTCGAAACGGCTCATCACCTCATCGCCGATGATCTCGACCACGAAGCCACCACTCTCGACCACCACCTGGGAAATTGCCGACTCCATTTCGGTGATGAGTTTCTTCGCCAGAGTATCGCCAAGACTTTCATACATGCGTGTGCTGTCGACTATGTCGGCGAACATGACGGCATGGTTCTGATTGCGATGCGGCGGCATGATGATGTTGAGTCTTGTCCTGCAGGTGTATCCAAGATGAAAGAGGGCGCTCAGATCATGTGCCGTTGCTTATGCACTCGCGACAGTGTGTCATCCTGAAGGCCCCGGTTTACCAATGGCGGGTTATCGGTCATGGTTAAAATGATGGCTCTTGATTGAACGGCCCGATAATCGCACCTTCCCGTGTCAGGCGTTCATTGTTCGACCTGCGGGCCGCATCACAACGGTTTGTGCCGGAGTGAGGAATCATCCCGTTTTTTCCGTTGCTTCTTTATAGAACGATAACGGATGCGCTTCAAGAACCGGGTGATCGATGCGCATCACAGGTGCGAAGGGTTCATCTGAGTCGGGTAGAGAATGAAATTGCGAACCATTGCGATCTGTCATTGCCATGATCTGATATGATGGGGGTATTATTCATTCTCCAATCATAGCTGAAATCGATAACCACAATGAACTTGCGGGATTTGAAATACCTGATTGCGGTGGCTGAAACGGAACACTTTGGTCATGCCGCTGCTCAATGCTTTGTCAGCCAGCCAACCCTCAGCGGTCAGATCAAGAAGCTTGAAGAGGAGCTGGGCGTCACCATCTTCGAGCGAACCAACCGTTCGGTCTCGATCACCCCGATCGGCACGGAAATCGTCAAGCACGCCAAACTGATCCTGGAACAGGCGGATGTGATCCGCCAGCTGGCTCAGGCCCAGAGGGATCCTCTGGCGGGGGCCCTGCGGGTGGGTGCGATTCCCACGGTCAGCCCCTACCTGATTCCCCTGATCCTGATGCCTCTCAAGGAACAGTACCCACAGATGCGGCTGGTCCTCTCGGAGGAGATCACCGACATGCTGACCCGGCGCCTGCTGGATCATCAGGTCGATGTGGCGATCCTCGCCACCGCGGTCAAGGAGCCGGAACTGGAGGTCATGCCCCTGTTCGAGGAACCCTTCTGGCTGGCTCATCCCCGGGATCACGAACTCTACAACAAGGACGAGATCAGCCGCCGGGATCTGAATCGTCTGGATCTGCTGCTGCTGGCTGATGGCCACTGCCTGACCGACCAGGTCATGGACGTGTGCCGCATCAAGGAGGGTATGCTGGACAATGAGATGGCCGATCTGAGAGCGGCCAGTCTCGAGACCCTGCTGCAGCTGGTCGGTGCCGGATTCGGCTGTACCCTGGTGCCCGCCCTGGCGGTACGCGGTGCCTGGACCACCGATTCGGGGATCATTGCGCGAAAGCTCGCTTTGAAGGATGCTTATCGCCGGGTTCAGTTTGTCTATCGCAAGACCTTCCCGCGCAAGCAGGCGATCGAGGCACTGGCGGAGGTGATCCGCAAGCAGTTGCCGAACACGGTTCGCCCTCTGTCCTGAAAAACGGGCCCAACACCAATCAGCCGGTTAACCTGGAGAGGTATCATGTCCGAGGTTATGCATCACGAAACGCCGCAACGCTTTTCCGATCTGCTGGAGGTCGGCGCCGATCAGCAGGCGACCCTGCTCCCCGGGGTGCATCCCCTGCCCAATCTGCTGTCCCTGGACGCAGAAGCGGTGCTGGAGGCATTTCGCGAGAGCCAGATCCGGGATTTCAGCAAAACCATCGGGGAACTGGAGCAGCCGGGCAGTCCCCTGCACCAGGCATTCTCCGAGCTGCGCGCGATCGCTGAAAAGGACCCGCACAATCCCCTCAACCGGTTGCAGATCTTCCAGCCCGGCGCCCTCCAGGCCCTGTTTCTTGATCTGCATGAACATGTCATGTCCCATCCGGTGTGGCGCCATCCCTGCTTTGTGCGGATCTTCGAAGGGCGCTTCGATCAGGATCAACTGAAACGTTTCGCACTCAACTATTTCAATCAGGTGAAGAATACCCGTCAGTGCGTGGCCCTGGCTCAGGGGCGCTTTTCCGGTTTCATCGATCTGCCTTATGGATGTCTCAATGAGCGTATCTCCGAGCTGGTGCAGATCATCCTCGCACAGCTGCTGGCGGATGAGTACGGGGTCGGAACCCACAGCATCGAGGCCTATCCGGATCTGGCCAGCCTGCTTGGCTCTACCACCCATATTGTGATGTACCGGCAGATCTTCGAAGGTCTGGGGGTCCCCTTCGAGGAGCAGGATGTACCCATGCTCCACGAGGTGGCGGACAACGCCCTGGTGCAACGTCTGCTCGCCGGGCATCCGGAATTCAGCCTGTTGGAGTCATTGGCCTCGGTCGGCCTGGGGATGGAGTGGGGCGTTCCCGAGTTCTTCAGCCTGTTGCTGGGTGGCATGATCCGCTGGGCCTGGCAGCATCAGGTGCCTCTCACCCAGCATCACCTGATCGTCTTCATCGCCCATGTGCAGTACGATGTGCTGCACGCCATATCGGTCATGCTGGCCACCAGTCTGCTCGGTCATGAACCGCAGTCCGTGGCGCAGATCAAGCAGGCGACCAACATGCTCATGTCGAGCCGCTACGACATGATGTCCGGGCTCTACCGGCATCTGTTCCAGGAGTCCTGTGACGGTATCCGGGAGATCGGCCTGGAACCCCGCTACCGGATCACTGACCGGCGTATCGCGTCGGCCCTGATCGCCGCACGCCAGCAGGTGGCGGATCGCAGCGTGGTGGATGTGGCGGCATACCGGGCAGACACCCGGGTGCCGTTCGTGTTCAGTGAAACGGGCTCAGAGTGAGTCCCAGGCACAATCAGTATTCTTTCAGGAGCCGTCCGTCATGCATCATCCCAGCAGCCCCGCGGGTGAGATTTTCCAGAAACGCCTGATCGCCACCGCCAAGGGTCGCCACGGGGCCAAGGACATGAGCCGTGAAGAGGCCCGTGAGGCGCTGGATTTCCTCATGAGCGCCGAGGCGCATCCCGCGCAGATCGGCGCCTTCCTCACCGCCATGCGCTTCAAGGGCGCCAAGGTGGAGGAGATGAAGGGGTTCCTGGATGCTATGGAGGGCAGCGCCTCCCTGATCTCTCCCAGGGTGGAGGGGCTGCTCAACTGCAACGGGCCCTACGATGGGCGTAAGAACGCTTTGCATCTGGGTCTCGCAGCCGCCCTGGTCACCAGCGCCGCCGGGGTGCCGGTGATCATGCACTCCAATACCGGGCTGCCGCCAAAGTACGGGGTCAGCACCGCCTGTGTGCTCGAGGCCCTGGGCATACCGGCCTACCGCCAGCCGAACCAGGTGGCCCGGGACATCGAGGAGAAGGGATTCGGGCATCTCCATGCGAGTCGTTATCTGCACGGTGTGGAGCGACTCAAGCCGATTCGCCAGACGCTGTTCTATCGTTCGTTCCTGCATGCCTGCGAGGTGATGCTGAATCCGGCCGGTGCCGCGTTTTCCCTGATCGGTGCAGCGCATGTGGGTTTCCTGGAACGCTTCGCGACCGCCGTGGGTGAGCGGGGACAGCAGCGGGTCATGGCGGTGCAGGGCGTGGACGGCTGTGACGAACTGCCGCTGCAGCCGATCGCCGTGGTCGAGTATCGGGACGGCACCCTGTCCCAGTACACTCTGGATCCGGAGATGTTCGGAATCGCCTGCCGGGAAACTCGTCCCTGCGAGCCCTCGGAGGCTACTGCGGAGATCATTCGCGGGGCCTTGCTCGAAGCGGACGATACGCATCAGGATGCCATCGTCTACAACGTGGCGGTACGGCTCTACCTCAGCGGACGGGTCGACGAAATACCTCAGGGTATCGATCAGGCCCGGGAACTCATACGCTCCGGCGCAGCGGGAGAGAAACTGCGCCAGCTTCAGCAGGATTAGTGCTTTACCAATCTGTTTCACCACGAAGGACACGAAGAGCACGAAGGGTCACAGTACAAATACCTTAATTGCATCCCAAACTTTTAGTGTTGAAATCCAGAACAAACCTGTTTTTGCACCGGGCAATTTCATGTAAGTAAACGATTATACTTCGTGACCTTCGTGTTCTTCGTGGTAAAAAAATCAGAGTCAGTCAGTGTCCTTTTTATCCGCAGTCTTCGTCTGGGCCCATCTACCTGGTACTTGCCCTCAGGGATTATCTGTCCGTAATCAGGGAATAGTGAAAACATGCCAGATGTCTTACTTTATCTGATCGATGGTTTTAGGTATCTGGTTTCACGTAACTACCGCGATAAAAAGCAAAAAGAATGGAGCAGGATGGGTGGGCTTTATAGGATCTATGAAATTGGTATGTGGCTATTAGTGCCAGTCTTTGTAATCATTCTCTCCATTCTTGCGTTCCTCTGAACGTGTGCTGTAAACCAGGATAATTCCGTATGTTGCCATTCATCCGGCTCACCTTTTCAATGTTACTGCTGTTGGTCATTAGCGGATGCGACAGAGGACCCACCGATCAGCGCCAGACCCTGTTGGTGTTCGGCACTCTGCTGGACATCCAGGCCTATACGGATCAGCCCGAAACCTTCAATAAGGCGGTGCAGAGTCTGGATCAGACCTTTCAGGGTATGCACCGGGACTGGCATGCCTGGAAGGGTGACGGCGACCTGGTCCAGCTCAACCGGGCCCTGTCCCTGGGTGAGTCCCGGGAGGTGTCGCCGCAACTCGCGGAACTCCTCAAGCGGGCCCAGGGATATGCGGCGAACAGCGAAAACCTGTTCAACCCGGCCATCGGGCAGTTGATCGGCCTGTGGGGATTTCATCGGGACGAACCCCCGGGTGGGCCGCCCCCGGATGCGCAGAAGATCGTGGAGTTGATCCGACTGAATCCAAACATGAGCGACCTGACCATCGAAGG
Source organism: Candidatus Thiodiazotropha sp. (assembly GCA_040506775.1). Classification (GTDB taxonomy): domain Bacteria; phylum Pseudomonadota; class Gammaproteobacteria; order Chromatiales; family Chromatiaceae; genus Thiodiazotropha. The sequence continues at coordinate 14,851 of JBEVWC010000048.1, forward strand.
CACCCGGGTCTCCTCATCGAACCCGGCGGTATCCCTGGATCTGGGGGCCTTCGCCAAGGGTTATGCCCTGAACCTGGCGATCGATGAATTGCACGGATTCGGTATCGGCAATGCCATCGTCAATGCGGGCGGGGATCTGTGCGTCTCCGGTCGGCATGGGGACCGGCCCTGGATGATCGGCATTCGTCACCCCCTGGGTGAAGGGGTAATCGCATCGGTAGGGGTCTCCGATGGTGAGTGTGTACTCACTTCCGGAAACTATGAGCGCTACCGCGAATACGAGGGTATTCGTTATGCCCACATCATCGATCCGCGTAGCGGTTATCCGGTGGCACACGTGGCATCCGCCACGGTGATCAGTCACGACGGTGGACTCGCGGATGCCGCCGCCACCGCCCTGAGTGTGGCGGGCCCCGACCAGTGGGTGGAGATCGCCCGCAGAATGGGGTTGACCGAAGTGATGCTGGTGGATGAGAAGGGCAGGGTCTATCTGACCCCGGAAATGCAGAAGCGGATCAAATTCCAGCAGGATGTGGAGCAGGTGGTGGTCTCGTTGCAGGGAGAGTGATGCGCGGCGCGTATTCGCTGACCCTGTAGCCCGGGTGAAGCAACGCGTAACCCGGGAGATGTGGCACGCGCCTGAAGCAGGCATGCGAAGTTGTTTTAGCGGATTGCTCCGACCTGGTTTCCCCGGGTTCCGCTGCGCTGCACCCGGGCTACGGGTGGGGTGTTACTGTGCTGTGGCAGCTGGATGATGCGCGGGGAGCAGACTTGAACCTGCAACAGTCTGTTGGTTTCCCGCAGGTTCAGGGCAGGTGCGATTGATACGATGCAGAATGACATCGAGTGAGTGGGAACAACGCTCAATCGATCGGACAGGTCTCAACCACTTTGACCACGGTCTCGGTCAGGGTCCTCAGATCCTCTTCGCTGATGATGTAGGGCGGCATCAAATAGACCAGTTTTCCGAACGGCCTCACCCACACCCCGGCTTCGACGAAGCAGTTCTGGATGTGCTTCATATTGACCGGCTTCTTCATCTCCACCACCCCGATGGCGCCCAGCACTCGCACTTCCTCCACCTGGGGCATCTCGCGGCAGGGGGCCAGACCCTCCGATAGCAGGGCTTCGATGGTCTGAATTCGCTCCTCCCAGGGGGACTCGAGCAGCAACTCAATACTCGCCAGGGCGACCCGGCAGGCCAGGGGATTGGCCATGAAGGTGGGACCGTGCATGAAGACCCCGGGGTCGCCTCTGCTGATGGTCTGGCTGATCTCCTCGGTGGTGAGGGTGGCGGCCAGGCTCAGGTATCCGCCGGTGAGGGATTTGCCGAGACACATGATGTCGGGAATCACCTCTGCATGTTCACAGGCGAACAGCTTGCCGGTGCGGCCAAAGCCGGTGGCAATCTCGTCGAGGATAAGCAGTACGCCGAACTGGTCACACAGCCGCCGTACCTCCTGCAGGTACTCCAGGGAGTAGAAGCGCATCCCGCCCGCGCCCTGCACGATCGGTTCCAGGATCACTGCTGCGATCTCCTCATGATGCTCGCGCAGTTTCTCGGACAGATCCCTGGCATTGTCCCCTTTGCAGGGATGGCCGAAATAGCAGTTGGGGGCATCAGTGAAAACCTGTTGGGGCAGGATGCCGGAAAACAGGCTGTGCATGCCGGTGTCAGGGTCGCACACGGACATGGCGCCGAAGGTGTCGCCATGATAGCCCCGGCGAACCGTGAGAAAGCGCTGCCGCTCCGGCATGCCCTTCTCCTGCCAGTATTGAATCGCCATCTTCAGGGCGACTTCCACGGAGACCGATCCCGAGTCACAGAAGAATACGGATTGCAGCGGTGCCGGGGTGATCTCGATCAGCTTGCGGGCCAGCTCCGCGGCGGGTTTATGGGTCAGGCCGCCAAACATCACATGGGCCATGTCCTTGAGCTGGGATTCGATGGCCTGATTCAGGTGCGGGTGATTGTAGCCATGTATGGCGCACCACCAGGAGGACATGCCATCGATCAGTTCCCGACCATCCGCCAGGCGAATCCGAACCCCATTGGCGGAGTCTACAGGGAATACCGGCAGGTCGGCGCCAATGGCGCTGTAGGGGTGCCAAACGTGCTGGTTGTCGAAGTCGATCCAGTTTTCGCTATCGGTCATGAATCAGGGCTGGTCTGTTAATTCAGGGGGAGAGAGTAGCAGATATTTCCGCGTGAAATGTTGTAATCTTATGAATCGGCGCTGGGCCGACAGATCAATTTTTCGGAGTCGTGGGGATCCGTAAGGACCGAACGATTTCGCCGGGGATTGTATCAAAAACGGCCGCCGTGTAGTTCAAGTCAGAATAATATCATTAAACTCAACTGGTTAGTTGTGGCTGATCAGTTCGTAATCTCATACTTGCGTGGAGGTGCTAATTGGAAAAGCCTGTTATTGCGGCCAAACAGCCGATCAATGTGGAACTGGTGGCGGGTAAGGAATACTGGTGGTGTGCCTGCGGGCGCTCCGCCAATCAACCGTTCTGCGACGGCTCCCATCAGGGTACCGGAATTGAGCCATTGGGCTTCAAGGCCGAAAAAAGTGGCGAACACTGGCTGTGTCGCTGTAAGCAAACCAAGAATCCACCCTATTGTGACGGAACTCATAAGACGTTAACGGATTGAGGCCTGTACAACCGCAGGCACGAAAGCTGCGGGTGTCACACGATCGGTGAGGGGCGGGCTATGGACGGTCTTGAATTTTTCCAATCAGGCGATGGCGGCGAGGTCGTTGTCTTCCTGAATGGATTTCGCACGCCCTTTTCCAGTTGGGAAAGGGTCTACCCCAGAATCAGTGAGCATCACAGGGTTTTGCTTTATAACCGCAGGGGGGTGGGGCGATCGGAAAAGGCCACAGCGGACCAGACGGGTGAAACGGTTGTTGAGGAATTGCGTCAACTGCTCGAGCAGCGCGCACTCCAAGGCCCCTGTCTGCTGGTGGGCCACTCCCTGGGAGGCCTGTTTGCGAATCTTTATGCACGGCTGCACCCGGCCGATGTCCTGGGTGTTGTGTTTGTCGATGCGGCACATCCTGACGAGATCAGCATCCAGCGATCGATAAAGCCACCCAGGTTTGTGAATGGATTGAACAATCTGATCAAGTGGGTCGAGAAACGCTTCGATCCCTATAGATACTCAGAAGATGAAGTCATCCGTGAGACCCTGCAGCAGATCCATCTTGCCGCTCCCTTCCCCGCACTCCCGGTCACGGTGGTCAGCGGAATGGCGCGGATGCCTCTGGTGCCGCAGCCGGCATTTGAGATTCATCAGGACTATCAGAGAGCACTGTTGGATCTCTCACCCATGTCCGAGCGGGTCGAGTGTCTGAAGAGCGGTCATTTCCCACAAATCAGCGAGCCGGAATGTGTCGTGTCGGCAATTCTGGGAATACTGAAACGATGTGGCAGATCTGCTTGAATCAGACGGCTCGTGTTTGCCGGGAACCTTTCAAACAGGCCGCTTGATGTGTTTGGTGGGGTGGCCGGGTTGCTGATCCGGGACCTCGCTTTCGATCCGGTTGCGGCCATTTGCCTTGGCAAGATAGAGCGCCTGATCCGCGCAGGCCAGCAGATGCGCCCCGACCTCCCGATGATGGGATTTCCCCAGCATCGGGAGGGCTTCGCTGACGCCGATGGATACACTGATTGAGAGACTGGTGCCATCCTCCAGGGGGATGGGCTGGGAGGCGATCTCAAGACGAATCCGCTCGGCCAGCATCAGCGCCTCGGAGATCGCGGTCTGGGGTAGCAACAGGGCAAACTCCTCGCCGCCGTAACGGGTCGCCACATCACTGGCGCGCAGCTGTGAGCGAATTCGTTTCGCCAGTTCGGTGAGCACCCGGTCGCCTGCGGGGTGGCCGTACTCGTCGTTGATGCGCTTGAAATGATCCGCATCGATGAACAGACAGCTCAGGGGTTGCCGGTATCGGCTGGCCCGGGCGAGTTCCTCATCCAGGCGACGGTCCAGGTAACGGCGATTGTGCAATTGGGTGAGCGGATCCGTGAGTCCGCTGATCAGCAGCCGTTCCCGGTTGGTGACATTCTCCAGACAGACGCCGCAGATGGTCGCCAGGCGTGCCAGAAAGTCACAGGCATGTTGACGGGTAAAGCGCTGCGGATCGCGGCTGCCCAGGTTGATACTGCCCACCAGCTGGTTGCCGCAGAACAGGGGCAGGATTGCCATGCTGTGCAGTCCGTCGGGATGATTGAACAGGTTGTCGTATTCCGGTGACAGGAAGGGTCCGAGCCAGGGGCTCTTGATGTATTGATAACGATGGTTGACCGGGATCAGCTCATCGACGAAGCGCACATAGGGTAAGGCTTCCTCGCTGATGCCGCTGTTGCCGAGCAGGTGGCGCAGCTCGTGATCCGGATCGTGGAGCAGCAACAGGATGCTGGTGACCTCGAAGGAGGTGAGCAGTCCTTCCGACATGCCGCTGAGCAGTTCAGGCAGGGATTCAGCGCTCAGCAATTCGAGTTCACGGGCGTGAAACCGCTCCAGGGTTTCCTGGTTGCGTTGCGCTTTGCGGGTCAATTCCGTCAGCCGAAGCCGCAGGATTCGGTTCTCTTCTCTTAGATCCATCGTTCCCTGCCCCTAACCGTCAGGGTATCGGCGGTCCGTTCACGATCTTGAATCAGGCACCGAGTGCCGACCCGGGGTTACAGACCCGCGTCGGCCCGCCACCTCTGGTAGTCCGGATAATTGCGATATCCCCGGTCGGTGATGTAGGTGATGACATTGCGCAGGCGGTAGAAGCGGACCACCGAGTCGACCCGGATGATCTCCTTGCCCTTTTCGTCGAAGAAGATCATCGAGGGGGTATAAAACAGGCCCAGCTCCTCAGCCCACTTACGTGCGGTGGTACGTTCTCCGTCCGGGGTGATCACCGGTGTATCCGCGTGGATGTCGAGCTGTACATTGTCGAATTCCCGAATCAGCCGGTTGATTGCCGGGTCGCGCAGGGGTTCTCCATGCAGCACGTCACAGGCATGACAGTTGCCCTGCTCGAAGTAGACGACCAGGGGGCGCTGCCCGGGGAAACGGCTGCGGTCCAGGTTATGCGGCGGCGGAATGAAGAACTCCTCTTCGTTGAGATCGCCCGGTTCGAAGGCGGTTCCGGAATCTCCCCGGGCCAGATAGCGGGGGAAGGGTTCCTTCAGATAGTGCTTGTCCGCGACATACTCCAGTGCGGCGCGAAACTGATATGGCGGGTAGTAACCCCGCAGGCGAAACACCTGCTTTCCATCGGCGTCGTAAAAGAGCAGGGAGGGGGTGAAGTTGGTGTTCTCGCGCAGGGCGTAATCCCGCTCGGTGAGGGTCTCCCCCTCGGGGGTGGTGACCTCCTCGGGACTCCAGATATCGATGGGTACGATGTCGAAATGACTTCGGGTGTAAGCGGTGATGTCAGACAGGCCGAAATTCACCTCCAGGAGCATTTTGCAGTAGGCGCAGCGTTTCTGCCCAAAGTAGACGATCAAGCCCTCTTTGCCATTGTCCACGGCCTCCTTCAGGTCACTGGGCAGGTCGAGAAAGCTCTTCTTGAACCAGTCCGGGTAGACCAGCAGATCCTTCATCGGCAGATCGTCGAACGAATAAACATCCTCGTCCGGCTGGGATGCGGCCATGAGCGGTGTGCTCAGAATGAGTGTCAGGGTACAGAGTACCGCTGAAAGAGTCGCGCGTAGCTCGGTCATGGTTTGGTCGTTTATTTACCAGGCGTTGGATGCTTTGAGTCTGTGCCAAAAGAGCAAGTTCCACCCGCAGGGGCCGGCCGTCACAGTGTTGTCCGACCGACATAAGGGTTGGCGTGATTGCTACGGGCTCAGTGCCCGTCATTGCCGGCTGATCTTGGTTACCGGTCTTGTGCCGAAAATCGTACCCCTTTCCGGGGCATAGTACACAAGCATAGCCGATGGAACAAAACAACGCAGGGGTTCAAGCGGGGTTTGGTCTACGGGTGTTTTCTTTTATGATTTAAGGGTGAACGGAGATCGAAGATCTTCAATCCTGAATCACTTAAGGAGAGTCATGATGAAAAAATGCACCCTGGGCGTGACCGCGGTTGCGATCCTGGCCATGTCCCTGAACGTGGCGGCGGAAGGTGATCCGGCCAGTTACTGTAAGCAGGCCGCAAAACTTTACGAAGAGGACGACATCGCCGGCGCTGTGGAAGAGGCCAAATGGTGTCTTGAATCCCTCGAGCAACTGCAGCAGTCCATGAAGAGCGATCGCTTTCCCCAGGATGTGGCCGGATGGAAGCGTGGCGAGATCGAGCAGAACAAGATGATGGGCTTTTCCAACATCCGCACCGAGTACAATAAGGGCGAGCAGATGATCGAGGCCAGTTACACCAGCGGTGGCGGTGGCATGGGCGCCATGTTCAGCCAGATGGGTCTGGCCGGTGGCGGTAAAAAGGTGCGCCTGGGCCGTTATACCGGAATGGTTATGGAAGAGGGCAGTCGCAACGAGATCATGATCAGTCTCAAGATGACCCCGGGAATGCTGAATCTCTCCAGCAGCAGTGCATCCCTGGATGAATTGACCGCCTTTGCCAAGTCGTTCCCCGTCAGCGATATCGATCAATAATCACCGCGTAACCGAAAGGTATGGATACCTTTCGGCGGTTTTACTGATCACACATGGATGCCTCTCCCTCTCTCATCGCGAGAGCAGAATCTGATCCGAGTGGTATTTTCC
>JBEVWC010000041.1:0-18072 GCA_040506775.1 Candidatus Thiodiazotropha sp.
CTGATGAATGGTGGCGAGATTACAGCAAACCAAGCAATGGCACTATCCATGCTCTATCAACAAAAGTACATCGCTCTGGAAAGCACAATAGGTCAACCTGTAGATAAGGGCGACTATTGGGAGACTGTTGTATATGTAGGCGTAGCGGGTGTTCCGAGTGGTACGATTCGAATCGATAAGATGCGCGGCAGTCTGTCATCAAATTTGGGTCCAACGATCGATGATCCTGCCACACTCGTGAAAAAGCCTTAGTGATCACCTGTAAAATACTGACATGCTCGGTACTCGAAGGGCTTCAAGGGGTCATGAATGGATATCACAGACATAGCCTTCGTCAGACAGACGGGCGTCCAGATCGACGGCGACGGTAATCTCTCTCTCGATTGTAATGAGACGAACTGGAATCATCTGCAGGCACTGCATGCCGGTGCGTTGTTTACCCTGGCTGAGTCAGCGAGCGCCCTCGCGCTGCTGAATGGCTTCGCGGAACTCGCGGAACAGGTGCTGCCGGTGGTGAGGGAGTCGCAAATCAAGTATCGCGCTCCGGCAGCCACCCGGGTGACGGCCTATGCAAACATACCGCAACAGGCCGTGGTCGATTTCAATACCCGCTTCAAAAACAAAAGACGCGCCGTCATCCCGGTGGCGGTGACTCTGGTGGATTCCGCGCAGGTCACTATTGCCACCGGACTCTTCAAATGGTTCGTGCAGGCTCTGGATTGAGCGGTGCATTCCGCCGGAGGATTGCTTCCTGTGCGGTATGGCGGATCAGGCTTCGGATTTCGCGGGCAGCGACTGGGCGTTCGCCAGGTGCTGCTGTTCAAAGTTCTCCACATCGCAGGGGCGGGAGAAGTAGAAGCCCTGGTAGAGGTGACAGCCGCGCTGTTTGAGAAAATCGAAGATCGCCTGATTTTCAACCCCCTCTGCGATCACCTCGAGACCGATATGATTCACCAGGGTGAGTACGGTCTCCACCAGGGTGGCGTCGTTCGGATCATCGATGACGTCGCGGACGAATGAGCGGTCGATTTTGATTTCATCCACCGGCAGTCTTTTCAGGTAGGCCAGGGAAGAGTATCCCGTACCGAAGTCGTCGATCGAGAACCGCACGCCCAGTTGTTTCAAATGGTCGATCTTCTCCACGGTGTCATCGACGTCCGCGAGGAGCATGCTTTCGGTCATCTCCAGGGTCAACCAGCCGGGATCCGCCCCGGTGTTACCCAGTGCGCGCTCTACCCGGTGAATAAAATCCTGTTGGCGGAATTGCAGCGCGCTGACATTCACGGATATGCGGCCTTTGAGCACCTCCGGATAGCTTGCTCGCCAGGCTTTGTACTGGGTCAGGGCTTCATGAAGGATCCAGTCGCCGATGTCGAGAATCAGGCTGCTCTCTTCGGCCTGGGGGATGAAACTGCCCGGCATAACCAGTCCACGCACCGGATGATTCCAGCGGATCAGCGCTTCAATCCCCTTCAACTGCACATTGTTGTCGAACTGAGCCTGATAGAAGACCCGCAGTTCCTTTCTCGGGATCGAGCGGCGCAATTCGTTCAGGGTGTTGAGCCGCTCGTCCGCTGCACGTTGCATGCTGGGGAGGAAGAAACGCACCGCATTGCGGCCCGATTCCTTGGCCCGGTACATGGCGGTATCGGCCTGGCGCAGGATATCGTCCGGGGTGTCCTGGGAGGCGGGAAAGATGGCAATGCCGATGCTGGTGGTGACATGCAACTCATGATTGTTCACGGCATAGGGGCGTGTCATTTCGGTGCGCACTTTGTCCGCGACCATATGCACTTCACTGGCGGATTCCTTCGGGTTTTTGGAGAGTTCGGGCATCAGTATCACGAACTCGTCGCCACCAAGTCTTGCGACGGTGTCTTCCTCCCGGACCGCATCGCGCATGCGCTGGGCAACCTGGCGTAACAATCCGTCTCCGATCGTATGCCCCAGGGAATCGTTGATGTTCTTGAAGTTGTCGAGATCGAAGAACAGCACCGCGCCCTTGTGATCGTGACGGCGGGTGCGCGCAACGGCCTGATGCAACTGATCGAGAAACATGCGCCGGTTGGGCAGGTCGGTGAGGGCATCATAGCTGGCCTGGTAGGCGATGAGTTCCGAGGCCCTGCGTTGTTCGGTGACATCCTCGCACATCAGCATGTAGCCGGCGAATTGGTGGTTGTCGCGATAGATGGGGGAGACACGGGCATCGATATGGTGTTCTCCGTCAGACTTCTTCAACTGCATGTTGAAGCGGTACTCGCCTTCCTCGATGGCCTTGTCCAATCCCATCTGGTTGCGGGTCTGGTCGACATCCTGGCTGCGGTGAATCTGTAAGAGGTTCACCCCGATGGCCTGTTGCGAGGGGATGCCGAACAGATTTTCCGCCGTGTGGTTGTAATAGCGGATGTTCGATTCCGGATCGGTGGCGATGATGGCCACGCGCTCGGATGAACTGAGGATGCCGTTGAGATAAGCCGATTGTCTCTGCAGTTCATTCTGGATGCGTTTGATCTCGGTGACATCCCGCCAGATGACATAGAGGGCATCCTGACCCTCGTAGGGTATGCAGGTGAGGGAGGCTTCGGCTTCAACCGGTGTGCCGTCGCTACGCAGGTATTCCCATTCGAAGCGGTGATAGCCAAGCTGGGTGGCGGTGGCGAGCAGTCCGGCCAGTTTCTTGTCCGAGGTCGTTCCGTCGGGTTGTTTCTTCGGTGCGAATTCCTCCGGCGTACGTCCGATCAGCTCGGACTCCTGATCAAAGCCGAGTGACTTTGCCGCAGCCCGGTTGGCCATTGCGATACGATGCTCGAGGATCAGAACCATCGGGTCTTCCGAGAGTTCAAACAGCCTGCGATACTTCTCCTCGTTTTCTCGCAGCAGTCTTTGGGTGCGATACTGCTCGGTGATGTCCTGTACGGTGCCGATCAAACGTCCAGGCTGACCCTCGCTGTCATGAATCAGCCGAATGGTCTCTTGCAGCATGCGGACATCGCCTTCGGCATTCTTCAGTTGATGGGTGTAGACAACGGGCTCACCGGTTCTGCGGACCTGGTAAACCGTCGATTCGAATGCACCCCGCATATCCTCTTCCAATGCCTGGGTGAAGGATTCCAGGCTGCCCACGGCGTCATCGCTACACAACTCATAGAGGTGCACCAGTCCGCTCGAGCGTCGAAAGTCGCCGCTTTTCAAATCCCATTCCCAGCTGCCCTGCTGGGCCAGTCTTTGGGCTTCGTCGAGACTCTCTTTGGCGCGTTGGGTGAGTTGCGCCTGGCGGTCGAGGGCTTCCGAGCGCTGTTCGATCAGACGGTTCTTGCGTGTGAGAATGACCAGAAAGCTTGAGCCGGAGAGCAGAAGCAGCAATACCAGGGCAAACAGCGTGGTGAGCACTGCCTGCTTATATTGGTGATAAAAGCTTTGCGGTGCGTGTTTGAGTGTGGCCAGGGGACGGATCGCATCGGGAAGTTCAAGGCCATGACGTTCCAGTTCCCGATAGTCGATCAGGTACATGTTGGGGCTTTTTCGCACCGGCGGGGGCAGGATGCCGGTGATCAGATAGTCACGTAGCAGATCAGCGGCGGCTTCTCCCTGTCGCAGGCTCGAAGTGACGTATCCACCCAGGACCCCATCCACCACATAACCATCTTCCATACTGATGATGACGCGGTCGCCGGAGGCCTTGATCAGGGATTTGATGGTCTGTCGCGGTGACAGCATCTGGCCACTGTCATTTTTTATTTCCCCCAGGGTGGTGAGAAAGATGTCGCTGTCCTGATGCTGCGCCATCTGTGTGAGAATTTGTTCAAGCTGGTTGCTGACGATGAAACTGACATGGGTGTCGGGACGGTAGGTCAGCTCCTGCTGAATCTCCCGCTCGATGGCCCGGTAGGTATTGGAGTCATCGCCGATGACCAGCAAATTTCCGGTGTGATGATTCATCTGCCGCAACAATTCAAGGTTGGGGGCAATCTCCTTGTTTTCTATGACGCCGGTGATCGGTTGGCCCAGAAGTTGGTTGAGTATGGTGAGATCATTGACCCCGGAGAAGAAGATCGGAGTGTCCGGAAACAGGGTTCTGAGTGGACCCCGCGCATAATTGAACGCGTTGTCATCGGTAACGTAGATCGCTACCGGTGTGTAGTCAGCATACTTGCCTTGAAGGTAGCGGGTGAACTGTTGCAGGTATTCAGGGGTCGGGCTGATCCGTTTGGTATCGAGATATTCGGTCTCAATGGTCAGATTACCCGAGTAACCGGTTTTCAGGGCTTGCACGAAACCCTGATGCTGACCCTTGGTCCAGGGGTACTCCTGGCTGTAGGAGTGGATCACCAGCAGTGGGGTTTGGGGTGCTGCGCGCAGCGGAATCGCGACCAGCGAAGACAGGGTGATCAATGCCCACAAGGTGATCCGGACGACACGCGGTATGCGCAGGCCAGACTCCGGTGATTGTCGATGACAAGGGTCTTGAGCGTGAGTTGGCATAGATACTGATCGCGGAAAAGTGTTCCAGGTACAGGCTACAACTCCATTGCAACATTGATCGTCAGTCTACAGGGTCCTTGGGCGACGCGTTACGGGGTTACGGGCCGCCAACAATGCTGATTGACTTCATTATACTGCACTGTGGATTTTTGGCGGCTCTCATCCCTGCCGGATGGCGCTTCAGCAGTCGGTCAAACCCTGACAAGACACTGATTATTCCGTTCTCCGCTCAGGGCAACGTCTGCTTTTTGCAGATTTTCCCCGCCCCCAGACGAGCTGTCCAGCGATTCCGAATCAGCACAGCCGGGAAACCGCCCGAAGCTGTGGACGGTTGGGAAAACCGTTCCCGGCCTCGGTCAGATGAAGGCGGCCAGATAGTGATCGGCCAGCAACAGGCTGAACAGCAGGCTGAGATAGACGATGGAGTAGCCGAAGGTGCGCATGGCGTGGGTGCGGCCTTCGCTGCGCAGCAGGATCAGTGCATGGCGAATGAAGCCAAGCCCCAGCAGCAGCGCGCCGCACAGGTAGAGCAGACCGCTCATATGGATGGCGAAGGGCAGCAGGGAGACCGCCAGCAGCATGACCGAGTAGATCAGTACCTGCTGCTTGGTGAAGGGGATGCCATGGCTGACCGGGAGCATGGGTATGTCGGCCCGCGCGTACTCGTCCCGGCGGTGGATCGCCAGGGGCCAGAAGTGGGGCGGGGTCCAGACGAAGATGATCAGCAGCAGCAGGAAGGCTTCGAGGGTCACCTCACCGGTGGCGGCGCACCAGCCGAGCAGTGGCGGGGCGGCCCCGGCCAGTCCACCCCAGACGATGTTCTGCGGGGTGCTGCGTTTCAGGAAGCGGGTATAGATGACTGCGTATCCGATCAGGGCCAGGCCGGTGAGCAGGGCGGTCAGGGGATTGACCAGGAAGTAGAGCATCGCCATCGACAGGCCGCCGAGCAGCAGGGCGAATCCCAGGGCGTGGGGGGTGTCCATGTGACCGCTGGGGATCGGCCGGTTGCTGGTGCGGGCCATGATGCTGTCGATGCGCTGATCCATCACATGGTTGATGACTGCGCCTGAGGCGGCGGCCAGGGAGATGCCGCTGAGGCCGAACACCAGAACCTGCCAGGGTATCCAGCTTTCACTCGAGAGCAGCATGCCGACCAGGGCGGTGAAGGCGATCAGCAGCACCACCTTGGGTTTGGTCAACTGGTAGTAATCCCGCCAGGTGAAGACCGCGGCGATGGGTGTGGTGACGTTACTGATGGCCATATTGCCCTCCTTTGACCCAGCTTTGCGAGGCTTTTAGCAGTTTCTCCAGGTCCTGAAGAATCTGCTTGGCCGGTATTTCGGATGTGTCATGGGTCATCATCAGGGTGACCCGGGGATCGATCAGAAACAGGGGCGTGTGTTCCTCAGCCAGGGCCGAGGGGAACAGCTGCTGCAGTTGCTGGCGCTGTGCGGTCACCGCGATGGCCAGCCTGGTACCTTCGACACCGTTGAGCTGCGGGAATTCAAGCCGTCCCTGCGCATCCGGCATCAGAATCAGCAGGCGCTCGATGCGCTGGCGGTTGGCGCCGGTGGCGCGGCGGATCTGACGCATCTCGATGAGGTTTTCCATGCAGCGGCTGTCACAACTCCCTTCCCGCACCAGGGTCAGGGTCCATTGGTCCTGTAGATCCTGCCAATCGAAACGCTCTCCCTCGGGGGTGCTCAAGGGGATCGCCTCGAGTGATTCGGGTGGGCTGATCAGGGTGCCGTGGTTGGTGCGACCCTCCGGCAGCCACTCGGGGTGGTAGAAAAACAGCCAGGCGGTGGTCGAGGGCAGGGCGAACAGCAGGATCAGAATCCACAGCTGCAGCAGGTTGGCGTTGGGTTGGGGGGAATCGGCCAGAGTGTTCATGGGGTGGTGTCCTGCAGGGTGTTCGGGCGCATCGACAGGCGCAGCCAGATCAGGGCGGTGATCGCGGCGAAGGCGAACCACTGAATGGCGTAGCCGATGTGCATGCCGTCTTCGAAAACCGGTCTTGGCCACTCCCGGACAAAACCGCTGGGATCCCCCGGCGACTGCAGCAGAGCGAAGGGCAGGGGCGTCAGTCCGGACCATTGGGCGAAATGCTCAAGGGTGAGGTAGGGCCAGTGAGGCGGTGTTTGGGCGCCGCTGTCGGCAAACGCCAGGGCCAGTGCGGGGGGCTGTGGGCGGTGGTACTGGCCATGCACTGTAATCGTACCCTGGGGTGTGGGCAGCGCGTCCCCGTTGTCGAGTTGCTGCTGGGATATCCAGCCCCGGTTGATCAGGAGGACCTCCCCGCTGTGCGTCAGCTCCAACGGGGTGATCACGTGATAACCGGTGCGCCCCTGGTGCTTGCGGTTTTCGATCAGTACGGTCCATTGGGGTAGAAACCGCCCTTCGGCCTTGAGACTGCGGAATTCCAGGGTCGCCGGGTCTTCCCGGTTCTGCCCGACCGCGACCGCGGGCATCTTGCGACGGTTCTCCTGATTGGCTGCCAGCTGACGCTTCTGCTCGGCCCGGTCGAGCTGCCATACGCCCAGGGCGCAGAACAGGGGCAGCAGAATTACCATGAAGACCGTGGGGATGGTCTGTGGCCTGAAACTTCGGGTGACCGGTGGCATTGGCACTATAGTGTTCAAAAGAGGCACGCTGCCTGTTCCCCATTCATCGGCGCAGCACACCCGTATGCGAACCCAAGCGGAGTCCCCATGAACCTGATTTTCAAACTGCCGGTGATCGTGCTGCTGCTGTTCATTCTGTTTTCTCTGTTCCAGGGGATGTACTACCTGGCCAAGGACGACGGTCGGGACAAGACCCGGGTGGTGAGGTCCCTGACCGTTCGGGTGGTGTTGTCCCTGCTGCTGTTCCTGATGCTCATGGCCGGATACCTGCTGGGTTTTCTACAGCCCCACGGTATTGGGGGCTGAGTAACTGCACGCCCCTGGTTTGAATACTCACAACCAGTAGACGAAGACGAACAGTCCCAGCCACACCACGTCGACGAAATGCCAATACCAGGCCACCGCCTCAAAGGCGAAATGGTTGTGCGCGCTGAAGTGGCTTTTCAGACTGCGCCCGAGAATCGCCATCAGCATCACCGCGCCCATGGTGACGTGAAAACCGTGGAAGCCGGTGAGCATGTAAAACGTGGAACCGTAGGCGCCGGTCTCCAGGGTCAGGTTGAGTTCCGCATAGGCGTGACCGTATTCGTAGGCCTGCAACATGACGAACAGCAGGCCGAGGGCGATGGTCGCGACCAATCCCCACACCAGCTGTTTCTGCTTGTCGATCTTCAGGCCCCAGTGGGCCCAGGTGATGGTCACGCCGCTGCTCAGCAGCAGCAGGGTGTTGATCGCCGGGATACCCCAGGGTCCCATGGGCTGGTATTCGCCGCCCTGCTCGCCGGGCCCGTTGCTGGGCCATTGGGACTCGAAGCCGCTGTAGAGCAGGTCATGGGTGGCGCCGAGATAGCCCTCGCCGCCGAGCCAGGGCAGGGCGATGTTGCGAATGTAGAACAGGGCGCCGAAGAAACTCAGGAAGAAGAACACCTCCGAGGCGATGAACCAGAACATGCCCATACGAAACGAGGTATCGACCTGCTGGTTGTAACGGTCCTCCAGGTTTTCCCGGATCACGTCCCGGAACCAGCTGTAGAGCAGGTAGAAGAAGGCCAGCAGTCCGGCCACCACCACGTACTTGCCGATGCCCACGCCGTTCATGGTCAGCGCCGTGCCGACCAGGGTGGTGAGCAGTGAAACCATGCCGATGATCGGCCACGGGCTGGGGTCGGGTATGTAGTAGGCCCCTGTATGCTGCTTTACCGACATCGGTTACGCTCCCCCGGGTCTGGTGAGTGGTGGATTGGGCAAAGCCCAGTGTCTGAAGGCGCTACGCTCATGACGACTCCGTCAGCACGACACTGCCGGGCGGGTTCGGTCCGGGCTGTGCGCCTTTGAGTCGCATGAAGGTGTAGGAAAGGGTCAATGAATGAACGTCCTCGGGCAACGCACTGGAGACCTGGAATCGCAGCGGCATGTCCGCCTCCTGGCTTCCCTCGAGGGTCTGCCGGTTGAAGCAGAAACACTCCAGCTTGCTGAAATAGGGGGTGGCCTGCCAGGGCGCGATGCTCGGAATGGCCTGCCCGGTCACCGGCTGATGGGAGCGGTTGCGGGCGGTGAAATGCACTTCGTAGGTGGCGCCCGGGTGAACCCGCAGGCTGTGGGTACGCGCCTCGAAGGCCCAGGGCAGATCGGGATGCACGGTGGTGTCGAATTTCACCGTCACCCAGCGGTCCGTCTCGACCTGTTCGTCCACGGGTTCGACGGCCCGTCCGATCTCCGCACGGCCGATCTCCGCACGCTGGGAAAGGGACTGGGTGCCGGTTACCTCGCAGAACAGGCTGTAGAGCGGCACCATGGCGAAACCGAAGCCGAACATCAGCACCACCACGCCGCCCAGCAGCAGGGTGGTGCGCCGGTTGCGGTGGGTCTGCCGGTTGTCGCCTTCAGGTTTCATTGCACCGCCTGGTTACCGACGATGCGGAACAGGCCGCTCCAGAAGGGGAAGGAGGTGACCAGGAAGAACAGCGCCAGTCCGCCGAGGATCCAGGCCAGGCGGATGTTCTTGCGGCGCAGTTCCGGGGTTTGATATTCGGGGACGTGCATCGTTTCAACCTCCTGTCATTTGATCTGCGGCGCCACGGTCCAGGTGTGGAAGGCGGGGGGTGAGTCGAGTTCCCACTCGAGTCCCTGGGCTCCTTCCCAGGCGCGGCTCTCGGCCTTCTTGCCGCCGCGGATGGTCTTGATGATGATGTACAGGAACAGCAGGTGGCTGAGGCCGAAGATCATCGCGCCGATGCTCGAAACCACGTTGAACTCGGTGAACATCACGTTGTAGTCGACGATGCGCCGCGGCATCCCCGCCAGTCCCAGGAAGTGCTGCGGGAAAAAGGTGAGGTTGAAGCCGATCACGTTGATCCAGAAGAACAGCTTGCCGAGCCGCTCGTCATACATGTGCCCGGTCCATTTGGGTAACCAGTAGAAGACCCCGGCGAACAGCCCGAACACCGCTCCCGGCATCAATACATAGTGAAAGTGGGCCACCACGAACATGGTGTCGTGGTACTGCATGTCGGCGGGCACCACCGCCAGCATCACCCCGCTGAGACCGCCGAAGGTGAACATAAGGACGATCGCCACGGCGAACAGCATCGGTGTCTCGAAGGTCATCGAGCCGCGCCACATGGTGGCGATGAAATTGAAGATCATCAGCCCCACCGGGATGGAGATGAGGATGGTGCCGATCATGAAATAGGTGACCGCGCCGAGGGACATGCCGATGGTGTACTGGTGATGCGCCCACACCACCATGCCGATGGTGGCCACCGCGAGCATCGCGCCGACCATCGAGTTGTAGCCAAACAGGGGCTTGCGGGAGAAGGCCGGGATCACATGGGAGAGCACGCCGATGGAGGGCAGCAGCAGGATATAGACCTCGGGATGGCCGAAGAACCAGAACAGGTGCTGGAACAGCACCGGGTCGCCACCGCCTGCAGCGTCGAAGAAGCTGGTGCCGAAGTGGCGGTCGAACAGCAGCATGGTCACGCCACCGGCGAGTACCGGCACCACCAGGATCAGCAGGAAGGCGGTGACCAGCCAGGTCCAGCAGAACATCGGCATTTTCATCAGGGTCATGCCCGGGGCGCGCATGTTGAGCAGGGTAACGATGATGTTGATCGAGGCCAGCACCGAGGAGATGCCGAGCAGGTGGATGGCGAAGATCAGGAAGTCCATGGACATGCCGACCTGCACCGAGAGGGGCGGGTAGAGGGTCCAGCCGGTGTTGATCTGGGTGCCGCCGCCGGGAAAGAAGGGCACCACGAAGGAGAGGATCAGCATGGTCGCCGCCGCCGGAAGGATCCAGAAGCTGAGGTTGTTCATGCGCGGCAGGGCCATATCGGGGGCGCCGATCATCATCGGGATCATCCAGTTGGCGAGTCCCGCGGCGGCCGGCATCACCGCGCCGAAGATCATGATCAGGGCGTGGTTGGTGACCAGGTTGTTGTACAGGTCCGGAGCGAGCAGCTGAATCCCGGGCTGGAACAGCTCCAGGCGGATCAGCATGGCGCTGGCCCCGCCGAGGAACAGCATGGTCAGGGCGAACAGCAGGTAGAGGGTGCCGATGTCCTTGTGGTTGGTACTGAACAGCCAGCGACGCCAGCCCTTCGGCGTGTCGTGGTGATGGG
Organism: Candidatus Thiodiazotropha sp.; assembly: GCA_040506775.1. Classification (GTDB taxonomy): domain Bacteria; phylum Pseudomonadota; class Gammaproteobacteria; order Chromatiales; family Chromatiaceae; genus Thiodiazotropha. The sequence continues at coordinate 10,730 of JBEVWC010000041.1, forward strand.
CTTCGTCATGGGTCAGGGTGGTGGCGGTCATAGTCTCTCTCCTCAGGCCTCTATCGGGCCTGCTTCACGTCAGCCGGCTGCACGGCTTGACCCGTCTTGTTGTCCCAGGCATTGCGTTCGTAGGTCACAATCGCGGCGATCTCCAGATCGTTGAGACTGTTCCAGGGCTGCATCGCGGTGCCCTGCTTACCGTTGAGCACGATGTTCAGGTGGCCCTCGAGAGGACCGGTGGCGATCTTGGATCCGTTCAGTGCGGGGAAGGCGGGGGGCAGGCCCATGCCGGTGACCTGGTGGCAGGCCGCGCACTTGGTTTCGTAGAGGGTTTTGCCCTTGGTGTAGAGCTCATCCAGGCTCCAGGTCTTGTCCGCGCTGGCCTCGGCCGCGGCGGCCAGTTTCACCTGCTGTTTGTCCTCGACCCAGGCGGCGAACTGCTGGGGTGAAACCGACTCGACCACGATCGGCATGCGCGAGTGCCAGGTGCCGCAAAGTTCCGCGCACTGGCCGCGGAACACCCCTTCACGGTTGAGTTCGGCCCAGGTCTCGGTCACGTACCCGGGAATGGCGTCCTTCTTCACCGCAAGTTCCGGCACCCAGAAGGCGTGCAGCACATCCGCGGAGGTGTGCAGGAAGCGGATCTTCACCCCGGTGGGCAGCACCAGGCGGTTGTCCACCTCGCGCAGATAAAGGTCGCCGGACTCTTCATGGGGCACGTAACGGCTCTCCACCTTGATGTCATGGTCAAGGTAGTCGAACTCCCACCACCACTGATGCCCGGTGACCTTCACATCCATGATGTTCTCCTCCTTGGGTACCTCCCAGACCTCTTTAAGCACTGCGTCGGCCTTGCCGGCGATGGTCAGGTCGATCCCCAGGACCAGCACCGGGACGATGACCCAGGACCAGTGGCCGAACCAGGATTTGTGGAAGTTCTGGTCCGCCACGTAACCCCGGCTCTTGCGGTGGTAGTAAAGAGAGTAGAAGACGAAGCCGAACACGATCACCAGCAGGAAGGTGGTGATCTGCATGGTCAGCATGTGGATGTCGTAGATTTCCTGGGCGACCCCGGCGGCGGGTTGCGGGAAATTGATGCCGTACTCCGCGTTCACCTTGGAAGACGCGGTCAGCAGTGCGCATGTGGCAAGCGGTAAGACGAGGGTTCGTAAGGCCGATGTGACGGTTTTGCCAGGTTCGGGTGGCAGGATGGCCACAGTTGTTTGCGGTGCGGATGGTGTGTACGACATCGGCTCAGGTCCCCTTGATCACGCCATGCAGCTGCCGGGCGAGTTGTTCGCGTTCTTCTTCGAGCAGGTGTTTGCCGATCTCGACAAATTCCCCGTGCGCACCGATCAGCAGGCGGCTCGGATACCAGCCTTGGGGGTCACGGGTCTGTACGATCTGCGACCAGGCCCTGGGGAATGATTTGGGCAGGCGTTGCAGGGGTTTGTCGAAGATTTCGATGCGTTGGCGGTCGATGCGGATGGTCTGGCGCCGATGGGCGCAACAGCTCTGATGGTAGATGGCGCTACCGATGACCAGGATCTCCAGCCCGGCGAAGGGCAGCACCAGCCAGCCTCCCAGGCTTGCAAAATAGCCGGAAACCAGGGCGATACAGGCGCCAAAGAACAGGATCAGCCAGCGGGATTGCTGCCAACTCAGGTTCCTGTTGGGCTCCAGGATCAGGACAGTGTGGGTACTGCTACTGCCGATTTGCACATCCGATCGAACCATGGGGGTCTCTCTCGCGGGTGTGACAACCGGGTACAGCTAGGGTGTCGTTTTATTGATCTGGATCAACTTTATGTCAAACAGATGGTCCAACGCAATAACCAACAATAAAAGTTGGGTTTATTCCGGGCTGCTGGCTTCGAATACGCTTGTGCCGAATGGCAGGGAGTCGGGATGCCTGGGATCAGCCGCCGCCTTCCCGGGGAACGAGTTCCGGTTCCTGACGCTGGTAGCCGACTGCCTGGAGTTTCTCCAGGTAGGCCTGCCACAGTTCATCCTGGTGTTTGCCCAGGTTATAAAGGTAGAGCCAGTCGTAGAGGCCGGAATTGTGGCCATCGTCGAACCAGATCTTGATCGCATACTGGCCCACCGGCTCGATGCGGGTGATGGTCACGAGTTCCTTGCCCTTCTCCAACTTGGCGGTGGCCGGGCTGTGGCCGCGGGTCTCCGCAGAGGGGGAGTAGACCCTCAGATACTCGCAGGGCAGGGCGTAGTGGGCGCCGTCGTCAAAGGAAATATCGAGAAAACGGCTCTTCTGATGGACTTGGATGTCAACGGGGTGTGGGTTGCTGTTCATGCTGCGATCCTGAAATTGGGTCTCTCAACTCGGGCCAGTGTCGGAGTGAGACAGACCTCAGTTCTCCTGTTCGGTAAGGGGCCAGCCCTGAAGATGACGATGCACCAGGTCGGTAAGCATGCGCGCATGCGCCGGGCTGTCGTTCAGAGCGGGAATATAGGCGTAGGACTCGCCGCCCGATTCCAGGAAGTACTCCCGGTTTTCCTCGGCGATCTCCTCAAGGGTTTCCAGGCAGTCCACCGCAAACGCCGGACATACCACCTGCACGCTGCGGACGCCCTCGCGGCCCCACTCTTTAAGTGTCGCGTCGGTATAGGGTTTCACCCACTCCTGCTTGCCGAAGCGGGACTGGAAGGAGATGTGCCACTGATCGGGTTGCAGTCCCAGGGTCTCGACCACTTGCTGGGCAGTGGCCCGGCACTGATCCGGATAGGGGTCGCCGGCCTCGTAGTAGTCCTTGGGAATGCCATGAAAGGAAAACAGCAGTTTCTCCGCGCTGCCATGCTCCTCGCGATAGGCACGAATGCTTTCGCTCAACACCGCGACATAGTCCGGCTCCTGGTGATAGCGCTGGATGAAGCGCAGTTCCGGAATCCAGCGCCAGTTCTGCAACTCCCGGGTCAGGGCATCGAAGATCGAGGCGGTGGTGGTGGCCGAATACTGGGGATAGAGGGGCAGCACCAGCAGTCGCTGTATGTTGCGGCGGCGCAGGGTCTGCAGCACCTCGGGCAGGGACGGATTGCCGTAACGCATCGCCAGGGCGACGGTCACCTGGTCGCCGAGTTGCTGTTGCAGGGCATCGCGCAGACGCTCGGAGAGCACCAGCAATGGGGAGCCTTCATCGGTCCAGATCGAGGCGTAGGCCTGGGCGGAACGTTTCGGCCGTACCTGCAGCACGATGCCGCGCAGGATGATCTGCCACAGCCATTTGGGCAGGGAGACGATGCGCGGGTCACTGAGAAATTCCGCCAGGTAGGTCTTAACCGCGCCGGGGGTGGGCTCGTCCGGAGTGCCCAGATTTACCAATAGCACCCCCACGCCACCTTCGGGTTGCTGCAATTGATCGGACTGGTCCAGGTATCTCATTCGTTAACTCCGGTTCGCTGCGCGAATTTTTGCCTCTACCCGGGCGCGATTCAACAGGTCTTTATTGTGTATTTCCGGATAGAGGGGGAAAAACCGGTCCACCAGCGATGCCTGGCGCACCGCGAGTTCCTCCACTCTGGCCCGCTCATCCGACGGGATATTCGGCAGCATCAGCAACTGGGGGGACTTCCAGGCGATGTAATCCGCAATCAGGGGTTCCTCTTCCGCTTCGTAGCCGTTGAGATCCAGGGTCAGGGGTGGACAGGTGACCTCTGATCCCGGTTCCCCGAGGGGGCGGGCCTGATGCTGCTCATTCCGATAGAGCCAAACCCGGGCCGGGTTCTGCCCGGCGCGGTGCCGCACCACCGACTCGAGGATCGAGGCGTGCATCCGGGGATTGTGCCCGTCGTTGTTGGGGACCTCACGGGCCTGCAGGTGAGGCGAGACGAAACTGAAATCCCCGCGTCCCGCGGCGATCCACTTTTTCAGCTGCCGGTGATGACGCCGGTCCGCATCCTCGCGACAGGTCTGCAGCAGGGCCAGGGGCTGCCGGGTCTGTTCATCGAGCAGCCACAGTTCATAGGGATCCAGCAAGGGAAAGGGCAGTTCGGAGAGGCGCGGCTGCAAGGTCTCGATCAGGTCCTCCGAAGCCTGGATCATCTGGCGGATATTGAACAGGGGATTCACCGGCACCTGCTGCAGACCTTCCGAGTATGACCAAAGACCGAAGGTGTAATACTGAGATCTGCCCAGGGGAGTGTTCGCCCAGAGCCCCTGAGGGGTTTCACTCAACACCTGGATCTCCCAAATCTGCCCATTGGCGCTCAGCGCCCGGGCACGGTCGTGCTGGTGAACCTGCAGTACCCCGTTGAACGGGTTGAGTCTGCGCAGGCTGTAGGAGTGGGACTGCCTTTCCATAGCCGCAGACTAACCCAGACGGAACTTACAATCGAGTGTGGACCCGTGGGGTAAATCCTGGCGGGTCTATCCGAGCTGACCGGGGATCCGGAAAAACCTGTCGTCAATTGGGTTTTAGCTCTTTTACCGGACTTTGCTATAGTCGGGCAGAAGAGAATTTTAAACTTATCCGAAGGGGGTAACATGGCACGAGAAACGGCAGGGGTCACCCACAGTTCCCACGGTCTGGAGAACCATGGACTCTACAACCTGAATGACATCTACTGGAATCTTCCGACACCGAGGCTGATCGAGCAGGCGCTCTACCGGCGCGAGGGGCAACTCAGTCACCTGGGACCGCTGGTGGTCAGAACCGGCCATCACACCGGCCGTTCGGCGAATGACAAATTCATTGTCGATGAACCTTCGGTTCACGATCAGATCTGGTGGGGTGAGATCAACCGGCCAATCTCCGAAGAGGCCTTCGACGGTATCCACAAACGCATGGCCTCCTACCTGCAGAACAAGGACGTCTATGTACAGGATTGTTTCGCCGGCGCGGATTCGAATTACCGGCTGCCGGTGCGGATCATCACCGAGAATGCCTGGCACAATGTGTTTGCCCGCAATGTCTTCATCCAGGCCGAAGCGGATGAACTCGAGGATCATGTGCCGGGATTCACGGTCATCGATGCGCCCCGTTTTCATGCCATCCCGGAAGTGGACGGTACCCGCAGTGAGACCTTCATCGTGGTGAACTTCTCCAAGCGGCTGGTGCTCATCGGCGGAACCAGTTACGCCGGCGAGATCAAGAAATCGATCTTCAGCGTGATGAACTACCTCATGCCGGAACGCAATGTGATGCCCATGCACTGTTCCGCCAACATCGGGCCGGATGGCAAGTCCGCCCTGTTCTTCGGTTTGAGCGGCACCGGCAAGACCACCTTGTCAGCGGACGCCAACCGCACCCTGATCGGCGATGACGAACACGGCTGGAGCTCAGACGGCATCTTCAATTTCGAAGGCGGTTGTTATGCGAAGATGATCAAGCTGTCACCGAAGAACGAACCTGAGATCTTCGGCACCACCATGCGTTTCGGCACCGTGTTGGAGAATGTCACCATGACCGCCAACACCCGACGCCTCGACCTGGACGACGGATCGCTCACCGAAAACACCCGTGGCGCCTACCATATCAGCGCCATACCCAATGCCACCCTGGATGGGGTGGGCGGTCATCCCGACACCATCATCATGCTGACCGCGGATGCCTTCGGCGTACTGCCTCCGGTGTCACGGCTCGACCCGGCCCAGGCCATGTACCATTTCATCTCCGGTTACACCGCCCGGGTGGCCGGCACCGAGAAAGGTGTCACCGAACCCTCACCGGTGTTCAGTGCCTGCTATGGGGCCCCGTTCATGCCCCTGCATCCCCAGCGTTACGCGAAACTGCTGGGTGAGCGCATCAACCAGTACAACTCCCGGGTATGGCTGATCAACACCGGTTGGACCGGCGGTCCGTACGGTGTTGGCGAGCGCATGCCGATCCCGCATACCCGGGCGATGGTAAACGCGGTGCTGGATGGAAAACTTGATGACGTGGAGATGCGCACCGACCCGATCTTCGGTGTTCAGGTGCCCATCGAAGTCCCCGGCGTGCCTCCGGAGATGCTGTTTCCCCGGGACACCTGGAAGGACCCGGCCGCCTATGATGCCCAGGCCAGCAAGCTGGCCGGCATGTTCCGGGAGAATTTCAAGAAGTATGAAAGTGAGGTGACGCCTGAGATTCTTGCTGCGGCACCCAAAGGGTAATCAAGGGTAATTTTGAATTATTAATTTTTAATTTTGAATTGAGGTGGTCTTCCCACGCGTTGCGTGGGAAGACGCTACAATTAAAAATTCAACATTCAAAATTATTAGAAATATTTCGTGAATAAAGAAAAGCGCCAGGCTATCTTCGAACGCCTGCAGGCGGCCAATCCGCATCCCACTACGGAATTGAACTACACCACACCCTTTGAGCTTTTGGTTGCGGTAACCCTGTCCGCACAGGCCACAGACAAGGGAGTGAACAAGGCCACTGATAAACTGTTTGCGGTGGCGAACACCCCGCAGGCAATTCTGGATCTGGGGCTTGAGGGTCTGAAGTCCTACATCAAGACCATCGGCCTGTTCAACAATAAGGCGAAGAATATCATCGAGGCCTGCCGCCTGTTGATCGAGCAGCATGCCGGTATAGTGCCCGAGGACCGGACTGCCCTGGAGGCACTGCCGGGCGTAGGACGCAAAACCGCCAACGTGGTGCTCAACACCGCGTTCGGTCATCCCACCATGGCGGTGGATACCCACATCTTCCGGGTTTCAAACCGCACCGGGCTGGCCCCGGGCAAGACCCCTCTGGAAGTGGAGAAGAAACTGCTGCGCTTCACGCCGAAAGCGTTTTTGCAGGATGCCCACCATTGGTTGATTCTGCACGGACGCTATACCTGCGTCGCGCGAAAGCCCCGTTGTGGCAGTTGCGTGATCGAGGATCTGTGTGAGTTTCGGGACAAGACGGAAACCTGAAACCGTGATCGTTCTGATCCAAATCATGGATCAACCTAAACGTAGCCCGGGTGAAGCAACGCGGAACCCGGGAACGTCGAAGCTCCGGAGGGTTGTTCCCGGGTTCCGCTTCGCTGCACCCGGGCTACGTTGTTCGGAATATACGGCAATCTCAAGAGGAGCATGCATCGCCCCTTGTCTCGTTCCCACGCTCTGCGTGGGAATGCATACCGATGTCACAATGCAACACCCCAGTCTGTTGCGCACACCCATACTCTGGTCTGCATTCCCAAATCATGGATCAACCTCAAACGTAGCCCGGGTGGAGCATCGCGGAACCCGGGAGCCTCGGAGCTCCGGAGGGTTGTTCCCGGGTTCCGCTTCGCTGCACCCGGGCTACGTTGTTTGGAACACACGGGAATCTCAAGAGGAGCACGCATCACCCCTTGTCTCGTTCCCACGCTCTGCGTGGGAATGCATACCGATGTCACAATGCAACACCCCAGTCTGTTGC
>JBEVWC010000041.1:18172-20599 GCA_040506775.1 Candidatus Thiodiazotropha sp.
ATGAAATGGCCTCATTGAGTTGAAACTCCGCAACAAATACCCACAGGGTCAGAGCAGGAAACAACCCGTACAGGGGTTGTCTGATCAAAAAAGGGTTAAACTCAGGTTCATGGAAAGTGCCGGTGCCCTCACCCGGGTGGCAGGGTGCCTGTACTCTCCTGAAGTAACCCCGACAATCCTTACTCCAGGAGATGACCATGCACAGATTCCTGATGACGACACTGGCATTGCTGTGGCTGTTTGCCAATCCGGTCCATGCGGACACGGGGCTGGTGAATGTGGCGAGCCAGCATGATGTGAACACCACCGCCGATCGTTTTGTCGCCGCGGTGGAAGAGGCGGGGCTCAAGGTCTTTGCCCGCATTGACCACGCCGCAGGAGCCGCCAAGGTGGGAGAAACACTTCGCCCGACCCAGTTGATCATCTTCGGCAGTCCCAAGGTGGGCACCGCTCTGATGAGCGCGGATCAGCGGGTCGGCATCGATTTGCCGTTGAAGGCCCTGGTCTGGCAGGATGCGGAACAGAAGGTTTGGGTGAGCTACAACAGTCCGGATTATCTGTTTGGACGATTCTCAATCGAAGGACGTGATCCGGTGAAACAGAAGATCACCCAGGCATTGGCCAAGTTCGCGGCAGCGGCCGCGGAATAGACGGGAGCGCGGATGTACAGCGGTGATCGGGATCAGATGCGCCAGGTTTTTTTCGATGCCTGGCGTAAGTTTCAGGCGGGTGAGGATTTACAGCCCGTGGAGCAGATGGTGGCCCAGGTGATCCAGCAACATCCCGAGTACCATCGCATGCTCGATAAACCCGAGACCGGACGGTCCCGGGAGTTCCTGCCCGAAGGGGGAGAAACCAATCCCTTCCTGCACATGGGCATGCACATCAGCATGCTGGAGCAGATCAGCACCGATCGTCCGGCTGGTATCAGCGAACTCTACCGCAGGTTGTGTCAGCGTATGGGGGATGCCCATGAAGCGGATCACCAGATGATGGAGTGCCTGGGGCGGGTGCTGTGGGAGGCGCAGTCAGCCGGGAGGATGCCGGACGAACTGGCCTACCTGGAGTGTGTGCGCAGGTTGGTGGGCTGATGGTCAATGCGCGCAACTGTGTGCTGTGCCGGGTGATGCGCGGGCTCGCCTTTGGCGGGCTGGGCGCGGCCATCGGTGGATACGGTGCGCTGTTCCTTGGGGCCAGCAGAAGCGATGCGGTTTACTATGCCCTGTTCGGGGCCCTCGCGCTCACCGTGATGGTGACGCGCAAACCCAACAAGACCGGGGGCAACGACAAAGATTCCTAGCAGGCTGTTGAAATTCTACTCAGACGGTACGATCCTGCGTTGAAAAGCGCCTCAATATGCTCATTTACATCAGTACATGGCGCTTTTTCCAGCGGTTTTCGCCTTGTCTCGCACTCGTCTGAGCGAATTTCAACAGTCTGCTTTACCTGAGCAGTTCCCGTATATCAAAGACAGTGAGGTTTTTGTATGTCTCAGCGTGAACACTTTCCCCATATGATCGCCGATACCGTCAAGGTCTCCGGTCTGATCGAGGTGGCGGCGCCTTACGACCGGCAGGTCATCGCCAGCATCGAAACCGTGGACGGCGAGGGTGTCGAGCGGGCGTTGCGCATCGCCCGGGGACTGTTCGATGACAAGAGCGCCTGGCTGCCGGTGTCACGGCGTATCGAAATTCTCAAAAAGGCGGCCCAGCTGATGACCGAACGGGCCGAGACCCTGGCTCTGGAAGCGGCCCGGGAGGGCGGCAAACCCCTCGCCGATTCCCGTATCGAGGTGGCTCGGGCCATCGACGGGTTGCAGATTTGCGTCGAGACCCTGCGCACCGAGGCAGGCAGTGAGATTCCCATGGGGGTGAACCCTGCATCCCAGGGCCGCCTGGCCTTTACCCACCGGGAGCCCATCGGCGTGGTGGTGGCGCTCAGTGCCTTCAACCATCCCATCAACCTGGCGGTACATCAGGTGGCCCCGGCGGTGGCTACCGGCTGTCCGGTGATCATCAAACCGGCCGAGGACACACCGCTCTCCTGTATGCGCTTCATCGCCATCCTGCGGGAAGCCGGACTGCCCCCGGGTTGGGCCCAGGCGCTGCTCAGTGACGATCATGAGGTGACCGCCCGCCTGGTGTCCGATGCCCGGGTGGATTTCTTCAGCTTCATCGGCAGTGCGAAAGTCGGCTGGATGCTGCGTTCCCGATTGGCGCCGGGTACCCGCTGCGCCCTGGAACACGGGGGCGTGGCGCCGGTGATCGTCGAAGCCGATGCGGATCTGCAGGATGCCCTGCCGTTGCTGGCCAAGGGATCCTTCTACCACGCGGGCCAGGTCTGCGTGTCGGTGCAGCGGGTGTTCGCGCATCGCTCCATCGCCCGCCAGGTGGCTGAGGGACTGGCTGTTGAAGGGGCGAAGATGAG
>JBEVWC010000032.1:0-19329 GCA_040506775.1 Candidatus Thiodiazotropha sp.
CCGGGACCACCTCGGAACCCAAGGGCGTGTTGCTGGGCAGACCGCACATCGAAGCAGTCATCCGCGCCCTTGCGGAACGGGTGGGAGTGCGAGACGAGGATCGCCATCTGGTACTGACGCCGCTTTCCGTACTGCTGGAGAACATCGCCGGGCTCTACCTGCCGCTCTGGTGTGGTGCCTGTGTGGTACTGCCCTCATTGCAGGAAACCGGACTCCTGGGCGCCGCGGGTCTCGACAGCCGCATGATGCTGGCCGCCCTGGAAAGCTATCGCGCCAGCAGTGCCATTTTCAGTCCGCAGATGCTCCAGGGTGCAGTACGCTATCTTCAGCAGACCGGCACACCGATACCCCCTGACCTGCGCTTCATCGCCCTGGGCGGCGCGGCGGTCTCAAAACGCCTGCTGCAACAAGCCGCCGGATTGGGTATTCCGGTCTATGAAGGTTATGGACTCTCGGAATCCGCTTCCGTGGTTACGCTCAATGCCCCCCACGCGCACCGTCTCGGTTCGGTGGGCAAGCCCCTCTCCCACCTGGAAGTACGTATCGCCAGAGATGGTGAGGTATTGATCCGGGGAAACCGTTTTGCCGGTTACCTGGGTGAACCCCCGACAGGCTCTGCAGAGGATTGGTGGCACACCGGGGACCTGGGATACCTGGATGACGAGGGCTACCTCTATCTGCGCGGTCGGCGCCGCCACATCTTCATCACTGCGTATGGGCGCAATGTCTCTCCGGAGTGGGTCGAGCGGGAGTTGGTGCTGGAACCGGTGATTGCCCAGGCCGCCGTATACGGAGAAGCACGCCCCAGGAACCTGGCGGTAATCGTACCGTCGGGACCCATCCATCCCAGTGATATCGATGCCGCCATCAGCCGGGTCAATGAGACCCTTCCGGATTACGCAAGAGTCAGCCAATGGTTTTTTGCCGAATCGCCGTTCACCCCGGCCAACGGTGAACTCTCCGGCACCGGACGCCTGCGACGCGACGCCATACATCAACATTACCAGAGCCGCATGCAGGCTCTGTTCGATCAGGAGCAAGCCTCATGAGTAATTTTTTCAACCGCCTGTTGGCTGAAACCGAGCAGGAACGTGAAGCCCTGCTCTGCATCCCCTTCGTGGAACACGGTTGGCGCGGAGAACTCTCTCTGCAGAGCTACATCGCATTTCTCACCCAGGCCTACCATCATGTGAAACACACCACGCCTCTTTTGATGGCCTGTGGAGCCCGCATCCCCGCTGAGAAAGAGTGGTTACGTGACGCCATGGCCCACTATATCGAAGAGGAGTTGGGACATCAGGAGTGGATACTCAATGACATCCGGGTCTGCGGCGGCGATGCGGAAGCGGTTCGTCGGGGTGAACCGGACATACCCGCAGAGGTCATGTGCGCCTACGCCTATGACCTGATTGAGAGACGCAACCCGGTGGGATTCCTCGGTATGGTGCTGGTCCTGGAAGGCACCAGCATAAAACTGGCCACCGAAGCGGCGAAGAACACCCGCCTGAGTCTGGACCTGCCGGACAGTGCCTTCAGCTATCTCACCAGTCATGGGGCACTGGACATCTCCCACATGGATTTTTATGCCAGCCTGATCAACCGCCTCGAAGACGCGGATGATCAGCGATTTGTCATTCACTGCGCAAAACGTTTTTACAAACTGTACGGCGACATATTCCGCGCCCTGCCCCTTTCACTCAATGACAAGGCCCTGGCGGCCTAGGAGCGATAATCATGTCCCTCATCAGTCACGCCAACAGTTTACCCTGGTTGGTACAACCCGGTTTTTTCATGACCCTGACACGCCTGTTGGTCAATGGCCTGTTCGCAATCACTGCGGTCAGCCTGCTGTATCGCATCCTGCACCGCCTGCTCTCCCATCCGGTTTCGGATCTTACCCCTGTGCAGCACGACGGGGGTATCGGGGGAACCAGTCAAAAGGTTCAGTCACTGACTTTGCCCCGATCACAGGCCGAGGACGCCGATCATGAAGATTGAAGGAAAACGCATTCTGCTCACCGGAGCCGGTGGCGGCATCGGTTCCCACCTGGCAGGCATTCTGGCGGCCAAAGGTGCACGCCTGGCTCTGGTGGATCGCAATAATCAGAACCTTGAGAGACATCCCGGACTAAACGACGACCCCCCACTGATCCTCTCCGTCGACCTGCTCGACAATCAGGCACGCAACGCGGCGATCGATCAGGCCATGACGCATCTCGGGGGAATCGATCTATTGATCAACAATGCGGGAATGATGAGTTTTCGGCCTTTTCACGAAGAGGATCCGGAAATCCTGCAACGGGTTGTGCAGCTCAATACCCTGGTGCCGATGCAACTGTCCCACCGGGTGCTGCCGTATATGCTGGAGCAAGGTTGCGGACGTATTGTCAACGTAGGCTCCACCTTCGGCTCCATCGCCTTTGCCTGGTTTGCCGCCTATTCCACGAGCAAATTCGGACTGCGCGGTTTTTCCGAGGCTCTGCGCCGGGAACTGGCCCATACCGGAGTTGGAGTGACCTATGTCGCCCCCCGGGCCGTCAAGACCAAGTTGAACAGTTCGGCCGTCTACCGGATGGCTGAAACGGTCAAGATGAACATGGACGAACCCGAGTGGGTTGCGGCACGCATCGTCGAGTCCATTGAGCGGGAACGTGATGATGTCTACCTGGGTTTTCCGGAATCCCTGTTTGTCCGCATCAATAGCTTATGGCCAAGACTCGTCGATGGCGCGATGAAAAAACAGAATCTCAAAATGATGGCGTTTGCCAAAGGACCTACCTCATGAAAAAACTCACAACGATACTGCTGTGGTCACTGGCCGGTCTGCTCTCTGTCCCGGCCCTGGCAGGCATGTCACCTGAACTGCTGTCCCTGAGTGAGCACTGGGCGAGGATCAAGTATCAAACCCCGGAAGATCAACGGATCGCCGCACTGGAAAATCTGACCCAGGATGCGCAGACTCTGGCGAATGCCCATCCGGGTGAAGCCGCCCCACTGATCTGGCAAGGCATCATTCTTTCCACCCTGGCGGGTGAAAAAGGCGGTCTCGGCGCCCTCTCCCTGGTCAACCAGGCCAAAGACCTGCTGGAACAGGCGGAAGCGATCGAGCCCGATGCGCTGGATGGCTCCGTCTACACATCGCTGGGCAGCCTCTACTACCAGGTTCCCGGCTGGCCGATTGGCTTTGGTGATGACGACAAAGCCAAGGCGTATCTGCAAAAGGCCCTGGCGGTCAATCCGGACGGTATGGACCCGAACTATTTCTACGGTGACTTCCTGCTCCAGGAGAAGGAGTATGCCAAAGCCGCTTCGGCCTTCGAACATGCCCTTGATGCACCCCAGCGTAACCGGCCTGTCGCCGATGCAGGTAGACGATCCGAGATCACCGCGGCATTGCGGAAAACCCGTCAGTTGATGCAGTAAAACAGCTTCTCAAGCGGGTCGTCAGGACAATCGTGCAGCCCTCTCACCCCGGGAGGGCTGCCCGACTCACTGGAGTCTGCCCACCGTATTCACATTTATTCACGGATTGCCTGCTATTCAAGGCTTTCTTCCTGTACTCTCAGGGACTATCCTATCCGGAAGCAGTCAATACTCACCGGGATATCCACGCATCGAGACTGAACACTGAGAACGATGTTCAGAACCCCCCGGCATGCATCACAGGACAGGCAAAGTTTGATCTCTTTGTAACGACAACCACAAAAGGACTGACCGGATAGCACCTCCTGGGATATCCATTTTCAGTGTCGAAGGCATGCATCACCGCAGAACCACACCGACCGATCCGCCGGACTTTGAGGCCAACCTGAAGCGTCGGCAAATCGAACTGGCCTATGCCGGCCTGCCGGCAGCACTCGCGGCAATCATGATCAATGCGACGATCATCACGATTGCCCAATGGCAGGTGATCCGTACCGACATCCTGGTTTTCTGGTATCTCAGCATGTTGCTGTTGACCCTGTATCGTTTGATCGGTTACCGCAGCCTTCATCATCAAAAACCGAACCTGCAGCAACTCACGACCTGGGGCCATCGCGCCATAACAAACAGTTTGATATCCGGCTTCATTTGGGGATCTGCCGCGTTTCTGCTGGTGCCCCTGGATCATCAGGTGCATCAGACGATCATCATCGCCACCCTGATCGGCATGGCCGCCGGGGGAGTCATCACTCAGGCATCCCTGCTTCCTGCATCCATCGGCTTTCTGCTACTGGTTCTGGTACCACTGGTGATTCGACTTTTCATGCTTGGAGGTCCAGCCAATATCGGTCTGGGTGTCATGACGACCCTGTTCATCGTCATCATGGCAACCGGTGCGGTGCGTATCCATCGCAACCTTACTCAATCCCTTGAACTGGGATTGCGCCAACAGCACAGCCACAGGATCATCGAACACCTGGCCTACCACGATGCCCTGACCAATCTGCCCAATCGCCGTCTCCTGGTTGAACGGCTCAGCAAGGACATCGCCCGTTCGAAACACCACAAACACCATGGCGCCCTGCTGTTTCTAGACCTGGACAATTTCAAGAACATCAACGACTCCCTGGGACACCAGCAGGGGGATGAACTGCTCAAGCAGCTTGCCCACCGGCTCAACCGTTGCCTGCGGGACGAAGACACCGCGGTACGTCTGGGTGGGGACGAGTTCGTAATGTTGATGCCCGAGTTGGCGGACAGCCAGGAGATCGCCGTGGAAGTGGCCATGAATATGGCGCGCGAGGTGCAGAAGAATCTGGGCCAATCCTTTTCCCTCAACGGGGAAGAGATTCATATGGCTGCGAGCATCGGTGTCGCCCTGTTTCCCACACACGGTGACAATGCGGATGACTTGTTGAAGCGGGCGGACTATGCCATGTACCAGGCCAAAGCGATCGGCCGCAATACCATCAGTCTCTACCGCAACGACATGCAGGAACAGGCCAATCTGCTGATGAGTCAGGAACAGGGACTGCGTAATGCCCTGAAAAACTGCAGCCTGGTCTTACAGTATCAACCACTGGTCACCACCTCCGGGAGACTCGTGGGCGCCGAAGCGCTGGTGCGCTGGAGACATCCGGAAAAAGGCCTGATTGCACCGGACGAATTCATCCAGCTTGCGGAACAGAGTGGTTTGATCATACAGCTGGGCCAGCAGGTTCTGGAACAGGTGTGTCAGCACATCAATGAACTCTTCACCAGCGGCCTGACCCGGGATGGCTTCCGGATCTCCATCAATGTCAGTCCGCTGCAGTTTGCCTCCCGGGACTTCGTCTCTGAAACCCTTGCCACAGTGACCAAATACGCCATCGATCCCACGCGACTGATCCTGGAGGTTACCGAAAACGTACTGTTGCAGGACATCCGCAAAACGGTCACCAAGCTGGATCAGCTGCGGCGTGTTGGATTCACCATCGCCATCGACGATTTCGGTACCGGGCACTCCTCCCTGGCTTATCTCAAGCAGCTGCCTATCGACACCATCAAAATCGACCGAATCCTGGTCAAGGACATTACCCGGGAAGATACCGATGCGGTGATCGTGGAGGGCACCATCCGGATTGCCAAGAAACTCGGCATAAACGTGGTGGCCGAGGGAGTCGAGGATCAGCGTACCCTGGAGCGGCTCGCCGAGTTTCAATGCGACATCATCCAGGGCGACCTGATCGCCAAACCCATGGATATCGAAGTCTTCAGGGACTACCTCAAAGACGCCACTCCGGTCTGAACCGGACCCAGGGTCAGGGTCGCCCAAGCTGATCTGCAAAACCTCATATCGGGTTGGGATCGATCCGGATTTTCCATACTGCACTGCGTCAAATGCTGTTAGACTGGCAAGGGTCTGAGCAGCATCGGTACGGATCTGAGTATGAGCATGAAACACTACGATGTCATCGTGATCGGCAGCGGTCCCGGTGGTGAAGGCGCGGCCATGAAACTGGTCAAGAGCGGCAAGCGGGTTGCGGTCATCGAAGCCCATGACAAGGTCGGCGGCGGCTGCACCCACTGGGGCACCATCCCCTCCAAGGCATTGCGCCACAACATCCAGCTGCTGCGGGACTATCGGCGAAACCCCCTGTTTCAGCACACCCAGGATCAGATCAAGGTGGAGTATTCGGACCTGCTCAAGGCCGCCGGCACCGTGATCAATGAGCAGGTACGCAGCCGCCTGCGCCACTATGCCCGAAACCGGGTCGACGTCATACACGGTCGGGCCCGCTTCGTCGACGCCCATGCCGTTGAGGTCAGTCCCGCCTCCGGGGTCAGCGACACCTACACCGCGGATCACTTTGTGATCGCCACCGGATCACGGCCCTACCACCCGGGGGATGTGGATTTCAGTCACCCCAGAATTCATGACAGCGACTCGATCCTGAATCTCGATCACACCCCGGATTCGATCACCATCTACGGCGCGGGGGTGATTGGCTGCGAATACGCCTCGATCTTCTGCAACCTGGACGTCAAGGTAAACCTGGTCAACACCCGGGACCGGCTGCTGTCGTTTCTCGATGACGAAATCACCGACGCCCTCAGCTACCACCTGCGCAACCAGGGCACGGTAATCCGCCACACCGAAGAGTACGAACAGGTCGAGGGGCTCGACGACGGCGTGGTGCTGCACTGTAAATCCGGCAAGAAGTTCAAGACCGATATCCTGTTGTGGGCCAATGGACGCAGTGGTAATACCGAGGACATGGGGCTCGAATCGGTCGGGGTCTCGGTCAACCATCGGGGTCAGATCGAAATCGACAAGCGCTACGGCACATCACAACCACACATCTATGCGGTGGGTGATGTGGTCGGCCCTCCTGGTCTGGCCAGCGCGAGTTACGACCAGGGGCGTTTCGTCGGCGCCCAGATCGCCACCGGAAGTGCGGACTGGCAGCTCATCGACGACTTTCCCACCGGCATCTACACCTTGCCCGAAATCAGTTCCCTGGGTCGTACCGAACGGGAACTGACCGCCAGCAAGATACCCTACGAGGTGGGTCAGGCGAGTTTTCGCACCATCGCCCGGGCGCAGATCACCCATCACGACGTAGGGATGCTGAAGCTGCTATTCCACCGGGACACCCTGGAGATACTTGGTATCCACTGTTTCGGCGAGCAGGCCTCGGAGATCGTGCATATCGGGCAGGCGATCATGGCGCAGAAAGGCGACGCGAACACCCTGCTCTACTTCGCCGAGACCACCTTCAACTACCCCACCATGGCGGAGGCCTACCGGGTAGCGGCACTGAATGGTCTCAACCGGATTTTCTGATCCGATCAGGGATTGTGGGTGTGGATCGAATCCATACCCTCGGTATTCCAGGCATTATCCGCGACCCCCAGCATGCTAAGGATTTGCTTCTGGGTCGACTCGAGAATATGGCGCCGCTCCTCCTCCCGGGACAGGTTTTTGGCCACTGCAACCGCTCCCACCAGAGAGGCCAGAATCGCCCGGGACTTATCTGAGATCAGCTCCCGGTCGGGTTTGAACGGCAGTTGCTTGAGTTTGATCAGTGCCGCAATGCGGATTTCGATCATCTTGCGCAACCGGTCATAGGACTCTTCGAACAAACACTTGATACTGGAGTTGCTGTTGCCGATCTCGTTGAACAGGATGGTTTCCGGTCCCGGCTTGCTCTTGTTCTCCAGCTCGCTGAGATTCCAGTAGTTGGTGACCAGGGAGGTCAGATGCTTGATCGACAGGGGACCTTTGACCAGCCGGGCGGCCCGGCTGCGCCTCAGGGTCTCCAGAAACGAGGCCTGATAGAGCGCCTCTTTGGATTCGAAATGGGCATAGAATGCCCCGTGGGTCATCTTGGCCGCTTTCATGATCTGACCGATCGACACCTTTTCGAACCCGTAACGGGAGAACAGATCGATCGCAGCATTCAGAATCAGGTCTTTGGATTTTTCTTTTCGGGCTTTAGGACAAGGCATGATCTATCTTTATCCTTCACAGGTCACGATAGTACAGTGTTCGATATTATCTTGATCATATCGTGGCGAATGGTATCTTCTAGGCTGGCATACAGATCAATCAATTTCCTATGAATTCACCAATCGTAATCACGGGTATGGGTATCATTAGCCCGCTGGGTAAGGGTGTCAAGCCGGTCTGGCAACGCCTCACCGAAGGTCGCTCGGGTATCCGCCTGATCGACCGCTTTGACACCAGCAGTGACCCCATCAAGATTGCAGGCCTGGTTCCTGACATCAGTAACGACCCGGAAGCGGGACTCGACCTGGATCAGGTTGTGGAACCCAAGGAGCGGAAAAAGCTCGATCTGTTTACCGTGTATGCCCTGGCCGCCGCCCAGGAAGCCCTGACCCAGGCCAACTGGTTTCCCGAGTCGGAAGCGGATCAGCGGGCCACCGCGACCATCGTGGCCACCGGCATCGGCGGCTTTCCAACCATCACCCAGGCCCAGACCACCCTGGCCAGCCGCGGCTACAAGCGCATCTCCCCATTCACCGCGCCGGCCTTCCTGGCGAACATGGCCTCGGGCAATCTGTCCATCAAGTACGGCTTCAAAGGTCCGCTGGGCTGCCCTGTGACTGCCTGTGCCGCGAGTCTGCAGGCAATTGGCGACGGGATACGTATCATCCGCAGCGGTGAGGCCGAAGTGGCCCTGGTGGGCGGCGCCGAAGCCTGCGTCGATCCCCTCTCCCTGGCCAGTTTCAACGCCTTGAAAGCCCTCAGCAGTGAATCCGAACATCCGGAGAAGGCCTCGCGCCCCTTCGACCGCGCGCGCAACGGCTTTGTCATGGGCGAAGGCTCGGGACTCATCGTGATTGAGACCCTGGAACACGCCCAGCGGCGCGGCGCCACCCCCCTGGCCCAGATCAGTGGCTATGGCACCTCGGCGGATGCCTATCACATCACCGCCGGCAGTCCTGACGGTTCCGGCGCCGCCGCCGCAGTCCGCGCGGCACTGCGCATGGCCGGTCTGGAACCCGAGGCAATCGGCTACGTGAACGCCCATGCCACCTCCACCCCGGTGGGGGATGCGGCCGAGATCGCCGCCCTGCGCGCAGTATTCGGTGAGCGACTGCCTCAACTGCCGATCTCCTCGACCAAATCGGCCACCGGTCATCTGCTCGGCGCCGCCGGGGGTATTGAGAGCATCTTCACCGCCCAGGCAGTGCTCAATGACCTGCTGCCGCCCACCATCAACATGGAACAGGCGGACGAAGGCATGCAGGACCTGGACTTTGTGCCCAATCAGGCACGCGCCCAGAGCCTTGAGCATGCCCTGTGCAACGGCTTCGGATTTGGCGGTGTGAACGCCTCACTGATCATCAGCAAGCTCTAACCTTTCAATGCCACATCGAAAACTGAGCGATTGAAAGGCAGCCCTGGGATATTTGATCGATAACGATACAATCGAACAAATCGATTCCGATCACCCGCCTGTATCGGTCTCAGGGTCTCTGCCCCAGGTCATCTCCCTCCTGGTTGCTGCATCACCCCTGCTCACACTACCGCTGAATCCCTGTTGCCGCGCAGAAATCCGCCACGTTGTTTTCAGCGGTCCCCATCAAGCAAACAGTTCCCAGCCAGGGTTTCCGGGTGTGACAACCCTATGTTGTTGAACGACGGTTCAAAATTTGGATTGGAAGACGGTGTGAATCACGCTGAGTGGTTTCAACCTGATCTTCAGGGAAGATCACCATACCCGGTTATGGCATGTGAATGAGCTTGTTGCAAATATGATACATATTGGTAATTTGTCACAATAATTGTAGAAGCATCGCTGGAAACGCTTGTTATATGCGCTATTTGTGCTATTTTTATGTTGTACGTTCGCAACATATCGAGACAGAAAATGACCGGCCTGTATAAATCAAAAATCTGCCAGGAGTGTCCCCACCTGGTAGTCAGCGGAATCGCCTGCGACTGGCAACCCCACGAATGTCCGATCCAGAGAGAAAAGATGCAGCGTCAGGCAAAGACCCAGGCGAAAGCGTTTTTCCTGACCAACCTTTTGATCGCTGACGATTTCGACGCTGTTCGCAGTTGCAACTGATAGGCAAGGCAGGCTGCAAAAAGACCTTTTCTGAGTCGAGTCCTGCTCTGCACCACCGCCGGATTCCTTCGACCAGGAAAGATCTCAGCCTTGAGGCCTGGTATCACCATCCGGCAACTCGCTTACCCGCCATCTCAACATGACCGGAAGTATTTGGACGGAATTGAACACTGCACCCGGCAGTTCGAGATCCTTATCAGGTTTCCCGGTCAGTGCCTCCTGAAAGCGCTGATTGAAATCCGGAAGCCTCTCTACCCTGAAGAGCGGGAATGCCAGACAGGCGCTCATCAGCGCGACATTTATCCTACGGACCTGCACGTCCTTTTCTGCATATAGCGCCAGTAAACAGGCTCCTTCGCCTTCACCCACCACCTGGGCCTGGTGTCGTGTCTCAAATAGATTGCTGAAAACTGCGCGCTCAGGCGCACTCCAGCAACGTTAAAACCAATCAGACAATACCCGGGCCCTCTACAGGCATTGAAGCAGCGCCTTGATAAGGTTAATCTGAGCCCGCCCAGAACTTTGGGCATTCACAATCAACTTATTCTCAGGGCAGGGTGAAATTCCCTACCGGCGGTAATTTCGCTTCGACGAAAAAGCCCGCGAGCGCCTGCTTCGGCAGGGTCAGCAGATCCGGTGAGAAACCGGAGCCGACGGTGACAGTCCGGATGGGAGAGAATGAGGCCTGGATGAACTCCACCCCATGGGGAGTTCCGGGGTTTGATGTGTCTGGTTTCATGACCACAAAGCGGTGATATCCATGTGTTGGATTGATCCCTGCCTGTGTTTGAGCATCCGGCATCGCATCTTCCCCAATCCGTCGCGCCTGTACGCGATGTCTGACATCGTGTGTTGTTTCCTGACGCCCTGATTCTGGAACTCGTAGAGGGAGCACACCATGAATCAGACCAACCAACCTTCTCCACTGGCCGAATACGGGGATCCCGATCAGAGGGTCGAACGGGCCCTGCACGCATTGCGTCAGGGTCGGGGTATCCTGCTGGTGGATGACGAAGACCGTGAAAACGAAGGCGATCTCATCTTTGCCGCAGAAACCCTGCGGGTCGAGCAGATGGCCCTGATGATTCGGGAATGCAGTGGCATCGTCTGTCTGTGTCTCGATGACGCGCGCCTCAAGCAACTGAAGATCCCGATGATGGTCACGGACAACACCAGTCGCAACGGCACCGCCTTCACCGTTTCCATCGAAGCCCGGGAAGGGGTCACCACCGGGGTTTCCGCCGCGGACCGGGTTGTCACCGTGCAACAGGCCATCGCGGACGACTGCCAAGCGGAAGACCTGGCACGGCCGGGACATATCTTTCCCTTGCGTGGTCAGCCAGGGGGTGTTTTGACCCGCAGGGGCCATACCGAGGGCACCCTGGACCTGATGCGGCTGGCCGGTCTCAAGCCGGCCGGCGTATTGTGCGAACTGACCAACCCGGATGGCAGCATGGCCCGCATGCCGGAAATCCTCGCATTTTCCAGGCTCCACTCACTGCCTGTGATGAGCATCGATGATCTGGTGGGTTATCGCACCCGGATGTTGGACAAGACCGGCTGATGCACGCCAGGGTAAGCGTACGCATGCGATACGGTTACCCTGGCAAAGGCCATATGGTTTGCGGTTCATCCATCGGAATCAGCTCTGCTGAAAGCCGCTTCAGGTAAGAGAAACCATTAGAAAGTTTTAAGCAACGTAGCCCGGGTGCAGCAAAGCGGAACCCGGGAACACCCCCAGAAGCTGGCTGTTTTAGCACTGCGATCTCCGCAGGGGCGAACGCGTCAAGCCCTTTCATTGGTTTTCTTTACCTCGTGACTTCGTTACCTCGTTCCCAGGCTCCGCGTGGGAATGCCTATTCATCTGGACATCGTGGCGATCAATAATTGTTTAATCATTGATCCCCCCCTATCCTCACATCGCAGGGAGCACGCATCACACAGCCATTGAGTAATTACCGGAAGCTGTTCACCTCAATTCCATGCCCATTACAGGCTTGTTATCGAACACTGACCCCCCGATCTGCGAGACAAGCTGCTGAGAGTGTTCTATAAACATTCTGAGGCCCAAACCCTTTGCTGCTTTGAGAAACGCTCCACACAAGACGATGGATGCAAACGCCAAGCCCCTGAAACCCAGAATTCTGGTCGTCGATGACGAACCCTTCTACCTGGAACTGCTTACCGATGTACTGTCGGCGCACTACACGATTTCAGTGGCAAAAAATGGTGAGCAGGCACTCCGCCGGGTCCAGGGTCATGCCCGTCCGGACCTGATACTGCTGGATGTCATGATGCCGGAAATGGACGGCTATGAAGCCTGTCATCGGCTCAAAACCAATCCGCTCACCGAGGAGATACCCGTAATCTTCCTCACCGCTATGAGCGAAGTGACCAATGAGGTCAAGGGCTTTGAACTCGGCGCCGTGGACTACATCACCAAGCCGATCAGCCTGCCGATCCTGCACAGCCGGGTGCGCACCCATCTGGCGCTCTCGGAGCAGCGCATTGCGCTGGAGGAGCTGGTCCGCGAGCGTACCGAGCAGCTCGAACGCACCAAGGATGCAGTGGTCTACAGCATGGGCGCCCTCGCCGAGGCCCGGGACGAGGAAACCGGCAATCATGTGCTGCGCACCCGGGAATATGTGAAGGTGCTGGGCCACGCACTGGCGCGCCGGGACAGCTACCGCAGACAGCTCACTGAGCGGACCATCCACCTCATCTCACGCGCTGCTCCTCTGCACGACATCGGCAAGGTGGGGATACCCGACCGGGTGTTGCAGAAGCAAGGCGGGTTGAACGAGGAGGAGCGTCAGGTGATGAACCAGCACGTCACCCTGGGACGGGATGCAATCATCAGCGCCGAGCGCCACGTCGGGGCCACGAGTTTCACCACGGTGGCCAAGGAGATCGCCTACTCTCACCACGAAAAGTGGGATGGCAGCGGCTATCCCCAAGGCCTCAAGGGCCAGGAGATCCCCCTCTCCGCCCGCATGATGGCCCTGGCCGATGTGTATGACGCACTGGTCTCCCGCCGCTACTACAAAGCCCCCATGGCGCATACGGATGCCCAGGCGATGATCGTCGCGGGACGCGGTTCCCACTTCGACCCGGAGCTGGTGGATGCCTTCATGACCTGCAGCCAGGCATTTCACGATATCGCGGAACGCTACCGGGATGATGAAGAGACCGAGACACACCACATCATCTGAGATTCGGGTTGCCATACCAGCTGCATCTTTCAACCTGAGTGTTTGACACTATACTTCCAGGGTCTGTTAACAAGAATACCCTTGCCATCCCTCCAGCCACACCAGGAATCACTCATGACTGACATCAATGCACTGTTAGGATCGGAGGCGGAAAGTCTCCTGAGTCACCAATGCCAGACCATCGACAGCAGCATGCTGCACCTTCCCGGACCCGACTATGTGGACCGGGTGGTCGCCGGAAAAGACCTCAAACCCGGGGTGCTGTGCAGCCTGCAGACTCTCTTCAACAGTGGACGTCTGGCGGGTTCCGGTTATCTGTCCATCCTGCCTGTGGATCAGGGTATCGAACATTCCGCAGGCGCCTCGTTTGCCCCCAACCCGATCTATTTCGATCCGGCCAAAATCGTCGAACTGGCGATCGAGGGTGGCTGCAATGCGGTGGCTTCGACTCTGGGAGTACTGGGTTCGGTAGCGCGTCAGTACGCCCACAAGATCCCATTCCTGGTGAAACTCAACCATAACGAACTGCTCACCTACCCTGCCATTTATGACCAGACCCTGTTCGCAAGCGTGGAGCAGGCCTTCGACATGGGTGCGGTTGCGGTCGGCGCCACCATCTATTTCGGCTCACCGGAATCCCGCCGGCAGATCATGGAGATCTCCGAGGCCTTTCAACAGGCTCACGAGCTGGGCATGGTGACTGTGTTGTGGGCCTACCTGCGTAACAGTTCCTTCAAGGTGGACGGGGTGGACTACCACACTGCCGCTGATCTGACCGGCCAGGCCAACCATCTTGCGGCAACCCTGGAAGCGGACATCGTCAAACAGAAGCAGGCCATAGGCAACGGCGGCTACCGGGCAATCAAGTTTGGCAAGACCCACGACAAGGTCTATTCCGAACTCACTACCGACCACCCCATCGATCTGGTTCGCTATCAGGTGGCCAACTGCTACATGGGGCGTGCCGGACTGATCAATTCCGGTGGTTCCTCATCCGGTGAGGGCGACCTGGCCCAGGCAGTTCGCACTGCGGTAATCAACAAGCGTGCCGGCGGCATGGGCATGATTTCCGGTCGCAAGGCCTTTCAGCGCCCGATGAACGAAGGCGTGGATTTATTGAACGCTATTCAGGATGTCTACCTCGATCAGCAAATCAGCATTGCATAACCATGACGGGTTGGCGAAACCTTCAATGGTTGCTTGACGTACATCACCGGCTTGTCGATACTCTGGCAATTGGACGTGGGAATTAACGTCCACTTGTCAGCCTGCCGGTCTGAAGACATTTCCTAAATAACAACAATCAAGGCGAATTATCGGACGTCGCTTGCCGTTTTCGACAAGTACGCTGTGCTCCAACACCGATAATTACCCAAATTGAGGATTTTAGGACATGCCGCAAATAGACAAAAAAGATGCCCTGGAAAAGTTGCGAAAGGCCAAGGGTGCGCACATCAAGTGGCGCGCTTATGCCCAGGCCCTGGTCTCTGGCGTCTCTGTCAGCGAGGAAAAGATTCCTGTCGAACACACCAATTGTATGTTCGGAAAGTGGTACCACGGGGACGGCAAGACCCAACTGGGTCATCTTTCCTCTTACGAAGGCATCTACACCCCCCACGAAATGCTTCACGAGATCTATAAAAGGATCTTCAACGTGCTGCAGGAACCCGACACAGTCAGCCTGAAAAACCTGTTCAGCAGCCGCAGTTCCCGGGAAAACCGCCGTATGGAAATGGCGCGCAACTACATGGAGGAACTGGTCGGGGTATCCGAGACCCTGTTACGAGCCCTCGACATGCTGGAGGAAGAGATCCGCGAGCAACCGGATAGCTGAATCGGTCGCTCGAACCGAGGGGCTGTGCACACCCGCGACAGACCCTGTCTAGTGATTCCCATGGCGTACGGCGGAATCCGGAAAAATCGATACGCTAGATCCGTTTTCCGCTGTACCCCATCCAGGATGAATGACTCGCCCGATTGGCGTGTCATGCACCTCGCAAACTCCCCTTCAGTCACCACGTTGAGTCATCCATACCCGATCAATCCGTTTGCGTCACCAACAGGTAGATGGCGAACAAACCCTCGGAATCCATCCAATGACGCACCGGTCTGAAGCCGTTATTCGCTGCCAGATCAATGAACTCCTGCGGAGCATACTTGTAGGAGTTCTCTGTATGTACAGACTCACCGGGATGGAAATCAAAGCGGTGTCCATCGATCCGTAGTGTCTGGCGGCAGGTGCTCACAAGATGCATCTCCACACGTCCCTCGTCCGGATTGTAAAACGCATGATGTTGAAACTCTTCTGGGTCCAACTCCGCATTCAGTTCCGCGCGGAGTCGATGCAGTAGATTGAGGTTAAAATCGGCGGTGACACCTGCGGCATCGTTGTACGCCGCATTCAGGACCCGGTTGCTCTTCTTGGTATCCACACCAATCAGCAACATACCGTCCCGCCCCAGGGTTTGTGCCACCCGGCCGAGAAATCCTGCGGCCTCATGGCGATTGAAGTTACCCAGGCTGGACCCCGGAAAGAACAGCAGCCGTCGACCTTCGGGCGCTTCGTCCGGAATCGGCATGGAATGGGTGAAATCCACGCAGGTGGCATGAATCGGCAGCCAGTGATACTCACCCGCCAGTGACCGGGCACTGGCCTTGAGGAAATCGAACGAGATATCCATGGGCACAAATGCGCAGGGTTTCAATGCATCCAGAAGCAGCCGGACCTTGCAGGCACTGCCCGCGCCCGGTTCGATCAACAGCCTCCCCTGCCCGGCCAATGAAGCGATCTCATCAGCGTATTGGGCAAGCAGTCGACACTCCACGTCAGGCAGATAATATTCGGGTTGCCTGCAGATTCGCTCAAACAGTTCAGATCCCCGTCGATCGTAGAAGAACTTTGGCGGTATGGCCTTGATATCCCGGGACAAGCCATCGATCACCGCGTCATAAAGACTCAGCGAGGCCGGTTTATGATCATGGTAGGTCACTTGTTGCATCAGATATCCTCCGCCAATCGGATTCCGGTGAAGGCCCAGCGCTCATCCGGGTAGAAGAAATTGCGGTAGCTGGCGCGTGTATGGCCTGCGGGCGTCACACAGCAACCCCCTTTCAGCACCATCTGGTTGGCCATGAATTTGCCGTTGTATTCCCCCATGGTACCGGCCAGGGGTTTGAATCCGGGATAGGCGCTGTAGGGCGAGGCGGTCCAGGCCCAAAGATCGCCGTACCACTGCCCGGTGATCTCTGCAGGTGCGGGGTGGAACACCTGGCGGTCCGCGAAATGGCCTTCAAGCGCTTGCTGTGACAGCACCAATTCCAGTTCGCTTTCCAGGGGCAGGCGACGCCCCGACCAACGGGCGTAGGCATCAGCCTCGTAATAGCTCACATGGCATACCGGTTCGTGGGGATTCAACGGTTGCAGACCGCTCAGGCTGAACTGCTGCCACTCTCCGTGAATCCGCTGCCAGTACAGAGGCTGCCGACAGTCCGACGACTGCAACAGCGCCCACCCGTCAGAGAGCCAGAGTTCAGGCCTTTCATACCCCCGGTCATCGATAAACGCCTGATACTCCTCATTGGTCACGAAACGGTCAGCCAGGGCGAAGTCCCTGTGCAGTACCGCATGCCTGGGGGTCTCATTGTCATAGGCGAAGCCCCCGCCGGAATGCCCCATCTCATGGATACCCCCTGACTGGCGGAACCAGCCCATTGCAGGTGTCGTACCCGATGCCTTTACCAGGTCGTCTCGATAGGCGGGCTTCAGAGGGTTGCACCAGAAGTTGTGCTTGATATCCATCAACAACAGTTCCTGGTGCTGTTCCTCATGATTCAGTCCGAGAATTGTCCGTAACGCCAGGGTCTCCCAGTCATCTTCATGGACCTGTTCGATGACACGTCTCATCCGTGCGTTGACCTGCTCCCGGTACCGGTAGACCTCATCAACCGTAGGCCGTGACAGCAAGCCACGGCGGGCCCGGGGATGCATGCTTCCATGGGTGTAGTAGTAGCTGTTGAAGAGAAAATCGAAATCTGAGTGATACGGCTGATAACCGGCCTCGAAACGGGCCAGCACGAAGGTCTCGAAGAACCAGCTGGTATGTGCCATATGCCACTTGGGCGGGCTGGTCTGAACGACCGATTGAATCTGGTAGTCATCGATGCTCAGCGGGTCACAAAGCTGATCCGATCGATGTCGAACCTGACCGAAGGCCTCCATCAGCCTGTCTCGGCCGGATTCCGGTGTTATGGTTGCATCCATATCATTGTCGGCGACCTGCGGTTGCCGTTTTCCGGACTGTTGTGTATGGCGGTTCCCAACAGACAAGCCAGTGTCGGTGCAGATCCGCGCGCTTGTTTATGCGTGAGTATGCTGGTTTAAGCCAGTTGCATGATGCCAAGTCCAACCCATACAAGGCGAAATTACAAACGACAAAGTGTAAGGTTTGAATTCAGAGGCAGCTTCTCCGCATGTTTGGAAAACCTTTGAAACGTCGGCAGCATCTGAATCCTTCGCAACCATGTCATGACAGCCTGCAGTGTTGCTCTTACAATGTTGTAACCTGAATCTTGAGTCAGTTCCCAACAATGACAGCATCTGTGCAAAGGTATAAAGCGGTTTTCACCCTGTCACTGCTGCTTGTGGCGCTGAGCATGGCTGGATGTTCGTCCACACCTCTGCAGCCCTACTCCACGGACGTCACCCCGCTCATGCTCGCACCCGCAATTCAATCAGAAGATCAGGACGACCGGGGACGCTTCCGCGAGATCTTCTGCACGGTCCTGGAGGCACGCAAAACCACCCTGCCCGACCCTCTGGGATGCGATGAAGCACTTACCCGGATCGGAGCAGAACCCGCCGGCAACGGCGTCGCAGTGAATCTAGGACCCGCACAGCGTCGGCTCAGACTGGTGTTCGTCCCGGGACTGGGATGGGACTGCTTCGCTGATTGGCTGGGCCAGTTCGAATCCACCTACAACCATCTGCGGTCCCTGGGTTATGAGATGACCATCCTCAATATCGACGGTCTCTCCAGCAGTCAACATAATGCCGGATTGATACGTGATGCGATCCTCTCTCTGCCCGAGGCCCGGGAACCGGACATCCTCGCGGTGGGTTACTCAAAAGGTATGGTCGACCTTCTCAACGCGATCACAGAATACCCTGAGATACAGTCGCGTATCGTTGCGGTTGCAAGTCTGGCCGGAGCCGTGGGAGGCTCACCATTGGCCTACCAGGCAACCGCAGACCAACTCGAACTGATGCAATACTTTCCTGGTGCTGCCTGCGAGAGTACCGGGGACGAGGCGCTGATCGACCTTTACCCGGACACCCGCAAGAAATGGTTGTCCAGACACCCACTGCCACAACAGATTCCTTTCTACTCCCTGATCACCTTTCCGCAACCCGAGCGTATCTCCTGGATTCTCAAAAACTCGTACAACAAACTCGCCCAGGTTGACCCACGTAACGACAGTCAATTGATCTTCTACGACCAGTTCATTCCCGGTAGTAAGCTGGTCGCTTACCTGAATGCCGACCACCTGGCGATCGCGTTGCCGATCGACGAGAAGCATCGTCTGATCAGCGCCCTGTTCGTGAATGAAAACACCTTTCCCCGGGATGCCTTGTATGAGGCGTTGATGCGTTACATCGAGGAGGAGACGGGATCCGAGCAAACCCGCAAGACCCCATAGAGTGGACGGGGCTCAGGCAATGATTCAATTATAAGTCACTGACCTGTACTGAACTCTGTATATGCATTGAACAACACATCAAGCAGGGGAAAATGACAGTGGTCTTCCCACTCGGCAGTCGGATCACAAGACACAAAAAAAGCCGGACCCATTGAGACCGGCTTTTTATGATTTGAATGGCGCGCCCGGAAGGATTCGAACCTCCGACCACCTGGTTCGTAGCCAGGTACTCTATCCAACTGAGCTACGGGCGCTCAAGATGAAGCGCGAATTCTGAAGATTTATGACCGTTTTGTCAATGGCATATGGCGGAAATCCTTTGATCAGGCATTCGTTTACGGGGATTGTCCCATTCATGCCTGTAACCTCGTTACCACGCTCTGCGTGGGAACGCAGAGCCGGCTTCAGCAGTATGA
>JBEVWC010000015.1:0-17746 GCA_040506775.1 Candidatus Thiodiazotropha sp.
ACTGGCTGGTTTCCGCTCGCAGCGGGGAACGCCTGGTCATGATAAACCGGACCCAGGGGAGCCGCCGACTGTGCGTGACCCTGATCGAAATACCGGGGGGATGATCAACCCGAATCGCGAGTGAAGTGTCTTATACTGCAGTCGATTATTTGCAAAGGACTAACAGGCCGAAGTAGAGGATCTGAAAGGTATTATTTTTTAGTGCATGTATTTTCGATTTGATCGAGCGCGCTCTCAAAGTCGTCATTGATGACGAACTTTTCGATGAAGGCGCTTTGCTGGGAGAGTCGCCAGATGACCACATGGTCAGGGTCCTGTGTTATGACCCATCCGCCATGATCGACCAACGATTCGCAAGGAGGCGTCATGTCATTCACGGATTCGAGTAGTCTGAACTCTGCAGCCACTATATCCTCAGATGCATTCTCCCTCATATTCCGGTAGTACAGTCCAGTGAAATACCATGAGGCCGCTCCAGAGAGAATTGCCGCAAAGATAAAAATCGATACCAATCTCATATCTTTTCTAAATCGATAAAAACGGTCGTGCTCATAGGAGTCCAACTAAACAGTGTTTCGGCATTCGCCTCAGATAATCGGACACAACCGTGAGAACCGAATGAATTCATACCAACGTCTTTTAGTATGGAGGTCACGCTTACGGCATAAGCCTGATGTATTGCTTTTCCATCGAGTGTAAAAAACATAGCGTAATTCATCTGCGCATCATATTTCTTGCTTCGGTATTCTTTATGCTTACGGAATACCTTATGCACTTCCGGCCACCTTGCGGTAGGATGAGTCTGGTCACCTGAAGTACAATAAAAACGGTAGACCATCTTGTTTCCTTCGTATGCAAACAGATTCTGATCGTCCAGATCTACCACGATCGTTTTCCCCGTCAATCTGATACCACCAAGAAATAGGATGGTGCCACCAGTCGGCGATACGATTCCGTCCGGTTTAGCCAACTTTTGGACTTTGGCTTGAAAAGTTTTTATCGCGGTAACAAGTTTTGCGTCGAAATCGCTATCACCGGGTTTGGGTACGATAAGGTCATGCAATACTTGAGAATAAGAGGACTGTCCTTTTCGATAGGACAATAAATTCAGGATGTTCTTTACGTCGATACTATTATTGGCGCACCCTTTTCCGACTTTGTTGTTTATCGAAATCATTTATTCTTGTCTTCCTTGATTGACCTGAACCGGAAATAGGCTGTTGAAATCCTACTCAGACGATCTCAAGTTTGAGCACGTCTCATCAACCCGAAATGTAAAAGGTCAGAATAAACACAACCCACGCTCATATCAAGACCGCAAAACTTTGCCCGCACAGTCTTCCGGGCATGCTAAATTCCATTTGTAAAAATTCGTGGTGACTAGCGTCTATTTACGGTTCAATTTTATTGGCTATGCGTCCTTCGGATCAAGGTCCATGATCCCGGGCCGATAACCCTCTCAAACCCGGAACCGCAGCCAGTCTGAACCGTTCTCAGGAAGGAGTATCCAGCAGTGGACGCCCATCAACCGTCAGCCCTGCTTCAAGCCATTCGCCAAAACCTCATCGCCGGAGCGCGTCTGGCGACCGGAATGCGCGTCACACGCAACGATTTCATCATCAGCTTCGACCAGGCTCTTGCGCTGATGCTGTTGATGATCGGTCTGGATGTGCTGATCGAGAGCCTGGGCACGGACTACCCCGCGAGCTATTCGGGATATGGACTGAACTACCTGGCTGCCGCCTACCTGTTCGACCTGATGCTGATACTTGTGGTGGCTCGTCTGGCTGGAGCCAAGGCTCATCAGACCGGCGGCCTGGTGATCGCCAACCTGGCATTTTCGCCGATCTTCCTCGTGGTATCGCAGCTGCTTTCCAACCGCATTGCCGAAAGCGAGCTGAACCTCGCGGGCCTCTGGCTGGTGTGGCTGCTTCCGCTGATCTGGCAATTGCTGATTCTGGTGCGGCTGTTGCAGCTGTTCATCGACCTGCCCAGGCGCCGTGCTGTGACGCTGGCGGTTCTGAACATCGCACTCGGTATCACCAGCCTGTGGTTTCTGCCCCACTCCCAGCTCTGGTACAGCGACGAACCAGAGAGCGCGGACAGCCCCTATGCCAGACTCTACGAACTCAGCATGGAGGACCTGTTCTACGACCAGCCTCAACTGCTGCAAACGACCCTGGCAGGGTTCGAACCCCAGCGTCCGGGGGTGACGGACCTGTATCTGCTGGCGATGGGCGGATACGGTCTGGAGAAGGTATTTCTCAACGAGGTGGAGTATGTGCGCCAGCTGTTCGACCAGCGCTTCGACACCCTGGGGCACTCCCTGATCCTGGTCAACAATGTGGACAGCGTGAACCGCTACCCGATGGCCAACCGTCACAACCTGCGCGATGCCCTCGCCAGCCTGGGTTCACGCATGGATACCGAGGAGGATGTGCTGTTTCTGTTCATGACCTCCCACGGCAGTAAAAGCCACCGATTTTCGGTCAATTTCGGTCCCATCCGGTTGGATGACCTGACCCCGCAACAGGTGCGCCAGGCCCTCGACGACTCGGGCATCCGCTGGCGCATCCTGCTGGTTTCGAGCTGCTATTCAGGCGGCTTCATCGAAGCCCTCAAGGATCCGAACACCCTGATCATGACCGCGGCCGCTCCCGACCGGACCTCGTTTGGCTGCGGGGCGGAGAGTGAGTTCACCGATTTCGGCACCGCGTATTTCAAGCATGGACTGGTGGAGTCCGCGAACTTCATCCAGGCCTTCGATCTGGCCGAGACCTGGGTGGCGGACAAGGAGCAGCGGGAAAAACGCAGGCCATCCCTGCCGCAGCGATTCATTGGTGAGGCGATCGGCGAGAAACTCGCCTTGTGGCAACCCGAAACAGCCCCCAGGGAGACCCGTCAGGCGGAACTCTGCACCCAGCACCCGGATCAGCCGTCCTGCCTCAAACAGGGTCTGGACTGACCCGCACAGAACACGACACCAGGGCCTCGTTCCCACGCTCTGCGTGGGAATGCATACCTAAGCCAGACGGTATTGATCAGGTTCGAACTGTCCTCTGGAACGGTATCTGTGTCCCCACGCGGAGCGTGGTAACGGGCAAACTCGCTTTACAGACGCACCAGCCGGCTGTAGAGCTCCGCCTCCAAACCGGCGATCTTATCCAGCTGATCGGCAATGGAATCGAAGGTGTCATCGTAGCGGGCCTTGCTCATGCGCGCGCACATCAGGGCAAACAGGCGCCATTCGTCGCCGATGCGGGACATCTCCTGAGCCGCTTCCTCGAGCAGCTCGGATCCGAGGATCTCAGCCGCCTCCTGGAGGAACGCCGCGTACATGAAACGGAAACCGCCTCCGCCGGTACCGATCTCCTCCTGCATGCGCACGATGTGTCCCAGGTAGAGATGAGCCTTGCGATCCTCGACCCCGGCCAGCCCGCGGATGTTACGCGCCACCCGGCCAATCCCCTTGACCCCGGCGATAGGCACCGGGCTTTTCGGACCGTTGATCTTGGCGGTGAAACGGATCGCCTTGGGCAGCAGGGTTGAATAATCGATGCGCTCCGGCACCGAGTCCGGATAGTAGAGTAACCCCTTGGGCGCCAGGGCCCCCTTGGCGAAGCGCGCCCGGCTGAGACTCGGCGGATCGACCGTCACCACATGGGAGAAGACCGGGTCGCTGATCCGGTACTGCCCCTCCTCGCGGGCATATACCAGCAGGTTGTGGGCATTGAAGTGAAAGCGCATGTTCTCCGGAAAATAGGGCAGGAAGAACACGGAAGTCTGCAAACCCACCACCTGGCCCTGATCCAGCAGCCGGTTCAGCTCCGCTTCCCCCTGCTGCGGCTTGCGGAACCTGCGGAAATTCATCTGCAAGCCGGGAATGCGCCGGGACAGGGCACGGATGATCATCCTCGGCGGCGTTCGATAGGCGATCAGGGGCAAGCCGTTGATCTTCACCAGGGGAATGTAGGCGTAGGTCAGTCCGCTGGCCAGGCCGAACACCATCGCCTCGGAAATATCCAGTCCGTGATGGCGCAGCATCCCGGACATGGCGCCGGTCTCGCAATGGGCCGCATGGCGATGATCGAATTCCGCAGGCATCACTCAGCGTCCCCGTCCGGCAGATGTTTCAAGGTCGCCACGTCGATGCCCAGCACCTCCGCATAGCCCGCCAGCCGGGCCTCGGGGCAGGCGGCGAAGCGGCGTGGATCGAAATCCCGCTTCACCCACCACTGGAACCGCCCCACCGCCTGGGCCAGCATCGGCAGGTCCATGCGCTGGTGGTACATGTGGTATTCCAGGGGCGAGGTCAGTCCCTGGCGCGCCCGCGCCAGGGCGTCCCGGCTGAGCCGCTCGATCTCGTCCAGGGCCTGTTCGAGCACCAGTTCCTCGACTTCCCAGCCCGAGGTCTGGTTGATCTCGATCCGCCCGCCCTCGGACTCGGCGTAGATCACCTTGGTTTCGCCGCCCAGGGATTGGGCCTGGTCCTGGGGAATATCGCGGGACTTCATACCGCGGTCAGCAACATGAAGGAGCTGGAGAAACGCCCGCTTTCCGGGACGAAACAGAGCAGCCGGTCGCCGCTTTTGACCCGCCCGGATTTGAGCAGCTCATCCAGCATGATGTAGATGGAAGCGGAGCCGGTGTTGCCCCGGGTGGTCAGGTTGGTGAACCAACGCTCCCTGGGGATCTCGAAATCCAGCGCCACCAGGGCCTCGTAGACCTTGTCCTCGAAGAACATGGAGGAGATGTGAGGCAGGAAGTAGTCCACCTGTTCGGCGCGCAGGCCGGTTTTCGGGATCACCCGTTTGAGGGTCTCCACCACCGCCATCGGCACGATGTGCTCGTTGAGCAGCTTGACGTCCTGCTTGATGCTCATCACCGAGTGATCCAGCAGGGACTGCTGCGGGTAGAGCTTCCAGCTGTGCAGCGCCCCGTCTTCAAGCTTTTCCGCCCCCGCGTACATGCAGGTTTCCAGTTCATTGGCATAGGAGTAGATCTCGATCCAGTCGATCGCCACTACCGGTTGATCGGCCCGTTGTTGGGGTTCGGACTCCACCCGGAAGGCCCCGGCTCCGTCAGAGAGCATCCAGCGCAGGAAATCCTTCTCGAAGGCAATCTCAGGTTTCTTCTGCAACTGGTCCAGCTTGTAGCGGGACTCGGCCTCGAAATGATCCGCGCGCAGTACCGGGGAGGCCAGCTCGGAACCGGTGGAGACCACCTGATCGAACTCACCGCTCTTTACCCCCAGGTAGGCATACTTCAACGCCGCCGCGCCACTCAGGCAGATCCCCGAGGTGGAGATCACCTCGCAGCAGGGATTGCCCAGCTCCCCGTGCACCATCAGCCCGTGACCCGGCATCACCTGATCAGGCATGGAGGTACCGGAAACGAGGCATTGCAAACCCCTCAGTTCATCCTCCGAGTCGAACAGGGCGCGCACGCACTGGGCGGTCATCTGCGCATTGGTATGGGTCATCTCCCCGGTCTCCGGATCGATGGCGTAGTAGCGCTGCTTGATGCCGTTGCTGCGCAACACCAGGCGCTTGGCCCGGGAGGGCTTGCCCCCCACCATGCCGAGCACCGATTCGATCCGTTCGTTGTCCACCGGCTGGTTGGGCAGGAACGAGGCGGTGTTGGTGATATACGCCTTCATGAGTCGCAACCGAACTGGTTCATGCGTTCACGACCCGACCCGGAGGGCGCTTCGAAATAGGTTTTGATCTGCTGATGTCTTTGCTTCATAAACGGACCCAGCAGCGCCTTGAGCAACATCGTCACAGGCACCACCGTTACAATCATTAAAACCAGGAATATGACATACAGGAACAACACCGGTTTGCGCCCGGGATCCCCCGGCCGGCCCACCCGGCGCAGCAGCTTGCCCCATACCAGAAAGCTGCGATAGCCGGCCTTCTCCGACTGGATCAGGCTGACGTCCGCATTTACCGCGCCGAGACCGTGCAGCATCGGCCCGGTTCCGCGCTCCGCATCTTCGAGCAGCCCTGCCTGGATGGCCTTACCAAAGCGGCAGCTTGCTGAAATGTCCTGTTCAGAGACCCCGGCAGGGGGAAATCCCCAGAAGGCATTCTTGCGTCCGGTCCACAACCAGCGGGGGGTGGTGACGAAGGTCGCCAGGCTGGAGCCCTGATCGGTCAAGACCACATTATCGAGCAATCGGGCGCCACAGTCATCCAGCAACCCCTTCAGGGTCTCCTGGGCCCGGGTCCACATATTGCGGCAGCCGATCAGGGTAATCACCGGCTTGTCCCTGAGCAGGGCCTGAGCTTCCGGGCTTTGCAGGAAAGCGGTGATCGGCGGGGCCGGCGCCAGGAACCACACCTGGTAGGCGAGGATCACCAGATCGGCCGGATAGTCCGCATCCACACTGAGTGGCTGCAACGGCGGCGGATCCAGGTAGACGCACTCCGGAAACACATCCAGAAACTCGAAAAACGGCCAGGGGTAGGGGAAGGATTTGAGTGGCTGAAGGGTCTCCACATGCAGTTCGATATCCGGCGAGTCGGCCAACGGCCGGCACAGGGCATCGACGATTCGGGAAAGCTGACCGGTTTGGGAATACTGAACGACGAGAATCTTTTTCATAGCTGACAGATGACCACTGGGCGATACACTCCCTTGCGCCCACTCGGCGTTCTGAGACGGGGATTCGATCAGCCGGTCGTCGCGATCCTGCAGCTGATCCGGCCGGTAAACGGCATATTCCCTCATCAAACTGAGAGTCGGGTTCAGTCTGCCTTTGGAACCCAACGCTGTCAATCGGCGCCCGCACAACCCGCCACTATGCAGCCCGGTCTTTACCCTATCTGGGGGATACCTTGACACAAAAAAATGCCCCCGGGGTTACCCCGGGGGCGGGTGTTCTCAAGTCAGGACTATTTGAGCTTGTTACGAATGACCTGCATCAATTTCACAACCTCTTCGGACATCGTTCCGACCCGCATATACTCCTGTTCTGCGGCTTCTGTATTGCCCTGGCGCTTCAATTCCACCACCCGACGGATCGTTTCGTGCAATTCCCGGTGAGGTTTCTCCAACTGTGAGATCTCGCTGATGTGCGCCAGCTGTTCCCGGCCGACCTGGTTATACCATTGACCAAAACTGCACTGGGTGTGATCGAAGGCGACACGCTCATCCAGGGAGCCCTTGCCATCCAGGAAACCACGAACCTTGTTCTTCCAACTCAGGTGCGCCACCATCGCCTGCTGCAATTGCTTGGCATGCTCATCCCCCACCTTGAACTGCTCCAGCAGCTTGGAGAGCTCGCTAATCTCGGCAGACATCTCCTGGGTGGCATCGTAGGTTTTCTCGGAATCCTGGGAGGTTTCATCGGCGATGTGCTTGATCTCGACGATGCTGCGGTTGATGTCCTCCGCCACCGCGCTCTGCTCCTCGGCGGCAGTGGCGATCTGGGTGCTCATATGGGTGATGGTTTCAACCACCCGGTTGATCTCTTCGAGGGACTCGTAGGCACGTCCGGCCTGTTCGACACTGGTCGCCGCCTTCTCCTGGCTGGTTTCCATCACACTCACGGTGTTGCGCACCCCGGACTGCAGGCTTTCGATCATCTCCTGGATCTCTTCTGTGGAATCCTGGGTGCGTTTTGCCAGGGTTCTCACCTCGTCCGCGACCACTGCGAAGCCACGCCCCTGTTCACCGGCCCGGGCCGCCTCGATGGCCGCGTTAAGGGCCAGCAGGTTGGTCTGGTCGGCAATCCCGCGGATCACATCCAGCACTGAGCCAATCCGCTCGCTGTCCTGCTCCACATGGCGCACGGTATCCACCGCCCGGCCCACTTCCCGGGCCAGGGTGTCGATACTGCCCGAGACGTCCTTCACCACCTGGCGTCCCGCGTTCGCCTGGAGGTCCGCCTGACGGGCCGCCTCGGCGGTCTGGGTGGTGTTCTGCGCCACATCATGCACCGTGGCCGACATCTCGGTCATCGCGGTGGCCACCTGGGTGGTCTGCTCATGCTGGATACGGATTCCCCGGGTGGTATGTTCCGACAGCGAGGCAAACTGACCGCTATGGATACTCAGATTGCCCGCATGACGCGCGACACTGCGAATCATCCGCTCTGTCTTATCTGCAAACTGGTTGTAGGCCCTGGAGAGTCGGGACACCTCGTCCTTGCCCGCCTCATTCATGCGAACCGTGAGATCACCTTCCGCTGAGGCAATACCTTCCATCGCCATGGCCGCCTCGCAGATGGGTTTGACCACACCGCGGCTGATCAGCCACACCAGCACACCGATCACCGCCGCTGACGCCAGACCCAGTCCAAGGATCATCAAGGAGAGATTGGAGATGGACTCCGCATACGCTGTGCGGTCCTTGGCTACGATCATGACCCCCAGCGGATTTCCGGAATAGTCAGCCACGGTGGCGGCGTAATAGGCCACAGAGGTGCCCTTCAGATCACCAAAACCGAATACATGCTCACCCTTCTTCAACCCCAGCATCGCATCAGTGGACACCAGGTTGTTGTCCGCCATGGTGGTGGCAAAACGGTCAAGCTTACCCTCCCGGTTGATGAAAAGTTCCAGATCCACCTCATGGTGTTTGGCGTAATCATCGAAAAAGGCCTGACCGAAGGACATGCCAAACTCCACCGTACCCTGATGTTTGCCCTGGTAGCTGACCGGCACCATACCGCGCACACCCAAACCCGCGACACCGACTTCCAGACCCTGAATTTCCCGGTTGTTCTGGTTGGCCTCCACCACGGTGTGACGGAAGGAGGAGAGATCATCGCCGAATTTTTCCAGCTTGTGGACCCGCAGGAAGGAGGTGGC
This sequence comes from Candidatus Thiodiazotropha sp., assembly GCA_040506775.1. Taxonomy (GTDB): domain Bacteria; phylum Pseudomonadota; class Gammaproteobacteria; order Chromatiales; family Chromatiaceae; genus Thiodiazotropha. The sequence continues at coordinate 8,820 of JBEVWC010000015.1, forward strand.
CGGCGGGGTATGGAACTGGAATTGGCGCACCCCGTATTTCTTCTTCAGGGTGTCGAAACCGGGTGCGAAGAGCTCCGAAAGAGTCTCGCGGTCACGCGCGGCAAACGCCTCCTGGACCTCAGGTATACCCGCCACCAGGGCACTCATGGCGCGGGCCACACGGCCCTCGGATTCCACCCCGGCAACCACATTCTCGAAAATCTCACTGACCTCGTTCTGCTCCGCATCATGCAGCATGCCGCTCATATAGCTGAAGGTGGTATACAAGGTGATGGCCAGTACAAGCACGACCGCCAGAACGGTGGCAATCACAAACCTGAGTGAGATTCCAATATTACGAAACATGAAGGCGTCCTCTAATGTGCAAACGGGTCCCTCCGCGCAAACACCCAAATTCTCCGGGGCGGGTTAAACATTGATCGTCATGACAGGTATAGCGACCTTATTCCCAAATTTTTAAACGTTAATCTGTAATAAATAGTCACGCATAAAAAAACCCGCCTTCCTGGGAAGGCGGGTTTTTCGAGCGCCGGATCAGGGCGTAGGGGAATTACATCATTCCACCCATGCCGCCCATGCCCATGTCACCCATCGGCGGAGCCGCCGCTTCGTCCTTCGGCTCTTCCGCCACCATGCACTCGGTGGTGATCATCAGACCAGCCACCGAGGAGGCGTTCTGCAGCGCGGAACGGGTCACCTTGGTGGGATCCAGGATACCCATCTCCATCATGTCACCGTAGGTGTCATTGCCGGCATTGAAGCCGTAGTTGCCATCGCCGCCACGTACCTTGTCGAGGACCACCGAAGGCTCACCACCCGCATTGGCCACGATCTGGCGCAGCGGCTCTTCCATGGCCCGACGTGCGATACCGATGCCCACGTCCTGGTCATGATTTTCGCCGGTAACTTCATGGATGGCGTTCAGAGCACGCACCAGAGCCACGCCACCGCCGGGGACCACACCCTCTTCCACGGCCGCGCGGGTCGCGTGCAGGGCGTCTTCCACACGCGCCTTCTTCTCTTTCATTTCCACTTCCGTGGCGGCGCCTACTTTGATCACGGCCACACCGCCGGCGAGCTTGGCAACCCGCTCCTGGAGTTTCTCGCGATCGTAGTCGGAGGAGGTCTCCTCGATCTGGGCACGGATCTGCTCGACCCGGGCCTTGATGTCGGCTTCGGAACCGGCACCGTCGATGATCGTGGTCTCGTCTTTGGAGATGGTGACTTTCTTGGCATTGCCCAGGTCATCCAGGGTGGCCTTCTCGAGAGACAGACCGACCTCTTCGGAGATCACGGTGCCACCGGTCAGGATGGCGATATCCTGCAGCATGGCCTTGCGGCGATCGCCGAAACCCGGAGCCTTGACCGCGGTGACTTTGACGATACCGCGCAGGTTATTCACCACCAGGGTGGCCAGAGCCTCGCCTTCCACGTCCTCGGCGATGATCAGCAGGGGCTTGCCCGCTTTGGCAACGCCTTCGAGAACCGGCAGCAGTTCACGGATGTTGGAAACCTTCTTGTCGTGCAGCAGGATGTAGGGATCGTCCAGTTCGGCGCTCTGGCTCTGCTGGTTGGTCACGAAGTAGGGGGAGAGGTAGCCGCGATCGAACTGCATGCCCTCGACCACGTCGAGTTCGTTCTGCAGCGCGGAACCCTCTTCCACGGTAATGACGCCTTCTTTGCCAACTTTCTGCATCGCCTCGGCGATGATGTCACCCACGTTGGCATCGGAGTTGGCGGAGATGGTGCCCACCTGGGCAATCTCTTTGTCGTTGGAGCAGGGACGGGAGATCTTCTTCAGCTCTTCCACGGCGGCCACAACGGCCTTGTCGATACCGCGCTTGAGATCCATCGGGTTCATGCCGGCGGCAACCGCCTTCAGACCTTCACGCACCAGGGCCTGGGCCAGCACGGTTGCGGTGGTGGTGCCGTCACCGGCCACATCGGAAGTCTGGGAGGAAACCTCTTTGACCATCTGTGCGCCCATGTTCTCGAACTTGTCGGAGAGTTCGATCTCTTTGGCCACGGAAACGCCGTCCTTGGTGACGGTCGGGGCGCCAAAGCTCTTCTCCAGCACCACGTTACGGCCTTTCGGTCCGAGTGTGACTTTAACCGCGTTGGCCAGGATGTTCACACCCTTCATCATTCGTTGACGGGCGTCATCACCAAATTTTACTTCTTTTGCACTCATGTCTGTTTTCCTTGGGATCTTGTTGAGATTCGTCTGCAGGCCAGGCCTGCTTGCGTGGTACGGGTAGAGAGGGTCAGCCCTCGATCACACCCATGATGTCTTCTTCGCGCATCACCAGTACCTCTTCGCCACCGACTTTCACTTCGGTGCCGGAGTACTTGCCGAACAGAACCTTGTCACCCACTTTGACTTCCAGAGGACGTACATCGCCGCTCTCAGTGATTTTGCCGTTGCCGACAGCCAGCACTTCGCCCTGAACCGGCTTCTCGGTAGCGGCGTCAGGCAGCACGATGCCACCCGGGCTGGTACGCTCTTCTTCCATACGGCGAACGATTACACGATCGTGCAGCGGACGAATATTCATCGACTGATTCTCCTAAAAAAATTTTGCTGTTTTTGAATTGGAAATCCTGTCCGGTCAGGCCGGCAAGATTGTTAGCACTCGCTTAAACTGAGTGCTAATAATAGAGGCAAATATGGGAGAGTCAAGGTCACACAGAAGAATTTTTTATGTCCATGCCCCATGTCAGTGCAGCGGACACCCCGGCGCACAACTCAGCACAGTGGTATTGATATAAATTAAAGTCAAACAATGCCTCGAGTATGCTCCACCCCGGGGAAATCTGTGTGATAATAGTGAGTCATCCGGCATTTCCACATTCTTCAGGGGGGCAAGATGGGGGATTCAAAAACCGAAAAGAAAGATAAGAAGAAGACCGACAAAACCAAGGCTGTCGAAGCCGCGCCGGTCGAGAATACATCCGAAAAACCGCGCAAGATCAACCGCAAAATCTACGACAAGGAACTGTTCAAACTGCAGCTGGAACTGGTCAAGCTGCAGGAGTGGATCAAGGAGCAGGGTCTGAAAGTGGTGGTGATCTTCGAAGGTCGGGATGCCGCCGGCAAGGGCGGTGTTATCAAGCGCATCACCCAGCACCTGAACCCCCGCATCTGCCGGGTCGTCGCACTGCCCGCACCCACCGAGCGGGAGAAGACCCAGTGGTATTTCCAACGCTATGTCCCTCACCTGCCCGCCGCCGGCGAAATGGTGCTGTTCGACCGCAGCTGGTACAACCGGGCGGGCGTGGAGAAGGTCATGGGATTCTGCACCGACGACGAGTACCAGGAGTTTCTGCGTTCCTGTCCGGAGTTCGAACGCATGCTCGTGCGCTCCGGGATCATTGTGCTCAAGTACTGGTTTTCTGTCTCTGACGAGGAGCAGGAAAAACGCTTCCAGAGCCGCCTGGAAGAACCTCACAAGCGCTGGAAACTCAGCCCCATGGACCTGGAGTCCCGCTCCCGCTGGCTGGAGTATTCCAAAGCGAAAGACGATATGTTCGCGCATACCGATATCAAGCAGGCACCCTGGTTCGTGGTCAACTCGGACATCAAGATGCATGCCCGACTCAACTGCATTGCACATCTGCTGAGCCAGATACCCTACGAGGATCTCACCCCGGAACCCATCGAGCTGCCTCATCGAGCCGCCGACACCGGCTATGTGCGCCCCCCGATGTCCGACCAGACCTTCGTGCCGGAAATTTATCCCTGAACCCTTCGGGGGGTCAGCTCCGGTCCTCGTCGTCCCGGCGGAATTCCCCCTCGATCACCCGTGTCTCACCCTGCGCGGGCTGTCCGGGTCCCCCCGGACGCCCCCCGGGGCGCATCACACCACTGTTGAGCAACCCTACGGTCAGCAACCAGCGGCGCACCCAGGGAATGAGGAAGATGAAGCCGACGATGTCGGTGATGAAACCGGGCAGCAGGAGCATGAACCCGCACACCAGAAGCACCGCACCCTCCATCATGTCGAAGGCCGGCACCTCGCCCCGGTTCATCGCATCGCGCACCCGGGTGAGCGTGGCCAGCCCCTGGCGCCGCACCATCCAGCCACCCAGCAGGGCGGTGAAAATTGTCAAAAACAGGGTTGGCAGGGCGCCGATCTGAGACCCCACCTTGATCAGGAAGTAGAGCTCGACCAGCGGAATACCCACAAACAGCGCAAAAAAGAGAATAATTGGATTCATGACAAACAGCTTACGTGACTAAACCAAAGAATTCACCCGACACCGAACCAAGTACCGCAGGAGCGGGACGGACGCTATCGCAAACACCCCTCCGAAGCAGACAAAAGCAGATGCGGACTGCGTTTCAGACCGCTATTATGTAAACACATTTCATGTAGGGGACGAATGATGACAATGACACCTAAGATTAAGAGCATGGCCAAATCAGGGAGTTCGGTGTGGATCGGTCTGACCACGGCGGCCCTGATTCTGCTGAGCGGCTGCGGAGGCACCATGCCGACCATGGGCGGTTCGAGCGGCAATACCGTGACCGGCGCCGCTGGGGGCGAAACCTCGGAAGGCGCCAACAGCCAGTTGGAGCACTGCGATGAAACCCTCGGCACCCTGGCCGTGGTCGAGGACCAGAGCGCTCCCTGGTGGGCAACCTATCGCAGAACCTATCCGAGTCTGGGCACCACGGTCCCAGTGCTGCGCATGATGATCCAGCAGTCCAACTGTTTCGTAGTGGTGGAGCGGGGCCGCGCCATGAACAACATGATGCAGGAACGCGCGCTGATGAATTCCGGAGAACTCCGCGAAGGCAGCAACTTCAAGAAGGGCCAGATGGTCGCCGCGGACTACACCATGAATCCAAGCATCCAGTTCTCCGAGCAGGGTACCGGGGGTCTGGGCGCAGCGGTGGGTGGTCTGCTGGGTAATTACCGCCTCGGCAGACTGGCCGGAGGCCTCTCCCAGAACGAAGCGGCCACCACCCTGCTGCTGATCGACAACCGCTCCGGCGTGCAGGTCTCCTCATCGGTGGGCAACGCCAGCAACTTCGATTTCAAACTCTTCGGAGGTCTTTGGGGTGGCGGCAAGTGGGGCAGTGCCGGCGCATTCACCGACACCCCCGAGGGTAAGGTCATCACCGCGGCATTCGCCGACTCCTTCAACCAGATGGTCAAGGCTCTGAGAAACTACAAGGCCCAAACAGTCAAGGGCGGCCTGGGCAAAGGCGGTCGACTCAAGGTTGGCGACTGATTAGGCGACACCATCCCGGCCTCACGCCGGGATGGTGCAGAGCCGATTCCGGTATCACCCGCCACACTACCGCTCAGCACCCGCGCGGTGAGTGCTTTCAATGACTGGTGCCGCAGAAATCCTATCCGGGCTTATTCAGATAACGGGCGAAAGCCATGTCACTGTCGATGACGTGGTTGATCAGCCAGTGCTTGAGTGAGACCAGGGCCTCGTAGTCGAACTGCCGCACCCCTTCGTCCACGTCCCGAAGGAACTCCTGTAATTCGGCCAACAGCATGATGTGCTCCCGGTGATGTTCAATCAGTTCCGGGTATTCATGATCCCGCATCACCGACTCTTCATCACTGAAATGCTGACGGGTTTCCTCGAGCAGTTGTCCCACCAGTCCCAACACATCAACCTCATCACCCGACTCTTCCATCGCGGCCGCAATCACGTTGAGCTGCCCGGCGAGATGAACGTGCTGATCATCGATTGCCTCCAATCCCAGGTACCAATCGTCCAGCCATTCAAGAAACACTTTCATGAGAAATTCCTGTCTCGGATCATCAACCACTATCAGCTCAATACCTAATTATGGCCAGAATGATGGATTGTGACAGGTCATCGAATTCCCAACATTGAAATCAAGCCTCCACACGACTGCGATTGTGTGACCGCCCTCTGGAACATGATCACTGGAGGTATGCAAACAGCGCATTCCGTCTAACCCCACAAGGCCCTGTGGTTTCCCATAATGAGCCATGAAGCGCTTTTGCCTGGCGCGGTCGTATGGTGTATTTTCGGCGCATGCCGACACCTGCCCTGCTGATCCTTTGCACTGCGCCCGACCGGACTACAGCCGAACGTCTCGCAAAACATCTGGTGGAAAAGGGTCTGGCCGCCTGCGTCAGCCTTTCATCACCTGTCACCTCGATCTACCGATGGCAGGGACAAACCGAAACAGCGGATGAGATCCAGATGCTGATCAAAACGACCCGGCAGCGTTATCAGGCGTGTGAATCGGCCCTCCGGGCGGAACATCCCTATGAACTTCCGGAAATCATCGCAGTCCCTGTAGAACAGGGGCTGGATGCCTATATTGACTGGGTGGAGAGATGCACAGACTAATCAACAAGATCGTCCTGCTCCTGTTGTTGGCGGGTATCACAGGCACGGGCCTGTACGCATTCAACGAAGATGACCTGCTGATGCCGGACCAGGCCTTTCAGATTTCTGGCAAGCCCCTGTCCGGGGATCGCCTGCTCGTCGAATGGGAGATTGCCGACGGCTACTATCTTTATCGGGACAAGGTCCGTTTCGAAACGGACGCGGTTGGCATCGAACTTGGCCAGCCCCGACTGTCTGAGGCCAAGGTCAAAGAGGATGAGTTCTTCGGCAAGGTCTCGATCTACCGTAACAAGGCAAGTGCGGAAATCCCCATCCAGCGCGCCCGGGGCTCCCAGGACACCCTGCTGTTGAAGGCTCGTTCCCAGGGATGTGCCGATCAGGGTATCTGTTTCCCACCTCACATGCAGGAGATCCGCCTCGCCCTGCTGCCAATTTCAGAAACGGCTGAAGCGATGGCTGTCAGCGCCCCAGCGGCCGCCAATGACCTGCCCCTGAACGACAACAGCAACCTGTTCAACGATGCCGGGGAGGACGAATTGCTCGACCCGGAAGAGGCCTACCGCCTGAGCGCCGAAGTCGTGGATGGCACCCACCTGCGTCTCTACTGGTCGATCGCGGAAGGCACCTATCTCTACCAGGACAAGATCCAGCTCTCCCTGCCTCAGGGCGACGGGGTGGAGATCGCCCAGTATGAGTTGCCGCAACCGGAGATCAAGGAAGACTCAATCCGCCCGGACGGCTCGGTCGGGGATGTCGCGGTCTACCACGATGAAATCGACCTCAACCTGCCCCTGGTACGCAGTGCTACGGAACCCCAGGAGATTGTCCTGGAGGCCAAATTTCAGGGCTGTGCAGAGATCGGGGTCTGCTACCCGCCGATGACCCAGCAGTTCACCCTGTCCCTGCCCGGCATTTCACAGGCCCAGGCCAGTGAGTCCCTCGCCCCGGCCAGCACCGGTCCCGCCAACGCGGAGCCACCGGCATTGTCCGAAGTCGACGAGATCGCCGACACCCTCAAGGGCAGTTCGACCCTGGTGATCGTGGGAGTATTCTTCCTGCTTGGGCTGGGGCTGGCCTTCACCCCGTGCATCTTTCCCATGATCCCCATCCTGTCGGGCATCATCGCCGGACAAGGAGACCAGATCACCACCCGCAAGGCATTCGTCCTTTCCCTGGTGTATGTGCTGTCCATGGCCCTCACCTACACCTTCGCCGGAGTCCTGGCAGGACTGTTCGGTGGCAACCTGCAGGCCTATTTCCAGAACCCCTGGATACTCTCCGCCTTCTCCCTGGTGTTCGTGTTGCTGGCGCTCTCCATGTTCGGCTTCTACGACCTGCAACTGCCGAGCAGCCTGCAAAGCCGCCTGACCGAGGTGAGTAACAAGCAGAAAGGGGGATCCCTGATCGGCGTTGCGATCATGGGTTTTCTCTCCGCCCTGATCGTGGGACCCTGTGTCGCCCCGCCCCTGGCCGGGGCACTGATCTATATCGGTCAGACCGGTGACGCCCTGCTCGGCGGTCTCGCCCTGTTTGCCCTGAGCATGGGTATGGGCGCACCGCTGATTGCCATCGGCACCTCCGCCGGCAAGCTGCTGCCCCGCGCGGGCAGTTGGATGGATGCGGTCAAGGGGGTATTCGGCGTGGCCATGCTGGGCGTGGCAATCCTCATGCTGGAGCGCATCGTCCCCGCTGAAGTGGCAATGCTGCTGTGGGGTTTGCTGCTGATCGTTTCAGGCGTCTACATGGGGGCATTGCAGCATCTGGAGATCGAGGCCAGCGGCTGGCAGAAGCTGTGGAAAGGCCTGGGCTTTGCCATGCTGGTGTACGGCGCACTGATGCTGGTGGGCACCGCGGCCGGCGGCAAGGACCCCCTGCAACCCCTGCGGGGAGTTGCCTTCTCAGGGGCGGGTGGCAGCGCCGCCGCGCACCAGGAGCTGAGCTTCAAACGGATCAAGAGCCTCGAGGATCTGCAGCAGGAGGTCGCCTCCGCCTCCGCGGCCGGGGAATCGGTGATGCTGGATTTCTACGCGGACTGGTGTGTCTCCTGTAAAGAGATGGAAAAATACACCTTCAGCGATCCCCAGGTAATCAGCGCACTCGCTGGCACCCGGCTGCTGCAGGCGGATGTCACGGACAATGACGAGGTGGACCAGGCCTTGCTGCAAAAGCACTTCGGCCTGCCCGGGCCGCCGGCGATCATCTTTTACGGCAGCGACGGTGAGGAACGCAAACCTTACCGGGTGGTGGGTTTCAAGCCTGCCGGGGAGTTTGCGGAGCATGTTCGCAAGGCCACAGCTCCTTGAGAGAGTTTTGAGTTTTTAGTTGTGGAGTGCGCTTTGCGCACGCCTCGATTAATCGGGAATTGTAGGCCGGGTTAGCGCAGCGTAACCCGACATGTAGTAAATAACGCTGTTCGTCGGGTTACGCTGCGCTAACCCGACCTACTATTAGTACCCGTGCACGACCTAACCAAAATTGCGAATCCCCTCGATAGTTCCTACGGTTTAGTGGACACCCTGAACTAACTAGTCAGGAGAGTCTACCGATGCCAAAACCAGGCCCTAGAACGACGTACAAGT
>JBEVWC010000044.1:0-16304 GCA_040506775.1 Candidatus Thiodiazotropha sp.
TACCTGGGGCAGGCGGAGTCCATGATCGACCGTCTGCTGGCTGAGGTTTGAATCCGTGCAGGGCTGGCGATTGCAGCAATGAAAGCTGCTTGGGAATGTGACAGTCCGGGTGCGTTTCAGCGCGCCCGGACTGACCCGGACCTGCTTCAATCGCGTGGTTTGTGTATCCCCAGTTCAATCGTCTCACCTACAGAGTTTGCACTGATTTCACTGTACATGGCGGCAAATCCGATTACCGGGACCCCGCGCCATGAATTGGTGACGCTGCTGCCCAAGCCTCCAACGGGTTCAGTCAGGGCGCTGACCTCGCTGTTACTCTGATAGTCGTACCGGCTGTCGAATACAACATTCAGCCAGCCGGCATGCAGATTATAGGGAAGCTCCAGAAAGGCGGGGTAATTCTCATGGGGTGTGCCAAATAGTTGTAGGTACCCGCTCTCCAGGGCTTTTACATTGATGACATTGACCCCTTGCAGCAGTGCCATGTTATGACCGAATTCGAGATAGGGATAGGCATAACCGGGCACCAGTATGGTACTGCCCTCGGTAAATCTGAATTCACTGTTCTCATAGTCATAGGCGGTCACCTGCATGCGCGGATCGAATATCTGACCGTCATCGTGTCCCCAACTCGAGATTGGAAACCCCGCATTCAGGCAAGCCGCGCCTTCAGTGTCATGAGGATAATCCTGTACCGTTGCGTCCACGGAGGCCAGGTAGACCGCCTGACCATCATCCACGCCGTCGTTCAGACTGCCGGTACAGGCAGGCGCGGCGGGATCCCTTTGGTTGGTCAAGGTGCTGGAGTTGTAGATCCCGTATTTTCGCATGGGATAGGTCATCACGATGTCGGTCATCCCGTTGATATTCGATTCAACGAAATAGGGTGCGTCCAGCGTTTCTGCGCTCAGGGCCGCTGCGACCGGCAGAGGGTTTGAACCCATGGGCACCGACGGCAGGGGCGATATGTCCTGCAGTGCCCCGGTATCGTACTCGGTCAGTGGAAAGGTATCCCCCTTACGGGCATCCCCCAGCGAGTTGGTGATAAAGGCCTCACGTACGTTCCCGGAGGCCAGTGAGGGCAGTCGATAGTGGACCGGGTCATCCGGCAGGTAGTGCTGGGCCACCGTGGTGTAATGGTCGATGTGAACCGCCTGTTCAACGAACGCCGCGCCCTGAGCAACATCGATCAAGATGTCGTATACACTGATCCCGCCACTCGGGGCCACCAGTCCCGCATTAAGAGAACTGTCATAGGGCAGCGCCGGGTCACCGTTCTCTGAGGCGATACCGTCTTCATTCAGCGTTCCGGGCTCAAAGCCATTAACCGTCGCTGCGTTCGCACTGCCCGCTGACCAGGCGTCGGCGACCACAGTACAATCCGCAGGTACGCCGCTGTAGTCCTGTAAAAGGCCTGCGACAATTGATCGGTCTTCGGCCGTGGCAATGCCATCGGCAGTACCGCTGATGGCGATTTCCGCAACATAACCGCCGTCGTCTGCCGGCCCCTCCCCATCCGCAATATCTCCCATTTCAATGATTTCAATGTAGCCCTCGGTCAGGGCTGAATCGGGAACCTCTGCGTAGGGGTTTTGCAATGTGATTCCAGCCTGCAATAACGAATTTTCCGGATAGCTGCAGGAGTTGTCTTCGGTTATGAGATTGGGACGGCCGCTGTTGATGTCACGGCGTAGTGTGGCGTTCCAAACGTCATGGGGGCTGAGATAGAGATTGATATTCAACAGGTCTGCCGAGATGTGCGAATCGTGCAAACGAACCCGCACGGCTTTGAATCGATCAGTGGTATTGGTGACTGTGAAATTGGTGATGAAGTTGTTATTGATTGTGAAGTAGGGCAGCAGGGCGGCCTGTCCATTACCTTCATGATTGATCTGTGTGGCAAGTGCTTGGGCGGAAATCGCCCAAAGCGCCCAAATGAGGTGGGATTTGAATCCTTTCATGATAAATACTCCTTTATTTACGTGACGTCTAACCTACCGTTTTTTATCGTTGTTGAACAGATGAAATCCGGGGTTCTGCAAACCGCGTCAGACCAATGAAGTAGTCACGGCCTGGATCAGGCGTCGGTTTTCCTCCGGCGTACCGATGGTAATGCGCAGGTAGGATTCGATCCTCGGTTGACGGAAGTGACGCACGATCACCCCATGCTCACGCAGGCGGGCGGCCAGGCCTGCGGCATCCCCGTCAGGTGGTGAGGCGAAGACGAAGTTGGCCGAGGAGGGCAGGACCTCGAAATCGAGGGCACGCAGTTCTTGGGTCACCCAGTCCCGGGCCAGCATGATCTGGCTGCGGATCTCCAGGAAATACGCCTCATCCTCATAGGAGGCGATGGCTGCGCTGGAGGCCAGCCGATCGAGGGGATAGGAATTGAAACTGTCCTTGACCCGCACCAGGGCCTCGATCAGTTCCTCGTGGCCGAACGCCAGACCGATTCGCATGCCGGCCAGGGAGCGGGACTTGGATAGGGTCTGGGTGACCAGCAGGTTGGGGAACCGCGTATCCCAACTTACGAAGCCATAGACGTGAGATCGCGTCCTTTACCGCCAATATGACCGAAAGCACAGTTGCTGAAATTGGATAGGCTGCACCTAATCATCCGTAGCGGAAAGCCACAGATCATAACGCACCAGATAAATTGCAAGAAATCCAGCAGGTTAAATTAACATGCTGCACTTTAGTGTATTTCAGTAATGAAAATTACTATGAAAACTTCACGATATTATTGACATCTTGTAAACCGCGGACTATCCTACATGTGAAAAATAGATGGAAATATTCATATATCATGCATTTAAAGTGATCTACTAACCGGCAAGACTGAAATAACTGATCCATTGGCTTTCTGATAGGAGAATAGAAGTGGCCAAATACAATAAAGAATCGCTATTCAATAATTTCTTCGACACCGCTGCTGAGGTGTTTCCGCTCATTGAAGCCGAGTTCGGTCTCGAGTCTGGCTCGATCTGTGACCAGTTGTTTGGGATAAACAAGGACGCGCTCCAGACTCCTAAGGGCGATGAAGTCGCAAGAGGTCACGTAAAGTCACTGCCAGCTTGGTCGGCACTGGAAGAGCTTTATGACTACGCGGTCGACGGACTACTCCACCCTGCAGGTGAATACAGCGCTAGCGACAGTGCCACCACGGTAGTGATCCGGGCTGCCGATATTCTGAAGTTGCTCCAATCTGAAAATGTTGGCCCAAGCGATGATTGGTTCGAAGTTCTCGAACTCGGTGATGCACGTTTCGGGCTTGATGACGGCAACAATATTGAACTCAATAGGCTTGCTCTTTTGGCTGGTGTTGATCATCGGACCGTGCGCAATGCCGTTAGCGCCAGAGAGTTGGAAACGGAAAAATTCCAGGGTCGGACATATATTTTGAACAAATCCGCGCTCAAGTGGCTTCGTACACGCAAGGGATACACACCCACGCGTTACCTTTCTGATGCAGAAAAGGATCTTTCTTCTGTCTCGTCCGCTACTGAGTTTGGTGCGTTTCTTGCCGACCAAAGAAAGAAAGTCGAGTTGGACGAGACTGACGCATCCTCCTCATTCGTAAACGCCGAAACACTTGCCGAAATCGAAGCAGGCGTTTTCACGCTTCCGATTGATAGTGTTTATGCCCTTGCAGACTTTTACATGGTGGAACGCAACGATCTGCTTGACGCTGTGATGCGAATCTTCTTCGCTGAGCAACTCAAGTCCATCGTTGAACGCCATCACTGAGGTAATGGCGATGGTGAATAAAAGAGGCACGCTGCTTGCCAAACGGCAGCCAGAAAAGACGTTGCATGCTAAGCAGCGCATGCAGGATCGAGGGATCAGTGATCTACAAGAGCGGCTGATCCGGGAGTTCGGTGATTTTCGCTACCAGAAGGGCGGCGCCAATATTGCCTATATTCCAAATAAACTATTGGCCGACCTGCGTAAGGCGATCGACAAAATTGGAGGCGTTACCTTGGTTCTGGGTGAATCGGACAAACTGGTCACAGCTATGCACCAGAACGTAAAGATCCGAACAACCCAGTACACCTGCTGACATTCACAAGGAAAATTGAACAAGATGGACACATTGCCAAAACACGGTCGAATCGATTGCAACCGTTGCTTCAAAGACTCAGCCCCGGTGGAGTTCGACCAGCACAAGACCGGCGATAGCGGATGGCGTATCACTGCGAATCCACTGGCGTGGGGAAACGCCGAGCCCCAAGTCGTCGTTCTCGGTTTTTCGAAAGGCCCAACGCAAGCAGGTGCGTTAGCCAATACACCCCATAACGAGATCGCCTACAAAGGCAGTCGGAAGAATGTGGCCAAGATTCTGTCCCATGTGGGTGTTTTGAACATTCCCGCTAGCGCAGATCCGGTCACCGCAGTGGACAGGGCCATCGCGGACACGGGTGGGAGGTTTCACTTTGGCTCGCTTATCCGGTGCACAGTAGAGCGATACGACGACAAGAGCGGTACCTGGAAGGGTAGCGGTGGTGGAATGCTCGACAAATTCGTTGCGACATGTTTTGGTCGAACGGTTGCAAGCAACTGCGTGCGCGAGCATCTGGCCAATCTTCCCGGGAAGACTCGCCTCGTGGTGATGTTCGGATTGGGCACGAAGCTCAATTACGTCAGGGAGTCGTTCAAGCTATACAGCGAAGTACGGCCAGGGAATTGGCGATGGATCAACGACGTTGCCTATACGGATGGCAATGTTGTTGTGGTGCACGTCGAGCATTTTGCTTCGCAAGGCGCACTCATCCCGAATTGGCTCGGATCCACCGGTCACGAACGTGCGCGCCTTGGGCAGCAGGCGCGTGATGCCGTGGAAGCCGCACAAGTGCCGTGATATCGCTGAAGGGGCGCCACGCTAATTAGGTTACTTAGGGTTACACGAGCAAACCGTTGGGTTGACGGTACCCCACGCACGGGGATGGAATGTCCGAAGTTGGTCGTGTGAAAACGTTTTCAGCATGCCGCTACCGAATCCGCGCAGTACTACGCCAGGGAATTCCCAAAGCAAAAGGCCAACAACGCCCGATCGGCATCACGGGCGTCGAAGTCAAAGTGGTGCAACAGGCGGTGGTCTGCATATCTTTCAGACTTTGTATGGCAGGGATCTACGGCGACTGTTAAAGCTGTTGAAATAGATTTTGTAGGAGACTTTCTTAGCATGGGTGTCCGACTAGTTATTGAATCACCGGGAGTTCTTGCCGGCCAGTTACCCGGACGAGGTGGACGCCTGTGATCGACTCGGCGATGAATGGCAGGAGTACGTGCGGCGGATCAAGCGTGACTATCAACATGAAATGGTGCTCTGCTAAGCACTTGCGATGGGTCTTCGAGTTCCTCTTTACCTGGGGCCACTTCAGCGGCTAAATGAGGGTGTTCTGTATGTGGCACTAGGTGCTATACTCAAGAATATCACAGCAAGTGCAGACAATGCGGATATTTAAGAACAAGGCGTTCAACAAGTGGGCGGCAAAGGAGGGCATGGATGATGAGTCCTTGCGCACGGCGGTTGATGAGATGGAACAGGGTCTGATCGATGCTGACCTGGGCGGTCAAGTGGTGAAAAAGCGTGTTGCACTGGCAGGCCGGGGTAAAAGCGGTGGGGCAAGAACCTTGATCGCTTATCGAGTGGGCGACAAGGTCTTCTTCATTTACGGCTTTGCGAAAAATGCCCGGGCCAATATCAGCGCAAAAGAGCTGAAGGCTTTAAAAGCCTACGCCGCTGTCTTGCTGAGTTATAGTGAAAAAGATCTGGATAAAGCGGTGAAAGAAGGTGTGTTATTCGAGGTAGAGAGCGATGGATAAGTCAATCCTGAAAGTGGTGCATGAAGGAGCGAAGGACCTTCATGATGCGGGTTTAATGAATGATGTCACGATGCGCGAGTTCGATGCGCTCTGTCTACCACCGATAAAGGAATATACCGCCGTGCAGATCAGGCGTATCAGAACCCAAAACAAGGCCAGTCAGGCAGTGTTCGCGGCCTATCTCAATACGAGCGTATCAACGGTGCAAAAGTGGGAGCAAGGGCAGAAACATCCTAACGGCCCATCGCTGAAACTGCTGAATCTGGTAGCAGAAAAAGGACTGGAAGTGCTGGGCTGAGGGCTGCAAAAAGCCGATGAAGAAACCGCTGTGTTGCCACACAGCGATTTTTTTATGGCCCGCTTACTCGCTTTAGCCGCTAAAAGGAGAAACCTCCGGTGTTTTCCCGCTGAACAGCAAGATTGAAAGGCGTCAGTTTGACCTCCTTCGACGCGTTTAACGCAGTTGGTATTGCCCCGGTCCGACGTGTTCGCATAAGCCTGGGAACGATCATCAAGGTCCCTCAGGGTTGGAATGCCCGTTAGAGGGATTCGGTCACCGCCTGGATCAAACGGCGATTTTCATCGGGGGTGCCGATGGTGATGCGCAGGTAGGACTCGATCCTCGGTTGGCGGAAGTGACGCACGATCACCCCATGTTCACGCAGGCGGGCGGCCAGGCTTGCGGCATCCCCGTCAGGTGGTGAGGCGAAGACGAAGTTGGCCGAGGAGGGCAGGACCTCGAAATCGAGGGCACGCAGTTCTTGGGTCACCCAGTCCCGGGCCAGCATGATCTGGCTGCGGATCTCCAGGAAATACGCCTCATCCTCATAGGAGGCGATGGCTGCGCTGGAGGCCAGCCGATCGAGGGGATAGGAATTGAAACTGTCCTTGACCCGCACCAGGGCCTCGATCAGTTCCTCGTGGCCGAACGCCAGACCGATTCGCATGCCGGCCAGGGAGCGGGACTTGGATAGGGTCTGGGTGACCAGCAGGTTGGGGAAGCGGTTGATCAGCTTGATCGCGCTCTCGCCGCCGAAATCGACATAGGCCTCGTCAATCACCACCGCCGAATCCCGGTTAGACTCCAGCAGGCCCTCGATGGCTTCCAGTCCCAGCAGCAAACCGGTGGGGGCATTCGGATTGGGAAAGATGATGCCCCCGTTTTCGACCCGGTAGGCGTCCAGGTTGATGCGGAAGTCCGCCTCCAGGGGAATGGTTTGATAGCGGATGCCGTAGAGTTCGCAATAGACCGGGTAGAAACTGTAGCTGATGTCCGGGAACAGGATCGGCCGGGATTGCTGGAACAGGGCGAAGAAGGCGTGCGCCAGCACCTCGTCCGAGCCGTTGCCGACAAACACCTGGGCCGGATCCAGGTCATGGTAACCGGCCACCGTCTGGCGCAGTCGATAGGAGTCCGGCTCAGGGTAGAGCCGCAAACCATCCCCGGCCTCACGGCGGATCGCCTCGATCACCCGGGGCGATGGCCCATAGGGGTTCTCGTTGGTATTCAGCTTGACCAGATTGTCCCGTTTCGGCTGCTCCCCGGGTACGTAGGGGGAGAGGTCGGCGACCTTGGGACTCCAGTAGGGGTTCATCGGCTCAGTCCTTGAAACGGTACTCGGCGGAGCGGGCATGTGCGGTCAACCCCTCGCCCCGGGCCATCACCGATGAGGTGGCCGCCAGGGTATTGGCGCCCTCGGGGGATGCCATGATCAGGCTGGAACGTTTCTGAAAATCGTACACCCCCAGGGGGGATGAGAAACGTGCGGTGCGCGAGGTGGGCAGCACGTGGTTGGGCCCGGCGCAGTAGTCGCCCATCGCCTCGGCGGTATAGCGGCCCATGAAGATTGCCCCCGCGTGGCGGATGCGCGAAGCCACTGCTTCGGGATCGGCCAGGGAGAGTTCCAGATGTTCGGGGGCGATGTGGTTCGCCACCTCGATGGCCTGGTCCATGTCCTGCACGTGAATCAGCGCCCCGCGGGCGCGCAGGGCGGTGGCGATGATCTCCTGGCGCTCCATCGTGGGCAGGAGTTTGTCGATGCTCGCCTCCACCCGGGCCAGGTAGTCCGCGTCGGGACACACCAGGATGGATTGGGCATCTTCGTCATGCTCCGCCTGGGAGAACAGGTCCATGGCGATCCAGTCGGGATCGGTCTCGCCATCACACAGGATCAGGATCTCCGAGGGGCCGGCCACCATATCGATGCCGACCTGACCAAACACCGCCCGCTTGGCGGTGGCCACGTAGATGTTGCCGGGACCGACGATCTTGTCCACCGGAGGCACGCTCTCGGTGCCATAGGCGAGGGCCGCCACGGCCTGGGCACCGCCCACCGCGAAGACCCGGTCCACCCCTGAGATGTGGGCTGCGGCGAGCACCAGTTCGTTGAGTTCGCCTCCCGGGGTCGGTACCACCATGATCAGTTCCGCCACCCCGGCCACCTTGGCCGGCAGGGCGTTCATCAGCACCGACGATGGGTAGGCCGCCTTGCCGCCGGGCACATACAGGCCGACCCGGTCCAGCGGGGTCACCTGTTGCCCCAGCAGGGTGCCGTCCGCCTCGGTATAGCTCCAGGACTGCATCACCTGGTGTTCCGCATAGGCGCGGATGCGCTGGGCCGAGACCTCCAGGGCGGAGCGCTGTTCCGCGGGAATGCTGTCCCAGGCCTGCTTCAGGCGGCTCAGGGGGATCTCCAGGTCGGCGGCGCTGGCGGCTTCCCAGCGATCGAAGCGCCGGGTGAAGTCGATCAGCGCGGCATCGCCCTGGCTGCGGATATCCTGAATGATCCCGTTCACCGTATCGTTGACGGCGGTATCCGACACCGATTCCCAGGCAAGCAGCCGGTCCAGCTGTTGCTGAAAGTCGCTGTCACGGGTTGAAAGTTGGCGTATGTCGCTCATAGCGGAAGCCCTTCGGATGTGGGGATATTAATCTGTGGACTGGCTGACCGCTTCGCGAAAAGCGTCCAGCAGTTGCATGATCAGACCGTGCTTCATCTTCCAGGAGGCCTTGTTGACCACCAGGCGCGAGCTGATGTCGGCGATATGCTCGAGGGGTACCAGGCCGTTGGCCTTGAGGGTGTTACCGCTCTCCACCAGGTCGACAATGATATCCGCCAGGCCGACGATGGGCGCCAGTTCCATGGAGCCATAGAGCTTGATGATCTCGACCTGTTCGCCCTTCGCGGCGAAATAGCGCTGTGCACTTTTTACATACTTGGTGGCAACTCGCAGGCGGCCCCGGTTTTGCACTGTGCCGGGGAACCCGGCAGTCATCATGCGGCAACGGGCAATGTTCAGGTCGAGGGGTTCGTAGAGTCCCTCACCGCCGTGCTCCAGCAGTACATCCTTGCCCGCGATACCCAGGTCGGCGGCGCCGTATTGTACGTAGGTGGGCACATCAGTGGCGCGGATGATCACCAGCTTCACCGATTCGTGGTTGGTGTCGAGAATCAGTTTGCGGCTGGTTTCCGGGTCGTCAGCCGGTTCGATGCCGGCGTGCGCCAGCAGCGGCAGGCTCTGGTTGAAGATGCGGCCTTTTGACAGGGCAATGGTGATCGGGGCGTCGAATTTCATCTGGGTGTTGTTTCGGGTACGGCGGAATTGCTAAGGATATCAAATGCAGCGGTCGGTGTACTGAGATGTTTTCATGACTCAAGGTTACGACTTCGAAACGGTCAAACCTGGGTCTCATGGCCCTTTGCTCGGAATGAAATATCTAAATCTCACCACGAAGCGTACGCAGGCCACGATGGTGATAGGGTCGATCGTGGGATGACCTTCGTGATCTTCGCGCACTTCGTGGTGAGATCGTCCGGCCTGGCGAACCGGTACACATCTCTCCTGCCCGGCGCGCGCAATCCAATGGGGCCGCTTCAGCTGGGTAAACGACGAATCTCGCTGCCCAGCCCGGCCAGCTTCTCCTCGATGTTCTGATAGCCGCGATCGATGTGGTAGATGCGGTCCACCAGGGTCTCACCTTCGGCGACCAGACCGGCCAGCACCAGACTGGCCGAGGCGCGCAGATCGGTGGCCATCACCGGGGCGCCAGTCAGCTTGGAGGTGCCGGTGCAGATGGCGGTGTTGCCTTCCAGCTTGATTTTCGCCCCCATGCGCTGCAGTTCCTGAACATGCATGAAGCGGTTTTCGAAGATCGTCTCGGTGACGATGCCCACCCCTTCCGCCACCGCGTTAAGGGCGGTGAACTGGGCCTGCATGTCCGTCGGGAAGGCGGGATAGGGAGCGGTATAGACATCCACCGCAGTGGGGCGTCTACCCTGCATGTCCAGACTGATCCAGTCTTCACCGGTTTCGATGACCGCACCGGCCTCGCGCAGCTTCTGCAGCACCGAGTCGACCAGCTCCGGGCGGGTGTCACGCACCTTGATGCTGCCCCGGGTGATCGCGGCGGCCACCAGGAAGGTGCCGGTTTCAATGCGATCGGGGAGCACGTCGTACTCCGTGCCGTGCAGGCTGTCCACCCCCTCGATGGTGATCGTGGGGGAGCCGGCGCCACTGATTTTGGCGCCCATCTGGTTGAGGCACTCGGCCAGATCCACCACTTCCGGTTCCCGGGCGGCGTTTTCGATCAGGCTGGTGCCCTTGGCGAGCACCGCAGCCATCATCAGGTTTTCGGTTCCGGTCACGGTCACCATGTCCATGACGATGCGCGCCCCCTTCAAACGCTTGCAGCGGGAGCGGATGTAGCCGTTCTCAACATCGATGTCGGCACCCATTGCCCGCAGGCCGTCGATATGCAGGTTGACCGGACGGGAACCGATGGCGCAGCCGCCGGGCAGGGAGACATCGGAGCGCCCGAAGCGGGCCAGCATCGGCCCCAACACCAGGATCGAGGCACGCATGGTCTTGACCAGCTCATAGGGTGCGCTGAATTCGTGGATGGTGTTGGAATCCACCTCGATGCCCATCTTCTCATCCACCATCAGGCTCACCCCCATGCCGCCCAGCAGCTCCATGGTGGTGGTGATGTCGTGCAGATGCGGTACGTTGCCGACCCGCATGGTGGATTCAGACAGCAGTGTAGCGGCCAGGATCGGCAGCGCGGCGTTCTTGGCGCCGGCGATACGAACCTCGCCGGACAGGGGGTTGCCTCCCCGGATGATCAATTTATCCATTGTTGTACCGGATATCCACGGGTTCACGGGTCAGGTGGAATCGCTTTACGGTCTGGTCCATTTTCTGGTCAATAACCGGTAAATCGACTGAAAAAGAGGCAAATCATAACAAAATCCTCGCCAAACGGGAGCCTGTCTGCGCTATTTTGTTGCACTGCGGTGCTCTGGGGGTGTTTTGGCGGCTCCGTTGCACCTTGATCGTTACCACGAACAGGGGTTTGGAAAACGGCGGCGGAGTGTACCTCAGCGGCGGCTTACAGCCTGATCGATGTATTTTTTGATGGCCGTCTGACCCAGATCGTCGATGCCGGTGAACTCCATGCGGCTGAGCCAGCCGTCCGGGGTTCTCTGGTTGTGCAGGATACGTGCGTAGATGTGGCTGCTCTGGGTGCTCATCAATGAGGTCTGAAGGGTGATCCGGATATCCGACAGGGCGGCCAGTTCAATCGGCAGATAGGCCTGCAGCCCATTGTAGCTCAGGTCGATGGCACGACCCGCGATGCGTTCCGTGGAGACGGTCTTCTCCTCGATGGGTTGAAACACGATGGGAAAATCAACGCTGATCCTTGGGCTGCGGCGCGCCTCGACCCGGGGGACTTCCAGGCTGCGTGGCCGATGGGTGGCGAGTAATTCATAGAGGCTGACCGGTTCCTCCTTGCCCTTTACCATGACCTGGTTAGGCTCAGCACACTCAACGAAATCCCGGGCCAGGTCGTGGGACCGTTCACTGAGCAGGATCTGCCCCCTCAAGCTGTAAGCCTCAATACGCGAGGCCAGGTTCACCTCGTCCCCGATCACGGTGTACTCATGGTGCAGTTGGGAACCGAGTTGCCCCGCCACCACCTCGCCGGTGTTGATGCCGATGCCCATGAACAGGCGTGGATGACCCCGCTTGATGTTTTCCGCATTGATCTCCTGCATGCTGCGCTGCATCTCCACCGCGCAGGCAATGGCCCGCTCCAGATCGTCGCTCTTGGATTGGGTCAGACCGAACAGGGCCATGATCGCGTCACCCATGAACTTGTCGACGCTGCCGCCATAGCGGTAGATGATTTCGCACATCCGGGCGAAATAGAAATTCAGGATCTCGATGATCACATCCGGTGGGTAGTGTTCGGAGAGGGCGGTGAATCCGCGCAGGTCGGACAGCAGAATGGTGACCTGTTTGGTCTGGGGTTTGAGCCCCTGACCCGAGGTCTCATCGAGAGTCCGGATGAGGGCCTGGTGCAGGCGGCTGCGCTGCTCCGGGTTGAGGTTCTGACCCAGGGATTTGCCGACGGCATCGATGATGCGTTCGATCTCTTCGGCGTGTCTCATGAGTCAGGCTCCCGGTCTGAGGATCTAGTGTCCGGGAGTGGGGGGATTGCGCCGGACTGCTTTGATTATAGTCTCTCGCGGTGGGTGAAAACCGGAATGATTTCAGTGAATGACGAGCATCCGTGGGGGTGCGGATGTATTTCAGTGCCGATCCGATTTTACTTGTCGAACTTCGGCCTTTCCCCCGAGATGGCATACAGGGTGAATCGGTCACTGCCCCGCCAGCCGCCGATCTCGATGCGGCTGCCCGGTGGCTGGCCCGCGATGCGCTGCATCAGATCCTGGGAGTTCTTCACCTCGGTGGTGTCGACCTTGGTGATGACATCGCCGGGGCGCAGGCCGGCCTTGTTGGCGGGACCATCCTCCATCACTCCGGTGACCAGGATGCCGGTGTCGATCTGCAGCCCGAAGGCCTCGGCGAGCTTATCGGTCATGTCCTGACCCTGGATGCCGATCCAGCCACGCACCACCCGCCCGGTTTCGATTAGCTGGTGCATGATGCCCTCGGCCAGATCGAAGGGGATGGCGAAGCCGATACCGTGGGAGCCGCCGGTCTTGGAGAAGATCGCAGTGTTGATCCCAATGAGTTCACCCCGGGCGTTGACCAACGCCCCGCCGGAATTACCCGGATTGATGGCGGCATCGGTCTGGATGAAATTCTCAAAGGTGCTGATACCGAGGTGGGATCGGCCGGTGGCACTGATGATGCCCATGGTCACGGTCTGACCGACCCCGAAGGGGTTGCCGATGGCCAGCACCACATCCCCCACCTGCTGGCTGCCGGAGTGACCGATGGGGATCGCTGACAGGGGGGTGCTGCTGTCGAGCTTCAATACCGCGACATCCGATTCCGCGTCGCTGCCGACCACGCTGACACTCACGTTCTGACCATTGGCCAGGACCACTTTGATCTCACTGGCGCCCTCGATCACGTGATGGTTGGTGAGCAGGTAGCCGTCATCCGAAACGATCACCCCGGACCCCAGACTGGTGTCGAGCCGCTGGCGGGTCTTTTCCGGGAGCATGCCGCCAAACAGGTGTTGCAGAACCGGGTCGGTGAAACGCAGGGCCTGGGATTCCGTGGTGATTTTGGTCGAGAAAATGTTCACAACCGACGGTGCGGCCTTGTCCACCGCTTCCGCATAGGAAAAGGGTCCGGACGGCAAAGGTGGTGCCGGTACCGTGGGTGGGGTTTGTTGCAGTGCCTGCACAGGCTCGGGTTTCGCGGGCAGGATCCGCTCCGGCATCAGGTACAGGGCGACGAAAGCGCCCGCCAGTCCGGCCGTGAGTGCGGTCAGCAGGAGTGAGAAAAATCTACGCATTTACAGCAAATCCGGAAAAGACGGATCCAGTGACCCATTCGTCGGGTGAGAATTACACCGAAGCCCGTTACAATCGAGGCATGATCGACCTCATGACACTCGAAGCCTA
The DNA here is from genome assembly GCA_040506775.1 of Candidatus Thiodiazotropha sp. GTDB lineage: Bacteria > Pseudomonadota > Gammaproteobacteria > Chromatiales > Chromatiaceae > Thiodiazotropha. Next base: position 13,710 of record JBEVWC010000044.1, read on the forward strand.
CTGCAACAACCTGCTCTGCGTCGAGGCATTTGATGATTATTGCCCCAACGGGGTGCAGGTGGAGGCCTCCCGGGAGGTGCGCAAACTGATGGGTGGGGTGACCGCCTCCCAGGCCCTCATCGACGCGGCGCAAGCCTGGGGTGCGGATGCCCTGCTGGTGCATCACGGTTACTTCTGGAAGGGTGAGGCGGCTGCCCTGCGAGGGGTCAAGGGGCAGCGTGTCGGGGGTCTGTTTCGTCACGGGATCAGCCTCCTTGCCTATCATCTGCCTCTCGATGCCCACCCTGTGCATGGCAACAATCGTCAGCTGGCCGAACGGCTCGGTCTTACAGGAGCCGAGCCGACCCAGGCGGCGGGGGGGCTGCTTTGGCGGGCTGAACTGGAATCACCCATGAGTGCCCGGCAACTTGGCGTGAGGATCGAGGGGGCGCTGGATCGGACACCGTTGCATATTCCCGCACGGCGTGAGCCCCTGCAACAGGTGGGTTGGTGCACCGGTGCCGCCCAGGGTTACATCGAGCAGGCCGCTGAGTTGGGCCTGGACGCGTTTATCTCCGGGGAAATTTCCGAGCATACGGTGCATCTGTCGCGGGAACTGGACATTCACTATTTCTCGGCTGGCCATCATGCCACGGAGCGCTACGGAGTGGTTTCACTGGGACAACATCTGGCGGAGCAATTCAACCTGGAATGGTGTTTCATGGACCTGGATAACCCGGTCTGAGCGATCCCGCCAGCCAATCGCCCAGCAGGCGGGGCTAGCCTGTTACCAGCGTTTCGAACCCTCCTGGCTTGCTGTTGAGCCAGACTTGCCATGTGTTCCCGGGATGCAAATGACCAAATGGTCTCAATGAGATTTGCGTTCGTCCGGAGTTGGTCAAGGTTTTGGTGTTTTGTGATTAGTTATTGATTTTAAGTGTATTTCGGTTTTGTTCTGGGCAAATAAAACACACTAAAAAGACAGGGTATATTGGGAAAATAACATCAAACCTCCTTGACCCGTGCGGCCACATTATGGAGAATGCGCCGTTAATTTTCTCAATTTATGTAAGTATATTCTAATGTCCTTAAAATATGGGCGGGACGGGAACTGCTTTGTTTTTAACTGCCCATGACAGTAGCCGGGGATAACTAATATGAGCGCAGATGGCGTTGATTTGAAAAAGCGGCGTACCCTTACGCTTGCGACCAGTGCAGTCGGGGCGGTAGGTGCCGGATTCGTGATCTACCCGTTTCTGGCGGCTTGGGCTCCCAGTGAGAAGGCCAAGGCGGCCGGTGCGCCGGTTGAGGCCGATATCGGCAAGCTCGAGCCCGGGCAGCTGATGCGGGTGAAGTGGCGTGGTAAGCCGGTGTGGATCGTCTACCGCACCGAGCAGAACATTTCCGATCTGCCCAAGTTGAACGACCGGTTATTGGATCCGGCTTCCGACGACACCGGGCAACAACCCGAATACTGCAAAAACGAGACCCGTTCCATTAAAGAGAAGTATCTGGTGGCCGTGGGTATCTGCACCCACCTGGGTTGCTCCCCCACCTATCGCCCGGACGTGGCCCCTGAGGACCTGGGTCCGGAATGGCTGGGTGGTTTCTATTGCCCCTGCCACGGTTCCCGTTTCGATCTGGCCGGTCGGGTCTTTTCCGGCGTTCCCGCGCCGAAGAACCTGGAAATCCCCCCCTACCAGTATCTCTCCGACACCAGAATCCTGGTCGGTGCCGATGGAGGAGCAGCCTGATGAGCGCTATGAAAAATTTTGTCGGCTGGATCGATGATCGCTTTCCGATGACCAAGGTCTGGAACGAGCATCTGGCCCAGTACTATGCCCCGAAGAACTTCAACTTCTGGTATTTCTTCGGTTCCCTGGCGCTGCTGGTGCTGGTCAACCAGATCCTCACCGGTGTGTGGCTGGCCATGAGCTACAAGCCTGATGCGGAACTCGCGTTCGGCTCGGTCGAATACATCATGCGTGATGTGGACTGGGGTTGGCTGATCCGTTACATGCACTCCACCGGTGCCTCGGCCTTCTTCATCGTGATCTATCTGCACATGTTCCGCGGCCTGATGTACGGTTCCTACCGCAAACCCCGTGAACTGCTGTGGATCATCGGTGTGATCATCTACCTGGCGATGATGGCCACCGCGTTCTTCGGCTATCTGCTGCCCTGGGGCCAGATGTCTTACTGGGGTGCGCAGGTTATCGTCAACCTGTTCTCCGCGGTGCCGGTAATCGGTCCCGATCTGGGTGTCTGGGTGCGTGGTGACTACGTCATCTCCGATGCAACCCTGAACCGTTTCTTTGCTCTGCACTTCCTGTTGCCCTTCCTGTTGGCCGCCCTGGTGTTCGTCCACATCGTGGCACTGCATAAAGTGGGCTCCAACAATCCGGACGGTGTCGAGATCAAGAAGAACAAGGACGAGAATGGCATCCCCAAAGACGGTATCCCGTTCCACCCTTACTATACGGTTAAGGATATCGCGGGCGTCGCCGGCTTCCTGTTCCTGTTCGCCGCGGTGATCTTCTACGCACCGGAGATGGGCGGCTACTTCCTGGAGCATCCCAACTTCGAACCGGCCAACCCGCTGAAGACCCCGCCGCA
>JBEVWC010000036.1:0-16257 GCA_040506775.1 Candidatus Thiodiazotropha sp.
GGTTAGCAAAACCTGTCGATTGTTCCCGGGGAAATAATCCCATCTCATGCGTTAATTTTTAACAGCCCGTCAAGAATGTCTTCGATAGTGTAGATCCCGGTTGTATCAACCCGTGACAATCCCAGCCGTTCGAGGATTGCATGCAAACGACTTCATACACGAGAGGACAATGTCATATGGAAATCTATCAAGGATCAATCAAGGCACTGAGCCTGGCCATCTGCTGCGCGGCACTCAGTCTGCCTGGACACGCATCTGCAAAAGAGCTACCTGTTTACCATGTCGTCGATAAAGGCATTTCGGAAACTCAGATTTATCAGCTTGCCGATGCCATGATGTTCGACCCACAACAGATTGACCTGGAACTGTATCGCCGCACCGGTGCGGTAAGCTTTATCGATCTGAAACGCCACCAGATCATACCGACCCGCATACTGGGACCGGGTAAGCCCGATGAAGAACAAAAGGAGACGCTACGCGAGGCGATCGACTTTGAAGCCCTGTCGATGATCCAGCCGGTGGACGGTGACGTGGCGCTGCATCAACTCGAGTCCGCCCTGAACGACTCGGGACTGCTGCCTGAATCCTATAAACCCGGTATCCGCCACACCCACTTTGAAGCGGTGGACCGTTCCGGCAAGGCCCTGGCTGACACGGTGATCGACACCAAGGCGGACCTGCAACTCTACGCCGGTGACCTGCCTCTGATCGGTCCTGGCGCAAAAATCTCCGCCACCCTGGGTTCGGACGGTGGGGTTACCCAGTTTCGCTATGCCAATCGCAGCCTGGAGGCCGCAGAGTCGGTCCCTGTGATCGACCATGCCCAGGCACGCCAGGCCTGCGAGGTACGCCTGCTGGATTCCGATCTGGGCAAGGGTATCGAGAAGCTCAATCTGACCACGCAACTGGTCTACTATGCACCCTCCATGGCGTTGACCGGGGTCAAGACCATCCAGCCCCACTACGACTGTGGCGGCACCGCCGTGGTCGATGGCGAAATCGTCAACCTGCTGCATCAGACGATTCCGGCGGTCGACAGCAGCGCCTATGTACCCGCACTCGAGCTGAGCGCGCAACTCGATGGTGAAACCATCACCGCCCGGGTGAACATCGAAGGCGGCGCACCGCCCTACGCCATCGAATGGAGCGCGGATGCAGTGAAGCCCCTGAACCGAAGCGGGAGCCAGGTGTCATTCCCTGTGCAGAGCCGCAAGGGTGACGTGGAATCACAGGTCACGGTCAAGGTCACCGATGCCAATGGCATCGAAAAGCTGGCGTCAGTCGCAGTGGCGCTACCCAAGGTATCCGCGCGCAGTAGCGCACCACTCCTCGATTACCTGGGCCAGGCTGTGGCGAAGGTCGTCGACATGCTGGTGCCCACCGTTGAGGCGGTCGGCGGTATCACCGACTACGGCACTGAAAACGCGGTGACCAACCAGTTCGGCGATCTCGAACAGGGCTTCATCGACCGCATGCAGAGCGCCGGTGTCATCGAGCGATTCAGCTGGTCCGGCACCCTGGCCTGGGAACAGGATTTCAAAGCCAGCCAGGACAGCAACTGGATCGACAACACCGACATCACCTTCTACACCGGTCATGGCAACGGCGACCGTTTCACCTTTGAGGACACCAGCCACGATGATGGCGCGCTGGACTACGATGACGCCACCGATGACTGGGGCGACAAGGACCTGGAGTGGCTCGCCCTGCTCTCCTGCCAGGTACTGGAGGACGACTGGGCCGGGATGTCCCGTTTCGATCGCTGGAAACAGGAATTCGACGGCCTGCACCTGCTGATGGGGTTCCATACCAACGCCTACGCCTGGATGAGCTTCTCCGGTGAGTTCGCCGACAACATGCTCAAGAGCAGTCCAATGACCGTGCGCACCGCCTGGTTAGAAGCGGTGGACAGCGACCAGCCTGCCGGGGTGGTCCCGGTGGTGATGGGGGTGCTCGATGTGAACGGCATGTCCAACGTGAATGACTACTTCTGGGGCAAGGGCTCAGTCGGCCCGGACATCCGGGATGGTGATATCACCGGCTACTGGAGCATCAAGGTGTTGTAATCAGATCGGGTCTGCGATCACCCGACCCTCTGCCCGGCTCAGTCTCTGAGCCGGGCTTTTTATTGCACGATGGTTATCCCTCCGTCATCAAGCTTTCAAACTTGATGCCTAAAATCCGCCGCCACATATTCTTCGGCTGCGGAACACTCCATGACCCTCACTCGACGCGATCTGCTCAAACTCGGCACCTACTCAACCATCCTGGTCTGTTCCAGCGGACTGCACGGCTGCAACAACAGCGATTCGAGCGACCATGAATTCAATTACGGTGTTGCCAGCGGAGACCCTCAGCAGGACAGCGTCATACTCTGGACCCGGATCACGCCAAATAACGCAGACCGGGTCACTGTCAGTTGGGAGGTCTCGCGGGATGAATCCTTTACCGACATGGTCAACCAGGACTACACCGTAGTCGACGCGGATCGTGACTTCACGGTAAAGGTTGGAGGTGCAGGGACTCGCCGCCGGGCAGACTTACTACTACCGGTTTCAGTGCGGCGCCAACGACTCCCCCGTCGGCCGCACCCGGACCCTGCCAAGCCAGGATGTCGAGCAGGTTTCCCTGGCGGTCATCTCCTGCTCCAACTACCCGGCGGGCTATTTCAACGTCTACCGGGAACTGGCGGCAATCGATGATCTGGATGCCATTGTCCATCTGGGCGACTACATCTACGAGTACGGGCGCACGGATGACGAGGGAAATCCGGCCTATGCCAGTGAGGACGCCACATCCCTGGGACGCCAGGTGGAGCCCGCGCATGACCTGCTCACCCTGTCCGACTACCGCACCCGCTATGCCCAGTACCGCAGCGACCCCGATCTCCAGGCGGCACACGCCCGGCATCCGTTCATCGTCGTATGGGATGACCATGAAGTCGCCAACGACAGCTACAGGGACGGCGCGGAAAATCACGACGAAGCCACCCAGGGCGCGTTTTCAGATCGTCTCCAGGCGGCGATTCAGGCCTATTTCGAATGGCTGCCCCTGCGCCCCCTCACCCCGGACAGCGCGGGCCGGATCTACCGGCAGTTCCAGTTCGGCAACCTGGTCAATCTGATGATGCTCGATACCCGCATCATCGGCCGCGACAAGCAGCTCGACTATGCGGACTATATCGACCCCACCACGGGTGATTTCGACGCCACCGCATTCACTGCGGATGTGGCCAGCCCAGCGCGAACCCTGCTGGGAGAAACCCAGCGGAACTGGCTGATCGAATCCATGAACTACTCCACCGCCACCTGGCAGGTACTCGGTCAACAGGTGCTGATGATGCGCATGCTGTTGCCCGCGGTGACCCTGACCCCGGATCCCACCGCGCCGACGCTCAGTCTTGCGGAATATGGTGAGATCGCCACCGCGGCCATCACGTATCAGACCTTGGTGGCTCAAGGCGTCGACGGCAGCGACCCGGCGGCGTTGATTGCCGCAGGAATGACTGCGGAACAGCTCGAGATCATCAACGACCCGCAACGCATGGCCTATCTCGAAAGTCCCTTCATACCCTACAATCTCGACGCCTGGGATGGTTATGCCTATGACCGGGAGGTTCTCCTGGCGAATGCCAGGGCCGCGCAGAAGAACCTCATCTCGCTGGCCGGGGATACCCACAACGCCTGGGGCGGACGCCTCACGAATGCCAGCGCTGAAGCGGTGGGTTTTGAGTTCGGCGCCCCGTCCGTTTCATCACCGGGACTGGAGGAGTACCTCGGCCTTTCATCCGCCGGTGAAGCCCGGGGACTGGAACCGGGCATCACGCAACTGGTGACTGACCTGGACTACTGCAACATCAACGAACGGGGTTGGCTGCAGGTCACGCTGACACCCGAGGCGGCCACGGCCAGCTGGTATTTCATCGATAGCATAAAACAGCGCAGCTACCGCATTGAATCGGAGTTGAGCCGGACGCTCAGCCTCTCCCCAGGCGCGACCGCTTTCGACTGACAGGATACACAGGGATATACAATGCCTGCACAGCCGTAGCCCGTCGTGTCAAAAAATGAACAATGTTTGACAATTTTTCGTGCCCTACCCGACAAACTTCCAATAGCAGATCGCTATCTGTCTGTAATCCCTAGATAATTTATAAGGCACTCATTTTGCATGGTTATCCGGTTGTTCCGATAAATTCAGGAGTACCTTCCATGCAAAGCCGAGCCGATACCAGCCTGATGTTGGGCCACATGCCCCTGGTCCGCGGTTACCACAACACCCTGTGCAACCTCGGCGAGTGGTGGCAGAAGGTCTCGCTGATCGGCAAGATCAACAGTCTGCAGATTGCCGCAACCCTGCTCGAAGACATGGAGAACACGCGCAGAAAATTCGAAACCCTGCAGCATCAGCTGATCGAGAATCTGGTCGAGGAGAATCTCAACAAGCAGGACCAGGAGCTCAGCGCCCGGGCCCAGGTGGCCATCGACATCCTGATTCGCAACCTGTTCGAGCGCACCGCGGATGTGGGTTTCCTCGCCACCGATGATGACCTGAGGGCGTTCCTGCGGGATCCCCAGGCGGGTCCGGCCGAAGTCGATCAGATCGTCGCGCGACTGCGGGAATACACCCTGAAGTACAGCGTCTACGATGAAATCATCCTGTTGGACACCGAGGGACGGGTAAAGGCCAACCTGGATCGGCAGGGCAACCCCATCAGCCGATCCCAGGACCGCCTGATCCAGGAGACCCTGAATTCCCGGGAGCCCTTTGTCGAGACCTTTCGCCACTCGGATCTTCAGCCGGGACGCCGCCACTCGTTGATCTACTCGGCGCGTATCACCGAGTCCAACGACGCCCTCTCACCGGTACTGGGCGTGCTGTGCCTGTGCTTCCGCTTCGATGACGAGATGGCGGGTATCTTCGCCAATCTGCGCAAAGGCCGGGAACTTATCACTGTCCTCGATCGACAGGGCCGGGTCATCGCCAGCAGCGACGAGCACCGCCTGCCTCTGGACCAGCACCTGACCAGTGCGCGCCACAACCGCACTGACCTGATCAAACACCAGGACACGGATTTCTTCGCCCGCACCGCAACCACCAAAGGCTATCAGGGCTACACCGGACTCTCCTGGAAAGGGCATGTCATGATGCCCCTCAAGGCGGCATTTTCCGAGCATGCGGAGCAGGCACTGGGTAAACATGAACTGCCGTCTCAATCAGAGTTGTTCTCTCAGGAGTTGCGCAGCATTGCCGCGACCGCCACGCGGGTCACTGATGACCTGATCCTGGTGGTACTCAACGGACAGATCGTCTCCGCCAAGCGGGACGCCAAGGAGTTCATGCCGGTACTCGATGAAATCCGTCTGATCGGCAGCCGCACCAAGGGGGTGTTCGAGGAGTCCATCGCCAACCTCTATGGCACGGTGATTTCATCCCTGTTGAGCGATGTGCAATTCCAGGCCTTCCTCGCCGTCGATATCATGGACCGTAATCTCTACGAGCGGGCCAACGATGTACGCTGGTGGGCTCTCACCACCCGCTTCCGGGAGATTCTCGCGAAACGGGAACTGAGTCCCTCCGACCGGGAAACCCTGAGCGCGATCCTGGCCTATATCAACGATCTTTACACCGTCTACACCAACCTGTTCCTGTTCGATACCCAGGGCGTGATCCAGGCCGTCTCGAACCCCAAGGAGTCTGCATGGGTGGGCAAACAACTGCCCAAGGAGAGTCACATCAGCGCCGCTCTCGAAGTCCGCGAATCCCAACGCTACGTGGTCTCACCGTTCAACAAAACCGAACTCTATGCCGACCGGCATACCTATATCTACCTGACCGCGGTGCGCGATCTGAAAACCGGCCAGGGCATTGGCGGCATCGGCATCGTGTTCGACTCGGAACCCCAGTTTGCCGCCATGCTGGACGATGCCCTGCCCCGGGATGACAACGGGGAGATCCTTGCGGGTTGTTTCGGGGTATTTGCAGAACGTTCCGGCCGGGTGATCGCATCGACCCGTGCGGAGCTGCCCGCGGGCAGCCGCCTGGAACTGGATGCCAGTCTGTTCGATCTGGACAAGGGTGCGCGCCAGTCCGCGCTGATCGATTTTCAAGAACGCAAGTATGCGGTGGGCGCCGCCATGTCCCAGGGATACCGGGAATACAAAACCACCGGTGACTATGACAACGATGTACTGGCGCTGATCTTTGTACCGGTATGAACCGGACGTCTCAGTGGTACTTTTCGGTGGAGTAGTGTCCCGGCTCCTGACGCCGGTGCTTGCGCATGCCTCGCGCTTCGAGTGCCTGTGACACTTCCCGGATCATGGCCATGTTGCCGCACAACATGACGTGGGATTGTTCGGCTGTGAGTGGCACACCCGCCTCAGACTCGAGACGTCCATCCTCGAGAGTGGCCAGGACGCGGCCCTGCAGATGACCGGCGACCGATTCCTGGCTGAGGATGGGCAGATAACGAAAACGCGCCCCATAGCGGGCCTTCAATTCGGCGATTTCCCCGGCATAACAAAGATGCCCCTGCTTGCGCACGTTATGCACCAGCAGCAGGGTATGGAATCGTGTCCAGGTGGCTTCGGTACGCAGGATGGAGAGATAGACACCCAGCGCAGTACCGGTTGCAATCATCCACAACTGCTGCGCATCGGGTATCTGCTCCAGGGTGAACAAGCCGTTGGCCTTGGCCGAAACCCAGACCCGGTCACCCGGCTCGAGTGAAGCCAGTCTGGGACTCAACGGACCGTTCTCCACTTCATTGAAGTGAATCTCGACCAGTTCGTCCTCGGGGGTGTTGACAAAGGAGTAGGGCCGCGCGATCCGCTCACCATCGATCTCCAGTGCCAGGCGGGTGAACTGTCCGGCGGTAAAGGGGTCCACGCCGGCCGCAACCCGCAGGCTGTACAGATTGTCACCCCAGTGACGCTTCTCAACGACCTCGCCTTCCAGCCATTGATCCATGGACTTACCTCCAAGGGTTACCTATTAATCCAGTGATCTGGATATATAGCACCCGCATCGAGGCATGTCATCGTCTTGATTCACAGGGTTTTATGCTGCTTCGCTGGCAATTCAGTGAAGCAAATCAAGGCTCACATACTCTGGCAAACCCCGCGAAGGGTATCGACCATCAGCGGGAACAGCCTTCAAATGACGGCCATTCCCGCCCAGGGCGTTAAAACAGGTTTCGCAAAACCATGAAGGTCAGGGCAGACAGCAAACCCGCCGCCGGCAGTGTGATCACCCAGGCCAGCCCGATGGGTTTCATGAGGTCCCAGTTGGCGCTGCGATTGACCATGCCCACGCCCAGAACCGCGCCTATCAGGATGTGCGTGCTCGACACGGGCAGCCCCATCATGGATGCCAGCATGACCACCGATGCCGCCGCCAGTTCGGCGGAAAAGCCGGATGAGGGGTGCATCTTGGTCAGATTATGACCCACGGTCTGGATGACCTCTTTGCCGATGAACCACAAGCCGGCGATCAGGGCGACCCCGAAAGTCACCATGGCAATGGTTGGCACCGCGGCACTGGCGTTGACACTGCCGGTGCGAAACACGTCCAGCACCGCGGCAAACGGACCGATCGCGTTGGCAATGTCATTGGAGCCGTGACTGAAGGCGAATCCCGATGCGGTAAAGACCTGCATCCAACTGAACATGAGAAAGGTGGATTTATTGAGATCCTCACCCTTTAGGGTCTTGGCGAAGATGAATGTCGCCATCCAGATTGCCGCCCCCACCATGCCCATGATCAGGTAGTTGTGCAGGGTCGTCAGTCCCAGGTCCACATGCTTCAGGCCTTTGAACAGCAGCATGGATGAAATGATCATGCCTCCCAGCGCGGCGATCATCGGCACCCAGTTCTCAAGCGCGCGGGTTGCATGAATCTGATGCTTGCGCGCTTCGATCTTGTGCAGACCCCGGTAATAGTCCGACTCCAGTTCAGCGGGATCGAAATGGGGATCGCGAAACACATGGGCATCCCGGGCCATGGCGTTGGTATAGGAAATCTGCTGGATCTCAGCCAGACGCTCGAAGGCCTTCTTGTGTTCCTGGGTATGTTGTTTCTTCTCCTGCTGAATCGCCTTCAACTCCTCTTCAGCCTCTTCGTTGTAGCGCAGGACATGTTTCTTGATCTGGAAAAACAACAGGTAGGCGACCGCACCGCCGAGTACCGGCGACAACACCCAGGAAAAGGCGATTTCACCGATTTTGTCCCATTTCACCAACGCCAGACCGGTGTCTGCACCACCGATCAGGAACCCCAGGGTCAGGGAACTGCCGACGATACCGCCAATGATGGAATGGGTGGTTGAGACCGGCCAGCCTTTGCGGGTTGCGATCAGCAACCAGATCGCAGCCGCGAGCAGCGCCGACATCATGATGTAAGCGAACTGCATCGGCTCCACGGTGATGCCGGACAGGTCGACAATACCCTTGCGAATGGTTTTGGTGACTTCGCCGCCGGCAATCACCGCCCCGCTGACCTCAAAGATCGCGGCCACGGCCAATGCCTGTTTAATCGTCAGGGTACCGGCACCGACACTGGTGCCGAAGGAGTTGGCGACATCGTTTCCGCCGATGTTGAACGCCATGAAGATTCCGAACAGGGTCGCCAGGACCAGCAGCAGGCTATGGTTCCCCTGGGTGTAACCCATGGCCCAGAACAGAAAATAGACACTCATACCAATCAAAAGAGAGGCGAACAGCAGACTGGTTTTGGAAATTCCGAAACGCTCTGGCAATGTGGCGGTGATGGTTGTCATGAAAACCTCGGGACAGCTTTTGCAGGAGGCTGAATTATCATGACGATGAATGATCTCCCGATGACCATTCTGTAAATCTATTGTTGCAATGGGATACAGCGACTGCTGATCTGAATAGTGTTTCGCTTTGTCGGGCTATGGATCATATCCGGAAAAACGGTGCAGGCTAAACGACCCAGAGGCTAGTGGGCCGTTCGGTAAATTCGGAAACAATTAGAGCCCCGCGACTGGGCCAGGGCAAGGCGCACTTCACATCAGTCGTTTCTCATAACCAAAGATTGATTTCAGCGATCGGCCCAGACGGCTGAACGGATCGCGCTTATCGATCACGGACAGTTCCTGCTCCAGATGTGAAACATACGCCATGTCAGTCTGTTTGATATGCTGCACCAGCCAGTTGGCCAGGACATCATGCAGCTCACGGGCCACGTTCTCCCCGTCCAGATAACGTTGCTGGTAGGATTCCAGCCGCTTGACGAACAGATCGTGGATCGCCTTGTGGGGTTTGAGATAGGGATAGCCCGCCTGCTGCATGAGTTGCTCTTCATATCGCAAATGAAAAATGCTGTAGTCAGAGAGCTTTTCCAGCACCAGACCCACGATCGTTTCATCCCCCTGACCGATGGCGGCTTCGAGTTCGTTGATGTAGTCCACGATGGCGCTGTGCTGTTCGTCGATGGTTTCGATACCGGTGCACAGATCCCGGGTCATTCGCAAAGGCATTCCCTGTTAACTCCTAATCGATCGTTACAGAACTGGCATGAACACCGTTTATGCCATGCCATGATCAAGTGATGCGGAACATAGCCTGTTTAACCATGACGATATAGTGGTAATGAATTGAATTCAGACCCACTTCTCGTTTGACCCGGGTCGATACAGAAATGGAAGCGAATGCGATGGTGTTTCATCCATGCGTCATATGGATGTGATAGGTGGTTTCCGTTGTCGAGCGCGGACACACATATCCCCTGATTGAATGAATTCGATGGATGATAAACGCCAGGAATACAGGACGACGCCGAATGGGTAGCTTGAGAAATCTCAATGACCGTCAGAACCCATTCTCTTAGTATTTTACTCAGTTATTCACCCGATCCACCGCGGGACGAAAAGTCCGACATGATCCTGCGGCAGTCGCCCATAAACCCAAAAACCACTGAGCAATAGCGCCATGAATCTGAACAAAACGACACTCCTCGACAAATACCCCGTTTACGCCAGCGAGATCATGAAGAGCGATACCCAATGCGCTCATGTCGATGATGTCATGGCACGCTTCAAGACCCATATCTCGGAGCATCCGGTTGCAGCCTATATTGGCGAATTCGATCACCATGCGCATGTCGCCACGCAACCGGAAGGCAAGATCGCAGACGGTATTCTGGCCAGTAAACACATCCTGTTCTGTGTTGCCAACGCCATTCCCAACCCGCTCATTGGCGCGCTCAGGCCACGCGCCCTGTCGGTCGTGGAGTTGGCTGACCGGTTCGTCATCAGCTACCTGGAAGCGCCGGTTGAGACCGCCAATCAGTTGATCGCAGGGTGGATCGAAGCACTGACCGCAAAGGCCTGATCGCGAAAAGCCCGCAACCCTCCCCCCGTCCGGTCGGGAACCCCGTTTCCTGGCCGGACACTTGCCTGCCTCATCCCCTTGCCGATAGGATAGCGGACACATCTTCTCCGTTCGGTTTTCAGGGACAGGAATGGCAACATTCCCGGCATTTGCATGCAACAACCCCGTATGGGATTGAAAAGGATATCGGTTACCGGTCTGGTTATCGTTCTGCTTCAACTGATACTCCACGGATGTGGCGGTTCCGATACCCGTGTCAGCGACTCTTCCAATCCATCCGCTGAATCCACCGACATCCTCACCACCGATCTGGCAATCGATCTGCAACGGCTCAGCGGCCAGGCGGAGATCACCCTGTCACTACCGGCCGGTGATCAGGAGATCAGGTTCGAAGCCGGCAATCTGGATATCATCCGGGTTAGCAAAGACGGTCAGGACCTGGAATACCAACACGAGGCAACCGATCTGATCGTTACACTTACCGCCAGCGATTCGCCGGTCCGGCTGAGTATCGAGTATCTGTTTCACAGGCAAACCGCATTCGAGGGCTATACGCTCGATGGCGCTACCTTCACCTGGCCCTACTTCTGCGGCAACCTGTTTCCCTGCCACTCGGAACCCGCTGATGGTGTGACCTATACGATGCATCTCAGCGGTGTGTCAGAGAATCTGACGGCGGTTTACCCACAGTGGATTTCAGCGGATGCACCTGCCTACATGCCGGCCTGGGCCCTGGGGGATTATCGATACCTGGAGCTGGGTCAGACTTCACAAGGCACCCGGGTTGGCGCCTACTACAAACCGGGCGAGGCGGAGCTGATGCAGGCTGGCAGCCGTTATTTGAGAGATGCCTTCGAATTTTACGAGCAGACCTACGGTGACTACCTGTTCGCCGACGCAGTGGCGAGCGTGTCGGTGGACTGGGGCGGACAGCAGTTTGGCGGTATGGAGCACCACCCTTACTGGCACATCTCGGACCAGTCCCTGGATGACCCACTGATCCCGATACACGAAGCGGCACACGGTTGGTATGGCAACGGTGTGAGGATCGCCTGCTGGGAGGATTTTGTGATGTCGGAGGGTACCGCCACCTACCTCGCGGCACGCGCGTATGGAGCGGTCGCAGGAACGGAGTATGAGGATCAGACCTGGAATGCCTATCAGGCACGCCTCGAACGTCTGCAGAACAGCGATGACAACAAGATCGCATGGCCCGATGGCTGTAACCGGATCGACATCCTCAATGACGGATTGTTCGGTGATGCGCCCTACATCAAAGGCGCCATGTTCCTGAGAGATGTGGAGCAACTCATCGGACGTGCCACCCTGGACCGGGCATTGCGCCGCTTCTACCAGTCTTACCAGAGCACCGCCACCGGCATGCAGTCACTCATCGATACGATCGAGGATGAATCCGGAATGGATTTCTCGGCGTGCGCCAGTGCCTGGTTGAAATCCGAATCAGTGCCTGGCCCTGATCACTGCCAGCCACACCCTGACGCGCACTCGGCGACCCTTGAGCAAACAGCTCAATCCAATCGACAACTGAATTGAATACGTCATGACAGGCACTACCGCATTGTGACATGCATGACATTCCGCACTTGGTATGTATGAGGTTGCAGAGTTTCACTATTTCAGAAACCTCGTTGCCATCAGTGCTGCATAACCGCCCTACAGAACAAACTGGAATTCCCGGCTTGTATCATTGGCAGGCAATATCTGGGGCTTTGGGATTTTTTTGCCTGCAACAGTGTCACTGTTTGTGGTGCAGTTCCCATTTTACCCATCAAGGACTGGGTTAAGCTGTTTGAACTTCGATTAAATTGTTGTACCGATCATCGGGTCATCCGCGCAGACGAACTGTCATCTTACGCCATACATATCGGGATTCGTGAGCATAGAACAGGGACGCCTTCACCCGGATCCGGTTGTTTTCTCGGGGAATGAATAGGCATGCACGTGATGGTTTCAATCTTTCTGGTTTTTCTTTTTCTCAGCCTGAGCTTTCCGTTTGTACTGCACCGCGTCTACCGCGCACCCCGTATCATGGAGACGCGCACACCGGATCGCGTCGGTTTACCCTTCACCCAACAGTATCTCAGCGGAACCAACAGCAAACGTCTCTATTCCTGGCACATTCCGGCATCCGGCAGTCATGCCACCTTGATCGTCGCACATGGCTGGGGCGCGAACATTGAGCTAATGCTGCCATTGGCGCAGCCCTTCCATCAGGCCGGTCTTGATGTGCTGATGTTCGATGCACGAAATCACGGTAAAAGCGACGACGACAGCTTCTCCTCCCTGCCCCGATTTGCCGAGGATCTTGAAACCGCCATCCATTGGGTGAAAGCGAAGCAGCCGGATCACCGGATCATTGTCATGGGCCACTCGATCGGCGCCGCAGCCGCGATTCTCGCCGCGTCACGCCGCAAGGATGTGGACCTGGTCATCGGACTGTCCGGATTCGCCCATCCCAATCTGGTGATGAATCGCCATCTGGACCGCCCCTGGCTGCCGAAATTCATCCGCCCGATGATCCTCAACTACATCCAGTGGGTAATAGGATTCCGATTCGATGAGATTGCGCCGATGAACCGCATACACCAGGTCAACTGTCCGGTCATGCTGGCTCACGGCACGGACGACCGGGTGGTACCCATCAGTGACATGCATCTGATCGAGGCGAATGCTTCGCCGGATCAGCCGGTGAAAATTTATCCCGTGGCGGGTGCACGACACGATTCGGTGGAACTGTTCCAGCAACATTCAGGAAAACTGATCGAGTTTATACAGTCCCATTTAGTGCTCAGAGGCAGAGCTGTGATGCTCGGTAGCGGGTCAGGTTGAACGGCGACGCTGAAGGTACCCTGCCAATACCAGCCAGACGAATCCCAGCAGAAACAGGGGCAGGCCGATATGCGCACTGACGCCGCCCACGGCCAGGCTGCTCATGATCATGGCCAGAACGCCCGCCAGGACCAGCAGGCCGGGTATGAATGAGAGAAACAGACGTCTCATGGGACTCTCCTGTATTGCAGGCAGAAAGCATAGGTCCCAAGTTATCCGATCGGTACGTATCCTGACATGAGAATCCGCAATAGCCGCCCTATCCACCGGACCGCTGCATCAACAAAGTCTGAGTGGGGAACGCGAAGTCGATGCCTTGTTCCTCGAAGGCCTGATTGATACTCAGGTTGATCGCCTGCTGGATGTCCATGTAGAGGTTGTAGTCGGGACCGAGCACGTAGTAGACCGTCTCGAAGATCAATGAGTAGTCCCCGTACTTAAAAAAATGTGAGCGGTCGAAACGGGTCTTGTCCTGGGATTCGATCGCCTCGCGCATGATCTTCGGGATCTGTTGCAACTGTTCACGGGTGGTGTCGTAGGTCACGCCGATCTGGAACGCCACCCTGCGTTCGTACATCCGGCCATAGTTGCGCAGGCGGCTCTTGAGCAGATCGGAGTTGGAGAACACCAACTGCTCACCGGAGAGGCTGCGGATCCGGGTGGTCTTCAACCCGACGTGTTCCACACTGCCCATGTAGTCGTCGACGATCACGAAATCCCCCACCACGAAAGGCTTGTCGATGAGGATCGACAGGGAGGCGAACAGATCGCCGAGGATGTTCTGCACCGCCAGAGCCACCGCCACGCCGCCGACACCCAGGCCGGCGATCAGCGCGGTGACGTTGTAACCCAGGTTGTCCAGGGTCAGCAGGATCACCGCCAGCCAGATCAGGCCCCGGGCGAAGATGCCGATCGCGTTCAACGCGGTGACACTCGCCGGGTCCTGTTTCATCTTGCGTTCCCGGTACACGCCGAGCGCGAAACTGAGCCCCGTATTTGACCAGATACCCACCTGTACCAGCAGGGCGATGATCATCACGCTGTCGGCAATCCGCATGACCCGAGGGGACAGCTCGGTGAACAGAGAGCCGGCATACAGCGCCAGAATCGCCAGCAGCCAACCCTTGGTGTTACCGATGACCTTGATGATGCCATCGTCGATGGCGGTCTCGGTTCCGGCGGCGATGCGTTTCAGGCGGCGTCCGGCGAGACCCAGCAAGAGTTTCAGGAACAGGTAGAAGATCACCACCACGGCAATCGCCACCAGCCACATCTCCCAGGGCTTTCCGCTGAGCTGCAGATTGAGGGTTTCATTGAGAAAGGCTTTGATACTCTCGTTCATGCGGTTTCCCCATGGTTTGTTCGCAAATGCATTGCTGGCAATTCTCCGCTCAGCCTGGTTGGCTGTTGAAATTCTACTCAGACGGCACGATCCTGCGTTGAAATCCGCCTCAAAATGCTCATTTACTCCAGTAAACTGCGCTTTTTCGGCGAAGTTCAACAACCTGCTGGTTGGCCCAGCATCTTGATTTGTTACTGCCGGCTCTGTTCCCGGGTTACGCTTTGCTTCACCCGGGCTACGGGTTTTGTGGGCTTCCTGTTGTTGGGCGCGTCAATCGGCGGGCAGCAGGCGTACCAGGCGGCCCTGGTCCTCATCGGTCAGCAGATAAAGCAGGCCATCCGGTCCCTGGCGGACATCCCGGATGCGGCCAAAGGTTCCTTTCAGGATCCGCTCCTCGTGGGTGATGTTCTCCCCGTCCAGTTCCAGCCTCACCAGCAACTGGAATTTCAGGGAACCGACGAACAGGTTGCCCTGCCAGCCCGGGTAGCGGTCAGCGGTGTAGAAGGCCATCCCCGAGGGGGCGATCGAGGGGGTCCAATGGTAGATAGGCTGCTCCATGCCTGGCTTGTGGGTGCCTTCACCGATCTGGGTGCCAATCACATAGTTCACCCCGTAGGTGATCACCGGCCAGCCATAGTTTTTGCCCGCCTGGGGCACATTGATCTCGTCCCCGCCCTGGGGACCGTGTTCATGGGTCCAGACCCGCCCGCTCCAGGGGTTGAGCGCGGCTCCCTGCATGTTGCGATGGCCGTAACTGAAGATCTCCGGCAGGGCGCGTTTCGCATCGACAAACGGATTGTCCTGCGGGATCGTGCCGTCGTCATGCAGGCGGATCAGTGACCCCGCATGATCCTGCAGGTCCTGGGCCCTCGGCCGGTCGCCTCGGTCACCCTGGGTGATGTAAAGGTAACCGTCCTGGTCGAACACCAGGCGCGAACCGAAATGCTGCCGGGTATTGGTTTTGCGGGCCATGCGGTAGATCACCTGCACTTCGGACAGACGATGGCCTTCGAGGCGCCCCCGGGCCACCGCGGTGCCGTAACCGTCGACCCCGGGCTCGGCGTAGGAGAGATAGACCCAGTGGTTGTTGGCAAAATCCGGATGCAACACCACGTCGAGCAGACCGCCCTGACCGTGCTGATGGATGCTCGGCAGACCCTCGATGGGACGCGGGTCGAGGCGTCCGTCAGCGTTGATGAGCCGGAGATCCCCCCGGCGTTCGGTCACCAGCATCCGCCCGTCCGGAAGAAACGCCAGGGACCAGGGGTGGGACAGACCTTCGGTCACCACCTGGTAGGTGATGCGGTTTTTCTCGGTCTCGATGACCGGCTCAGCCCAGGCCGGGGCATGCAGCCCGCCCAGCAGAAGCGCCAGCGGCCACAGGCCCGATCTCAGATTTCGCACGGATGTCATGATTGACTCCATTGTGTGTCGCCTAGAGTGGGGTTGTTTGTTTCGACGGCCCGTTCAACGCAACAGCAGCAGCTGTTGATAGTCCCTATCCCGGAGCGCCAGCGCCTGTTCGAGTGAGGTTCGGATCTCCCGCTCCGGTGCGCCCAGGATCGCAGGCAATTCCTGCTCGGCAACGCCCTCATCCATGGCATCGAGGATTCGCAGCGCAAGGGTCAGTCGGTCCCGGTGTTCTGCAATACTCGGCTTCTTGATCTGTCCGACCGCAACCCGCTTGCGCTGTTCAATCTGCAAACGTCG
>JBEVWC010000049.1:0-13945 GCA_040506775.1 Candidatus Thiodiazotropha sp.
CCGCGGTGATCTTCTACGCACCGGAGATGGGCGGCTACTTCCTGGAGCATCCCAACTTCGAACCGGCCAACCCGCTGAAGACCCCGCCGCATATCGCGCCGGTCTGGTACTTCACCCCCTTCTACGCCATTCTGCGTGCCGTGCCTTCGATAGCAGGTTCCGCGTTCCCGGGCGTGGTGGCGATGTTCGCATCGATCCTGATCATGTTCTTCCTGCCCTGGCTGGACCGCAGTCCGGTCAAGTCGATCCGCTACAAAGGCATGATCACCAAAGTCATGCTGGGTCTGTTCGTGGTCGACTTCATCATGCTCGGATACCTGGGTACTCAGGCGACTACCGATCTGTACAAGTTCCTGGCACAGGTAGGTACCGTCTTCTACTTCGCGTTTTTCCTGCTGATGCCCATCTACAGCAAGCTCGACAAGACCCAACCCGTGCCTGAGAGGGTGACCGAATGAAAAAGCTGATTGTTGCATTCTTATTAGCCGCGGCCCCCATGCTCGGACTGGCTTCGGGCGCAGGACCGCATCTCGAAGACGCCAACATCGACCTTGGTGATCAGGCCTCGTTGCAGCGAGGCGCCAAATACTTCGTCAACTACTGCCTGAGCTGCCATTCGGCCAAGTATCAGCGCTACAACCGTATGGCGAGGGATCTGGGCCTGAGCGAGGAAGAGGTGATCAGCAACCTGATGTTCACCACCGACAAGATCGGCGACACCATGAAGGTTGCGATGACCGAAGATCAGGGCAATGCCTGGTTCGGTAATGCGCCACCCGATCTGAGCGTGCTGATCCGTGCCCGGGGTGTGGATTACATCTACACCTACCTGAAGAGCTTCTACCTGGATGAAAAGCGTCCCTTCGGCGTGAATAACACCGTGTTCCCTGACGTGGCCATGCCCCATGTTCTGTGGAAGCTGCAGGGTACGCAAAAGGCGGTTTTCAAGACTGAGACGGATGCCCAGGGTAACGAACACGTGACCTTCGAAGGCTTCGAAACCGTGACTCCTGGAACCCTGAGTGCCGAGGAGTACGACGAGGTCGCTCGCGACCTGACCGCATTCCTCAGCTATGTCGGTGAGCCGATCCAGATGGAGAGAAAACGTCTTGGTGTCTGGGTGCTGCTGTTCATTGCGGTGTTCTTCGTGGTGGCCTATTTACTCAAGAAAGAGTACTGGAAGGACATTCACTGACATCCGTGTAGCGCCTCCTTTGAATGCGCTACGCTGAACTCGCTGACAAAAAGGCGCACAGTTGCGGTATACTGTGCGCCTTTTTTCGTGTGGTAATTTTCTTGTCCGGCGTTGCGTATGGACTTTTTGGTTGACGCGGACAATTTCGGGAGAGGCAGATAATGGCAGCAGTTGCGAACAAACGCTCGGTGATGACCCTCTATTCGGATCCGACCGACCCCTACTGTCACCGGGTCAGACTGGTGCTGGCGGAAAAGAATATCACCTATGAAGTGGAAGATATCGATCCATTGAATGTTCCGGAAGAGGTGATGGAACTCAATCCCTACGGGACTCTTCCCACTCTGGTCGATCGGGACCTGAAACTCTATGAATCCCGCATCATCATGGAGTACCTGGACGAGCGGTTCCCGCATCCACCGCTACTTCCGGTCGATCCGGTGTCCCGTTCCACCTCCCGGTTGTTGATGTACCGGGTGGACAACGACTGGTACACCCTGATGGATATCATCCTCAGCGGCAAGAAAGAGGCGGCAAAGGCGCGCAAGGAATTGCGTGAAAGCCTGATCGCCACGTCCCCGGTGTTCAGTGCCAAACCGTTTTTCATGAGTGACGAGTTCACCCTGGTGGATTGCGCGATCGCCCCGATGTTGTGGCGCCTCCCGGAACTCGGGGTGGAGCTGCCGGCCAGTGCCAAGGGCATCCAGGAGTACAGCAAACGACTGTTCGAAAAGGAATCCTTTATCAAGAGCCTATCCGAAGCGGAACAGGAAATGCGCGGCTGAAAGCCATGTCTGAAATGACATCCAACCGCCCGTACCTGTTGCGGGCACTTTACGAATGGCTGGTCGATAACGGTAACACCCCTTACCTTATGGTCAACGCGGAGTGCCAGGGCACGGTCGTTCCCCGGCGATTCGTGGAAAACGGGCGGATCATCCTCAATGTGGATCCCTCCGCGGTCTCCGGTCTGGAGCTGGGCAATGACTGGATCAGTTTCAGCGCCCGCTTCGGCGGGGTTGCGGAGGAGATTCTGATCCCGCCCAAGGCGGTATTGGGAATCTACGCCCGGGAGAACGGTCAGGGTATGTTGTTCCCGGATGACGATTCGGAAGTCGAGGACATCCCGGATGATGATCCCGATCCCTCACCCCCATCCGGTCGGCGGCCCTCGCTCAAGGTGGTCAAGTAACACGCTATGAAGTCGCCCGGGTGCAGCGCAGCGGAACCCGGGATCCGGCAGGATCTGAAGCAGTGCGGACCCGCACAAACCTCTCCCGGTGAGTCCCATCCCCTGTGACCGGGGACTTGTCTCGTTCCCACGCTCTGCGTGGGAACGCATACCGAGATAAGCGCACAGTTCCAACCTGATACAGATTGGCTGAGTCTCAGTCTGTATTCGACCTTCTGACTGTTTCAGCACTGTGCCACGTCCTCCCGGGTTACGCGTTGCTTCACCCGGGCTACGGGATTGGATCAGTTTCAGCGCCCGCTGCGGCGGGGGTGTCTCGTTCCCACGCTCTGCGTGGGAACGCATACCGAGATACGCGCACAGTTCCAACCTGATACAGAGTGGCTGAGTCTCTGTCTTTAATTCGACCTTCTGACTATTTCAGCACTGTGCCACGTCCTCCCGGGTTACGCGCTGCTTCACCCGGGCTACGGGATTGGATCAGTTTCAGCGCCCGCTGCGGCGGGGGTGTCTCGTTCCCACGCTCTGCGTGGGAACGCATACCGAGATACGCGCACAGTTCCAACCTGATACAGATTGGCTGAGTCTCAGTCTGTACTCGACCTTCTGACTATTTCAGCACTGTGCCACGTCCTCCCGGGTTACGCGTTGCTTCACCCGGGCTACGGGATTGGTATGTGGGAATGCATACCGATTCTGAAGGTTTGTAGCGGGGGGACGGTCAGGCCTGATCCGGACGCTGCTGTTCCCCGTCCTGCTCAGGCAGCTTTGGCAGATCCAGATGCAGACTGGTGTTGGTGTTGCCCACCATGACCAGGTATCCGGTGCGGCGTCCTGATCCCTCAAGGCTGTAATCGAAGGCGTACACCCGGCGGATGCGTGGGCCGGCCGGTGTCCAGCGCAGTCCCACCCGATGCAGGGCGACGGTCTGGTCCAGCAGTTGTACCCCGTGACTGAGGCAGGCACGGCGTCCGATCTGCAGGGCAATCTCACGCACACGCAGACTGTCCCGCCAGAAGCCGATGATCAGCATCAGCAGCAGTAACAGATTCAGGGTGGTGTAGTTCATGTCAGGTGTGTGGGCGCGTGGGGTTATAATTTCACGAGTCAGGGGTTATATCCGCCAGCCTTGGGGTACATGATTTACTGAGTGGCTGGCATAAGCCGTTTGCAAGGATACCGGATAATCGGACGTCATGGGCATGATACACATCGTAAAGGCGGACATCACAAAGCTGGACGTGGATGCGATCGTCAATGCCGCCAACAGCTCTCTATTGGGGGGCGGTGGTGTGGACGGGGCGATCCACCGCGCCGCCGGTCCGCAACTGCTCGAAATCTGCCGGACTCTGGGCGGTTGCGCGGTGGGACAGGCGAAGATCACCCCGGGATTCCAGCTCCCCGCGAGCTGGGTGATTCATACAGTCGGCCCGGTATGGCAGGGAGGTATGCGTGGTGAAGCCGACCTGTTGCGATCCTGCTATGAGAACAGCCTCTCCCTGGCCCGGGAGCATGGGGTGAAAAGTATCGCTTTTCCAGCGATCAGTACCGGGGTTTACGGCTATCCGAAACAGCCCGCAGCAGTCCTGGCCCTCGCGGTCATGCAGCAATGGAGGGAACACTTCGAACGGATCATCGCCTGCTGTTTCGGGGATGGCGACCTGGAGCTGTATCGATCCCTGTGTGACAGCTGTGAGGTGGGTCTCTGAGCCTGCCAGGCAGATCAGTCGGGGCTCCTCAGCCGGTCGAGACGCAGTCGCTCGCGCTCGTCGAACAGGCGACGTGAACCGATCCACACCGCTGCGGTGGCGCCGAACCCGGTGCCGGCGGAGATCAGCAGCATAATCAGGATCTGATACTTGCTTGCCTCCAGGGGTGGAGTGCCGCCGAGGATCTGGCCGGTCATCATACCCGGCAGACTGACCACTCCGGCCGCCGCCATGGCGTTGATGATGGGGATCAGGCCGCTGCGCAGGGCACTGCGGCGGATCTCCCGGATCGACTCGTCCCATGTGTGCCCCAGGATCAGGCGGGCCTCGATGCTGCGGTGCTGCTGCCAGGCGTTCTGGGTGAGGTTGTCCAGGGCGATGGCGATACCCGACATGGTATTGCCGAGCATCATGCCGAGCAGCGGAATGAGGTATTGTACGGAATACCAGGGCTGCGCCTGAATGATCACGGTCAGGGCGATCAGGGTCACGCTGAAGGAGGAGATGAACATCGACAGGGTGCCGACCCCGTAGCCCCAGGCGCCGATGAAACGCCGCTGTTGCCGCGCCATTACCTCGTAACCGGCGACCAGCAGCATGAACATCGCCAGTGTTGCGATCAGTGCCGGATGAGACTGGACGAACAAAAACTTCAACACCAGACCCAGCAGGGTGAGTTGTACGATGGTGCGCAAAGCCGCTATCAGCAGGCGTTTCTCGATGCCGAGACTCAGCCGCAGGGAGAGCAGGGCGAGGAGGATCACCAGGCTCGCAGCGAGTCCGAGATCCAGGGGTGTGAGGAGGATCAGGGTCATGCTTCGGGCCTCAACTCACCCGCGTCGATATGCCAGGCTTGTGCGGCAATCCGTGCGCGCTGTTCCGGGTCGTGGCTGACCCACAGCACTGCGGTGTGGTGGTTGCGTCGCCAATCCCCGATCAGCGACTCCACCCGTTCGGTGTTGCGCTGGTCCAAGTTGGCGGTGGGTTCATCGAGCAGCAGCACCTCCGGGTGCTGGGAGAGCAGGCGGATCAGTGACAGGCGCTGGCGTTCGCCGCTGGAGAGGTGACTGACCTCCCAGTCGAGGCATTTCAACGCCAGGTCAAGCTGACTGAACAGGGTTTCGTCCACCTGCTCGAAATGATCCCCGACCCGTTCACTCCACCAGCCACTCTCGGCAGTCAGCAGGCCAACCTTGCGGCGCCACTCCGGGCCGCTGAACTGCAACCTGTCCCGGCCGTCGAGCTGTATCCCGCCCTCGGCCGGGTCCAGGTCCGCCAGGGCCCTCAGCAGGCGTGATTTGCCGCTGCCCGATGGACCGCTGATCGCCAGGCACTCACCGGCAGCCAGATGCAGGTCGATCGGCGCCAGCAGGGGCGATTGAAACTGTTTCAGGGTGAGGCTGCCCATCGTTCGGGGGGTTCAGGGTTTGCGCTCGAACAGCAGATCCCAGACGCCATGGCCGAGCCGGGCTCCACGCTGTTCGAATTTGGTCAGGGGACGGGTCTCCGGTCGCTCGGAGAACTCTCCTGCTCTCGCCTGGTTCACGAAGCCGGGGTGGTTCGAGAGTACCGTCATCATCTGGCGGGCATAGTCCTCCCAGTCGGTGGCCATGTGCAGTACCCCGCCGGGGATCAGCACCCGCTGTACCAGATCGGCGAACTCCGTCTGCACGATGCGCCGCTTGTGGTGTTTGCGCTTGTGCCAGGGATCCGGGAAATAGAGTAACACCCGGGAGAGGCTGGCCGGCGGCAGGTGATGACGCAGCAACTCCATGGCATCGGTGCGCAGGATGCGTGCATTGACGCTCTCCTGCTCCGCCAGTTTGATCATCAGGTGACCCACCCCGGGACTGTGCACCTCAACCCCGAGAAAGTTGTGATCCGGCTGGGTCCGGGCCATCTGGCTGAGCGCTTCGCCGTTGCCAAAACCGATCTCCAGCACCACCGGGTGGTGATTGCCGAACAGCCCGTGCAGGTCGAGGACGGTCTTCGGCGGTTCCACGCCGTAGCGCGGCCAGAGTTCGTCGAAGGCCCTCTGCTGTCCCTCAGTCATCCGCCCCTGACGCAGCACGAAGCTGCGAATCGGGCGGTGTGGCTTGATCTCTGTCTCGTCCATGGGGGTGCTGCGGTCAGGCTGGAGGATCGTCTGATCCGATGCTCAGAAGAACAGGCCGTCCAGCGGCGACGAGGCGGAGGCGAAACGTTTCGCCGGCATGCGCCCGGCCAGGTAGGCTTCGCGGCCGGCCTGGATCGCCTTTTTCATCGCCGAGGCCATCAGCACCGGGTTCTGCGCGGCTGCGATGGCGGTGTTCATGAGTACCCCGTCACAGCCCAGCTCCATAGCCACTGCAGCATCCGAGGCGGTACCCACGCCCGCATCCACCAACACCGGCACCTGGGCGTTTTCAACGATGGTTCGGATGTTGAGGCGGTTGCGGATACCCAGTCCCGAGCCAATGGGGGCGGCGAGGGGCATCACCGCGACACAGCCCATCTCCTCGAGCCGCTTGGCGACGATCGGATCGTCGTTGGTGTAGACCATTACATCAAAGCCATCCTTGATCAGCACTTCGGCGGCTTCCAGGGTCTGGATCACGTCCGGAAACAGGGTCTTCTCATCACCCAGCACCTCCAGTTTGACCAGGTTGTGGCCGTCGAGCAGTTCCCGGGCCAGGCGGCAGGTGCGGATCGCCGTCTGGGCGTCGTAGCAGCCGGCGGTGTTCGGCAGGTAGGTGAACTCGCTGGTGGGCAGTACGTCGAGGATGTTTGGCTCATCCTGGTTCTGTCCCATGTTGGTACGGCGTACCGCGATGGTGACGATTTCGGCGCCACTGGCCAGGATGGCCTCGCGGGTCTGTTCCATGTCACGGTATTTTCCGGTTCCGACCAGAAGGCGGGAGGTGAATTCGCGTCCGGCGACGCTGAAACGGTCTGACTGCTTTTCGTTTGACATCGGATAGTATCTTTGGAGTTTGTCCTGATCAGGGTTGCAGGATGGAGATAACAGGCTTTTGAAATTCTGCTCGGTCGCTACGATGCCTCGTTGAAATCCGGATCAGAAGTGCATTTACCCCGGTAAACTTAACCTGATCATCGAATTTCGTCTTGTCTCGTATGCGGCTGAACGAATTTCAACAGCCTGTTAAGCGGGGTGATCAACCGCCGCCGACCGCGTGAATGATCTCAACCCGATCCTGGTCTTGCAACCGGTGGCCTGGAAATGTGCTGCGGGGCACCAGTTCCTCGTTCACCTCAACGGCAATGCGCTGACCCTGCAGCTCGAGCAGCTCGATCAGGCCTGCCATGTCGAGGTTTTCCGGGATTTGCTTTTCCTCGCCGTTTAAGTAAATCTGCATCACTGAATTGATCTCTGTTAGGACATCACACCAGGCACGGATACACAGCCGGCCAGGTCGTCTGGAGCTAGGGGCCTTTCCGGCTGAGGTGGCCAGCCGGACAGGTTGAAGGCTCAGTTTGGATTACGGGTCTGAAGGGATTCTACCTCATCTCATACAAACAAAAACCATGAGGCAGCGGAGGAGCGAGTGGATTGGAGTGAAGACCTCATATCGGTGGAGCAGGCCGGGACCCTGGATGGATTGTTTTATCAGAGGGCTCAGCGCACCCCCGATAACCTGGCCTATCGCTATCACGATCGTAACAACAAACAGTGGTGTGAACTGAGTTGGGCGGACATGGCCCGTCAGGTGGCCTGCTGGCGCCATGCCCTGTCAGGGGAAGAGCTGGAACCCGGTGACCGGGTGGCGGTGCTGCTGCGCAACTGTCCGGAATGGGTGATGTTCGATCAGGCCGCCCTGTCCCTGGGACTGGTGGTGGTGCCGCTGTATACGGACGACCGGGCGGACGCGGCCGCCTACATCCTCAAGGACGCGGCGGTGAAACTGCTGCTGATACAGGACGCGGGACGCTGGAACCGCCTCGCGGAACTGGTTGAGGATCTGCCCCATCTGTCCCGGGTGGTGGTGCTGGAAAACCAAAAACAGACCCAACTGGCCGGTCCCCCGGAGATGGTCTGCGACGCCCACGCCTGGCTGCCCTCGCGGGGGGATGCCCTGGTCAGACGCAAGGCCGATCCCAAAAGCCTGGCTTCGATCGTCTACACCTCGGGTACCACCGGCCGGCCGAAAGGGGTGATGCTGTCCCACTACAACATGCTCTCCATCGCCCACGCTTCCCTCACCGTGGTGGACTGTTACCAGCAGGACAGTTTTCTCTCATTTCTGCCGCTCTCACACACCCTGGAGCGCACCGGGGGCTACTATCTGCCGATGATGGCCGGGGCCTCAGTGAGCTATGCCCGTTCGATCCCCCAACTGGCGGAGGATCTGCAGAACATCCGTCCCACCGCGATCATCGCGGTGCCGCGCATCTTCGAACGGGTCTATGCCCGGGTCCAGGACCAGTTGAAGAGCAAACCCCGGATTGCGCGTTTGCTGTTTCAGATGGCTCTGAAGATCGGTTTCCAGGAGTTTGAACACCGCATGGGGCGGCGCGGCTGGTCTCCCGGACTGCTGCTGCACCCCCTGCTGCGTAAGCTGGTATCGGGCAAGATTCTCGACAAACTGGGGGGGCGGCTGAGAGTTGCGGTAAGCGGCGGTGCGGCCATCTCCCCGGAAATCGCCCGGGTGTTCCTCGGCCTGGGTCTGCCCATGCTGCAGGGCTATGGTTTGACCGAAACCAGCCCTGTGATCAGTGTCAATCCCATGCATAACATCAAGCCGGAGAGTGTCGGGGTGCCCCTGCGCGGTATTTCCGTCAAGGTGGGCGAAGACGACGAACTGCTGGTCAAGACGCCTGGAATGATGCTCGGTTACTGGAACAATCACGCCGCCACCGCGGAGATGATCGATCCCCAGGGCTGGCTGCATACCGGGGATCAGGCGCGCATCGACGAGGATGGGCATATCCACATCACGGGGCGGATCAAGGATATCCTGGTGCTCTCCAACGGGGAGAAGATTCCCCCGTCGGACATGGAAATGGCGATCGCCCTGGACCCCCTGGTGGAACAGGTGATGGTGGTGGGGGAGGGCAAGCCCTACCTGGGAGCGCTGGTGGTGCTCAATCCGGACCTGTGGAGCGGTGTTGCCGAGGAATATGACCTGGATCCCTCGCTTGAGACGAGCCTGCATAACGAACAGGTGCTCAATATGGTGCTGAAGCGCATCCGGGTGGTGCTGCGGGACTTTCCCGGCTATGCCAAGATTCGCCGGGTGGCGTTGTTGCTGGAACCCTGGAGTATCGAAAACGGCCTGTTGACGCCAACCATGAAAGTCAAAAGACAGAAGGTGATCGAACAGTACCAGGGCGCGATCGATGCCCTGTATGACGATGGTCTGGTGTGAGCGCTTTGCGAGAGGCTTGCGCCTCAACATGAGGCTGGTGTAGTGTTGCGCGCACGCGGGTGTAGTTCAATGGTAGAACTGTAGCTTCCCAAGCTACTAACGTGGGTTCGATTCCCATCACCCGCTCCACTCCCCTGGTATCTCGTTTTCCCCCTCCGATGTCTGATAAACGCCGCCAGTCGGGCGACAACCCGTCTTGCCAATCCCGTCCGGGAATGCCTAAATAGGTGCAAGTATGCCGTTCTGAGCAGGATTTCGGCGGCAATGCCCTGTCCCCGGGAAAATGAGGCCAGATACCCGTTGTCATTACCCCGGGCAGGGATTTACTGTGTGGATTTGAGGTATCCTGGGCAGGTTGGAACGAATCGCGGCCGTCCCTAGTCTGAAACAGCCAGACGGGACCGCTACGGGGCGGGGAGCAGGTGGAGAATAAAGCACGATCCTGATCGTGAAGAATAAGGAGCAGAGGATGGGTAAAGCCCTCAAAGTGCTTGCGTGGCTGGTCGGTATGCTGGTGGTGGTGATCATTGCAGCCATCATTCTGGTGCCGATGTTTGTCGATCCCAATGATCACAAGGCGCGCATTATCTCGGAAGTGAAAAAGGCGACCGGCCGGGATCTCGGTATCACGGGGGATATCGGCCTTTCAGTGTTCCCGCGTCTGGCCCTGGAACTCAATGGCCTGACTCTGAGCAACGCACCGGGGTTCAAGGAAACCAATTTCGCCACCATTCAGCACGCTCAGGTCGGGGTCAATCTGTTGCCCCTGCTGTTCAAACAGATCCTGGAAGTGGACACGGTGCAGATTGAAGGGGTCAGCCTGTACCTGGCCAAGGCTAAGAACGGCACCACCAACTGGGACGATCTGGGCGGAAAATCCACCTCTGAAAAGAAATCCGAAGGGCCGAAAGTTGAGACCCGGAAAGATGGGGAGATGGGCGTTCTGGCCTTCACGGTCGGGGGCCTCAACGTGTCGGACGCAAACCTGGTCTGGGACGATCAGAGCACCGGCAACCATTATGAGATCAGCAACATTCAGCTCGAGACCGGCGAGGTGGCGCCCAAGCAGCCGGTGGATCTGAATTTCGGTCTCTCCTTCACAAGTGCGCAACCCCGCATGAACAGTGATCTCTCCCTCACCACCACCCTGTTGGTGGATCCGGATGAGGAATACCTGAAACTCGAGAGACTTGTGCTGCAAGTGAATGCTGCAGGCGAAGGCCTGCCGGAAAAGGGTGTCAAGGCTGAGTTACTGGCTGATGTCAGGATGAGTCTCAAGGAGAACAGCCTGGATGTGCAGAATCTGGAGGTCAAATCGGGCAAGCTGCTGCTCACCGGGAACATGGAGGCGGTGGATATCCAGACCAAACCCAGCTTCAAGGGCAGCCTGCGGCTGGCCGAGTTCAATCCCCGGGACTGGATGAAGCAGTTCGGTATTGCGGTTCCCGAGACGGCGGATGAGAACGTCCTGGAGAGCCTGCACGTTGCCACCTCGTTCAATGGCAATGACGGTCAGGTCAAGTTGCAGGATCTGCTGGTCAAGCTCGACCAGTCGATCCTGAAAGGTGAGTTGGAGATCATCGATTTCGCTGACCCGAGCTATCTGTTCAACCTGGATCTGGATCAGATCGATCTCGATCGTTACCTGCCGCCGCCCCAGGAGGGCAGTGCCCCGACACCCCGCAAACCGGCCCAGGGCGGAGCCGCCAAGGAAGAGCCCCTGCTGCCGGTGGAGACTCTGCGAAAACTGCGCTTCGACGGCACCGTCCGGATCGAGGACCTGACCATCAACAAGCTGCATGCCAAGGCGATCCTGCTCAAGCTGCGCGGCCGCGATGGCAAACTCAACCTGGATCACGAGATCGGGCGTTTCTACGATGGCCTGCTGAAGGGTGATGTACAGGTGGATGTGAAAGGCGAACAGCCAAAGCTGAAGATCAACGAGGCCGCATCCCGCATTCTCTCCGGTCCCCTGTTGATGGATCTGACCGGCAAGGACACCCTGCTGGGCAGCGGTAATCTGGACATGAACCTGACCACCGAAGGCAACACGGTCACCCAGTTCAAGCGCTTCCTCAACGGCAATGTGAAATTCGATTTCCGGGATGGCGCGGTGAAGGGCTTCAATCTGGCGAAGATGATCCGCGATACCAAGGCCAAGCTCAAAGGCGAGAATGTGGTGACCCTGGACGAACCGGAGCAGACCGACTTTTCCGAATTGACCGGCAACGCGGTGATCGAAAACGGAGTGGTCAACAATCAAAGCCTGCTGGCCAAGTCCCCCTATATCCGGGTCGAAGGCAGCGGCAAGGCCTACCTGCTGGAGGAGCGCCTCAAGTACGAGATTCGCCCGGTAATCGTGAATACCTCAACGGGTCAGGATGGCGAAGCGTTGGAGGATCTGAAGGGCATCCCGATTCCGGTGAAGATCAGCGGCAACTGGAACGATCCCGAGTTTTCCATTCAGCTGGCGAAGATTCTCGAGGATCAGCAGAAGGCCAAGCTGCGTGAAAAATACAATGAGAAGGTCGACGAAGCGGTCAGCGACAAGCTTGAGGAAAAGTTGCCGGAAGACCTGCAGAATCAGCTCAAGGACAAGCTGAAGAAAATCTTCTGAGCCGTGCCGCAGCAAGGTCATCCGTGAAGGCTCCGAACCGGCCGCCCCAACTGGGCGATGACATGCCCCTTGGCGAGAGCGGTTTTTCCGATCGGGTGCTCGACTGGTTCGACCGGCATGGTCGCAAACATCTCCCCTGGCAGCAGCCCCGCGACCCCTACCGGGTGTGGGTTTCAGAGATCATGCTGCAACAGACCCAGGTCGGCACGGTGATCGATTATTTCGAGCGTTTCATGGCCGCCTTTCCGAACCTGTCCTCCCTGGCGCAGGCACCCCAGGACCGGGTCCTGCACCTCTGGTCCGGTCTCGGTTACTATGCTCGAGCCCGCAATCTGCACCGCTGCGCCCAGCAGGTGATGTCGGAGCATCAAGGTATCCTGCCAGACGACCTGGATGCCTTGCAGGCCCTCCCGGGTATCGGCCGCTCCACCGCCGGGGCGATCCGCTCTCTGGGGTTCGGTCGGTTCGCGCCGATTCTCGATGGTAATGTAAAGCGGGTCCTGGCGCGCCATTTCGCGGTTGAAGGCTGGCCTGGGCAGAGTACGGTACAGCGCCGGCTCTGGGAGTACAGTGAGACACTGACCCCGCAGCGTCGAACCGCGGACTTCAACCAGGCGATGATGGACCTGGGCGCTCTGGTCTGCACCCGCACACAACCGGCCTGCGATAGTTGTCCTCTGAATGTGGATTGCCGCGCCCATGCTCAGGGCGAAACCGAACGTTACCCGATGCCCAAGCCGAGAAAGGCGCGCCCGGTGCGCAGCACCCATTTTCTGGTGCTTCAGGACAGCCAGGGGCGCGTTTTGCTGGAACAGCGTCCCCCGGTGGGGATCTGGGGCGGGTTATGGGGCTTTCCAGAATGCGATGAGGCGCATGAGGCCGCCCAATGGTGCGAGCAGGCCCTGGGTAGCAAGGTAACCCTGGAGCGGCAGCTCGAACCCCGGCGTCACAGCTTCAGCCATTTCCACCTGGAGATCACCCCGCTGCTACTGAGGGTAAAAAACCCTGCGCAGCGCCTCATGGATGCGGGTCTGCGGGTTTGGTATAACCTGAAACAACCCGACAATCGCGGCCTGGCCGCACCGGTCTCGCAGATCCTGCGGGAAATCGATACCGGGAAACCTGAGAAAATGACCAGAGGAGAGGCAAAATGAGCCGTACCGTGCAGTGTGTCCGTCTGAAACGTGAAGCCGAGGGGCTGGAGCGCGTGCCTTATCCCGGAGAACTGGGTAAGCGCATTTTCGAAAACGTCTCCAAGGAGGCCTGGCAGGAGTGGCTTAAGCACCAGACCATGCTGATCAACGAGAACCGCCTCAGCCCGGTCAATCCCCAGGCGAGAAAATTCCTCGAAGAACAGATGGAGCAGTTCTTCTTCGGCGAAGGCGCCGAGCTGCCCCCCGACTACCGCCCCCCCGCCTGACCTCAGCTCATCGCCCCGTCGCCCGTAGCCCGGGTGAAGCAAAGCGCAACCCGGGATCTATCAGAATCGGAAAAAGCCAAAAGCACCACCCAACTCACCAGGCACTCACCCTCTAAGAGGGGCCGCCCAGGCATATCGAGTGCGCCAAAGCTCGGTATGCATTCCCACGCAGAGCGTGGGAACGAGCACCTGCCACCACCCGGCTTGAACCTCAAACCATCGCCCTGTAGCCCGGGTGGAGCAGCGCGCAACCCGGGATCTATCAGAATCAGAAGAAACCAAAAGCACCACCCAGCTCACCAGCCATACCCCCTCTCCCCTTCCGGGAGAGGGCCGGGGAGAGGGGGAAACCAAACACTCCCAACCACCCACTGTCTTCAACTCATCAACGCACAACCAAAGCGCTATTTCACATAGACTCAAGTCTATATAAAAAATCTGAATAT
>JBEVWC010000037.1:0-12837 GCA_040506775.1 Candidatus Thiodiazotropha sp.
AACCGGACGGGCGGGACGCGACGGACAGCCGGCGGATGCCTGGATGATCTATGGTCTGCAGGATGTGATCACCCTGCGCCAGATGCAGGCCGCGTCAGAAGCAGAGGCGTCACACAAGCGGCGTGAGCGGCACAAGCTGGATGCCATGCTGGCGCTGTGTGAGACCACCGAATGCCGACGTCAGGTCATGCTGGGCTACCTCTCCGACCCCCGCGAGGAACCCTGCGGCAACTGCGATACCTGTCTGCAACCGCCTGCCACCTGGGATGCGACTGAGGCTGCACAGAAGGCCCTCTCCTGCGTCTATCGCACCGGACAGCGGTTTGGTGTCAACTACCTGGTCGATGTGTTGCTCGGCAAGCAGAACGATCGCATGGTCTCATTCCAGCACCACACGGCAAGCACCTTTGGCATCGGTACGGAATTTTCCGCCGCGGAATGGCGCACCCTGTACCGGCAGCTGATTGCCCGCGGCCTGCTGGCGGTGGATCTGGACGGCCATGGGGGATTGCGACTTACCGAGGAGAGTCGTCCGGTGTTGCGGGGCGAAACCCGATTGATGTTGCGCAAGTTGATCAAACCTGCAACACGCCAAAAGACCCGTCGCAGCCGCAAGGAATCATTCAATGAGCTGAACAATCCGGCCTGGGAGGCACTGCGCGTACTGCGCCGTGAAATCGCTGAAACCCAGGGGGTGCCCGCCTACCAGATTTTTCATGATGCAACCCTGATGGAGATGCTTGAGCAGCGTCCCAGCAACCGGGATCAGCTGGCCCGGATTTCAGGGGTTGGCGCGCGCAAACTGGAGGCCTACGGAGACATCTTTCTCGCCTGCCTCGAGTCCTTCACGCATGCCCCCGAACCCGGTCCGCGAGAGAGCCTCGAAGAGACCCTTAGCCTGCTGCAACAGGGCCTCGACATACCGACCATTGCGACCCAGCGCAGTCTCACATCAGGCACTGTCTACACACACCTGGCGCAAGCCATCACCGAGCAGCGTCTGAGCCTGGAAGAGGCGCTGCCGCTCTCCGCCAGTCAACTCGAGACGATTCGCCGGACATTTGAACAACATGCCCCCATCGAACGTCTCAAGCCGATCTTTGAAGCCCTGGATGGGGAGTACGAATACGGGATTTTACGCTGCGTACAAGCAGCCATGGCACTTTGACAACCCACCGCGCAAAGCGAAGCATCCCACTGTGCTGACAAAGGTTTGCCGGCGGACAAAACCACATCGTCGGAAAAAAAACCAACCAGTTCTCATTTCCACACAATCAGTGCCATTATTTCCCATAAGATCAGTATCATAAATCGATCAATCCATTACGAGACAGGCTATGGATCCACAATCCCTGGTTCAGGATATCGAACACCTGGTAGCACTGCCCGACATCTGCATCCGGGTCAATCAAATGGTTGCCGGTCAGGACTATGCGGTTGCCGATCTGGCCGAACTGATTGCCCAGGATGCGGATATCTCAGCACGCATCCTACGGCTGGTGAACAGCCCCCTGTACGGTCAAAGATCGAAAGTCGAAACCCTTACCCGCGCGGTCACCCTGCTCGGTGGGGAGGAGTTGCGCAATCTGGCGATGGCCACGGTTGCCCAGCGCACCTTCACCGGAATACCGGAACAACTCGTAAGCATGTCGGACTACTGGCAGCATTCCGTATCCACCGGCGTCATGGCGCAGATTCTGGCCAGGCGCTGCAACACCCTGCACAGCGAGCGTCTGTTCGTCATGGGTGTATTGCATGACGTAGGGCGTTTGGTCATCTATCTGGCGCTCCCGGACCAGTCCCGGGACATCCTCCACATCACCGGTGGTGATAACTGGATACTTCCAGAAGTGGAACAGGAAATTCTGGGTTTTACCCACCTCGATGTGGGCCAGGCCCTGCTGAAATCCTGGCATCTGCCCGAAAGCTTTCAAGCCGTGTGTGGCTATCACAATGCACCGCTCAAAGCTCCCGGCTTCCTGTTGGAGGTTTCCCTGGTACACATCGCCAAGGCCATTGCCAATGGAGAGATGGTCGGTCTCTCGGTCGACGAGATGATCTGGGCTATCGACCCTGCGGCATGGTCCATCACCGGTTTGCAGCCTGACGAGGTCGCCGGACGGGTAGAGGAGATGCGCAGCCAAACGCAGGCGACCCTCAGCCTGGTTGTTGCACCACCACAGAGAATGCAGGCCTCTTCCTGAGACCTTGTCGATAAGGCGCTCTATCCAAGCCGAACCAAGCGGTCGAAACCGTTCACACAAACAGACTCAGGTGCCGGGTCAATCGCTCCGGATCGCCCGCTCTGAGAGCATTCACTAAGGCACGCTACCCCTGCATCCAGAGCAGTGCCCTGTACTGCAGCAGTGTCTCAGAGCAGCTGCCCGACCCTGCATGAGCAATCGCTGAAAAGGCACTATCTGCCTGGGTTAGGAACCACCTTCACTGGGTTATTGATCCAGATCAACTCTATGTTATAAAACCAAGCACAAGGCAGGATGTTCTTGTAACTTTGGCTGCCCTCAGAATTGAATGCAGTTTAGATATCTCAGAACCACCCGTTGACCCCGGTTTCGGGTTTGCAGCGATCACTGGAGGATCACGATGAACAGGACCCAAGCCGAGTTTCATCACTGCCGCATCTTGATTTCATCGGCCCTGTGCATCAGGCCCGCACAGTCAGCCACTCAACCAAACACCCGATCGCATCAAATCATCGCGTCAGCCTGATACGGATTTTCATGGCCGATACAAAGTGGCAATTACTACCCCCGAACTGGCAGCGGGATTCGGTGTTTCGCCCTGCGCTTCTGGATGTGCATCGAGACATCTACCGGCGTTTTTTTCACAACGATCCATGCGTGAACCCACAACTGGGATTCCATCTTCACGCCTATGTGCGGTCGACCCATTGGCGCGCCACATTGATCCTCACACCCTGGATGATGTCCCGCCTGCTGTTTCCGGAAACGGATCCCCAAATCCTGATACCGGACGGGTGGAGTGGTGAGGACCGCAGTCAATCGGAATATCAGATTGTCGGACCTTCCCTGAAACTGGGTTGCTGTGGCAATGCCATGGTTGCGAATCTGAACTATCACACACAACTGGGTCACTACCTGATTCAACCCTTCGCCATGGGGATGCGTAACTTCAAAACCCCCCGCGAGGTGTTCGAAATCTGGAACAAGCTCTTTTATACCCACGCACTACGCATGCAGCGGTTGTCGAGCAAAGCCGTGAAGAAACGCCTGAAGCAGCGTCAAAAGCGTGTTGATAAACGCAATCAAGGGCAGGTCGCGAGGGATGGA
Organism: Candidatus Thiodiazotropha sp.; assembly: GCA_040506775.1. Classification (GTDB taxonomy): domain Bacteria; phylum Pseudomonadota; class Gammaproteobacteria; order Chromatiales; family Chromatiaceae; genus Thiodiazotropha. Next base: position 3,312 of record JBEVWC010000037.1, read on the forward strand.
ACCTTCGATCAGTCACCTGAGAACTGACCTCCAGTCTGCGACATCACGCTCCAGAGCCTGCCATCAGCAGTTCGGCGTGCGTTTGATAAGGTATCGGACGGTTGGCATGGGGCAGGATCCGCGGACAGCCAACCCTTCGGCAACACCGAAAACGTGTTACCGGTTTACCGGAGGATACGCATCACTACTCGAAGTCGTAGTAGTAATCCGGATCGTCCAGCATCATCTGCAGGCGTTTCAGTTCCTGACGCCGCTCGATACGTCTGCGTGCATCCAGGTTCTTGGCAGATATTTTGTCTTCCCCGGCTTCAACATCGGCATCCACGTCGTCGATATCATCCAGCAGGGTGTCATCGAAATCGCTGTTCATAGGCCTATTAGGAATTACTGAATTTAGGCGAAGATTAAACCCGGAAAAGAGATTTTGAATAGCAAAAGTTTTTTGTTGTCACGACAAATAACTTCAATTAAAAATACCTCGTCAAGAACACTACAGAGAGACTCCAAGGACTCTTGGAATTCACAATAAATGACGATTAATCAATTAGTTGTAGATATGCGGTATGGATACAACGCTGCTTAAGACCTTTCTGGAAGTGGTGAGAACCCGCCACTTCGGCAAGGCCTCTGATGCCCTGTTTGTGACCCAGTCAGCAGTGAGTGCGCGAATCAAGCTGCTGGAAACGAATCTCGGTGTGGCATTGTTCAGCCGACGTCGTAACGACATACAGTTGACACCCGCGGGTGAGCGCCTGGTGGCCTATGCCGAGACCATCGTCAAAAACTGGGAACGAGCCCGCCGCGAGATCACCCTGGGTGCCCGGGGTGATGAAACCCTGTTGCTGGGTTGCCCTCTCGACCTGTGGGATATTCTGCTACGCAGATGGGTGAGTCGAATTCATGCGGTCAATTCCGACATGCTGTTGCAGATCGAAACCCTGCCAACAGAAACCATCATAAGCCGGCTGAATAACGGCCTGCTGGATTTGGGCCTGTTGTTTGATCCACCCCAGGGTTCCGACCTGCCGGTTCGCCAGGTACTGGAGATTCCACTGCTGCTGGTCTCATCCGAGCCCGGACTCGATGTTGTGACGGCCCTGTCTCGGTCCGACTACTATCTTGTCGATTGGGGCAGTGCGTTTACCCGGCAGCACCGGGAATTTTTTCCGGACCTGGCCACGCCTCCCGTCTCCCTCGCCTCCGGCACACTGGCAATCGACCTGATACATAAAATCGGCGGCAGCGCCTATCTGGCGCAACAGATGGTGCAGGCTGATCTGGAAGCGGGCAACCTGCACCTCGTGATGGATGCACCGATCATTGAACGTAACGCTTTTGCGATTCACCGACCGGGTGACGAACGCAGGGGATTTCTTCCCCAGGCGCTTAAGTTGCTCAAGCAACTGTGAGGCAGATTTGGGCCTGAATCCCAAGGGCCGATTACGATCTGGATCTCATCCTGAATTACAGGGTTTCTCTCAAAGCCGTTTAGGGTTGTGTTAGAGTCAGGGTACTTTACTTGCCAACAGGAGATTGAAAATGAAACGAAGGATCCTTGGCCTTGCAACCATTCTGATCATGACTCTGCCATTGGTTGCATGTAACAAGTCGGAAGAAGGCCCCGCTGAAAAGGCTGGCAAGAAAATCGACCAGAGCATCAGTGAAACCAAGCAGACACTCAGCGAAAGTGCGGACAAAGTCGGCGAAAAGATTGAAGAAGCGGGTGAGGCTATTCAGGAAAAGTCGAAATAACAGCCTGAGCGTGTGACATCACCGCCCAGATCCCAGGCACCACTGAGGAGAATATTCAGTGATGCAAATTGAGCCGGGCTCTGGCGCGGTGCACACAACCCAAAATGTATCACCCGTTTACAGGGAGCAAACATGGGTATTGAAGTGAGTGGCCTGTTCAGTCTGATTGTGCTGATTCTGGACATATGGGCCATCGTCAAAACATTCGACAGCGGCACAACAACCGGCAGTAAGGTTTTCTGGATATTGATTATCCTGCTTCTGCCCATTCTGGGATTGATATTGTGGCTGCTTTTTGGTCCGAGCAATAGCGGCAAGGCAACCTGACAACCTCTTCTCTGAGCCGATTCATCCCAGGCATCACCCGACGAAGCGCACACCACTGGCGACCCGGTTGTTGTCCCGGGGAACACCAGCCTTGGCCCGAATCAGGCGATAGGCCTGAACCAACATATTGCGTAATTCCTGCGCCTCAACCGGTTTGATCAGGAGATCCATAAACCCTGCCTCCAGAATTGCCTTACGCTGCTCGGGAAAGGCATGAGCGGTCACGGCAATCAGCAGAGGCAGATCGTCCTGCTCCTCATGCAGTCGTGCGGCGACCTCGATACCGCTCATATCCGGCATCTGGATATCCAGTAACACCAGGTCAAATGACTGTTCACGCAGATATCTGAGCGCTTCGCGCCCGTTACATGCCTCTTCATGGGGAATCGCCTGCTTGGTCAGATAACCTGTGAGGATCATCCGGTTGATCAGATTGTCATCCACCACCAACACCCGAAAATCATCCCACTGCTCGGGCGCCCAGTTGCTGTCCTGTTTTGTCGCAACCAGCTGCCCGGGCACCGCGGCAGGCGCGAATTCCAGATCGATTCGAAAACAGGAGCCCTCACCCGGCTGACTGTCCACATGCAGTCGTCCCTGCATGCGATTCACGAGTGTTTTGACAATCGCCAGACCCAGGCCCACTCCCTCATTCCTGCGGGTTTCAAAATTTTCCAAGCGGGTGAAATTGTCAAAAATACTCTCCAGTGCCGAAGTGTCGATACCAATACCCGTATCCGTGATCTCGAACCTGAGGGTAACCCCGGACTCAACTTCCTGCAGTCGTCTGACATGCAGCCGGACGGATCCTGATTCGGTGTATTTCAGGGCGTTGGAGATCAGATTGCTGATGATCTGCCTGAGCCGGTAAGCATCACCGCAGAGTTGATCCTCCACATCCTCATCGATGGTCGCATCGAGCAACAGATGCTTTTGCTCCGCACTCGACCAAAGCAGGGCAATCACCTCCTCCAATTCACCGCGAAGGGAGAAGGGTTCTTCACTGAGATGAATGTGACCGGCCTCAATCGCTGTCAGGTCCAGGATATCGTTCACCGTGCGCTGCAGGTTACGGGCGGCTTTTCCGATCTGTTCCAGAGGATAGCGAAACGAGGCGTCCATGGGTTCACTTTGCAGCAGATCCGCAAGACCCATGATACCGTTCAGCGGGGTCCGCAGTTCATGACTGACCGTGGCGAGAAACTGATTTTTCGCCTCGTTGGCCCTTTCCGATCGTTCCATGGCCAGCACCAGTTCCCGCTCGACCTGTTTTCGTTGTTCGATTTCCCGGGTCAGACCCCGGTTGGACGCCTCGATCTCGGTATGAGAATGGCGCAGTTCACCGACCAGATTTTCATTATCGAGCCACAACACGATATTGCGGTTGATGGTGGTGTTGTAGTTCTTTGCCACCGACAGCATGAACAGGATGTAGATGACGATCATGACCAGCATCACCTCAGCCGCCTGGGTCTGCTCGAACGCCAGGGTGATACTCAGCGGAGTCAACAGGGCAAACAGGGAGATGACATAGTTCCGGTAGATGATGGCCCGGGAGATGATACCTCCCGCGGTGACACCACTCAGCATCAACAGGGTCAGCAAGCGGAAGGTTTCATCATCGATCAGGAAGCTGATCGGCCCGATCAGGCTCCACGGCACATCCTGAATGAGTACCAGCCAGGTATAGGCCTTGAGCCAGTGGTGGGCGTTCGACTCATTCAATCGGCTCCGGGACAACTGACTGACATAGAGAAACAGACTGGTGGTGAAAGCGTTGATTCCAACCCAGGCAGCGAGGACATAACCCGGCAGTTGATCCCAGTAGAAGTAGCTGGTGATGACCAGTACCGCGTAGAAACCCAGACTGGATTTGGGCACGATCTTGTAATACTCCCTGGCCAGCTCCAGGTTGAGTTTACTGTTCATAGCCAGATGGACTGCTCCCTCGTCACCCCGTTTCCCCAAGCAACGAAACGGGTTCCGTTTAACAGATAGTCGAATGCCGGATCACAGCTCCCGGCCATCAAGCAAGCCACGCGTCGTGTGGCCTGAGGTATCCCTGCACGTGACTCCGGGTGTGTAAAGAAGACGTCCCTTTACATGCATCGTCCACATGCCCCGGCGGTTAACACTACCCGGCCAGTGTCATGGGGACGGACAACGCTTGATTAATGCGCACAGAATCATACAGTTGCCGGCAAAGCATAAACATCCTGCAGTGCTAAGTCCAGACAGGGTTTTTTGCCGGCTATACGCCGTACAGCATGCCGACAGGTATCTCGACGAATCCACCTTTCAGGTTTTCCATCCGTCAGCTCCCTGGTACATCCCGCGAGCGGTCAATCCCCGGACAGACCCCAGCCACCACCACCGGGGGTTTCAACACGTAATCGATCTCCGGTTTCCACCTCGAAGCTGGCCTTGGCAGGCAGCTCCCGATCATTCAGGCGGTTCACACCGGCAGCACCGCTTTCACCTCCGGCAATTCCCCAGGGTCGATGATATCGCCGCTCGGTCAACAGGGTGACCTGGGCCGGGGCAAGAAACTCATACTCGCGGATCACCCCGCTGCCACCAGGCCGCTGTCCAGGCCCTCCGGAGGCATTGCGCAGGGCGTACCGGCCGATACGCAACGGGTAGCGGGCCTCAATGACCTCGATGGGCGTATTGAGGGTATTCGTCATATGGGTCTGCACACCACTCAGGCCCCCGCCCCGGGCGCCGGACCCCATCCCGCCACCGATGGTCTCATAGTAGTCCCAACGCATTCCCGGCCGGTCGCTGCCCATAGCCAGGTTGTTCATACTGCCCTGGCTGGCAGCCGCGATGGCTTCGGGCATGGCTTGCGCCAGAGCACCGAGTATCACATCCACCACCCGGGTACTGGTCTCCACATTGCCCGCTGCGACCGCGGCCGGCCTGCGGGCATTCAGCAGTGAGCCCTCAGGGGCATGCAGCCTGATACGCCGAAAGGTGCCTGCGCAGGCGGGTGTCTGAGGTGGCATCAGGCAACGGAAGACGTAGTACACCGCAGCTGCGGCCACCGATAGGGGACAGTTGATATTGCCCGCCACCTGATCAGCGGTACCGCTGAAATCCACCTCGACCCCATCAACGGTCACCTCCAGCAGCACCCGGATGGGTATGTCCCGGTTGCCCTGTCCATCGTCATCCATGAGATCCTCGAAGGAGTATCGACCGCTGGGAATCGTCTGCAATGCCTGGACAGCCAACCGTTCGCCGTAGTCGTTCAGCGCCTGCAAACCCGTCAGGAACCCCTCGTATCCCCATTCATCGACCAGCTTACCCAGACGCTCCACGCCACTGCGGTTAGCGCTGATCTGAGCCGCGAAATCCCCCTCGGACTCATTCGGGTTACGATTCGTTGCTGTGATCTGTTTGAGTAGATGCAGCTGGGTTTGACCGTCGCGGACCAGTTTCTCCGGCGCGATGATGCGGCCCTCCTCCTCCAGGGACTGGGAGACCGGCATAGAACCGGGGGTCGACGCACCGATATCCGCATGGTGCGCCCGGTTTACCACGAAGGCGACAAGGCGATTTGCGCGATACAGGGGTGCGATCAGGGTGACATCGGGCAGGTGGGTGCCGCCCAGGTAGGGGTCGTTGAGCACCACCATGTCTCCCGCCTCCCAGTCGACACTGGAAACGATCTGCGCCATGGCAAAGGCCATGCTTCCGAGATGCACCGGGATATGCGCCGCCTGGGCGCAGAGCTCGCCCCGGGCATCGAACACCGCACAGGAAAAGTCGAGGCGATCGCGAATGTTGGGCGAGAAGGCTGCGTTGCGCAGCACCACGCCCATCTCATCGCATACGGCCTCCAGGCGGGAGGCGAAGATACTCAGCGCTATCGGATCCATGCTTTCATCGACGGGTAAACATTAAGTGATATCATGGGCAGCGGTTAGCATGCCAGATCTCAGCACAGCGGCGCCATTTTCCCTCACAACAAGCCGGTTGCATACCTGAGGCGGCACGGATAGAATAGCCTACCATTCTACTTGGTTATTTCTGATAATCCTTCGATCGTCACCCTCCACCCCGCCGGGTACCGGGGGTGCGACCGGAATCCGGATGACTCAGAACACAATTTTAAAAAATAACTCAGCATTACGAAGGAGTATTGACTCATGGCGCATGAACTTCCCCCGCTTCCCTTTGCCATCGACGCACTGGAACCCGTGATTTCGAAGGAAACCCTCGAATTTCATCACGGCAAACATCACAACACCTACGTCACGAATCTGAACAATCTGATTCCGGGTACCGAATTCGAGAATGCCTCCCTGGAAGAGATCATCATGAAGTCCTCCGGTGGTGTGTTCAACAATGCCGCTCAGGTGTGGAACCACACCTTCTACTGGAACTGCCTGCGCAGCCCCAGTGACGACAATGCCCCCAGCGGTGCACTGGCCGATGCCATCAACAGCACCTTCGGCAGCTTCGATGAGTTCAAGAAGAAGTTCGCCGCCTCCGGCGCCACCAACTTCGGTTCCGGCTGGACCTGGCTGGTTCAGAACGAGGACGGCAGTCTGGAGATCTTCAACACCTCGAATGCCGGCTCACCCATGACCTCCGGCAAAAAGGCCCTGTTGACTGCGGATGTGTGGGAGCACGCCTATTACATCGACTACCGCAACGCCCGCCCCGCTTACCTAGAAGCCTTCTGGAAAGTGGTGAACTGGGACTTCGTGGCCAGCAACATGAGCTGATCCCCATCGGCCGAACCCATGAAGGATTCTGCGGATCCTTCATGGGCCGATAGGCTCTAATCCTCCTCGCCATTCTCACTCCTCAGCGCCTTCCCAGAAGTGTCATCTGTCCGGCATTATGGGGAAACATTCCCTCTCTAGGCTTGCTCACACCCGTGGCTTACCTCCGCTTGTCCGTCCGGACAAGGGGTGATGCGGGTAACGGAAAAAAACCACAAGCACGCATCGGCAGGCATCACAGGTGCCAATCCGATCACTACGAGGAATAGTGAGAATGTACTCGAAAAACAAATCCCTGATCTCCGCCATTGCCCTGACACTCTGCCTGGGCAGCGGTCTCGTCAATGCCGGCAACCACTCTGAGCGTGGGCATCACAATAGCAACGGACACGATCGTCACGATACCCCGGTGAGCGAATACCAGCTCGGACCCCGCCCCTTCTATCTGGTGGATGACCTGGAAGACGGCCCCTTGAAGGAAAAGCTCCAATCCTGCGCAAACCAGGATATCAAGCAAACCGATTTCTCCATCGGTCACCGGGGCGCGGCCCTGCAGTTCCCGGAACACACCCGTGAGTCCTACCTCGCGGCTGCGCGGATGGGCGCGGGCATCGTGGAGTGCGACGTGACCTTTACCGAAGACCGGGAACTGGTATGCCGGCATTCGCAATGCGATCTGCACACCACCACCAACATCCTGGCCACGCCTCTGGCGGAAAAATGCACCCAGCCGTTCAAACCTGCGGTCATCGATCCCGATACCGGCGCGGTGATCGAACCGGCAAGTGCCCAGTGCTGTACCAGCGATATCACCCTGGAGGAGTTCAAGACCCTGAAGGGTAAGATGGACGCAGCCAATCCCGCCGCCACCAGCGTTGCGGAGTACATGGATGCCACACCGAGCTTTCGTACCGATCTCTACACGGCCACCGGCACTCTGATGACCCACGCCGAAAGTATCGATCTGTTCAAATCCCTGGGTGTAAAGATGACCCCGGAGCTGAAATCAGCCAGCGTGGAGATGCCCTACCAGGGTGACTATACCCAGGAGGCCTACGCTCAGCAGATGATTGATGAGTATAAAGCCGCCGGCGTGGACCCCCGTGATGTGTTTGCCCAGTCCTTCAACCTGAACGACATCCTTTACTGGCTCGCAGAGGAACCCGAGTTCGGCAAACAGGCGGTGTTTCTGGATGATTGTGACAATCCGGCCGAGGCCGCACAGACCATCGAAACCATGGCCATGCTCGCGGATCAGGGCGTGAACTACCTGGCCCCGCCCATGTGGGCCCTGGTGACCGAGTCGGCGGGTCAGATCGTACCCTCGGATTATGCCCTGGCCGCCCAGGCCTATGGATTCAAACTCATCACCTGGACCCTGGAGCGTTCCGGATTGCTCAACAGTGGTGGCGGCTGGTACTACCAGAGCATCAGCGATATCACCGACAACGACGGCGATACCCTGAAGCTGCTGGATGTGCTGGCGCAGGATGTGGGCATCGAGGGTATCTTTTCCGACTGGCCGGCAACCGTAACCTTCTATGCCAACTGCATGGGTCTGCGCTGATCCGCCGGTCGGCGCTTCCAGGGATGGATAGAGGGAGTTGTACTCCCATCCCGCGCCTCAGGGACGAGGCGCCCCCTCAGTCAAGCATCCCCTCTGTTCACAAAGACGAGAGGAACGACTCCCACGCCTCGCGGTAACGAACCAGATTCTGTTTCACACCCAGGTTGTGATTACCGCTCAAAACCACCATTCGCTTCTCTCCCTGAGCCAGTCTGAAAAGGGTCTCTGCGTGGGCGAAGGGCACGATTTCGTCATCCGGACTGTGGATGATCATCACCGGACCGGTGATTTCAGAGAGGCGCTGCCGGGTATCGTAACCCTCCGTTGCCAGCCAGTTCACCGGCGCCCAGGGAAAGTGATGCGCCGCCACCTCCGGCAACGAGGTGAAGGTGGATTCCAGAACCAGCGCCTTGTGGGGATGCCGGGAAGCCAGGTAGGCCGCGATCGCACCACCGAAGGAACGGCCAAACAGGATTACCTGGGAGGGGTCGAGATTCCGCTCTCCGGTCAGATACCGCCAGGCCGCCTCCGCATCCTGGTAAATGCCCGCCTCTGAAGGCGCTCCACCGCTCTCACCATAGCCCCGGTAATCGATAATCAAAACGCTCAGGCCCAGTTGATGAAACAGCGCCAGGGTCTCCAGTCGATGTCCGATGTTACCGGCGTTTCCATGCATGTACAGCAACGTGGCACGGGGGTTTTCGTGTCCCAGATACCAGCCATGGATAGTCACCCCGTCGGCACTGCGCAGTGTGACATCCTGGTATTCGAGACCGATCTGCTCAGGGGTCGCCGCGATCGCCCGGCTGGGGAGGTAGAGGAGGTTTGACTGATTCCAGTAGAGGGAGGCCAGCAGGGCTGCATAGGCCAGCATGCCGCCGAACAGGGCCAGGGTCGCAATTCTTCGCAGGGTGCGTCTCATATGGCTACAACAATTACCATTACGATCAAGCGGGCGTAGACGGGGATGCCCACCCACTGAATGGTCGGGTCAATAACTCAAGTTTCGGAGTTCAGAACGGATTTCATTCGAGTAAACAATACGATCACTAATGCTCCTGGTACAGGGTTTACGGGTCCGGACGACGACTGCGCTTATTCAGGGCAATAGCCGACACTGATTTTTACCACGAAGTGCACGAAG
>JBEVWC010000033.1:0-10519 GCA_040506775.1 Candidatus Thiodiazotropha sp.
GCGGGTCCCTCGATTTCGCCACTGTAGTCCCGTGGCGAGCGTCTGCGTTCCAGCTTGCTGGCGATCAGCATCCCGTCCCGGGTATAGACCCGGGCTTTCAGATAGTCCGTATCGTTGAGCTCCGCGAGGCTGAAACTTGACTCATCTTCGAGGTCGCTCTCGAGGATGGTGCTGCTGGTGACCTGAATGGTCTGTCCGAGCAGTACCAGAGTATTGACCTGGGCGTCGATCAGGCGGCTGTCGATCCCGCCAGCCATTTCGCCACGCACGGAATCCTCTTCATAACGCAATTCGATCTGAGTGGCGACCAGGATGCTGTCCTGCATTTCCCCCTTAACCTTGACGATACGACCCTCGGTGAGACGGTCGGTGCTTCCGCTGTATTCGGTGGCCGAGGCGTCCACCCATAGACCGTCGACTGCGAACCGGTCCTGTGCATCCAGTGCCGAGGTGATGCGGCCTTCGATCTCCACCGATTCCCCGTCATCCGCCACGGGTGTTGGACCCTGTCCCAGGATCTCGAGGCTCTCCGCTTCGAAGGCGGAACCGCTGAAGCGGCTGCCGGTGACGGTCACCAGCGCTCCTTCAGATGGCATGGTCATCGACGCATTCAGGCTGACGAGCAGTTGACCGATATTGAAAGTGGTATCCGATGGGGTGAGCGCAAGGCCGGTGACCCGCAGGGTTTCACCGCTCCAGGCGAGGCTCCGCACCGCGATCCGGGTGGCCAGTATCTCGCCGCCTCCATCCGTGAATCCGCTCACTTCCACCACGGCATTGACCGGCAGCGACTCCAGGGGGGTGGCATCGAGGGGATTGTCGAAAACCGTGTCCGGATCGACATCGACGATCTGCCCCATCACGTCGAGGGCGCTGTCGACGCTGATCCGGTTGGCCTCGATCACACCGATGATCTGGCTGCTGTAGGTCACCTGGTAGGCGTCGCCTGTGGTGCCATCGGGATTGGTGGATCCGTCGATCCGCACCACCATGCCCACGGCGATATCCTGCTGCGAGGCGGAGCGACCGTCGACCAGAAACTCGGCCTGGTCCGTCTCGTACTCGATACCGTTGACAAAGACCGAACCGTACCCGGTCACCCGCCCCTGACTCACGCCGGTGCCGCCAATGCCTCCTTCAGCCACCTGCCCATCACCGCCACCGCCACAGCTGACCAGGAAAGTCAGGATTGCGCTGAGCAGGAACAGTTGGAGTGAGTGGATTGGGGTAGGCATAAGTTCAGACGTCCCGTTCGAAGTAGTAGATTCCAATGCCGGCCTGTTTACGTCCCGTACCCTCGATCTCGGGAACCAGGTCGCGGTCATATTGCGAGAGGTATTTGTCACAGGCCACCAGCAGGGCCTGGGCCCGCTCCGCACTCATGTTGCGCAGTTCCGGCAGCGCCTCGGCGGGCAGGTTGTTGTAGGAAACCTTGCGCTGGAAGTAAGGGGTTTGCGACTTGGCCTGCAGATTATGATCGATGGTGGCGATCAGCAGTTCCACGTCGGTGCCGAGGATGTGCAATTTGCTGGCTTCGTCGGTGCGCGGGATATAGCCGTCGCTGAGCAGGGTGATTTTACCGTTTTCATCCTTGGCGATGGTACCCACCCGCGCCAGTTCGTCATAGATCGCCCGGGGTGGCACGTCGCCGCTGTGTTCCCGAACCAGATCACTGAAATTGTGCTTGCCCTTATCGAAATGCAGGGGGGCGGGGGTGCCCTTCTTGGTCTGGAACCGCTCATCCCGCAGCCACCCGGAGATGACTCGGGCTGCCCGGTTGTACTGGTGGGCGATGGCGCTGTCGTCCGGGGTTTCGATCTTCTGCAGACGGCTCACCTCCTTGCGGGTGAGTCCGGTGATGACGGATACCCGGGAAACGGTCTGTTTGCGCCCCGCAATGCCGAACTCCCGGGAGGCCACATCCATGAAGGTCCACTTGCTCAAATCGGCGAAGTCTCCGTAGGTGAAACCGTTACGAAGCATCAGCCTGACCAGTGGCCTGAGCAGTTTCAGGATGGAGGATGTGAGTACTTTGCGGATCTCGTCCATAGCTCTGTCTTATGTTGCCTGACGGTGTTTATTAATCCGACTTTACGGCTGAATCAGGACGAATGTCGTTGATATTTATCGATTCTGCCGAAGTAGACCTTTTGTCAGGCTTAGTAGTCCGGGGTGCGCGCAGGCGGTTTCGACCGAGCGGCATGTCCGTTCAAATGGGAAATTTCTCCCAATACTATTCGTTGGAAATTATAGTGCCGCCTTTGAGTGGCTACAATTGGCAAGACCGGTTTTTGTGCAATCCTGTGATGCAGGTCAGCTTCTGACTCGATTGTCAAACCGGCAGTCCCGGAGGTTGGCGTGTATCCCCGGGGGATTGTGTGTTAGATTCCTCTCTTTTTCGAGCCAGGAATCCTCCGCATGTCACTTGATCGTTCCGACGTTGAGAAGATTGCTCATCTCGCGCGAATGGCGCTGGATGAAACCCAGATCGATACCTACGCTTCCGAGCTGAGCAATATTCTTGCTCTGGTGGAGCAGTTGGAACAGGCGGATACCTCCGGTATCGAGCCCATGTCCCATCCCCTCCACATGGCCCAGCGCCTGCGCCATGACGAAGTCACCGAAGCGGATCGCCGGGAGGCCAATCAGGCGATTGCGCCGCAAGTGGAGAATGGGCTCTACCTGGTGCCCAAGGTAATCGAATAAGCAGTACCTGCCCCTGTTTGCCGCGCATCCTGATCACCTCCGGTTGTCGCCACAGGGACGAAACCTGTCAGCCTACGTTTAACAGGCAGTAACTCAGACCATGCATACCAAAACCATCGTCGAGCTGGGCGCCGGACTCAAGACCGGTGAATTTACCAGTGTTGAATTGACCCGGCACTTTCTCGAGCGGATCGAGCGTCACAATGGTGAGCTCAATGCCTTCGTGACGGTCACCCCGGAGACCGCCCTGCAGGAGGCTGAAGCCGCGGATCGCCTGCTGCAGTCCGCTCAGGCCGGGCCGTTGATCGGGATTCCGATTGCGCAGAAGGACATCTTCTGCACCCAGGGGGTGAAAACCAGCTGTGGATCGCGCATGTTGGATAATTTCATCTCCCCCTACGACGCGGCGGTGGTGGAACGCCTCAAACAGGCGGGTATTGTCTCCCTGGGCAAGCTCAACATGGACGAGTTCGCCATGGGTTCCTCCAACGAAACCAGTTTTTACGGACCTGTGCGCAATCCCTGGGATCGAAACCGGGTGCCCGGCGGCTCTTCGGGTGGGTCAGCGGCCGCGGTCGCGGCGCGCATTGCCGTTGCTGCCACCGGCACCGATACCGGAGGTTCGATCCGCCAGCCGGCGGCCCTGTGCGGTCTGACCGGACTCAAACCCACCTACGGCCGGGTCTCCCGTTTCGGCATGATCGCCTTTGCCTCCAGCCTGGATCAGGCAGGGCCGATGGCCCAGAGTGCGGAGGATGCGGCGCTGCTGCTGCAGGCCATCGCGGGGTTCGATTCGCGGGACTCCACCTGCGCCAACGAGCCGGTACCCGACTATTCGGCCAGCCTCAACGATTCCCTGGAGGGGTTGCGGATCGGCTTGCCCGGTGAGTATTTCGGCGAAGGCCTGGACTCGGCCATTGCCGCCAGCATCGAGGCGGCGATCGACGTCTACAAGGGGCTGGGTGCGGAGGTGGTGGAGATCAGTCTGCCCAACACCGCCCTGGCGGTGCCCACCTATTATGTGGTGGCGCCCGCAGAGTGCTCCTCCAATCTCTCCCGCTTCGACGGGGTGCGTTTCGGCTACCGCTGTGACGCGCCGAAGGATCTCGAGGACCTCTACAAACGCTCCCGGGGTGAGGGCTTCGGCGCGGAGGTGAAACGCCGCATCATGATCGGTACCTATGCGCTGTCGGCGGGTTATTACGATGCCTACTACCTGAAGGCGCAACAGACCCGCCACTTGATCTCCGATGACTTCAACAAAGCCTTCGAAAAGGTCGATGTGATCATGGGTCCCACCTCACCGGCGACCGCGTTTGGTCTGGGTGAGAAAACTGACGATCCGGTCACCATGTACCTCAATGACATCTACACCATCGCTGCCAACCTGGCCGGTCTGCCGGCCATGTCGTTGCCGGTGGAACCGGTCAATGGCCTGCCGGTGGGGCTGCAGATTGTCGGCAACTACTTCGCGGAAGGGAAGCTGCTGAACGTGGCGCACCGTTATCAGCAGGAAACCCGGTGGCATCGGCAGATGCCTGAGGAATACGCTTAATGAATTTTGAATTTTCAATTTTGAATTATGAATTGAGGTGCTCGCTACGCTCGTCTGTTCATATTTTCAAAAAACCGTGCGCAGAGCGCACTCATCAATTCAAAATTCAAAATTAACAATTCAAAATTAATGAGTATTGCTATGCAGTGGGAAACCGTAATCGGGTTGGAAATCCACACCCAGCTGGCCACCAGATCGAAGATATTCTCCGGCGCCTCCATCGCTTACGGCGCGGAACCCAATACCCAGGCCTGTATCGTCGATCTTGGCTTTCCCGGAGTCCTGCCGGTACTCAACGAGGCGGCAGTGGACATGGCGCTGATGTTCGGCCTGGCAGTCAATGCGGAGATCGGCGAGCGTTCGGTGTTCGCACGCAAGAACTACTTCTACCCCGACCTGCCCAAGGGCTACCAGATCAGCCAGTATGAACTGCCCATTGTGGGTAAGGGTAGCCTCACCATCGACCTGGACGACGGTAGCCAGAAGGTGATCGGTATCACCCGGGCCCACCTGGAGGAAGACGCAGGCAAATCCCTGCACGAGGATTTTCACGGCATGAGCGGCATCGACCTGAACCGGGCCGGTACCCCGTTGCTGGAGATCGTCTCGGAGCCGGACATGCGTTCGATCAAGGAGGCGGTGGCCTACGCCCGCAAGATCCACCAGCTGGTGGTCTACCTGGGAATCTGCGATGGCAACATGCAGGAGGGTTCCTTCCGCATCGATGCGAACATCTCCCTGCGCCCCCTCGGCCAGGAGAAGTTCGGCACCCGTACTGAACTGAAGAACATCAACTCCTTCCGTTTCATGGAGCGTGCCCTGCATTTCGAAACGGAGCGCCAGATCGACCTGTTGGAGAGTGGCCGCGAAGTGACCCAGGAGACCCGCCTGTATGACGCGGACCGGGATGAGACCCGCTCCATGCGCAGCAAGGAGGAGGCCAACGACTACCGCTACTTCCCCGATCCCGACCTGTTGCCGGTGGAGATCACCGAGCAGCGCAAGGAGGCCGCCCGGGCACGTCTGCCGGAGCTTCCGGATCAGAAATGCGGTCGTTTCGAATCCGCCTACCAGCTCAACCCGGACGATGCCCTGATGCTGACTCAGAGCCGTGCCCTGGCAGACTACTATGAGGCCGTGGTGGCCACTGGCGCCGAGTCCAAGACGGCAGCCAACTGGGTGACCGGGGACCTGAAGGGGGCCCTGAACAAGGCGGGTCTGGAGATCCAGGCATCGCCGGTGTCGGCGCAACAGATGGGTGGCCTGCTGATTCGCATCGCCGATGGCACCCTGTCCGGTAAACTCGCCAAGCAGGTGTTCGAGGCCATGTGGCAGGGTGAGGGCGATGCCGACACGGTGATCGAAACCAAGGGTCTCAAGCAGATCACCGACAGCGGCCAGATCGAAACCCTCATCGACGAGATCATTGCCGCCAATCCGAAACAGGTGGAGCAGTTCCGTGCCGGCAAGGACAAGCTGCTGGGCTTCTTCGTCGGGCAGGTGATGAAGCAGACCCAGGGCAAGGCGGATCCTGGTCAGGTGAACGAGATCCTCATCAGCAAACTCAAAGGATGATCGGACCGGATTGCCGGTCCTTCGTCCTTACGCGGATGGATTCAACGACAGTTGGCAGGTTGGTGCAAAGCGTTCCCCCGGTAAGGGCAGTAAGACAGTTTGAGGATTGACACGATGGCGGTATCCGGATGGCTCAAACGCGGACTGGTGTTGCTGCTTTGTGCACCGTCCATGCTGCAGGCCGCCCTGTGGCAGGATCATCCTCCCGCGCAACCTGAGGTGGCCGCACAAAGTGCTGCACCTGTGTACTACCGGGCGCTCAAGCTGAACCGGGATGGGATGCAGGTGCTGCTGGACCAGTCCCTCCCGGAGACCGGGATCCTGCAAACCGGGGGCGAACCCTTGGAGTTGCCCCTGCCGAAGGGTGGCTTTGTCCGGGTGTATGTCGAGGCCTCGCCGGTGATGGCCCCTGAACTGGCCGCGCGGTATCCGGCGATACGCACCTACCGGGTTCGGGGTGTGGATCAAGCCGCAATCTCCGGGCGAGTGGATCTCACTCCCCTGGGCTTTCATGCCCTGCTCAACACCCCGGCGGGCAGTGTGTTCATCGACCCCGACAGCAGTGGGGGCTATCGCAGCTTCTACAAGCAGGATTACGCCCGGGCCAACCCCGAGGCGGGTCAGGCCCATGTCTGCCAGCATGTGGAGCATGCGCCGGGCGGGGTCAAGGAATGGAACTCATCAAGCCTGCAGCCGGCCGCCCGGACCCTGAGTGGCAGCCAGCGCCGTATCTACCGTCTCGCGGTGGCGGCCACCGGGGAATACACCGCCTATTTCGGTGGTCGCACAGACCTGGCCCTGGCGCAGATTGTCACCGCCATCAATCGGGTCAACCAGATTTACGGAAGGGACCTGGCAGTACAGTTTCAACTGGTCGGTAATAATGACCGGATCATCTACAGCGATGCGGACTCGGACCCCTACACCCATCGCGCTGATACCATTCCGACCATGCTCGAGGAGAACCAGCAGACCCTGGATTACATCCTCGGCAGCCATCAGTACGACATCGGTCACCTGTTCGGACTGGTCGGTGGAGGACTCGCCACCCTGGGTTCCGCCTGCATGGACTACAAGGCCCAGGCCTACACCGGCACTCCGCACCCGGACAGCGATGTGTTTTACATCGATTTCGTGGCCCATGAGCTGGGCCATCAGCTCAACGCCAACCACTCCTTCAACGGCACCACCTCCAACTGTGGTGGGATCAATCGCAATCCGGCCACCGCCATGGAGCCAGGCAGCGGTTCCACGATCATGAGCTACGCCGGGATCTGTGGTGAAGAGGACCTGCAGGCCCATTCGGATGCGACGTTCCATGCGGTGAGCATTCAGGAGATGCATGAATTCATCACCATCGGTAACGGTCACCGTTGCGGTGCGCTGGTGAGCACCGGTAACACCGCGCCGGTTGTGGATGCGGGGGCGATGGGTGACGACGGCACCTACAGCCTGCCCATCGGCACCCCGTTCCGGCTCACCGGTCAGGCCCAGGATGCGGAGGGTGACACCCTCTCCTACCAATGGGACGAGATGGATGCCGGCGGGGCCAGTGGCGCCACCGACGCCCAGACGATTGGCACTGATATCCCCGGTCAGCCCAATCCCCTGTTCCGCTCCTTTCTGCCCAAGTCGAGCCCGGAACGCTATGTACCCCGACTCAGTACGCTGTTGAGCGGACAGTTCGGGATCGGAGAAACGCTGCCGGAGACCGAGCGTGAGCTTAATTTCAGGCTTACCGTTCGGGACGGTGCGTCCGGGGTGGGGGACGATGACCTGAGGATACAGGTGGACCCCAGTCTCGGGGTGTTCGCAGTGATCGGTGGATCGTTGAACAACGGGGGCAGCTTCTCCGCGGGATCGACCCAGTCCATCCGATGGTCCGTGTCGGGTACGGATCGTGACTGCGGGCAACTCAAGATCAGCCTGCTCAGCCTCAACGACCCTGATGCCCCGACGCGCTACTGTGATATGGGCGATGAAGGTCTGGCGGTGCTCGATCTGGGTGACTTTCCCAACATCGGCATGGCGACGGTGACGCTTCCTGATACCGCGATGCAGAACGGTCGGGTCATGCTGGCCTGTACCAGCGGGTTGTTCTTCAATCTGTCCCACGAAAACATCCGCATCCTTGGAGAGGGCGAGATTGGCAGCGATTGCAAACCCATCGACGGGGAGGATCGGGAGCACGGCACCGTGTTCACCGATGCGGACAGCGCGGCGAAGTTCGACAGTCCGGGAGGCGGAGGTGCGTTGTGGTTTCTGAACCTGCTGCTTGTGGCGTTTTCGCTGGGATCGAGGAGATCCGCGCGCAGCAAGGGGTGATAACGGCCTGCAGGTGTAGTGTCACTACACTAGAGCCCGGCTGAGACGAATTCGGTTTCAGCGTACCTTGAGGCAGTGGGCGATCATGATGCGGTTGTATTCGGCGGCATAATCCGAGGCCCGCTGAAGCAGAATTCGATGGGTGTCACCCAAAACGGTATCGGTGGTGCCTTCCAGAGGGCGAATCCCGCAACGTCTTTTGGCGTCGTCGCTTCTGTCGGTCGCCACCCCCGGGAGCACCGGCACTCGCCCGGACAGGGCCAGAAGGCGCAGATCATTGTGCACGATCGCGACTTGAGCGTCCTGCTTGGCGTCCGCCTGACGCAACCATGCGAGGGCTTCCACCGCCTGGCGTTCCCGTTCGGTCAGCGTGCTGAGGTCGATGTCGGTCCTCTCCTGGCAGGCGGTCAGTATCAGTAACAGGGCGCTCAGCAGAAGGCGAGCTCGTTTCACGGTCTATTCTCCCTACGCAAGGTCTGGCCGACCCACCCGGCGCCCCATAGTATGCCGCCGCTGACCGCGCCGTAAAGATGCGCCTCCACGATCACCCGGCCCCGGGCCAGGGATTCACTGCCCGGCAGGGGGCCCTGCCAGGTCTCCCAGGCCAGTTTTCCCGCCACCAGCACCAGCAGGAGCAGGGAAGCGTTTCGAGATGGGCCGGTGTTGTTTACGGCCCCTGCCGGGTTGCTTGGTGGTGACTGAATCCGCAGCAGCAAAGCCCAGCAGAGCAGACCGTGCAAAACCCCGGAGAGCCCCTGGTACCAGCTGACCTGAGGCGCCCCCAGCCAAAGACCCAGGGAGGTTCCGAGCATGATCCAGGGCAGGGCGGTGAAACACCAGCGCGGATGATCGTTCAGCAGCAGTCCGCCAATCAGCCAGAGTCCGGCCAGATTCATCCCCAGGTGCCCCCAGCCGAGATGGGTCAGATGGCCGCTGAACAGCCGCCACAGTTGTCCCCCAGCCAGGGCCTCGCGCTGATATTGCAATGCGCTCACCAGGGGGTCGGGCCAGAGTGCGGGAACCAGTACCGCCAGGGTTACGCCCCACAGGCAGGCGGATCTCATGAACGGGGTTGGCCACACACCGGGCAGGCGGGATCCGGTTTGAGCTTCAGGGTGCGCCACTCCATCTGCAGCGCATCCAGCAGCAGTAACCTGCCCTCCAGGCTACGACCGGCGCCGGTCAGCAGTTTGATCGCTTCGGTGGCCTGGATGCTGCCGATGATCCCCACCAGGGGGGCCAGCACCCCGTTGGCGGAACAGGTCTCGTCCATCGCGCCTTCATCCGGGTAGAGGCACTGATAGCAGGGTGAACCCGGTTGGCCGGTGAAGACGCTCACCTGACCCTCCATGCGAATCGCGGCCCCGGAGACCAGGGGGACCCCGCGGGCATGACAGACCCGGTTGACCGCGAAGCGGGTGGAGAAGTTGTCGCTGCCTTCGATCACCAGGTCCACGCCTTGAATGATCTGATCGAGCATTTCCTCGTCGAGGCGTTCCGCCAGGGTTTCTACCCGGACTTGCGGGTTGAGGTCGAGGAGGGTATCGCGGGCGGAGTCGACCTTCAGCTGACCGATGCGGTCGGTGGTGTGGATGATCTGGCGCTGCAGGTTGGTGAGATCGACCCGGTCGAAATCCGCCAGCACCAGCTGTCCCACCCCGGCGGCGGCCAGGTAGAGAGCGACCGGCGACCCCAGGCCGCCGAGTCCGACGATCAGTACCCGGGCGTTGAGCAGTTTCTCCTGGCCTTCGATACCGATCGACGGGAGCATGATCTGCCGGCTGTAGCGCAGCAACTGCTCATCGTCCATGCCGGAAAGCTGATTGAAACCTGAACCCACCGTTTCGGATCAGAGATATTTTCGCCAGTGCTCGGGACGTGTGTCCCGCAGACTGTGGTCCGCGCGCTGATAACGATCCGCAAAGATCACCCGGGTGCATTTTGAATCGCCCCGGTTACAACCCAGATTGGCGCGTTCGGTATCTTCGGTGTAGTAGTGCAGTGCGCGCATGAGACGGTAGAGCAGGCGGTTGTCGATGTGCAGTCCCATGGCGGTCAGGCCGTTCTCGATCTGCTCCAGGGTGACCACCATGAGTTGGTAACCGACGCGCAGGTGAGTGGGGGAGAGGGTGTCCAGCTGGGTAATACCCTCCACATCAGCCAGCAGCGTTGCCGCGGTTCCGGCCTGATTGGAATCCGGGTGGAGTTCGGCAAAGTGAATGTCCCGGTATTTCACTAAGTCGTGTTGGGGCGCGCCCATAGCCCTCAATCCTAGCGAAAGCAGGGAAATAATCAAGCACTCGGACTGGGTGATTTCGGGGGGCATCCAGATAGTTTCCGATGGGCTTGTGACCCGGT
>JBEVWC010000010.1:0-8654 GCA_040506775.1 Candidatus Thiodiazotropha sp.
CTTTCGGCGTAGAGGTACTCGTGCACGTTGTCCAGGGTGATCTCCCCGCCCTGCTCCAGCAGTTCGGAGAGGGTGGGCAGGGTGGTGGGTAGCTGGGGACAGGTCGAACTCACCCCCTGGAGTTCCGGGTAGAAAGCACTCCTGCCACGTACGTCGCTGGCGTAGTCGAAGCCGTACTCCTGCTGCAGTTGCAGCAGGTGGGGATTGGTCTGCCAGCCCGCCGCGGCCATGCTGCGGGGGGGTTCGCCAAACACCCGTTCGAAGTCGTGGATTGCCCGCTCCAGCTCCTGACGGGTACGCTCCGCGGGGGCGTGGGCCAGCTGGTTGAGCCAGTAGGAGCGGTCGTGGCAGAGGATGCCCGCCTCGTGCCCGGCGGCAGCCACCGAGCGCATGATCTCCGCCGCACGTTCCGAGATCCGGGGCGGAAACAGGGCGATTCCGTAGAGCCGGGATGCGGGATTCAGGCGGGGGTACCAGGGTTGACGGATGGTATCGACCAGGCGGCCGCTCTTGTCCGGTCCGGTGGCAAAGAAGAAGCTCCCCCGCAGCTGGTATTCGTCCAGCAGCCGGAGGATTGCCGGCACCCCCTGGGTGGCCCCCTGCAGGGTGTTGACGCAGATCCGCAGGCCCAGGGTCATGAGGCCTCCAGGTAGCGGCACAACAGGGCGTGCTCGAGGCGTTCCCCGGACGGCAGGGCCACTCGAACCTGGTAGCCCCCGCCCGGCGCCTCCTGCATGGCATTGCCGTTGCGATCCTGCAGGGTCTGCAGGATGAAGTCCTGGTTGCCTTGCGGGGTCATCAGTTCCAGGCGGTCGCCGAGACGCAGTTTGTTTTTCACGTCCAGGTCCACCAGTCCGGTGGTCTCATCGATTCCGGTCACCTCGGCAACGAACTGCTGACGTTCGGTCTGGGAACTGCCAAAGCGGTAGTTCTGCAATTCCTGGGACTCGTGGCGCTGGTAGAAGCCATCCGTGTAGCCCCGGTTGGCGAGACTCTCCAGGTCGGCCATCAGATCCGCCCGGAAGGGGCGTCCGGCCAGCGCATCGTCGATCGCCTGCCGGTATACCTGAGTGGTGCGTGCGGTGTAGTAGTGGGACTTGGTGCGCCCCTCGATCTTCAGGCAGTCGACGCCGATCTCCACCAGCCGGGCCACATGCTCGACCGCGCGAAGATCCTTGGAATTCATGATGTAGGTGCCGTGTTCGTCCTCGAAGATCGGCATCTGCTCACCGGGTCGTCCCCCTTCCTCGATGTAGTAGACCTGCTCCGCTTCGGCATGCCGCGGCACCCCGGCAGGCCCGATCTGCGGCTCCGGTGCGGCCACCGGTTGCGACAGCTTGTAGTCCCAGCGGCAGCTGTTGGTGCAGGTGCCCTGATTGGCGTCCCGATGGTTGAAATAGCCGGACAGCAGACAGCGTCCCGAATAGGCGATGCACAGGGCGCCGTGGATGAACACTTCGAGCTCCATGTCGGGGCAGCTCTGGCGGATCTCGCTCACCTCGTCCAGGGAGAGTTCCCGGGAGAGGATCACCCGGGTCAGCCCCTGCTGCTGCCAGAAGCGCACCGCCTCGGCGTTGACCGTGTTCGCCTGGACCGAGAGGTGAATCGGCATCTCCGGCCAGCGTTCGCGCACCATCAGAATCAGCCCCGGGTCGGACATGATCAGCGCGTCCGGACCCATCGCGATTATCGGCTCCAGATCGCGAATGAAGGTCTTCAGCTTGGCATTGTGGGGCATCACGTTACAGGCCAGGTAGAACTGGCGCTGCAGGGCATGAGCCTCGGCGATGCCGATCGCCAGGTTGTCCTCGAGGAAATCGTTGTTACGCACCCGCAGGCTGTAACGGGGCAGACCCGCATACACCGCATCCGCCCCGTAGGCGAAGGCGTAGCGGGCGTTTTTCAGGGTTCCGGCGGGGGCCAGCAGTTCCGTTCGTCGCGCCATGGGTTCAGATCCGGGTCGTCACTTCAGGGTGACCTCTACCGTCTCGATGGTGGCGCCAATGAACATCCGGTCCCGTTCGAACTTGACCAGGACCTTGTCACCCACACCCTTGTCCATCAGGACGACCCGCAGATCCGAATAGTGCTCGATCGGCCGGTCATCCAGCGCCAGGATCCGGTCCTTCTCCTTCAGACCGGCCGCCGCGGCACCGCTGCCCTCGACGAATCCGTTGATCGAGAGGGGATTGTCCTGGGTGTTGAGCAGTATCCCGAGCTTGCCCGCGGGGGGCAGGCCGGGGCCGTTCGCCAGAATCACAAAGTCCCCCAGGGCGGGATCGAGTTCCTGGGGACTGTTAACGTTCAGCACGATCGCCTGGGGATCCGGCACCCGACGATATAGCCGTTTGGGGATCCCGTCGCCGTACATCAGATGACCGATGCCGGCGAGGACGACCATCGGACTGCCGGGATGTTCATTCAGCCAGCGAGCGGCCCGTTCGGCCATACCCTCGTCCCACAGCAGTTGCACGTCGAGAAAATTCTCGAATGACCGCCCTTCCCCGTGAGGATGGCTATCGAATATCGCCTTGAGCCGGTCGTGATAGGTTTCGTTGTTCCGGTCGATTTCGGCGGGTACGCGTGCCCGCTGATCCTCATCCAGGGCATCGAGTCCCCCACGCCCCACCTTTTCGGTGATCTCGCTCTCCAGATTCAGCGCGATCAGGGGAATCCCGTGCTCCCTGGCATATCTGAGAATCGGCCGATAGAGCCGGTAGTCGAAGCGCCAGCGCTCGAAGTACTGGGTATCGCGCAGCATCTGCGCTTCATCGATCTCCCCGCTGACATAGGCATCCAGCACCGACTGGTAGGGCTGGGCGAAGAACTCCAGGCCGATCGCCATGTCGGAGTGTTTGTCGTGCATGCCTTTGATGATGGCCAGCTGGTTGAGATGATGCGCATACTGATCGTGGGATTCACCCACGAACACCACCCGCCGATCCGCCACCGAATCGACCAGTGCCGACAGATCCATCAGCTGCGACAGATCGACGACCGCCTGGGGCGATTGTTCCCCGGCCCGGGCTTCTGTCATCATGACGCAGGACAGCAACAGGGCGAGCCAGTTCATGAAGCGTCTGTTCACGCGGGGGTGATCGGTAAGCCGGGTACTTAACAGCATGATGTCATTAATCAGATTGGGAATGATGCGAGCCAATATTATCAGGTTTGTGAGTTTGATTGGCGGTACAGGGAATCGTTCATCCCGCTTCCGCATGGGGATTGGGTTGCTGAGCGCCTGCCTGATCGTGACTCATCCGGCCTTCGCCGCGGAAGCCGTGCATCACGACCTTCAGGTTGAGCTGGATCCATTGAATCACCGCCTCCAGGTCACAGACCGGATCCGCCTCACTAGCCCGGATCAAAACCGCTTCTGGCTGCACGATGGCCTGCAGCCCGAGAGTCTCACCGAAGGCGTGAGTATCCTGGTGGAGGGGCGCTCTAAAGGCCCGATACCCGTGGTGGCCTACCGGCTGAGGATGCCAGAGAAGACCGGGCAAGTCACCCTGAGGTATGCAGGGAAGATCGAACATCCCCGCACGAGCTATCAGGAGAGCCCCGGGCGGCAGCAGGAGCAATTGGCGGGCACGCTCTCGGAAGAGGGTATTTATCTGGATGCCGGGGTGGCCTGGTACCCCCGTTTCCCCGATACCCTGCAGACTTTCAGCCTCCGCGCCACCCTCCCCGAAGGCTGGCTGGCGGTGAGTCAGGGCGAGGGACCGAAGATCGAAACCCGGAGCGACTCGGTCAGCGTCCACTGGCGGGAGTACAACCCCCAGGACGATATCTATCTGGTGGGCGCCCCCTACCACTTCTACCATCAGACTGCCGGTTCCCACGAGGCCCAGGTCTTCCTGCGTCAGGACGACCCGCAACTGGCGCAGCGCTACCTGGACGCCACCCGAGACTACCTGGCGCTGTACGAGCAGCTGATCGGTCCCTACCCCTATGCCAAATTCGCCATGGTGGAGAACTTCTGGGAGACCGGCTTCGGCATGCCCTCCTTCACCCTGCTGGGTTCCCGGGTGGTGCGCCTGCCGTTCATCCTGCGCACCTCCTATCCCCACGAGATCCTGCATAACTGGTGGGGAAACAGCGTCTACATCGACTATCCGAGCGGCAACTGGGCCGAGGGCCTGACCAGCTATCTGGCCGACCACCTGCTCGATGAACAGCAGGGCCGGGGCGCCGAGCATCGTCGCCGGGTGCTGCAGCGTTATCAGGACTTCATCCACCAGGACAACGACTTCCCCCTCAGCCAGTTCCGTGGCCGCCACGGCAGCGCCAGCCAGGCAGTGGGCTACGGCAAGGCGCTGATGTTCTTTCACATGCTGCGCCGTTCCCTCGGCGACCCGGCGTTCATCGAGGGACTGCAGCGCTTCTATCGTGACAACCGTTTCAAGACGGCGGGATACGAACAGTGGCGCGAGGCCTTCGAGTCGTTGAGCGGCACCTCACTGGAGGCGTTTTTCGACGCCTGGATCCAGCGGGAAGGCGCCCCGACCCTGGCAGTCGAAAACCTGCAGGTGCAACCCCTGGAGAGCGGGTATGTCATGACCTTGAGTCTGCATCAGACCCAGGATTCGGCCCCATTTCCCCTGCAGGTGCCACTGCTGGTCCACTACGACGACCGGCCCGCCGAACTTCACCGGGTATCCCTCACCAGCCGGGAACAGGCCTACCGCCTGATGCTTCCCGCCCAACCCCGGCAGCTCGATGTGGATCCCTGGTACGACCTGTTTCGCACCCTCTATACACAGGAGACACCCCCCACCCTGAGCGGCCTGTTCGGCGCCCGCAAGGTCCTGTTCGTGATTCCCAGCCAGGCCCCCAGGCCTCTGCACGACGCCTACCTGGCATTAGCCCGTAACTGGGCCGAGGGTTATGCGCAGGCGGAGATCCTGGAGGATGACACGATCAGCGAACTGCCGGAGGATCACCCGGTGTGGATCCTGGGCTGGGAGAACCGGTTTCGAGAAACCTTCATGGCCGGCCTGAGCGGCTACCCGGTGACCGATCAGGACCCTGCCCTGACCCTGGACGGGACGTCCTATCCCCGTGAGGACCACAGCTTTGCACTGACCCGACGTACTGAGAATAACGCTTCGATGCAGGCCTGGGTCAGCGGCTTCTCCGCATCCAATCTGGCGTTACTCGGCCGCAAGCTGCCCCACTACGGCAGCTACAGCTACCTGGCCTTTTCCGGTGAACAGACCCGCAATGTGGCCAAGGGGCAGTGGCCCGCCACCACCTCACCCTTGCGTATCCCGCTGAAACCCGGTCAGCCTCTGGTCTACAGCGCGGAGCCCGTCCCCCTCTACCCCGCCAAACCCACGGAGACGTCTGGTGATTGAGGGATCGAGGGGAGAAACCGGCGTGTTCCTCGCCCTGCTGCTCGGTCTTTGGATTTTCTCTCCACCGCTGGCGGCCGGGGAATCCCGGGTTCTGTTGATGCCCGATTACCGTCTTGACCCCGCGCAACTGGCCGTGGTGGTCAACGACAGCGACCCGCTGAGTGTGCGGATTGGCGCGTACTACCGGGAGGCCCGGAAGCTGCCGGAAAAGAACCTGATCCACCTGAACTTCCCCCCTGATCAGGGCCGCATGAGCGCGGATGCGTTCACCCCATTGCGCGAGCAGATTCTCGATCAGACTCCGCAGCGGGTTCAGGCCTATGCGCTGACCTGGACCCATCCTTTCCGGGTGGACTGCATGTCCATAACCTCAGCAGTGAGCTTCGGTTTCGATCCTGGCTGGTGTTCCGCACAGCGCTGCGCCACAACCCGCCACAGCCCCTATTACGGCTACACAGGCACCACCCCCTGGAAGGAGTTCAAAGTCCGACCCAGTATGGTCATCGCCGCCGATACCTTCGAGCAGGCCAAGGCCCTGATCGACCGGGGTGTGGCCGCCGATGGCACGCGTCCGCCGGGTACCGCCTATCTGCTCAGCACCCATGACAAGCAGCGGAATGTGCGGGCCAAGGACTATGCCTTGGTGCGACGTCTGATGGCGAGCTGGATCGACACTCAGGTCATCAGGGCCGATACCCTCACAGACCGGGATGATGTGCTGTTCTACTTCACCGGTCTGACCCGGGTGGAGGGACTGGAGAGCCTGGGATTCCTTCCCGGGGCCATTGCCGACCACCTGACTTCGGCGGGGGGTGTGCTCAACGGTACCCAGCAGATGAGCGCCCTGCGCTGGCTGGAAGCGGGGGCCACCGGCAGTTACGGCACCGTGGTCGAGCCCTGCAACCACCTGGGCAAGTTCCCCGCTCCCCGGCTGTTGATGGAGAGTTACGGACGCGGTGCCACCCTGATCGAATCCTACTGGCGCAGCGTGCAGCAACCCGGTGAAGGCATCTTCATCGGCGAACCCCTGGCCGCGCCCTTCGATGGCGCAAGCCTCACAAGCACCCCTACCGGCCTGCATCTGACCACCCGCAACCTGTGGCCCGGACACTACCGGATCAGCCATTCCGTCAATCCCATCGGTCCGTTTCAGGAACTCAGCCGTTTCGAGGTACTGCCCCATCAGACCGGGTTCGACCTGCCGGACCGGGGTGAGGGTTACTACCGGGTGGAGCCCCTGGATTCACCCTGAAGCGGAAGCCCGGGGGCCTGGGGAAGCGATCCGAACAGTCCCGAGCCCATGCCTCTCAATACGGCCCACAGCTTGGCCCCGCGATCCTGTTCGAACATAAGGATGCGAAACAGGTCCTGGGCGGTGGCCAGCAGGTCGTAGAGCACGAATCCCGGCAGGCGAAACAGGTACTCCCGCCAGATCCGGGTGCGATTGCGGTAGATGGTGAAACGCCGGCGTGGCGCATGGTTCCAGGCCCAGAAGCGGCGTCCGAGGAAGCAGTGTTCGGTCTGTGCGCCGAGATGATGGCGCAGCACCGCTTCCCCGACCGCGGCAATGCGATACCCCTTGCATAAGGTGCGCAGGCAGAAATCCACATCCAGGTAGTCGATGTCGAAGGCCTCCCGGATCAATCCCAGTTCCCGGAACAGGTCGGCGCGGATCAGGCTGCCGGAGCTGATCGCGATGAACAGGTTTTCGATCACCGGCTGGTGGTGAAAATCCTCGATGGCGAAACGGGGGGTGGTGAATCGCCCCCCCGGTGCGGTGACGTAACGGGCCTCCCGGACCACCGCCTGCTCCTGGTAGCGGGGCACCAGGATACGGGTAGCCGGGTGAAGATCATGGCGGGAAAGGGCGTCATGCAGATGCCTCACCATACCGGGCTCGGCGAGACTGTCGTCATCCATCAGCAGGATCCACTCGGCGCCCTGTTCCAGGGCCGCCACGATACCGATGTTCTGCGCCTTAGCCAGACCCAGATTGCCCTCGTTGAGGAGCAGCTGCACCCGTCCGTGCAGGGTCTCCGCCAGGGTTTGCAGCCATCCCCGGGAAGAGGCTTGGGTGCTGTTGTCGACGATCACCACCCGCTCCACCTGGTCGAGAACACTCTCCAGCGCGGTTTCGAAGGCCGGATCCACGTTGTAGGTAACCGTGACCGCGATGATCCGGGGTGGGCGATCCTGGTTCGGGATATCTGGGCCCTCTGTCTGATCCTGTTGCATATCCGGGTTTATCGGTTATTTGTTCATTCTTGGCAAGGGGTTATACCTGTCGAAACAGACACTCGGCAAGTCATGACCGGAGAATCCCAAACCGTCTTCAAGCGTGCTTGCAAAAGAATCTTCCGCACCGCTTGAAGGCGGGCACACGAGGGGTTAAGGTGCCGCCTATTGAGTCTTAGTTCTTAAGGTAAATTGCATCATGTCCGACGTCACTGACGAATACCTGCTCGAAAACACCTGCAACGCGGTCATCAAATCCTCGGTCCGGATCACCCCGGAGAACACCGACGAAGTACGGCAAATCGTATTGCAGATCGATGATCCCGCGTTTCGCTACGCAACGGGACAGTCCATCGGGGTACTGGTCCCCGGTCCCCATGAATTTGGCAACGAGTTTCATCACCGCCGCTACTCCATCGCCAACCCGGTGCAGACCGGCAATCCGGAGAACGTCGAACTGGAAATCCTGGTGCGTCGCTGTTTCTACATCGATGAGGTGTCCGGCGAGCGTTATCCGGGGGTGGCCTCAAACTATCTGTGCAACGCCAAGAACGGTGACACCATCAAGATCACAGGCCCGTTCCGCAGTCCGTTCAAGATCCCCTCGGACAAATCCAGCCCACTGCTGATGATCGGCACCGGTACCGGTGTGGCCCCGTTCCGGGCCTTCGTTCGCCAGATCTACGATCAGTTCGGCGGCTGGCAGGGCAAGGTGCGTCTCTATTACGGCGACAATGGCGGCATGAACCTGCTCTACCTCAACGATCAGCAGAAGGACCTGGCCCAGTACTACGACGACCAGACCTTTCAGGCCTTCAGCGCCCTGACCGACCGTCCCCTCACTTCGGTGGAAAAAGGTCTCGAGGAGAGTCTCGCCGCCCATGCGGATGAGTGCCGGGAGATGATTCTCGACCCGAAAACCCACGTCTTCGTGGGCGGACTCGAGAAAGCCTCGGAGGCCTTCAACAAGGTCATGGAACAGGCCTTCGGATCCGCCGAAGCGTGGAAACAGCAACGCCAGCTCCTGGTCGAACAGGGTCGTTGGGCGGAGCTGCTCTACCA
>JBEVWC010000028.1:0-7164 GCA_040506775.1 Candidatus Thiodiazotropha sp.
ACCGGCCGCCATCCGGTCCGGCTCGCTGACCGCAACCCCCAGGTCCCGGGCGGTTTTCGCCATCAGCAGGGCGATCAGGTCGGTGGCGTTTGACTGACCCTCACCCCCCGCGCCACTGACCACCACTTCCGGCACCAGGCGTTTGTCGCGGATCGCCGCGGCGAACGCCTCGGAGACCTGCACATAGGCCTCCAGACGCTTCTCCAGGGCGTTGTCCGCCTGCATCAGCAGACGTCGCTTGTCGGCCTCTGCCTGGGCCAGGGTCTGAATTCGCTTGGCCTCCAGTTTGGCGGTTTCCAGTTCCACCTGCTTGCGTTCGAACTCGATCTCCGCCTCCCGTTTGCGGGTGGTGGCCTCGGTGACCTTTTTCACCTGGTCCTGTTCCGCCTCCTTGGCCTTGGTCTCACCGGCGATCACCCGCTCGATCTGCTGCTTCTCCAACTCGATCTTCTTCTCCGCCTTTTCCGCCTCGCCCTGGGCGATGATGCGTTTCTTGCGCTCCTCCTCCTTGCGCGCGTTCTGCCGTTCGATGGCCACCTGGGCCGCCGCCTCACGCTGCTCCTTGAGCTTGTCCTTGAAGGCCGGGTCGGGATCCACATCCTGCACGTTGGCCTGCACCAGCACGATGCCGAACTTCTTCAGCGGATGATCCTGGGAGTCCTTGCGCATCTCCTGGCCGCCGCTGTCGCGGCGGATCCGCACCCGCACCTGAACCGTCTGATCCTGCTGGATGGTGCGACTATCGCGTTCGGTGATCGCCTGTGCGCCGTGCACGGCCCGGGACTCCTCGATATTCAACAGGTAGATGCCGTTGCGGATTTGATCCAGTACCGCATTCTCGAAGTCGCCGCCCTTGCCACCGATGTACTCCTGGGCGGAGTACATGCGTCCGGAGTTGCGCATCGCCTCCTGCATGATCGGGATCAGGGAGGAGTTGATCAGGTTGTCCTGGGATCGGTAAGCGAGCGCCATGGGCAGGAACTGCTCCTCGGTCTCCGGCATCTGGAAGCGGGCGGTCATGCGCATGTTCGCGGTGACCGAGTCGTGAAAACGGATCTCCTGCACCGGAGCCACCCCGGAAAAATCACTCGACACGCCGCCAAAGGAGACCGTCATGTACTTCTTGAAGGGAATCGCCTCGCCGAAGAAGCGGGGATGGAAACCGGGTTCCAGCTCCGCCCGCTGGGTGCCCCAGGGATACTGCACCAGATAGCTCATGCCCGGACTGGCATAGAAGATCACGCCCTGTGCGCCCCCCAGCACCAGGCCGACCAGCATCAGACCCAACAGGGCGGAGGCTCCGAGGAACGCACCCTGTTCGCGCTGTTTGCGCACCGCGTTGTAGATAAACCCGAGAATTGACAGACTGATCAATATCAGACCGGCGATGGTAATGAACTTCATCAGCATGGTTGGCTCCTTGGCATGGCAGTGGCTTCGCGAAACAGGCGATCCCACGGCCGGTTTCTCTCCGAGGTGCCAGATTACCCGATATCAATGACAGAACCCATGCTGCGTCGGTGACCCGGAACCCGTAGGCGATCAGCGTTCGAAGGTATAGAAGAAATCCCCTGCCTGGGTGTTGCCCGATTCCGCCTCCACCTGCCAGCGGTCGGTGAGGTCATAGCGCATGCGCAGCTTGGATTCACCGGTGGAGAGTTCATTGATGTACTGCACGTACAGCTTGGGGGAGAGGTAGGTGCCCGCCACCAGGGCGGCCTCGTCCAGGCTGCTGCCGGTGTCGACGCGCAACTCCTCGAGTCCGAACTGACGACCCAGTTCCTCCGCCAGGCTGCCGGCCCCGCTCGCTTTGAGGGCCGCGGCCACCCCCACACTCTGACCGGACTCGCCCGGTGGTCGACCGGTGATGATGTAGGTGAGGATCTCACTCTCGATCATCGGGGGCGTGGAGAAGAGTTTGAGTTTCGGGTTTTTCAAGGTGCCGGTGACCCGCATCCCCGCGGTCACATCGTTCACCTCGCGCACCGCCCGCACGTCGAGCCCGGGATTGTCCACCGGATTATCGGCGAACAGGGCAAAGCCCCGTTCGATGGTGAGATCCTGACCATAGGCCTGATAGACCCCGTTCTCGATGCCCAGACGCCCCCGCCCGATCACAGGACGTCCCGGCTCGTCGATCAGCAGCAGGCTGCCGGTGAAATTGCCGCGCAGGCCAAAGCCGTCGAAGCTCACCCGCTTGCCGAGGCTGAGCCGCACCCGGGCGTGCAGGGGCGTGTCCTGTGACGACGACTCGGCCTGGTCATCCCCGGTGATCACCATGTCGGAACTGTTCGACACCGCGGACTTGGGCAGGCTGCGGGGACGCAAACGGGCGTACGGGACATGCAGATTCCCCTCCAGCTGACTGCCTGCGGCGGTCTGCTTGAAGGTCAGTTTGGGTGACACCTGAACCTCCGCCTCCGGGGTATCCACCACCTGAAAATCCTCACCCTCAATCTGGTACTCCGATGGGAATCCCTGGGACGCATCCAGCCGGGTGAACCCCTTGAGGTTCAACTGTCCTTTTCCCGAGCGCAGCTGACCGGTCACCTGGAGACGATCCAGCTCCGGGGCTTCGATCTTCAGCGCGATATCCCTCAGACCCACCCCCAGTTCCGGGATATCCACGGAACCGTCTTCCAACCGGGCGCCCCCCTGCAGACGCGGGCTGCCGAGGGTCCCCGCCAGACCAAAATCGGCCTGCAGCACCCCATGGCTGTTCTGCAGCTTGGGCATCAGCAGGCTCAGCAGCGAGAGATTGTCGATCCTGCCCTTGATCTTGCCCTGCAGCGCCTGGCTTTCCCAGGGTGTGTCGGGGAGATGGAAACCGGGCAGGGAGAGATCCGTTTCGAACCCGCCAAGATCCTTCAGAGGCAGCGTGGCCCGGGCCTGAGCGCCCTGATCGTCGAGCCTGGCGGTCACTTCGGTGCGCGAGAAATCGATCTGCTGCTCCCCATTCTGAGTATCAAAACTCAGGCTGCCCTCAGGGAGTGACGCCTTGATATCCGCAGCGATCCTGCCGCTGTCCTCACCCTCAATCCTCGCCGCCATCTGCATGCGTCCCGAGAGACGGGTTACCCGGGTCAGCAGGGGTTGCAACATTCCAAGGTCGAAATCATTCGCCAGCACATCGGATTGCCAGCCGCCCTCGCCGCTGGCATTGAAATCGGCGCAAACCCGGCTCTGCTCCTGCACCAGGCACAGATCCTGAAGCCTCTGGGCCTCCCCAGCGAGACTGAAATCGACCGCCTTGTCCAGGGACCAGACGCCATGTTGCGGCAATTCCAGGGCCAGCGTCTGCAACACGCCCTGCCAACGATTGGCCTCATCAAGTCCGGCATCCGCCTCCAGGTTCAATTGCGGGACCGTCTCACCCTGCAGAGACAGCTTGAGCTGATGTCGAGGCAGAGACCCCTGTGTCGTAAGCTGGATGCTCTGCCATTCACGCCCGTCGATATCCAGACCCTGCCCGCTGACCCGAGCATCGATCTTCTGCGCCTCGGACATGTCCAGATCCAGCATCGCCTCCAGCTGGGCCAGCTCGACCCCCGCATAACCTAGCGTGCGCGCATTCAGACTCGCGCTCACGACCGGTGCATCCGGCGTTCCCTTCAGCGTGCCGGTGCCTTCCAGACGACCGCGCAGTCCCGGCCATAGTGCCTCGAGTTCGGGGCCATTCACCTTCCAGTTCAGGTCCAGCTGCTCACCCAGCCGACCCTCGGCCTCGATTTGGTTGGCGCCGGAATTGAGGGCCAGACGGGGCAACTCGATATCGCTACCCGCAAAGCTCAGTCTGCCCTGGGCCGAAACCGGGTATCCCCGCAATGTCCCGCGCAGGAACTCCAATCCCAGCTCCCCCTGCGGTTTTTCACCGGCCAGCTGTCCCTGGGTCTTCATCTTCAGGTCGATGCTCCCGGGAAAGTCCGCACTCAGCAGGATCGGATCGAGACCTTCCCCTTCAAGGCTCAGGGTCCAGGCAAGCTCAGGAGACCAATCGACGCGGCCTTCCCCGCGCAGTGCGTTCTCCCCCTGTTGCAGATTCAGCCGCTGCAGACTCAGGCCCTCCAGACTGCCCGCCCCGTTGGCGCTGAGCGCGACCCCTGAAATCTCCTCACGGGACAGCCCCATGTCGAGCTCATAGGCATAGGCATCCGGGGTCCCGTTAAGGCTGAGGCTGCCCTGGGGACTGGTGATGTCCTGAGCACCCTCCAGAGGCCAGCCCAGATTCCGCCAATCCAGGGTCGCTTTGAAGACCCCTTCGGATATCTGGTAGTCCCCCTTGGCCGCGACCTCGAGGGACCCGGCATTGGTCAGCTTGAGGGATTCGATCCGCACCGCCTGGGGATCCAGCTGTGCGGTCATGACACTGTGCAGACGTCCCAGGGTGGGCTCGTCCAGGTCGAGGGTCGTGTCGAGCTGAAACCCCTCGAAGTCACCCTGCGCGTCCATGCGTCCCTGCACCACCGCGGGAAAACCGGAAGCGAAGGCTTCCAGTTCCAACGAGGTCCAGTCCAGCCGGGCCTGCCAGACCGGTTTGGCAAGCAGCTCCCGCAACTCCGCATCCAGCTTGCCGGCGATTGGCCGCTCGGTCTGCTGGGTCAGGTGGTAGCGTTGCAGGTCACCCTGCAGACGTCCCCTGCCCGACAGTTCCGGCCCATCCGGCACCTGGTAACGCCACGCGAGATTGAGATCGGCGGGCAGGCTTTCACTCAGATCAAGGGTTCCATCGACATCCACCTGTGCCGAGAAGGCGGCCAAATGTAGGGTACTCACCGAAAGTTGCTGGCTCTGTGTCGCGGCACTCAGACTCAGCCGTTCGATCACCACCGGATCGGCCTGGGCTCCGCTGAGAATCCTCAGGTTGCCGATATCCAGTTTTACGAGTTCTATGTTGAGGGGCAGAGACACCCCCTGGAAGGGCGTGGAATCCGCCTCGGACGGCGCGGATTCCGGCAGGGTTAACGCAGTGTCCTGCAGGGTCAACTCGAGAATCTTCAACTCCCCGCTCCACAGCTCACCCGGAAGCCAGTCGAACTGAAACAGGGCGTTTTCGATCTGCAAACCGTCCGTCTGGCGATAGCTCAGCCCCTGGATGCGCAGCGGCCCCAGCAGGCTGCCCTCGAGCGTATTCAAGGTCAGTTCACCCGGCAGCCAGGCCTGGGCCCAGCCGAACAGGCGTCGGGTGCCATCCTGGGTGGCGCCCAGATAGGCGAGCAGCAACACCAGGCTCAGCAGCAGACTGAACAGTACAGCGGAGGTGATCCAGGCCAGACGCTTCAGCCGGGTCATAGCTCCGGCCCCACCATCACATGCAGGCGCCAGTGGCGCTCATCCTCCAGCAACCCCCGCGCCAGATCGATACGGATCGGACCCACCGGCGAGGTCCAGCGTAGCCCCAGGCCGAGACCGTAGGCCGTGGTGGAATCGTACTTCGAATCGAACGCATTACCCGCGTCGATGAACGCCGCGCCGCTCCACTTGCCCTGGATCGGGTGATCCAGTTCCAGTCCGCCCACTGCCAGGTAGCGGCCACCGATCACCTCATCCGAGGCGTTCCTGGGTCCCAGAGACTCGTAGCTGAAACCGCGTACGGTGTTGTCGCCGCCGGTAAAAAAGCGTTTGCTGGGTGGTAACTGGAGCAGATCCTTGGTCCAGGTGGCACCCAGTTCCAGGCGGCTCAGCAGGCGCCAGTCGGTCTCACCGATATCATCGATGAAACGCCCGCTGGCGTAGGCGGTGGCATAGCTGGTGGTTGATACGATCGTGGAACTGGCGCCTTCAAGGCGGAAATTCAGGCGCTTGCCTTTCTGGATGCGCGGCTTCTTGTCACTCTTGATACGCAGGAAATCGATAAACGGATAGAGCAGACGCGCCTTATCCTCCTGGTCGCTCAGCTTGTAGTCTTCGTAGAGGTACTCCACTCCCACGCTGCGCCGCCAGCCCTTCTCCAGGCTGATCGAGTGGGTGGCATTGAGCAGCGCCTTGGAACCCTGCTGGTTATCGGTGTTGAAATGCTCCAGTGAGGCGCCGAAACGCACCGTGTCCACGGTGGGCCGGTCAAGGGGAATGATGTACTCGCTGGTGAGGGTGCTTTCCGGTTCCGAGAGCAGGAACTCGGTACGCATGCGATGCCCTTCGCGGCCGATGCGCCGGTCCTTCCAATCCAGCCTGACCCGCGGCCCGGTATCGGTGGAGTAACCCAGCCCGATGCGGTAGCGGTTGCGCTTGTTCGGCTCGAGTTTGATATCGATGGGCACCTGATCGCCTTCGATGCCTTCCCTCCGGCTGAACACCTCGACCCGCTTGAAGTATTCACTGTCGATCAACTGTGCCTGCAGGTTGAGCAGTGACTCCTGACTGAAGGGGTCTCCGGGCTGGAAGGTCACATACTTGGCAAGAAACTCCGGATCCATGACGTCCTGCAGGAAGTGCACCTCACCAAAACGGAAGCGCATCCCGGTATCCAGATGCAGGACGATGGATGCCCGATAGCTTTTCAGGTCCACATTCACCCGATGCTGCACATAACGGGCGTCCAGATAACCCCGCTCGATGGTGTTGGAGAGCACTCGCTGCTTGACCGATTCGTAGAGGCCCTGATCGAGGACATCCCCCTTTTTGAGGGTGAAATCCGCGCCGATTGCCGGATTGTCGGCGCCTTCCCCCATCACCTGAAAATCCACCTCAGCCAGTTCGATCGGCGGACCCGGCTGTATGGTATAGCGCACCCGGTAACCTTCATCGTCCTTGCTCAGGCTGCGCTGGATTTCCGGTTTGAAGTATCCAAAAGGTTGCAGGGCCTCGCGGATCTCATCTTCCGCACGATCGTGTAACAGCCGCAGTCTCGCTTCACTGAGCGTCTCACGGGACTTTTCCTGTTCCACAGAGAGAAAGGTCAGGACATTCTCCTTGAGTTTGGAATCCAGACCGTTCACCTCCACCCTGACATTCAGCGCCCAGGCGCCCCGCGCACCGAACAGCAATATGAGGATGAAGAGAAACTGCGGCATGGATCAATCTGTTCGTGTGACGGGTTGGTCTGTTTCGGTCGCATGGATAGGACAGTATCAGGCCGATTTGGTTTGCTGGACAAAGGGGACCCCCCAGTGTTCAAGGGTTCATTATACCCGATAGCTTGGCAGCGACTGCTGCTGGGGTTGTGTG
>JBEVWC010000019.1:0-6632 GCA_040506775.1 Candidatus Thiodiazotropha sp.
GCTGACTGTGACGACGTAGGCACCCCCCATGGCGCCGTCTGCAATGCCGACGAACTGCAGGGTGTAGGTGCCCGCAGAGAGTCCGGAGAGCACGAAATTGGCGTCCACCAGGTTCCCACTGATTCCGGTTGAAAAGAGTTCGGTATTCAGATTGTCGAGCACCGTGAACTGGGAAACATTGAGGAAATTAACAAAATTAGAGCTCAGTTCACTATCCAGGATCGAGACATTGACCGAACCGGCATTGGCGAGGGTAAAGCTACCGGTGTCGGTGAAAGCACCGGAAAGATCCAGAGAGTTGGTGACCAGATGGTTGTAGGTATGGGGCTGTCCCAGGACCAGATCGGCATCGTAATCGACGGCCAGGGCAGCACCCGAGCCGAGCGTACCTGATAGACAGAGCGCGAGTGCGGGTAATAGCATTCTCTTCTTCATTTTTACAGCAACCTTTAATACTAAAATATAAATTTTCCAAATCACTCAGGTGCGCCAGATAAAATACAGATCCAGTAATCGAGTGGGTTCACAAAATGCACCTGAGAGGGTTCGCCGACACCCGGCACTGCAGTATTCAACGAACTTAGAGTTGTAATTAGCAATAATCATGCCTTTGCCTGATGGCGATGTTTAGTTGTCGGTATCCCGCTGATTTTTAATGCTTAATGTGTCACTGGAGCGAATTTCCGCAGGCTGGGAATGTGAGTTATTCAACAATGTGTAAATAATCTCGGCACTAAATTGAGCACTGTCTTGATCTGGGTTGGGTCATGTGAGGCGGGCGAATTCGTGTGTGGATCACGTCAGGCGAGACGTCGGAATGTTGCGATCGGCGCGATAGAGTTTGGGATTATTTACCTAATTTGAATGGGTTGTATCCACTGATACGGTATTCGGACCGGTGCAGGCCTTGGATGGGCTGGGGCCTCAAGGGCTAGTGTGGGCAGCGGTTCATGACACGGGTCTGTGTCAATACGCAATGTCTGAGAATCATTGGATTCCCGACAAGGGTCTGGCCTGAACGGGTTGTTGTGTAAAAAAAACCGACAAATCTGAGGGATATATGTCAACATCAGTCATCGCTGGTCGGTTGAGACAACCATATCTCCGGTGTATCGGCTCTTTGATGGCATGGCTCAGCCACAGGGTGCCGCGAGGCCAAACTGAACCGGCCCCCAAGTCCAAAAGAATCATCAATAACCTGCAGTAGTACCAAAAAATGACCATATCCTTTGCTGATCTGTATACGTTATTAACTTCAGAACAGCGACGTGATGTCTGGTTTGTGCTTGTTTTGACCCTGTTCATGGCGATACTCGATACCGTGGGTATCGCCTCGATTCTTCCGTTTATCACCGTCCTGACAGACCCGGATGTGGTCAATACCAATGAATTTCTCAAGACGGTGTACGACCTCTTCGGATTCAGCAGTGTGGATCAGTTTCAGTATGCGCTGGGTGTCGGAACCTTCTGTCTGCTCATCAGTTCGGTACTCATCCGTTCACTGACTCTCTGGGCTCAGTTGCGCTTTACCTATTACGGTATCCACACCACCGCATGCCGCATGGTCAGTACTTTTCTGGGTCAGCCCTACAGCTGGTTCCTGAACCATCACAGCGCCGACCTGGCCACGCGGATCCTTTCCGAAGTGCACAATGTGTATACCGGTATCTACTATCAGGCACTGCTCATCATCTCCAATATCCTGGTGATCTCGCTGATCATTGTGCTGCTGCTGGTTGTGGATCCGACCATCGCGGCCACCACCTTTTTCGTCCTCGGTGGCTTATATCTGATCGTGTTTCTCTCGGTGAGAAAATACATCTCGCGTCTCGGTGAAGTGCGACTCAAGGCGAATCATGAGCGCTACAGGGCCCTGAGCGAGGCGTTCGGCGGGATCAAGGATGTCAAGTCGTCCGGCCTGGAAGGCGTGTTCTTGAATCAGTTCTACCATCCATCGAAGAGTTTCGCGCGGCAGAGTATCTACAGTGGTTACATCGCCGAGACGCCCTCGTTTGTGCTTCAGGGGCTGGTCTTCGGGGGTATCGTTCTTTTGCTGCTCTACCTGATGTCGAGTTACGGTGGGCTGGACAGTGCGATTCCGGTGGTGGCCGTATACGCCCTGGCGGGCATCCGGTTTTTGCCTGCATTGCAGAGTATCTACCGGTCCCTGTCGCAGCTGAAGTTCTATGGGACATCCCTGGATATGCTGTACGGGGATTTGATGGGTCTGAGGGAGAGCGCCCGCCCCATCGAAAGGAAAGTGAACAATCTGGATGTCATGCCACGGGGGTTTGAACGGGAATGTGTGCTGCAACAGATCGAGTACACCTATCCGAACACCGAGAGCCCGGTTCTGAAAGGAATCGATCTGAGCATCGGAAAGTGCAAGACGATCGCCTTTGTCGGCAGCAGCGGGTCTGGCAAGACCACCCTGGTGGACATCATTCTCGGCTTGCTGCAACCGCAAAAGGGGCAGATTGTGCTGGATGGTGAAGTGTTGACGGATCAACTGCTCCCGTCATG
The DNA here is from genome assembly GCA_040506775.1 of Candidatus Thiodiazotropha sp. Classification (GTDB taxonomy): domain Bacteria; phylum Pseudomonadota; class Gammaproteobacteria; order Chromatiales; family Chromatiaceae; genus Thiodiazotropha. The sequence goes on from JBEVWC010000019.1 coordinate 2,524, forward strand.
GCAGAAATCCATCGGCTATGTGTCGCAAAACATCTTCCTGGCAGAGGGTACCATCGCTACGAACATTGCCTTTGGCGTGCCTGCGGACTCGATTGACATGCAGGCGGTGGAGAAAGCCGCCGAAGTGGCTCAGCTGGATCGAATGCTGGAGGATATGCCTGAAAAATATGCAACCTTCATTGGAGAGAAGGGGGTAAGACTTTCAGGCGGCCAGCGCCAGAGGATTGGAATTGCCCGGGCGCTCTATCACAATCCTTCCATGTTGATCATGGATGAGGCGACCAGTGCGCTCGACAATCTGACCGAACATGCGGTGATGGAAGCGATTGAACAGTTGAGTGGCAAGATCACCATCATTCTGATTGCACATCGACTCTCGTCGGTACGGAATTGCGATGAGATATTCTTTCTGGACTCAGGGAGAATCATCGACTCCGGTACCTACGACTCCCTCCAGGTATCTTGTGCGAAATTCAGGGAACTGGTCGAAAGCGGATCCATCGCCAGGTAGGGGGGATGCGCCAGGTCTGACAGGAGGGCTGCTGCCTTGGGGCCGCTGCCCCAAGGACTGATGCCTGGACTGCAGCGGATTACAGGGCCAATGCGCCCTTCATCAGAGATGCCACGGTCTCTCCGCCCGCGGATTGCAGATAGTCCAGAATAATCGGCATGAACTGGCCGACCATGTTGGAATCCATGCCCAGATTGCTGAATACGGAAGCCAGACCGGCCATGTTGCCGGCGGAGCTCTTGTCCCCCAGCATGGAGGTCAGAGCGCCGACGCCCGAGGATTTGTCAGTGGATGACTGCGCGGCTGACATCATGTCCTGTATGCCGGGTACCACATCGGCAATCTGCGCAAATTCTCCCTCCGAGAGATTATCCTGAGCCATATTGAAGAGCGCCCCCGCACCACCGGAAGCCTGCTCCGAGGTGATTCCGAGTTGGCTGGTAAGGGCGCCCAGCAAATCATTGGCGAATACATTGGACGCGTTAAACACGAGCAGGCACAGGGTCAAGGTGCGAATCAGGCGAATCATAATAGATGTCCTCGGGTGGTGTTGTGTCAAGGGCATTATATTCCCACGAATACCGGATTGAATCCCACGCTTTGTAAAAGGATGTCACATGCGCTCAGCTGGACGGCTGCAGGGAGATTGTAATTCCTGAACGGTGGAGAATTGTGTTACCTTTCGCCAGGCACGGACCCTGTGAATGCCCGCATCAGCTCAGGTCGTAACGCCATTCGGGCCAACGTTACCAATCAAACCCTACGGGTCAATCCGGTGGTCTGATTAGTAAATGTCATGGAAGGATTGATCGGTCAGCGCCACCCTTGGCGGTCTTTCGTCGTTGGCGTTGGCAATGTTTGATTTGAAACCCGGTACTGGACGGATGGTTGAATGGATGACCAGGGATTCTAGGGATCCTGGTGCGAGAGGATTGAGCCGGTATGCCTTGGCTGTCGCCAGTCCGATGTGGATCTGGATGGCGTTATTTCTGAGTCTGCCGGCCCACGCGGAACCCATCGCGCTCGAAACCCTGCTGCAACGCAGCTACCTCGACGACTACTACAGCAATGTGGTGTATGGATACCGGATCGTCAGCGAAACCGATCAATATGCACCACGCTATACCGGCAACCGGTTGCGTTGCACGAACTGTCATCTCGACGCCGGACGGCGTGAACATGCGATGCCTCTGAATGTGGCGGGCATGTATCCGAAATGGCGCAGCAAGAACGGACGGCGCAATGGCATCGGTTTGCGCATTCGCGAATGCTTCGTCTACAGCCTGGACGGCATTATGCCGCCGGAAGATGCCCCCGAAGTGATGGCCGTCGCAGCCTATATCTCCTACCTGTCCCATGGTGAAGTGATCGGTGAGGCGCCTGCCGGGCGGGGTGTGCCGACCCTGCCGGATACCGGCTACGACCCCAATCCGGCGTCCGGGAAGGTGATCTACGATCAGAAGTGTAAGCTCTGTCACGGGGCTGATGGACAGGGTGTTGCCGGTGTGCCGCCCCTGTGGGGGATGGAGTCCTACAACGAGGGCGCCGGGATGGCGGATGTACAGCGTGCCGCCGGATTCGTGTGGGCCAACATGCCCGTGGGCCAGGAGCGTAGCCTGACCCATCAGGAGTCCCTGGATGTGGCCGCCTACATCAACATGCAGATTCGTCCGGTGGATCCCCGCGAACACAAGCTGATGAAACTGTTCGAGTCGGTGTCGGGAATTTTGGGTCGATGAGACAACGCAGGGATGGGCGTTGCGGGCTTCAGGCGGCGTGGAGGCCAGCCGGGATGCCCTGGTGCTGTTGAATCGGCTGAATGAACTGCGTCCCTGGTTCCCCCGTCATGCAGGGGACACCGATTACCGAAGCGAGCTTTTTGCAGCCCTGGTCGGCGCCATCCTGGTGATTCCCCAGGGCATCACCTTTGCCTACCTGGCGGGGTTGCCACCCCAATTTGGTCTCTACACGGCGATTTTCGTAACCTTCCTCGCGAGCCTTTTCGGTACCAGTTCCATGCTGGGTGGTCCGAATACGGCGGTGGCGATACTCATTGGTGTGGCGGTGGCCCCCTATGCGGGGCGGGGCAGTCCGCTCTACATCGACTACGTAATGCTGCTCAGCCTGATGGTCGGTTTGATTCAGCTGGGTATCTGGCTGATCAGGGGTGGACGGTTTTTCATGTATCTGAGTCCGGCGGCGATCACCGGTATCACCACCGGGGTAGGCTGGATCCTCATCCTTTCCTCCCTGGACGGGATTCTTGGCTTGTCGCATGCGCGTACCCTGTTCTTTTTCGAGAAACTGGCAGTGGTATTGAGTGACGCACAGCATCTGATCAACCCCTACAGTTTCTTCGTGGGAGCAGTGACGGTACTCACCGGATTGATAGCGCGCAGGTACGTCAGCCGGTATGCGATCCTGGTTGCGATCTGTGCCGGATACCTCTGTGGTTTGCTGGAACTCGCACTCTATTCCCAGGTTGAGATGGAGTTGGATCTGCTGGGACATCTGCCGATTGACCCACTGCCCCTGTCCCATCCCCCGCTGGATCCCGAGTATCTGCTGGTGGGGGTGGCCCTGGTACCGGATGCCCTGGTCATCGCATTGATTGGACTGGCACAGTCGATGGTGATCGTCAAGCATCTGCGGAGCGATACCGATCAGCCGATTCAGCCCGACAAGGAGGTGTTCGCCCAGGGGATTGCCAACACTCTGGCGCCGATGTTTTCCAGTTTCGCCGGATCAGGCAGTTTCAACCGCACCGCCGTGAACCATTCCCTGGGCGTAAGGTCGCCGTTTGCAGGTATTGCCTCCTCCGGAATCGTTTTGATCCTGGTCCTGTTGCTGGGCCCGGTGCTGACCTATCTGCCGATGGCGGTGATCTCGGGCACACTGTTGCTGGTGGGGGTTGGGATGATAAAGAGCGGCGAAATTCGGCGTCTGTTCAGTTGGCGGGGTGAACTGGCGGTGTTCACTCTGACCTTGCTGAGCATTGTGTTTCTGGGTTTACAGACCGGACTCGTGGTGGCGATCGCGTTGTCGATACTGAAGTTCGTGCTGTCCGCATCCCGTTTGCATGTTCGGGTGCAAGAGGAGGCGATCGCGGTGCGCATCTCTGTGGAGGGGCATCTGTTCTATGCCTCTATCGATCAGCTCGGTCAGTTGCTTAAGACCCATCGGGGAGAGAACCTGGTGTTGGATTTGAGTGTGGTCTCCTACCTGGACCTGTCGGCAACCGAGACCATTGCCCGGGAAATCAGCTGTCGCGACCCGGAGCAGACGTTTTTTGCCATCCGCCTGGCTTCTCCGCGTCTGCAGGCGCAGTTTGAGCGGTGTATGCAGGGGTTACCGGTGCAGTTCGTCCCCGCATCGACCTGAGTGTTGTAAGCAGGTCTTGGTAGTGCGGTTACTGAGTCTGGGTGTCAGTGCATTCCAGACGGTAGCGCTCAAGGATGGTGTGCTTGCGCTGAGGTTTGCCTTTCAGCGACTCGGCCTCTTGCAGCAACGCCTCACATTTGTCGCCCGTGGTCTGATTCCCCGAGTCCGGCATCAGATCGACCTCCGGCTGTTTGGGGGCGAACATGACCGATTGCCC
>JBEVWC010000051.1:0-5303 GCA_040506775.1 Candidatus Thiodiazotropha sp.
TGGAGACACTGCATGAAATGCGGAAACTTATTGTTCGCGGCCTGCGCCGCCCTGCCTGCGTTCGCCCAGGCGGCTGACACCGGCTTCAACCCGGATATCGCCCTGATCCTGAGCGGCACCTATGGGGATTTCGAATCGGACCCCGAAGCCTATGCCCTGCCCGGCTTTCCCCTTGCTGAGGAAACCGGTCCGGGAGAGGCGGGCTTTTCCCTTGGTGAGTCGGAATTATCCCTGAGCGCCAATATCGACCCGGACTGGTATGGCCTGTTGACCCTGGCCCTGACCGGTGAGGGCTCCGCCGAGGTGGAGAATGCCTTCGTCCAGACAACGGGGCTGGGCAATGGCCTGACCCTGCGCGCCGGGCGGTTTTTCTCGGGTATCGGGTACCTGAATGAGCAGCATGCCCATGCCTGGGATTTCGTCGATGCACCCCTGGTCTACCGGGCCATGCTGGGTAACCAGTTGGGGGATGACGGTGTGCAGGTGCGCTGGCTGGCGCCCACCAACCTGTTCCTGGAATTCGGTGCCGAATGGCTGCGTGGTGAGGCCTTCCCCGCGGGCGGTGGCGACAATGACGGACGGGGCGCCTGGTCAGCCTTTTTCCACCTCGGAGACGACCTGAATGAAAGTCACAGCTGGCGGGCGGGTCTCTCCTACCTGTCCGCGAAATCTGCCGAACGGGAAACCGCCAGCGAGTTTGGCGAGGATCTGTTCAGCGGTGACAGCGACCTGATCATCGCCGATTTCGTCTGGAAATGGGCGCCGGAGGGTAACGGCTACGAACGTAACTTCAAGCTTCAGGCCGAGTACATCCAGCGTCAGGACGAGGGTGAGTTCACTCCGGCGGAATCCGACACCCTGCCCCTCGATGTCAGCTCGGACGGCTGGTACGTCCAGGCCATCTACCAGTTCATGCATGGCTGGCGGGCCGGATTACGCCACTCCCGGCTGAAGGCGGATGATCCCGGCGCGGCGTATGCCGGAACGGTTCTCGATACCCAGGGACACGACCCTTCGGTCAACACCCTGATGGTGGACTACTCCAACAGCGAATACAGTCGCCTGCGGTTGCAGTTCAACCGGGACGAATCGACCGCTGAATCCGACAACCAGTGGTTGTTGCAATACCAGATGAGCCTGGGGGCGCACGGCGCCCACTCGTACTGAGCGGGAGACAGACCATGAAAGATTTGATTCGATTCTCAATCACCCTGTGGTTTGCCCTGTTCCTGGGTCCCGCCCGCGCCGCCGATCTTCAGGTCTTCGCCTGTGAACCGGAATGGGCCGCCCTGACACAGGAACTGGCTGGCACGCACACACAGATCACCACCGCCACCACCGCCCGCCAGGATCCCCACCACATCCAGGCGCGCCCCTCACTGATTGCGCGGCTGCGACAGGCCGACCTGGCGGTGTGCACCGGCGCGGGTCTCGAAGTCGGCTGGTTGCCGATGCTGCAACGCCAGTCCGGCAATGCCCAAGTGCAGACCGGCAGACCCGGGCTGTTCGAAGCGGCCATGCAGGTGACGCGCCTGGAAGTCCCTGAATCGGTTGACCGGACCCAGGGGGATGTCCACCCGGAAGGCAATCCCCATGTGCAGACCGATCCCCGGCGTATTGCCCGGATCGCCGTCGCCCTGAGCGCACGACTCAAACAGCTCGATCCGGCCCATGGCAACGATTACGACGCCCGCCTGGCCGATTTCTCCCGCCGTTGGAGCACTGCGATACTGCGCTGGGAGGAGGAAGCCAGGCCCTTGCGAGGCCAGCGGGTGGTGGTTCACCACAAGAGCTGGGTCTACCTGTTCGACTGGCTGGGACTGCAGGAGGCGGGGCAGCTGGAAACCAAGCCCGGGGTACCTCCCTCGGCCGGGCATCTGGCCGAACTCAAGGCGGAACTCTCCGCACGACCGGCGCTGATGGTGATTCGGGCGGCCTACCAGGATGCACGCGCCGATGAGTGGCTTGCGAGGGAAACAGGGATACCGGCAGTGGAACTGCCTTTCACGGTGGGCGGCAGCGAGGCCGCGAAGGATCTGTTCGGGCTGTTCGACGATACCCTGTCACGCCTGCTGCAGGTACCGCAATGAGCCCGTTCGAGCTCGACATCAGCATCCTCGGCCCCGCCTTCGCGGCGGGGTTGTTGATCCTGTCCACGCATGTCCCACTGGGACGCCAGGTACTCGCCCGGGGCATCATTTTCATCGATCTTGCGATTGCCCAGGTCGCCGGAGTGGGCGTCATCCTGGCGGCCAATCTGGGTTGGGACGAGCATGGTATGGCCACTCAACTGGCGGCCTTTATCGCCGCCCTGAGCGGCGCCCTGCTGTTGTGGGGTGTGGAGAAACTGTGGCCTGATATTCAGGAGGCGCTGATCGGGGTGCTGTTCGTGGTCTCCGCGTGTATGGGAATCCTGTTGCTGGCGCATAACCCGGAGGGTGGTGAACACCTTCAGGATCTGCTGGTCGGGCAAATCCTCTGGGTCGGCTATGCCGATCTGATGGTGCCGGCAGTTGTCTACGGCATAATGCTTGCGGTCTGGTTCGTGTTTCCGGCACGCAACCATCCCCTGGTGTTTTACCCCCTGTTCGCGGTCACCGTCACCGTTTCCGTGCAACTGGTGGGCGTCTATCTGGTCTTCGCAAGTCTGATACTGCCCGCCATCGCGACCCGATGGCAGCCACAGCGGGGAGGCCTCTGGCTGGGATATCTGCTGGGCGGATTCGCCTATGCGCTGGGCCTGCTGCTCTCCCTGTGGCTGGATCTGCCTGCTGGGGCGCTGATTGTGTGCAGCCTGTTCATCACCATCCTGCCCTGGCTGCTGCTCCACAGCGGCCAGACCGGCAAAACCGGTTCACAACAGGTGGGGTATCGAAAGGTCACCGGGCCTCTCGGCTGAGGGGACGAATCGAGTGAGTCTGTATCTTGGCGCAGAATCTGCATCAATATCGACAGATCCATACAGCCGGTCTGCTGTGAGCGCGTGATCGCAAGGCCCGAAACGGAAGGCTTGAGCATACCGGTTTGGATCCGGAGCATACTGCATGATCATTTGGAGCGGACGAACCATGTCAATTAGATACGTGAAAACAATCAGTTGTGTTCTTGCGCTGGCTTTCTCCGGGAGCCTGATGGCAAACCCGCCGGCCGATGATCCGCTCTCGGAGTACCGTGCAAAGCCGCAAATCGACAACACCCGGGACAAACAGGAAGCGACCCGAATGTACCCGCGTCCCATGGGCCCCCGGTTCGAGGCGGAGGATGCGGCATTGAATTGCCGCCAGCTGGACCAGGCGATTGCCATGCTGGAGAACGACACCTACAGCGCCAAACCCGGTTTTTATGAAGACCCCTACACCGGGGCGTCGATCTGGATCGGTGCGATCTGGGCGCCGGGCGCCCTCGCCTACCTGGGCTATTCCGGCGTGGCCGAGTATTATGAGGACGATCGCATCAGCGATTCGCAAAACCGTATCGAAGCACTCCGACGTATGAAGGCGCAAATGCACTGTTATGAGTACTGATGCCGAACCGGCTCACTACCCTGAAATCCCACTAAGACAGGAGACCTACCGCTGGAATGAGCTGATCCAGATGATCCTGCGCCACCGGCGGGAACTGGTCGTCGCCAATCTGGTGGCAGTCCTAGGCACCATCGCCGCGGTTCCGGTACCGCTGCTGATCCCCCTGCTGGTCGACGAGGTCCTGCTGCATCAGCCAGGACGCGCCGTGGGGTTCATGAACAGCCTGTTCCCCGAGGCCTGGCATGGGCCGATCCTCTACATCCTGGCGATCCTGACGCTGACCCTGTTCCTCCGCCTCGCCGCCCTGGTCTTCGGCGTCTGGCAGACCTGGCAATTCACCCGCATCGCCAAGGACGTGATCTATCACATGCGCCGGGATCTGTTGCTGCGGCTCGAACGTATCTCCATGTCGGCCTATGAGACCATGGGCAGTGGCACCGTGGCCTCGCATCTGGTAACCGACCTGGAGGCCATCGACAGCTTTGTCAGTGTCACCACGAGTAAATTTCTGGTCGCGGTGCTGAGCATCCTCGGCACCGCCCTGGTGCTGTTGTGGATCAACTGGCCGCTGGCCCTGTTCATCCTGTTTCTCAACCCCCTGGTGATCTATTTCACCACGGTGTTCGGGCGCAAGGTCAAACATCTCAAGAAGGCGGAAAACTCCGCCTTTCAATTGTTTCAGGAGTCCCTCGAGGAGACCCTTGACGCGATCCAGCAGATCCGCGCCAGCAACCGGGAACGGCACTATGTGCGGCGCATCATCGACAAGGCGGACCGGATACGCCATCACTCCGCCGCCTTCACCTGGAAGAGCGACGCGGCCAACCGGCTGTCGTTCATGATCTTCCTGTTCGGCTTCGATATCTTCCGTGCGGTCAGCATGTTCATGGTGCTCTGGTCGGATCTGACCATTGGGGAGATGCTCGGGGTCTATGCCTACCTGTGGTTCATGATGGGACCGGTGCAGGAGGTGCTGAATATCCAGTATGCCTATCACGGGGCCCAGGCGGCCCTGGGGCGCATCAACGACCTGCTTCGGGTTGAACTCGAACCGGTCTACCCCCACCGCCATAACCCCTTCCGAGGCAAGACCACGGTAGGTCTGAGCCTGCAGGACATCAGCTTCGCCTATGGTTCGGGTCCGCTGGTTCTCAACGGGGTCAACCTGGAGGTCCGCGCAGGCGAGAAGGTGGCCTTTGTCGGGGCCAGTGGCGGTGGCAAGACCACCCTGGTACAGATCATCCTGGGGCTCTATCCGGTGACCTCGGGGACCGTCTGCTTCGACGGGGTGCCGGTGCAGGAGATCGGCATGGACGTGGTGCGTGACCATGTCGCCACGGTGTTGCAGCATCCCGCACTGCTCAACGATTCGGTGCGCATCAACCTCACCCTGGGGCGGGAGATCGATGATTCACAACTCTGGGAGGCCCTCGAGATCGCCCAGCTAAAGACCACGGTGGAAAACCTGGAATCCGGCCTGGATACCCTGATCGGGCGTTTCGGCGTCAGGCTCTCTGGCGGCCAGCGCCAACGTCTCGCCATCGCCCGCATGGTCCTCACCAACCCTTCGGTGGTGATTCTCGATGAAGCGACCTCGGCCCTCGACACCACCACCGAGGGGGATCTGCATCTGGCCCTGAGTACGTTTTTGAAGAACCGCACCACGATCATCATCGCCCATCGCCTGAGCGCGGTGAAACAGGCGGACCGGGTGCTGGTGTTCGAGGATGGGCGGGTCGTCGAAGAGGGACGACACGAGGAACTGCTGGAAAACAACGG
>JBEVWC010000039.1:0-1742 GCA_040506775.1 Candidatus Thiodiazotropha sp.
CATCCCCTGCAAATCGCTGAGGTACAGGCCAGCTCGGAACATGGCCGGATCGGTATTACCTTTTGCCCGGGTAAACACGATCTCTACGCACACACAGGCGCCTGGAAACGGGATCTGGAGACGGATCTGGATGTCATCGCCGCCTGGGGGGCAAAGCGGGTAATCACCCTGGTGGAACAGCAGGAACTCAGAGAACTGAAGGTGCTGAGTCTGGGAGATGCGATTCAAGGCCGGGGTATTCAATGGAGGCATCTGCCGATTGCCGACTTCTCGGTTCCGGATGAAGATTTCGAACAACGATGGATCACCCAGGGGCGGGAGATTCGCCAGATGCTGTTGCAGGGACAGGATGTGCTGGTGCATTGCAAAGGTGGCCTGGGTCGGGCGGGTATGATTGCCGCGCGCCTGCTGGTGGAACTGGGTATGCAACCGGAGGTGGCGATTCGCAGAGTGCGTCGCGCACGCAAAGGCGCCATTGAAACCTCATCGCAGCTTGCGTTGGTGCGGCGTACACCGTCATTGATGGAACAGGACGCGATGTTCACGGATCCCCTGGTCATCGATACCACCGAGATGCAGAGGGTGAGTGGACAGTTGGGCAGTAACCCGGCCGGTCTCTATGAGGATCAAGAGGGACAACGCTACTATGTGAAGACCCTTGAGAGCGTCGCCCACGCGCGCAATGAATTCATCGCCGCCATGTTGTATCGACTGGCCGGTGCGCCCACCCTGAGCTACGTCAGGACCCGGGCCGAGGATCAGATCGCAACGCGCTGGCTGGAACTGGAAAAATCCTGCGTGGCACGCTTGAGTGAAAGTGAGCGCGCTCAGGCGCAACGCTGGTTTGGGGTTCACGCCTGGACCGCCAACTGGGACGCGGCCGGTTATCATGGTGACAACCAGGGTGTGTTGAACGGAAGGGTTCTGACGCTCGATGTGGGTGGCGCACTGGAATTTCGTGCCCAGGGTGATCCCAAGGGGAGCGCGTTCGATACCCGGGTGAATGAACTTGAGATGCTGAGGTCAGACGAGGGTAACCCACATGCCGTGAGACTTTTTTCTGACATGCGCACAGCCGATATCAGACGGTCACTGGAAGTGGTGATCCAACTTGAGGATTTACACATACGGGGTGTAATTCTGGCTCATGGAGGCAGTGAAAAACTGGCGGAAAAAATGCTGGCGAGAAAAGCCGCTCTATCGCACTATCTTGAGAGCCTGGGTCACGCTTGATACCGGTAAACGGCTTTCAGGTCATAGGGCAATTGCAGGGTGGCCTGAAACTGACAGGTTGCCTGAAAGGCCTTTGTTTACGGTGATGAGGCCTCTACCTGAAAATTCTCGACCCAGACCAGTTCGCAGGCCCCGTTACCCGTGTCGCTGCGACTCAATGAACTCGACCAATGCCAGCCGTCCTGGGTGTCGACCTTAACCAGGTAACCGGAGAATTGCACAATCTCACCTTTACGGGCGTCCCTGATCGCGGACTCGGTGGCTGTATCAGCGGGAATGATGTGCATGTTGCTGGCATGGGTCTCGATCTCCTTGCGGGGTATAGGAAACTCATCAACGCGCCAGTGAAAGTATCGGTTTGACTGTGAAATGCGAATCGTCTGGAGCACCTTTTCATCCGACATGTTGCCCCAGCCAAGCGCCAGGTCGATGGGGGCAAGGTCCGACTCCCGTCCCAGGCTGTAGTACTTCTTGGATAGAATCTTGGCTTTGATGTCGAAACGGGCCAG